>CAWETK010000009.1:0-327436 GCA_963811905.1 uncultured Ignavibacteria bacterium
ATACTCAGAATTATAACGGCAGCAGAAATGAGGAATGAAGAGAATCTGAAATGAAAAAACCGCATATTTCCCCCGAAAGGTTAATATATAAATATATTTAAATTTGATTAAAATAATTCTAAATATTATTATAAAAAAATGATATCTTCCACTCCGAGCAGGGAGAGATGATAATAACCCTTAGGATTAGCCTTGTATAGTTGTCCCAAACCTCCGGTTGGCCCGAAATGTTGAGTCCAGATTAAATTAATTAGATGTACTCTAGGACGAAATCCGGATAAACAGAGATATCACTTACTTTTTAGACTTCCATTCAGATATTCTTTATTTGATCAGCATCATCTTGCCGGTCTTCATAAATTCACCTACTTTCAACCTGTATAAATATACACCGCTGGCAAAATTACCCGCATTAAACTGTACCTCATAATATCCGGGATTCTTTGTTTCATTTACCAGAGTTTTAACTTCCTGCCCAAGTATATTAAATATCTTTAATTCTACATTCGACACTTTCGTTATAGCATATTTTATCGTTGTTACAGGGTTAAATGGATTGGGGTAATTCTGATAAAGAAGGTATCCTGTCGGGATCAGTTCGTTTTTATTACCCTCTGCATTTTTTCCTCTTAACTTAAGCAGATCGTTTACATTTTTAAGATATTCTGTGACATCCCTGCTTTTATACTTACCTGCAGATTTACTCAACCCATTTGTTGTATCGACCAGTAAAGCAGTTGTAAAAGCATTTATTTCATTATATAATGCTATATCTGTTCCCGGATTATTCTGTGCTGTCTGATCAAAGCTGCCGATTGCCTGTTCATACTGCTCCCTCGAGACATTGCACATATCAATCAGGTTATTCAGGGAAAGTAAAATACCGGAATCAGCAATTGCAGGTAACTTTCCTGAATAATATTCCCTTAAATCTTCATAACCCGAAGCATTAGCATCCTGATATTTCTTAATAAGATAGAGCTTCGAATAAGCTTCAAGACTGTAGGTGCTATCCTCTGAGCCGGCAATTATCTGTTTATAAATTATTTCTGCAGAATTGAAATTATCCGAATAGAAATTGTAATTTGCATCAGAATAAGCACTTTCGATTTGCGAGAGCTGGCCTGGAAGAGTGCCGTCAGCTAAAAGTGTATCCACAATACTGCCTGTTGTTGTTTTAAGTACAAGCAGTCCGGAGCCGCCTGCTGAATATGTACAGGGAACAGTATCGTAAGGAGTATATCTTAATGAGACCCCGCTGCCGAACCTCTGAGCAGGGTTATGTCCGTATAGAGGGTGATCTCCCCAGTAGTTGCTGTCTGCCAGAATACTGCTTTGAACGTGTATCCCGTCAATTAGTAATGTATGATTATAATTAGGAGGATTGTAACGATCATCTGCAATTGTATTGCAGCCTTTGGACAGCTGGATATTAGCTCTGTTTATATAGATTTCCGGATCACCCAGTAATGCTCCTCCCACTCCGTTCTCATATATATTGTTATAACCCGATATCGGATAGGCAAGACCTCCGGCAACTCCTTTATTCAATCCGGGGTTTGAACCGGTGCTGATATATATACCGTAATTTTTATTGTTATGGATCTCATTCTGTGCGAGATTCGGTGAGGAAGAATTAGCCAGCTCGACCCCATAATAATAACCGGTAATTTCGTTTAGCCGATAATTGCCATTGCTTGAGACAGATACAATACCTGAACCGGGATTAGACAGATTTGTTGAGATATAATTTTCAAGCAGATACGGATTAACTACCTGGCTGAGATAAATTCCAATAGGATTTTCAGCAGAAGAATTGCTTGTACTTATAGAATTGTTCTTCACATTGACCGAACTTCCGTTAGTAAGACTTAAACCATAAGACTTATAATCTGTGATTATGCAATTAGAAACTGTCGGACTGCAGTAATCAAAGTCATTCATACTGATGGCGATATCGCAGTGATTAAAGTTTGATGAATCAATAAACACATAATGGAATAAGGGATCTATATTGTCTAATTTTATTCCTATATGAGTCATTTCATTGAAATAACAACTTTTAACTATTAAAGAATCTGTAACATTCACACTCGGAGAATTAAATTGTGCTATAATACCATTGTTTGCATTATAAAAAGTACAATTCATTATTTTGATATAATGATTTGAGGAAACCAGAAGACCACTCAATAAATTTGAAAACGTACTATTTATGAGATTCACGGTTTCGAAATTTACAATATTGATGACACCATTACTTAAAGTGGAATTTTCTACATCAATTATGCCCTGCCTATAGTCGTTTGTGATATATTTATTTGCTGATGTATTAAAAGTGACATATTTAAAAATTAAACTGTCCATATTGCCAAATTCAATGTATGAGGGATCCAGGAGATTGAAGATTATTTTTTCATTTTCAGTTCCCGATGCAATCATTGTTTTAGAGATTTTAATCTTCGATGTGCCATAACCTGTTATGTGCGTACCTTTATTTAAGGTAGTTTCATTTTGTAAATCCAGCAAAGCGTGATCATATAATCTTATATTTGAACCTTCCCCCACAATGAATTTTCCCAACACTGTTATACCACCAAAATGTAGGATGTTGATGTCAGTGCCGGCAGGAATAGTCAGTGTTCCGTTGGCGGGCACAATAATTTTGACATTGTCTAAATCTG
Organism: uncultured Ignavibacteria bacterium; assembly: GCA_963811905.1. Taxonomy (GTDB): domain Bacteria; phylum Bacteroidota; class Ignavibacteria; order Ignavibacteriales; family Ignavibacteriaceae; genus DATFVA01. Next base: position 2,685 of record CAWETK010000009.1, read on the forward strand.
ACTGTAAAATCCCTGTAAGTGTATCCACTTCAATTAAATCTCCTATTCTTGTCAGCGGATCACCCTGGATAATATTTTCCCAGGCTAATAATTGCGTTCCCATATATGCAGCATCTACCTGGTTATAACCCGCAGCATAAGAAGGGAAATAAATGTGGGGTTGTGTAATAAACCCTAATCCGGGTTCCCAGGCATTTGCAGAGAAACCTGAGCCTCCTGAACCATCAAGATTACCTTCTGTAAATTGCGTAATTAATCCGTGTTTCGCCCTCCAGACTAAAGTTGTGAGGCTATTTCCATTATAACTTTCAAAGGTGGTTGCGATCGCACCATTTGCATAGTTAAAACTCAAAGTATCTATCCAGTAAGTACTATCCATTGGGGTACTTGCGTGTACACCCCAGGATACATATCCCATTACCGGTTCATAATTATGCCTATGATTATCTACTGTCCATTCAGTAGTATAGTCCCAGTCGTAATTAACGCCCAGGTCATCTAATACTGATTTGGTTTTTAATAAATATCCAGTTTCGGTATTTCCAGGGTCATCATCAATTATCCACCATTTCTCACCGGTTGTATCGGCATTTACCGATCTATCAATAATATTATATACATTTTGTAAATCTATTCCATCCAGGTGAGAGACAAGATAGGATAATTTTATGTCGTAATTATTCCCGGTTTCGGTAAAATGATCAGGCAAAAATCGATAACCCATTGTTAAAAATTCATCTGGATCAAAATAAGGATTTGTAATATGGCCCGGGAAAATATTATATAAGAAAGTTTCATATTCGTTTCCATTAGTGTTCAGCATACAAAGCAAGCCATCCACCGAGACATTACCCGGAATGTCTCCATTTTGTGCAGCTTGAATTTTGCAAGGGACTCCCTTACATAATACAATATACCGTATCGCGGATGTTAAGTTATGTGAAGTGATCCAATTTTTGATTGGATTTGCCAAATAATTTATAAAATATTTCCAGGAATGCTTAGTGCCAACAGTAGCATTAATTGAATCCTGATAAAAATCACGGATAATATCACTTACCTGAGCTAAACCTACTGAGTGTGTTTCTTCTCCAAAAGTTATTTGGGCAGTATCAGGGAGGATTAATGGGCAAATATTTGATGCTGGTATATTGCGCGCATCTTTATAATAATCTTTGACTGCTCGAGATATTGTATCTGCTGGATCATTTGGATTTGGAATCTTATATACAACTAAAACATTTTCCGGTCCGGGTACACCAGCATTAGTTGGAGTTTGAGCTTCTGTTGAATTTTGACAGAGTAATGCAATGCACCAAACAGTAAAAAAGTATTTCATAGAAAAGGCCCTTCTTATTTATTTTAATAATATTAGTTTTTTAACAGCAGTATATCCGCTGCCCGTTATTAGCCTGTAGAAGTATACCCCAGAGCTTAATTCACCTCCTTTAAGTTTTATGGTATAATACCCAGGCTGTTTTTTTTCGTTTACTAATACTTTTATTTCTCTCCCTGTTATATCGTAGAGCTTAATGCTTACATTAGTTTCTTCCGAAATTGTAAAGCTTATATTTGTTTCAGGGTTAAATGGATTTGGGAAATTCTGTTCAAGTGAAAATTTGCTTGGTACAGTTACATTTACTTCAATTTCTTTGCTGTATTTATAGTTACCGTCATAATCAATTTGCTTAAGTCGATATATGTATTTTCCTGGCAATACATTTTGATCTATAAATGAATAATGATTTATTTTGGTTGTTGTCCCGTTCCCTTCAACAAATCCTATTTTTTCCCAACTGATTTTACCATTGATCCTGAACCATTGACCTTTTTCCACCTCAAATTCTTTATTATTTGTTTCTGTTGCAGTAATCCAATATAGATAGACATTTTGATTTATTACTTTTGTTGAGAGAGATTTTAATTCAACGGGCACATAAGAAGTATCCAAATATTTTAAAATTAAACCAGCAGGACCAACGCTAAATGCTAAATAATTTTCAGGTGCTTGTAAGCTTGTAAAATAATCACCTATCTCATTTGTAATGTTTTGCCATACTTGTCCGGTATCTATTGATTCATAGATATTTGTACCTGTTATAATAAAATGATTTTTCGAAATTGTTTCAAAATGAGTGGTATATGTATAAATCTGAGGATCTAAAAACCAAGAATTCCCACTATCAAGTGTCCGGTAAAGTTCATTAGCAGAAATTATCCAACCGTTAATTGAATCAGAAAAATAAATATCATTTGCTTCATATATTGGAATATCTGTTCTTTCAATCCAGCTTATACCACCATCAAATGTACTATAAATACCATTATAAGTAGGGGAAACTGCCCAGCCATTTAGAGAATCAACAAAAAATATACTATAGAAATATGCCACTATATCATCTAACTGCTCAACCCAATTCTCACCTCCATCAGTTGTCTTAAATATTCTAGGTCCTCCTGCTGCCCAGCCTGTTTGTGAGTCAATAAAAAATATTTTTGAGATTGTATTGGTTATTCCGTTTGTCTCATACCAGTTTTCTCCGCCATCTGTAGTTTTATAAATCTTACTAGTTGTTGTACCAATATACCCGGTGAGACTGTCGGTGAATGTTATACAACCACCACCCGGCACTCCGGGAATAGTATCCCAGCTCATTCCTCCATTCATTGTCCGGAATAACATTCCATAAGTCCCTTGCCTTAATACAAATCCTTTTTGCTCACTTGTAAAAAACACATCAGTAAAATCATCGTTGATTATAATTTTATGCCAGTTCTCCAGATTTCCTGCAGTCCTGGAAATTTTTAACCCTGTTCCTGCTGAATACCCGATATTTACTTCTGAGAACAATTGAAAATCAAATTCTCCTATATTCCCAATGCTCTCAATTCCTATCCATTCCTGACCCCGGTTAGTTGTTTTATACATCCCGATTTCACTCATTGTCATATATCCTATATCTGGGCTGATGTATTTTATGCAGTTAATCTCGTGATTTGTAAGTGATTGCCCTTCTACCCAGTTATTTCCTCCATTGCTGCTGTAAATATTCTTAGCTGAATAATTTGTCCCACCATATCCTGCAGCAGCAATATGCAGACTATCGATTAGATCTATACTAAATAATGCCTGGTTATCTCCTGCCTGTATTATATCCCAGGTATTTCCGCCATCTGTTGTCCTTATTACTTTTCCGTTTGCTGCAATAAACCCATAGTCTTCATTAAGGAAATCAATCCACCAGTAATCAGAGGTATAGCCGGGAGTAAATATTCTTGTCCAGGTTTGTCCTCCGTCAGTTGTCTTTACCAGCGAGTTCTCCGGTTCCGCAAGCCCAGCCGAGACTTTCATTTATCATCTGTAGTCCCCAGAGGTCTCCTGTTACTCCGCTTATTATTTGAGTCCAGCTTTCTCCGCTATCAGTTGAACGAAGAATCATTCCATTAAATCCTGATGCGATTACCGTCTGTCCGTCATAAGAATTTACCTTTAATATCGGTGTGGTAGTGTTGGTTTCTTCGGTTATCCAGTCTATCCCTCCGTTAGTTGACTTTATAATTGTGCCAAGGTTGCCGACTGCCCAGCCTGTATCAGGGTTTATAAAATGAATACCCAGGTAGTCAACCCTCGGTACTTTGGGGTTTAACTCTGTCCATACACCTGTGCTTTCAAGAGGGAATAATCTTCTTTTTTCTTCGAAGAGATTTTTACCTGCATATTTTTCACTGTATGATTGATAACCTTCCTGTAGTGGAATTCCTCTTCTGTACTGAACGGGCACTGTATGGGTAGTGTCTGAATACTGTGCAGATATGACTGTATTCAGCAGGATTAAGAGTAGAATTAATGCTTTCATAGGAATCTCCCTTCTAAATGAATTATCACCTTATAGAATCCCCGGAATAAGAACTAATGTTAACTTAGAGAAAGGTACCCTTAAAGACAAGAATAATTATTGAATATATATATAACTGGTGTACCGGAATTTGGTCTACCGGAGAACAGTGATGATGTTTTAAGGTTTGCACAACTTGCCGCAAAGTCAGCCGATATCGGGCTCCTGGCTTCCTCTTCTTCCTCGCACTGCTGAGCCTCAGTCTTGCAATAATAAATATTATGCCTTTCCCGGTACTGGATGGAGGCCATCTTATAATTATTCTGATTGAAGGAATCACCAAACATGAAATTCCAATCAAGGTGAAGGTTGCAATCCAGAATACCGGCTTCGTCATTCTCTTACTTCTGATGGCATTTATTATTTATAACGATATAGTAAATCTTTAATAAGCTCATAAAAAAGTAAAAGCCCGGCTAATGACCGGGCTTTTTTGTTGGATAGTATCCTGCTTTAGTGAGGGAGCTGACAGCAAAGATACTGTGCCTTAAATACTAGTTGATCTTATAAAATCTTTCACTCGGAGTCATAGATATTCCGCATCTCTGGGGAGCAGTAGCCGCATAAGTATTTCCGCAGGTTGAACAAACGTAATATACAGAGGCAAGTGTATTTTCCTGGTTGTTATTGAGTTTATCGAGGGCCTCCTTGTAGAAATCTTTATGCTTCTTTTCTGTCTGGTATGCATAATTAAAAGATATCAGGGCTATGTTAACTTTGCCGTCATTTGCTGTCTTTATAAACTCAGGGTACATTGTTGCAACTTCATATGATTCTCCATTTATGGCGTCCTGCAGGTTCTCTTTTGTGGTTTTTACATCATATTCAGGTTTAACTTCGCCCATTGTCTCACCTAATTGTGAAAGAGCAGCTCTGTGGTTTCCGGCATGTATGCTTTCAGATTTTGAAGCAGCTTCAAACAATAATGCTATGTTTTTATATCCCTCCTGTCTTGCTTTCTCAGCGTAAGCCGAATATTTAGCGCTGGCAGTTGTTTCTCCGGTTATTGCAGATTTGAGGTTATTGATCGTTTCCATATCAGCTTTTTTATCCGGTGTAAAATTCAGACTAAAAGCTGAAACAACTAATAATAACAGTACTGAAAATATGCTTTTCATTTTTTCTCCTTTTTTTAATAAATAATTTCTTGTTCAAACCTAATAGAGTGCTTCTAAAACAAAGCTTAATGAATTCTTAAAAAATGCTTAAAAAAGTGAGGAAAGTGTGCTGAATATCAGACTGGTATATGAAGTTTGAAGTTTGTCCCTTTGTCCGGAGCGCTTTCTACATTTATTTTAATGTCCTGAATGTCGCAGAGCTTTTTACTTATAGCAAGCCCGAGTCCGAATCCGCCTGCTTCCGAACTCCTAGATGCATCCGCACGATAGAACCTGTCAAATATATTTTTTATCTGTTGTTCTGTCATGCCTATCCCGTAATCTTTAACCGAAAACAGGATGCCGCTTCCATTACGAACTGCCTTAATGTCAATAGAACTTTCGTTTCCCGAATATTTAATAGCATTTGTCAGAATATTTTCAAGGATTATTTCGGTCATTCCGGGGTCGGCGTTTAGTATCAGGTTTTTATCAATGTCTCTATTTACTGATATCCTTTTATCTTCAAGCAGAGGATCTAATCTCTGAAGCACCATTTCTATTATTTCAGAAAACAGGAACTCAGTTTTAACAGGGTTTACCTTACCTGTATCGTACCGGGCAAGCAGCAGAAGCTGATCAATAAGACGGGTCATTCTGTCTGTTTCCGAGATGCAGTATCTGATCTTTTCTTCGTATTGTATAACTTCCCTTGGTTTACGGATAAGTACTTCGAGCGTCCCTTTTATTATTGAGAGCGGTGTCCTGAGTTCATGTGAAGCATCTGAAGTAAACTGCCTTTCTCTTAAGAGAGCATCTTCAAGTCTGTTTAACAGTCCATTTATTGTTGAGGTTAATGCATGTATCTCATCGTTATGCGGAGGCAGGGAAATCCGTTCTGCAATATTTGCTTTTGAGATCTTATTAGCCGTATTGATGACATTATGTATGGGGGCGATACTCTTCCCGGCGATTAATCTTGTCACCAGGAAAAGTATAAGCAGGATAGCAGGAAATGAAATCACCAGGGCTTTACGAAGGTTGCTTAATACGAGTGCCGACTCTTCGAGCGGAACAGCTATTGATAAATAGACCTTAACACTGCCATCAGAATCAAAATAAGGATATTGAACCTGTCTTATCGGGGACCCGGAAAGCTCAGAGTCAAAGTAAATTTTATTGTTTACAGCGTTTCTGAATTCAAGCGAATCACTGACAAGATTTCCTGTCTTTCTTATTACTTTACCCTGTTTATCAGAAACCTGAACAAAGGTCGGGTTAACTTCAATCTGCCCATGTTCTCTCTCATTCCATTCAAAAGGATTAGCAAAAATTATCTGCCCGCCTGCATCGACAATACTGTTTTTAACTTCATTCAACTCGAGGTCAAGGTCAGAATCCAGGTGAGAGTAAACAGTATTATTAACAATTATGTATATAGCGGAGAATAAGCCTGCTATAAGAAGCGCTGTTGCAACAAGATACCATGTAGCAATACGGTTCCTGAAATTAAGTTTCATTTTACTTCCCGAGCGATATAGCCGACCCCTCTGACAGTTTGTATCAGATCATTAGAACTTTCAAGCTTCAATTTTTTCCTCAGGAAGTTTATATAAACGTCTATTACAGATGTGTCAGCCTCAAAATGTATATCCCAGACATGTTCGATAATATTAGTGCGTGTGCATACTCTGCCTTTGTTTCTCAAAAGAAATTCAAACAGGGAGAATTCCTTTTGAGTCAGTAAAATTTCTTCATCGTTCTTAAAAACCTGGTGTGTGTCGGGATTCAAAGTTATATCGGAAAGAGTTAATAAGCCCCTTTGAGAATTTTTAGGACGCAGCTGAACCTTTATGCGGGCCAGAAGTTCATCAAACTGAAAAGGTTTTCTAATATAGTCGTTTGCGCCTGTCTCTAATCCGAACACAGTATCCTGAACGGTATCTTTTGCAGTAAGAAAAATGATAGGCAGGTCAGGTTTTTCTTTGCGTACCTGCTTAACAATTTCAATTCCGCTTAAGGCAGGCAGCATCCAGTCGACAAGCAGGAGATCATAATCATTCACAAGCGCATTTTTAAGACCCTCACGTCCCTCATTGGCAACGTCCACGGCATAATATTCCTCTACCAGTCCATCCCTGATAAAATTAGCTATTCCCTTTTCATCTTCAATAATCAGAATTCGCATTTCAGTTACGTTTAATCCTCATCATCAGTATTAATATTTAAGTTCTGAGCATCCGGAACTCCGAAGCCAAGATCAAGCTGAACTCCTGCTGCATGTTTAAAAACAAGCTCCCCGCCGTAATAACCTGTACGTGCAATGGAAAGGACGCCAATTAAAAATAAGGCAAAAGCGACCCACTTTAAACTTCCTGAATAACTTTTAACAGCAATAAAGGCAATTCTTACAAGGGCCGCGGCTGACATGAGCCATATAGACAACTCTGCAGCTTCCTCATGTGACTCAAGTGCCTGTTTCAAAGAGCCGGCTTCTGTTACTCCTTCACCAGCCAGGTTACCTGAAAAGTAAGCTGCAATTACCCCGATGGTGCCAAGAATTAAAAGATATAATCCGGCTTTAGAGAAAAATTCCTTTTTAGAAAATAATCCAATTGCATCAGCCAGTAATCCCACTATCAATAGTGCAATAGGGAAATGTACTATCATCGGATGAATATGCTGTATGTCAATCATTTTTAGTCTCCTTTTTGTTCCAAACCTAATTTATGACCCTTAAATATCTCTAAGAGAATTCTTAAAATTGGCTTAAAAATAGTCGTACCGTTCCTGATTTTTATCCAGAAATATCTATCCGGTTCTCCGTTCATCATCCTATAAAACCGGCAGTAATAAAAAAACCCTGCCTCAGAAACAATAAGTCTAATTTTGAATTGAGCGTATGGATTATTTTCAAACGTAGGCAGCAATTTTCTTTTATAGACATTACGATTATATTTATGACTGATTTTAGCACTAATATTGACTTAAAAACAAAAGCTTCTATAGTTAATCCTGTTATTAAAAAAGAAGGCGGAGAGCATATTTCAAGAAAAAGCAGAAATAGAGCCTACTGGATCTCCCAGGCAGCAGGATGGACCTTCTACGCAGCAGTTAACCTTATTGCAATGTATTCATTCGAATCTTTCACATGGCAAAAAAGTCTGCTGTTCATCTTTATATGCATTATAGGACTTATTTCAACCCATTACCTCAGATTAATACTAAAGAAACGCGGGTGGCTGGAATTTCCCCTTAAGAAAATTGTCCCGGGGGTTCTTCTCTCAAGTCTTATAATAGGTGTTATTCTTTCAGGCTTATTTTTCGCGATAAACATGACCGGCAGTTTTTATGATATGTCAGAGTTCAAACCTGCAACTCCACTGATTTGGACCTTTAACCTGAGCAGTGTGATACTTTTATGGCAGCTTATTTATTTCTCGGTTCATTTTTTCCAGAACTATAAAAAAGTAGAAATAGAATCACTGATATGGGAAGCTGCTGTTAAGGATTTTGAACTTAAGACTTTAAAGAGTCAGCTTAACCCTCACTTTATGTTTAATGCACTGAACAGTATCCGCGCCTTGATCGAGGAGGATCCGGCCTCTGCTAAAACAGCCGTCACAAAACTTTCTAATATTCTCCGTTATTCATTAAGAATAGAAAAGAGTGAAACAGTTACGCTGGAAGATGAGATGCAGACTGTGGTTGACTACCTTGACCTTGAAAAAATAAGATTTGAAGAGAGACTGAATTACTCCATTCAGATGGAAGCCGGAGCAGCAAGGACTGAGATACCGCCCATGATGGTGCAGACTCTTGTTGAAAACGGGATCAAGCATGGGATCTCTAAAAAGACCAGCGGAGGAAATATTCTGGTTAATTCATTCGTCGAAGACTCCAGGCTGCATATTCAGATTTCAAATACCGGGCATTTCAGTGAAGAAGACCTGAAACACGCAACCGGTTTCGGTATACAGAACACAAAGCACAGGTTAAATCTTTTATATGGTGAAAAAGGTTTCTTCAATATTAATAACAAAACAGAAAATGAAGTCATTGCAGAAGTTATTATCCCAACAGGAGGAAAAATAAATGAAAGCTTTAATAGTAGATGACGAACGGCTCGCGCGTACTGAACTGCGCAGATTGTTAAATCCCTTTAAAGAGATAAACATAGTGGGCGAAGCGGTTAATGCAGAAGATGCCCTGAACAAAATAACCGAACTTAATCCTGAACTTATTTTCCTTGATATCCAGATGCCCGGGAAGAATGGTTTTGAAATGCTGGAAGAGCTCGATAGTGTCCCGACTGTTGTCTTTACTACTGCGTATGACGAGTATGCCCTTAAGGCTTTTGAATATAATGCAATGGATTACCTTCTCAAACCTATAGAACCCCAGCGGCTTGAAGATACAGTTAAGAGGCTGCTCGAAAAAAATAAGAAGGATAAAATTGAGGCGGATGATACACCTGTACTTACGGAAAGCGACCAGGTATTTGTGAAAGACGGCGACAGGTGCTGGTTCGTGAAGCTTTCCACAGTGCGTTTGTTTGAATCCGAGGGAAACTACGTCAGATTGTACTTTGAAGATAACAAGCCTTTAATCCTTAGAACCCTTAATTACCTGGACGAACGGCTCGACAATAAAGCCTTCTTCCGCGCAAACAGGAAACATATCGTTAACCTTAAATGGATCGAAAGCATCGAACCCTGGCTCAACGGCGGCCTCCTCGTGAAATTGAAAGGCGGAAATAAAATTGAAGTCTCAAGAAGACAGGCAATTAAATTTAAGGATATGCTGAGTCTGTGATTTAATTTCGTGTAATATCTTTAACACTGTAAAAGGTAAGATTAATTCATCAGAGCACGTATTTTGTGCTAAGGCAGACAATTCCTCGTCCCGTTAAAAAAAACCCCGCATACGTGAAGAATATGGCCTAAACCTACGCTATGCTGATGACTTTAAGGTATCCTCAGTCAGGTTTTTGTCCGCTAAAATCGGGATCTTCGCTTCGCTACGATTTCCTTGGTCAAGATATTTTATGAGGTCTGAAAATTTGAGAAGGTTAGTGGAAATTTACTCAGCTATAATTTTTTCGGAGGCAGCTCGGAAAAAATCTTTAGACCATATTTCCAATGAGCGGGGTTCATTTACAAATGAAGCCACTTCTTTGCGTGCTAAATCGACATCTAATCTGTCAATAGCCTCATTAAGCATCTTTAGCATAATTTTTTTTGTAAGAGATTCATTTGCTGTATAATGACCCGATTGTCTCATTCTTGATTCGAGATGCATAAGGTTTAGTTCGGGATGATGAGATACATACCATATTAAATCATACCAATCACGCCCTTTTACACGGCTTTTCCAGCTTCTGCAGAGTACTGCATGCATTTTGCCTGCAAAAAGTGATGGTAATGTATATGACCGCACAGCGAACTGCAGAGGCAAAAAGACATACTTCATTTCTGTATCAAAACCAGGCGGCGGATTTGTGTCGACTTCGAATTTAATTTTTACAATTGCGTTTTTATCTACATCTGAAATAATATTCTCCGGAGCTCGTATAGTCATTAGCTGATTGTAGGTATTGGCTTTTAAAAAGGCAGAGTTGATGAAGGTTTTAGAAGTTTTTACCTTTATTTCAAAACTTACATCAAAACCGAATGATTCAAGTTCTTTTATTAATATTGTACGATATTTTTCAAATTTGAAATTTGCAGAAGCTTTTAAAAGTGAGAACTCTAAATCTTCAGAAAAACGGTCCAGACCGTACAGAATTCGAAGTGCTGTCCCTCCGTAAAAAGCTGTATGCTCAAAGAATTTTGCCCGCCACAGGCCTAGCAATGAAATCGATTGGAGTAACTCACGCAAAACTCTTAGTAAACCTGCTTCGGAGGAAGGCAGTTTAGAAGGAAGCATCTGTTTTATTAAATCATTCATTTTAATTTATGACTTATGATCAGGAAAAAACTTTTCTGTCAAAAATTTAGTCAGCCATGTTATTTTTCGTGCAGAATATACCTTATTCATTTTTAGCATTTCGTCAAGATTACCAGGTATTCCTTGTAAAATCGTTTCATCAATACGAAGATCATCAAATAGATATTCCTCGTATGAAGATGGAGATGTAGGATTAAATCGTTTATCCAGCCATACTTTATCAGCTAATGCTTTTAACGGTTTGGAAATAAACCAGCTGCCGGCATCTGTTTTTTGAATTGTTGCACCATATGAAAAACGTTTTAAGTTAATATGTTCATATGTGAATCTTCCGACAGGAGTTTCATAAACACGGGATCTGCCGGTCGTTATTGAGGTAATGGTTGTTACTTCTTCAGGGATTAAGCCGTAGATAGAAAGTGCATAATCAGAACTTATGATTGAAGGTCCATAAATAAGGCTGGCTAAGATTTCAGGATTAACTTTCTTTTTTTGCCATAAAGCATCGAAAATATAAAGCCCCTTCCTTATACGTATAATATACCCTTTCTTTAACAGGGCACTGATCACGTCCCGTGGTTTTTTATAGTCCTTTAAAAGATCAAGAAGCTGAGTATAGGTAAATACTTCCTGATCAATATTTTGCCTGATATGTTCAAAAATGCTCATTATTTGTATTCAATGTCCATTATATCTGGACATTGCCTTCAAAAATAACTGGATTTCCTTCCAAAATCAATTATAGTTTAGAACAAAGTGACTCACCAGATTAGAATTGAGAAAACTGACTTGCCACGACTTTTAGAGGCTGTGTGAAAATGTAAAGCGATCCGGCAGCTGCCGGACCGTTTCGCTCACTCGAGCCTTAAAGAAACTTACATTTTTCTGCATTCAGTAAGCTGAATTGTTCCCCAAGTTTGATTTTCACACAGCCTCTTTAAGTCGTGGGAATAGTAAAACCGGAAAACAAAGGGCTTTAGCCAAAAAAACCATCAGCGGAAATCTATTTAATCTGTCTAATCTGGGTCCCCTTTCATATGCTCCGCTTCAGCACTCCCCACAATTTGAAAATTATTATTATTTTTCATTTGAACTTTAAAGACCTTAAATTGGTTTTGTTTATAAACAGGTGAATTATGATTAGAGAAGTATATTACCTTGATTATTTTAATGGCTTGCTTGAAGGAGACAAAAACAGGTGTCGTTCAATAGTCGACAAACTCCTTCAGGAAAAAACAGATATAATTGAAATTTATACCTCTCTTTTTCAGAAATCCCTCTACCAGGTTGGTAAAATGTGGGATCAGAATAAACTTTCAATAGGGGACGAACATCTCGGGACGCAGATTACGGAAGATCTGCTTTATTATTGTTCTTCAAAGATTATCCCTGAGAAACAAATCAGCAAAAAAGCACTGATCTCCTGCATAAATAAAGAATACCATAAACTTGGGGCAAGGATGGCTGCCGATGTATTTGTTCTAAATGGGTGGGAAACTTATTTTCTCGGCGCATCCACACCCACAAAGGAAATTCTGAAGTACGTTGATTTAAAAAAACCGGATATAGTAGGACTTTCGTTTAGTTTTTACATAAACGTCATGAAGCTTTTAGATGTAGTACGGGAAATCAAGAGTAATTTTCCATCGCAAAAAATAGTAGTTGGCGGAAGAGCTGAGCTCAATGGTCATGCAGAAATCCTTACAAAATTCGATGATGTCTTCTATATTAATACAGTCACCGCTTTGAATGACTTCCTTCAGCGGGAATCTGCCGTTTAACACAATTTTATTGAACTTACCTCCTGAATCTCTTATGTTAATCCTAAATGAAAAATTATTTTTTCAGGTTTTTCCGAATAGTTAATCTTGAAGCATTAATCTGGATTTCAGGAATCCTGGTGCTCGCCTTCTTAAATGTTGATAATTCCTCTCACTTTACCGTTTGTCCCTTCAGGAATCTGGGTATTGATTTTTGTCCCGGCTGCGGTTTGGGAAGATCTATTCACTACTTTTTACATCTTCAGATTGAACAGTCGCTGAATGCACACCCCCTGGGAATTATAGCGTTTGCAGTTCTGGTCCGTAGGATCTATGAACTCTTAAGAAATTCATTTGAAAATCAAAAAACATTTTTCTCACCAAAGATGGAGTACAAATATGATCAATCTTTTACAACTAATGCCTAACCTTGAACCGGAAGAATTGAACTATATTCAGGGGATGGTAAAAGATTTCAGCGATGATCAGATCAGGCAGTTTGCAAATATCTATAATTCCAGACGAAAAGATCCCCAGACTATTCTGCTGCTTACCCTGATCGGTTTCCTGGGGGTTTCGGGAGTTCAAAGATTTGTTATTGATCAGATGGGAATGGGACTTCTTTATCTTTTTACAGGCGGTCTTTGTTTGATAGGTACCATCGTCGATATCGTTAATCATAAACGTCTGGCCAGCGAGTATAATCAGAAAGTAGCAAACCAGGTATCAGGTATGCTTATGAGCTAAAGTCCATATGCGTTTTTGAGAATTTTATGCCGGAAAGACAAACCTTTCCGGCATTCTATTTTTCGGATAAAGCCTCCTGCTCTCCATTCAAAACAAAAAATATTCTCACCTGAAGAGCGAAAAAGGATTTCCGGGTTTCTTTATGAAATATTGTGGAATTTTAACATAACAGCGGCTTGTAAGTTGGGAATTAATAATGAATGTTACGCAAATTATATATAAATTTATTAAATAAAATTATTTTCGCTCTAACTTTTTATTGGAAAGTTGTTTCGGGATGCCGCATGACTATTTTGCTCTGGAAGCCCAGCGAGCTGAACTGATTGGAAAAACACTAAAAACTTCCTCATCAACTCTCAGAGTATTTCAGTTTTATAATTATTTTTCAGGGATTCTTAAATATAATGATGGAATGATCGAAGATGCCTTCCTTAAAGAATTTATCGAAGATTATTTATTTTCATTATCAAAATTTGATGTCACAGGAACAGAACCTGCATTTGTTGAAAAACTTATTGCCCACCTGAATGAACTCAAGGACCGTGAGATTCTTTCTTCCAATGTTGCTGTGTTAAGCAATATTATTTCCTATCTGGGAGAACAGCGAATTGAATTACTTTCAATCCTTAACGGAAGAAAAACAGAAGAATCATCTAATCAGAAAGCTTACTTCCCACTTATCGATCGTGATAATATTGATGGATTTTACGGCATAATAGATTTCGTAACCGTTAGGATAAGCAAATCATCTCTCGAGAATAAGTTTATAATTGTTCCAAGCGAAAGGGAAATAGACAGTAGAATAATTGATCAATGTAAAACTTCGTGGGAACTGGCTGTTGAAATTCTGAAACAATACGTCAGGAACCCTTACAAGTATTGCGAAATCATCATAAGCTTTGAAAAGAAGGAAGGATATTATGAAGGGGATTCACTTGGTACAGCCCTGACAATTTCATTTATCGAACAGTTGATGAATTTTTATAACCCTGTATATTCTTTAGCTATTTCATCCAAAGTTGCATTCACGGGGTCCGTTTCAAAAGACGGGAAAATCACAGCTATTGGTAGTGAAATAATAAAACAAAAAACAGCAGCTGTTTTTTATTCTGATATAAAGACTTTCGTTTTTCCCAAAGCGGAAGAGAATAATGTTTCAAAAGAAATTAATGAGTTAAAATATAAATATCCCTGCAGAGAACTGAAACTTATTCCTATAGAAGATATAAATGATGTTTTGAGCAGACGTAATCTTGTTGAAATTAAAAAAAGGAACCTGGCGGTTAGAGCAGGAAAATTCATTACGAAGAACTGGATAAGTGCAGCAACGGTGGTTATGCTTACATTTTTATTTACTTTATTATTTGCTTTTGATTTTGATGATAATCCTCAAATATTATACACAGATGGCACTGCTCTTTACGTAAAGAATAAAAATGGAAGGGTTCTCTGGAATATAAAAGTGAATCTCGAACCGGCTGTATTATCCAACAATGAATTACTTAAGAATTATGCAAGAATTGTCGACATCGATAATGACCATCAAAATGAAATTATATTTGTACAGACGGTTAATGATGCTGAAAATTTAAGGCAGGACAAAGCTACGGTAGTATGTTACAGAAAGAACAGAGAAATAATTTGGGAATATAATTTTCACGATACTGTTTATTCTGAACGGGAGAATTTAGAGCCCTTGTACAATGTTTTTCTGGTCGACACTGCAACAATTTATAATTCCCGGGTTTTAATTTGCTATGCTAATAATGAAACATCATTCAGTTCGGCCATTTTTACATTAAAAGTATCGGATGGGAAAAGAATAGATAAAACTTTGTGGAATTCGGGATATACCTGGGATGGGATGGTGATTGAGCAAAACAACACTGGAGAAAAAATATTTATCGGGGCGGGGGCAGATAATGGTTATAATGATGGTGTCATTTGGGGGATCTCTTTGGAGAATATGAATGGCTTTCGGCCGACAATAAAGGAATATCAGATCAAAAATCTTAAAGAAGCTGACTTGCTGTTTTATATCAGGATATCCAAGAATGATTATGAAAAATATGTTGGTGCCAGAACCCCGGGGATGCTACCGGGTACTTTGAAGTATGATAAAATTAACGGGATCATAAAATTCATTTCACTGACTGACGGTATCGGTTGTTTCCATTACAGTCTGCATAGTAATTTACATGATTTTGATATTTCAGTTACCGATAAATTCAGAATGGTGAGAGATAGTTTGGTTTCTGCCGGAATTCTGAATACTCCTTATACTGATACAAAGGAATATATAAGAATCCAGAAAGATAAGTTGCTTTACATGGTGAATAATAAATGGGTGAACGGGAATCACTGGTAAATATAGTTAATTGACTGTCGTAGAAGTACTACGACAGCCTTAGATAGTGATTATTTCATGAGGATCATTTTTTTGGTTTGTATATAATTACCAATCTGTACCTGATAAAAATATGAACCGGATGAAGCCATACTTCCGTTATTATTTGTACCGTCCCACTTCTCAGAATATTGACCCGGATTTTTAATTCCATTTGTTAGAGACCGGACAATTTGTCCATTGATATCGTAAATGTCGATCTTCACCTTAGAGGCTTTAGAAACCACATAATCTATTGAGGTGGATGGATTGAAAGGATTTGGATAATTTTGATAAATATAACTGTTATCAGGTGTTTGCCGGGGAGATTGCCCTTGACGTAAATTAGTAAGTGTGTTAGTATAAACGGCAACGACAAGATATCCGGAATTATCACTAAAACCTGATTGTTTATCGTTCATTGAGAGGAAAATTTCTCCCCCATCAGTAGAAATAACTTTATTATGACTGCCAATTCCGAATGGGGTTCCGTTCTCCCCTATTTTGCCTACTAAACTCATATGGTTAACTTCCGGCACCAAAAAATCAGATGGATTAGATTGCCACGATTCAGTACCTTCCGGGCCTACAAATTCGTCATATGAATTTCCAGCATATGACCAGCTTCCTTTAGCTATAAATAGAACTGTTTCATTTTGACCCACAGAAATTCCTGTACTTTGCCAGATTGTAGCGGCATCAACCAGAATAGTCTGCTGTGGAAAAGAAATAATAGAAAATGTTATTAGTAATACTATTATTGATACAATCTTCATATTTTCTCCTTTGTTTAGAATTTTAATTTACAATTGTTATAATACTTTAAATGGAAATCCTTTCGGAAAATTCCTGCTAATAATTTTGAAGATTTTTTGTAGATTTAGCTAAATGAAAAACTCAGCACAGTTATTAGATATACTTCAAACTGTTTGTAACCAGACCATAGATCGAAGGGGATTGAACCAGCTTATTGAATTAACTCAGAATTTCGCATTTACTTACCTTAAATACAGATATAAAAATTTAAACCATATCTTACTCGGTGAAGATGTCACTTTTAATGAAATGGCAATTGATGCAATCGCTCCGCTGTTTGAGAGGGACGATACAGGAACTTTTGTAAGAATAAAAAAGGCTTTTCAGACTTGGGAACCTCAGGTTGAAACCGAAGAGCAGGCTTACTTTTTTGTAAACCGGATCGTTGCTAAAAGCACTGAAAAATATGTATCCGGATTATTGAAAGATTCTGATCCCTTTTTCTCAAAAATTCTGCACTCAGTGTGTTATTTGATTGAAAAACAGGGGTTTATTAGGAAACAAGTGCTCGGCACAAAATATATAATTGAAAATGAAACTGTTGGTCATGGACCATTACCGGAAAATCAATTTATTTTTGATTTGCCGCTGCAGCTCTTCAAGGATCCGGAAATTATGCTGAGGAATATATTCAACCATATTAAAAACAACACTGATAACGTAGCGGCAATCCCTCTGAACGCTCTGGTTATAAAAATAAAGAAGACCTATTCTTCTGAATTCGAAGTATGTAATCGGCTCGGAGATAACGATAGTATAGACATAAAAAGTGTAATGAATAAAGCGAAACAAATTACATTTAATAAATTGGAAAACAGTTACTTAAAGAAAAATAAATTAGATGAAGATGAATCTTTAGCTATCAGGGAAGCGCTGGAAAAAATCACTGTCGATTTAAGGGATGGCGGAATAAATACTGGTTTACATACATACCTTGTAAAAGAATTCCCGTCTTTGATCTTTGATGATTATAAATTGAAATACCAGAATATATTTGAGTACTTGTTTAAGATCTTAAAGAAAGAAATTGTCCGGCAGCTAGAAGTATTAATTTTCACAGATGATTTTCCAAAAATCAGAATTTTAATGGTATTATTTTAATAAATAAGTAAAAGTAATCAGGATATGTCAATCGAAGAACAGGATATATTTAACTACGCTTTTTTTCCTGATAGCCTTGAAGTTAGTAAGAAAAAGTTAATTGAACAGGACAAGACATTAACTGAAACTATTAATTTCTATCAGAAATTGAAGGTTAGCCAAAACAGAAAATCTGGAAGAGATCTGAAGGAAAAATTAGCAAACAAAATACCTGCTTATTCCCTCCTGAACGAGATATATCTTTATCCGTTAAAGGGAATTCGCGAACCCAGGATAAATAAAAAAAGATTAGCTGCAGACAGTGAATCAAAAAATTTAAGTCCAAGAATGATGAGTGAGACTTTCACCGACGAGGCAAGGGAGTATATGATAAAAATCCTTAAATATGAATCAAAAACTAAGGTCTACGTCTTTTCAACAAAGAATGAGATTGTAAAAAATTTTGAGTTAGTTGTGGAACCCTCAAAAATAAGGTATCATTTCAAAGATAATTCAGAGCCATTAATCCTGGATGAAATTATCGGTGCCGAGAATATTCGAATCGAATTTTCTGAATCGTAAATTAGTCAGACTCCGCGAAAGTTAAAGCAATCTGTCACTAGGAGATGGATTCGGCGAATTTAATTTCATCTTCCCCAAATCTTTCGGTTTTTTCTTTTATTTGAATGATTTGAGACTGTAGAGAAGATCATAGATTTTTATCCTTTGAATCTGATTAATCAGCGTTCCATTAAGGATAAGCGAACTTGCTTTTAAATTTAAGCTTCCTTAAATTTATTTCCATAATTACTTAAATTCTCAACTTATGGCAAACATATCCATAGAGGACTACCTGAGTGCTATTTATAAGTACCGGGATGAATCAGGTAAAATAAAACCGAATATTATTGCCGAAAAGCTTGGTATTTCCAATGCTGCGGTTACTGATATGCTTCGAAAGCTTTCCCGTGAAGAGTATGTGAATTATGAAAAATACAAAAGTGTAACGCTTACTGAAAAAGGCAGAGCCTATGCCAGGAATATGGTCAGGCGCCATAGGATATGGGAGGTGTTTTTGAACCAGGTTGTCGGTATGCCATGGGATAAGGTGCATGATGAGGCTCATAGATTAGAACATTCGTCTTCAGATGAACTAATAAACCGCATGGAGGAAATGCTGGAATTCCCCGAGTATGATCCTCACGGCGATCCTATTCCTTCAAAGGAAGGTAAAGTTCCTAAGCTGAAAAAGAACATTCCGCTTACTTTGCTTAAAGAAGGTGAAAAAGGCAAAGTGGTAAGGGTGAACGATTTTGATGAGGGCTTCCTCGTTTATATAGCTGAAATAGGAATAAATCTGAATGAATTAATTGAAATGAAAACAGTGAGAAATTTTGATAAGTCAATGCTGATTCAGGTAGGGAAAAAAGACCGGAATATCAGCCGCAAGCTTGCTGAAAATGTTTTTGTTGAAGTGGTTAAGAAATAACAGGTAAGAATGATTTGAACTTTTATGGATAAATCTCTTTCTGAAGTACATTCATCGGTTAAAATAAAACCAACAACCAGCTTTTGGAAAAGACTGCTTTTCTTTACCGGTCCGGCATTCATGGTTTCTGTCGGATATATGGATCCGGGCAACTGGGCAACGGACCTTGCAGGCGGAGCTAAGTTCGGATATTCGCTGATATGGGTGATACTCCTTGCGAATGTTATGGCCATTGTATTTCAGACATTGTCGGCAAGACTTGGAATTGTAACCGGGAGAGACCTTGCGCAGATGTGCCGCGATCATTATCCTAAAGGAGTAAATTATGTTTTATGGATATTAACCGAAATAGCTATAGCTGCAACAGATCTTGCAGAAGTGCTTGGTTCGGCAGTGGGAATGTATCTTCTTTTTAATATCCCTCTATTATGGGGCGTGGTAATAACTGCTTTTGATGTTTTGATCCTGATGGTGCTGATGTCTTTCGGTATACGTAAAATGGAGGCTTTTATTCTTGCCCTGGTGGCTACAATAGGAATTTGTTTTGCTTTTGAAATGTTCCTGTCGCAGCCTGATATCGCAGGTATTGCAAGTGGATTTATTCCCGGTGCATTAAATGGTGAAGCTTTGTTCATCTCGCTGGGAATAATCGGCGCTACCGTCATGCCTCATAACCTCTACCTTCATTCAGCACTCGTTCAGTCGCGGAGTATCGAGAGAACAAATGTAGGCCTGAAAGAGGCAAATAAATTTAATCTGATCGATTCTGTGGTTGCATTAAATGCCGCTTTCCTGGTAAATGCTTCT
The DNA here is from genome assembly GCA_963811905.1 of uncultured Ignavibacteria bacterium. Classification (GTDB taxonomy): domain Bacteria; phylum Bacteroidota; class Ignavibacteria; order Ignavibacteriales; family Ignavibacteriaceae; genus DATFVA01. Next base: position 22,712 of record CAWETK010000009.1, read on the forward strand.
ATTCTTATACTTGCCGCTGCAGTCTTCTTTACAACGGGGCACTCTGAAATTGCTTCAATTATAGATGCACACGCACTCCTTTCCCCTTTGCTGGGAAATAATTTTGCCCCTATTGCCTTCGGAATAGCATTACTTGCGGCGGGACAATCGTCCACAATTACCGGAACTTTTGCAGGACAGATTGTGATGGAAGGCTTTACCGGTATTAAACTCAGGCCCTGGCTGCGAAGACTTATTACCCGCCTTCTTGCAATTATTCCCGCAGTTATTGTCATAAAAATTTCGGGCTCGGGTGCTGTTGATGAACTCCTCGTTCTTTCCCAGGTCATACTATCCCTCCAGCTTCCATTTGCGCTTATTCCTCTTCTTCATTTTACAAACAGCAAATTAAGAATGAAGGAATTTGCGTCCAGATATCTTGTTAGAATTGTTGCATGGCTGTCGGCTGTATTAATTATAATCCTTAACTTTAAGCTGGTTTATGATTTCCTTGAAACGAATTTTTATGACCCGGGAATTGCAGGATTTTTGACAAGGTATACGCTGCTGCCTTTGTTGTTCTTTCTGATTGTGTTATTGTTCTGGGTAAGTTTTGAGCCGTATCTCAAGAGAGAAAAAATAGAAAAAGTTATCGGCAAAAAGCTGACTCTTTTTTCGTTCTTCGAAAATAAAAGGACTATCCCGACGATGTATAAAAAAGTGGGAATTGCTCTTGAAGGTAAACCTGAGAGAGATAAAGAAATTATGCAGGGAGCTTTGCCTTTGATAAGGTCATTGAATCCGGTTATTTACCTGATCCATTGTGTTGAATCGGCCACAGGCAGATTTATCGGCGATCTTGTGGCGGATAAAAATGCAGTGGAAATGGAGGAATATCTTCAGGGTTTCGCTGTTGAGCTTAAAAAAGATAATATTAAAACTCATACGATTATCGGCGGCGGCGAACCTGAAAATGAAATAGCACGTATATCTAAAAAAGAGGAACTGGAACTGCTGATTGTCGGAAGTCACGGCCATAAAATGCTGAAAGATATTATTTATGGTTCAACAGTTGACGAACTCAGGCATAAGGTCAGGATCCCGGTCCTTGCAATCCCTGTCGAACAATAATTATTTGGTATTATGAATTCATTGAAAATATTATCCTGGAACGTAAACGGAATAAGGGCTGTTCATAAAAAAGGTTTTCTGGATTGGGTAACAAAGGAAAGTCCCGATATCCTTTGTCTCCAGGAAACCAAGGCTTCTGAGGAACAGCTCATTGAAAGTCTCAGAAATCCACCCGGATATAAATCATATTTTTCCTGCGCGGAAAAGAAAGGCTACAGCGGTGTAGCTCTCTATACTAAAAAAGAGCCGGCTGAAATCAAAAGAGGATTCGGGATAAAGAAGTTTGATAGTGAAGGCAGAATACTTGTTTCCGATTTTGGTGAGTTTGTTTTAATGAATATCTATTATCCGAATGGAAAGGCTTCTCCTGAAAGACTGAAATATAAGCTTGATTTCTATGATGCATTTCTTAAATACGCCGAAGGATTGAGAGCTGCCGGTAAAAACCTCATAATCTGCGGCGATATAAATACTGCACATAAAGAAATCGATCTTGCACATCCAAAACAAAATGAAAATGTATCGGGTTTTATGCCTGTTGAAAGGGAATGGATGGATAAATTCTGCGGCTGCGGCTATGTGGATACCTTCCGTATGTTTAACAACAGTCCTGAACAATATACCTGGTGGCATGTAATAACCCGCGCCCGGGAAAGAAACGTCGGCTGGCGTATCGATTATTTTTTCGTTAATGAAGAGTTCCGCGGAAATGTAAAATCAGCCTTTATAATGCCCGATGTGATGGGATCAGATCATTGTCCTATTGGTATTGAGATCAGTATCAGTTAATACTCTTTAGTCATCTAATCATTCCCTAACTAGCTTTCTTGTGAGAAGTCACCCCTGTTTTAATCAGTAAATCCTATCTTAACCGGCATCACAAAATTATCCGGTATGAAGTAAAGGAACTAATATATATCAGGAGAAATAACTGAATATGCCGGTTCCCGGTTTAACACTGATGCAGGCTTTATATACATGCTCATAATAAGCAGTTTGACCCTTCTGCTGGTATCGACCTGACTCATCCGGCGGGAGATTATTTCTTCAATGCGGGCATCTCCCTTAGACTGCCTGATTAAGTTCTTTTGGATTGACTATGAATAAGAAACAATATCATATGTATTTTAAATAACAGAAGTCATCCGGAAATAAATATGAAATATATTATCTATGCTGTTTGCTTGGTGACTCTTCCTTTGATCCTTTCGGAAGGCTGCAGTAAAGAGAAAATAAACGGGGAGCTGATCAAAGAGTATCCTGTGAACAAAAACGACGTAATAAGTAAATCAAATATTGTTTTCGATAAAAACGTTTCCTCCGATGGGAATGGTTCACTTGTTATCACCGTTGACCATCCGGCCGTTATAAATCTATATGAAACGGGCGACGTAGATGTGGATAACGCCCGGTTGATCTATCAGGCAAAAGTTAAAACTCAGGATGTGGACGGGAATGTCTACCTGGAAATGTGGTGCCGGTTTCCCGATAAGGGTGAATTCTTTTCGAGAGGATTTGAATCATCATTAACAGGCACTGAAGACTGGACAACTATACAAACACCGTTCTTTTTACGTAAAGATGAAAATCCCATCAATGTAAAATTGAACATTGTCGTCGATGGGAATGGAAAAGTCTGGGTAGATGATCTGAAACTTCTGAAAGTCCCCCTTCATTCATCGCAAACATCCCGATAAAAACAATCTTCCTGCTGAACTTTAAACCCTGGCAATTTGTTATAGGTTGGATGGAAAATTTAATTAATGATTTACACCGTAGAATCACTTCTTTGAAGGATGGGATGGAAACCAATGGCCCTGTCATTTACTGGATGAGCAGGGATCAGCGTGTACATGATAATTATGCTTTATTATACGCTCAGCACCTTGCGCTTACAAATAACAGACCTCTCGGGGTTGTATTCACGCTCGCGCCGGGGTTCCTTGAAGCCTCAATTATACAATATGATTTTATGCTTAAAGGCCTTGAACAGACTGAAAAAGAACTTGCTCGATTTTAATATTCCTTTTTTTCTACTCGCAGGTGAACCGCAGAATGAATTACCCGAATTCATCGAATCAAATGATGTGAGCATTCTGGTCTCTGACTTTGATCCTTTGAAAATCAAGCGAAAGTGGAAAAAGAATGTCAGTGATAAAATCAATATTCCGTTTTATGAAGTAGATGCACATAATATCATTCCCTGCAGGTATGTTTCGGCTAAACAGGAGTTTGCCGCATATACAATGCGGCCTAAAATTCATAAACATTTGCCGGAATTTCTCACTGAATTTCCGGAATTAAAGCAGATGAAAAAGCAGGAAATATTTTCATCCTTACCGGTAGACTGGAAAAACATATATGGAAGTCTGACTGTAAATAACGATGTCAAAACAGTCGATTGGATTAGTCCTGGTGAACTGAATGCGCTCGAAATGCTCAGACAATTTCTTGAAAATAAATTTGATAGATATGCTGAAGAAAGGAATGATCCGCTAACGGATGTACAATCTGATTTGTCTCCATATCTGCATTTTGGTCAGATATCAGCGCAGCGTATCGCTCTGGAAGTAAAAAAATATGGCGGTAATCCTGCATCGGAAAAATCATTCCTCGAGGAGCTGATTGTCCGAAGGGAACTCTCTGATAATTTTTGTTTTTATAATGCGAATTATGATTCGGTCGCAGGATTCCCTGAATGGTCTGTATATTCTTTAAATAAACATAAAAAAGATAAACGGGAGTTCATCTATACAAAGGAGCAATTTGAAAACGCCCTGACTCACGAGGACCTCTGGAATGCTGCACAAAAAGAATTAATCACCACAGGAAAAATGCATGGATATATGAGAATGTATTGGGCAAAGAAAATACTTGAATGGACAAACACTCCCCGACATGCTCTCAATATCGCAATTTATTTAAATGATAAATATGAACTGGACGGTAGGGATCCAAATGGTTACGCCGGGTGTGCATGGTCGATAGGGGGAGTGCATGACCGTCCCTGGCCTGAAAGAGAAATTTTCGGAAAAATAAGATATATGAACAGAAATGGAACTAAAAGAAAATTTGATATTGATGCTTATATTGAAAAATTCAACATATAATCTCATACTCCTCTCATCTTAACATTGACCATTAGCATAAAATTATTTACACCCCCATAATACTCTCTTAACCCGTTCCACATACGTCTCACATACGTCTCACATACGTTCCACATACGTCCCACATACGTTCCTACTACCTAATAATCGCGTGGTTTCCCTATCCCCCTATAGAAAATGAACTGGATTTAATGGATTTTTTATCCTTTCAATCTATCTGTGGAATTCTTATTTTCTATCCCGATTTTAGGAATTAATAGAAAAAAGAGATGAATTACCGCGTTTTATTATTCTATAAGTACGTCCAGGTTGAAAATCCACAGGAAATTGTTGACCGCCACCTGGAGTGGTGCCTTAACAATGATATAAAAGGAAGAGTTTTTATTGCTGCAGAAGGAATAAATGGAACTGTTTCCGGTACAATAGAAAATATTGAAAACTATAAATCTCATCTGAAAAGCTTCCCCGTATTTAAGGATGTGTGGTTCAAGGAAGATGATGCTGAAGAACATGCATTTTTCAAAATGCACGTCAGATTGAAAAATGAGATCGTTCATAGCGGTCTTGAAGATGTTTCCCTGAAGAATGGCGGCAAAAGATTGACGCCTGATCAGCTCCTTGAATTTTATGAAGAGGGTAAAGAATTTATAATCATAGATGCCCGCAACTGGTATGAAAGCAAAATTGGCCGATTTAAGAATGCTCTTACTCCCCCCATGAAAAATTTCAGAGAATGGAAAAAAGTAGCGGAAGAATTGAAGGATCAGAAAGATAAAACAATAGTAACATACTGCACTGGCGGCATTCGTTGTGAAAAGGCATCTGCATACCTTGTGGAAAATGGCTTTAAAGAGGTATACCAGCTCGAAGGCGGCATAGTAAACTTCATTAAGAAACATCCTGATACATACTGGGAAGGCGGTATGTTCGTCTTCGATGAAAGAAGAGTTGTAAATCCCAATACGAAAGATGAGTTGCAGCATATTACCCATTGCTATTTCTGCAGTAAGCCCACTTCATATTATATTAATTGCCACAATCAATTATGCGACAAACTATTTGTCTGCTGTCATGATTGCAAAGTTAAATATGATTATTGTTGTTCTGACGAATGCAGGAACTCCTCAAATAAAAGACCCAGGTATTATGGTTAATTATTTTCAATAATATTCTTTATTTTTAGTTATTGAATTTTTCAATTAACCATATGCTGCTTATGAACCCTCTATTTACAGTTCTTATTTCCTGCTTGTTTTTGACCCTTTTAATCCCGGAACAAATCTTTTCACAGGAAAACAAAAAAACCGGAGAACAAGAAAATAAATCTGAGAAAGCTGACACTCTCGAATATGGACTCGAAGAAGTTACGGTAGTCGGCACCCGTGCAAAAGAAAGAATTATAGATATACCATATTCTGTTTTCAGCGTTGAAAAAAAGGAACTCTCTTATGGAAAGAAAGTTTCCGCTAAAAATGTACTCGCTGATGTACCCGGACTTTTTTTACAGTCCAGGTATGGCAGCCAGGATCTTAGAGTGTCGATAAGGGGATTCGGAACAAGATCAAACACCGGTATAAGAGGCATAAGGATTCTGCAGGACGGGATCCCGATATCTGATCCTGATGGCGAAACAGTGATTGATGCAATTGATCTTACTTCACTTGCCGGTGTCGAAGTAGTGAAGGGAAATCTTTCCTCGCTCTATGCTAATGCTCCGGGTGGAGTAATAGACTTCAAATCTGATTATTATTTCAGTGAGGATTATGCTGCCACATATAACCAGGTTGGCCAGTTTGGTTTCAGACAGAATGGATTTAAGGCTGGTATAAAGAACAGCGGGAACAGGCTGTTCCTTTCATACTATTACCGCAACCTGGATGGTTACCGGAAGCACAGCAGCGAATATCAGCACCTGCTTAATGCGGTTTACGAAGGGTACCTTGGACCAAGATCGAGCATAACCCTGCTTGGTGATTATGTCGATGGGTTTAATCAGCTTCCCGGACCATTGACAAAAGAGGAATATAATGCCGAACGTAATATGGCAAGTCCTCTCGCTGTCGCCCAGGATTTCAGGAAAATAACAAACAAAGGACGGATGGCTTTAAAATACAGGACAGGTTTCGGCGCACCGGAGGAAAATGAAATTGAGATCTCAGCCTACGGCGGGATCAAGGAATTGACCAGGGTTGACAATGAAGCTTATACCATCTCTACTCAATACTCAGTCGGAACTTTAACCCGATATACAAACCGCGGGCATATCCTGAATTTTAAGAATAGTATTACTGCCGGTTTTGATTTTGCGTATCTGAGCGGACCAATAAACGCTTTTGATAACATCGCAGGAAACCGCGATATCTCTGTTAAGGATTCGTACGATGCAAGCGTCAGCAGCGTTGGCTTTTATTTCCTTGATCATATCGATCTGCTTGAGAACCTGGGACTTTTTCTGTCGGGCAGGTACGATATCAGCAGCTATAAGAAAGATACTTTCCAACCGTATGGCCGTACTGATTCCACACTTGTCTTTACCGGTCTCACTCCTAAAATAGGAATTAACTATAAACTTTTTCCTGATCTTGCATTGTATACATCATATGGCGTAAGTTATGATTTCCCCGCTCTCAGTGAGCTGGATATAAGGTCTGCTATTCCCAATATGTATACGCTAAACCCCGAGCTTGATCCTCAGCGGTCTCTCAACTTCGAATTCGGTATAAAAGGAAATCTCATAAATGAAGAATCCGAATTTATGAAGAAAATAATTTTTGATATCACTTATTTCCATTATTTAATATCCGATGAGATAGTTCCTTACGTAATTATTAGTGAACAGGCATTGTTTAAAAATGCGCCTAAAACCAGACGGGATGGAATTGAGATAGGGTTGAAGACTGAACCTTTTGAAGAAACTGAATTGACTGTCAACTATACTTATACAGATTTTAAATATACCAGTTATAGAACCACTATTACTACACCTTCAGCGGATAATATGGCGGTTGATTATACAGGTAACTACGAGCCTTCCGTGCCTCAGCAGATAGTAAACCTGATATTTAACTATGAGTTCGAAATAAATGATGATCTGTCTGGTCTGCTGCAGTGGGACTGTGATTATATCAGTAAACTGTATGTCAATGACGCAAATTCTGAAACCGCACCCGCATACTTTTACGGGAATATAATGACCGGGCTTACTTTCCAGGGTGACTTATTTGGTGCTGTGCTTTATGCAGGTGTGAATAATATTTTTGATAAACGATATATCGGATTCGTTAACACAAATGATTATTTGGGCCGGTATTATGAACCCGGTGAACCGAGAAGTTTTTATTCGGGACTGAATGTCCGTATGAATTTATAATAGCAGGAAACCTGATGTTAAAAAGAATTATTGTCCTACTTGTAATATTCAATTTTGTAGTTCTCTCCCAGACTCTGCTGGATGTGCCGAAGTTCAGGATATATCCCGGCTCAATGACGCAGACCGAACCTGTAGCAACTGTCCATCCTCAAAACAGCTCAATTATATTCGCAAGCGCAGTGACAATTAATGTGAGTAACGGGTTCAGGAGCGAGGGAGTATATACTTCCACGGATGGCGGATATACCTGGGCAGGAAATGATACTTGTACTGGTCCGTCAATCGTAAATCATGGCGGTGATCCCGGGGTTGTCATATCTGATAATAACAGGCTGATACTGTCACACATTGGTAATCTTTTCCCGGGAATGTTTACAAATTATTCGGATGATATGGGTGAATCATGGACGTCAGCTAAAACAATTACAAGTAATCTTATTGAAGATAAAGGTACGCTTGCAGTGGATCATTCCGCCCAGAGTAATTACCACGGAAGACTCTACCTCGCCTGGGTTGATTATGTTAATGTTTCAGTTCAAACTTCCTATTCAACAAATGATGCCGATAGCTGGACCCAGCCTTTGCAGGTTAATCCAAATCCCCCTACAAGAAGTACAGGATCCTCTATTGTAACAGGTACAGATGGAACTGTTTATCTCTGCTGGGCAGGAGTAACATCAGGCTCTTCTTTTGTGGAAGATTATATCGGGTTTGCCAGATCGACCGACGGCGGAACAAGCTGGAATGTTAATCAGAACATAATTGATATGAATGGAATTGCTGGACTGCTTGCAGAGAAAAATAATATAAGGGTAAATAGTATACCTCAGATTGAAATGGATAGAAGCGGTGGTGCAAGGGACGGCTGGCTTTATATTGTTACTACTGAAAAAAATAACTCCCCCGCAGGAAGCGATCCTGATATTATCCTTCATCGCTCAACAGATAACGGTGCCAGCTGGTCGCAGGGAATCCGTGTGAATCAGGACCTCGTTAATAATGGTAAAATACAGTATTTTCCCTTTCTGGATGTTGATGAATCCGGAAAACTGAATATAATTTATTATGATGATAGAAATACTACGTCCGATTCCGCTGCAGTGGTCATTGCACGTTCGACTAATGGAGGAGATAACTGGAATGAATATGCAATAAAGAATTCCACTTTTAAGCCCAAACCGATATCGGGGGGAACATCCGGTTACCAGGGAGATCATATTGCACTTCTCTCTGATGATGCTCATCTGAATGCATTCTGGATGGCTGATTATTCAGGTGTATACCAGATATGGTCGTCTGTGATCGATCTGACTTTGTTAGGCACAACAGAAGCACGGAATAATCCGCCCGATAATTTTGCATTATATCCAAATTATCCGAATCCATTCAATCCTTCTACAGTAATAAGGTATTCAATCCCTAAAGAATCTTTCGTTACCTTAAAAGTATACAATTCACTGGGACAGGAAGTGCAGACACTTGTACAGAGTTTACAACGCTCGGGTGATCACAAGGTTAACTTTAACCCCCGCGATCTTTCAAGCGGAGTATACTTTTACACTCTTTGGGCAGGGGATTTTCAGGATTCCGGCAAGATGTTGCTTTTAAAGTAACTATACAGTGTCTCTGATTCCCTTCATTTTTTGAAGCTCATTTCTCATAATGAATCACCCTGCTTCATTTGATTTTGTCTAAAAATCCCCTAATACCAATGGCATAAATGTTGAAACTGAGACAATAGAATTATTAAGGGCTGGTTAGAAAATTGAAATTAAAAATATCTCACAAAGAAAAAACAAAAACTGAAGGATTGAAACTTGGCTTTCTGGTTAACTTAACCATCTTCCTTTTATTTACAGGTCTGGGATTCGGACTTTATATCTTTTTTATGAAGCAGTACGAATCTCAGCAGCTTGAGGAAACCCGGTTAAAATCACAGATTCTTTCTGAAGATATTATCGAATACGGTCTGCTTCCAGCCGATTCTACAAAAAGTCACGGTGACATGTTTCCATCCTACGTCAGGGATTATCATATAAGCTATTGTGTTCTTGCAAAAGATTCCAATGAAGTTCTGAATGCTTATAATTATACTCAGGCTGTAAATAATGAGTTTCTTACCTCTGCCTGGGGAGGAACATACGACTATGATGCATCCCTTTATAAAATTAAAGCGAGGGTACATTATTTAAATAGAGATTATACAGTCTACCTTGGATTAAACGGTATATTTATAGAAAATTATCTTCAGCAGAAAAATAATATTGTAATTCCTGCGGTCGGCGGTATTATGCTGCTCGGATTCCTGGTCTTATTTATTTTAAGCAGGATTTTTCTCATACGTCCTTTGAACAAGATTGCTCTTGCGGCTCAGGGAATTGCAGGAGGAAATTTTGATATCCGTGCAAGAGTTAACACCAATAATGAACTTGGAATAATAGCTTCTTCAATCAACTTCCTGGTATATACTCTGGATAAAGCTAATAGCCAGGTTTCATCATTGAATAAAGAACTTAAAACTGTTGTTAAGGATAAAATCGGCGAGCTTAACCTCGAAGTAAACCAGAGAAGGCTGGCCGAGCATAAGCTGAGACAAAGCGAAGAGCAATTCCGTCTTTTGTTTGAGAGAGCTCCTATCGGGATGGTTATAACTACAATCGAAGGAAAAATTATAAGAAGCAATAGTGCGTTCTGTGAAACTCTTGGTTATGCAGCAGATGAAATAGAGAATAAAAACATAGCTGATATAACGGTTGAAGAATATATAGAATATGACAGGCAGCTGCATAAAGCCCTGCTTAAGGGAAACCTGTCCCACGTATATTTTGAAAAAGAATTACGCAAGAAAGACGGATTGAACATCCACGCAATAGTCGAATCTGTCTTAACAAGAGATGGAAGCAACCATCCGCACCATATCATCCAGCAGGTAATAGATATAACTGAACGTAAAAAAGTTGAAAAAGAACTGATAATATCCAAGGAAAAAGCCGAAGAATCCGACAGATTAAAGAGTGCTTTCCTTGCCCAGATGTCGCATGAGATCAGGACGCCGTTAAATGTAATATTAACTGCAACCCCTCTCCTGGCAGAAGATCTGTCGAGTGAAGATGAAGATATAAATATACTGCTTGACTCAGTAAGTTCCGCTGGTAAAAGGCTCCAGAGAACGATAGATATGATACTCAACCTTTCTTCAGTTCAAAGCGGTAATTACATCTCCCAGTTTGAAGCTGTGAATCTGAGTGATGACTTAAAGGTGCTCGTAGATGAAATGAAATCGCTCGCTATGGAAAAAAATCTCTCCCTGTCTTTTACAAATCATGCATATGATCCTCTTATAAGCGCTGACAAATATACGCTGAACCAGATATTTCAAAACCTGCTTGGAAATGCGATCAAGTACACACAGACAGGAAAAATTGAAGTCCAGGTGTCAGAAGAAAAACCCGGTAAGGTAATAGTTGAAGTAAAGGATACCGGAATAGGCATGTCTGATGATTATCTGAAAAAACTATTCACCCCGTTCTCTCAGGAGGATATGGGATATAAGAGGGAATTTGAAGGTAACGGCCTTGGACTTGCACTGGTTAAAAAATATGTCGAGCTTAATAACGCAGAAATATTGGTAAAAAGTGAAAAGAAAAAAGGTACAACATTTAAAGTTGTATTCAATAAATCAGCTGATAAGAAAGCTTACACTTCTCTGCAGGAAAATAAGACTCATACTAATGCCTGAATATGGAACTCCTTAACTCCATCAACTTTAAAAGATGGATCCCTTCACTTATAATTCTTCCTATAGCAGTATATTTTGTGCTTAATAGAGGTCACTATACACTAATCGATAACGCTGATCTCGTTATACATGAAGCCGGGCATGCGGTTTTTTCAATTTTCGGCAGATTCATTTATACGCTGGGAGGCACGCTGATGCAGATCATCCTTCCCTCAATTATTGTATGGTACTTTTTAATGAATCGTTACCTGACAGGCACTCAGTTTGGATTATTGTGGCTTGGACAAAACCTCGTAAATATAAGCGTATATGCCGCTGACGCCCGTGCGAGAGTTCTTCCGCTTCTTGGAGGTAATAAGGTTTATCACGACTGGAACTGGATCCTTTCTAAAACAGGACTGCTTGATTATGACTCAGAAATCGGATTAATATTCTTCAGCTTCGCAATAATTATCTTCCTGATTACTATATTTCTGCCTCTTATAATAAAAGATTAATTTTTAACTTAACCCTTATCATTTACAATCATTTTAAGATGAAAATAATTCTCTTTTTCATACTATCATTTGCATCCACGCTTGCATTTGCCCAGGAAGGCCTCGTCAAATCATATTTTCCTAACGATACGTTAAAATCAGAGATTAATTATGCCCGCAATGTCAGGGATGGTGATGCAAAATTCTATTATGAGAACGGCCATATAAAAGAGGAAGTGAAATATATAAATGGAAAAGTTGATGGCGTTGTAAAACAGTACGATGAAAACGGAACTCTGAAGGAGCTTTTCTCAATTGAGAGCGGAAAGCGCCAGGGTCCCACTTCCTATTATGATAAGGAAGGTAAATGGACAGGCGATAAGGACTTTGAAAACGGCATCAGAGTGGTTGAAAAAGAGATTATACCTGAAAAACCAGAGGAAACTGAAAAAGCCTCCAATGAATCTGAAGTTAAAAGTAAGAATACTGAAAAACCAAAAATTAAAAAAACAGGTGAAATGCTTGTTCCTCCTGCCGTACAGGAAGAAAATTTTGATGATGACCCGGCTTATTATCTGAGCGCCGAAGTGATGCCGGAACCCAGGGAAGGAATGGCTGCACTGCAGAAAAAAATTATTTACCCTTCTTACGCAAAGGAACATGAAATTGAGGGCACTGTAAAAATCAGAGCCTTCATCGATCAGAATGGCGATGTTACAAAGGCAGAGGTGGAAGAAGGTTTGGGCTATGGCTGTGATGATGCTGCAAGAATAACAGTCCTTTATACTAAATTTAATCCCGGACAGATAAGGGGGAAACCGGTAAAAACTCAGCTGGTTATACCGCTTGAATTCAAACTGGATAACAAGAACTAAATTTCTCTGATGTTAAACCTTAAAGCTTTCAGTAACCTGATTTCTTTTTGAAGTTTTTTATTAATCCTGATCGTATAATTGGTAAACTCTCTTCTAACGGGATAATTTTTCCTCAACTTATCAAAATATCTGCTCCTATCGTCTGCTTCAAGCTCATTGATCTGTCTTAATTTTTTGTCATCCGCATTCATATCGTATATTCCTGAAATTATCAGATCAAGCGATTCCTCCAGCTTTCCTTCCGGATAGTCTATAACATTTTTATCAACTTCGGGCAGATCAGGTTTCCATTTTTTATTTATTTCAAGAAAACGGGCTAAGGCCTCAAATATCATTATGGTGCCGTTTACTTTGCCTTCATATGAATAACCGGCAACATGTGGTGTTCCTTTATAAACAAGGTTCAGAAGCTCAGTATTAATTGCAGGCTCATTTTCCCAAACATCAAGAATAACTGTATTATGGTTTCTGATAATGAATTCCCTCAGATCATCTTTATCTATAACTTGTCCCCGTGAAGCGTTCAGAATTATTTTATTTCCATTGAACTTATTTAGCTCTGACTTTGAAAGCATATGATAGGTTTTATCAATTCCGTCCATATTCAAAGGCACGTGATATGTAAGTATATCTGCCTCCAGGGCTTCCCCGTAAGTGACATAAAAGGTGTTCCCAGTTTTTCTCTGCAGCGGCGGATCATTAATATATTTCTTCATCCCGGCTGCATCGGCTATTCTTGCAACTCTGCTGCCGGTATTTCCGTTGCCGATAATGCCTATCGATTTATTTTCAAGACGAAATCCCTGCGCGGCTGCAATTTTAAATAATCCTGCAAAAATATATTCTGCAACTGAATCAGCATTACAGCCCGGGGCACTTGCAAATCCTATATCATTCCGTTTGAGATAATCTTTATCAATATGGTCTTCACCGATCGTAGTTGTTCCCACAAAACGTACGGAACTACCCTTTAAAAGGCCTTCATCTACCCTGGTAATCGATCTGATTATTAAGATATCAACTGAATCAAGAGAATCATTACTTATATCCCTGCCTGAGATCAGCTCAACCTTGCCGAACCGAGAAAATGCTTCGGCTGCAAAAGGGATATTTTCATCAATTAAAATTTTGTTTCTCAAGGGGTTATTTATTACCAAAAGAATTATAATAAGACATTAAACATTGTATTTTGAGACATTAAAATATATTTTTTACAACCTTTTCTTAAATACTTTTAAAAGATAATAAATATGTAGAAAATAACTGGTTCACTTAATTTAGGAGAGAGAGAACAATGCTGAGTCAACTGCTTAAACCGGAAATTAAATCTTTAATAGATGAGCGTAAGCTTAGCACTCTCAAAGAAGTTTTAAGTGAATGGTCTCCTGCTGATTTAGCCGAGCTTATTGCTGAGATGACTGAAAATGAGCAGGCTGTAGTTTTTCGTGTCCTTCCCCATGATCTTGCCGCCGATACTTTTGAATATCTTGAGTTTGATATGCAGGTAACTCTTCTTAAAGCCATGGGTAAAGAAGAAGTCGCATCCATATTGAATGAAATGTCCCCTGATGACCGTACTGCACTTCTGGAAGACCTGCCAAGCAGCGCTGCCCGTCAGATGATGATGCTCCTCTCGGCGGAAGAAAGACAGATTGCTAAAACTCTGCTGGGTTACCCTGAAGATAGCGTCGGAAGGTTAATGACTCCTGATTACCTGGCAGTAAAACCTGCCTGGACAATTGAAACAGTACTAAATTATATAAGGAAAAATGGCAAAGATAAGGAAACTATAAATACTCTCTATGTTGTAAATGAAAAAGGAAAATTAATTGATGACGTAAGGATTAGGGATATTCTGCTTGCAGAATTCAGTCAGCTGGTACTCGATTTAATGGATGAGAATTATATAGCCCTGAATGTTTATGATGATCAGGAAACAGCAGTTGAGATATTCAAGAAATATGACCGTATTGCCTTACCTGTTGTTGATTCATTCGGCGTGCTCCTTGGTATTGTAACGGTGGATGATGTTCTCGATGTGGCAGAAGAAGAAGCAACAGAAGATATTCACAAAATAGGCGGTGTTACTGCTCTTGAAGAGGCTTATTCATCCATATCCATGGTTGAAATGATAAAGAAACGCGGCGGCTGGCTTGCATTATTATTTATTGGCGAAATGTTTACCGCAACCGCAATGGGCTTATTTGAAACTGAAATGAAGAAAGCTATAGTTTTGACTCTGTTTATTCCGTTAATTATTTCAAGCGGAGGTAATTCCGGTTCGCAGGCAGCAACTCTTGTTATTCGTGCCCTGTCTCTGGGGGAAATTTCTCTGAAAGACTGGCTGTTTGTAATGAGAAGAGAGATAATAACCGGTGTAGTGCTGGGAGCAATTTTGGCTGTGATAGGATTCTTAAGAATTTCAATCTGGCAGGCTTTCTTAGGTGTTTATGGGGGTCACTGGCTTCTCGTCGGCTTTACAGTCTCCTTAGCCCTGATCGGTGTGGTATTATGGGGTACACTTTCAGGCTCTATGCTTCCTCTTATATTAAAAAAACTGGGTGCTGACCCTGCTACTTCAAGTGCCCCTCTGGTGGCGACAATGGTAGACGTGGTCGGTTTGATAATCTATTTTGGAGTAGCTATCTTCGTACTGCGGGGAACTCTGTTATAAGATAATACTAATATTATTCTGAGTCACACCAATCTGAAGGATTGTATTTTGTCCTTTCCACTTTCCTGAGTAAATTTAGGCCTAATTTGATAAAAATTAAGCAAAATAAGTAATCGTATTAAACTGGTTTTATATCCGGCCTGGTATTTGAGAGAAAAACAGATTCCCCAATTCAAAATCACAAAGGAATATTTATGGAATTACTGGAAAAAATAGAGAATAAATCCGCAGTTATTGGGATTATCGGATTAGGTTATGTTGGGCTTCCGCTTGGTTTGGAGTTTGCCTCAAAAGGTTTTAAAGTTTTAGGATTCGATCTTGATGAAACAAAAGTAAATAATCTTAATGCAGGTAAGAGCTATATAAAACATATTGCTGTAAAAAGAATTAAAGATGTTGTCGATAATAAAACTTTTATCGCAACAAGTGAATTCAGCAGGCTGCCCGATGCAGATGCTATTATAATCTGTGTGCCCACCCCTCTTGATGAACATCGTGAACCCGATATGACTTACATTGTTAATACAGCCGAAACAATTCAGAAATATATCCGAAAAGGACAGCTGGTATCTCTTGAGTCAACTACTTATCCGGGCACAACCGATGAAATCCTGCTGCCGATGTTCGAAAAAGCAGGTGAACGGGATGGGGGTAAAAAATTCGTTGCAGGTAAAGATTTTTATTTGTCATTTTCTCCCGAAAGAGAAGATCCAAATAATCCAAGTTTCAATACAGCAACTATTCCCAAAGTCGTAGGCGGTGTAACAGCGGAATGCGTGAAAGTTGCAGTAGCTCTGTACAATAATGTTGTTGTAAAAACTGTTCCTGTTTCTTCAACCCGTGCCGCAGAAGCCACCAAGCTGACCGAAAACATATATCGTTCAGTAAATATCGCTCTCGTTAATGAACTGAAAATGGTATTTGACAGAATGAATATTGACGTTTGGGAGGTAATAGATGCAGCTTCTACCAAGCCCTTCGGCTTTCAGCCTTTTTTCCCCGGCCCTGGCCTGGGTGGGCACTGCATTCCAATTGATCCTTTCTATCTGACCTGGAAAGCACGTGAATACGAGGTACATACCCGTTTCATTGAACTTGCCGGAGAGGTGAATACTTATATGCCTTACTACGTGGTTGAAAAAGGAGGCGAAGCGCTGAACAGGGTTAAAAAATCATTGAATGGTTCAAAAGTTTTAATACTGGGTATTGCTTATAAAAAAGATATAGATGATATGAGAGAATCTCCATCCCTGCGTCTTATAGAATTGTTCCGCGAGAAAAAGTGTGAAGTTCATTATAATGATCCTTATGTCCCTAAACTGCCAAGAACCCGTAAATACAAATTTGATATGGAATCGGTGGAACTGACTAAAGAAAACCTGGCAAAATATGATCTCGTCGTTTTAAGCACTGATCACTCTGACTATGATTATAAAATGATTGCTGAAAATGCAAAACTGATTGTTGACAGTAGAAATGCATTTACTAAACATGGAATAATTGATACTAATAAAATTATAAAGGCTTGAAATGTTTGATGAAATCGGATTAGGTATAATAGGAGCAGGAAGGTGGGGTATAAATCACGTTAGGACTGCAGATCAATTGATCGGAAATAATTTAAAGTATGTATGCGATTTTAATCCTGAAGCATCTGACAAAATAAAAGGTATTTCTGCTGAAATTCCTTTCACGACAAAGCTTGAAGATATTATTGAAAATCCCGGTATAAATGCAGTAATTATAGCCACTCCTGCTGAAACACACTACGAGATAGCGAAAAGAGCATTATTAAACGGGAAGAATGTCCTGGTTGAAAAACCTATAACCCTTATCTCATCGCACGCCAGGGAATTAGTTGATATCGCTGAACAGGTCGACAGGAAATTAATGGTAGGCCATGTTTTGCTTTACCATCCGGCTGTGGAAAAAATAAAAATGATGATAGGAGAAAATAAGATTGGACCGCTGCAGTACATATACAGCAACAGGTTGAATCTCGGTTCGATCAGAAGTGAGGAAAATATCTTATGGAGTTTTGCTCCGCATGATATATCGGTAATTCAATATCTGCTTGAGAGCAACCCTGTCTATGTTGATGCAAAGGGGGCTGCTATTTTACAACATGAAATTGAAGATACTACTATCACCTATTTATCTTATCCGGGTAATATTCATGCTCATATTTTTGTAAGCTGGCTTCATCCTTTTAAGGAACAGCGGCTTGTTATTATAGGTAATGAAGGAATGTTTGTTTTCGAGGATAGTCTCAAGACAGACAAACTTAAATTCTATCCCAAAGGGTTCAGAAATATTGACGGTGTTCTGCAGAAATTTGACGGAGACTTTGAAGTTATCGAATTTGAGCAGCGTCAGCCTCTTGAAGAAGAACAAAAACATTTCTTCAATTCTATAATTAATAATGAGAACCCGCTGACCGATGGCGTTCATGCTGTTGAAGTACTCGAAATTCTTGAAAAGGCTCAGTCCTGCCTTACAGCAGGAAGACCTGTTTTATAGACTAAACAAAAAATCAAATAACCTTGAAAATGCGGAGCATTTTAAAATGGAAAATAAAAATCACTATATTAATCAGTATGCCGTAGTAGACGATAACGTGGAAATCGGAGAAAATTCAAAAATTTGGCATTTTACTCATGTACAGTCGGGATCGAAAATCGGTAAGAAATGCATTCTGGGTCAGAACGTAAATATTGCAAATAATGTTACAATCGGAAATTTTGTTAAAATACAGAATAATGTTTCTGTTTATGAAGGTGTAGAACTTGAAGATTATGTTTTTTGCGGTCCTTCAATGGTATTCACAAATATCCTCAATCCGCGTTCAAAGTATCCGCAGGTCGGCGCTGAGTTTTATATTAAAACCCTTGTAAAGGAAGGTGCTTCCCTTGGAGCTAATTCAACCATCGTATGCGGTATTACCATTGGAAGGTTTGCTTTCGTGGGAGCTGGTGCTGTAGTTACTAAGGATGTTCCCGATTTCGCACTGGTAGTAGGTAACCCTGCAAAAATAAAGGGCTGGTACAGCGAAGCAGGTAAGAAACTTATCTTTGATGATAAAGGGTTTGCTTTTTGTGAGAAGTCAGGGAAAAAATATAAATTTGAAAATGATCTGGTTAAAGAAGTCTAATATTCTCAAATAAATTACGGAAAAAATGAAAGGTATAGTCTTAGCAGGCGGTTCGGGATCCCGTCTTTACCCAATCACTAAGGTTTATAGTAAACAGCTGACATTGATTTATGATAAGCCCTTAATTTATTATCCTTTGTCGATTTTAATGCTTGGCGGAATTCGTGAAATTTTAATTATTTCGAATGAAGAAACAATCCCTTTATACCGGCAGCTTTTTGAAGATGGTTCACAGGTTGGATTAAGGATTGAATATGCCGTGCAGGAAAAACCCCGTGGAATTGCAGAAGCATTTATTCTTGGGGGAAAACTTCATAGGAAAAGATAGTGTAAGCCTGATACTCGGAGATAATATCTTTTATGGTTACCTGGATTTCTGGTATAATGCACTAACGAAGCATAAAGCCGGTGCAACTATATTCGGTTATCGCGTTAATGACCCGCAAAGATATGGTATAGTGGATTTTGATAAAAACGGCAATGCAAAATCTATTGAAGAGAAACCAAAACATCCTAAATCTGATTTCGCTGTTCCGGGCTTATATATATATGATAATGAAGTGGTTAACATTTCAAAATCCTTAAAACCTTCCAAACGCGGTGAACTTGAAATTACTGATGTAAATAATTCATATCTGAAAAAGAATAAACTAAAAGTAGAAAAAATAGGCAGAGGTATCGCCTGGCTTGATACAGGTAATCCTACTGCATTGCTTCAGGCTTCAAACTTTTTCGGCGTAATAGAAGAAAGACAGGGATTGAAAGTAGCCTGTATAGAAGAAATTGCCTATAAAATGAAGTTTATTGAGAAGAAACGATTTAAAGAACTCATTTCCTCAATGCCTAAATCTTTATACCGGGAATATCTTGAAAAATATCTTAAAGATCATAGTTAACGATTAGATGGAGATTATTAGTACAGAAATACCTGAAGTGCTTGAAGTTAAACCTGATGTCTTTGAAGATAATCGGGGATATTTCCTGGAGTCATTCAATGAATCAAAATTCAGTGAAAGTAAACTTTCAATCAGTTTTGTGCAGGACAATATTTCACGGTCAATTAAAGGTACAGTCAGAGGACTTCATTACCAGGTGGGAGAAAAAGTTCAGGGAAAACTTTGCCAGGTAATTACCGGGAGAGTACTGGATATTGCTGTTGATATAAGATTTGATTCGCCTACTTTCGGCAAACATGTAGCTATGGAATTATCAGAAGAAAATCATAACCAATTATGGATCCCGCCGGGATTTGCGCACGGTTTTTCAGTGCTATCCGAGTATGCAATTTTTCTGTATAAATGTACAGATTTTTACAGTAAACAGCATGAGAGAGCAATAATTTATAATGATCCTCAGTTAAATATTAATTGGGGAATAGATAACCCTATCATTTCGGATAAAGATTTGCAAGGGAAACCTTTTAATGAGATTGACAGGGACTTTATTTATTCAGAAATGAAAATATAGAAAATGGAGAAAATAAAATGACAGTTCCTTTATTAGACCTTAAGAAACAATATCAGTCGTTAAAGAGTGAACTTGATGACGCTCTTATAAGAGTTGCCGAATCCCAGTATTTTATCATGGGACCCGAAGTTGAAAAGATGGAAAAAGCATTTTGTGAATACCTGAATTGTAAATATGCAATAGGTGTTTCATCCGGTACAGATGCTCTCCTTGTTGCCCTCATGGCTCTCGATATTCAGCCTGGTGATGAGGTCATTGTTCCTACTTACTCTTTCTTTGCAACTGCAGGAGTAGTTTCAAGGATGAATGCAGTTCCGGTGTTTGCAGAAATTGATCCGGTTACTTTTAATATCGATCCTGATGATATCGAAAAGAGAATTACTAAGAAAACAAAAGCAATTATTCCTGTTCATTTATACGGTCAGAGCTGTGAAATGGATAAGATTATGAAAATTGCACACAAGCATAATCTTAAAGTAGTGGAGGATGGAGCACAGGCAATAGGAGTTCAGTATAAAGATGGAAAACATGTTGGTACAATAGGTGACATTGGCTGTTATTCTTTCTTTCCCAGTAAAAATCTCGGTTGTTTCGGTGACGGAGGCCTGGTGGTTTCTAATGACGATGAACTGGGAGAAAAATTAAGGATACTTCGCGTTCACGGAGGTAAACCGAAATATTATCATAAGATCATTGGAGGTAATTTCAGACTCGATGCAATCCAGGCTGCAGTACTGAATGTAAAACTTCCTCATCTCGATGACTGGTCAGCACAAAGACGGGATAATGCCGAACTTTATACAAGATTATTTATTGAAGCCGGACTCGCTGAAGAAACAGGCAAAATAAAATTCGATGCTAAGAATAATGTCCTTCTGCCTAAAGCCGTATATAAGGATTCAGGCGTTAAAAATTATCATATTTATAATCAATATATAATCAGAGTTGAAGAAAGGGATGCAGTAAGAAAACATATGTCTGATAAAGGTATCGGAACAGAAATTTATTATCCTGTTCCTTTCCATAAACAGGAATGCTTCTCTTCGCTTAATTATAAGAACGGTGATTTTCCTCTTGCTGAAGAAGCTGCGGACGATTCCATCGCTCTCCCTATTTATCCTGAACTCACTCAGGAACAGCAGAAATATATTGTGGAAGAAATAAAAAGCGCAGTAAAAAAATAAAGTAATGATGTCCGATAACTATAAAGATAAGAAGATATATATTGCCGGTCATTCCGGTATGGTTGGCTCAGCTATAACAAGAAAGCTTCAAAACGCAGGTTATACAAATCTGCTTTACAGACATCTTTCCGAGCTTAATTTAATACGGCAGACTGAAGTTGAAGCATTTTTTAAGGAACAAAAACCGGATTTGGTAATTGTGGCTGCAGCAAAGGTCGGTGGAATTCTGGCAAACAGTACATACCGTGCCGAATTTATATATGATAACCTGATGATTGAGTCGAATATAATTCATCAATCTTATTTAAATGGTGTCGATAAGTTAATTTTTCTCGGAAGCAGCTGCATCTATCCTAAACTTGCTCCTCAACCCCTGAAGGAAGAATACCTGCTCTCCGATTATCTGGAATTCACTAATGAGCCTTATGCCATAGCTAAAATTGCAGGTATAAAGCTTTGTGAAAACTATTACCGTCAGTATGGGTCCAATTTTTATTCGGTTATGCCGACTAACTTATATGGACCCTACGACAACTTTAATCTCCAAACTTCTCATGTACTGCCCGCACTGATTAAAAAAATTCATGACGCTAAATTCAAAAATCTTCCGGCTGTTACAGTATGGGGAAGCGGGAAACCGATGAGAGAATTCTTATACGTTGATGATCTTGCAGAAGCTATCGTGTTTTTGATGGAAAATATTGATGCTGAAAATATTTATAAGCAGGGAATCTCCCATATAAATATCGGTACCGGTGAAGACCTTACTATCAGAGAACTCGCAGAAATTGTTGCAGAAGTTATAGGTTATTCGGGTGGTATCGCATATGATACAAGTAAACCTGACGGAACTCCGAGGAAACTAATGGATGTATCGAGGATAAATGAACTTGGCTGGAAATACAAAACAGGATTGCACGATGGCATAGAAAAAGCGTATAGCTGGTTTAAATCTAATGTTAAATAATTGAGGTAGGAATGAAAAAAGCTTTAATAACAGGAATTACCGGTCAGGATGGAAGCTACCTGACTGAACTGCTGCTTGATAAAGGATATGAGGTTCACGGTATAATCAGAAAAAGCAGTTCTTTTAATACCGGCAGAATCGACCACTTATACAGCAACAGGGAAATCCTCGATAAAAAACTTTTTCTTCATTATGGAGATCTTGTTGATACAAGCGCTTTAAACCGGCTGCTCGAAAAAATTGAGCCTGAGGAAATTTATAACCTCGCCGCCCAGAGTCATGTGAAGGTATCCTTTGAGGTTCCCGACTATACTGCACAGGTTGATGCTCTCGGAACTCTCAGATTCCTCGATGCAATCAGAGAAGTCGGGCTGAGGAAAGTCAAGTTGTACCAGGCTTCTACCAGTGAGCTGTTTGGTAAGGTTCAGGAAGTTCCGCAGACCGAAGAGACACCTTTTTATCCGCGTTCCCCTTACGGCGTTGCAAAGTTATATGGCTTCTGGATAATAGTTAACTACCGGGAAGCATATAATATTTTTGCTTCAAACGGAATTTTATTCAATCACGAATCCCCCCGGCGCGGAGAGACTTTCGTTACCCGGAAAATCACGCGCGCAGTATCTAAAATATCGGCCGGATTGCAGGACAGGCTTCTTCTGGGAAACCTGGATGCAAAAAGGGATTGGGGTTTCGCCCCTGAATATTGTGAGGGAATGTGGAGAATTCTGAATCACGAAAAGGCCGATGATTTTGTTCTTGCTACCGGTGAAACTCATACAGTAAGAGAGTTCGCAGAATCTGCCTTCAATGAGATAGGCATTGGGCTCGAATGGAAAGGGAAGGGCGCTGAAGAAAAGGGTTTAATAAGGGAAATTGATTGGGATAAAGGAAATAAGCTTCTGAGTTCATCCCATTCTGAAAGTGAATACAAATATTCTTTCACTGATAACTTAAAAAAGGGAAAAACAGTAATAGCTATAGATCCCGAGTATTACAGACCTACAGAAGTAGATCTATTGATAGGAAATCCCGCAAAAGCAGAAAAAGTACTCGGATGGAAAGCTAAAACGACTTTTAATCATCTCGTTAAGCTGATGATTAAAGCAGACCTTGAAAAGGTTATGATGCGGGGATATTAACTGGGTATTTCTTCCTGTTAAAGATTAGTACGACAACCAGCGCTGCCGCTATTATTGTCAGAAGCATTATTATCGAAAAAGAGATATTTTTATTATGCTTCAGCTGTACAGGGGAAATATTCCCGGATAAAACAAAGGCACCCCAGTAATAGGGATTTGCGGAATAATTTTTAATAAAATCTATCTTTGCAAGTCTCAGGGCTTTAGATTTATCATATCCCATACTTAGTTTTTCATAAAAAAGCGTCATTAGCCTGGATGTGTACTTATCATTAACGTCCCATAAGGAAACGACTACACTTTTTGATCCTGCTTCAAAGAAAGCTTTAGTAAGTCCTAATATTCCTTCAGATTCATCCACACTTCCTAAACCGGAGTTGCACGAACTAAGTACAACAAGGTCACTATTTAGCTTTAGCTGAACTATTTCACTCGCTTCCAGGAACCCGTCGTTCTCTGCATCATAAGTGTTTGAGAAAAATATTAAAGGCTGTTTATGATATAAAAATGAATGTGTGGATAAATGGATGATTCTCCTTAATGAGGCATTCTGTTTGAAGTTGGTTTCAGTTGCATTTTTATCAAGTAATATGGTATTTGCATTTAATATTTCACCGATACTGTTTACTTCCTCTCCGGAATATTTCAAGGGCAGAAATGCAAGATTACGAGGAATACCGGATGATTCATCAAGCAGGCCTCTCCTTTCAGCAAATTCATTGCTTTCTGTATTGATTGAAGGATTGCCGACTAATAAAACATTGCCGTCGTTTTTCAAATTGTTTTTCTGCTGTTGTATAAATGCTGTTGCCGACGGAGAGTAGGAAATGTCGTAGTCCTTCAAAAGAAAGCTTTTATTTTTATAATAAAACGGACTTTCACTCTCTTTATAGTTTGTCACCAGGAACTCAAACGGCATTGATAACAGCTCTGTGCAGGGTGAGAAGATTATTTTTTTATCTTTGGAAATATTCTGAACTACCGGTTTCACAACTGTTTCATATAATTCAAATGAGGCCTTTGCATTAAAAGAAAAAAGATCCTGGTTATAAAATGCATCTGTTTTGCTGATGGTATTCTCAAAATAGGGGGATATATTATTTATCATTCCAACCAGCTGTACCCTGGAAACATTAAATTTAAAAGGCTTAAAGACTTTTCTGCTTATTAAAAAAGCATATAGGTCATCTTCTGTCGTATAATATGAAACTAAATTTTCATCCCTGCTGAGAGAATTTTGAATCTCAGCTAATCCCGGCCATTTTTCCATATTTAAATATGATGCAAGGCCCGGATTAGATCTTATTAATGACAATTTTAATTCCATCAGCTTGTTTTTTATAGTGTCGGTTTTCTGTTCGCTGTAGAGACCTGAATGTATAATCCAGTCATAATCATACAATTCGCTCAAAGCCATGCTGTCATTTACCATTGACTGAAGTTTGAGATTGTTAAGGTTCTGGATCATATTTCTGGAGTGAGACTTATTGATAAGATCAAAAGCCTTTTGGTATTTATTTAGTTTCAGATAGTGTTCTGCAAATGAATCATAAACATTTCGGTTTCCGGAGAAATAGGAAATTTGAACATCTTCCTGGCTGAATAAAGGACGTGAGACATCTTCAATAACTTTAACTGCATCAGAATAATATGATTCTGCGTTATCATATAAATTTTTTGTATCGGATAACTTTGCGAGACAGTAGTAAGCTTCGACTTCCAGGTTCTTTTCATTCAGGTTCTTAACAAGGCTGAGTGCTTTATTATAAGACGATTCAGCTCCGTCCGGATCACCCTGCTTTTCCAGGATATTACCTTTTATAATTTCAGATCTTGCCTGCAGATAGGGAAATTCTCCGGGTGATGAATTCTTCAATGATTCATTCAGAACAGCAAGGGCTCCGATATATTCCTGCTGCTTAACTAAGACTTCGGAAAGGTCTATTCCCGACAGCGCTGCAGTATAAGCCGCATGATTCTGCAGGGCCAGCCTGCGGGCTTCTTTAAAGTAACTCTCTGATATATCAAGGCTGTCAAGAGAGGAGTATACAACTCCCAGCTTATCATAAATATCCGCGGTCAGATATGGATTATTGATCCTGCTGCTTTCACTTTCAGCCTGTAGATAATATCCCAGTGCATTTTTCGAGCGGTCAAGATTGAAATTTAATGCACCAAGTCCGCTGCTGATATTTGCACTTAACTCAATCTCATTTATTTCCGAGGAAAGCTTTTTTGCCTGGTTATAATACTTTAATGCTTCAGAATAATTAGACAGGTTGGTATAAGCATCGGCCATTCCGGTGAGGTTAAGAACAAGAGATCGTTTGTTGTCACCGGCAAATTCAATTCCGTCCTTGTAATATTTAATTGCACTTTCATAGTTGAAGATGGACATATAAATCTTTCCGATATTATCGGAAAGCAGTGAAAGCCGCAGCTGGTTCCCCATTTGTTTGAATAAATTGTAACTTTTTAAATAATTTTCTCTGGCTTCAATCAGTTCATTTGTGTAACTATACGAAACTCCAAGTTCCGAATGCGCATAAGCTTCCAGTTCGATATTATGAATTTTGCCTGCAATAACCAGAGCCTGTTTGTATTTGTCTCGTGCTTTGTCTATGAATCCCTGTACGTCATCCATTATTCCCAACGCAACATAAGATAAACCCTCATTATGCATTAAATGATTTTTCACGCTCAGGTTATAGGCACTGTTATAAATATCATTTGCCTGATCATATTCACCGGAAAGAAAATACAGTGCACCCTCAGCAAGTTGAGCCTGGATACGAAAATCTATATCATCATTTGAGTTCTGTTCTGCCTTTTGAATTAAAGATACCGCCCTTTTGTAATCTCCCAGGCTTCTGTAGGAATAGGATAACTGGTATAAAATAAATTTGCTTAATGTGTCTGCCTGAAGACATTTCTCAAAATATTCTTTTGCTGAATTATAATCAGCTTTCTGATAGTTAATCAATCCGAGCAGGTAATTCTTCTCCCGCTGATGAAAATCTCCTGATGCTTCTATTTTAGATTCCAAAAGAGGTAACCTGTCTGAAGCACTTGCTGCAAATACCAGTTCATCATAATATTGAAGAAAATGGGGAACGACGTTCAGATGAGAATTTAAAGTGTCGTACATTTCGGTAAACTTATTCTGCTTCTTTAGAATTATTGCATTAAGCAGCGCCTTTCGGTAGTCATCCTTTAAACCTTTTATCAGATCATACTCTTTTCCGGGTGATGATTCAGAATTAACAAGATAAGTTTTAAAAGACGAAATGAGATGCGGATTCCAGCCTTTTTGCTTTATTTGATTTAATAAGGAATCCGGTAAATTGGAGGAGGTAAAGAAAACAGACCCGGAATGTTTTGAATCAATTTCTGCGGGCTGCAGGAATGATACTATAAGCGCAAATAATAATATTGTTACTTTTTGAATTATCATTTAACACAACTTACTCCAGTTCCCCCAGAAGTTTTTTGGCTTCTTCCATCTTACTGCCTTTTTCATTTATAACCATAGATAAATATTCTTTGGCAGATTTTTTATCATTTACCATCAGGCTGGCCTTTGCAAGGTAAAAATATGCGTTAAGTTTAATGTTGGTAAATTTACCGGAATTATTCTTCCGTACACTTTCTTTTAAATAGTTTGCGCCTGTAAGAGCACGATCCTGATCATATCCCGGGAATAATCCGGCAAAACTATGTCCGGCAGTTTCAAGATAGGATAATCCCAGCATATAGTAAGAATAAAATATTGTTTCATCATCCGGGTTTTGTTTAATATCCTTCTGAAGATAATCTATTGCTTCATTATAATTATCTTTTTCCAGCGCTTTCAGGCTGTTCTGGAAATTTTCGGTTGCCCTTCCCCTGTTTATAGAAAATTCAGTAACATTGTTAAGTCCTGCAGCTTCTAAATAAGCCGGCGTTGACAAAGATGAAAAAATATAAAGCACCAGGTATACCAAACCTATAACCAAAACAGACGCAAACGCATATCGTGACGTCCTGTAGCGGGAATATGAATTTTCAGGTTTAATATTTTTGGTGCCGGATATAGGCTTACTATTCTGCTGAATCGTCTCGGATATAAAACTATCTGCATCTGAATATTCTAAATTAAGTTCTTTATAAATTTCCGAGCACACAGAACATTTTCTCAGATGAGTTTCTATAAAGGGAATTTTCCCGGTAATGGATGTATTATCAGGATTCATTCCGTTTTGATGCAGAATATATTCTGCTATTTCCTCCTCACTTAAGTGGGAGGAATGACTTACAATAACAGAAAGATCATAGTACGAGGCAGCAAACTCTTTAAGTTCATCATCGTTCCCGATGAGCTCTTCGATCTCCTGTTTATCCTTTGCTGTCGGATTTTTCTTCTCAAGAAGTTCTAATATTTTATCTCTTTTACTCATCTCAAAGTATATTTCACGTTTATAATCAATTAGTAAAGCCTTTATAAATAAAGGGACAACCTTATATTTTAATTTTTAGTTCTTCAATGGTCCTGTAGAACATTTTCTTAATCGCGTCCTCCGATTTCCCCATATTTTCTGCTATTTCAGCGAATTTCAAGTCTTCCCAGAATCTCATCCTGAAAATCTCCTGCTTATCAGTGCTCAGTGTATTCAAAATAGCCACAATCTTTTCGGCATCAATTTTAACTGAAGGATGTTCGGTGTTCTGTTCAATATGGTAAGCCTCGTCAAGCTCAAATGTTCTTCGTTTTCTGGATTTTTTATACCAGTTCACAAAAGTCAGAAATAACACTCTTCTGAGCCAGTTTTCAAGGTTTTCTATTTTGTGGTATTGTTCTGCAAAAGACAGGTATACGGAGTTGGAAAGGTCATCCACATCTTCGACATTGGGGATCTTTCCGTGCCTTAATTTTGAGAGAAAATAGCTATATGAAATTTCTCTTATTTTTGCGGATAATTTGCCAAAAGATGATGAATTTCCGGATTTTGCCTCAGAAAAAAGCTCATCCAATTCATTTTTTGAAAAATTAATGTAATTTAGCTTTTGCTCAGTCAAAAGTAGTTATTATTTGCTTGTCACTATTCGTTGATTTAATTTACTAATAGTATACTTATTTAAATCGACTTAAACAATAATCATGAAAGTATTCATAACAGGAATTTTAGTCTTTCTCTGTTACCTGTCTTTACATGCTCAGCCTGTACTGCAGATATACCCGGGAGAGCTCGAATATGAGGATATATTTCATCGGCTTCAAAATGCTTATTTTATAAATACCGGGGACCAGCCGCTCGTTATTGATAGTGTTTATTATAGCCATAATGATTTTTATTATCTAAGGTTCGACCAGAACTGGAGATATCCTTTGACTATTCTCCCGGGCGATTCTATAATGATGGATTGTATTTTGTCGGGTTATCTGAATTATACTTACCAGGATGTTGAAGATACACTTTTCGTTTATCATAACGGCCTGAATCCCTATTCCTATATTAAGATTAAAATAGATTATTATGAAGATAACTTCTATTCAGGGACTATGCAGGGAAATATAAGTTCTGACGGTTCGCCTGTTTCAAATGCAGATATTTATTTCCTATATGGAGGTAATTTCATTATTGCCCGGACTATTTCCGACGCCAACGGGAATTATTCTGCTGAACTTCCTGTTGGAAATTATACCGTAGCTGCAGGAAATGATTCTTTCTATGTTTCATTTTATAATCAGCAGTACGATCCGCTTAGTGCATCTCAGGTTTTTGTCGATACAAACGGCGTTGCTTCAGCTGATTTTAATCTTGTAAGAAAATCGGCCTCGCAAAATTCCGTGTCTGGAATAATTTATGATTCACTTGCAATTTACCCGTTGAAAAAAGGTATCGTCGTTGTCAGGAGCGGTACACATACTCCCAGTAAAGTAATCCCTTCGAAGCTGAATTCTCCGGCTTTGGGCGGAGCGTATACAGCTTTTGTTAATCCCGATGGCTCATATTCTGTTGATGATATAGTCGACCCGGGGTACTATTTCGTACAGTCATTTTCTGACTATTATGTACCTGCTTATTACGACTCCCTTGGAAATAATCCGAGTTTCTGGCAGAATGCTGATTCGATTTATATTGGTTCACAGATTTCCAATGCGGATATTTATATGCCCAGGGATTCATCCATCGGAGGCGGAATAATCTCCGGAACAGTGGGTATCGCCGGGAACCGGGATAGCAGCGTTTCCGATGCCATAGTCTATGCTCAGTCGGCAGAAAACAATTTAATTACATATGCGTTTTCCCAAAATAACGGTAGTTTCAGAGAAAATTTTCTCCCTTATGGCAGTTATTACCTGGTTGCCCAAAAGATAGGTTATGCAAACGCTGTAAGTGATAAAATAATAATTGATAGTACGATGACAAATATCGGCAACGTGACGTTGCTTTTTTCTGCACCTAATTCTGTAACGGAACATCCTTTTAACCCTGATAGGATAGAACTTTTTCAGAATTATCCCAATCCCTTTAACCCGTCAACAACAGTTGAATTTTTTCTTCCTGGGGGTACTAATGTAACTTTGAGAGTAACAAATATTCTCGGCCAGACTGTTTCAGTACTGCACAGCGGCTATTTGAATTCGGGTGATTATAAAATGCAGTTTGATGGTACGGGGCTTAGCTCAGGCGTTTATTTTATCTCTCTTATTACGCAAAACACCTCTCTTGTCCGTAAAATCCTTCTCTTAAAATAGCTCAAACCCTTATAAATAGGCGTTAAGCCTTTATATCTTATATAGTTATGAATATCACAAATCCTTCCTGATGTATCCTGTTCCACAGTAAAAGGCTATCATTCCTGTAATTTGTTTTTTGATAGCAAGTCAAATTATCGGAAAGGATAAGGTTATGAGATTGAAACTATTAGGAATAATAACGATTCTTATTTTACTAATTAATAATCAGATACTGCCTCAGGCAAACCGGAATATTAAGCATCATGCGTTCTCAGGTACATTAATGTTAGGTGCGGAAGCCGGAATGACGCTTGCAAAAACCGATTATAATAGAGTTCGTCCGGATATTATTGGAAGAGGAGTACTTGAGTATTTTTTCCCAACAACTAACCAGGGAATTTTCGGAATAAAAGGATTTGTATTTGCTGGTTACCTTGGAGGTGAGGATAATACTAAAACTCCCGGCACATTCAGAACTAATATTACCGGTATCGGGGGAGATCTTACATATACTTTTTCAATAGAAGAAGCCGTATTTCCTTACATTGGTGTAGGAGCATCTTATATGTGGTTCAATCCTAAGGATAATAATGATCATGCCCTTCAGAATAATCTTCTCGGAAAGTACACAAAGGAGGAGACAATATTCCAGACTGAACTGGGTATGAGATTTTTGTTGTCAGAATCTATTAACCTGAACCTGGGACTTGGTGCATATATTAGTCCTCATGATAACTGGGATGATTTAGCCATTGGCGGAAATAATGATTACATGGTTACTATAATGGGTGGTATTGCTTATTCATTCTTTACAACGTCCGACAGTGACGGTGACGGAATAGAGGATTCTAAGGATATGTGTCCCAATACCCCTCAGGGCGTAACGGTTGATGAATTCGGATGCCCGCTTGATAAGGACGGCGATGGTGTTCCGGATTATAAAGACAAATGTCCAAATACTAAATCAGGGATGGAAGTTGATGAAAACGGATGTGCAATAGATGCTGATAATGACGGCGTTCCTGATAAACTCGATAAATGTCCTAACACTCCTCCGGGAATGCAGGTAAATGATGAAGGATGTCCGGATACAGATGGTGATGGTGTATATGATAATAATGATAAATGTCCCGATACGCCAAAAGGAGCTTCTGTAGACGATAACGGATGTCCGAAAGACAGCGACAGGGATGGAGTTCCTGATTATAAGGATAAATGCCCCAATACTCCTGCCGGCAAACAGGTCGACGAAGATGGATGTGCAAAAGCTGATACAGTAGTTAAAAAAATTACTCTCAGCGGAGATACGAATTTTGAATTCAATAAAGCCACCTTGCTGCCGAATGCTTATCCGACTCTTGATAACCTGGCAAAGACAATGAAAGATAACCCGGATACTCGTTGGGAAGTTGATGGTTATACTGATGCAGTGGGTTCAGAATCCTACAATATGGATTTATCACAGAGAAGAGCTCAATCTGTAGTTGATTATCTGATCAATAAAGGTATTGACAGGAATAGGCTTGAAGTTGTTCCGCATGGTGAATCAAATCCGATCGCTACCAACGATACACCTGAAGGAAGAGCTATGAACCGCAGAGTAGAAATAAAAATGATAGAAAAAAATCAATAGAGTCTATCATTACCCTCCTTTAACGGGACGGACGGAATGTCCGTCCCTTTCTTATAACGTGCTTTTAATTGACTGTAAGATTCAAGCCAGGGTATCGTAACTTCAGACAAATTGCCGCCTTCCGCTTAGAACCTACTTTTGAGATAAAAACACGTATTAACCCCGACCTAAATACTCTATGAAAACGCATTGAATACGCTGTGAATACGCTCTGAATACGCTTTGAAAGCGCTCTGAATACGCTACTAACCCGATATATCTGAGGTCAAACACTCCCGCAAAGCTGTCCTTGTTTAGCTATAATAGTGACTTCAAAACAATAGCGGTTTAATCCATTTAAATATTATCTAAAACCTGAATTATTTTGTTATTGTGATTTAATTTAGATGGGACCCTGGATTCCAAAATAGGATTTTTCTTAAACCTTCGAACTTAAACTTGAGCTACATTGAACGTAGGGACCCTTTAATATCTCCTCTATCAATCAATTTGGTTGATACTCTTGCCTATTTGAGTTAATTTTATTGACTTAACTAATTAAAAATGAGGTGCTCATGTTTGATGATAAATATAAATTTACCTGTGTAGATCGGTTTCTTAATTATGTGAAATACGATACTCAATCAGATGAAGATTCTACTTCATTCCCTTCAAGTGAGAAGCAGAAAGTCCTGTCAAAGGACCTTGCCGAAGAGCTGAAAAAGATGGGATTAAAAGATGCTCATATGGATGAGTATGGATATGTAATGGCTACTCTTCCTTCAAACAGTGATAAAAATGTCCCTCCAATCGGATTTATCGCACATGTTGATACTTCTCCGGCTGTTACCGGGGCAGGAGTAAATCCGGTCATACATAAAAATTACCAGGGCGGCGATATTAAACTCCCTAAGGATCCATCCCAGGTTATACTTGAGAGTGAAAATCCTGATTTGAAGAATATGAAGGGATTTGATATAATCACAACAGATGGTACTACACTCCTCGGTGCAGATAATAAATCCGGTGTTGCTGAAATTATGGATGCCGTAAATTACTGGCTTACTCACCCTGAAGTTAAGCATGGTCCCGTTAAAATTTGTTTTACACCCGATGAGGAAGTGGGAAGAGGAACGGAGAAATTCGATGTTGAAAAATTTGGTGCAAAATATGCATATACGGTTGACGGTCAGAGCAGGGGAGAGGTTGAGTCGGAAACATTTAGTGCAGATGCGGTTAACATTAAAATCCACGGGAAGAATATACACCCCGGTTACGCCAAAGGAATAATGGTTAATGCAATTAGAGTTGCCTCAGAATTTATGGAAAGTCTTCCGAAAGATAAACTTTCACCTGAAACCACCGAAGGCCGCGAGGGTTATGTACATTGTACTTCCATTAATGGTAACGAAGAACTTGCAACATTAAAATTTATCATCAGGGATTTTGAAACCCCCAAACTGAAAGAATATGAAGATTTCTTAAAAGGTCTGGCTGAAAAGACTGTAAAAAAGTACCCTGCTGCTAAACTGGATTTTGAGGTGATCGAACAATATCGCAATATGAAGGAAATACTGGTAAAGCATCCGCAAGTAACCGATTATGCTGAGCAGGCGATGAAGAATCTGAATATTGAACCAATTATGCACCCGATCCGCGGCGGTACCGATGGTTCAAGACTTTCATTTATGGGACTTCCCTGTCCTAATATCTTCGCTGGTGAACATAGTTTTCATTCAAAAGTTGAATGGGTTGCGATACAGGATATGGAAATGGCTGTAAGAGTGATTATCGAAATTGCTGAGATCTGGGAATCGAAATCATAAAGAGTTTGAATTTTCAGCATTAGGATGGAAACGAAATATAGCAATTGATTGAAGATGAATGAGAATAACAGACAACGAATGATAAACCGCAAACCTGAACTTATGGCCCCCGCAGGAAATAAAACCATGCTTACAGCAGTGGTAAACGCGGGGGCCGATGCTGTGTACTTCGGTGTTGAAAAACTGAATATGCGTGCAAAAGCTTCCAACTTCAGGACAGACAATCTGCAGGAACTGACCTCCTTTTGTAAAGAAAGAAATGTAAAGACATACCTTACACTCAACACAATAATTTATGAAGATGATCTTCAGCAGCTTCGGGAAATTGTTCTTAAAGCAAAAGAAGCAGGAGTCGACAGGATCATCTGCTGGGACTTTTCAGTAGTTCAGATCTGTAAAGACTTAGAAATGCCTTTTTGTATCTCCACCCAGGGATCGGTATCCAATTCTCTTGCTGCCGGCTTCTATAAAGATCTTGGTGCGGAAAGAATAGTGCTTGCAAGAGAATGTTCGCTGGAGGATATTAAAAAAGTTAGAGCCCTTACCGACCTTGAAATTGAAGTATTTATACACGGTGCAATGTGCATTGCTGTAAGCGGCAGGTGCTTTATGAGTCACCATTTGTTCGGTAAAAGCGCTAACCGCGGTGAATGTATTCAGCCCTGCAGAAGAGAATATGAAGTTTATGATCCGACGATCGGAAAAAGTATGATAGTAGGTGAGGATTATATTTTATCTCCGGAAGATTTATGTACGATTGGCTTTATTGACCAGCTGATTGAAGCCGGTATCGATTCATTTAAAATTGAAGGAAGAAAAAGAAGTCCTGAGTATGCCGCTGCTGTTACCTCAGTCTACCGTAAGGCCATCGATCTTTATTATGAAGGAAAGCTGACGCAGGAGATTAAAACTGAATTGTTGACGGAACTTGAAAAAGTATTTAACAGGGGATTTTCGACCGGCTTTTATTTTAATACTCCCGGTTCTGAAGAATATGCCGGCATTTATGGAAGCAGGGCAAATACCCGGAAAGAGTTCCTTGGCAGGGTTGTAAATTATTATAAACAGGCAGGGGTTGTGTATATTTCAATTGAGACCGGTACTCTGAGAGAAGGGGACGGAATATATATAACCGGGGAAACTACAGGTGTGGTTCAGATTAATGCAGAGAATATGTTGCAAGAGGATAATAATAAAGTGGAATCGGCATCAAAAGGAGAAAAGGTTACAATCAGGTGTGAGGAACTTGTCCGTCCACGGGATGCAGTTTATCTCATAAAGCCGGTTCAGGTAAAAAGATCTGAACAGTCTACAATTTAGATCTTAGCTCTTCAGCATTTTCCGTGTAAAGTTGTAAGCTGTCTTTTATTATCTCATAGGCTTTTTCTTTCCCAAGGAAATCCTTAACAAGCACTTCTTTCTGCTCAAGTTTTTTATAATCCTCAAAGAATCTTCTTAATTCAACTACAGTATGAGGGGGAAGTTCGTTGATGTCATTTATGTAGTTAACTGACATATCATTTTTTGCCACTGAAATTATCTTGTCATCTACCTGTTCTTCATCGGTCATATGCATAACTCCTATAACCTTACTCTCAATTATGCATAAAGGATCAACGTCGATTGAACAGATAACCAGGATATCAAGCGGATCTTTATCATCGCAGTAAGTCTGCGGAATGAATCCGTAATTCGCAGGGTAGTGAACTGAAGAAAATAGAACACGGTCCAGCCTTAATAGTCCGCTTACTTTATCCAGTTCATATTTCCCTTTTGAGCCTTTTGGTATCTCAATAATACTATTTACTATTTCCGGTACGTCTTTACCCGGATTTACAGAATGCCATGGATTGCTTACCAGCTTCATATTTTCCTTATAAATCTTTTTAATATCTGCTGAAATTATGCTTTAAAAAGACTAAATAAAATTCAAATAACTTCATTTTGATAAGCATCATCAAATCTTTATTTTTGTCGACTATTTAATGTTTTTATCACCCTTAATCAGATGTTATTATGAGACTCAGTAAATCCTTTGTTCCGACGTTAAAGGAAGTCCCCAGCGATGCCGTTGTTACCAGTCATATTTTGATGCTCCGTGCAGGTATGATCCGGATGCTTGCTGCAGGTATTTATTCTTTTCTCCCTGTCGGTTACCGTGTAATAAGAAAGATATCCGAAATTATCCGCGAAGAGATGAATGCGATAGGCGGACAGGAATTTCATCTGCCTGCATTAAATCCTAAGGAGATCTGGGAGGAATCGGGAAGGGTTGAAGCATTCGGAGATATCCTTTTCCAGGTTGTCAATCGTGAATATGTGCTCGCCCCTACTCACGAAGAAATAATGACATTTCACGCGAGGAACGTTCTGAAATCATATAAGGATATGCCGCAGATATGGTACCAGATCCAGACAAAATTCAGGAATGAATCAAGACCGAGAAGCGGCGTAATACGCGGGCGGCAGTTCCTGATGAAAGATGCATATTCATTCGACATTTCTCCTGAGGGACTCGATCATTCTTACAGCCTGCACGATAAAGCTTATAGAAATATATTCGACCGCTGTCATTTATCGTATTTTGTTGTCGGCGCATCCAGCGGTGCGATGGGCGGCTCGGGCTCAGAAGAGTTTATGGTTAAATCTGATGCCGGTGAGGATACGGTTGCTCATTGTGAAAACTGCGGTTATGCTGCAAACCTTGAAGTAGCAACTTCTGAAATAGGCGGCAGACAAAGAGACGAAAACAGTGAAGAAATAAAAAAGATTCACACTCCGAATGTAAAGTCGATCGACGAACTCTGCGGGTTTCTGAGCATTGATGAAACACAATGTGCAAAATCAAGAGTATATATACACGCCGGCAGTGCGGTTCTTGTCCTTATGCTCGGCAATGAAGAAGTAAACGAAGCTAAGCTTGAGAGAGCATTAGGAGGTGCCGTTCGCCCTGCTCGTCCTGAGGAACTGGTAGAGATCACGGGAGCAGAGGCGGGTTCGATCGGACCGGTAGGATATAAGGGAAGGATCCTTGCCGATCTCAGACTTAAGGATGCAAATAATCTCTTCAGCGGGGCAAATGAAACAGATTATCACCTTGGCGGGATTGATCTGAAACGTGATGTAAAGGAACTGGAATATTTTGATCTGCGGTCAATCAATTCCGGTGAAAGCTGTCCCCGGTGCGAACATAAACTGGCAGTTTTTACAGCTATAGAACTCGGACATATATTCAAGCTTGGAACAAAATATTCTACGTCGATGGGTGCAAATTTCCTGGATGAAAACGGTAA
The DNA here is from genome assembly GCA_963811905.1 of uncultured Ignavibacteria bacterium. GTDB lineage: Bacteria > Bacteroidota > Ignavibacteria > Ignavibacteriales > Ignavibacteriaceae > DATFVA01. The sequence goes on from CAWETK010000009.1 coordinate 59,426, forward strand.
AGAAAATCCTATCATAATGGGAAGCTACGGTATCGGTGTTGAACGTGTAATGGCCTGCTATATCGAACAGCATCATGATGATTCGGAATGATATGGGATAAAACTCTTGCGCCTTTTGATATTCACCTGATGGGGTTGAATATGAAGAAGGCTGAAGATAATTGAAACCTGCGATAAACTGTATAATGATCTGACAGTCTGCAGGATATGAAGTTTTATTTGATGACCGGATTGATGCACAGGCCGGGTTTAAGTTTAAAGATGCCGATCTTTTAGGAATGCCTGTACAGATTATTGTGGGTGATAAAAAACTAAAAGAATCCAAAGTTGAAATTAAAATGCGAAGAACCGGAGAACGATTTGATATTTCTGTTTATGAAATATCAGACAAAATTGAAAACATTGTAGACAGAGGTTAATAAATTGATTAGTGTCTGGTCAGAAGAAGAAATAAAGTATATTAAGAAATATTATAAAAGTAAGGGACCTACTTTTGTTGCTAAAAAATTGGGTAAAAAGCGTGATTCTGTTATGGCGAAAGCCGCGAGATTAAATATTCGCTTCAATAATACAAGGAGCTGGAGCGTCTGGGAGGACAACTATCTCAGGAGGCATTATCACGACAGGAAAAGATCATCCATAGCAAAAACTCTAAAGAGAAGCATCTCAGCAATTCAGGGCCGGGCAAAATACCTGAATCTTACCACTCCCATGGCTCCAAGGTGGACAGAAAAAGAAAAAAATCTCCTGCGGAGTTTATATCCCGACAGAAAACATTCTCTCAATAAAATCTCTAAAATATTAAATAGAACAACAGCCGGAATCCTTCAACAGGCACAGATATTGAGAATCAGCAGACCAATCAAGGATCATGTCTGGTCTAAGGAGGAAGAAAAATATCTTATTAAACATTATAAAGGCAAAACCGCGAGGGAACTTGCAGAAGATCTTGGCGTAACCATAAGTGCTATTGCTCATAAGGCGCTGAGACTTGGATTGAAACAGCGGGAAAAAGGAAGACCCTGGACTGAAGAAGAAAAAGAGTATATAAAACAGAATTATAGAAAAATCCCTACCAGGGAAATTGCTGCAAAATTAAACAGAAGCATAGATTCTATCATTAATAGTGCAGGACCTCTTGGTATAAGCAATGGGCTTCCGCTCCCGTGGTCAGATAACGAAAAAGATTTTGTAAAGAAGAATTATGGCAATATTCCCCTCGAAAAAATTGCCGGGGAATTAAACAGGAGTCAAAATGCTGTCGTTGCAATGGCAGTTAAATTAAACCTTACAAAGAAAAGAAAAAAGAAAAAGCAATAAGCTATTTTGTTATATACTCTCCGAATTTATTTCATCAGAAGCATCTTTTTCGATTGAACAAAATCCCCTGATCTTAATACATAGAAATAAATTCCGCTTGCCAGACTGCTGCCATCAAATTTAATATTATATGTTCCTGAAGTCTTTTCTTCATTAACCAGAGTCTCAATTTGATTTCCCAGCACATCATAGACTTTAAGTGTCACAAAACCAGGACGGGGTATAACGAATTCTACGTTAGTAACGGGATTGAATGGGTTAGGGTAGTTCTGATCAAGCATATAATTATGTTGATTATGAACATCAGTCTCGATATATATGTCTGTGAGAGTGGAATCGATCATTTCGATCAATCCGCTTTCGGTTCCGATCCAGAGATGATTTGAATCATCCATTGTAATACATTTTATATTTGGATCTATAAGAGGATATGTGTAAAACTCCCAGCCATTTTCTGAAGTAAGTCTTGCCAATGCCTTTCCATAGCCTGGAGAATAGACATCTTCATCCTGTAACCAGAGTGCGGACCATATATTATTAAATCTGTCAGTGTAAACGTAATTAACAGAATTAGCATTTTCAGGAAAAGGTGAGTTATTGTAAGTATAAAAAAACCATTCAGTCCCATCGAATTTTGCGAGCCCACCTTCTATAACTGGTGCCAATATCTGTGGCATCGCCTGACACGCAACCCAGATATTGTCCATTGAATCAAATGAAATTGCAGCTATATCATCATTCGCATCTAAAGTACTGGTGTCCTGTTGAAAGACATTCCAGTTCCCATTATGCAATTTTGCCAGGCCGTTCAGCGTTCCAACCCATAATGTCGAGTGAGATACATTTAAGGACATGATTCTATTATCTGGCAAAGGTGAATTTCCTTTTTTGTAGACTAACCAGGAAGACCCATTATAATAACCTAATCCTCCATTGACATAGGTTGCTAAGTCCATTGCCCCCACCCATATCCCAACGCTATCAGCTTTTAATGAAGTAACGACTTCTGCAGGTATATTGGAGTTTTCAGTTGTGAATATTTCCCAATTATTTGAGCCGTCGAATTTAGCTAATCCTTTATTTGTGCCTATCCAAATGTTGCCAAAAGTATCTTCTGTCAGGCTATAAACTATATTCGCAGGTAATTCAGAATTTGTGGTATCATAAACAATCCAGGATTCCCCGTCAAATTTAGCCAGACCATTGCATCCAATCCATTTAGTGTTGTTTTTATCCACCATAATCGTGTTGATGTGATTGCCCGGGAGACCTGAATTTTGGGTGGTATATTTTATCCAGTTAATACCCTGTGCATTGATATATGTGAAGCAAAATATGAACAGAAAAGAAAATAATAAGATCTTCATAAGCTCCCCGCTTTCCCGTATTATATAAAACCCGGTTTATTTATTATAAATAAGCTGAACAAGTCCTGATGAATAAGATTTTGTTTCAACCAGCTTAAATCTAATTATTTTTTCTTTTTGAGTAAAGAGCGGCGTTCCATTTCCTAACAAAAGAGGATGCACCGAAAGCTGAAGCTCATCTACAAGGTCCATATCAAGAAATTTATTAAATAATTCCGAACCGCCGAAAAGCCAGATATCATTTCCTCGGCTTTCTTTTATTTCACTTATTTTGATGGGATCAGCCCTTAAAGTGATGGCATTTGTAGCTATGTATCCGGGGTTTTCAGAAAATACAAATTTTGCCTTGTCAGGATATGGATTCGTGTCTATTCCAAGCAGTGCTTCATAACTTTTTCTCCCGAAGAAAATGTCATCCACACCATTCAGGAATTCACTCATTCCGTAATCCTGGTCTGTAAAGCACCAGTCGAACTCGCCGTTCGGACCTTCGATATAGCCGTCAAGACTTACAGCAAGATTTAATATTATTTTCCGCATAATTTAAAATAAAAAGGGCTGCCTTATTTTGTTAATGTCAACAAAACGCAGACAGCCTGGTTTAATTTCTTATTTTTTCCTGGTAAAGTCGATCTCCATAGTTTTGAATTCCTGCCCATTATCTGTCATAAACATTTCCATATGTGAATGATCAGAATCTATATGTTTAATGGTTTCTCTCACGGGAACGTCTTTTCCTGTCATGGGGTCAACTGAAGTCCCTGTATACGTAAAAGTATTTGTTCCTTCATCATATGTACCCTCAAGGTACATTACGCCTGTACCGAAATTATCGATCCATGTAGAGAAAAATTTCTTCTTAGCATTATCATAGCCGGAAATTTCTCTTCCGTCCATTGCCATTCCATTAAAGTCGCCTGTATGTGTACCTTCAAAATATCTGCCGCCCAGTATTGGTTTTATAACTGATGTACCTTTACTCTCCGTAGGCGGCTGATCAGGATCCATCCACATTTTTATGTCGCCCGTCCATTCACCAGTACCTTTTGCAAGCAGTTCGTGCATAGGACCGGGGGTCATATATTCAGTCCAGGCTTTGTTCATTTCCTCCTGGTAGTTTTCATCCTGTGCGAATACAGTGCCGAAGAATGAAATCAGAAAGAGCAGAGATGATAAAACGATAAATCTTTTCATAATACTCCTCAAATAAAATTATTAAAAATTACGACTGGTTGGGGAGCATTAAATTATGTTGAAATCTTTTATAAAGCAATAAGAAAATTCAGGCTCTGCTTAAATTGCTTACCTCATGATCCAGCAGCCACTGCTTTCTCCATAATCCGCCGCCGTAACCCGTCAGCTTTCCATTTTCCCCAATCACACGGTGACAGGGAATTACGATTGCTATCCTGTTACAGCCGTTCGCCGTTCCAACCGCCCTGACAGCTTTCGGATGTCCTATTGTTTCAGCCTGTATTTTATAGGATCTGGTTTTACCATATGGAATTTTCAACAATGCATTCCAGGCCTTTTTCTGGAATTCTGTTCCGAAGATTACCAGTGGAACATCAAAATGTTTTCTTCTTCCATCAAAATACTCACTAAGCTGATCTTTCAATGCTTTTATGTGTTTATTTGTTCCGGGTAGGATAGCAGACTTAAAAGATTTTTCAAGCTGCTTTAGTTCAGTTTCAAGCATCCTTCTATCAGTAAATTCCAGCAGGTAAATACCTTCATCGCTGCCTATAACTATCATTGGTCCAAGAGGAGTTGAGATTCTCTCAAACGATAACACATTTCCACTTTTACTTTCTGAAGGATTTTTAGAAATAGTTCTTTTAAAAGTATGCTGAAATCCGCTTAATGATTCGTATCCAGCTTCCAAAGCTGCCTCGATAACTTTATCACCTTTTTGAATATTTTTAAGTGCATTATTTATTCTGAACATTCTCTGGTATGCATGGAATGTCATTCCGTGATTCTTTATGAACCATCTTCTTATACGTGACGGATCAATCCCTCTTTCCGCGAGTTTGTAGTCGGTAATTTTTTGTGAGGGATTTTGTTCAATCTCATTTAATAATGATTTTATTTCAGGTATAATCTCATCCGGATATTCAAGAGGATGGCAGATTTTACAGGGACGATAGCCATTTGCCATTGCCTCTTTAGCTGTCTGGAAAAATTCCACGTTTTCTTTTTTGGGTTTACGTGCTCTGCAGGTAGGTCTGCAGAAGATGCCGGTGGTTCTGATTGCAGCAAAAAACAATCCTTCATACTGAGGATCTTTCTTCATCAATGCATTATATGCATTCTCATCAGATATATTTAGCGTATTCATATTTATTCCCGTTTTTGAATTCAACTTAAACAGATGCAAACACCATTTCCACCGAAAACTTTACAAGTATTTTTTTCAGTTCTTTCAGTTTTTATTTGACCAAACATCCTGCGGAAAATGATGCGGCTGCCCCATAAAATAATGCTGAAATATTCAACAAGCATGACAAAATGGCAGACTCCGTATTTATCCCGGGGTAGTACCGTAGTTATGCAGTATTAGTGCAGTATTTGAACTCAAAATGAGACAGCTTGAAAAATGCGAAAAAACGCAATTTTCGACTGTTGAATAAGATATACATATGACAAAATGTCAGTACCAAAATGAAACATCGATGATATAAGAAAGCATTATTTTATCCGAAGAAATCGTCTGCAAGGCTACAAAATCGCGAGAAAAAATACATTTCACTTCATGAAAATTTCTGTCGAATTATATAATTTAAAGCTTTTTTCAAATCAGTTGCTGTTTCTTCAATGCTTTTTTTAACAGATGCAGCTTTAAAGAAATGAGATTCAAAATCGCTGCTGTCAAAAAGATATTCAGAGTCGTACTGGTACAACATTTCATCCATCTCCCGAATTACCGGAATGAATAAACCAGCCATCCTAAGCATCCACCTCGAAAGGGTAGTATAACCTGTATTTTTTCCATAAGTATCCTGCACCATTTGAATAAATTCTTTACCGGTGGGTGCATTCCTGTCGGTTGGCAAATGCCAGATTCGGTTAAAGGCATCTGGCGTATTTCCCAGAAGGGCTGTTGCTTTTGCAGCGTCTGCCGTATAAGTAAGAGAGTGTTTTAAGTCAGCATTGACGAACCACTGAGCTTTCTTATCATTTATTATTTTTTCATAAACAAGGGGATATACGAAAGTAGTTTTTGTTGGTCCATTAAAATCTGCAGCACGTGCGATAATTGCCTTTATATTCCCCTGTTTATACTCATTGATCAGCTGTTCTGATATTTTCGCACGAACTTCTCCCTTTTTACTTGAAGGGTTCATTGGAGTTTTCTCAGTCATCCAGCCGTCAACTTTTCCATATGAATATACATTATCAAAAAAGACCAATTTTGTATTAAACTTCTTACAAGCATTTATTACATTCGTCATCACTTTAGGCCAGTCTCTTTTCCATACCTCTGTTTTGTACTGCATGCCTAAAACCAGATAAGCAACATCAGCATTCTCAACAGCTTTCAAAGTCTGCTCGTAGTTTGTCAAATCCGCTTTTATCAACTCATCAGTTTTATTTACTGCTGAAGGTTTTCTGCTTACCAGTCTTATTTTATCTGTATAATGAGGCAGAGTTTCAGCAAGACCATTCCCTATGATTCCTCCTGATCCTAATATAACCTGCATACAAATCCTTTCTTACTTTGATTTGCCGTTATTCCTCCATCTCATTTGAGGAATTACTTCTCCCGCTTCAGAAGATTCGATAAGTATTCTGAGTCTTTTTAGCCTCGTAGCTTCCTGCTTTGCACTCATTACCCAGTGTGTGACAGGTTTGCGGTACGAGGGAACCTGCGACATAAAATATTCCCATGCTTTTTTATTTTTCCTGAGGATTGACTCATATTCCTGGTCGAGTTTGACAATCCCCTGTTCAAAGGAGTAAGTATGACTATTTGCTTCTTTTCGTTTATTATATACCTCTAATCCTGCGGGATGTATCTGTTTTAATTCAATCAGTTCCTGAATTCGGTTTATATTTTTGGTGCTCCAATTACTGTTATTTCTTCGCGGTGTAAACCTGATCGTATAGCTTACGTCATCAATAGATTTTCTGATCCCGTCAATCCAGCCGAAGCAAAGGGCCTCATCCACTGACTCTTCCCACGTAATACTTGTCTTCCCTGAACTTTTTTTATAGAAGCCGACAAGGAGTTCGTCTTTTTTATCATGGTTTTGTTCCAGCCACTTTCTGAAAGCTGTTTGATATTTAAAGAATGCAGGCTTCATTGATTACCGCTGCTGTCCGGCTCAAAATCCAGAACGATGGAATTCATACAATAGCGTTTTCCTGTGGGAGGAGGACCGTCGTCAAAAATATGTCCCAGGTGAGCGCCGCACCTTCCGCATATTACTTCAATTCTATGCATCCCGTATGAGTCATCCGGTTTATATATTACACTATTTTCTCTCATAGGTTCAAAGAAGCTCGGCCATCCGCAGGTGCTTGCGAACTTGGCATCGGAACGAAAGAGAGGATTACCGCAGGCTGCACAATAGTACGTTCCCCTGCCTTCATAGTCCCAGTATTTTCCTGTAAAAGCTCTCTCTGTTGCTTTATTACGAGCTACCTCATACACATCTTGAGGAAGTATTTTCTTCCACTCGGAATCCGGAATATCGAGCTTTGTTGTATCCGTTCTGGAATAATAAGGGTTATCCGGTTTCACTTTTTGTTCTTTCATAGTCTCCTGTTTTCCATTAGTAAAATCACTTTTTTCCTGGCAGCATACAAAAGAAAATGCGGAAAGAATAAAAACAATTAGACTTACTTTCATGATGTTAACTTACTTTCTCTTTTTCCTCAAATATAAAATCATTTAAAGTGAAAAGGATCACTTAATTATAACATCACTATTCCTTTAGTGTAGAATTTAATCTTCATCTTCATCAGAAAAACGAATGGTTTTATCTCTTTTACCGTTATTAATTTCTTTTTTGTCCGCGTTATGCTCTTTTTCTTCCCCGAATGTTGCTATCAAACCTGCAATAAACTCTTTTTTCTCCGCATCGGTCAGCTTTGCCTCTGAGTGCATCAGAGTATACTGCCACATCGGCATATCACCTTTTCTGACTTCCTTGGCGGCTTCATCGCCTTTCCCGGCTTCCAGTCAGACATATTAAAATGTTTTCTTCCATCCTTTACGTCATCAGCGACAAGCCAGCTGACCGGGGCTACATACGAATAAGCGGGCCATTTTGTTTCATTACTATGGCAGTCGAAACACGCTCTGACCGCATAGGCTCTCGTTTTCGGGGAGTCCCATTTTGGTTCCTTTACAATGGGGGGATTGGTTCTGTTCACCGGAATAAACTGAATAAGAATGAAAGCTAAAACAGATGATCAGTATTGAATATTTTAATAATTTTTTGCTTCCGTGCTTTTTTTGAGCGGCCATAAGAATCCTTTAATCAAATGGGAGAATTTTGACGTTATAATATAAGGAGTTTTTTAAAGGATATAAAAACCCGATTTCTGCCTTTGATAATCAGCATCTTAATAGTATCTGCCGCGGCAATCTACAGTTTTGATTGAAATGCAAAATCCAGTCTGATTGGATTTACCAGCTTCTCATAATCTGAATATGACATTTTAATCAATTGGGAATGTGAGCAGGCATTAAATGCAATCTCTTCATCTTCTGCAAGGCTGTTAGCGACAAAAACATCAATACCGTAAAGATTTCCGAAAGGCGGCATAGCACCTACTTCACAATCAGGGAATTTATCGATGAATTCATGCTCATCTGCCAGCCTCACATTATCAGACCCCAGTACCTTTTTCAGATTTTCAAAATTTATCTTGAATGAACCTGGCAGTACTGCCATAGCAAGCTTGCCGTCAACCTTAACCAGGACTGTTTTAGCAATTTCTTTTCCGGGAAGGTGTGTCTTTGCTGCTATCTCCTGTGCCGTATATGCAGGTGAATGAGATACCGTTATATACCTGACATTGTTTTCATCCAAAAATTCTTTAAGTTTTTTTACTGCCATCTTCTCATCTCCTTTTTTAATTAATTAAGGGATCAGATCTTATCAACAAGCTCAAGGAACTTCTTATAAGGAATAGCAATGAGACTCTGGGCTTCGAAAGCACCATTGGAAAGACTTATCATAGAGACTTTCGCTGCAGTCTCTTCATCAGGTGCTTCATAGATATCAAGGAAATCAAATGGTCCAAGCAGAGCGTAATGTTCAATGAATTTTACTTCAGGACATTTTTCTTTTACCTGTTCAAGCCAGTTCCTTCCCAGCCTGGCCCGGTCCTTCATCTGCTTGGAGATTTCCGGTGCTAACTTGGTTAGCAAGATGAATGTTTTCATGGCTTCCTCCCTCTGAGTATGATGATTAACTTTTGACCCACCATACATCTTAAGCCGCTGAAAAATCAAAATGGTTTAAGGTGTGAACACTATAATTTAACGTTTACCCGGATAAAATTCTACCATACATACTAAATAGTGCGTTACAGAACTTCTGAGACGTTATCCTTTTATTATATTATTGGCATTGACCGGGATCGGTTAATTTCATTTTTAGACTTATTTACAATTTTTTTCATTTGATAAGAAGAATTTATGCCAAAGAACGTTTCTCAAAAGCTGATTGAATCTCACCTTATAGAGGGTAAAATGATCCCCGGTGAGGAAATAGGGGTAAAAATAGATCAAACTCTTACGCAGGACGCTACCGGTACCCTGGTAATGCTCGAGTTCGAAGCGATGCACATTGACAGAGTGAAGACAGAATTATCGGCTCAGTATGTTGATCATAACCTGATACAGGAGGATTTTAAGAATCCTGATGATCACCTTTTCCTGAGAAGTGCCTGTAAGAAATTCGGTATATGGTTCAGCAAGCCCGGCAACGGAGTAAGTCACCCGGTTCATATGGAAAGGTTCGGAATTCCCGGTAAAACGCTTCTTGGTTCCGATAGTCATACCCCAGCGGGAGGCGCCCTTGGAATGCTTGCAATAGGAGCGGGGGGACTTGAAGTAGCACTTGCAATGGCAGGAGAGCCGCTTTACATTAAGATGCCGAAAATTTGGGGAGTAAAATTAACGGGCAAGCTTCCTGATTGGGTGTCTGCCAAAGATGTCATCCTTGAGATGCTAAGAAGGCATGATGTTGACGGCGGAATAAATAAAATAGTTGAATACTACGGACCGGGACTGAAAAACCTTACTGCAATGGACAGGCACGTTATCGCAAATATGGGGACAGAACTCGGAGCAACAACCACAGTTTTTCCATCAGATGAGGAAGTCAAAAGATTTATGAAAACACAGCAGAGAGAAAAAGACTGGAAGCAGCTGACTGCCGATGAAGGTGCCGGGTATGATGAGTATGAGGAAATAAATCTTTCTGAACTTGAGCCATTAATTGCGCTCCCGGGAAGCCCGGGAAGGGTTGTCCCGGTGAAAGATGTTGCCGGAAAGGAGATATACCAATCATATATAGGATCTTCTGCAAACCCTGGTTTAAGGGACTTTGCTATTGCTGCTTTAATGGTTGACGGCAAGCAGATAAGTGACAGGGTTTCTTTTGATATAAATCCTACCTCCCGCCAGATCCTTGAGAACCTAATCTCAAGCGGGCTGCTGGGAAAACTAATTCACTCGGGAGCCAGACTTCACCAGGCAGGATGCAACGGCTGTATAGGAATGGGACAGGCACCGGCAACAGATAAGATCAGTCTCCGTACCGTTCCCCGTAACTTTCCCGGCAGGTCAGGTACAAGGGAAGACAAAGTTTATTTATGTTCACCCGAAACTGCCGCTGCTTCTGCTTTAACCGGTGTGATAACTGACCCGCGCACTCTTGGTATAGGGTATCCTCAGTATAAAGAACCGGATAAAATCACTGTTAACACCGAAATGCTTGTTCCGCCTGCAGCTGATGGCAAAGATATTCAAATCGAGAAGGGTCCTAATATAAAGCCTTTGCCTCCCTTCACTCCACTTCAGGATAAATTTGAGGGGACTGTTCTTCTTAAAGTCGGCAATAATATTTCAACAGATGAAATTATGCCTGCAGGTGCAAAAGTTCTTCCTTACAGAAGCAACATACCTGAGATAAGTAAATTTGTTTTCAGCCAGGTTGATGAATCTTTTTATAACAGAGCGTTAGAACATAAAGAAGAGGGTTTTTTTATTATAGGCGGAGAGAATTACGGACAGGGTTCAAGTCGTGAGCACGCGGCACTTGCCCCTCGTTATCTTGGGTTACGGGTTGTGATAGCTATCTCATTTGCCCGTATACACTGGCAGAACCTGATCAACTTCGGTATACTTCCGCTCACTTTTGCGGAACCTTCAGATCTTAATAAAATTGAACAGGGGGATATCCTCTCACTGGAAAATCTTATTGCTGCCATAACAGAAGGTCATAATATTGCAGTTGCTGATAAATCTAAAAATCTGCGTATTCAGACAGTTCATTCAATGAGTAACAGACAGGTTGAAATGATCATTGAAGGAAGTCTTATTGAACTTGTTAAGAACAAGTTTAAAAAACAGGTAGGAGATTAGCTTGCCTTACTACCTGGTTACAGCCCGGATTAAAAAAAATAAACTTGATGAGCTGCAAGAAAAGCTGAAGCAAAATTCATTTTTGAATCTTCAGCCATTTGGAAGAGCTCTCAGCTCCAGTTTGAAAAACGCAAGATCGTTGGGAAAAGATCTGCTTATATGGGAGGAGGAAGATTACTGCCGTCCGCCGCTGGCGCAGGAAAAAGAGGCTGTATTACATACTTACTTTGAAAACATTGAAGCAGAGCCTGTTCAAAAGGGTGACGGGTGGAAGAAAATAAATCATTTAACAAAAGCATTCCCGGCCCTTTAGAATAAGCATCGTCATACCATTGAGTCCAGTCACATAAACATCTGTATCATAAGACTATCATTAATATTTATAAGAATGAATCAAAACAGGCAGGAGAATCTTTATGAATGAAATATATCTAATCCTGAAAACTATTTTTGGTCTTGATACCCAAAATGTAAACTTCTGGCAGATGGCGATGAGGGCCGCCTTTATCTATATAACTTCTTTGATAATAATAAGGTTTGGTAACAAAAGGTTTCTTGGCAAAAATACTGCTTTTGATTTCGTGATCGGCATTGTAATAGGGTCGGTATTCAGCAGAGCAATAAACGGGAACGGCCCACTGTTTGTTACGATTTCAGCCGGCCTTACCCTGGTTCTGCTGCACTGGCTGTTTGCAGTGGTCTCACTAAATCATAAAGGATTTGCCAACCTCGTTAAAGGCAAAACCTCATTGATTATTAATAACCATCAGACAGATGAAACTGAAATGAAAAAAGGCCGCGTTTCCGAGGATGATATAAGGGAACAACTGAGACTCGGGCTGAACCAGAAAACTCTGGAAAACGTAAAAGAGGCTTACCTGGAAAGGGATGGACAGATCAGTTTTATAAGAGAAAAAACAGAACCCAGAGTATTAGATATCAAAGTAGAAAACGGTGTTCAGACCATAAGGATAAAACTGGAGTGAACGCTGTATGGGTATCATACAATCCTCTCCGGGTTTCATTCGATACTATTCGAACTATTAAATTCATTGCCGGAATCTACAAGATCTAAGCTGCTATGAGATTTTCTCAATCAGTTCCATTTTCATTTTATAAAGTTTCTCAGAGATAGATACATGATAATAATGGGGGTTAATCAGTCTTTTCACTCCCGGGTCAAGCCGTTCAATATCCTTCCTTCTTACTTCCCTTATTTCATCTATAGTCGGAAAATTATAGACAAGTTTTCCATTACCGAGTATAGTCTCAAGTAATGGTTCTATCTTTGAGATATGATCTTTTTCTAATATCCTTTTTTTACTTTGACTTGTTGCATGATGTAGAAGTATATCTTCATCTGTTCCGGGTTTTTCATCCTCGAGCGTGAGTAAATCGGCATTGGCTTTCTCTTTCGAGTTATAGAGTCTCCAGACTGTTTTATTACCAGGATTGGGGATCTTCTCAACTGATTCTGAAATTTTTATAGCCGGGAGCCACTCATCTTCTTCATTTGTGACTGCAACCAGCTTGTATACGCCGCCTATTGAAGGGTCGCCGTAAGAAGTTATTAGTCTTGTCCCAACACCATAAACCAGCCTTTTAATAATTGCCTCAGGATCAAGCTGGTACTTAGGTGCTTCATCCGTGATCTGAGTAATTATCTGCCAGATGTTCATTTCATCGAGTTCGTTTGAAAGGACAATTTTCACATCATCAAAACCGGCCTCATTAAGCTGCTTTGCAGTTTGTATGCTCAGATAAGCAAGATCTCCGGAATCAAGTCTTACGCCGACAGGTTTTTGTCCTTTCTTCCTCATCTTTTCAAAAACTCTGATTGCATTAGGCACTCCGCTTTCAAGCGTATCAACTGTATCCACAAGAAGTATAGTGTCGGCAGGATAAAGAGAAGCAAATTCTTCGAAAGCTTCCTCCTCGGTCATACCCAGCGCCATAAACATCTGCACCATACTGTGTGCATGTGTTCCTTTAGGAGGATAGCCTAGCAGATGAGAAATGCCGACATTAGAAGAAAAGTCGGCTCCCCCGATAAGTGCTGCACGAACTCCCGCATTTGCCCCGCGGTCCTGAGCACGTCTCATCCCAAATTCAAGAAGCATCTGGTGTCTTCCTGCTTCATTTATTCTGCAGGCTTTAGTGGCAATGAGAACCTGGTAGTTTAGCTGATTCAGAAGGGCAGTTTCGAGGATCTGTGCCATTGCGGCAGGTCCTTCTACCACTGTCAACGGAACATTCGGGTGAATTACTCTGCCTTCAGGAATTGCTCTAAGGGTAATTCCACTGAAATTTCCATTTTGCCTGAACCAGTCGAGAAAATCCTTATCAAAAACGGGCTTACCATCGCTGCCTTTTTGACCCGCCATCAGTTCAATATCTTTAGCTGTGGTGCAAGTATTCTGCATCCAATCTATGAGCCATTCCAGTCCTGCATTTATGCAGTAACCCGCTTTATGAACCCCGTAATCAGGGTAATGCCTGAAGAAATGGTCAAACTGAACCTTTCTTTCATGCAGTCCCATCTTAAAAAACAGCTGAGCCATTACTAATTCATACTGATCCGTAAATAAAATTCCTTCTGTTATTTTCTGATCAAATTTTTTTAACATTAAATCCTTTCGGGGAGATTACTTATACTAATAATATATATAATATGAAGGTAAGTTAATGCGGCAGAGCAACTTATAATAACCAGCAGCAGGCTTATTGAATCAGCAGTTTTGCAATTGATTCATCGAATAATTTCTTCGAGAGTAAAAAATTCCATAATCCATTAACTCTTAGAACAATTTTCTGATCGATTGTAAATCCCCTTACATATTTTGCTTCCAGGTTATTGCTGTAAAAGTTATAAACTGAAATTTCATTTGAATCTGCTATTACAGCATATTTTTCTGATTGATAAATACGGCCCGGAAATATTTCATTGAATAACTTACTTTGATAGCCAGTCACAGGGATTTGAGGAGTTAAGAGCAAGGTATCTTGTATTTGGAACAAGTAGTATTCATCATTTGCTGAAATTTTATAAGAATTTTCTTTCTCATCAATTACCTTATAATTATCCATACTGCCTGGTGTAAGGATTATTGGTGAGTGGTCATCAGGTTTAATATATTCCTGCCATTTATCATCAGCTGGCAGATCGGATTTGTCAATGGTCAAATAATCAATTTTATCTTCCTCGGCTGAATATTTTTGATACAATGCCAGATATTTTTTTATCCCGGCTGTCTCAATCAGGTATTTATTATAAAGCCCCGAAACAGGGTAGCTCATTGATATATTTGTTTGAAAAAACTCCGGTCTGGAGAGAAGCATATTATAATTTAACATTCCACTTTGCACTAAAAAGCGTCCCATATCTAATATTACTCCGGAATCTCTACCTCCTCTGCCTCCATAGGCTACTGCGAACCCTTCCTGGAAGAAGGGGAGAGTATACAGGTACGGGTCTTTAAGCTTATAACTAATTAACAAATGCAGGAGTTCGTGATAATGGCAATTGAAAGTTGAAATTATGTAATCGTATGGAATGTAATACAATCCCCTCGCCCTGTAGCCGGTAAGCTGTTCAATTTCATCCTCATCTTTACACAAAAAATAGTGAATCTTATTCCGGCGAAGATGTTTAACCTCAGCATCAGTATAATCAAGCAGACGGGATATAGAGTTTACAAAGTTATCCAGTCTATCAGCAGCATATTTGTTAAACTGAGATATACTGCTAACATGAAAAACAAAGTATTCAGAAGAAACAGTATCCCAGTCAGCAGAATAGTAGAACGGTTTTGAAATGAGAAGTGAATCTTTGAAGTAATATTCTTTAATTAGATCCAGTTTGGGAATTATAGCTTTCAGCAGTGAATAATGATCAGAAAGTCTGGAGATTGAGTAAGTGAATGTGAGTCTATTTTTTACGATCTCAGCCCGTGATGCTGAATCAAAATCATTTGAGATTAGATATTTTTTATCTATCCCCCGATATGCAATATCCAGTCGTTTAGATAATTCAAGTTCTCCGGGCAGAATAAATTTATCAAGTCTATCGCGGCGAACCAATAAAGAATTTATAAAATCCCTGGCAGTAGATTCCTGAAGAGATTGAGCTGTGACCGAACTGCAAATTAAAAGCAGGAGAAAAGGATAATGGAGGAACTTCATTTATTTTTCCTTAATAGTGAGTTTACCTATTAAAAACGAAATACTAAATTCTGCCGGTATTCCTTACAATCCCTGTCATCAATATCAGTTTCAACTTAAAATAAGTTAAAGAACGATTCAAGAATAAACCACTGCCATACCGTTAAAAAAGGCGCAGGCGAAGCTGTAAGTACAAACAGGTTAAATATTTGTCAGGTAATTCCTCATTTCTTCACAGTTTCTATTTTCTTATTTTAACCGGATAATTATGGAAAAAAATAATAAAAATATTGCCGTTGCTGCACTCAGCGGCGGGATGGACAGTTGTGTAACTGCTGCAATAGCCGGGCAGAATTTTGAGCTTGCTCTTCTACACATCAATTATGGGCAGAGGACTGAAAAGAGAGAGCTTAAAGCTTTCAATGATATAGCAGATTTTTATAAAGTTAAGAAGAGGCTTATTATCGATTATTCGCATCTTGCAGAAATCGGAGGCTCATCTTTAACCGATATCAACAAAGAAGTTACCAGGGCTGATCTTACAAACAAAAACATACCTTCATCGTACGTCCCTTTCAGGAATGCAAATATTCTATCAGCCTGTACGAGCTGGGCTGAGGTAATTAAGGCTGAAAGGATATATATTGGAGCAGTTTATGAGGATTCATCAGGTTATCCTGACTGCCGGCCTGAGTTCTTCAGAGCATTTGAAGAAGTTATAAATATTGGAACAAAACCGGAAACAAACATTAAAATAGTTACTCCGGTAATTAACTTTTCCAAAGCAGAAATTGTTAAGAAGGGTATTGAGCTTGGCGCACCGCTTCAACTGACCTGGTCGTGTTACAAAAGTGAAGACGAGGCCTGCGGAGAGTGCGACAGCTGTGCTTTAAGGCTAAGAGGTTTTCAACAGGCAGGGATTGAAGACCCGATTAAGTACAAAGTTAAACCGGTATACACCTAAACCCCTTGAACTTAAACTTGAACTTAAACTTGAACTTTTACAAAGACCTATGAACGAAAAATTAAAATTATTAGAAGTATTCGATAATGCCAATCCTGAGAGGGATTACTCTGTAATTCACACGGCTCCGGAATTCACATCCGTATGTCCCAAAACCGGTCAGCCTGATTTTGCAACCATCATAATTGAATATACTCCGGATAAGCTGTGCATCGAATTAAAATCACTCAAGTTGTATCTGAATTCTTACAGGAACGACGGTATTTATTTTGAGAGTGCAACCAACAAAATACTTGATGACCTTGTGGAAGTAAGCAAACCAAGGTATATGCTAATCACGGCCTCCTTTAATGTAAGAGGCGGTATTTCATCAGTGGTAAAGGCTGAGTATAAAAAATAATGGTTTCCCTTGAAACAGCAAACAGGATCAGGCAGGACTTCAGAGAGAAGAAGGAAAAACTCTTCTCTGCATATGCGGGCAAGGATGCAGCGCTTAAATTCAGTCTGGAGTATAGTCTCCTCGTAGAGGAATTCATACGTGCGCTTGCATCCGGCGGCAAATACAATTTTGCACTTGCATCAGCAGGAAGCTTCAGCAGGAGGGAACTTTCTCCATTTTCCGACATCGACCTGATGTTTATAACCGATTCAGTAACCGATAGTGAAAAATATATAATCGAATTTGTAACACGGCTCTGGGACAATGGGATAGAAGTCTCCCATACTGTTAGGGAATTTTCAGATATACAGAAATTTATTGAGAGCGATCTTCACACATTTACACAGTTTTTTGAAACCCGTTTTCTCCTCGGGAATGACAAGATATATTTCCTGTGGAATGACATCCTGCTTGATTCAGTTACTGAGGAAGTCAAGATCAAGCTGATAAACGAAATGCTGGAAGATATACGGCACAGGTATGAAAAATATGATGAATCCCCTAAAATACTGGAACCGAATGTAAAGCTTTCTGCCGGAGGATTGAGAGATTTCCAGGCAGTTGAATGGATGTATATGCTGGTGAATAAAACTCTGCTCAATAAACAAAATGAGATGACGCAGGCTGAGAACTTCATCCAGCAGCTGGAAGAAGATGAATACACCACACCGAAGGAATGTAAAAGACTTCTGGAAAGCTATGACCTTATTATTACTGTCCGTAACACCCTTCATATAATTAACCAGCAGAAAAGCGACAGACTGGAATACCAGGATCAGAAAAAGATAGCTGCAATGATATATCTCTCCGAAGATGCCATTACATCTTTTATGAGAGATTATTACAATGCTGCAAATGTTATTAACAGGTTTTCCAAATCGATGGCAAAAAGATTTCGTGATGAACTTACTAATCCGCTGCCCGACACACTTTCAATCAAGCTGGATGACGACTATACTTATAAAGGGAATGTGATATCGTATGCCGGGAACAGAGACTTTACTCTTTCTTCCATTCTGAGGGGTTTTTATTACCGGGGATTATATAATGCACGCTTTGATGAGTCGCTCCGCGGAAGAATCACTGAAACAGTAGAAAAGCTTGAATTAAAAACATCTCACGAAACAGAATCTTCTGTATTCTTCAGAGAAATCCTTAAACTTCCGCGGAATGTCGGACAAACGTTATCCGTTATGAATGAGCTTGGAGTCCTGAGTATATTCCTTCCCGAGTTTAAGGACCTGATAGGCTTTTTACAGCACGGTGTATATCATTTCTATACTGCAGATGAACACACTTTAATGACAATTAAAAATGTTGAAAAGCTGGAACGCGAGCACACACAGCTTGGAAAGCTCTTCAGCAGTCTAAGAGACAGGGAATTTCTTTACCTCGGACTTCTGTTTCATGACATCGCAAAACCTATTAACCTATCCGGACATGAAATTATCGGTGCGGAAGTGGCTTCTGCTGTTATGTTCCGTCTTGGATACTCAGAGGAGGAAATAGAAATAGTATCCCTGCTGGTGCGAAATCACCTGTTAATGGAACAGGTGGCTTTCCGCCGTAATTTAAACGATCCTGAAACATTGAATAACTTTGCGACTAAATTTAATTCTACCGATGAATTGAATCTTCTTTACCTGGTAACTTATGCTGACTTATCAGCGGTTAACCCAGCTGTATGGACTTCCTGGAAGAGCGATCTCCTCGCGGAATTATACCGGAAAACATATGCAATGCTGGAAGAAAAAATAAGCGGTGAGGAATTCCTCATCAGCAATACTTATGTAATTCCAAAAGAGATAAGCAAGCATTCAGATTCGATATCCGAAGACCATGTGCAGGAACATATCGACTCGATAAATGATATTGCATATGCACAGAATTTTACTGAAAAGGAAATTGCCAAACACGTTGAGGAAATTCAAAAGGGTGTAACAATTTCCACTTCATTCAAGGAATTGAACGGGTTCACAAATGTTACAGTTATTACGAGGGACTTCTCATCTCTTCTTTCAAAAATATGCGGGGTTCTTTCAATAAACGGTGTTAATATTCATGATGCCAGGATTTTTACGCGCAAGGACGGAATAGTGATAGATACTTTTAATGTGACTGATTTTAATACAGGCAAGAGAATTGAAAAGGATCGTTTTGGCAAAATCCGTAAAGATATGAGGTCAGTTATTTCAGGACTACTTCAACTGAACCAGGAATTCGCAAAGATGAAATCGAAATGGTGGAGAATTGAAACCCGTTTGTTCAAGCGTACCGGACGTGTTAAAATTGAATTTGAGACTCATGAGAAGTATACGATAGTTGATGTATTTTCACCCGACAGGTTAGGATTCCTGTATCAGGTGACTAATAAAATGAACCAATTAGGTCTAAGCATCTTTTTTGCAAAAATTTCTACAAGAGGAGATGACATCGTTGACTCATTCTATGTTCTGGATGCCAGCGGAAAGAAGATATCACCAAGCGACTATGACCTGATACAGACCGAGCTTATTGAGGCAATAACCCAAATTTTATAGGAATAACATTGAACTTTATGGAAAAAGAAAAGCCGATTGGGGTTTTTGATTCCGGAATTGGCGGACTCACGGTAGTAAAAAGAATAGCAGCAGTTCTGCCGGAGGAAAATATAGTTTACTTTGGAGATACGGCTCGCGTACCCTACGGATCCAAATCCAATGCAACAGTAATAGAATACTCTATTGAAGACGCAAAGTTTTTAATGCAGAAGAATGTTAAAGCTATTGTAGTAGCCTGCAATACTGCCTCTTCAGTTGCAATGGAAGAGCTGAAGAAAATATTTAATGTTCCTATTATAGGGATGATAGAACCAGGTGCACAGACTGCTGTCAGAACCACGAAGAATAACAGGATCGGGGTAATAGGAACAAGGGCAACTATAAGCAATAAAGCCTATTCAAATAAAATTAAAGAGCTGCGTCCTGAATCAGAAGTATTTGAGACAGCCTGTCCGCTATTTGTTCCGCTTGCAGAGGAAGGGTGGATAAATCATAAAGCCACCTATGAAATAGCGGAAGAATATCTGAAGGAATTAAGGGAGGAGAATATCGATACCCTTGTTCTGGGTTGTACACATTATCCCATTCTTTCGAAAGTAATACAGGAAGTTATAGGTGAAAATGTTACGCTTGTGGATTCGGGAGTTGCGGCTGCCGATATAATACGAAGTGAGCTTGACAGAACAGATCTGCATACAAATGGTTATTCGATAGGCAACCAGGAATTATATGTAAGTGATATTCCCACAAAATTCCGGGAAGTTGCGGAGCTATTCCTGGGCAATCCTGTGAAGGACGTTCATAAAGTTGAAGTGGAGCACTTGAATTTTCTTAATCATAATTGAGTTTTATTATTGTAGAAGTATGATTAGCGATTCGGCGAATCGAAGTACAGGGGGCGATTCAGCGAATCGCAGTACAAAGTGGCGATTCAGCGAATCGCAGTACAGGATTAGTAATTGTAAGGAGGTAAAATTATGGTGACATATAATTGGCTGAAGGAGGATCTGGACGGGATGATTGAAAGTCTGAGGAAGGATCTGAATTTAATTGCAAAGAAAAAGAAAGACGATGAATGGAAACGGGATCATTACCGGTATACTTTTACTATTGCAGCTCAGCGTATATATAAACTGCTCAATACTTCGATAACCGGGGATCCCCCTGCCGCCGTTCAGCCATCAACTCAGAAGGAGTTAATCGTTCTAAGAGATATTATAGAGGGTATGCTATAAAGACTGCAGCAGGAACTGACAAAATCCATATATCAAAACTAACGGATAAAAATCAGTTCTCGAACAGCTTTCTAAGTTTCTTTCTGTCTTTTGTAATTCCAAGGGCCAGCATCAGTTTTATTCTTGCTTTTTGGCCATTGAGATAGTCAGCAAAAATAACTCCTATTTTGTGAAGCCATTTACCTGCACCCGGATAACCGTAAATATCAAGTGTTTCTCCTGCGGGACAACGGGAAACCAGAACAACAGGAATTCCTTTTTCGAACTGCATACTTTATTCCATCAAATGCGGGCGGAGGAACATTTCCTACTCCAAGGGCTTCCACTACAATCCCTTCTACACCGCTATCTGCTGAGTATTTAAAAAACTTATCATCCATTCCGGCATAGACTGTAAGCATATCAACATTCGGAACGAGTTTATCCGTTTCAATAGTTTCCAGTTTCCGGGGCAGGCGGTTCAGGATGACCCTGCCATTCTGTACAAATCCCAGGCTGCCGAAATCCAGGCTTGTAAAACTGTCAATTTGTTCAGTATATATTTTTGTTACTTCGCTTGCTGCATTTATTTCGCCATTCAGGCAAACCAGAACTCCGATATTTCTGCTGTTTTTGTTCAGGCAGATATGAATTGCGTCCAGCAGATTCCTGGGGCCATCCCACTCAGGTTCAGAACTATTCTTCATAGATCCTATTACAACGATTGGGATTTCTGTTTTTATTGTAAGATCCAGGAAATATGCCGTCTCCTCAAGCGTATCCGTTCCGTGGGTAACGATTATGCCTGAGTAGACTTCCTCCTTCATCAACTCACGGATCTTTTTTGAAAGATCCATCATAAGCTGCGGTGTCATATGCGGTCCCGGATACTTACCAAAATCATAACATATAATATCTGCAAGCTCCTTCGCTTCCGGGATCTTATCAAGCAATTCGTCTCCTGAATACCTCGGAACGGCAGCACCGGTTTTTTTATCAATTTTCATAGAAAATGTGCCGCCTGTAAAAACAACTAAAATTTTCTTCATAATCTTATTGAACTATTATTATTAGACTCTAAAATATATCGTGTAATAATTATTTATACAATTTCATATTCATCCTTTCTCTTGCTAATCCTTTTCAGGATTTCCCGGAAACTCAGTTCTGTAATGGAGACAGATCCCTCATTATTCACGGAATGAGAGTATTGAAAGCGAATATGAAGTGAGTATTAAACGTATGTGGAACGTATATGAAACGTATGTGAGACGTATGTGAGACGTATGTGAAGCGTAGTAGAAACGGGGTAAAAATGATTAAGAATTTGCTGTGTGCAGGCATTTCTGAGAGGTGCTGGTACGAATAATCATAATATTTTAGACTTGTAGAATTTAGCTTCAAAGCTTATTTTTGCAATTGAAAGGAGAATCCTTATGCTGATGATAGAAGATGTGGAACTGACACCGAATCCACAAGCTTTGAAATTTATTTTGAATGAGAAATTATTAAACCTTGAAACCAGGCAATTCCCCGATAAAGGAACGGCGAAAGATGATCCCTTGGCTGCCGGTATTTTCGATATCGACGGGGTAGTTTCTGTTTTTTATATGGATAAATTCGTTACTATTGAAAAGTCACCCAAAGCCAGCTGGGGACAAATACAAAAACCCTTAATAGAATTCATAAGAAATTTTGATAAAAGCGCTATTCCCGCTGAGAAAGAGGCAGAACCCTTCAACGGAAGTGATAACGAACTCCTTAAAAAGATTAACTCGCTTCTTGATATGAGAGTAAGGCCTGCTCTGGCCGGTGACGGGGGAGGACTTCAGGTATTGGGATTAGACGGCTATACAGTAAAAATCCGTTACCAGGGAGCCTGCGGAAGCTGTCCAAGCTCCATCAGCGGAACCTTAAGAGCTATTGAAGGACTGCTTAAAAGAGACATTCATCCATCGCTGGAAGTAGTTTCCGCATAAAATATTTTCTCGTGTACTCACTAGTGTCCGGGGAAGAAATCTGATATTTCTTCCCCTTTTTTAATGTGACTCCTGAACTTTTTTCATTAAGATTGGAGCACCCTGAATCTTAAATCACTTAATTAATAACATCTTCTTCGAGCTTATGTAATCATTTACGCGGAGTGATTCATAACCGTACTCCAATTACTGATTAGAAGGTTCGGGTGAGGTTCTGTCCAGACAATATCTGTTTAAGAAAAATAAAGTTTTTCATAAATTTCCCTTTCTTAAATTTATTCCCTTGTACCAATGAATATCTTTGCAACTGGTATGGTATTAAATCCAACTGCAAAGATTTTGTCGCCTGTTAAATAAACACCGTATAAAGCATTATATTCTTGACTGATTTCATTCTTAAAGTTGTACCAATCCTCACCATTGAAGTGTACCAAAGTATTCCCAGGTCCTACTCCAACAATCTCGCCTGTCTCCTTATTTCCTCTTATTCTGTACATATTCCCCGGGATGTCGAACCAGCTGCCACCGAAGTAATGGAAAGATGATGAGCCAGCTATATAATAATCCTCACGGTTTACTACATAAGCTGAAGCGAATAGTGTTCCGTTAAGATCTAACTCATTAACAGTCCGCCATTCCTGCCCATTAAAACTTAAAACAGTGCTTGGGAGAGTACCAATGTTCCCCACTGCAAGAATGAAATTATGTTCAATTCCATATATATCACTAATGAATATGCTGGTAGGGACTTGCATTACTGAGGCGTTATTTCCATTCCAATGGATTATTTTGCCCCAGTAATTTCCGAAATACATATCATTGCTACTCGTTCCCCAGAGTGAGGTGTAGGGGATGTTGTCATTAAATACCGGGTATCTTTCTGTCAATTCCACCCAGGTATTACTGTTGAATTGAAATATACCACCTCCTGCCAGCCAGATATCAGTATTTGAGAATCCAAATACTGCCTGAGAGCCACCGTTTTTTTTCACTGCCTTCCATTCTATACCATTCCATTTCAGAGCTCCATAGGCAGTATCATTAATGATTATAGTCCCCACCGCCCAGACATTATTCTCATCTGTTCCCCAGACATCATAGAGCACACTCTGCCAGTTGCCTATATTGTACTCCTGCCAGGTGTAGTTATGTGATGTTGCAGCAAGTGTTATTGCAGTTATCCGATTACTGGTATCTCTCCTTTCCCTGCCGTATCTTCTGTAACTGCATAGTAGCTGTATTCTGTATTAACTGAAGCCCATTCCCGTTATTGTCATCTATTGTGGTTGTGTCTGTTACCAGTATTGAATATTCTGCAATCAGTGTTTCAGCTGAGTTGAATATTCTGAAGAGCTTAATCCTCAGGGAGGAATCATTTATTGTTGACTGAATATTAAGCTCTATGCTTCTATGGGTCGTGCCTTCGACTGAAATTGTAACGGTATCTTTTACTACAGGAGGAGGTTCTATAGGAGGGATAACAGGATTATCCTTCTTGCAGGAAGAGAGCAGGATAAGGATTACAAAAGCAAGACTGACTAAACCTGAGGGAAAATATTCCCTTTTTTCTTTTTTCATTTTAATTATCTCATATGTATGAGTTTAAATGGCAGATTACGGCCTTAAATATCCGTACAATACTTTATGAACTCAAACCATATGACCTCCTTTCCCTTATCATTGTTACGGGGATAAATACAATATCAGGCAAAATCATGGATATAAAGCATAATAAGTGCTCAATGACTATTAGTTTTTCTGATAATTATATTCGCATATCTATCCCCAATGAATACTGAACAATTAAGCGGTTTCAGGAAATGCCGCACTCTATCCGCCTATTTCATAGTACCCCCTTGTGAGCGCTGTTCAAAAGTCTATAATTATTATTTCAAAGTCAAATTAAATTGCTGCTGAGATAGCCTGATTGAGTTTTGCTGTGCACTATTCTTCCTAGAATTTGATAAATCAAATTCTGCTCTTCCTGAAGAATTTAATAAATCAAATTCCTACACATATTCCTTCATGCTTGTTTTTTTTCTATATTCATTTATGAAAAATTATGATAATTTTTATTATACATCTTTCAGGCTGTACGATATCAATTTCAAAATTTTTGCAACAAAAAAGGGGCTGCATAAAATTCATCTTAATGATAAAAGTGTGAATCCCAAAGCTGAGCAAGCCACAACACTTCAGCAGGATGATCCTTATTTTTTTAATATCTATACTCAGCTTGAGGAATATTTCAATCGTGAGAGAAAGAAATTTGACATTCCTCTTGATATTACAGGAACAGATTTCCAGATGAATGTGTGGAAGGAACTATCAAAAATTCCATACGGGAAAGTAGTATCATACAAAGAGATCGCTGAAAGAGTCGGAGGCGGGAATTATGTCAGAGCAGTAGGGAGGGCAAACGGCCGGAACCCGGTTCCAATTATAATTCCCTGTCACCGGGTAATCGAAACGAACGGTAAACTGGGAGGGTATTCAGGAGGTGTGGGAATTAAAGAAAAGCTGCTGGAACTTGAAGGAAGTTTAAGTATGGAATTATTCTCAATAAAAAAACCCGGAATAAATCATCCCGGGTTCCAAATCCGACCATACAAAATTTTACGCAACCAATTCTATGTCAACTTCAGAATCATCCTCGTAATCATCTTCGAAGAACAACTGCCCGTTGTTTGTCATAAGGATTTCATTCATTTCATCCTGGAAGAAGAACTTATCGTCATCGAATGCAGGCATTAGTTCTGTGTACCATGATACATCGGGATCATATTTAGCAAAGAAGGGACGTTTGCACCATTCGGGATTCCGTGCCTGCAAAAGAGTGAGCACGAAAACTTTTTCTCCTCTTACTTCAGCTATACCTTCAATTGCAACCTTTCCCGGGAGGGATGACATCGACGGCCCGCGTACCGTTCTGCTAAGTCCGGAAACCTGAACGTAAGCATCGCGGAAAATATTATAAGCTCTTTCAAGCGGTATTTCAAAATAATTTTTCGCTCCGGTATTCCGTTCAACAAAGAAATAATAAGGGATACACCCGAGATTAACCTGATCTTTCCACATTTTTGCCCAGACAGCCGGGTCATCGTTGATGTGCTTAATCAAAGGCGATTGAGTTCTGATCTGTGCGCCTGTATTCCTTATCCTTCTTATGGCCTCATGTGAAACATCTGTGGAAAGTTCCTTCCAGTGGTTATAGTGACCCATAATGGCAAGGTGTTTCCCGGATTTAACAACCCGTTCAAAGAGTTCGAGCAGACCATCAGCTTCTTTATCGGTTACATATTTATAAGGCCAGTAGGCAACTGATTTAGTCCCTATCCTTATTGACCGGATATGTTCAAATTCCGGTTCGAGCAGCGGTTCAATGTAAGCTTTTATATTATTAAGACCCATTATCATCGGGTCACCGCCGGTAAGAAGAATATCCGAGACTTCTTTATGTTTGCTCAGATAGCTCTGAAATCTTCTGGATTCGTCAGTAGCAAATCTAAGGTCGTTCATTCCTACAAACTGCGCCCACCTGAAACAGAAAGTACAGTAGGCATGGCATGTTTGTCCGCTCGAAGGAAAGATGAGTACAGTTTCCCTGTACTTATGCTGAA
This sequence comes from uncultured Ignavibacteria bacterium, assembly GCA_963811905.1. Lineage (GTDB taxonomy): Bacteria > Bacteroidota > Ignavibacteria > Ignavibacteriales > Ignavibacteriaceae > DATFVA01. Next base: position 85,638 of record CAWETK010000009.1, read on the forward strand.
CACCGGGTACTGGTTCGTCATCGAGTTTGGGAACATTTTCAGTCATTTGTCCGGCCGGGTGAGGATTCAGTTCGAGTCTCAAATCATCAATGACTTCTTTAATTTCAGCCTGGGACAAATTGCGCTTTAATGCATCTGCCATTCTTGTGAATTGATCGTCTGTCAGCATATCTTTCTGAAGAAACGTAAGCTGATAGATAGGATCATCAGGAACATTATTCCAATCGATCAATTCTTCTACAACGTAATTATTGGTTCTGAAGGGGAGGACGTGTGAAACAACATTTAAAGCAAACTTTTCATCTCTGTTAAGAATTTTAAGTTGAGGGATGCCGTCTATATCCTTCAGACCGTAGAATTTCATTTTTCTGGGGGTTATCATGATAACATTCCTCCGGATTGTGGATGAATATAGAGTAATTAGATATTGTCGTGTACTTGTTAAGACAAGTAAGTATCAGGAAAAGTCAGAAACAGACCGATTTTCGTGATTTGGTAGTAAGAGATAAGATAAAAAAAAATCCTTCTTTGTCAAGGATATTCTACGGCATTTCAGTGTTTTTGGAAGAGATGAAAAAAGCGGTGAATATACCGCTTATTTTCATCTATTTAAGTTCAGTTACCTTGCTGATATCGTCAATTTTTACAAATTTCTCATTGAATTTGTAAGAGCCTTTGCTCGTTTTAACTGTTTTAATAAGTTTTACGCTTATTCCTTCAGTTTTCTTCTTTGCTTTGGCTTTATCTGCGAAACTTTGTTGTTTGGCCATTTATATCTCCTAATATTAAAGGGAGACAAATATAGAAAATACAATTCTCAAATAAAAGGGGAGCAAAAGGAAATCTTTGGGCCAGGCAGGAAGGTAAGTGGTTACGTAATGAAAAAAGATATAAAATTATAATAAATGATTAACTTTCAGGCGTGGAGCAGTCTAAATCACATCCTTAAAAATAGCTGATGTAATTTTTGCAAGATCCAGGGGATAGATTCTGATCTGCATCCCTCTTATTCCGCCGCTAATATAGATTATTTCAAGGATTTGCGCAGTTTCTTCAATTATTACAGGATAATTTTTCTTCATCCCGATGGGAGAGCATCCTCCTCGTACATAGCCTGTAAGCGGCAGAAGTTCATTCATTTTAATCATTTCTATTTTTTTGCTTCCACTGGCGACAGCAGCCTTTTTCAGGTTCAGCTCCTGGTTTACAGGTACGCAGAAGACAAAAATTTCATTTTGATCGTTTCTGGTAACCAATGTTTTAAATACCGTTTCCTCATCTGCATTTATCTTGCGTGCAGCAGAGGTACCGCTTAAATCATTCTCATCCACGTCATAGCTAAAAGTTTTGTGCGGTATTTTTTGGGCTTCAAGAATACGGACTGCATTGGTTTTGTTCATAAACTAAAAGACCGATTTCAATTCATCGTAACTAAGATTATAATCTTCTGAGTTTATCAGAAATTTTGTATAAGGATGCTTTGGTGAATTAAAGATATCCTCTGTGGTTCCTTTTTCAACCAGTTTACCTTTATAAATAATAACTATCTCATCGCACAATTTTCTGAGGATCCTGAGATTATGAGCTATGCAGATCAGTGTAATATCAAACTCCTCTTTTATTTTTATAAAGAGGTTTAATAAATTCAACTGAGATTCAGGATCCTGAGCAGAAAAGGGTTCATCAAGGATTAATAGTTCAGGTTCTACCGCAAGCAGCCTTGCTAAGGCTGCTCTCTGCTGTTCGCCGCCGCTTAATTCAGATCCCTTTCGTCCCCATAAATCTTCAGAAAAGTTCAGAGAACGGAAAAGACCGTTCCTTATGTTAACAATTTCCTTTTTACCGAATCTCAATCTAACAGCTTCATCCACCATATCAGAAACTTTCCGGAAAGGATTCAGTATCTCCCCATTGTTCTGAAACAATATCTGCACCGGATGAATTTTTTTATTTTTCGGTTCCATAGTATGATCGAAAATAATTTCCCCGGTGACCGGTTTGAGTATTCCGGCAAGAAGTTTCCCAAGAGTAGTCTTTCCGCTTCCCGATTCTCCGGCTATCCCGAGTGTTTTTTTCTGTTCCAGTTTAAAAGAAATATCCTTCAGGATGGGTATATCATCTGCTTTGCCTTTAACAGAGAATGAAAGATTTTTAACTTCAAGGAGGCTGCTGTTCATACTAATTGATTATAAGCTGATAAAAAATTTTTTATATCCGGTACGGGAATGTCGTTAAAAAACAACTCTTTTGAATAAAATTCTGACAGCTTCCCATCTGCAAGGTAGGCGATTCGGTCGCCCGCATTTGAAGCAAACTGCAGATCCTGGGTAACCAGGAGTACTGATTTATCTTTATCTTTTACAAATTCTTTTAGCTTCATCAGGATAAGATTGGAAATGGGGGTATCAATGCCGGAAGTAGGCTCATCAAGAATTAAAATCCGGGGGTGTCTCAATAAAGCGAGTATCAGCAGAACCCTCTGTGCCATCCCGCCGCTTAATTCATAAGGATAAAGTCTGAAAAGTTCTGCTTTTCCGGGGAGAAGGAATTCATTTAACAAGGCATCAACTTCCGGGACATTCCTGAACTCTTTGAAATAGAAATTGATTTCCTTTAGAGGATCAAAGCTGTTGATTGCATCCTGGAAAACGTACGCTATTTCAGATCCTCTGATTTTCAATAACTCCGGGTCCGAAATGGAAAGAAGATCGGTATTATTAAATAAAACTTCGCCGGATACTTTATAAAGCTTTTTATCAAGCAGCCGCGTCAAAGCTCTGATTAATGTTGATTTCCCCGTTCCATTTTTCCCCAGGATAATATTAATACTGCTGCCGGCCAATGCGAAGTTTATACCGCTTAGTAATACCTTCTCATCTTCCCCATGAAGGATGGAAATATCTTTTATATCTGCAGAAAGCATTTGCAACGTAGTTTTATTTTTTATTTGTTAAACAAAATAATAAATTACCTGCAAAGTTATTAAACAACTCTCAGGAGCAGAGTTAATGCAAGCAAGATACCTCTACGTTCTGACATTTCTTTCTTCCTTAATTTTTTTCTCATCCTGCCAGAAAAGCTCAACTTCAACAGATTATATTGTTGTGGGAATAGCCCAGGATGTTGAATCAATAAACCCATTGTTTGCTTTCAGCGTTGACGAAGGAAGCATCTCTGAACTTTTATACCTGGGAATGGCCGGTCACGACTGGAATGATGAAAAAGGTGAAATAACCTCTGAACCGCTGCTTGCAAAGGACTGGGAATGGTCGGCTGATACATCCTCCGTATTGATAAATCTGCGGGATGATGTCAACTGGTCTGACGGAGAAAAACTGACAGCAAAAGATGTTGTTTTTTCTTTTGATATTTTCTCCGATCCGGTAATCGACAGCAGGCTGTTCGGCAGCTTTGACAAATTTTATACCGATTCCTCGGGGCATATTGATACCACGAAGACATTTGAAGTTTTATCCCCTTATCAGTTAAGAATAAAATTTCTGCCTCATTCCCATCCGACAATATTCAATATTGATCTTCCGATATTGCCGGAACATGTTTATGCTAAAATTAAGAGGAAGGATGTATCAACTTCAGATGTGAATAAAAATCCTGTTACTAATGGTGCTTATGTGCTCGACAACTGGGATAAAAATCAGACATTAACTCTTAAGGCCAATCCTGGCTCTTTCTTATATCATAAAGGTATAATTAACAAAGTTATTTTTAAAATTATTCCTGAGTACAATTCGCGGCTAACCCAGCTGAAAAAAGGTGAAATTGATATTTGTGAATTCATCAAACCTGAAGATACACAGGAACTGAAAAAGGGGGGTAACATTGAAGTAGTACCCGTAAAGGGAAGGGAATACGAGTATATAGGCTGGAACAATATTGACCCTGATAAATTTAACAAGGACGAGAAATTCGTACCCAATAAATTTTTCGGATCAGCGAAAGTCAGGAGAGCATTATCATATGCGATAAATAAACAGGAAATTCTTGAAGAGTATCTTCACAATTACGGTCAGCTGGCTGCGGGTCCCGTTTCCCCTATTTTCAAAGAGGTAATTAATCCTGATATTAAACCATATAACTACGATCCTGCAGAAGCAAAAAAGCTTCTCGCCGAAGATGGCTGGAAGGACAGTGATAAAGATGGCATCCTGGAGAAAAACGGCACTGAATTTTCTTTCGATCTATATATACCGGGCGGCAATCCCCTTCGGAATTACGCTGCTACAGTAGTGAAGAATGATTTAAAAAAAGTCGGTATAGCTGTAAATATTCAAACGATGGAATTGAATACTTTTCTCGATAATTTGTTTTCGAAAAAGTTTAATGCATGGATAGCAAGCTGGTATATTGCATTACCCATAGACCTCAAAATGATGTGGTACTCTAAATTCAGCAGTACGCCTATTAACATCCAGAGCTATTCAAATAAGGACGTTGACAAAATTTTGGATGAAATTGAAAAAAGTACTAATAAGGCGAAGATTGAAAGTCTATATAAACAATTTCAGGAGATTATGCATAATGATGAACCTGTTACATTCTTATACTGGGTTGATGATATAACTGCTCACAATAAAAGGATTAAAAACATAGATATCAATCCTCTCGGTGTAATTCATCATTGCTGGAATTGGAAACTGGAAGAATAATAAATTTATTATGAAAGAAAATTTCGGAAGAGCAGTTCTATACAGGATAATATCCTCACTGCTGATTTTATTTTTTCTCATCAGTTTCCTTTTCGTTCTGCTGCGCATTTCCCCCGGCGGTCCCGAACAAAAATTTATTTCTCCCCAGTTAAAACCTGAACTAATTGAAAAGGTCAGGGAATCCTTTAACCTGGATAAGCCGGTCACTGAGCAGTACAGTGCTTTCCTGGTCAATTCAATTAAAGGAAATTTTGGAATTTCATATAATTACAGGGAACCTGTTTTTGATGTAATTATGGAGTATCTGCCATTCACACTTACCTTTGCCCTGACTGTGGTTATTGTACAGCTTCTTTTAAGCTTCTGGCTATCTTTCATTTCCATTAGCAGACTGAACAGCAGAACAGACAGATATATTTCAAAGTTTACTTTACTGCTGTATTCAATACCTACTTTTGTAGCCGGGGTTTTTCTTATCTATATTTTTTCTGAAAAACTAAACGTATTGCCATCCTCTGGTTTGAAATCGATCCAGCATAGTGAGATGAATTCCGCCTTCCAGGTTTGGGATTATTTCTTACATTTAATCCTGCCTGTAATACACTCTGCCTGGGCGGGATAGCAGTTTATTACAGGTATTTAAGGGATAACCTTGAAGAAATATATACAAAGCCATTCATTCTTAACCTGAGAGCTTCAGGTGTTAACGAGAAGGAGATAGCACTGAAACATGTAATCCCGAATGCTGTAAACCCGCTGATTACAGTAACAGGAATTGACCTTGGATTGCTCTTAAGCGGTGCTTTAATAACTGAAGTGATATTCGGTCTGCCCGGTATGGGCAGACTGACGGTAACTGCTATCCTTACCAGGGATTATCCCCTGGTTCTGGGATGTACATTTACAGCGGGTATTTTTATCATCATAACGAACCTTGCTGCAGATATTGTAAAAGCCAGAATTGATAAAAGATTAATTAAAGGAATCTCCGGGTAATTGAAATTCAGAATCAAAAACCGGCATTTTATACTTTTTGCATTGCTGCTGATGATAATTATACGGTTTTCCAGGTTATCAGAGATTGCAGTTTTATTCTATTCATTTATTAAATCGTTGTTTGAAAGATCAGCTGATACTTTATCAGCACTGAACTTTTCACTAGCAGATAATTTCTTTTCACTGATATTCCTGGCCGCACTTGTTGTTTTCCTGATAGCTGGTAAGCGAGGCAAACCGATTCTGGATAAAGCGCCGGATTTTACCTCTATAGTAATTGTAATACTATTTATATTTTTTATCTTCGCACCTATTGCAGCGACTACCGGAGCTGATTTTCAAAATAATATTGGTGTTACAAAACTATTACCCCCGTTTTCTGAAGTAAAAATGATTCACCCGGCATACGAGAATATTAATGGGACCGATCTTTACAGGGCGGAATCCAGGTTATTGGATGATAATTCCATATATATTGATAGTATAATGAAGGCTGATAACGGTTATTACTATTTTCAGAAGGGGGTAAAGACAAGGGCTGAAATTAATAAAATAGAATTTAAGGCTGATCTCCCGCTGGTCAGCAGCAGGATTTTTATTTTAGGTACGGATGAATTCGGCAGGGATGTATTTTCCCGGCTGGTTTACGGTACAAGGATATCGATGATAGTAGGGCTGGGGGCGGTTATAGTTTCGTTTCTGCTTGGGATCAGTTTTGGATTCCTTTCCGGTTATTCCGGGTGGTTTATTGATACAATACTCAACCGCTTTACGGATATGTTCTTATCAATACCTGTTATTTTCCTGATCATCCTTATTCTGACATTCTTTGGGAATTCTATATTTACAATAATTTTTATCCTGGGTTTTTCAGGCTGGATGAGTTTATTTAAAATTGTCCGCAGCGAGGTAATTTCGATTAAACAAAAGGATTATTTTATTACGGCTTCCAGGATAGGACTGCCGAACTGGAAATTACTTACCAAAGAAATTTTTCCCATAATCATTGCTCCTGTAATTGTTAACCTTATCTTTCAATATGGCAATGTAATTCTTGCCGAGGCAGCATTGAGCTACCTGGGTCTGGGAACAGGGCTGAACTATCCCTCATGGGGTGCGATGATTGAAGCAGGGCAGGAATATCTATCGCAGGCATGGTGGATGATTTTCTTTCCCGGACTTGCGCTGGTACTGACTTTATTTACGGCTAATAACCTCGGGAGGGACTTGAATCTGTATTATAACCCGGGAATAAGTGAATGATTAATTACCGGTATAAAATAATCAGGAAAGCCGGGCAGGGAAGGAGCCGTGTTTACCTTTGTGAGGATGTCCTCAGACCCGGATTACAGGCTGCTATCAAAATACTGCCTGCTGCTGCAGAAGCTGAAGAACGAAAGTCGTTCAGGGATGAATATTTCCTGCTAAAAAAGCTGAATCATCCGAATATTATAAGCGTCTTTGATTACGGATGTGTTGTCTCGCTGGATCCGGATGATAGTGAATACCATATTGATAAAGACAGCCCCTTCTTTACCCTCGAATACTTTGAAGGTTGTGAATTAATTGAGTTTAAAGAACTTCAGCATGAGCAGATATTAAACGATATAATCTGCCAGGTTTCTTCGGTTCTATATTATCTGCATCAGTCAGCATTTATCTATTATGATTTGAAATCAGAAAATATTCTAGTAAAAGAAAAGGACGGAAGGCCGGTAATAAAATTTATCGATTTCGGTCTGACTTCAAGTCTCAGAGAAGTCGATAGTATAGCTGCCAGGGGTACTGCAGAATATATAGCTCCGGAAATATTAAGAAGAGAGAAGATCGATCATCGTGTGGATCTTTATTCTTTAGGAATATTATTATACAGAATAGTATACGGCAAATTTCCATTCCGGGATAATGATCAGCTCGGTATATACAAAGCGCATCTTGATGCTGAGTTTGGATATCCCGATTCCCGTTACAGCAACCGTCTGCTTAACCTTATAAAAAACTTATTATCAAAAGAAGCAGAAGAAAGGTTTTATACCTCAATTGGTATCATAAATGAAATCGTTCCTGACAGCATTAAAAATTATAAAAATGAATGGATCAGGATACCTGTTTTCAGCGGACGGAAAGACTCGTTTTCTATAATCTCAGCATATGTTGAAAAAGAGAATAGTGGGGAAGTTCTCAGCATTAAAGGTGCGGAAGGTGCAGGGAAAAGTACTCTCTTACAAGAACTGAATTATAAATATCCTTCTTCAGTACTAATCTCGTCCGATCAGAGAACCGGCCATAATATCTGGCAATCACTGCTGAGAGGGATTTTATATCAGCAGAATATCTATGCCGGAATTGATAAGGGCACATTAAAGGAAGCTAAAAGGATACTGGATGGGAAGAGCGTTAATCTTGTTGAAGATTTAAAAGCAATAATTATAAAATTAATTTCAGCCGGCAGGTTTGTCCTTTTAATAGACGACTTCAATCTATTGAGCCATTTTGATCTTGAGGTTTTTCTTCAGCTCATACCGGTTTTACAGGTAAGCAAAGTTAAAATTGTGCTTACAGAGGAATCTTCGAATATTTACCGGTCAACGGTATTAAATAACCTGCAGATCATCAATCTCAACCCCTTCACGGAAATACAGGTAGCCGAATTTGTTCAAAACAGCTTTGCGGATTTTTATCCAAAAGAGGACATCAGGAAGGCTGTTATGTTGTATTCCGATGTTCTCCCGGGTAGTATAGAAATTTTCCTCAAAGACTTAATTGTACTTAACATCTTTCATTTTACAGCCCGCGGTCCGGTGCTTAAAATTGACAAGGGTCTGGACACAATTTTAAAAGGAAGTCAGGAAGATATTTACAGGTTCAGATTCAATAACCTTGATGCAGAGAGCAGGGACCTTGCAATTTTTCTTTCACTCTTTAACGTTAACCCTGATATCATTACCATAAGTAAGCTGACTGGCGAACCGGTTTTGAAACTTGATGGCCGGCTATCGAAACTATCCGAGGCGAATATACTTCATTACAATCCTGTACTCGGGACAGTTCAATTTACTTCGCAGGGAATAAAGGAGTACATCTGTTCAACTATTGAAGATTTAGCTGCAGCGCACCTGAAAGTTGCCGGCCTGATATCCGAAAAAACTCCTCATTTCAATACTAATGAGCTGGCAAGGCACTGGGAACTTGCCGGAAAATATGAGCAGGCGTATGAAAGCCTGAAGGAAGAATTAAAAAAAGCCAGGGATATATCAGCACTCTCCTTTGAGAAAAACATACTCGAACATCTTGTGTACATTACCTCTTAAATCTGAAAGTTTGAGAGAAGTTAAGATGGATTTAAGCGATTGTCTTTTCCAGGCCGGAGAGTTGAACGCGAGTGTAGCCCTGATTGACGAACTATTAAAAAAACCACGGAATTCTGAAGAAGAGATAATCTTAAAGATCCTAAAAGGGAAGGCACTTATTTACCTTCAATCACTAGAGGAGGGCAGGAATTTACTGGAATCAATCATACATAAAATTAAAAATGCAGAAAGGAAAAATGAAATACTTGCTGAAATTGCAGAAGCAGAATATGAAATGGCAAACTACGATGAAGCAGATACTCTATTTCACAAAATAGTTTCTGATGCAAACTACGTCCGCTGAAATAAAAGGAAAGATTTATAGAATAAAAGGTCTTATAGAGTTATATAAAAATAATTCTCCCCCAAAAACAATAGAATGTTTTGAATATTCACTAAAATTCTACCTGCGCGAAAACATAATGGATAAAGTTGCTGCGATGGAAAATAATCTTGGGAATATTTTTAATGTTATTAACGAAAAAAATAAAGCAGAAGAACACTGGAAGAAAGCCATCGAGATAAATAATTCTATTGGCAACTTATTATATAACGGCATAATCTTACTTAATTTTGGTATTTACTACCTCGAAAGCTGCAATTATGAAAAAGCGGTGGATTACTACCTGGAAGCTCAGTCAATCTTTGGAACGCTAGGGGATAAAAACCGGCTTGGTATCACTTATATTAACCTTGGAGAGGTTTACTTACTTCTGTGTGAGTATGAAAAGGCATTAAATGAAATTTTCAAGGCATCTGATATTTTTGATACATTGGATAATAAAGTCGAAAAAGGAGAAGCGGTATTTTTGCTTGGCAAATTGTATCATATACTTGGAGATGATGATAACCTAAAAAAGGTAATAGATTCATATTCTGAATTTCAGTTGAATTTTGAAAAATCTGATTTCAATTATCAATATTTAAAGCAATTAAATAATTTATCCCAAAACGATAATCAGGATACTCAAAAAGAATTAATTTCACTGAGAGAAAAGAGTAAGACATATTCAGATAACTTATTAGTTTGCGAAATTCATATTATGATAATCGAGTTTATGATAGATTCCATGGAATTCAGCGATGCTTTGAAGGAATTAAACCAGGAGGAGTTTGTTGAATTATGTGAAGAACATATTTATTATAATGCTTATAGAAATTATTTAATGGGGAAAGTTATGCGGCTTGATAAAAAGAAAGGTTCTCAGCCCTTCATCAATTTTTACAAAATAGCCTATAACCTTGTTAGTGAAATCAGTATAACTGAATTAACCTGGAAAATATTATTCGAATTGTACGGAGTATATGAAGAAAGAGGTAATTTATCCCGTGCCTCAGAATTTGAAAACTATACAAAGCAGACGTTTTTATACATTATCGATCAATTGAAAACAAAAAGACTGAAAGAAATATATATGGAGAAACCCGAGAGAAGAAATGTTCTTAAAAAACTGGGGCTAAGTTGATTTCTTATGAGTGTATTTGAAGAAATTGTGATTAAAATTTATTCGGATGACGGGGATACACTATCTTTGAATTCTGCAATTTCGAAGCTCAAAAACTCCAATCTCAATATTCTAAACGTCGAAATTAAAAATCTGCTTCTTGAAGAATTTGATATTATTCTGATCAAAATATCCAGCGTTGAATCAACAGCAATTCCGAAAATCATTAATCTGAAAAAACCAGCCAACAGCAAAATATTGTTTCAGGTTCCTGAGAATGACACTCTCCTGGCCGTCACTCTGGCTAAACTTGGATTTAACGATATTTTTATTCTCCCATACGAAGTTTTCAAATTTTCATCTTTCCTTGATGAAATAATTGATGATTTTAAAGCCAGGCGTCAGGGAGAAATTATATTAGCAGAGCCGGGGGGCAAAAATGACTTTGAAGATTTTATCGGCGTCTCAGAAGCAATATTAAAGATAAAAAAGCTTGCAAAGAGAATCTCCTCTGAACCTCAATTAAATATTCTTATTCTTGGTGAAACAGGAACAGGGAAGGGTTTACTCGCAAAGTTAATTCATAATAATAGTCAGGGGATCTCCAGTGCTTTTGTAGATGTGCTTTGTACTGCTATACCTGAGGCACTCCTGGAGTCTGAACTGTTCGGACATGAAAAAGGTGCATTTACGAGCGCGCATGCAAAAAAGGCAGGTCTTTTTGAAATAGCGGATAACGGGACAGTATTTCTTGATGAAATAGGAGATTTATCACTCAGTCTGCAGGCAAAATTGCTTCGGGTGATCGAGAAAAAAGTTATCAGGAGACTTGGAGGAGTTGCAGATATACCTGTAAATGCAAGGATTATTTCTGCTACCAACAGGAAGCTTAAGGAGATGATCAATGATGACTCATTCCGAAGCGATCTTTTTTACCGGCTTAATACAGTTTCAATCGAAATCCCTCCTCTTCGTGAAAGACAGGAAGATATCCCTGTACTACTTGATAATTTCATTAAAGATTATAATGTCCAGTTCAACAAAAAGATTTCTAAAATTGATGAAGACCTGGAAGATTTTATATTAAATTACAGCTGGCCTGGAAACGTTAGAGAACTGAAGAATTCTGTCGAGAGGGCTGTCCTCCTGAGTGAGGGTAAAAGCCTTAAATTAAAAGATTTTTCAAGCATTATTAATTTTACTCCTTCAGCAGACAAACTACCTCAGAAAGCACCCAGCTTACATCCTCATATTATTCAGTTGAATCTGAATTACATTAGCACGGATCTTGAAATACTAACACAGTTATATGCTGAAGAAGTTCTTAAAAAATTTAAGGGTAATAAAACCCGTGCATCACAGCAGTTAGGCATTTCACGGCCAAAACTGGATAAATTATTAAGGAAATAACTTTAATAATCCGTTCATATCTCTGAACCTCAACTCTTTAATTTCTTTCCTATTCAATGCAAAACTGTAAAAATATTTTACAAATATCCCAATTTTACCTGAGCGAATCGGTAAAAATTACAATATTAGATTTATCGTTATGGTATTAGTATGATCATTCTTATAAAATTCTGATGGCATAAAGCTTGCAATTTGTATATCACTCTTGTGAGCGCAACACTTGAGTAGAAAAAAACTTAATCTATTTTCAAAAAACTCATAATTATGAGAGGGTGTTAGTACTATGAAAAAAATTCTATTTTCCATTCTTTTCGCTGGCTTGCTGTTCGGAGGATGCTCCGAAATAAATAACAGCACAGCCCCCAGTCCGAATGGTAATATGGCCAAGATGTTCCAGATGCCTCAAGCTGCAAATATGACGACGGAGACAGTATTTACTGCTTCGCAGAATATTAGTGGTCTTTCCGGCGGAAATCTGCAATTAAGCGGATCATACCAGGGAACAACAGGTCTTGTTACAGTTCAGGCTAACCTTAATGTTCCGGCAAGTGCATACCAGGGAGAAAAAGTTCTATATGTAGCCAACGGCGGCGCATTTGCAGAAATAGACTTTAATCCCACGATGTCATTTGACGCTCCTGTGCTTCTGAATGCCACAGTTACAGGTCTGGATCTTTCCGATGTTAATCCGGCAGACATATACTTTGCATATATATCTGATGATGGTTCATACGTTGAACCAATCACCTGTGATAATATCGGCGTAGATGTAGTGCATGGAACTCTGTCAGTTACAAATGCACACCTTTCGCATTTTTCAAGATATATCTGGGCTAAATAATTATTTTTTATTTATACTTGTAAGTATAAAATCTTGAATAACATTGACTAAAGAAGCACAACACATAATAGAGAAGATACTAGGGAGCTATTTTGATAAGAGGGAAATTTCCGAGTACAAAATCCTTTTGAAAGGAAAACCTTCAGGGGCCGGCGACAAAGTATCTTCTCTTACTAATTTGAATAAGAAACAGCTTTCCTCTGATTTTCCCTCCGGTTCCGAATTTCATTATAATATTAACCTGCTCATAACCTTTGCCAAAAACAAATTGACAGATGTTTCATTTGCAGAGTTCCTTGTCCACCTTGCCGATTCTTCAATTATACAGGGCGAATTCAGTTCAGCAGAACAGATACTGGATAATTTATCCAGGCTGGCTGGTAAAAGAGCGGACATGAATTCTTTCTATGCACATGGATTATACCTTTTAGCTACTGTTTACAGCCGGCAGGCTGAGTGGAAAAAAAGTATTTCGATTCTGAATAAAGCAAAGCGGTTATTTGAGAAAGAAAAAGACTTCAGGGGTTATGTGAGGTGTGAAAATCTGCTGGGAGTTATTCACCTTGATTACGGTAAATTAGTTAAAGCTGAAAAGTATTTCGAAAATTGTCTTTCATACCTGAATATAACAAACGATTCAAATTTAATGGGGATGATAGAAATTAACCTTGGGGTTATCAACGGGATGAAAGGTTCATACGAAGAGTCTTATAACTATTTTCACAGAGCACTCATAAAGTTTAATAAGTTAAAAAATGTTATCCGGATAGTTGAATTAAGACATAATCTTGCTCTTCTGCATACCTACAGGCATGAATATAAATCTGCACTGGGGGAAATTGATCAGAGTATTGAATTTGCAACCAGGCTCAATTACCTCTCCAACCTGGCGATATCTTATCTTACAAAGGCATTTATTTATATCCAGCTTGATGATCTTGCATTGGCGAACGCATTTTCCGATAAGTCACTTGAACTAAGTTACAAATTAGATGACCGTTTGTCAGTTGCGGATAATTTCAAGTTAAAGGGGATTATTGAAAGAGAAAAGGAAAATTTCAACCTTTCAGAAGCTCATTTCCTGACGAGCATCAGAATTAATGAAGAACTTGAAAATAAAATGAACCATGCCGAAACGTCATTAGAACTTGGAATTTTATACAAAAAAATGAATAAAAATGATGAGGCAGTTTTCTACCTGAACTCTTCTCTGAATTATTACAAATCTATCAAACATACCGAACAGATCAACTACATAAACAGCCTGATTCAGGATTTATAATCCTTATCTAAAATAAACGGTATTTTTTTCTTTTCTGCAAAAATTACCGACAAAAAAGACGCAAAAAACTAATAAGATTGAGAAAATCGTAAGATTTTGCTGGCAAAATACTTGTTTATAATAGATCAACTTAAACTATCAACTACTTCAGGATGGGTTTTATGAAAAAAATTTTACTAGCATTCATTCCGGTTGTTTTATTCCTTGCCGGATGTTCTCAAACCGATCTTCAGCCGACTTCACCGGCGTTGGAAACAAATAAAGCTGTAATTCAGCTCCCGCCAAGCAATTCGCTTCAAATTGAAAACATATACTCTGCCAGTGGCGTGATTGACGGTAGCCAGGGCGGTATGATCAAATTAAACGAATCATATACCTCTGAATCAGGCGAAGTTAGTATTAAGGCCAAATTAAAGGTGCCTAAAAATGCTTTTTCCGGAACAGAAACGCTCGAGTACCAGATAAACGGGGAAGACGGTTCAATAGATTTTTATCCCGGGATGACCTTCGATAAGGATTTACTTTTTGATCTGAAATTTACCGGCCTGGATCTTTCAGGTGTTAATCCCAGTGATATTCAGTTCCTATATCTGGATCCTGATGGAAATACATACCCTGTTCAATATTCGCATTTGACTGTGGATGTTGATCGAGGCATATTAGAGGTTAAAGATGCAGTAATAACACACTTCTCCAGATATATATGGGCGAAATAAAATAAACATTAAAGAAAGTTTGGAATGGATGCTTAATCCAAAGAAGGATTAAGCATCGTGTTTTTATAATTGGCATTTAAGTTTTGAATTATTATTCTATTTTAGAGTTGATCGTAAACTCTTTTTATCAACAGTAGATACAAAATGAAATTTAACGAGTTCAGGAAAAATTTAGATGAAATGAGCAACGGTATTGCTACCCAGGATGAACCTATCGAAAAGATAAAAAATCTGGAAGTAATCCTTGATATCGTTAAGAGTATTAATAGCTCACTGATACTTGAAGATGTCCTTGAGCTCGTATTAAAAAATGCAATTAAACTAACTAACTCCGAAAGAGGATTCATTGTTCTTAAGAACAATTCAGGTGAACTGGAATATAAACTCGGACTTGATTCAGGGAACAACACTCTTCCTGAATCACTATTCGAAGTAAGCACTACCGTAGTTGAGGACGTTTTTGAAACTGGCCAGTCTAAATTTATTGAAGGTGCACAAAGCGACAATAATTATGATCCCAGCAAAAGTATTCTGAAGCTGGAACTGCAGACAATTTTATGTTCCCCCCTGATGACTGAAGGGAAAAAAATTGGCGTCATATACGTTGACAGTAAATTTTTGCATAAAATCCGTGTACAGGAAATTACAGATACATTCGAAATTTTAGCCGGGCAGGCAGCTACCGCAATTAGAAATGCTCAGCTTTATCATGGCCAGATAAATGCTTATAATGCGCTGCAGGAGGCTAACACCCAGCTTATTATTGCCGAGAGGAAAGCATTAAAATCCAGTATAGATTCTGAGATTGGACAGTCATTACAGGGACTTGTGCATCTCGCCCTCCTCGAGACTGAGAGTCTTATGCGAGTGGTTGAGAAATCGCATAAAGAATTTGAATCCAAAACAAATGATATCGACACAATTCTTTTTGACAGATTAAAATTAAAACTAAAGGTGACAATAGACAGTATTCGCAATATTCAGAAATATGCACAGGTACTGCTGGAAACATCGATAGTTAACCTGAATAAAGATCATGGAGAGATAAATAAAACAGTTCAGTCAGTTATTAAATATTTATCCCCGATGAAAAAATTTAACAAAATAACTTTCGAGACAGAGTTTAATACTATACCTGTGTGCAATTACGATTCAGGACAGATCCAGCACCTACTTGTTCATTTGTTTACCAATGCAACTGAAGCACGGGCTGACGCCACGATTCGTGTAAGAACCTTTGCATCAGGCAGTAATGTTAGTGTTGAAATTAAGGATAACGGACCCGGATTCGCGGAAGAAAAACTTGATCATATGTTTGAACTGCCTACTACGAGGGGCAGCGGTTATGGTCTTTTCCTCTGTAAAAGTATTGTTGATCAGCATAACGGCAGTATTGAAGTTTTAAAAAATGACTCCGGAGCTACCGTTGTATTTTCCCTTCCGGTTAATTAACGATTTATGAAAGACAAGACGCTTAAATATTTTTCAACATTTTATGATCCTTTAGTATTCCCTGTTCAGATTATAAATGAACAGGGAAATATTATCTATGTGAACCCCGCCTTTTCAAAGCAGTGGGGATACAATCTCGGCGAACTAAAAGAATACAGCATTTATAAGGATATTGAGTTAAGAAAAAACGGAATGCAGGAAGCCATCCAGAGAGTATTCAATGAAAAGAATTACTCAACCGTGGATAATTATGCGGATTCACTCCTCAGAAGTAAAGAAATAACAATTCCGTTATTCAGAACCAGTCTTTTTTATCTTTCCTTTGACAGTACTGATTTTGTCGTTCTGTTTCATGTCGATCAGACAGAAATGATACTGACAGAAGAAGAAATAAAAAAAGCCAGATTAGGGAACAGGGAGGCAGAAAGGCTAAAGAGTACTTTTCTCAATGTACTTTCTCATGAATTAAGGACCCCGCTCAATATCATTCTTGGTTACTCCTCAATTATTAAAGAGAACCTTAAAGATAAACTTGGACCCGAAGACAAGATTTACCTGGATAACCTATACAGCGGCAGTGAGCGTCTCTTCAAAAGCATAACACAAATGCTTGATTTCGCACAGCTGGAGGCCGGTAATTATAAGTTAAACGTTCAGACTGTAGACCTGATTGGGATTTTGCGGTCGTGTATTAACCTTGTAAAGGGGAATACATCGAAAAAAGATATTGATGTAAAGACGAACTTTCTTAAAGAAAAAATATTTGTAGATGTTGATATTCAGAGTACGGAGAATATCATAAGCAACCTTCTGAGCAACGCAGAGAAGTTTACAAAAAAAGGATTTATAGAAATCGAAGCAGACGTACTTGAAGAAAGGGAACTGGCAATCTGCAGAATTAAGGATTCCGGTATCGGGATATCGACTGAGTATATGGATCACTTATTTAAACCATTCAGCCAGGAGGATCTGAATATAGGGCGGAATTTTGAAGGCAACGGACTAGGACTGGCTCTTGCTAAGAAATACATAGAAAAACTCGGCGGTTCATTGCTTGTGGATAGTATCAAAGGTGTAGGGACAACATTTACATTTACTCTCCCTTTATCGCAGAATATCAGCAGCACCGAAGAGAAGGTTAAAAGCAACGGCAGCAGAAAAGAAATCCTTATGATTGATAATAACCTGGAATCTTTCGAGCTGATAAAAGCATTTCTTAAGAATTCGCACAGCATTAAAGTCTTTTCACTCCGGGAGTTCAAAATAGATATTGTTTTGGACGGTCATTACGGAGTGATAATATTCGACGTTAGTCCTAATTTATGGACACAAAGTCTTCTGATCTGTAAAGATCTTAAAAAGAATGATCCTTATAAGCGGCCCATTATTATTTTATCAAGCGAATCAATTGACTCAAGGATTTCAGAATTTTATCATGCCGGAGCAGACAAATTCCTTATAAAACCATTTTCCAAGTCTGATCTGGTTCAGTCTCTTGAAGAAATTCAAAAAAAAACACTCCAATCTATTAACTAATCATTTTAATTTGTACATCTGCCACCAGGGGGTTCCAGGTGATTCATGATGTTCAAAATGATATCCGAAAAAATAACAGCTTAACATACCCCATAAATGATTTTTTTTCTGAGTTCTTGCATTATGAGGTTTCATTGTATGGCTGTGAGGATATTTATGTGGAATATAGGTTCCAAAGTAAAATAACTGAAGGGTTCCCATAAATGCAGGCACAACCCAAAAGGCAAAAATAGATGATTCATCAAACCATATCTTTAATACATTAAACAATACAGCCATTATAATAAGCTGGGTTATTGTTGTATAGCGTTTCATAAAAACAACCCACCAGATGAAGAAGTTTTGTGATTTACCATAAAAATCGGGATCATTTTCCTGCCCGGAGTAGGTGTGGTGGGCCCGGTGATTATTAAGAAGTTTTTTATAGGATAAGCCTGCGAACAGGAAGGCGGATAGAGTACCTGTAAAGGTATTAATCATACGTCTTCTGGAAATATTTCCATGCATTGCGTCATGGGAGGTGATGAACAATCCCGTGTAGAGATAACCCTGAAGTATAATATGTAAATAAAAAACCGGGTTAGAAAACGCTGGCTCTACATTGATAAGCGAATATAACAGATGAAATATCCATAAAAACAGTATCAGCAAAGAAATAATGATTCCCATAATAGTCGGCGGTCAGATAAATAATGATAACAGAATAAAAAATATTAACTGGATTGTGAAATAGATTTCAGGAATTTTCTCACTCGTTTTTATTTTCAGTAAGTCGTAAAGTATTGAGGCAAGAAAAGAAATCCCAAACCAGGAATAATAGTTTGAAATCGGAATAAATCCTGAATTCCACTCCCAATAATTAAGTTTTATCGCCATCGGCTCCAGCATAATATCAAACAAAACCGCAAGTGTTCCGGTAAAGAGCGCTGTTAAAAATATATTTTGATCAATTTGTTCAGCCATCGTAACAGCACCAAGAATCACAATTACCCAATTAAATCCTATTATTAAAGGAACTCCTAGAAACTGAAATCCCAGCGTATTTCCATAAATGTAACTTCCGAAAAGAATTCCTGTTTTTACCCCGATAACTTCCAGGGTAAAAGTCAGAATGTATACAATTAAACACCAGACAAGCAGATTTAGTTCACCTCTTCTTAAGGTTATGAAGAGGACAGAGATACCCGTCAAAAAAAGCAGATATGGCGTGAATGTCAGCATCAGGGGACGGGTTGATATTATTATATGCCCTGCTAAGCCTACCAAAAAAATAACACATAGAAGGATTATAATCCGCTCCCGATTCAAAAGATCCTTCCTTTCCATTGTCTTTTCTTTTTCTTACTCACAATTACTGAATTT
Organism: uncultured Ignavibacteria bacterium; assembly: GCA_963811905.1. Classification (GTDB taxonomy): domain Bacteria; phylum Bacteroidota; class Ignavibacteria; order Ignavibacteriales; family Ignavibacteriaceae; genus DATFVA01. Next base: position 104,695 of record CAWETK010000009.1, read on the forward strand.
ATACCAAGTATTAAAAGCATTATTATCTGCAATGTGTGAAAGAGCAGATTAATTAAGATGTGCTGTCTGCTTTTAATGGATATTAAAATACGCTGCAGAATTATCAGCATAAAAGGGAAAATAAAGATTTTACTAATAAACACCAGCAGTATGGGAACAGTAAAACAAAATGTTAATAATGTTGTTAGAATTAAAAATATAAATGGACCCAGTCCGGAACCGGGAAAAAAGTTCTTTGTAAAACCTTCGAAAGAAGTTTCGAAGCCGCTGTACATTCTGCAGAATATCAGCTCGCCGCCCAGATATGTTTTAACAGCGACGTTATTTTGTTTCAGCAGCCTGGCAAACACTATGTCTTCAGTAATGCAGGATTTGAGGGAAAGGTGTCCTCCTGTGCTCTCATATGCAGAACGCCCGAAAAACATAAATTGACCATTGGCTGCCGCCAATAAATGAGACTTTTTGGAATAAATAAAATATAAAGGCAGAAAAGTCAGCAGCAGCCAGTTCATTAAAGGTACAATCAGCCATTCCCCCGCAGAGTTTATTTTCTGAGTAGGAAATACTGATAACAAACCCAGGTTTAATCTTTTAATTTCATTAAAGGCGGAAAGAACAGAATCTTTTCCGAGTATGACGTCTGCATCGATGAAAAGAAGATATTCACCAGATGCTGACTGCGACAGCTGGTGACATGCCCAGTTCTTACCTGTGAATCCTTCTGGCAGAGTTTCTCCTTTGAATATTTTAATCCTGCTGTCTCTCTCTGAAAATGCCGCAGCTTCACGGTAAGTATTATCTTCGGAATTATCATCAAGAACAAGAATTTCCAGATTGGGATAACTCTGTTCTATCACCGACTGAAGACAATTTGAAATATTTCCTTCTTCGTTTCGGGCGGGAATTAAAACTGAAATCAGATCGCCGCCTGAACCCTTCCACTCATTTTTTAGAACAGGCGCGGTGAAAAAGTTGTAAATAACTATGAGTCCGGTTATGATTAAAACCGGCAGAACTATATACAGGATAATCATCATAACAATTTCCTGCAGTTTTTAAAATCTGTTAGAGCTTTTAGTCTTTTCAGGTTGATATCAAATTCTCTTGTATATGCCTCATAATCATTCCTGATTTCCTCCGCTGAAAATACTCTGCCGAAAGTGCATACTATATCCGGCCTTTTATCGTTTCCATATTCTATTTTCATAGCAAGAGGAAGTACATACTTCCCGCCGCCCTCTTTTTTAAGCAGTAATGTCAGACCGGGTTTTAGTTTTATATCATCTGAAAACATTGATTGGATTTCTCCCTGCGGGTAAAGCACGACAATATTATTATCATCCTTCAGAATATCCCGCGTGTAATCCATCGTCCTTACTATGCTGACAGGGTTCGACTGATTAATAGAAAATGCTCCAACCTTCCTGAAGAACCAGTACTTGTTCAGCTGTTCTTCCAGCATCATCGTATATATATTTTTCGGGGTGAGTTTTCTTATAAGATAATAGGTTATAAATCCGTCCCACCACGAAAAGTGATTCGGCGTTAAGATCAGACCGGGATATTTCTCCAGATCGGGGAGCTTTCCGCTCACATATAAATTGTTAAAATTTTTATGTAACAGATTACCGATATAAGGCTCGAATATCCATTTTGCCCATCGTTTGTGTTCTGCCCTGATCATTGTAACTCTCTGCATATCAGTTCAGAAGCATGTTTTCCGGATAGAAGGACCAGTGGAATTCCTCCCCCGGGATGTACGCTCCCTCCACAGAAGAAGAGATTCTCATAGACCTTTGATTTAATCGGAGGTCTTCTGAAAGCTGAAGGAATACTGTTGGAGGAAAAACCGTAAATGCTTCCACCCGGACTTCCGGTTTGGGTTTCTATGTCTAAAGGAGTGAGGGTTTCTTCAAAAACTATTTTATCTGAAAGGTCTATACCGAGAATATTCTGAATTTTCCTTTTAACTGTCTCTCTGGTTCTGGCCAGTTCATCATTCCAGTCCTGCCCTGAATTATAAGGAGTGTTTACCATTACAAACCAGTTCTCATAACCTGCGGGTGCATCATCAGGTTTATATTTTGAAGAGACATATATATAGATAGTCGGGTCATCGGGACATTTATTGTGAACAGAAATATCCTCAAATTCTTTCCTGTAATTTTCAGAAAACAAAATATTATGCGTCTCAAGGAAATCATAATTTCCTTTTACTCCCCAGTAGAAAACTATACCTGACATTGAAGGTTCTCTTCTTTCTTTATATTCTTTTCCCAGAAGATGCCGGTATGTTTTTCTTATATCCAGATTTGAAACCACTGAATTGAAAGTATAATCCATATTACCCGCTTTTAATCCTGCTGCGGAAGAATCTTTAATCAATATGCTTTCGACATTGTGTCCTTTATAAAAGTTGACTCCCTGAGACTCCGCCAGTTTTCTAAGTACCTCCGGTACTGCTGAAATTCCCTCTTCAATAATGTAACTCCCCTGAATTAGCTCTACGTATGGAATTATATTCAATGTTGCCGGTGCCCGGTATGGGTCGGAACCATTATATGTGGCAAACCTGTCAAAAAACTGAAGGGTTCTTGAGTCACTAAAAAACCTCTTATTTGCGTTATGCATAGTTCTGAATGGATCGATCTTATAGGAATTTGAGCATTGAATTAAGAGCTTTAGGTTTCAGGAACGATTTTATGTTTATTTCAGGGGAAAATAAAAATTGATCCGAGGTCAGATTGTAGATATTAGCGCAGTATTCCAGGTATTTTTTGACCGCTTCTGCACTATCATTGGTTTTTAATCCTATTTCTCCGGCAAGTTTATCCGCATCTGAATATGCATTTATGATGGTACCATCAGGATAAAAATACTTACAGCTGATATCAGGCCTTGAAATGGTAAGATAATCTTCAATATCCAGATTGCAGGACTTAAACAGATCACGAAGGATAAAAGGCATTGTAATTACCGAGGGTCCCGTATCGAATCTGAAACCTTCCTTATGCAGATTTCCTGCTTTCCCGCCCGCATAATTATTCTTTTCAAACAGAGAAACGCGGAATCCTTTAGTACTGAGATAGATGGCCGCTGAAAGGCCGCCTAAACCCGCTCCTATTATACCGATGTTTTTATTCTTTGCAGATTCAGACATTTGATAACTTTCCTTTACGCCTCCAGGTAGCCAGGTAAATAAGCAGCCAGAAGGATATCATCGAATATGAATAGAAAAAATCTTCAACGGGAATAGTTATTACTCTCAAACCCCATATTGCGTTATTATTGTATACAACAACCGGAAGGAACGTCAGCAGGAAGTTTACGATCAGAAATGGAATATAGGAAAGCAATATTGTAAGCCAGTAAATCTTTGACTTCAACAAATAATTAAATTTGAATAAACCGGTCAGCAGAAATAGAGCTGAGAAGAGAAGCACTGTAAAAGTATAGTACTGATCTCTGAAAATAAAAGCGGCGGCAATAAGGATGAGAACAAAAAATAATACCCAGCCATTTTTAATTCTTAGCGGTTTTTCATCGACGTAATTTCTTAGTACTTCGTACAAAAAAATGCAGCTATACGGGACTGTTATAAAAAAAAGGATTTCTTCAAGAGGAAGATTGAATATGCGGAGACTCCCGACGAACTCATTGTTAAAACTCCAGTCGCCTCTTGATACGGCAATAGAGTCCCATATAAGAAAAACCGCGCCGACGATTATCAGAGATATAAATACCCGGTACAGATTTTTGTAGTAAGCAGTCTTCTTATCAAAGCTCAGCAGGAGGGGAAATAAAATTATCAGTAAATTTATAAGTAAATATGTACTCATTTGTTTGCATAGGAGGAGATTAATTCGCGGATTAATCTTTCCTGGACATTATTCAGCCTCCCTGACTCCAGCATATACTCAGCCATGCCTTTTTGGATTTCGTATCCTGGTGAAGTATAATCTTTTTTAAGAAGCAGCCCGCATATTTTATCTTTGTCAGCGTCTCTTTCCTCCGAATATCCAATGAAACCGGGGACATGATCCAGAATGGAAAAACGCATAAATCTTATCTCAAGATTTCCGGGACTTTTTTCTACAGCTTCTTCCAACCTGTTCAATCCGGATATCAGGTGGCTTAGCTTTGAGACCGGGTTAAAAGCATGCTTGGCTTTAAGCGTCTGGAGTCCCCCATAATAAGCAAGTACTAAGGGACTGTAGCTGGTGTAATCTTCGGAATATCTGGATATAATGTACTGCTCAAGCTGATCCACCTCACCCTCATCTTCAACTGCAGAATAAAATCCGTTCCGAAGGTAATTAATCGAGGAGGTGTCAGAAGACAATGTAAAGCTATAGACCTTTACCACCAGGAAAAACGAGATAATTATTATACATTTTATCCTCATCTTATAACCGTTTTTTAACACGTCTTTAAAATCTTTACTTCAAGCCAGGATTTTAACAAAAGCGCAATTTTAGAGAAATTTGAAACACGAACCCTTTTACGCAATAAAAGCTCTATATCACTTTTCCTGATCCTATCAAACAATCCCCGGTAATACAGGTATGCGGAATATACACCAAGCTTTACACCTGCCGGGAGCCGTTTGATTCCTTTCAGAGCAGATTCAAATTCCGCCAGGATATTTTCTTCCAGCTTTCGCTTATTAGCATCCGTGATATTTGTTATCTCATTAACACCTGGCAGATATATCCTGCCGCGCTCTGCCAGATCACTTTTAATATCCCTGAGGAAATTTACTTTCTGAAATGCTGAACCCAGACTTTTAGCAGGTTCCAGCAGCTCCTCAAATAGTCCCGGATGGCCATAACAGAAAACTTTCAGGCACATCAAACCCACAACTTCAGCAGATCCGTATATATATTCATCATAAACTTTAGGTTCATAATAGTTATTGGATAAATCCATTTCCATACTATTAAGAAAATCCTCCACATATTTTAAATCGATCCTGTATTTATTTACAGCCAGTTGGAAAGAATTTATAACAGGATTGGTCGAAATTCCTCTATTTATCGCACTAAAAGTTTCCCGGCGGAAGTCATCAAGTAAAAGTTTTTTCTCATAATTATGAAAAGAATCAACTATTTCATCAGCAAGCCTTACATAGCCGTATACTGCGTAAATAGCATCCCGGTAGTAGGGCGAGAACACACGTATGCCCAGGCTGAATGAAGTGCTGTAGCTATTAGTTATAACTCTGCTGACTTTAAAGGCTGTATTATGATAGACTGCTTCCATATTCCTTTTCAATCTTTTCTAAAACCAGCTTTGAACTTATGATAACCATAGGTAATCCCGTCCCGGGGATAGTAGAAGCCCCCACATAAAACAGGTTGGGAAATTTTTCGTCCTGATTTTTAGGTCTGAATCCGCCGACCTGATTTACACCATGCGCCAAACCCAGTCCTGATCCTCTATAAAGATTAAAATTATTCTCCCAGTCAACAGGACTCCATACTTCCTTTACCAGGAGATTCTTTTTAATATCAAAATTTACCCGTAGGGACAGGTCCCTGATTATATTATCTGCAAGCTCATCCTTGTCTTTCCATTCGGGCTTGAATCTCCTGTCGGGTACAGGGCAGAGAATAAAAAGATTCTCACAGCTTTCAGGTGCGGATTCCGGCCAGGATTTGGATGATACATTTACGTAATAATAAGGCTTGCGGGGACTTATAGATGAAGTGAATATCTTATCTGCATATTCTCTGAAATTTTTACCAAGGAAATAATTATGATGCATTAAACCATCTATCTGACCTTTAATCCCAAGATATATGGTAAAAGGAGCCAGTGTCCATTCCATTTTGTCAAGTTTCTCTTCACAGAAGTTTTTTCTGCCGAGAATTTTTCCTCTGAATGAAGCAGCATCAGAATTGGAGATAAAAATATCGGCTGTCCACTCCTTTCCATCCCTGTCCAGGAGTGAAAGCAGTTTTCCGTTTGAACCTCCCACCGATACAATCTCGGTGTTATAATGGAATTCAACTCCTTTTCTTTCCAGTATCTTTACGATTTCTTCAACCAGTTTATACATCCCGCCTTCAACTTTCCAGTAACCGTCATGCTTCATCTCAGTATAATTGAGCAGTGAATAAATTGCGGGTGTCTGAAAAGGAGTTGATCCGAGAAAAAAAGCTACCAGTGAAAAGATTATCTTTACCTCATCAGAATCAAAGGTGCGTTCTACTTCCTTCCACATATTTCTGAAAAGGTAGGGAAGATGCTTAAGGGGAACTTTCGTCAGTTTCAATAAATAATCAAAAACATTTACATAGTTCGATTTTACCACTTTATCTTCGGTGTCGTGAAAGAATTCCCCCGCTTTACTTAGGTAGCTTTTTACTTTAGTGCCCAGATCCGGTTCAATAACTTTAAATTCCTCTTCCAGTTTATTCAGATCTTTCCAAACCTTGAAAGGTCTGCTTCCTCCTTCAAAATAAACCTGATAGAGGGGATCAAGTGCAGTTAAATTTACAGGATTTTTCTCTCCCGTACTTCTGAAAAGTTCGTCTAGCTCGTAGCTCATACTCATAAAAGAGGGACCAACATCGAAAGTAAATCCGTCTTTTTTCATCTGATTTAATCTGCCTCCGGGGGTTGAGTACTTTTCCAGGATAGTAACTTTATATCCGGAAACACTTAACCTCAGAGCCGTAGACAGTCCTCCGAGTCCCGCACCTATAATTATTGCTTTTTTCATCTGATTTAATCCTTGTAATGTCAAAACGCAAAACCTGTTCAAATAGTTCCGGCTGTTGAAAAAATTTGCACCCCGGTACTGAAAAGGAGAGAAATTATATTAATTTCACTCTTATTTGTCCCTTTGTAGGCTTAAAAATTTTCTATGTATAATTATTCACTTATTTTTGGGTGTGCAGTTAAATTATTATCTGCATAGATCAAATAAAGTTTGGAGGAATTGTGGCCTCAATTGATGAATTGAAGAACAAAGTTCAGCAGGCATATAAAGAGTGGGAAGAAAAAACATATCAGAAAAGCACATCAAAATATCCTGAAAGAGAAGAAGAGTTTTCTACAGTTTCGTTTACCCCTGTCAAACCCTTATACATTCCGGCTGATACAGAGGAAAAATATTTAGAGAAAACAGGTTTTCCGGGACAGTATCCTTATACGCGCGGAATCCAGCCCAGTATGTATAGGGGACGATTGTGGACTATGCGTCAGTATGCGGGTTTCGGTACGGCAAAGGAGTCTAATCAGCGTTACAGGTATTTACTTGAACAGGGAACAAGCGGACTTTCGGTTGCATTTGATCTGCCTACACAGATCGGGTACGACAGCGATGATCCTCTGTCGTATGGTGAAGTGGGAAAGGTGGGAGTGGCAATCGATACACTTGCAGATATGGAGGTGCTGTTCGATAAAATCCCGCTTGATAAGATATCTACCTCAATGACTATAAATGCATCTGCTTCCGTTCTGCTTGCTATGTATATAGTAGTTGCAGAAAAACAGGGTGTTTCAAAAGATAAAATCAGCGGGACAATACAGAATGATCTTTTGAAGGAATACATTGCAAGAGGAACATATATCTTTCCGCCGAAACCCTCAATGAGAATTATTACAAATATTTTCGAATACTGCTCGAAGGAAGTTCCTAAATGGAATACCATCTCAATTTCAGGCTACCATATCCGTGAGGCAGGATCAACAGCAGCCCAGGAAGTTGGCTTTACACTTGCTAACGGTATTGCATATGTTGATGCGGCTCTTAAAGCAGGACTCGATATCGATAACTTTGCAGGGCAGCTTTCCTTCTTTTTCAATTCACATAATGATCTGCTTGAGGAAGTTGCCAAGTTCAGAGCAGCTAGAAGACTCTGGGCACGAATAGTAAAAGAGCGCTTCAAGGCGAAAAAGTCAAAATCTATGATGCTCCGATTTCATACTCAGACGGCAGGTTCAACTTTAACTGCACAGCAGGTTGATAATAACATCGTCCGGGTGACGATCCAGACCCTCGCCGCAGTTCTCGGGGGAACCCAGAGCCTTCATACAAATTCTAAAGATGAAGCACTGGCATTACCTACTGAAAGTTCTGTCAGGACTGCTTTACGTACACAGCAGATTGTTGCGTATGAAAGCGGGATAACAAATACTGCAGACCCATTGGCCGGATCGTACTATATCGAATCAATGACAGACCAGATTGAAAAAGAAGCCGAAGATTACATAAATAAAATTGATTCTATGGGAGGAATGATAATGGCTATTGAAGATGGTTTCGTTCAAATGGAAATACAGAAAGCAGCCTATGAATTTGAAAAACAGCTTGAGAGCGGAAAAAGAACAGTCGTTGGCGTTAATAAATTCAGAGTTGATGAGGATGAAGAGCCTGAACTGCTTAAAATTAATGTGAGAGTTCAGGAAAATCAGATTGAATTCCTTAATAAAGTAAGAGAGCAAAGAAATGATGATACGGTGCAGGACTCATTATCAAAATTAAGAAAGGCTGCGGAAAGCAGCGATAATCTTATGCCGTTCATAATCGAAGCAGTAAGAACATACGCAAGTGTCGGCGAGATCTGCAATACCCTGCGTACTGTGTTCGGCGAGTACAGAGAGCACGTTGTTATATAATAAAAGGATATCAAAATGGATTTAACCCATATAGAACATATCGGAATTGCTGTAAAGAACCTTAATGAATCAATTAAATATTATGAGAATGTTCTCGGGTTAAAATGTTATGCGGTGGAAGAAGTAAAAGATCAGAAAGTTAAGACCGCATTTTTTCAGATCGGACAAACCAAAATCGAACTTCTGGAATCTACGGATCCGGAAGGACCAATAGGAAAATTTATAGAAAAAAGAGGGGAAGGAATTCATCATCTGGCATTTGCTGTGAATAATCTTCCTTCAGCCCTCAATGAACTAAAAGAAAAGGAAATAAAATTAATAGACGTGAGTCCTCGCAGGGGAGCTGAAGGATTGGACATCGTATTTCTCCATCCCAGATCCACTTACGGGGTTCTTACCGAATTATGTGAAAAACCTGAATAAGATCTCAGATTTTTTCAGGATACCATTCAAATAAAATAACGGAAAATTTATGGCAACCCGTGATAAAGTTAAGGAGCTGATGGATCTCCGTAACCAGGCGAGACTTGGCGGCGGTGAAAAAAGAATAGAAGCTCAGCATAAAAAGGGGAAATACACTGCGCGTGAAAGACTGGATCTCCTTCTGGATGAAGGAAGTTTTGAAGAATTTGATATGTTCGTTTCTCATAGAAGTATAGATTTCGGACTGGATAAGGAAGCTTACCTCTCAGATGGTGTGGTAACAGGTTATGGTACAATTGACGGCCGCCTTGTTTATGTCTTCTCACAGGACTTTACAGTTTTCGGCGGTTCTCTTTCAGAGATGTATGCACAGAAAATATGTAAGGTTATGGATAAAGCAATGAAAATGGGGGCCCCTGTTATTGGAATCAACGACAGCGGCGGTGCACGGATCCAGGAGGGTGTTAAAAGTCTCGGCGGATACGCCGATATATTTGAAAAAAATATCCTGGCTTCAGGCGTGGTTCCCCAGATATCAGCAGTATTCGGACCCTGTGCAGGAGGGGCGGTATATTCTCCTGCCTTAACAGACTTTATCATTATGACCAAAGCTACAAGCTATATGTTTGTTACAGGTCCCAAAGTAGTCAAGACTGTTACCGGTGAAGATGTTTCGGATGAAGATCTCGGTGGATCATCTATCCATTCTACGAAATCCGGTGTAACTCATTTCACTGCAGAAACTGAAGAAGAGGGGATCCAGCTTATAAGGAAACTGATCAGTTTTATGCCTCAGAACAATCTTGAAGAACCGCCCGTTTCCGTCTGTAATGATCCGATAGACAGGCTCGAAGATTCTCTTAATGAAATTATTCCGGAGAATCCTAACAAACCTTATAATGTTAAGGATATAATATATTCAATTGTTGATGAAGGTGAATTTCTTGAAACCCAGCGGGTCTTTGCACCTAACATAGTAACAGGTTTTGCACGTTTTAACGGACAGCCGGTTGGTATTGTAGCTAACCAGCCTGATTATCTGGCAGGTGTGCTCGACATAAATGCTTCAAGAAAGGCAGCCCGCTTTGTAAGGTTCTGCGATTCTTTCAACTTTCCAATTGTAACTCTTGTAGATGTGCCAGGCTTCTTACCGGGTACCGCTCAGGAATACGGCGGCATAATAATTCATGGAGCTAAACTTCTGTTTGCTTATGGAGAAGCAACAGTGCCTAAAGTAACTGTAATTCTCCGAAAAGCTTACGGCGGAGCTTACGATGTTATGAGCTCCAAACACCTGAGAGGGGACATAAATTATGCATGGCCCGGAGCCGAAATCGCGGTGATGGGACCAAAAGGCGCTATCGAAGTCCTTCACTATAAACATCTGCAGATGATTGAAGATACAGAGGAGAGGATAAAATTCCTTAAGGAAAAAGAAGAGGAGTACAGGAAAAAATTCGCAACTCCTTACGTAGCCGCAAAGTATGGTTATATCGATGATGTAATTGAGCCGAGAAATACACGTTTCAGGGTTATCAGGGCACTTCAGATGCTCTCGACCAAAAAAGATGTGAATCCTCCGAAGAAACATTCTAATATACCTTTATAGCGGAGGTGAAAAATGTATTACCAGGTAAGTTCTGATACTCTAAAAAGTGCGGCAGATTCATTAAAATCTATAAACACCGACCAATTATTTAATAAAATTGAGTTCACACCTTCCAATATTTTAAACTCGCAGGGAATATTCATATCAGTTGTGGGTTACCTTGTTGTATTTCTTGCCCTGCTGCTCCTTTATCTGATGTTCATTAATCTTTCCCGTTTTCTTCAATTCCGTGTAAGGAGTAAACTGCTGAAAAAAGGGGAATATGATACAGGCAGCAATAAGGATATCTCTGTTTCGGGTGAAATAAATGCTGCGATCTCCGCAGCTCTATATCTTTATTTTGAAGAGGTACACGATATTGAAAGTACGGTATTAACAATTAAAAAAGTCCAAAGGAGTTATTCCCCATGGAGTTCGAAAATATACGGACTGAGGGAATACCCTGTGAAAAGGCGGAAGTGAAATGAAAAAATTCAAATTTACAATACAGGGAAATAGTTACGATGTGGAGATTCTGAAATTTGAAGATAATACGGCTGAGATTGATGTTAACGGGACCGTGTATAAAGTCGAAGTAGAACACGAAGTTAAAAAGGTTAAGACACCTAAACTTATCAGAACCAAAGTGGAGCCTTCTGCAGGCGGTGATATTGCTAAAACCAGCAAACCATCTGAGCGGAAAGGCGCCGGTGCTATAAAGGCTCCGCTTCCGGGGACAATCATCGAGGTAAAGGTAAAACCGGGCGATAAGGTGAAGATGGGTGATAAGCTCCTCATAATGGAAGCTATGAAAATGGAAAATAATATCAATTCCGACCGTGAAGGAACCATAATCGATGTAAAAATAAAAGCCGGAGACGCAGTACTTGAGGGCGATCTTCTTGTCGAGATCGGGGAATAATAATGGAAGGTCTGAAACATTTTCTCAGTTTTACAGGTTTCGCAAACCTGACAATTGGTCATGTCATTATGATTATTGTCGGCTTGCTGTTCATTTATCTTGCAATTAAAAAAGAATACGAACCTCTGCTTCTTATTCCGATAGGATTCGGTATTCTGATGGGGAATATTCCATTCCTTGAAAATGTAGGATTACAAATAGGAATTTATGAAAACGGCAGTGTTCTCAATTATCTTTATTATGGTGTACTAAAGGGTATATATCCGCCGTTGATCTTTTTAGGTATAGGAGCAATGACGGATTTCTCTGCTCTGCTCTCAAACCCTAAACTGCTTCTTCTGGGTGCCGCTGCACAGCTTGGTATTTTCATAACGTTTCTCGGGGCAATATCGCTCGGCTTTTCGGAACAGCAGGCAGCCGCTATCGGTATTATAGGCGGCGCTGATGGTCCTACTGCAATATTTTTATCCTCCAAGCTGGCGCCTGAGCTGATTGGTCCGATTGCGATCGCCGCATATTCCTACATGGCACTTGTTCCTGTGATACAGCCTCCAATAATGAAGCTGCTTACCTCGAAAAAAGAAAGATTAATAAGAATGAAACCGTCACGCACGGTTGCCAGAACTGAAAAGATCCTCTTCCCTATCGTTGGTATGCTGCTTACAACTTTTATTTCGCCCGGAGCGCTCCCATTGTTAGGAATGCTGTTCTTTGGCAATATGCTGAAGGAATGCGGGGTTACAAAGCGGCTGGGGGATACAGCAAAAAATGCTTTAATAGATATAGTTACTATTCTTCTGGGGGTGACAGTAGGTGCTTCTACACAGGCTACTATCTTCCTTACATCTCATTCAATCCTGATATTTGTACTTGGGGCAATTTCGTTTGCCGTTGCTACTGCGGGAGGAGTGATATTTGCAAAAGTGATGAATCTATTTCTTAAAGAAGGAAATAAGATCAATCCCCTCATAGGGTCTGCCGGTGTTTCTGCTGTACCTGATAGTGCCCGCGTTTCGCAAATGCTGGGATTAAAAGAAGATCCTACCAACCATCTGCTTATGCATGCAATGGCTCCTAATGTTGCCGGGGTTATAGGCAGTGCCGTAGCTGCTGGTATTTTAATGGGTTTTCTGCTTAAACTTGCTGTTTAATAAGGAAGGCGGTTTATCACCGCCTTTTTTCTTTATGCTCCCTTAGCTCATATAATATTGAATGTATTGTATATTTATGATGTAAAGTTTACTTGATATATTGATCGGTTCTTGAAAAATTAAGAAAACTATATCAATATCAGTCTGTTAAATCACCTTAAGTTCTTTTGGACTTTGAAAAGTGCGGGAATTTATACAAATTTATGAGGGGATTTCTCTTGATTAACATCCCTTGGTAAAAAAAATGCAGAGAGAGATTCATAAATGGAACAGTGTCAATCTTCATAAGGAAATGGAGATTGCAGTCTACGGCCATTACGGCTATGCAATTCTGATGTTTCCTACCGCCGGTGCCGACTACCTGGAATATGAAAGATTTTACCTCATAGATAGTATCGCTGATTTTATAAATAGCGGTGCTGTAAAGGTATTTTCCATAAACAGCATCAACAATGAAAGCTGGATGAATAAGAGTTTATCCCCGGCTGAGAAAGTTCTGAAGCAGGAAGAGTATAATAAATATATAACAGGAGAAGTCCTGCCTTTTATAACTAAGCATTGCAGGGGAGAAATTCCAATTGTGACAGCAGGAGCTTCGCTCGGAGCCTTTCATGCAGCCAATACTTTTTTCAGGAGACCCAATCTCTTTGCCGGACTGATTGCAATGAGCGGCGTTTATGATCTTAAGCATTATACTGATGGTTATTTTGATGATACATGCTACTTTAACTCCCCGGTTGATTATCTGCCGGGTATGGAGGATCAGAATATTCTGTCTGCCATGAGAAATAAAAATATTATTATTGCAAGTGGTCAGGGAGCTTATGAAGACCCTGAGGCCTCAAGACAGCTTTCGGATATCCTGCATTCTAAAAATATTCCTCACTGGTTTGACTTGTGGGGGGAAGATATGACACACGACTGGCCTACCTGGCGAAAAATGCTTCCCTATTTCCTTGATAATCTAAATGTCTGATACAATATGAGTACCAGACGTTCCTGGCTTGAAGCATATAAACTAAAAAATGTCCAATACAAACTTTTAATCTCAATAGTATTCCTTGCAGCAGCGCTTTATTTTTATTCCGCCTTCCTCGGCTATGTTGAAAGAAGAAATGGTTTTTCATTTAATGATCCTGTACTCAGCCTGTTTAATCCGATAGATCTGACCTGGCTGATCTTCTCAGCCATTTATTTATCACTCATTAGCGGAATAGTAATACTTGTAAGAAATCCTTTAAGGCTTACACTTGCTATACAAGTATATACCGTAATGATCCTGGTTAGAATGGCGGCAATGTATACCCTTCCATTTAATCCTCCGCCTGAGATGATTCCTTTAAATGATCCCTTTGTACAGTTTTTTGGTACAGGGAAATTGCTGACAAAAGATTTATTCTTTTCAGGCCATACTGCCACTCTGTTTCTTCTGTTCCTTATTATTGATAAAAAACCATTTAAACAATTGTATCTTTTACTTACAATACTCGTTGCTGTTGGTGTTTTACTGCAGCATGTTCATTATTTTATCGATGTCTTTGCAGCTCCATTCTTTACTTATGGATGCTATATTATTGTAAAAAGGACCAGGGAGAGATTGGTTTCTTCATATATCGGATAGGCCCCTTTTGTTTTGCTGATATGCTGATTATATTCTTACGATGAAAGTTGAACCTTCTAACAGCACAATAACAAGAATATTTTTTTTCTGGTGCGGCATTTTTTTTACTTTTGTAGGGATTATTGGATTAATTTTTCCGGTTATACCGGGATTTATCTTTTTCATTCCCGCGGCATTCTGTTTTGCGAAGTCCTCAGCTTCTTTTAACAGAAAGCTGAAACAAAGTAAAAGATTTGGAAAATATTTCGAGTAAATTTATTATAAAAGTATTGAGGAGCCTATGAATGAAGAGAAGAATCAGACCTTAGAAGTTTCCGAAACCATTTCCAGGGATTTTGATAAAGCCGGACTCTCAGCGGTTATTACTTCTGAAGAATTTGATAACCTGGCAGAGTTGAAAAAATTCCTAGCAAATAAAATTACCGAATTGATGGATACCAATTATGAAAAGCTGATAAATATCCTCTACCGTATTGATATAAATGAAGATAAACTCAAAAAACTTTTCGACTCAAAGAACAGGGAGTTTATCCCGGAACAACTTGCGGAATTAATTATCGAGAGACAGATCCAGAAAGTCAGGATAAGGAACATGTACAGGAACAATAATAAAAACCTTCCGGAAGATTAGCAGCTGATCAAACCTTTAAATTCTGCGTGAGTGAGCTTACAGGAAAAGTCCTTCAAAATCTTAAATTCAATACATTATACCATCTCTACCATTTATTGATTAAAATCAGGTTGTTCTTGAATAAGGATACATATTCACAAAAAGTGCTTTATACCCTTGGGGTAGTTGTGCTTGTCGCAGCCATTCTCATTTTATTTGTTGAAGCCATCCAGGTTTTCCTGCTCGTATTTGCGGGAATCCTGTTTGCGGTATTTCTCAGGGGAATTGCGGCTTTCATATCAAATACATCAACGCTGACAAATAAACTCTCCGTCACACTTGTTCTTTTTGTAATTATTATCCTCATTACCGGCGGGATATGGATGCTTGGTCCGGGTATTGCAGATGGTTTCAACAGGATGAAAGAACAGATACCTGCGGCGTGGAATCAACTCCAGGGAGAACTTACTAAATCGGACTGGGGAAAAACAATTGTAGATGGAATAAAAAACGCCGGAGAAAATATATCTTCAAATAATGACCTGATCAGCAGAATAGGCGGATTATTTACCTCTACATTTGCTGTTATGATAAATTTTTTCATCATACTTGTAATCGGCCTCTATTCGGCCTTTAACCCCGCTATGTACATCAATGGTTTTATTAAACTATTTCCTATACCTAAAAGACAGAGGGTAAGTGAGGTACTTGAAGCAATGGGACGTGCTCTCAGGTGGTGGTTTGTCGGCAGGTTTGCGTCGATGATGATCATCGGTATACTGACTTCTATCGGTCTATGGATACTGAATATTCCAATGCCGGTAACCCTTGGAATTTTTGCCGCTGTCCTTACTTTTGTTCCTAATATCGGTCCTTTTGTTTCTGCTGTCCCTGCAATCTTATTTGGTCTGGTTATTAGTCCTTCAAGGGGGCTGTATGTGGCTATTTTATATGTTGGCATTCAAACCCTCGAAAGCTATCTCATAACCCCCCAGATACAGAAGAAAGCTGTATCAATCCCTCCTGCACTATTAATATCAGCGCAGATCTTAGTAGGCATATTGCTGGGTATTTTAGGTCTCGTGCTGGCTACCCCACTGATGGTCTGTATAATTGTCGCAGTGCAGATGATTTATATTGAAGATACCCTGGGAGATAATGTAAAGGTTCTCGGGGACGGACACTCCTCAAAAGGCTAATTTCAATTGATAGTTTAGCTCCGAATAATTAAGTTCATGCATAATTTATATCATTTTTGATATTTTCCGTATAGTTGCACTTGTTTTGAGGGAAACATTATATAATAACTCCGGGAGATCGGGTGATGGCTATTTTTAATTCTAAAGAAACTGATGTTCTTCGAAAAGAAAACCAGGAACTGAAAAATCTTCTCCATAAATATACAGGGCAGGAAGAAAAATTAAACGAACTGGAAGATAATCTTAAACTGCTTCAGGATAATATTTCTGAACTGAATGAGGTTAAAGAAGAACTCCGGGATGACATAATCATTCTGAATAATGATAAAAGAATTAAAGAGTCGGAACTGAATGAACTCTCGAACAAAATTCCGGAATTGAACGGACAGAAAAAAGAGCTTGAGCATACGCTTGCCGGTTATAAACAAAAGATCCAATCCTTTAATTCCGGGCCTGATGGGGAAAATGATAATCAGGAGGCTGCCGGAAAATATCAGGCAATTCTTGAGGAGAATGAAACTCAGAAAAATGAAATCAAAAAGCTGAGTGCCACGATAGATGCCTTACTGGCTGAAAATGAAAAGCTTGAAACAGAATTGAAAATAAATGGTTCGGGAAAAGTAAGGGATGAAGAAAAAATTCTTCAGGATTTACGTGAACGGGAAATAAAGATTTTAAGAGGGATCGACAGCAGGAAAGAAGAAGTTACGGCATTGATAAAGAATATTGAGAATCTGAAGGAGAGGGACAAATCAGAACGGGATAACCTGAAAAATATCTATAAAGAGATCGAGGAGAAAAAAAGAGAAAGAGAGTATTACTCAAAAGAGGAAATACGATTGCTTAATAATGTCGCCAGGCTGAAAGAAAAAGAGGAAAAACTTGAGGAAGATACATCCAATCTTGAACAGGAAATAAAATCCAGGGATGAGATACTGAATATGCTCATCAAAAACATCGCACATAAACAGGAAAAAGAAGTAGAACTTGATAATGACCTTCGTGAGCTTGATCTTGAACTAAGGGAAAGATCAAATTCAATTCATAGGGTTTCCAATGATTTCAGCCGCATCTCTGAGGAAAAAAATACTAAACAGCGTGAGCTGCTTGATGTTAACAGTGAACTCGAAACTAAAGGCGGGAAGCTTTATAAGCTCGGAGATGAACTTATCGTACTTGAAAACAGGCTTTCAACCCTCGAAGAAGAAATTGAAAAATCAGAAGCATTGAAAAAGGAATTGAGCAAAGAAGTCAGCGACCAGGCATCGGTATACGAGAAACTTAAGGAGCAGTCGGATCTTTTGAGGCAGACAATTCCCCTTCTTGAAAAGAAAAAATCCGAAATTGAAAATGAAAATGCGGCACTTGAAGAAAGGTTTGGTAAAGTATTTCAGAAATACAGTAAAGATGTGAATGAACTGAGCAGGAAGAGGATATTTTATGAAAAAGTTGTGATGGATAAAGAGAAGGAAATTAATGAGAAAGATCAGACCTTGTTTGAAAAGATTGCAGCCTTGGAGGAAAGTGAAAGAGTACTCGGGATGAGACAGGCGGAAATTAATTCGCTTCAGGAATCCCTGAAAGAACTTGAAGAACAGAAGGAAATACTTAGACAGGATATAAAATCACTTGAGGATAAAACAACAGAAATCCTCCGTCGTAACGATGGTCTCCGGATGGAAACCGAATACCTGATGAGCAAGAAACAGTCTATTGAGGATAGTATGAAGGAAATCCTCAATGATATGAGTGAACGGTTTGAAAAAACCCGATCAAAGAAACATGAAGTAGATGAAGAAATAGCTGAATACGAAGACAGGCTGCATCTTACAAGAGAAAAAATTTCTGAATCGAGAAAGGAGCTGTCTGAGCTCCAGTCTTCTTTGGGAAATCTAAAGCTCGAGCACGAGGAGCAGCGAAGTTATATAAACCGGCTGGCAGCTAAAAAAGCAAAACTGCTCGAAGAAGTGTCGAGAAGCCAGACCCTGATTCAGAAGTACGAACAGATAAAGGAAAAAGTAAAAATTGAAAAGGCTGCAGCAACCGGTAAAAAAGAAGGCGGAATTTTTTCAGGTGAGGAGATCCTGAATCAGATCAGGGATGGTAAAGAGAGCAGGAATCCTTCCGGTGATTGATGCTTCATTTACTGACACAGTTATAATAAAATCCGGTGGCGATTTAAAGTAAGGATATAAGATCTGTACTTTTTAATCGGCCCCGATTCTCCAATTGAATTCTTAAATACCAGGAAGAAATATGTTGAGGAAATTCAAACTTTTAATATTATTATTAACTCTGCTTATAACATACTGCCAGGCGCAGCAGGTTAGTTCTGTAAAGCACCCTGACTGGAGCAGAAACCTTTCAATTTATGAAGTTAATACACGTCAGTATACACCTGAAGGCACTTTTCAGGCTTTCGATTCACACATTAAACAGTTAAAGGACCTTGGTGTGGGAATTGTCTGGTTTATGCCGGTAAACCCAATCGGTGAAAAAAACCGCAAGGGCAGCCTGGGGAGTTATTATTCGGTGAAAGACTATAAAGCTGTTAATCCCGAGTTCGGTACTCTCTCTGACTTCAAGGAAACAGTCAGGGAAATCCATGATATGGGAATGTATGTTATAATCGACTGGGTTGCTAATCACACTGCCTGGGATAATGTGTGGGTTACTGAGCACCCCGGCTTTTATACAAAAGACTCGCTCGGCAGCTTTATGCCGCCCGTTGCCGACTGGCATGATGTAATCGATCTTAATTATGATAATAAAGAGCTTTGGAAATATATGATCGATGCAATGAAATACTGGGTTCAGGAATGCGATATTGATGGATTCAGGTGCGATGTTGCAGGGATGGTACCCCTGGAATTCTGGAAAGCTGCTCATACAGAACTTAATAAAATTAAAAATGTTTTTATGCTTGCTGAAGCTGAAGGCCCCGAACTTCACGAAGCGTTCGATATGACATATTCCTGGGAATTGCTTCACCTTATGAACGATATAGCACAGGGAAAAAAGGGCGCTCAATCATTGAGAGATTATTTTGACAAGGAGAAGAAAAAGTATCCTGCAGATGCATATAGAATGAGATTTACTACTAACCATGATGAGAATAGCTGGAACGGGACTGTCTTTGAAAGGCTGGGGGAGGCAGCTGAAACTTTCGATGCTTTTACATGTGTTATCACGGGTATGCCTCTGGTATACAGCGGGCAGGAAGCAGGTCTGAATAAAAGATTAAATTTTTTTGATAAGGATACTATTGAATGGAAGGACAGCAAGTACCGTATCCTGTATACCGGCCTTCTGCACGAAAAAGAAAAAAACAAAGCTTTATGGAATGGAGATGAGGGGGGCGAAATGATCCCTGTGGAAGCAAGTTCCGGCGACGTATTTGCTTTTATAAGGCAGAAGGATGATGACAGGGTGTATGCTGTATTTAATTTATCCGCGAAGACCTTAAAAACAGAACTGGAAAGTAATTTAATCCAGGGCGAATATGTTAACTTGCTCTCGGGAAAGGAAACAAAGATTAAATCCAAGGAGTGGATTGAACTTAAACCCTGGACTTACAGGATCCTTGTCACAAAATAATTATGACGGTATGGATAAATATTCTGTGCCGCCCGGTTTAATACCTGATGTCTATCATTCTAAAGAATATCTCCAGATCATTCAACTCAACGGATGCACTTAAAAATGTTTCGCTTGAAATTGAAACAGGGGAAACTACTGTGCTTATTGGTCCAAGCGGCTGCGGAAAATCTACCCTGATAAGACTTATAACCGGATTGTTAATTCCTGATACAGGTGAAGTTTTTTACGGCAATGAAATGCTGCAGCAATCGAACCTGAGAGCTATTCGTCTTCGGATCGGGTATGTAATTCAGGAAGGAGGTTTATTTCCCCATCTTACTGCTGAAGGAAATGTCGCTCTCCTTGCACAGCATATAGGATGGAAACAGGAAAGAATAAAAAACCGCGTCAGGGAACTAACAGAGCTTACAAAATTTCCCTCTGAAGGATTAAATAAATTTCCTGCGGAACTGTCAGGCGGACAAAGACAAAGAGTCGGCATTATGCGCGCTCTAATGCTTAATCCCGAATTCCTTCTTCTCGATGAACCGCTCGGTGCCCTGGATCCGCTTATAAGGTACGATCTGCAGACTGATCTGAAGGATATATTCCGGACATTGAATAAAACAGTCCTGCTCGTAACCCACGACTTAAATGAAGCAGTATATTTTGCTGACAAAATAGTTCTGATGAGAGAGGGAACTATCGTGCAGGAAGGCAATTTTGCTGATATGAAAAACAACCCGGCAGATCCTTTTGTGACATCATTTATTAAAGCACAACGCAGTACAATCGATTTATGATGAAAATCCTGTTAAAAATATTCTTAATCACTGTAATCCTGGCACCATTGCTTTTCCCGCAGGATAAAGAAACACATATAATTGTGGGATCAAAAAAGTTTACTGAATCTGTTATTCTCGGGGAGATGGCCGTTCAGCTTGCCCGTTCGGTTGATCCGCTGGCTGAACATAAAAGAGAAATCGGGGGAACCCGCGTCCTGTGGAATGCTCTTTTGAAAGGTAATATAGATATTTATCCTGAATACACCGGGACGATTAAACAGGAGATACTTGCCGGTCAAAAAATCACTAACGATGAGGAAATGAGGAACATTCTTAATGCGAAAAATATTGAGATCAGCAGACAGCTGGGTTTTGATGATACATATGCTATAGGTATGAAAAAGAATCTTGCTGATAAGCTTGGTATTATTACAATATCTGATTTACGAAAACATCCGGGATTAAGGTTTGGTTTCAGTAATGAATTCCTCGACCGTAGGGATGGCTGGCCAGGCCTTCAACAGGCCTATAACCTGCCTCAGCAGAATGTAACCGGTCTTGACCATGATCTCGCTTACAGAGGGCTTCAGGAAGGTTCCATTGATGTAGTCGATTTTTACTCAACTGATGCAGAGATAGAATATTATCATTTGAAAGTGCTGAAAGATGATCTGAATTATTTTCCTGAATATAAAGCTGTCTTCCTGTACAGGAAAGACGTTGAAAAGCAAAATCCGGAGGCACTTGCTCAGATCCTTAAACTTGAAGGAAGTATCCCTGAGTCGACAATGATAAAAATGAACAGCGAAGTTAAGATCGATGGTATGCCGGAATCTGCTGCGGCCGCTCATTTTATTAGTCGGAATTTCGGCATACAGACTACGTATGAAAAAGAAACATTCTGGATCAGACTCTGGAAAAATACAAAAGATCATCTCTTCCTCGTTGTGATTTCTTTATTTGCCGCAATTATCACTGCCATCCCGCTGGGGATACTCGCGTTTAAGAAAAAGAAATCGGGCAGTATTATTCTCAGTATCGTTGGGATAATACAAACAATTCCTTCACTTGCGCTTCTGGTTTTTATGATTCCCCTGATAGGGATTGGAGCCTGGCCGGCTATTTTTGCTCTATTTCTTTACAGCCTTTTACCTATTGTCAGAAATACTTATACCGGATTGGATGGCATTCCGGGACATATAAAAGAATCCGCAGAAGTGCTGGGTATTTCTCCTTCCGCAAGGCTCCGGCTGGTTGAACTTCCTATGGCCTCTCCCTCTATTTTGTCAGGGATTAAAACTTCTGCGGTGATAAACGTAGGCACAGCAACACTCGGAGCATTGATTGGTGCCGGCGGATATGGTCAGCCCATCCTGACAGGAATCAGGCTGGATAATATTTCCCTGATCCTGCAGGGTGCTGTTCCGGCTGCTCTTCTTGCTTTACTTGTGCAGGGACTTTTCGACCTTATAGAAAAAATATTTGTGCCCCGGGGATTAAAACTGTAACTATTCCCTGAATTTAAGTTCTATCTCTTTATTAGTTACCGAACTTAACAAAGCATGCACCAGCTTTTCGGCATTCTGTTTTGCCTGTTCATATATTCCCATCGATATTGCCTTTTCACGTATGTTCTTTTCCGCATCCTTATAGCCTTTATCAATAAGTTCCGGGTCCAGTATCCTTGCAGTAAGGTTTGCATCATAAACTTTCGACTGATCATGGTTGATCTTTGCATAGCATAATTCAGGTCCGGGGAGATAGATTATTATTTTGTTCCTGCCAACATGGATATCCTCACTCTTAACATCTTTTAGGTTAATGCAGGCTGCTGCTTCACCGTTTATAATAAACAAAACTTTGCTGTCCGGTGCGAGGTTGTCAATATTTAATAATTTTCGTTTAATACTTTCTTCCGCAATATCATTAAAATTATAGTGAACGAGTTCAAGGTTGCCTGTTTCCTCAATTTTTGATAAGACCATTTGATGCTCATTCTCTTCCTTATAATCGAGCAGTGATATACTCAGCATTCCTGTAATAACCCCGAATATAATTAATAGACCAACTACTCCGCCTATTCCAAGTACAAACATCCTGATTTTCATAACATTTTTAATCTTAAGTTAATGATGCAGTATCCGGCCGTTTTGCCGGTCATCCTTTAAATTACTTTAAATGTAAGACCTTTTGTAATTTTGAGTGGTGATTTATATTGTTTTTCATTTCTACCAGGAGAGATAAATGAAACGATTTGGTTTGTTCCTTATATTTATAACTGCAATGTCTTTGAATCTTTCAGCTCAGTCGGCTGGCGGGGGCCTGATGCTGGGATTTCCTCAAGGAGAATTTAAAGATAACATCGACCGCCTTGGATTCGGAGCTTCAGGTCAGGTGCTTTTCTTCAACCCTTCGGCTGCGCTCCCTTTTGGATTCGGACTGGATATAGGATATCTTAATTATGGAAGTGAGTCCAGGCAGGAACCTTTCAATTCCAATATCCCGGATGTTGTAGTAGACGTTAACCGTTCAAATAATCTTGTCAATTTCCATTTTCTTTTTCAGATCGCTCCTCCCTCAGGCAGTGTTCGTCCTTATGCGGAATTATTGTTCGGAGGCGCATACCTTTTTACGGAAACTTCAGTGAATAGCCAGGGTACTGAAGAAATTGCCAGCACTACCAACTTCGATGACTTTGCCTGGAATTATGGTGTCGGAGGCGGGTTGTTGATTAACCTTTATTCCCCTGAGGTGCCGGAAGGGAATTTTGAAGCTTTGTACCTTGATCTCAAGGTCAGGTACCTTATGGGAACCGAGGCTGAGTATCTTAAAGAGGGTTCAGTAAACATTCAGGACGGACATGTATATTATAATGTATCGAAATCTAAAACGGACCTTCTGATTACACAGCTGGGAGTTATGGTATATTTCAGCTCCTTTTTTGGCGAGCAATAGATATTGAGCCGGGATGTCAGGCTGGAAAAATACCGGGAGCGCGGGGTTAAAATAAATCTTTTTAATATATTTGTGCGAAAACATTTGAGGAGTGTGGAATGTCCTTTCCCCCGAAAAAAACCGATCTTTTATCAATTAACACGTTAAGATTTCTGTCAGTCGATGCAGTTCAGAAGGCTAATTCAGGTCATCCGGGTATGCCTATGGGGTGTGCCCCGATAGCGTATATGCTGTATTCAAAGTATATGAAGCATAATCCGTCAAATCCGCACTGGGCTAACCGCGACAGGTTTATATTATCTAACGGGCATGGCAGTATGCTTTTATATTCCACACTTCATTTGTGCGGTTACAAAATTTCTATGGAAGACTTAAAAAGCTTCAGGCAGTGGGGTAGTATAACACCCGGACACCCTGAATACCATCTGACTCCCGGTGTTGAAACTACCACAGGACCGCTGGGTCAGGGATTCGCAAATGCAGTGGGAATGGCAATCGCAGAATCTTATCTCGGTTCTTTATTTAACAAAAATGATATAAAAATTATCGACCACTTTATCTATGGTATATGCAGCGACGGTGATTTGATGGAAGGAGTTTCACATGAAGCCGCTTCAGTTGCGGGACATCTGAAACTGGGAAAGCTTATTTTCTTTTATGATGATAACGGGATTACAATTGATGGCTCTGCCTCACTTGCGTTTAGTGAAGATATTGCAAAAAGATTTGAAGCATACGGCTGGGATGTTCAGAATGTTGATGATGTAAATGACCTTAATTCTCTGGAGACGGCACTTCAGTCGGCTAAAAATGAAACAGCAAAACCATCCATAATCATCACCAAAACACACATTGGTTTCGGCAGTCCGCATAAACAGGATACATCCGATGCTCACGGATCTCCGCTGGGAGATGAGGAGATCAAACTTACAAAGAAAAACCTCGGCTGGCCTGAAGATAAAACTTTTTATGTTCCCGATGTAGTCACGGAATTTTTTGAATCGTTATCAGGACAGTTCAATAAATATGAGGAGGACTGGAATAATCTCTTCAGGGAATATCAGACTCATTATCCTGATGAAGCACAAAAGTTTAAAGAGATTATGAATGGCAATTACGGTGATGAATGGAAACAAAAACTGCCCTTATTTGAAGACGATGGAACAAAGATCGCAACAAGGGCGGCATCGGGGAAAGTTCTGAATGCCGTGGCTTCAGCCTTACCAACCCTGATCGGAGGATCCGCAGATCTTGCCCCTTCGAATAATACATTTCTGAAAGGCTTTGCAAACTTCAGTGCATCGGATAAAGGAGGACGGAATTTCCACTTCGGCATACGCGAGCATGGAATGGCAAGCATTCTGAATGGCATGGCCCTTTACGGCGGTGTTATTCCCTACGGCGGAACTTTTTTGATATTTTCAGATTACCTTCGGCCTGCAATAAGACTTGGTGCTCTGTCTGGAATCAAACCCATTTATGTGTTTACTCATGATAGCATCGGTCTGGGAGAAGACGGCCCGACACATCAGCCCATAGAACACCTTGCAGCCCTCCGTGCTATTCCAAAAGTTATCGTGATTCGTCCTGCTGATGCAAATGAAACCTCGGCTGCCTGGAAGACTGCCATAGAACATAAAGGAAGTCCTGTTTTATTAATCCTTACAAGGCAGGGACTCCCTGTGCTTGATCAGAAAAAATATACTCCGGCAGAAAATCTGGCAAAAGGCGCATACATACTTAAGGATTCGCCTGAGGCAGAACTTATCTTAATGGCTTCCGGATCAGAGGTTGCTCCGTCTCTGCACGCATCTGAAATTCTGGAAAGTGAGGGGATAAAAGTAAGAGTAGTAAGCTTTCCAAGTCTGGAACTTTTTGAAAAGCAGGATCCTGTTTATAAAGAATCTGTACTTCCTTCCGGGCTCAAAGCAAGAGTTTCTGTTGAAGCGGGTGTCAGCCAGTGCTGGTATAAATACCTTGGCGAGGCAGGTGAGGCAGTCAGCATAGAAAAATTCGGTGCTTCTGCACCGGCAAAAATTTTAATGGAGGAGTATGGCATTAACGCTGAGAATATAGCTGAAACGGCCAGGCGCGTTGTCGGAAAGCTGAAAACCTTAGCCTGACATTTTTTTACAAATTTTTGAAATAAAACTGACAATTAGAAAAATTCCTGTATCTATATTTAGTCTGTAAATAAGCCGGGGAGAAAATGAAAAAAGAAATAAATTATTATAACGTGCCTTTAATCTCTTCGATAAGGGATATGCTTTTCAGGTCAGCTCACAATTTTCCTGATAAGCTCGCTCTTGAAGACCTGGCAAACACTCCAATTAAGAGAGTTTCTTTCAGGCAGCTGCTTGAAAGTGTTCTGAAATTCGGTTCTTCACTGCAAAAACTTGGACTGTCGCAGGGAGCCCACCTGGCAGTGATCAGCGAGAATCGTGTACAGTGGGGTATAGCCTACCTTGCAGGAATGACTTATAATTATGTTGTAATTCCGATTGATAAAAACCTTCCCGAACAGGATATAATAAATATTATCCATGAATCTGAAGCGGAAGCAATTGTCTTTTCAAATGCATATGACGAATTAATGAGGGATAAAAAAGACCTGCTTAAAAGACTGCGGGTTTATGTAAATATGGATCTGCCCGCTGAAAAGGACGGCTTCCATTCAATGACCCAGCTGATCGAAAGAGGCAAAACTGTTGAGAAGGAAAACCTTCCGGGATTCAATCCGGAAGATATGGCTGAAATAAATTTTACATCCGGCTCTCTTGGAAGAGCAAAAGGGGTTATGCTGAGTCAGAAAAATATAGCAGAAAACCTTATGTCAATGACGAGTATGATCGAGATTACGGATAAGGATAGATTCCTTTCTGTATTGCCTATTCATCATACTTATGAATGTACCTGCGGTTTTCTGTGCCCGCTTTATTGCGGAGCCTCAGTACATTATGCGAGATCCTTGAAAACTGTAGCCGAAGACCTGCAGAAAGTTAAAGCAACAATACTTCTTGGCGTTCCTTTGCTTTACGATAAAATGTTCAGAAAGATTTATAAGGCAATAACTGAAGATAAAGTTAAGTCGAAAGTCGTACCCCCGCTTCTGAAAATTACAAACTTCGCGGAAAAGGTCGGCTGGAAATCTTCAAAGAAAATAGTCTTTAAAGAACTTCACAATCAGTTCGGAGGAGCTATACGGTTATTCATCGCGGGTGCTGCTGCCCCCGACCCTAAAGTTGCTAAAGGTCTGCGTGAATTCGGATTCAACTTTGTGCAGGGTTATGGATTAACAGAAACATCTCCCATACTGGCATTAAACCAGATCGGTAATTTTAAGGATATGGCTGCGGGAATTCCGTTAAAGAATGTGCATATTAAAATAAATGAGCCTACACCTGAAGGAATAGGGGAAGTATGGGCTAAAGGTCCGAATATTATGCTGGGCTATTATAAAAATCCGCAGCTGACAAAAGAGGTATTCGACGGCGGCTGGTTCAGAACGGGTGACCTTGGCTTCATTGACAGCGATGGTTTCCTTCACCTGGTGGGAAGAAAGAAAAATATGATTCTCTCCAGGACGGGTGAAAATGTTTATCCCGAAGAAATTGAAGATATCGTGAACAGGAGTCCTTTTATAATGGAATCCCTTGTTTACGGCGAAGAGGATGAGAAGCATGATGAAATAATCGCCGCTCAGATTGTAACAGATGCAGACGCCTTTATAGAATATTCAGAACAGCACCATGCAGAAATTAACGATGAACTGATACGAACAATAATTAATGAAGAAATAATGAAGGTGAATAAGCAGCTGCCTCTGCATAAACAAATAAGGAAATTTTATATCAGGACGGAAGAGTTTGAAAAGACAACTACCCAGAAAATTAAGCGCTACCTTGTGAATAAAGATAAAATCGTTGAGAAGGAATAAAAATTCAGGTTTAAAAAAAGAAAAGCGTTCTTATTTAAGAACGCTTTTGAGACCGGCCAACTAAATATTAAGTACGTGGTTTAGCAACATTAACAACTATATTTCTACCACCGAGCTGAGCATTGTTCAATGCAGAAATTGCACTGTTAGCACTCTCTTGAGAGGCCATCTCAACGAAACCGAATCCTCTGGATCTTCCGGTTTCACGGTCTTTAACTACTTTTGCTGAAACCACTTCACCGTGTTCCTCAAAAGCTGCTTGTAATTTTTGGTCATCAATAGACCAGGGCAGACTGCCCACAAACAATTTGGTACTCACTTAAATTAATCCTTAAAATATTATTAGTAAAAATCCCGGTACTTAAGTAACCGGGACAAGAAACATACGACAAAAAAGCAACTTAACCTAATTAATTTTTTCACTTTGTGCTTTTTTATCTCGTTTACGCCAGAACTGATTACCCCCCCTTTTTCACTTAAAATTTAAGTATTGACTGAAAAGCAGAAACAAATTTAAAAAATCAAATAGCGCGGCACGGAGCCCGATATTTATCTTGATCCTGTTCAAGGATTCATACGATTTACAGGCGAATCCTGCACTATTTCAAATAGCTGAACCATTTATTATGCTCTGTATTAATTAAGCCAGGGTCAAAGCTAAATAGATCCTGATTACGGTCTTTATGCTTCTCACATACGTCTCACATTCGTTCCACATACGTCTCACATACGTCTCAGATACGTTCTTTTTACTTCCTTTCAGTCTTCTTTAATCCCGATATGTCCTTGCAGGTACAGTGAATTTATAGAAGAGTATTGGGTAATGTGTAGAGAAACTCTGTTCAGAAAGTACTTTGAGGGACTTGAAAACTTATGAGTTAATATTTAATTCCAGTGCAAAATCGATGTTTTTATAGCCCGCCAGAACTTCAGGATGAAGACTCGGAAAGAATAATTTCATTTGATTGAGGTTTATGCGGGCTTGCGTGGGTTAGAAAATGTCGCCTTTTTTAAACCTCCAGAAACTAACCGCATTCACAAGCAATCCTATTCCTAACAGCACCCCAAGTGTCGGCAGCAGTTCCAGTAAGCCGGCCCCATTCCATAGGACCTGCAGAAAACCCTCGATTGACCAGTAAACTATTGTGAATTTACTCAGAATTTGAATAAAAGGAGGCAAAATGAATGTAGGAAACCAGGCTCCCCCGATAGCGCTCATCGTCAGGATCAGAAAAGTGCCAAGTCCGTTAGCCTGAGAGGTCGTCTTGCTGAAAGCTGCCAGTACCATACCGAACGCAGTAGCGGCGGCAGAGGAACAAAGGATAACAAGAAAGAGATTACCGAAATTTGAAAAAATATCAATATCAAAGAATAAATAGCCGGCAAAGAAAAGAACCATTAATTGAATTATCCCGAGCGAAATATTGTAAAGGTATTTGCTCCAGAGTATATCAACCCTGGATATGGGAGAGGATAAAATTCTGAGTGTAACCCCCGAATTCCTTTCATCAAAAAGTGAGGTGGCAGAGGCTGTTATACTGAAAAGCAGAAACATCATTGCCCAGCCGCCCACACTCCTGGTAGCCCCGGGGTTATTAACTTCTTTTCCTACAAGCTGTTCTTTGTCGAGTTTGACAATATTATTAAAGAAACTTGAAGCTCCTTTACCTGATGAAGAATCATCCTCTGTTGAATCATTACCAGTACTGTAAAATCCCTGCTGCAGGATCCTTGCAGTGTCGACCCCAAAGTATTCGCTTACAACCGAAGCAAGTTTTCTGTTAAAGCTTTTGCCTTTTGATTTTCCAAGGTATTCTTCTGATCGGCGCATCATGCTCTGGTTGAATATTTCGGGTATCTGCGTCATTATAGTCTGCTGCAGTAACCCCTGCACAATCTGCATTTCCAGTTCATTCTTAGGATTATAGTAGAATTTTAGTTTCAACCCGAATGAAGTATCTGAATAAGCATCTGCTGGAATAACAAGTGCAGATGATGCGCTGCCTTTAATAATATAATCCTTAATTGAAGTTGTGTCGAATGGAACTTCTTTACCCTCATCATCTGTAAAGGTTTTAATCATTTGAAATGTTTTAGTTGTATCCAGGGTCGACTCTATTTTTTTTGCTATTTTGGTATCGCTTTTATTCAGGAATGCAAGCCTGATTCCGCTTCCATTATTTCCCGACCCCCCGAAAATTGAGCCGAATAATAAGATCAGCGCGGCAGGTACAATAAAAGTCAATCCCACGGCAACTTTATCATGCCAGAAAAGGATATAGTCTTTCCGTATGAGGCTTAATATCTTCTTCAATCTCTCAAACTCCTTCCGGTAAGATGAAGGAACAGTGCCTCAAGAGAAGGCTTCCTGATATTTATAAAGGTATAGTTAATTCCTGTCTCTTCAACTCTCTTATAAAAATCTGAAAGTATAAGTCCGTCATCAGGCTGAAGCTCGTACTTATCGGGATTTTCTATTATAGTACCGAAAGGATTTGAATGAATTAATATATTTCTCTGTTGCAGGACTTTTTATAATTGAGATTGATTGTTTGTATTCAAGACCGCGCAGGAGTTCATCTATGGTTCCATGGGTGATTATGCGTCCCGAATCAATAATTGCTATTCTGCTGCATAGTCTTTCCGCTTCCTCCATATAGTGTGTCGTATAAATAATTGTCTTACCCTCATCATTCAGGGCTTCAAGATAATCAAAGATTGCATTCCTTGACTGCGGGTCAATGCCTACAGTAGGTTCATCACAAAGAATTATCTTAGGATCGTGCAGGAGCGATGCTGCCAGGTTCAGTCTTCTCTTCATTCCTCCCGAGAATGTTTTTACATTGTCACCTTTTCTTTCAAACAGACCCACCATCTTTAATTTTTCAGCAATTATATATCTTAAATCCTTTTTGCTGATATCATAAAAAGAGCCGAATATTTCAAGATTTTCTTTTGCGGATATATCTTCGTACAGTGCGAGCGACTGCGGCACCAGCCCGATCTTATTCCTCAGCTCCAGTGAGCCCGTTGTCATTCTTTCACCGTCTATAAGTATTTCACCGTTGTCTGAATCAAGGTAGCCGATAAGGAGATTCATTAAGGTTGATTTACCGGCACCGTTAGGTCCCAGCAGACCAAAGAACTCTTTCTCCTTTATTTCGAGAGAAACATTATCAAGCGCTGTTGCCGATGGAAACCTTTTGGTGACTCCTTTAACCGAGATCATTATTCCCAGATGAAAGTTTAAGAATGGGATATAATTTAAGTAAGCAATTACACCAATCCAACAAAAAACTGGCTGCAAATGATTCCCGGATTCCAAAAACAAAATAAACTTTTAACAATGATTTTAGTATTTGATCAGTAAGCTGGTTAAAGAAGGCAAATTTTTAAGAAGCCCATTTTTTAAAAAGTGTAAGATTTATCTGTACTCTGTCATTTTTTCTTTTTAATTTATAATCACTTCTAAACCAACTCTCCCATTTATAGGTGTTGGCAAATAGTTGAAGAATCATTTGACAGCTTTCGGGGTTATTATAATAATGATTACTGGTACTATTTTGCACAATTTTCACGACCTGAGGGCTCTTCTGAGTTTATTTCATTTTATGATCTTTATAGCATAAAATTGAGTCATTAGTCAGAACTTTAACTTGCATTTGAAAATAGGACCCATATATAGTTAATAACTAAAAATAGAAAGGAAAATCGGATGAAATACATTTCTACAATTCTTTCCTTAGTATTTCTGTTATGCGTTGTCTCTATTCCTGCTAATGGTCAATCAGGTGACCCGGAAGATGCCCATGTTCTTACGGCAAATCCCGGACCGGCAAACAATGGCGGATCCCCTACATGGGGAATGTTCCTGGATCTTATTGCTTCAGGTCCTAATTATGTTCAGATTACAGGAATGACAACAGCCAGCACTGCTGCTGCAGGAGCTTCATATTCGATCGAGTTCTTTATTCGTGACGGGAATGCTCTGGGCGGTCCGGTAGGCTCAGGACCGGGAAGTTCTTCAGACGGCTGGACATCCCTTGGTTCTGTTAATGTTACGCAGGGAGCCGATCCCAACGGTATATCTCTGCCCTTTGCTACACCGGATATAATGATAAGTCCTGGTGATACTGCTGGTATTGCTATGATCTTCTCCACTGTTGGTCCCCGGTACTTTGGTACCGGCACACCGCCGTACGGTGTTTATTCAGATACCTACCTAACAATAGTTACAGGAGATGGCCGTTCAATACCATTTACAACCGGGGGAAGCTTTTTTAGTTCGCGCGAACTAGTGGGTGAAGTCGATTATAATGATCTGGTTCCTGTTGAACTGGCTTCTTTTAGTGCATCTGCCTCCGGTAATACCGTCAGCCTGAACTGGGCTACAGCATCAGAGCTTAATAACTCAGGATTTCAGATCGAAAGACAGGCTGAAAATGCTGAGTGGGAAAATGCCGGCTTCGTTGAAGGGCACGGTACTATAACCAGTACTCAGTATTATTCATTTATCGACGGGAATCTGAAACAGGGTAATTATTCCTACAGACTGAAACAAATTGATTATAATGGTTCTTCTAAATATTATGAACTTGGTGAAACAGTTCAGACAGGAGTTATCAGTAATTACAATCTTTCCCAAAATTATCCTAATCCTTTCAACCCGGTCACTGTAATTAACTGGCAGATGCCTGTCAACGGTCATGTAACATTAAAAGTATATGATCTGTTGGGAAAAGAAGTGGCTGTTCTTGTGAACGAAGAAAAACCGGCAGGAAGTTATGATACTGAATTTAATGCCGCCAGCCTCCCGAGCGGAACCTATTTCTATACACTGCAGACCGGAAGTTTTGTTCAGACAAAGAAAATGATCGTACTCAAATAATCCTGGTATTTTATGTTAAAATAAAACATTTTGTTAATCCTCCCTGTTAATAATGTTAACAGGGAGTTTTTATATCTTCTCTGATATTCTGCACATTTACTGAACCAGGGAAGTTTTTTTTATTCAATAATTCTTATCTTTAACCGATCGTCGAAATCCTGAAAAAGTTTCTATATAAATTTTTCAACTAATCCTGCAAAAACAAAAAGACTACAATGATGAATGATCTTCTGCAAAAAGGACGTGAGGCTTTATCCGTAGGGGAGTGGGAAAAGGCAAAGGATCTGCTTGAAAAAGCTCTTGAGGAAGGCGAGTCTGCCGAAGTGTATGAGGAGCTTGCCTGGGCTTACTGGTGGCTGAATGATGCTGTGCAGGTCTTCAATTTACGTACAAAAGCATATAACTTTTTTCTTAAGGATAATAATAAACCCGGGGCTGCACGTACTTCCTGCTGGATAGGACTTGATTACATAGAATTCAAAGGTGAGTTTGCAGTTGCAAGCGGCTGGTTCCAGAGAGCTGAAAATCTTTTAGAGGGACTTCCGGATTCTTCCGAACTCGCCGTGCTTAAATTGTTAAAAGCACGCTGGTCTTTTCAGGTCGAAAAAAACAGTGAACAGGCTTACAGGCTTATCAATGAAAGTTTAAGGATCAGTAAATCTTTAAACAACATTGATGGCGAAATGTTAGCCGAAGCATTGAAAGGTTTTATTCTCGTTGTAGAAGGTAAAGTGTCTGAAGGTATGCCTCTGCTGGATGATGCCACCCTGCTTGCCTTAACTTCAGAGGATGGAGACATAAAAATTACAACAATAACATGCTGCTACCTCATTGATGCCTGTGAGAGGATAAGGGATTATGAAAGAGCCAGTCAGTGGTGTGATAATGTTAAGGAAATCTGCAAGCGATGGAAATATAAAGCTATGTTCGCCAACTGCAGGATGAAGTATGCAGGTGTTTTAATATGGAAAGGTGAGTGGAGGGAGGCTGAAGAAGAACTGCTTTCTGCTTCTATGGAACTGAGTAAATTAAGACCTGTCCAGGTTAATGCATGTACTGTCCGTCTTGCTGATCTGAAAAGGAGACAGGGTGACTGGGAGGAAGCTGCGAAATTGCTGGCGAAAGTCGAGTCCCATCCTCTTATCCATTTGTATTCTGCATATCTGTATTATGATAAAGGCGAATATGAAAATGCTCTGAATATGGCAGAAAGATATCAGCGAAGGTTCAGTGTTAATGAAAAAGCCGAACGGACGGCGGTTATAGAACTCCTCGTCAGAATTTATGTAAAACTTGACCGTTTGGAGGAAGCCCGGAAAATGATCGATGAGTTAAGAGATATTGCCTGCGCTATAAATACTGCTCCCATTGAAGCAGCCCTATTTAATGCTGAAGGCAGCTTAAACCTGGCATTAAAGAAATTTGATACTGCAAAGGAAAACCTGGAGGATGCAGTCGATATTTATGATAGAATATCCGCTCCATTTGAATCTGCAAGGTGCCGTGTAACTCTCTCCGAAGCACTTATTAACCTGAATCTCAATGCACAGGCGGAGGCTGAGCTGAACTCTGCAGAAGAACTTTTTAAAAAGCTGGGGGCGGAAAGAGATCTGAAAAATACGAGATATGTTCTGAAAAATTTATATAAAAACAGCGCGGGGAGTATGGGTGAATATGAATTTACCGGCCGGGAACTTGAAGTCCTGAGGCTAATTGCAGGCGGGAAGAATAATGAAGAAATAGCTGATCAGCTTTTCCTGAGCGTCCGTACAGTTGAAAAACATATTACAAATATATACAGCAAATTGGGTGTATCCGGAAAATCAGCCCGCGCATATGCCGCATCCTACTCGGTTAAACATAAGTTGTTCTGAAATATACTTGTGTTCTTTATCCTGTTTTACAGAAACTACGTATTTAATATCTGAAATTACGTAGTACCCCTGATTTTTATCCAGTTTTTCTATTCTAAATTAGCCTCAGATAATTAAAAGTTCATAATTTGAAAGGATACAGGTGAGGTTATGATTAATAATAATTCCGTTGAGAGGTATAAAGTAATTGTTATAGGAGCAGGTCAGGCAGGATTATCCGTTGGTTATTTTCTTAAAAAAGCGGGAATTTCTTTCCTGATTCTGGATGGGAATGAGCGTGTTGGTGATTCATGGCGTAAACGCTGGGATTCTCTTCATCTTTTTACACCTGCTAAATTTAACGGATTGGCAGGGTTAAAATTTCCTGCAAAGCCGAATTATTTCCCTACGAAGGATGAAATGGCTGATTACCTTGAAAATTATGCCGCGCATTTTAACCTTCCGGTCAGGATGGGTGTGAAGGTTACAGGACTTTCTAAAGAAAAGGATTCTTTCTGCGTTTCTGCCGGCGATAAGCAGTTCTGTGCAGAAAATGTGGTTGTCGCGATGTCAAACTTCCAGGTCCCGAAAGTCCCTGAATTTGCTAAAAAACTTAATCCTGATATTACTCAGCTCCATTCCCTTGATTATCGTCATCCTTCCCAGCTGCAGGATGGGGAAGTCCTTGTTGTCGGTGCCGGCAATTCGGGGGCTGAGGTAGCCCTGGAAGCCTCACGGAACGGCCACAAAGTCTGGTTATCAGGAAGAGATACAGGGCATATACCATTTAAAATTGAGGGGAGGCTTTCAAAGTTGATTCTTGCCAGACTGGTTGTCCGTTTTTTGTTCCATAGAATCCTTACGACTGGTACTCCTATCGGAAAGAAGGCGCGCCCGAAGATCGTATCAATCGGTGGTCCTCTTATAAGACTAAAACCTAAAGATTTTGAAGAAGCAGGAATCATTCGGACTGCCAGGGTAAACGATGCAGCAGATGGATTACCTGTACTTGCTGACGGCAGTAAAC
Source organism: uncultured Ignavibacteria bacterium (assembly GCA_963811905.1). Taxonomy (GTDB): domain Bacteria; phylum Bacteroidota; class Ignavibacteria; order Ignavibacteriales; family Ignavibacteriaceae; genus DATFVA01. The sequence goes on from CAWETK010000009.1 coordinate 139,861, forward strand.
TCAAAGTGAAAAATATAGTATGGTGTACAGGATTTTATCCTTCTTTTTCCTGGATAGATATACCTGTCTTCAGAAATATGGAGCCGATGCAGAAGCGGGGGGTAGTTCCCAAAGAACCCGGTTTATATTTTACGGGCCTTCACTTCCTCTACGCCTTATCATCTACTATGGTTCACGGAACAGCAAGAGATGCCAGGTACGTGGTAAAAGATATAAACAAACGGCTTAATTATGCCTGATGATATTTATACCCGGAGAGGGCATGCTATCGTAATAGGTTCCAGTATTGCGGGACTTCTTGCTGCGAGGATATTATCCGGTCATTATAATCATGTAACTATAATTGAAAAGGATATCCTGCCTGAAACCGCGGTGAACAGGAAAGGAGTACCGCAAGGCAAGCATACACATGTTTTACTGGAACGTGGAAGAAAGGTGATGGAAAAGTATCTTCCCGGGTTAACTGACGAATTGATCCGGATGGGAGCAGTTAGGATGAACGATGTGAGTTCAGAGGCTGCATGGTTTCACAGCGGAGGATTTCATAAGCATGGCAGATGCGACCTTAACGGCCTTGGTGTGTCACGGCCAACGCTTGAAAATTCAGTGCGATCCCGGATTTTCTCCATTCCTAATGTTGAGGTAATTCAAAATAGCAGCGTTACAGGCTTAGCTTTTACTGAGAATAATAAAAGGGTTAATGGAGTATACTATAAAGATATTTCTGATCATAAACCTGATGTGATGATTCAGTCGGATTTTACCATAGATGTCAGCGGCCGGGGTTCACATACTCCTTCCTGGCTTGCACAGGCAGGATACAGCCGGCCTGAAACAGAAGAAGTCATAATAAAAATGGGATATGTTACTTGTTATTATCCCCGCAAACCGGAACATTTACCTGGGCTGAATGCTGTTATTTTCCTTGCAGACCCGCCATCGGAAAGAATGGGGATAATAATAGCCCAGGACGGGGATCGCTGGGTCGTGACTATCGGCGGCTACCTGGGAAATCATGCCCCAACCGATTATAAGGGATTCCTGGAAGCTGTTAAACATTTACCTTCACCAGTCATTTATAATACTGTGAAGAATGAAGAGCCTCTTACACAGCCGGTTCATTATAATTTTCCTGCAAACCTGCGTCATTATTATGAACGCCTGAAGGACTTTCCTGAAGGGTTCCTTGTTATGGGGGATGCTATCTGCAGCTTTAATCCCATCTACGGTCAGGGAATGACTGTTGCCGCTATGGAGGCTGAGGTCCTTGACAGATGCCTTTTATTAAATCATCTCCCGCTTGCAGAAAACTTCTTTAAAAGAGGCAGGCAAGGCAGCTGATATTTCCTGGAAGACCGCCGTGGGGGGAGATTTAAACTACCCGGAAGTAAAAGGGAAACGCACAATACTTACGCGCCTGCTTAACTGGTATATCGGTAAACTGCATAAGGCTGCCCATTACGACGCTGATGTATCGATTGCGTTCCTGAAAGTAATTAATATGGTTTCTTCTCCTCCTTCACTTCTTGCCCCGCGAATAATATGGCGTATTGTGAAGAACAATATAAAATACAACAAAATGGAAACTAACAAATCTGTTTTTCGGGAGGCCGGTTCCTTTCAGATTTAGCCGGGTAATGCTGAAGAAATACCCTGCCAGAGAAGATAAATTCCGAACGCAGTCAGCCCCAGTGAAGCGATTCCGAGAGTAATTCTGGTAACCTTCGGACCCAGATTTCTTGTCAGTCCGAATAGAATAATTATGCCTGCCTGGCAAAGAACAAGAGTAATATAGAAGCCCCCAATCAATACAATGCCATTTATCGGAGATTCTCTATAACCTTTAATTAATAAAGGCCCCATTATTAAACTCCATCCAAGATAAGGATTAGGATTGAGAACGTTTACGAGTACAGCTTTGAAGAGAGTATTGTTTCCTTCAGGTTTCTGTTTATTACTTAACTTTTCAAAATTCAGAAAGGAGTTAAATGAATCGTAGGCGAGATATAGCAGCAGCAGTCCTCCGCCGATTTGTAAGAATGAGAGGAAACCCTGAGGAATATTTGTCAGTATCAGCAGGATAACAATAATTATGGGGATATCGCTTAATACCGGTGCAAAGGCAGCAGGAACTGTCTTCTTCCATCCCTTCTTTAAAGTCTCCGAGATTAAAAAAGTCTGGAAAGGACCCGGCTGTATTGAAGCCGCGAATGCGTAGGTAATACCAAGCAAAAGATAAGCTGCCATAAAAATTACCCCGGGCTGTTTCCCGGGGTTCGATAAATTTCTTCCTGCTATTGACCGGAGGCACTTCTGTTCTGGTAAGGAGGCTGTTCGGGATTTACCGGAGGATTCTTTTTCAGCAGATCCATAACAGTCTCAACTCCTTTTTCCAGTTGAGGATCAATTCCTTTTGCAAGCTGTGTCGGGTCGTCAACTACTTTAATATCAGGATCAACACCGTGCCCTTCAGCAAACCATGTTCCATCAGGATTATACTGCCTGAAAGTCGGAACAGTGATATTGCCGCCGTCTATCAGGCCTGGTGCTCCGGAGATGCCTATCAATCCGCCCCATGTCCTGGTTCCGATTAATGGTCCCAGTCCGGTTTTGCGAAAGAAATCCGGGAATGCATCGCCGCCTGATCCGCTCCATCCGTTTATAAGCATAACTTTAGGTCCGAAGTTAGCTATCGGAGGCCACTGCCAGTTGACGCCATCCCTCACTGCAAAGAATGCGAGAGGTTTTCTGTTGAGCAGTTCAATGAACCTGTCGGGTATCTGACCGCCGCTATTAAATCGTTCATCGATAATCAGGCCTTTCTTATTAAACTGAGCATTGAATTGCCGCTCAAGTTCAGTCTGCCCGTCCACACCCGTATCCGGGACGTATATATAGCCTATTTCTCCATTGGTTTTTTCATCGACATATTCTCTGTTTGCTTCTATCCAGGCAAGGTTTCTCAATCTTGTCTCATCTTTCAGCGTTTCCACTATTACTTTGTGAGATCCATCCATTTCAGGTTTGCTGTTTATGGTAAGTTCCACAGTTTTTCCTGCAAGTCCTTCGAACGCCGCCCATGGATCTTTAGTTACATCAATCGGGATTCCGTTTACCGCAAGAATGTAATCTCCTTCTTTAGCCTCAATACCTGAAGCATCGAGCGGAGATCTGACTTCATTATCCCAGGGAGCGCCTTTGATGATCTTTTTAATTTTATAAGCTCCGTTATCGAGCTGCCAGTCAATACCAAGGTATCCTACAGGTCGGGCGGGTGCCTGTTCTTCATCACCGCCTCCTTTGTAAGTATGTGAAGAATTCAGTTCAGCGATAAGTTCGCCGATTATATAATTTACGTCCCAGCGTGTAACAGCAAAATCAATAAGTCTGCCGTACTGGTCCTTCATTGCATTCCAGTCAACTCCATGCATATTAGGATCGTAGAAGAAATCTCTTTCAAATCTCCACGTATCATTAAAGAGCTGTTTCCATTCATCGCGGGGAATAACCGTCATCTCCATTTGGTCGGTCGGCATTTTCTTTTCCAGTTTTTGTTCCGGTGCAATATCTATGATAAAGAATGCCCCGCCTTTGGAAACCATAAGCTTATTGCCGTCAGCACTGACAGTGAAGTTATCTATATCGGATACTATTTCCTTTTCCTTGCGGCTATCAATATCATATAATTCTATAGCTTTTTTCTGCTCCTTTGCACCGGCTGGCGGGAGCTTAAGATATATGATCTTGCCTTTAACAGCCTGCAGGTTTGTATAGTTGCCTCCTTCAGGCGGAAGGATTACCAGTCTTCCTTCAAAACCATCCAGCGTTATTTCTGTTTTCTTTTTTTCTTCCTTTTTACTCTCATCCTTCTTCTTATCTTTTTCATCTTTATCCTTATCTTCATCCTTTTTTATAACGGCAGCATCATTTTTGGGAGCCATCGGTGACAGGGTATCTTTTTCCAGGGAAACTGCCGCTATGTTTGTCGCATTGGGATAAATAAAACTATTATCAAGGTCGCTGTAGACAGGGTTGAAATTCCTGTTGGTGAGGAAAAATAAATATTTTCCCTCGGGGTCAAACACCGGCTGCGAATCATTATAATAGCCGGAAGTTACCTGGTGAAATTTCCCCTCTTTTGTATCAAAGATACTGATAGCCGTATGATTATTATCGGTATCTTTCTGGTAGGCAAGCCACCGGCTGTCGGGCGACCAGCTTACCGTGAAGTTCTCCAATCCTCCCTCGTACATTGACTTTTCCTTATCTACCTCCGTTGTTTTATCATCATCCATATTGTAGATATAAACTTTCATAGCTTTATCAATAAAAGCCATCTTCTTACTATCAGGCGACCAGTAAATCTGGTACCTGTAGCCGGGACCGTAAGAGGTGAGTTTTTTTCCATAACCAGGATTTTCGAGATCTTTTACATAAAGCTCATATTCGCCCGATTTATCACTCCAGAAGGCAATATATTTTCCGTCGGGTGACCAGGAAGGATATCTTTCAGCATATCCCGAAGTGTTTGTCAGATCAGGAACAGGGCCATTTTCAGCCGGCACAGAAAAGAGATCGCCGCGTGCTTCAAAGACCGCTCGTTTAGCATCAGGTGATAACCAGAAACTTTGAATGAGTTTATTTACATTTTCTGAGTGAGGAAGAAGTGTTGATTCATCGGTAACAACATCAATCCGGACCTCTCTGTATTTTTCTGAAGCAAGATCGAGCAGATAAAGTTTCCCCCCGTTTTCAAAAACAATATCATCCGGACCTAAGGAAGGAAAGTGAGTATCATACTCTTTAAAATCAGTGACCTGTCTTATTTGTTTTGATGCAGTATCGTAAGCATAGATGTTTGCTCTTTTCTCTGCGTTCCTGTCTGAAAGAAAATAAATTGTGTTTCCGTACCACATCGGGAATTCATCATTGGCAGGATCATCTGTGATATTTTCTGATGCCTTTGTTTCGAGGTTGAATATCCATATATCCGGGGCCATTCCGCCGCGGTATCTTTTCCACGTTCTATTGCTTCTTGTTCTTGGTGTGTATGCTATTTTCTTACCGTCCGGAGACAATGTCCCGAATTCGCCGTAAGGCACCGGCAGCTTATCAGGCATACCTCCTTGCGGAGAAACTGAATAAAACTGGCTGAACCTCTGCCTGCCGCTTTCCATCGAAGAAGTATAGAGGATTTTTGTGCCATCGGGATACCAGTCATCCATACGGTCGAACATTCCCTGATGCGTAAGACGTTCTGCCATTCCGCCCTTTGAAGGAACAACATAAATATCCACGTTGCCGTTATAATTTCCGCTGAAAGCTATCTTCGATCCGTCAGGAGAAAACCTGGGAATGATTTCCTGTCCTTTTGCATTAGTAAGTTTATTTGCTGTTCCCCCTTCTTTTGAAACCACCCAGAGATCGCCTCCGTAATAAAAGGTTATCTGAGAATTTGAAACATCCGGATACTGCAGCATCCTGGCGTTTACCTGGGCGTTTATCTGAGCCTGGTATAGAATAACCGCAGTACAAAAAAAGAAGAGTATCTTATGCATAAGTTTCCTGATATTAGTTAAATATGAAATTGATTAAGACTTATAATCCTTTGGTAAAATTAAAAAATTAAACTAAAGCCCCCTTAAGTGCATTTCAATAAAAATATTATGAACGGTCAAATAAAAGTTTTTATTCTATCAGTATATAAATTTAAGAATTCTGCAAAATAAATACCGCATACGCTCAGAAAGAGAGAAAAGGAGTCAGGGGGCAGATGTCCCCATCTACAAAAAATCGTAAATAAATGATTGACAATGCGGATTTTACGCCTTAAGTTCTTTACATACTTATTCCCCCATAAAAAACTATTTTCTAAATAAACCTTCAGGAGGTTCGTATGAGAGTATTGCACCTTTTCGCGTCATTCCTTTCTCTTTTATTCATTTCTCTGTTTACTATGTCCGGATTTGCGCAGGAACAGTCTTCTGATCCGCTTTTCTATATACATGAGGAAGTCGCCAGAATAGATAAGATGGATCAGTATTACAGCACATCAAAGGATTTTACAAAAATGATGATGGATTCTAAGCTTGATGTTCCCTGGATAAGAGCCTCACAGACCGATGATCTTCATTTTTATTACCTTGTCCCGCTTAATAATTATGGTGATATCGACAAATTGTCAGCAGCTTTTAATGATATGATGTCGAAGGCAGACAAGGATAAGATGAATAAGGTTATGACGGAAAATGCCGAAGCAATTGAATCGGTTCGTGAACTGGTGTTCAAACGTTCAAATTCACTTTCTTATGGTTCAGAACAGAATATGGGTCTTGATTTGAGCAAAGAAAATTTTATTCACTGGGATTACTATACCGTAAAATCCGGTAAAATGAAAGATATGTTAGAACTGGGTGCTAAATACAAAAAACTGTGTGAGGATAAAAAGGTTACGACTCCTTATACGGTATGGCTGGCTGATTTGGGAGAAAACGATAACCTGATAGTTGTTACTACCCTTGCTAAAGATGCAGGATCTTTCTATCAGCAGATGGACAAAGATAATGCAGCTCTTGGAAAAGATGGTGATGATCTATGGCATCAGATGATGTCTTTGCTTGTGCACTTTGAACATAAAAACGGGCATTCACGACCCGATTTAAGCTATGTAAAGAGTGAGTGAAAAAAAATTATCAGAAGGCTGCTCAAGTATACGGGCAGCCTTTTTAGTAGTTCTGGTGTAAGTTTGAGTTCAAGTGTAAGTTAAGTTCAAGGCAAGGCCGGCCGGATTTATTCTGAGGGAAATGTCAGAATTCCAGGCTGATGCCGATTGAAGGAAGAATTCCTATAGCTTCACCTTTTTCTGCAGTTTGTGTCCTCGGGTTCCAGCGTATTGAATTACTTCTTTTATTATTATAGATATTCTGTATATCCACATAAGTGATCAGGGTTAAACTGCTGAAGTACCATCTCCTGTCGACTCTCAGATCCAGACTATGCAGGGGTTCGTAATAAGCGCTTAAATAATTTGAGACGAGCTGGGTTCCGTTCGATTCATAGGGTGTATATGGACTGCCTGACGAAAACCTGAATTTCAATGCAGCCTCCCACTTTTCATTGAATTTATAGCCGCCGCTCATATTCAGGATCCATTTCTGATTATATATGCCCGGGCGTGTTATTCCGTCAAGAGGTGTGAATCTTGTTTCACTATATGTTAGGCTGAATATTCCATAAAAGCTTAAGTCTGATAATTTCTTCTGAACTGATAATTCTACTCCCCGGCTGATGCCTTTTCCTTTAGCTGTCAGCGGTTCAAGTCCGAAAGACGAAAAATTATCATCAGCTCCGCCGAATCCTGCCCCGGTGTTGGCTAGTATCAGATAAGGTCTTATCAGGCTTACCGGGTAGTCTGAATACCATTTATAAAAGCCTTCTATTTTAACGAGTGCATCCTCTCTTACCAGGTGATCAATTCCGAGTACCAGGTGGTCGGCACGAATATCCGTAAGGTTGGTCTTATTTATTTCTTCAGCCAGCCAGATATATGAAGGAGACTGGTAGTAAATCCCCCCGCTTGCATTAAGTGAAGTAAGGTCTGTTAAGCTGTAGGATGCGGATATCCTTGGTGCAAGATACAGTTTCGTTTCAAGGGGATTAAAATAATCTGCACGCAATCCGATATTAGTTTTCAGTCTTTCAAAGAATAAATGATTCAGATTTATATATCCTGAACCTTTGTAATAAATATCTTCTTCACTCAAAGAATTTACAGGCAGTGTATCCTGAAAAGATGTAACGAACCCGGGGAGCAGGATATCGGCATTGAACTTAACCAGCTTTCCCATCAGTCCTGCAGTGATCTCCGTAGCAGCTGAAAGCTTATATACAATGTCTCCTCTTAAAGAATTTTCCTGTTCCCGGGAAACACTTTTAAAGATCGGGTTAAGAAGGCTGTCTCTCTGAAGGGTATTATAATTAACGTATGTTCTGCTGAGTGTAATATTAAAGAAACCATTATCGAAGAGGTGTCTGTAGCTCAACCCGGTTGCATACTGTGTCTGATCGCTCCCAAGGATTCTGGAGTTATCGAACCTCTGATCCGCTGTTTCATTAAAATATTTTACATTATCAAAAGCTCCTGTGAACAAATAGGATATACTGTTCTCATTGTCCAGTTTGAAATCTGCTTTTGACAGGAGGTCATAATATTCAGGTACAAAACCAAACCCGGCTGCTTTAAATATAAAGTCCAGGTAGCTTCTCCTTGCAGAAAAGATAAAATTGTTATCCTTCCCGATTGGTCCTTCAAGGTTTAATCCGAACTGGGAAGCGGATATTGTTGCCTTGCCTCCAAGCCTGTCTTCTCTTCCTTTTCTTAAATTTATCTTTAGTACCGAAGAAAGCTTGTCGCCGTATTCCGCAGAGAAGCCTCCTGTAGAAAAAGTGGTTTCTTTTACATAATCGAGATTTATATAGCTTAAAGGTCCGCCGGCTGCTCCCTGTGTGCCGAAATGATTTATGTTAGGTATTTCAATTCCATCAACAATATATAAATTCTCCGAAGGCGCACCGCCCCTGACTATCAGATCATTTCTTCCCGGATCAGCCTGCGCTACTCCCGGCAATACCGATAGTGCCCTCACAACGTCCTCAAATCCTCCCGGAGTCCTTCGTATTTCTTCATATCCGAAACTTCTTGTACTGATCAGATCTGTGGGCGATTTAGAGAAGTAACCGGACCTTACAGTAATATCACCGAGCTGTATAGCTTCTTCAACCAGGCTGAAATCGACTTCTGCCGGCTGCGATGTTCTGACCATTATATCGGTCTTTATTTTTGATGAATATCCTATTATCGAAGCTTTAATCCTGTAGGTATTTACCGGGATATCATTTATTTCATAATGTCCCAGGAGATCAGTAGCAGCTCCGTAGTTTGTGCCTTCCAGGATTATGTTAACACCGATCAGCGGCTGGTCACTGACAGCATCGGTTACGGTCCCGTGTACTGAACCTTTTTCATCCTGCGCTCTCCCGGGGGAAAAGAACAAAATAAACAATAATGAAATTTTTAAGGCCTTGCCCAAGTTTCTCTCTCATTTTTCTTTAAGAACATATCCAAAATACTAAAAGTTCACTTCCCTGTGTTTTTTCTTTTTGCTGTTGTTCTCATTATAGGGAGATATATAGATTCGTAATAGAATTGTAAAAAAAGACCCCGATGCAGATAACCGCTATTTAAATACCAGCGTATCCGGTCCGCTTATCTTTTGTATATGACATTTGCATCTATCGGTATTAATAAAGTACTCTCCGTTTACTGAACCGCTGTCAGAGGCGGCAGTAAACAGAATTTTTTTTGCTGAGGTTGAAAAGTCCTGTACATATTTATCCGACATTACTATATAGTAACCCGACAGGGGAGCGCTGTCCGGCAGAATATAATGTTTACCCTTCTCATCCGTTATGGTTGCTGTAAGCCCCTCTATGGGATCACCCGATCCATCTGTAATAAGAACGGAAATTACTCTGAACTCCTCTGTGCAGATACAATCCTCCATCTCCGTGGTACAGGAGGATAGTAATAATAAAATAAGTACCGCAGGAAATAACTGTGAAAGTCGCATAGCTTAATTTTAATGAATTATTACTTCGTCCAAATTTATAAAATTTTATTTTATTTTAACCTCCGACTTCCAACTCACAGATCCAAAGAATCCGGGAATCCTCCATTTTCTCAATCAATCCGCCCGGACTTATCTTCCAATCCTCTTAACTTCTTCTCCCCCTCATCCTTACAATCTTGCAGGTATCCATAAAAGTTACGTATCTTATCACGAGGGCTTAATAAAATACAATTCTCCAACATTCTGGAGGAAATAATATGGTCACATTTGTTTCTCTCTGGCTCCCAATACTGCTTTCTGCAGTCGTTGTTTTTGTTCTAAGTTCTGTTCTCCATATGGTTTTCACCTACCATAATTCAGATTACAAAAAGCTTCCTTCGGAGGATAATATAATGGCGGATCTCAGGAAGTATAATCCTCCTCCCGGCGATTATATGGTTCCGTATTCGAATGAGGCAAAAGAAAGGAAATCTGAACAATTCAGGGAAAAGATGAATAAAGGTCCTGTGCTCATTACAACCATCCTTCCTCCGGGAGAAATGGGAATGGGTTCGAGCCTTTTTCTCTGGTTTGTTTACTGCCTGATCATCAGCATTTTTGCTGCGTATATAACAAGCCATGCAGTTCCTGCCGGTGCCGGTTACCTTGCTGTATTCCGTTTTGCCGGGGCGGTATCTTTCGCAGGCTACAGTCTTGCTCTTATGCAGGACAGCATCTGGTTCAGGAAAAGCTGGAGCGCTACAATCAAATCGATGTTTGACGGATTTATATATGCGCTCTTTACTGCAGGAGTGTTCGGCTGGCTCTGGCCTGCCATATAGCGTTTTCTCACCTTAGGTGATATCCGCCTGCTGAATGCGGGCGGGTTTAATTTTTATTTCTGCTCGTGAACAGCGCAATTATTGAGTACACAATAAAAACCATTATAACGTTAAGTATGAAAGGCCTGAGGGTATCGCTTGCCAAGTGAGAACTGCCGTCTATCGCAAGGAAGATATAAATGCAATAGATAAATGAAGCCGCTGCCAGGATCCATCCGATAGCTGAGACAGGGAAGAATAACATTCCTTTTCTGACAAACCAGTTTTTGCTCATCTGATATTCCCTTCTGCTTTATGCAGTTAGACAGTTTTAATTAATAAGTTAAAAGAAAATTTTCTCATTAGAAATTCTATTTAAAGGTCATATGCTTTTTAGTAATTTACAGGTATATATTTATGGAGAATTATTATGAACCGCTTACTTATTGCATCATTATTTTTAGTATTGGCAGCAGCCTTTCTTTCAGCACAGGAATCACCATCAGCGGGTAATGTTTATCAGATAACCCAGGGGTATGTTGATGCTGATGGAGTAATGATATGGTATGAAGAATTCGGAAAGGGCGAGCCGCTTATGATCGTGCACGGAGGGCCTGGCGCTACCCACGATTACTTCCTTCCTTACCTTATTCCCCTGGCAAAGCATAACCGTTTAATTTTTATAGATGAGAGAGGATCGGGAAAATCGGAACAGCTCGGGGATGTGAAAAAGTATACCGTGGAAAATATGGTTGAGGATGTGGAAGCGGTAAGGAAAGCCCTGGGACTTGGTAAGATAAACCTGCTGGGACATTCGTTCGGCGGTGTTCTTGCCCAGGCCTATGCGCTTAAGTATCAAGAGAATTTATCACATCTGATTCTTTGCAGTACTTTCCCAAGTACCTCGGAGATGAACCAGGTTTTTGTGAAGATTAAAGAGAATATGCCGGCAGAACTCCGCACCCGTATAAATAAAATGGAAGCTGAAGGTCTGTACGGGCATGGTTTACCATATGAACAAAACCGGTATACGGCAGAATATATGAAAGCCGCATGGGGTGAAGGTTATTTCCCTTATCTCTATCAGCGCAGACCTGATCCTGCTTATGATCCAGAAAGCGGCGGTTTCGCCTGGGATCTGTATCGCGAAATGTGGGGCTCAAACGGTGAATATGTAATAGACGGAAACCTGAAATCCGTTGAATATGTTGATCAGCTTCATACAATTAAAGTCCCTACACTTGTTAATTGCGGCGACCATGATGAATGTGCTCCTTCTCTTTCAAGGGAGATGCACGAAAAGATCGCCGGCTCACAGCTTGTTATATTTCCTGAGAGCGGTCATATGACTTTTGTAGATCAGCCGGATATGTTTATAAAGACTATTAATGATTTTCTGCACTCGAAGTAAACGTTGCTCAGTTAAACAGGAATCTCAAAGTCCTTTAAAACCAGCATAACCGGGATTCATTCGGCTTTTGACTTTCAGGGAATTATCCGGCCATTTTCTCTGTTTAAAGGTTAAACATAGAAAGTTATATGAAAATACTATTGACCGGAGCGACCGGATATGTGGGTAAAAGACTTCTTCCGGTTCTGCTTCAGCAGGGACACCAGGTTGTCTGCTGCGTTCGCGATAAAAACAGGTTCCCATCCGAAGGCATATATAAACATCCCGATATTACCCTGATAGAAGTAGATTTTCTGAAGGACAGTACTGCTTCACTCATCATTAAAGATATTGATGCAGCTTATTATCTCATCCACTCAATGAGTTCAAATATTAAGGATTTTGAAAAGCTGGAAGTAATAACAGCGAATAATTTTGTTAAAATGATAAACGGGACTGCTGCAAAGCAGATAATTTATCTCGGCGGTATTACAAAAGGTGAGAAACTATCCCGGCATCTGGCTTCAAGAAAAAAAGTTGAAGAGATACTGAATAAAAGCAGCATCCCTCTGACTTCAGTAAAAGCCGGTATAATAGTAGGCTCAGGCAGTGCATCATTTGAAATCATTCGGGATCTTGTAGAAAAGCTCCCGGTGATGATAGCCCCCAAATGGCTTAATACAAGGAGTCAGCCCATTTCAATAAGAAACATACTTGAATACCTTTCGGGTGTATTGCTGAGGGAAGAAACTTTTAATAAATCGTACGATATCGGCGGACCTGATATATTAACATATAAAGAGATGCTGATTAAGTTTGCAGAAGTGCGCGGTCTGAAAAGAATAATCATAACCGTCCCTGTAATGACGCCAAGACTTTCATCATACTGGCTTTACTTTGTTACGTCTACTTCATACAAACTGGCAATAAATCTTGTCAACAGCATGAAGGTTGAAGTGACTGCAGAAAACAATGTACTTGAAAAAATGCTCGGTATTACTCCTGTTGCATATAAAGAAGCTGTAACCCACGCGTTTCAAAGGATCGAACAGAATGATGTTGCCTCCAGCTGGAAAGATTCCCTCGTTTCAAGTTCATCAGATAACCTGCTTCTCAATCATATTAATGTTCCATCCGATGGCTGTTTCGTTGATAGCAGAGAAAAACGTATAAACGCAAGTGCAGAAAAGGTTCTTAATAACATCTGGTCAATAGGCGGCGATCGCGGCTGGTATTATGGCAACTGGTTATGGCACCTTCGGGGTTTTATGGATAAGCTTATGGGCGGAGTGGGATTGAGGCGCGGAAGGACAAATGCCCAAACAATAAATACCGGCGATACTCTTGATTTCTGGCGGGTGCTTTCTGCAGACAGACAAAACAGACGGCTGCTGCTGTATGCGGAGATGAAACTTCCCGGGGAAGCCTGGCTTGAATTTAGGATTATTAAAAAGGATACAGGAGAATTCCTGAATCAGACAGCGACTTTCCGTCCTAAGGGATTGCTGGGAAGATTGTACTGGTATTCAGCACTGCCCTTTCATTATTTTGTATTTGATGGAATGGCTGACCGTATAACAAAGTACAATAAATAGTGCACGCCGCGGCTTAGGCAATTGCTCACAGAAAAAGCAGGGTCACGGGAAAAGTCTGTAAGACTCCATGCTCTATAAAATTAATAGAATTAATTTTATCTTTATTCGTCTGAATTTCTTCACTTCTGAATTTTATAACTAAAAACAGGGAACCTGAAATGGTCGACTTTGAAAAATTAGGTGTTTTTTACCTCGGTAGGAATTACGATCCTTCGAAAAGAGCATTAACTGATGATCTGCTTCTCTATCCTTCCAAAGATTTAACAACTCATGCAGTTTGCGTTGGAATGACAGGCAGCGGTAAAACAGGATTGTGTATTTCTTTACTCGAAGAAGCAGTTATTGATAATATTCCTGCACTGGTTATTGATCCCAAGGGAGATATTACAAATCTGCTCTTAACATTTCCTGATTTGAAACCTGAAGATTTTCTTCCATGGATAAATAAATCCGATGCCGAAAGAAAAAATATGACCGAATTCGATTTTGCAAAATCCCAGGCAGACTTGTGGAGAAATGGTCTGCAGGATTGGGGACAGGATCCCTCGCGGATAGCTAAATTGAAATCATCCGCAGAGTTTGAAATTTATACTCCCGGAAGTTCTGCTGCAAAACAGGTTTCTATCTTAAATTCCTTTGATGCTCCCGATGAAAGCTTACTGGATGATCCCGATCTGTTAAATGAAAAAATTACAACCACAACCTCAGGCATCCTTGGTCTGCTTGGAATAGATGCCGATCCGATTAAAAGCAGGGAACACATTTTAATTGCAAATATATTTCAGTATTACTGGAACAATAAACAGAGTCTTGATCTGGCTTCGCTCATTCAAAGTGTTCAGAATCCGCCGATGAAAAAAGTGGGTGTTTTTGATATTGATGCTTTTTATCCGCATAAAGAAAGATTTGACCTTGCGATGCTTCTGAATAATATTCTTTCTGCTCCCACATTCCAATCCTGGCTAACCGGTGAACCTTTATCAATCGATAAGCTTCTTTTTACTGAAACAGGTAAGCCGAAGGTTTCTATTATGTATACTGCTCATCTCACTGATCCGGAAAGAATGTTTTTTACCACCCTGTTTCTGAATCAGTTGTTAAGCTGGATGAGAAAACAAAGTGGAACAACAAGTCTGAGAGCCTTGCTTTATGTTGATGAAATATTCGGATATATACCGCCGGTTGCCAACCCGCCTTCAAAAAGAGTCTTTCTAACATTACTTAAACAGGCAAGAGCTTTCGGGTTGGGACTCGTGCTTGCAACTCAGAATCCTGTTGATCTTGATTATAAAAGTTTATCCAACGCCGGAACATGGTTTATAGGAAGACTTCAGACCGAAAGAGACATTGAAAGATTAATAGACGGACTGGAAAGTGCAAATTCATCCAGCGGAAAATCATTTGACAGAAGAACCATTACAGAAATAATCGCGAATCTTGATAAACGCGTGTTTCTTTTAAATAATGTTAACCAGGATAATATCCAGATCTTCCAAACACGCTGGGCATTATCCTACCTGAGAGGTCCCTTAACAAAAAGCCAGTTAAAGTTATTAGTACCGGATGAAACCTCTGCATCTGCTCAACCGGTTAAGGAAGATATAAAACCTGTGATTCCGGCTGCATCAGTAAATACTCAAATGCCATTACTGCCCGGAAATGTAACGCCTGCTTTTCTGAAGAGAACTCTGCAGAACATACAATCAGACGACTTCACTTATCTTCCTTATATGATCGGAAAAATACAGATGCTTTTTTCCGACCGGAAATCAAAAATTGATGTGGATAAAGAATCAATGTTTCTTGCTTCTGTTTCCGATGAAGCAATTCCTGTAAACTGGGAATCATCTTTTGAAGTTGATTTAGATCTGGCACAGCTTACAAATGAAGCTGATAAGGGAATTAGATACTCTGATCTTCCTGATGCGGCGAAGGAATCCAAAAGTTATACTTCGTGGGAAAAAGATCTGAAAGATTTTCTTTACAATAATTATAACCTGGAGATTCTGTACAGCAAGGTTCTTGATGAACAATCAAAACCGGGAGAAAGTGAAAGAGATTTCAGGATAAGACTGAACCAGTTATCAAGAGAAACAAAAGATGCGCAGGTTGAGAAACTGAGAGGAAAATACCAGTCGAAGTTAACGGCAATGGAAAACAAGATCAAAACAGCCGAAGATAAGGTTACCAGGGAAAAAGCCCAGTCTTCGCAGCAGACCCTTCAGACAGCTATCTCCGCCGGGGCAACAATACTCGGCGCACTACTTGGCAGGAAAACTTTTAGTTCCGGAACTTTGGGTAAAGCGGGAACAACGATGAGATCAGCATCAAGAATAATGAAAGAAAAACAGGATGTCGCATTAAGCAAAGAAAATCTTGAGATAATGAAAAACCAGATGGCAGATCTTGAGCAGGAATTACAAAGTGAGATCGACACACTTTCAGAAAAGTATGATATATCTCTTGAAGAGTTTGAGAAAATAAAAATCAGACCGCAGAAAACGAACATCTTTGTTAAATACTATAACCTTGTCTGGATTCCAGTCGGCAATGAATCAGTTAAAGATATAAGCGAAATAAAATTTATCTGAAAGGCCTGATTCTGAATTAATATTTCTCAGGCGTATTTTTTCCCGATTTCTTCCAGTCCTGATTTCTGAATTTCTTCAGGGGTAATTACGATATCATATTTTATATCGGCATTGAACTGCAGGAAAAACGGCTCAGCATATTTAACATAATCACCGCTGCTGTTCACATTAACAATCATAAATATATTTCGTTTCCCTTCGTTAAGCGAAAAGTAAGCTGCCTCCGGTTTCAATTCCCCCATCAGCTTATTGAGCACGTCTCCGATTGTCCCTTTCTTTATCTTTGAATTAAAGGGTTCGTGAGGAAATGTTATGTTTAAGATCATCTTCATATCGGTCTCCTTCATTAGTTATTAGATATAGTATACGGTCATTCATAGTCGTACAGAAGAGGGGGATATCAGAAAATCGGGATAGTTATAAATAAGAGGTAAAGGTTAATGAGAGATTAATTGAAGATTAAAATATTTTAATAAATAGGAGACCCCGGAAATCCCGGGGACCTTCCTGTTACAATCTAAATACTTTACTGAAGCCGCTGCTCCCTTATACAGGTATTTTTACAGCAGCGCTTATTTCTTCCCGGTTTGAATCATTGTATATATGTACATCACGCTGAGGGAACGGGATTGAAATACCTGCTTCATCAAAGGCCAGTTTTACTTTTTCGTGAGTGTCGAAATAGATGCCCCAGTAATCTGTTGAATCGCACCAGACCCTGAAATTGAAATTAACAGAATTATCTCCCAGCACACCCACAACTATCTGCGGTGCAGGTTCTTTATGTACTCTTGGGTCAGCATCGGCAAGCTTTTTTAAAACCATCTTCGCCTTTTCAATACTGTCGCCGTAGCCTATACCAAACACCATATCAACACGCCGTTTCGGTTCAGTGGAAAAGTTAACCATACTGCCATTTGATAACGCCCCGTTCGGTATTATCACTGTTTTATTATCGGGTGTTTTAAGAACAGTAGTAAAGATTGTTATTTCATTTACCGTTCCCATATAGCCCTGGGCCTCTAAAAAGTCGCCAACCTTAAACGGCTTGAAGGTAAGTATTATAACACCCCCGGCGAAATTTGCAAGACCGCCCTGGAGGGCAAGGCCGACCGCCAGACCCGCGGCTCCTATTATAGCTATAAACGATGTTGTCGCTATCCCAATCATAGAAGCCACACTTATCAGCAGCAATACTTTAAGGAGAATACCGAAAAAGCCGCTCAGAAATTTTCTCAATGAAATTTCAAGGTTCGAACGCTCCATTGCCTTGTTGGCACCTTTCAAAACAAGCCTGATTATCCAGAGGCCTGCTATCAGAACAACTATAGCCAGTAGCAGCTGGGGTCCGTATTCAACCGCTAAATCAATCAGTTTCTGTGTGTAAAATTGCAGGCTGTTTGCATTAATGCTATCCATTATATCCTCTTAATATGGTATGAATATTTGATGTGATAACACAAGATAAAAAATTACACCTACAGATGTAAGGCTTCAGAGAAAAAAACGGGGGGAGGGAGGGACCCGGGGATTGGGGAGATTGAGCGGACTGGGCGAATTGGCGGATTGGGAGGAATGAGTGAAAGAAACATCCCTCCCTATGGCTGGGACAACTATAAGAAACGGGGTCAACGACCTGTCTCTACTTGAATATCCTGCCGAAGAATTCCTTCATATCCTTCCAGCTTTGCTCATCGGCCTGCTTGTTGTAAGCCATCGGCAGATTATATTTCTTGCCGAGACTGTCGGCTCCGGGATTTGTAAAGCTGTGTTTTGCTCCCTCATAATTCTTAAAGGTATAATCTATTCCGGCGCTGTCCATCATAGATTTAAATGAGTTAACTTTTTCAGGGGGATTAAACGGATCGGCTGCGCCGTTGCAGACAAGTATTGCTGCTTTTACTGAATCAGGATTTTTGGGAGCCTGTGTCGGCAGATCACCATGAAAACTTACAACGCCATCAAGCGGCACGCCGGCAAGCGCCATACGAAGTACAACACCGCCGCCGAAGCAGTAGCCTATAGCGGCAAGCTTCGAAGTATCCGTCTGCGGCTGCTCCTTCAGAAGCGCGAGTCCTGCATTAAACCTTGCCCTTGCAGTATCCATATGTTCCATTACAGCCTGAGCAAACTTGCCTGCATTATCAGGGTGCTCTGCAGTTTTGCCGTTGCCGTACATATCAATTGCAAGCGCAATGTAGCCGAGTTTTGCAAGTGAATCAGCCCGGTGCTTTGCATATTCATTCATTCCCCACCATTCGTGCACGACAATTACACCGGGCATCTTACCGGTCCTGCTGCTGTCATATGCAAGATACCCTTTAAGCGGGGTTCCGTCTGATGAATAACTTACTTCTTTCGAAAAGATTGAAGGACCCTCTTCTTTTGCCGGTTCTTCTTTCTGCTGTGCACATCCGTATACAATGAACGTACTTAACAGAAATATAAAAGCGTATTTCATAAAGCTTTCCTCATAATTGTGGATCAATCGAAAGCAATAAGATTATAAAGGAGGGGGAATAAATCCACAGGAAGAACTACTTTCTGCGCTTCATTTGCTCTGGCTCACCAGAAGTTGGAAATCGGAAGTCGGATCGCCAAAGGCGCGGGATTTCGAGGACTCAGGAAGGGGGAAGAATAAGAAGATGAGAAGCTGAGAAGGTAAGAAGGTTAGAAGGTAAGATCCTCTTATCTTCTCAACCTCTTATCCTCTTGTTCTTTCGTGCCTTAGCGTCTTAGCGGCAAATTCCTTTCCACCCATTCACCGTCAAATACCCATCTGTAAAATCACCTACACTTCCAAAACGTTATCCGCCCAACCTCTTACCTTCTCAACTTCTCATCCTCTTTCCCCTCCGCGCCTCCGCGTCTTTGCGGTTTGCCAATACTCCATCCTCCAAAATTCCATTACTCCCCTTTACAGCCAATAACTCACCTTCACCAAAAAGATATTATCGGGATGGACGCTGAACAAATTATTGAACGACCTGCCGAACCGGAAGTCGCCGTCGGCTTCAATATTTTCCCTGCTCTGTGTCCAGACCAGGAATAAAGCAGACCCCGGCATATACTCCCAGCGCAGAACAGCATTGCCTCGCAGCGAGATGTAATTGAAATCGGGGTTGCCGATCACCTGTGCCTGGGCGGGTCCTGAGCCGTCAGGATCAAGTTCATATGATATTACATCTCCGCCGGCAGAGGTATTCTGCACCAGTGTAGAACCATTTCTTCCGTAAGTATTAAAATCGTAAGTCTTCGGCTGCAGCAGATATTTAAAGCTGTTGTAGGCGCCTGATGCAATCAGGGGCTGGAAGTAGACCTGGAAGCTGAGAGAGGGACTAAGAATCCAGTCGGCCCTTATGTTCGCCGCTATTATATTCTGCTCCAGGTGAGCAAACAGGTATCTTCTGCCGTATGTGTCTGCTGCTGAGGGGTCTGTGAAATTACTTACCCATTGTGTTTCCGAAACAGCATTCGTGTACTCAGGTCCAATCGACATTGTTAAAGTAGAAGTCACCTTGAATTCTGCGCTAGCATACACTGAATGTGAATTCCCGTCGCTGCTGAATGATCCGTATCCGCCTGTTCCTAAAACCCACCATTGGCGGTTGTCTGTATAAAGATCCCAGAAGTAGGAGGTGCTTGAAGGATTTACAGTTAAAGGACCGCCGCGGGTTTTTCTTGAATTCAGCGTAGAAGGACTATAGGTGAATCCAATATCGCCTCCGTTGTAATCCGGTGTATTAAGATAGGAGGCAAGCCTGTATCCCTGGGCGGTATTATTCCCTCCGAAATCGTAGCTTGTGTAGGCTCCGAAATTTACCCCGGCATTCTGATAAAAGGCTGTGGGCTCAGTCCATCTGTAAGTGGTAAAGAAGTGGCCGTTTATATAATCACTGTATGATCCATAACCCAAATCATTAACATCGAAGCCGGGACTGATTAACCCCACAGCCGTATTTATCGCCCAGCGTCCGCGGTTTTTATTCAGCATCAACCGCCCGCTGTATCCGGTTAACGATGTAGCAGAACTGTCAACCGAAATATATGATGCATCGGGTCTCTGATAGTAATGAACAGGACTTCTCTGCAGTGCTGTAATTCTTTCTGCAGATCCGGCAACATTGGATAGAGCAGCCCAGCCTGTAAGTACATAAGTATTATCTTCGTCAAGGAAAGTCCATCCATCGCTTCCGATCACAAAAGCATTCTTATTTATCTGTGTGTTCAGTCCGTCATCTTTAAAGAAACGGTCTGTGAATGTAGCAAGCAGTCCCAATCCCTGTTTCCCCGAATTAAAATCTCTCTGCGCACGGAAAATGCCGTAATAGGTTAACGGCTCCAGTTCAACACTTGAGCGCTGACCATCTACCGAAATATCGGCATACTCTCTTTGTGTTACCGCGTGAATAGTTCCTATTTTCCAGTTATCGTAAATTTGTCCCGATATTTTCGCCGCACCAAGAATATGAGTTCCCTGGGGGATATCAGCATAATCATAAGCGGGAAGACTGCCCTGAGGATTTCTTCCGATCCGTCTGCTGTAGAAGATGCTTGTCGTCGGCCAGTTAAAAGAAACATTATTATTCGTACCGCCCTGTCCGAACCTGTAGATGCTGACGCCCTCCGTAAAGAAAGGACGCTTTTCATCAAAAGTAGATTCAACATCGGACAGATTAACCACTGCCGGATCAACTTCAACCTGGCCGAAATCAGGATTTATAGTGGCGTTAAGAGTAAGGCTGCTTCCAAGTCCTGCCCTTACATCAAGTCCCGCACCCGGTGAATATTCATGTCCCGAATTGAACGGATCACCCGGCTGAGATCCGATATATTTCGCTTTGCCAACCACGTAAGGGAGCAGTTCAATTCTTGAGGGGGGAGAGACATCCTTGATGCCCACAAGGTCGGGGAACCTTGAAGCAAATCCGCTTTCATTCCTCGGCGTATAAACTAACATATCGGTTTCAAATCTTCTGCTTATAAACCTTTCAACATTTACCCCCCATTCCTGTTTATCTCCTTTTTTAAATCGGAGCTGGGAGTATGGGATCTTCATTTCAACCGTCCATCCTTTATCATCAATATTGCGTGCACCTTCCCATACTGCATCCCAGCTAAGATCATTGGGCTGTTTAACATCATTCTCAATCAATCCATCGGCAACTGCACCGGCAGCCGATACATAGAAAAAATATCCGTTCCTTTTATCGCGGTAGGAATCCAGATAAAGAACACATCCGTCGGATGGATCTCCCCATATAAAATCTCTGCGCACAAGACGCGCCATGATCGAATCGGGATGAGAATCATAAAATCTGCCCGCGAAATAAATTGCTTCATCATCATAAGCGAACCAGAACTCAGTCTTCTGTGAAGGTCTTACGCCCTGCTGTGGATCCGCCTGGAGCAGAGTGTTAAAACCCGGTCTCTGCCAGATCTTTTCAGTCAGTTTACCATCGATTTTAATATTTTCATTTACTCTTACAGCAGATATCTGCGCGTTCGAATTGTCTTTAAGGGTAGGATATTGGGTAGCATACACCGCAGAAGCAGCCAGCAGGTATAATAATAGCACACGCATCATAATTTTTTCTCCGGGATTTTAACTGGCCGTAATTAAATAAAACAAAACCCGGAAAGGAACTGAATTTAAACCGCTGGCTTTAAGAAATGATAAAAGGGCATTAGTAAGAAGCAGTGGGATCTGAAGTCGGGAAGCGAGAGATATATGAAATCATTCATCCTTCCATAACTCCGTTCATCAGCAGCACGTTATGCCAGGAGAGATTCTGCTGGGATATTAAACTGTTTATGAAGCTTCCTCATCATCTCGGCGGTGAGTTGTCTTTTTCTGTTTAAGATTTCAGAAACCCTGTTTCTGCCTCCCATAGCATCAGATAGATCGGATTGTTTTAGACCAAGCTGATCCATCCGGAATTTTATAGCTTCAACAGGATCGGGGGCGGAAATATGAAAATGTTTTTGCTCGTAAGCTTCAACGATGGTTACAAGTATTTCCAGTTCATCTCCTTCAGGAGTGTTAGGTTTAGCGCTGAAAAGTTTCTCAATTCTTTTGAGAGCTTCATTATAATCTTTTTTTGTTTTAATCGGTTTTATATTCATTTAGATTTCCTCGGCATTTATTCTATCATATTCTTTATGGGTACCTACGAATCTGATATATACTATTCTTAAACTATAATTAATTGCAGTAACTAATCTATAAGCATTTCCTTTTATATTAAAAACAACCCTTCTATTGCTTAAAATGCTTGCTGTTCTGTATAATTTACGGATATCAACGGGCGATTTCCATTCTGCAGCTCTCGCTTCAGCATACCATGCTTTTAAAGGCTGTTCTGCGTCATTATGTTTCTGCCGGAAAAGTTTCAATGTTTTTACAGCTATTATACGCATATACAAATATAAAAAGTTCCCATATTGGGAACAAATAAATTGGTATTAAAAATCTCAGGCGGCAGAAGAATATCCTTCTTCCGGTAAGTGATTATGCACTAATGCCTTTAGTTTATTCATAATAATATAACCGGAATTTATCGCTGCAACAGGATTGAGCGCGGTAACCTTTTTGAATTTTTAGGAAAAAATTCTTATAATTTTGATTCAAATGTATTTAATCCAAAAAAGTGGAGGGTGTTTTGGAAAAAGTAGCCTCAGCGGACCTTTGCCGTAAATGAAACCACCCGTATCCAGTTAGTTGAAACAGGCAGTTCGATTTTGTCTTTATCCTAGCCTGACACAGCCATTTCGCCCTGAAGTCTCCTCTGCCATTTAAATGTTGAGAAAAGTGAAATGATATTTAACAAGAATACAATTATGGCTTCGGTAAGCGTCATAATATAAGGTCTGTAAAAATGATATATATAATACTTATTTCCGTAATGGTCAAACATTCTTTTCTGCAGGATAAAGTAAAAGAATTATACTTAAGTCATTATAAAAACAAGTTGCGCAGATTAGCAATCTAATTCCTGCGTCGAAGTTTCTTCTTCCCCTGTAAGCTCCTTTCAGCTTATATTTACTTTTAAATAATTGTCCGGTTTTGGAGTTCACTAACGAATAATCACCCTGCTCCTCTGATATCACTATCACCGATGTGTGGAAGATGGATGAAAAGGTGAGAATTTTAAGGTCGGAAGAAGTGAACAATATTCTCTGAATCGGGTTTTAATAAATCGGATATTTATGTCCCGGGCACCAGATTGCTCGGCGGGTAACCGTATTCTTCTTTGAAACAGCGGGTGAAATATTGGGGACTTGAGAAACCTACAGAATAAGCTATTTCCGATATGTTCCCTTTTTGTTCTTTTATCATTTGCTTCGCTTTGCTTAACCTGACTGATCTTAAATAATGACTGGCAGATTTGCCTGATAATGCTTTAAGTTTTCTATGTAATTGTACTCTGCTCATTCCTACTTCTTTACTGAACTGCTCAATGCTGAATTCTTCTTCTGAAATATGGTTTTCAATCACTTCCATTACCTTAGATATAAATTGCTCTTCAAGATTACTGAGTTTTCTCTCTTCATCTTTTTTTACAGGAACGAAATCCACCTTGCTGTATTTCTCCTGCAGCTTCTGTCTTATCCTGATAAGATTTTTTATTCTTATTATCAGCTCTTTTGTATTAAAGGGTTTCGTCAGGTAATCATCAGCCCCCGTCTCCAGTCCGTCCAGCCTGCTTTGCTGCTCGGATTTTGCAGTGAGCAGAATAATGGGGATATGGCTTGTTTTCTCATCATTCTTCAGTATTCTTGTCAGCTCATTTCCATCCATCTTCGGCATCATTATATCACTGATTATAAGATCAGGAATAATCTGCTCTGCTTTCCTTACTCCCTGTTCACCGTTTGATGCTTCTTCAATTTGAAAATCAGCACCTAAGGAATCTTTAATAAATTCCCGTACATCCGGGTTATCCTCTACTACCAGAATAATATCCTGCTTGTCAGGTAACTCATTCTTAACAAATTCTTCATTGATTTTTGAATTTAAATGTTCCTCCCCACCAATTACAAACTCTGATACCGCGGGTTTGGATGATTTTGCAATTTCGTAATCCCTTAAATGATCCCTGCCCGTCGGTAAGTTGACAGTAAATTCTGTTCCCCCGGAGAGCTTACTCCTGACACTGATTGTTCCGTAATGAAGTTCCACCAGCTCCTTTACCAGAGCCAGGCCGATTCCGGTTCCTTCATGCTCCCTCGTCGGCGAGTTATCAACCTGGTAAAACCTGTCGAAGAGTTTCTCCAGGTCTGCTTCGTTAATACCAATGCCCGTATCTTTTACTGTAATAGCAAGCATACTTCCGGGACCCTGATCAACGGTAACAGTGATCGTTCCGCCCTCAGGTGTAAACTTGAAAGCGTTTGATAAAAGGTTTGTAATTATCTTAGTTACCTTGTCCTGGTCGAAATAAAGCTCCGCTTGATTTATTTTCGTTTCCAGTATGAGTTTGATATCTTTTTCTTCAGCAATTGACTCAAACGACATCGCCAACCCTTTAATAAAGGTTACTATATCAGATCTTGAGGTACTGAGTTCAAGCTTACCAGCTTCAAGCTTGGAGAGATCAAGCAGCTGGTTGATGAGAACCAGCAGCCGGGCCGCATTCCGCCTGATATTCTTTGCCTGTTTGAGTGTATTTTGGCTTGGGGCTTCAGTTATTATGCTCTCACTCGGACCCATAATTAATGTCAGGGGTGTTCTGAACTCGTGGGAGATGTTTGCGAAGAATCGGGATTTCATCTCACTTAGCTCCTTGTACCTGAAGGATTCGATGGTTTCTAATTCCAGACTGTGTTTCCACTGCTGCCTGTTCAGTTCATATCGTCTTAAAGCATATAATAAAGTGATGATCAGCAGAAAATATAATCCGTAGGCCCAGCTGCTTAACCACCAGGGAGGAGTTATTAATATTTTCAACGATGCGATGTTTTTATTCCAGACGCCGTCGCTGTTCGTACCCTTTACTTTAAGAACATATTCACCCGGGTCAAGACCTGTAAACGTCATCTCCCTTCTGGTGCCGAGCTGTATCCAGTTGTCATTAAATCCTTCAAGTTTATACGCAAACCGGTTCTTTGCCGGTGCATAATAATCGAGCACTGCAAATTCCAATGAAAAATTGTTCTGGTTGTGTGCGAGTGCTATCCTGTCGGTATCTGATATTACTCTCCTGAGAACAGAACCTGTGTCCTTTGCGGTAACTGATTTACTGAAGAGTTTGAAGTCAGTAAAAACAACGTTCGCGGAAGAGTTTTTATTTGCAACTTCCCCGGGATAAAAATAGTTGAAGCCGTTTATGCCGCCGAAAAACATTTCGCCCGATCTGCTTCTGTAGAATGACCCGGTATTAAATTCATTACTCTGTAAACCGTCGTGTACATCATAGTTTATGAATTGATTCATTCCGGGAGTATATTTTGACAATCCCTTATTTGTACTGAGCCACAAATTTCCTTCCTTATCGTCCAGTATACCATATACAACATTGTCAGGCAGACCATCTTTATCCAGGAAATGCCTGCAGGTTCCGGTCCTCTTGTCGAACAGGTTTAAACCTCCTCCTTTTGTACCGATCCATAGCTTTTCATCCGGAGCAGCCGGGTCAGGACAAATAGACAACGTATTATTGCAGTATAAGCTGTTTATATTTGCCGGATCATTTTTGTAGTAAGTAAACTTTCCTGATTCCCTGTCAAATCTGATTAATCCCAGTTTGGAAGTAAACCATATTACCCCCTCCTTGTCCTCGTACATACTGGTAGTGCCGGCAAAGGAGAGGTCATTATTATACCGGTATGAAATAAACTTTCCGGTGCTGATGTCGGTCAGCTTACTCAGAAAATAATTGCCGATAATCCAGATACTGCCGGAATGATCTTCAAGCATTCCGGATATAGGAAAATCATGAAACGGGATAGGAATAAAAGGCGCCGGTTCACCGGTTTTAACATTGATACGGCCGAGACC
Source organism: uncultured Ignavibacteria bacterium (assembly GCA_963811905.1). Lineage (GTDB taxonomy): Bacteria > Bacteroidota > Ignavibacteria > Ignavibacteriales > Ignavibacteriaceae > DATFVA01. The sequence goes on from CAWETK010000009.1 coordinate 165,866, forward strand.
CCGTTCATTATCAAACCATAAATATCCACTGCTGCCCTCCATAATTGCATTGCCGCGGGCGTAGCCCGACTTGTTGTCATAGGGCGGACTATCATAGGCTTTGAACTCACCGGTCAACCTGTTCCACTTAAAAAGCTGCGCACCTCCAATAAACCAAAGGTTTTTCTGAGAATCCTCGTATAGATTACGTATGCTCTGGTCGTTTACGGCTAATAATTTTTCTTTGGGAAAAGATTTGAACCTGTTCGATTCAGGAAAATATGCATATATTCCGTAGGCATTTGTTCCCATCCAGATATCCCCGGCTTTGTCAGAACATATAGAAGCGACGCCGCCCCGTAACGGAAAACCGGGGGATTTGTAAAGATAGTCGTAAGTTTTATTATGAATATTGAACAGAACAAGCCTTCCATGGTCACTCATCCATAAGTTTCCATCACGATCTCCTGCAGCGGCGGTGATATAGCCATTTATATCAGTCTTCCTTGGATAGCTGGTATAACGTCTGCTGTATCTGTTGAACTGAATTAAACTTGATGCAGTAAATATCCACAAAGTACTGTCAGTGTTATTCAGAATTTTCTGAACCCCGGGTAGATATGTATACTTCGCAGAGGTATCAGTGAAAGAAAAATGTTCAAAATCTTTTTTATTTCCTGCCGGCAGCTTGTCCAGTCCGGAATCAGTACCCACCCACACATTGTTCTCATTATCAGCAGCAATTGACCTGATCTTATCATTGCTTAAGCTGGCAGACAATTCAGGCCGATGTTCATAATGCGTAAACCGGAAATCCGATCCCGCAATGTTCACACCCCTGATCATAAAAAGTCCATCATGTAAAGTACCTATCCAGATATTTGATTCTTTATCCTCGGCAATGCATGTTATAAAGGGGAAAAAGGGCGGAATTTTCCTGAATTTCTCTGTCCGCGTGTCCATCAGGTTTACCGCACCTTCGATGTATGTCCCTATCCAGAGCAATCCTCTGCTGTCCTCAAAGATGACCGCTATAGAATTGCCGGAGATTGATGTGGAATCATAGGGATCATTAGTGAAGACGGTAAAGGAATACCCGTCGTACTTATTTAATCCATTCAGAGTACCGAACCACATAAAGCCCCTGCTGTCCTGTGTAATAGCCAGCGGGTAACTCTGCGAGAGCCCGTCGTCAATGGTAAGATGTTTAAACACCTTTTCCGGGGAGGAGATGGATATATCATTTTTTTCCTGTGCCCGCGCCTGGTAACTTAAGCACATTAAAAAGACCAGACACCAAAAATATTTCACATATTTTCTCCTGACAGGGAAAATGAATTTATTTTGAAAATAGAGGATATGGAGGGTTGGTTGAACATAGTTAATATAGGCGATTAAAACAAAGTGTTTGGCAGAATTTTTTATTTTTATGGATATGACTGATGTCACAGGAAGTCTGAGGTCGGAATTCGGATCGTCAGGGCGGGGGATTTCGAGGACTCAGGAGGGGGAAGAATAAGAAGGTGAGAAGAGGAGGGGGTAAGAAGGTAAGAAGGTAAGAAGATAAGAAGGTAAGAAGGTAAGAAGATAAGAAGATAAGAAGGTGAGAAGGTGAGAATGTAAGAAGATAAGATCCTCTTATCCTCTTGTTCTTTCGTGCCTTAGGAGTCTGTAAAATAATTTGTGTAAACGGTTTTTAGATCAAAGAACATTTTTTAATCTGTCACTAAAAATAATAGATAAATGAGAAAGAACAAGCGCCCAGTTGCTAACAGGCATTGTCCATTTTTTTGACAGATCACGATAAGCAAGGAAAAGCATTTTCTTTAGTGCATCATCATTAGGGAAGATGCTTTTTGCTTTTGTTACCTTTCTGAACTGCCGGTGTAGAGATTCAACAGCATTGGTTGTATAAATCATTTTTCTGAGCTCATCGGGATATTTGAAAAAAGTTGAAGCGTGCGGCCAATTCTGTTTCCAGATTCTAATGGGCAAAGAGTACTTGTTGCCCCAGGTTTCCTCAAGCTTCTCCAGAGCCAGCAGGGCAGCTTCTTCCATCGAAGCATTGTAAACAGTACGTAAATCTTTTATAAAGGCTTTCTGATCTTTACTGGCTATATACCTGAGTGTATTACGTATCAGGTGAATAATACAAAGCTGTATCTCTGTTCCGGGAAAAGCAGTGTTTATGCCTTCAGGAAAACTCATTCACTGCCAAATAGCCCTCCGCAAAATCCCTCACACTCCCGCAGCGTTATACGCCCATCCTCTCATCTTCTCAACCTCTCATCCTCTTCCCCCTCTGCGCCCTCGCGTCTTTGCGGTAAACCTCCTTCCACCCATTCACTGTCAAATCGCATCCGCAAAATCTATTACCCCTGCGCAGCGTTATACGCCCATCCTCTTATCTTCTCAACCTCTCAACCTCTTCCCCTCTGCGCCCCCGCGTCTTCGCGGTAATATACATCAACCATCATCCATCATCCATCTCACATCTTCCCTCTTCTTACTTCATCAGCATCATTTTCTTTGTCTGCGTAAAGCCGTTAGTCTGCAGGCGATAGAAATAAACGCCGCTTGCAAGTCCTGCTCCGTTAAATTGTACTGCATAAGTTCCTTTATTTAAATATCCGTTCACAAGAGTTTTCACTTCCTGCCCGAGTATATTATAAACTATGAGCGACGCTTTGCCGGAAGAAGGCAGTCCAAATTTAATTGTCGATTCAGGATTGAATGGATTCGGGTAATTCTGGTAGAGAATAAACTGATCAGGAACTGTATTATGTTCGTTTTTAATTCCTGTTATTGATCCATAACCGACTGCCGGAGCCCAGCATTTATTATTATCCTCATGAACTTCATTTGTAACAGCATTTTCCTGGTCAAGCACTGCGTAAATTCTTACACTGTCTAAATTCTGACTTAGCGGTATTGCCCATTGAACTGAAACATTCCTGTAACCGCGGGCTGCAATTGTTGTATCAACTGTTGTTTGAGCGATCATAGTTCCGCCGTTATCCGGATCACCTTTATAAAATTTTACACTGAACGGAGTTGTAACAGCCAGCAGTCCGAAGTTGCGCACCTTTGCAGTGATTGTAACGGTATCTCCGCCAAGCGGCAATATCTTTGATAATCTTATATCCCGTGAACGATAGCGGTAAGCCGGATCATCACCCGGAAGGGGATAACCTTTTTCAGGATCGTATCTCCAGGGCAGACTAAAAGCAAGATCTGTTTTATTTCCATAATGAGTCTGCCAGAAAGAATTTCCCCCTACCGGCAGCTGAGTAACTTTGTAGTCCAGAGAAAGCGCACCATAAGATGTCCAGTAAGCATATGGCTGTACATAGTAAGTCCCGCTTGTTCCGAATTGATTATTCAAATGGCCAAGGTCTCCCCTCACTTCAAGAGAATTCTGAACCCTGACAGTCTGAGTAGAAATTTCTCCGCGATTGTAATATCCGTTTGTCTCAACATCAACTCCGGCATCAAAGCCAAGTAAATTGATTGACAGATCGAGAGCAGCGCCGACTTCCAATCCTTCATCCCAGCTTGTTTCAACGTTATGTTCCTGGAATGACTGAATCTGAAGCGATACAAAACTATTGCCGGTTGCACCGATTGTCTGCTCGGGAAAATCGACAACAACACGGGAAGTATCGTAAGTATCTGTAGATCTGTATGAAAGCACATTACCTGTTTCGTGATCAGGTCTGAACTGGTTGCCGAGTAAATCATCATCTTTCAACTCTATCCATAACGGCCGCGGGTTTTTAGGAATAGTTACCATAAAATAACCGATTGGTGTTGGATCCTGTCCGTTATAAACAGGGTACTCATAAAAATCTATATCAAAAACATTCGAGTATATCCAGTCATCACCCGCAGCAATCCTTCCGGTAGTTATTGTATATGATGTTCCTGATGTTTGTTTATTACTGAAATTTTCACCGTACGTAGCCTTAACTTTTTCTTTAAGTAAAAACTGGGATGCAGTTATTGTAGCATCACCGCCCCAGTCTTCGTGTACTTCAGTGGTAATCGTAGTATCGCTGGTTTGCGATTGTACATACGATGAAGAAAAACCGCAGTTCTGATCAGGGTAGCAGCCGCTAAGATCATAAGTTGTTCCGTCTATTATATCATAATGAATCGGGGGTGTATTCAGAACTACCTCAGGCTGCATAACTCCGTGCCGGTAATAGTGTACAGGATCTCCCAGTCTTATTCTGTCCCCGTCAAAGTCTCCCAGGGCGATTGCATATTTTCTTTCGTTGAAGTTTCGCGGTATTGCTTCTTCCTGTAATCTTCTTGCTTTCAGTGTGAAGTTTGTAAGGGTTGTATCAAGACTGAAAACATTCATTTCAAAATACTGCAACCCTCCCGGTTCAAAATCCTGGAAATTTTTTACTATTACTATCTCTGCACTACGGTCAAGATCCATATCTCCAACAGCAAGAAAAGCATCGCTGTCCCAGTTCAATCCCACTGTCAGTGCACTTTGCTGTGATTTGTATTCAGGGTTGAGATCACTATCGATTGAATAAACATAAAATGTTCCTCCCGACATCAGAACGAGTTCGTCATGATTATCCCTGTTAAGATCACCTGCGGCGATATTAAACAGAGGCATTTCATTCGGTCCCACTAAATTATCAGCAACTCTTTTTGAATCATCAACTATTATTGAATCAAGATTGTTCTTTATATCAAGAAGATAAACGTAAGTGTCATTTCCGGGCTGATCTCTCTGGAAAAATGAGAACCCGTAAGCAATTTCCTCTTCAGCATCACCGTCAAATGATCCGGCAGTGCCGTCTATATTTACCTCATCTACAGTATATGCCGGTTCTTCAAAAACCTGCCTGGAAGATCTTCTGACAAAATTTCCATTATTATCAATCGTATAAATTGTAATCCAGAGAGCCCAGTTATTAGCCCCGACCGGTTTGAGAAACAGCAGAGCAATATCATCATATCCGTCGCTGTTGAAATCCCCGGTAACAAGATCAAAATTGTTCAGGTATAGTTCGGATTTAAAAGATGATTCGTCATTAATATTTCCCTGCAATTGCGGAACAAGACTTCCCGGGTTAAAAGAACATAGCTGAAGATGTATTGTTGTATCCTGCCCCTGGAATGCGACTACAAATTCTTCCTGCGAATTACCGAAAAAATTTCCTGTTTCAACGTGTATTTTATTTTTTTGAAAAGCTGCCAGTCCGTTTAACGTTATCTCATTGGTGTTTGTCCATGATAAAGTCCCGGAATTTATTTCAGGAACAGAAACACGTACTGTATTATCTCCCGATTCCCATGCAGCAACAATATTTTTATATTCCCCATCAAGAAAATTTCCTGAAGCAACGGCAAGAGTCTTATTGCCTGTAATAGATGAATCAATCTGCAGCGGTTTTCTGATCAGGGTTGAATCAACACCTCCCGGACTGGTTAAATCCAGATCGTAAATTCTTTGATGCAGGTTCTGGTCATTCGAGGTTGCTCCCTGGCTCCATATCATAATTAATTCATTTGAATTAACAAGATCTTTCACCTGGTTCAGCCTGTCCCTGTAACCGGTTTGTGCAGGCGCGGATAAGCTGAATGTGAGAATAATTGTAAAGGTAAGCAAAAAGAGTAATCTGAACTTATTCATAAATATAGTCTCCTATGATGCTGAAAATTTCAAACCAGGGAGGTAACAGAATCCGATGGTTACCATTTGAGGTTTTCAGCTTTGTTTATAAATAATATGAATTCAAGCTTTATTATTATAAAGGTATAATATTAAACGCAGGAAAAGAAGGGAAAAGTGATAATAAAGCGATTTTAATTTTTAGCAGCTTTTATTTTAATCCCTCATAGTTACATTGATATGACAAGGTCTTTTAGTGAACTGAGCGAAGTTTAGTTCCCGACAGGCCGGCCGCTGCAAGAAGATGAGAAGATTAGAAGATGAGAAGGTAAGAAGATAAGAAGATAAGAAGATAAGAAGAATCAAGAAAAAAGTATCAAGGAACAAGTTAGAAGTCAGGCAGGGAGTTCGTGCGTAGCTCAGGTCTCCCGCTGCCAGGCTGACGGCTGAAAGGATGACTGATCATAAAAATTCAAGTCTGTGCCAGCATAAATACGTACGGAATCGGTTGTAAAATCGGCAACGGGTTTTAACTGTCTGTTTGGTCTGAAGGCTTTAATTTCCGTACCTGAACCGATAATTATAAGAGTTCCGTCTTTTGCAAGAGCAGGGCCGCAGTAATAATTATAAGGGACAGCCAGCTCCCAGATGAGAGTTCTGAGATCGGGACTGAAGCAGTAGTATTTCCCGCCCGCATCAAGGCTGTTGCATATATAAACCTTTCCCTCGCCGTCGACAGAAATAGTGGGATTAAATCCGAACGGAATACTGATATCCGAAGAATCGATCACGGATCCGTCATCCTTACTTAAAAGTTTAACAGCATCAGCATCGATGATATAGACATTACCGGCAGAATCCGAGCCGAAGTTTCCGGTAAGGTTTGTGCCGACAGGATCATACTCCCATTTAACCGACAAGCCGGAGCCATTATCTTTCAGAGCGATGAGGTTCCCGCCGTCGCGGCAAATATAAATTGTCCCGTCGCTGCCGATAGTAAGCGGGAGCTCCTGGTCGGCATCGCCATCCAGCGGGTCCGACTCATACTTAAAATCACCCGTTTCCATATCGAGAGCAAACACCGTTTTTGCAGTATTTATTGCACCCTTATAATGATAAAAAGTATTCTGGTAAGCCGCATAGCCGGCATTAGGAGCAACAGGAATTATATACTCATAATCCCACACAGTTTTACCGGTATATTTATCGAGTCTTTTCCCCCTTACAACAGGGTCGCCGCTGCAGGCAAACAAAACGCCGGCATTCCCTCCGAACATATCCTCATAAACCGACCAGAGCACCGAACCGTCGGAAGGGGAGAGAGCATAAAGCGAATCATTTGAATAATCGTGCGCATAGACTGCAAACTCCGAATAGCCCACGGCATACATTATTGACGAAGGGTAAACCTGCTGATCCCACAGCAGGCTGCCGTCGGTTAAGCTCCGGCATTCGATCTTTGCAGTATAAGAAGGAGAAAAAGTGACCCGGGAAGTAACAAATTTATTGCCGTAAGTAAAGACCGAATTTCCCCACACAGAAGAAGTGGAGGACACCGTCCAGGCAGGAGACACCACACTATCCGGACCGACGATCTTACTAAGTCCATTCCTCTGATTATTCCCCCCCACAGTCGCCCAGTTCTGCGGATAGACATTTAAGACGAAAACCGAAACAACAAAAACCCATATCTGTAAAAAAATTCTCATAACCGCTCCGCATAATGTTTTCAGTAAATTTTCCCTTAAAATACAACAAAAGAATAAAAAGCGACACGGGTAATATCGTTACACTTCAGGCAAATAAAGTATTGTCATTTCGAATCCCCCCGGCTTATTTAGATCAAGGCTCTATGCCGGGGGGTGAGAAATCTAAAATATTGAGAACTCAGTCGGCCGGCACAAAATAAGGGTTGTGTATCCGGGATCGAGAGGTTATTTTTGCAAATATGACGGATAGAGAAAAAACAAATAAAAGAAATGCACTGCCTAAAGAACGCCGTGAAAACAAAAAACTTGCAGCCGAGACAATCGAAGCCAACAAAGGTTTTTTGAGGAAAGATAATATAAGTCTGCTGAAAGCGTTAATGAAGGAAAAGAAGCTAAATCACGTAATATGAAAAAAATAAGCGGGGAGGTTCCGAATAAGGAGATGCCTTGCAGCTCCAGTCGACTATTTAAGAAATGCTGTACGTAGAAAGGAATCTTCGACGATTCCCCCAAATCTCATTATTATTGGGAATTATTTCGGAAAGAAATTTAGATTGGTCTTTACATATTATCTAATTTTAACATTTAGTTTTTCTAATTAGAAATCTCTTAATTCTTATATTAAGCTTATCCAAATTTTTATTTTTTGTTTCACATTCCCAAATAATTAGGATCTTAAAACCCATTTTTTTTAGCTCACGATAATTTTTTTTATCTCTCGCCATATTCTTTTCAAGTTTAGGTATCCAATACTCTTGATTGGTTTTTGGGATTACTGCTCTATTACAATTTGTATGTTGATGCCAAAAGCAACCGTTTACAAAAATAATTTTTTGAATATGGGGAAAAATTATGTCTGGCTTGCCTGGAAGTTTTTTATCATAAAGAATATATTTATATCTGAAAGAGGAAATTATTTTAATTACATTTATTTCTGCTCTAGTACCTTTAGAACGGATTCCCCTCATTATTTTTGATCTTTTTGAAATTGTAAATACATCAGTCATATAATCTTTTCAATAGGCTCTAATAAGTCGAATTATTTTAAATGGAATCAAACTCTCACCCAGTGAAATTCCCATTTTGTAAATCATATTTCTGCATATATCTCTGCTTTTGTCAACAGCGGCAGTACTTTAACACCTCCAATTAAATTTATCTCTTTAATAATATCTCTTCTATTCTCCCTTGTTAAATTAGGATTATCAATAAAATATTCTAGAAATACCATGTAAAACTGCCTTATTGCTTCCAAAAGTTCTTTCTAAAAGGTTTTGTGCTATATCTAAATCAGAAAGCAAGGCTTGAGTTAATTCAAAACGGTTATCTCTACTATTATCCACAGTCAAATGAGCATACCACCATAACCTTGATATCCCATTTCGGATTAACCTTCTTTTATTTGTTGTTTTTAGATGATATCGCCACACAATAAAATTTATACTTCTATTTTTCTCTTTTTCATTAGACAACTCTTCATCTTCACCAAATTTTTTTGTATCCCATCTTTTTCTCATATAATTCCAAAATTTGACGTGAGTTAAATAAGACCATAACCTTGTATCGGTAGCTTGAGTCTCAGTAAGTTTTAATTTGTCATAAAGCAAAATGGAATTTTCAAAATCATAATTACTTGCTTCGCTGGGCATAATTAAATCAAAAGAATCCTCCAGTTCAAATTTTGTTTTGCCACTTGCATATTTTTCATTTAGTGGAAAAACATCCTTCGAATAATTTGACACATCACCATTTTCTGCTAACGATAATAAATATTCTGTGTATTGTTTTGTAAAAATTTTTAGAGCACTCATACTATATGCCTTCGTTTAATTCAGTTATTGAATTAAAAAATCTATCAAAAGGACTCCCAAAAAGTTGTTGAAGAACTTTAAAATGATTTTCATCATCTTTAGCTTTTTCAGTCAAATTTTCATCATCTAGGCGTTTTTCAATAACATTAAACCATTGATAATCTTTATAATGCTCTGATTGGCTAATATATAAACCGAGAGCTTTATAAAGAATAGGGAGTACTAGGGAACAATGAAAAATTGCCTCATATCTTTTATCATCTTTACTGAAATTGTAAGATTGAAAATTTTTTTCACTCAATTCCAAAATTATTTTATCACTACCAAAATTGACTCTAGCATCACCATGTTTATAATTCCCTTTCCTTATTTGCATAATGGAAGAAACTGCTTTAAGTAGCTCATAATTTTTTATGGCTAAAAAAGAAGTACTACCACCATATGCAAGCACATCTCCCTTCTCAATATCAAAAGATAAATTATCATAATCGTGATGAGCACCTATTATAGTATATTTTTCATCTTTTGTTTCTGCACAAATAAAAAAATTTAGGTTTACTTTGTTTCTCAGCTTATCAGCTAGAATTTTTACCTGCTCATTAAATTCGAATAATCTAACGCTTTCACGGTAAAAAGTATCTGCACAATCGACATTCATCACAAAAGCAGCGGATTTATTTTTGATTTTGTCCAACAAAGTTGAGTTTGTTAATACAAAAGTAGGTTCTAGTATGTAATAATATCGATCAGTCGACCAGTGAAAGGAAACATTAAAATCCCCCTCAACGTCATCCCTAATATTTAAAACGGGATAAGGATAGGATACACCATTCATAATTATTCTAAAATTAATGAGTATTTATGTTTTGCTTGTATATACAATTTTAATTTTCTGGGAGAATCCTTTTCCAAAGAGATATCCTTGAGATAGCTGTTGGTCGTATTAACCTTTTTATTAGAATCATCAGTACATCCAATTATTTCCACAGGGTATGAATTGTCCTCTCCCTGAGAAAGTATTTTAATATTTCCTGAATATTCTTCTGCGGGTTTTAAAATTACAATATATTCAGCAATTCCAGCGGCGAGATTCCTGAGAATACATCTTACATTACAACTAATATCTTTAAATGCCTTAACCTTATCATCTCCAGGCGTGCTCCCTCCTCCGGAATTATCCTCATCTTTTGCACCCTTTCGCAGATGTACATTTTTCCCGTGCGTTCCTGATACGGCTGATTTTACAACAGGTTCTTTATGCCTGTCCCCGACAAATTCAATTGTATCTTCTTTTACCCAACCAATTTCGCTTGCAGTTTCGTTTTTAGTGTCCTGATTTACATAAATACCATCATTAATTGATTCAAACCTGCCTTCATAATCATCATCTTCCGGCAATTGGAAATATCTTTCCAATCCTGCAATCGAAACACTATCAGTTTCATTAGCCATATTTATTTCCTTAATACAGCTCCGGATCCAATTTTTAATATCATCAATTATTTTTTTACCTCCTGGAATTCTGCCTGGCTCCCAGTCATTATGTGAAGGTGGTTCCATGTCTCTCAGAAGATTATTTCCACCTTTATCATCACAAATAAATACGCCCAAAAATTCTCTTGGTGACCTAAAATCAAAATGTTTGACTAGCATTTTAGGTCTTCTCATCATCTGGATCTTTTTATTTGTTTTTTCTTGTACAAGGATGAACAGTTCGCAATCACCAATCGTCAACAATTTTTTCGTGAATTTCTTTCCAACTTTGTAAGCTAAAAAATAATAATATGGCGAATTATGATCCTCTGATCCAAATATCTTTAAAAGGTTTTCCTCGAGGTTGTTTTTATCAATCTCTTCATCATCAATTTTTACAATTAAATTAGAGTTAAATATTGCTTCCCAAAAATTTTCTAGAACAATTTAAAAAGATTAGATTTCCACTCAATTCCTCCTCGATAAGCACTAATAAAAATATCTGTACCTTGCTTATTCCTGCAAAAAAACTCAGGTATTTCTTCTTTTATCCTTACTGATGCTTGATTATCTCCCCCATAGGCTCCTGTCCCTCTTTTAACTTCTGCCTGAATATGACTAACCAACCTTGCCTTTCCTTGGAAAATATGTTCATTATTTTCGTTTAATGTTGAGTAGAAAACAATCCTAAAATTGGATGCTGCAAAAGGTGCCCCCTTTCCAATCCCAAATGAACCCCCAGAGTTTGATTTTTTTGAAGTAGCACCTTGTGCTTTAACTAAATTGAACCATTCCTTATCTTTGTCCGAATCACTACCTCTTAACCCTGTTGTATTGTAGTCACTAATTTTTAAAAAATCAATTTTTTCTTTTTCTAGCATCTTCAAAGCATTTGAAAAAAAAGATTGAACTTTTTGATCCTTGGGCCAATAGTCCAAGCAATATTTAAATACATTTTTGATCGTTTCATAACCGGGAAAGTCAAGTTTGTTTATAGATACCTTATTGAATTCAACTATTACTGGACCTACCAATCTTTCATTATTTGCATCAATGCTATTTTGGATAGCTTCCCTTGCAAGGAATCTTTCAGCATCACCAGTAAACGTCTCAATAAATGCATCAGAAAAACCATCTTCATCTCCCCCAGCAGTGGGAGAAAATTCCCAATGTAATATCATTTTATAATTCTCATAGATTGAATCGTGAAACTTGATTTTTGAATGAGAGACCCAATTTCTCAGGAGTTTCGAAACACTTATTTACCCTGACAAAAATATGCTATTGTCTCACCAATATTATAACTCTTAAATTAGATTAAAGTTTTTTTAGATTTTAAGGTCCTGATATCCAATAGTTATCATACCGAAAAATCCATATAATAATTTTCATCATCTATCTTATAGAAGGTCACATTGGTGCGTCCATAATTAAGAAGATCTTCTTTACTTACAAAAGCTCCATTAGATAATCCTAATCTTCGTCTAAAATATTCACCGATATCGCTATTCCGATGAGGTGTTTCTATGGCCGCACCTAATTCATTTTTCTGTGCTCGAGTACAAATCAATGTCTTGTTATCATCGGTTAAAACCGTGAAATGAATTGAGCGTCTTGGAAAAAAATTACTTTTGTATACTTCAGGACTAAGTTGCAGGTACGCTTCATTTGGTTCTCTTTTTGGCCGTTGTCCCCAATTTAATCCTGCCTTTAAATGAATTTTGTTACTTTTATCCAATAGTGAAACATTGACACTTTCTAGAGTTTCTATATTAGATGGAAATATTTTATTGTTTTCTTTGTTCTTGTCTAAAGTTTTGATTTTGCGATCGTACCGATCATTATATATGGTTATCAGTTCTTCGGACTCGGGATGGGTACAATAAATTGAATCATCGATCAAATTAGAAAAATATTCATAAGCCTCTTTCGCTTTACAGCTTGTAAGAGTTTCTAATTGAAGTTTTTCATTAAATGCTGTTTGTGTATAATTGGCAGAACCTAGAAAACAATATTTTGGTTTTCCACCTTGAAGCCACAAATAAATTTTAGAATGCACAGGAGGGAGCGCTATTCTATAGCTGCATTCAAAAATGCCCGGAAACTCCTTTTGCATAATATTTTTAAAACCACTATGATTACTCATTGAAATTCCGTCTGCTACACTCATCCCTATTATTAAGCTTATCGAAATATCATGAGTGATTTTATTTTTTAATTCTGTAATATGATGAAAAGCCATCGCGGAGCTTGCATAACCTGAAACAATAAGTAGTCTATCGCATTGCATTATGGCTGGTTCGATAAGTACCCTTTGAAAGTTATTTGTTATAAACATTTGAGACTTCCCTTTAATATTGTTTTGCTCTATTTTCTAAAAGTACTAATTGTTTTTTTTTGGAATTAAGATTGTAGGACTCTAAGTGTTTAGGATGAATCAATGGCGGAATATTACACTCAATTGATTCATAGTTTAATTTTGCGAAACTTTTTAATAAGGCTTCAAAGATGATCTTAATTCCTAGTGGGGGTACTGCCATACCTATTTGTTTTCGTACGCTTTCTTTTGAACCATAAAAATCAAAATTGTCAGGAAATGTCTGTATCCTTGCCCTTTCTCGATTAGTTAATGCTCTATTTTCCTTCCAATGATAGACATGAGTACCCCCTCCGCCAGATCCCGTAATTGTATAGGCAGGTTTGTCAGGATCAAGTCTTTTATAAATTTGACTTATTTTTGCACCCTTCACATTGAGTTGGAGATGATCTGGCAAATTAGCAGTGAATGCATTTTCACCAGGTCGTATATATTTCAATCTTTCTCTTACTGTCTCTGATTGCTTTGTATACTCGTTGTTGGTCGCATCTTTTGGTATAGGAGGAATTTCAATAGCAGTTCTTGAACTAATATCTAAATCTCTAAAGGGTTTATAAGAAGGCACATTGAATATAACATCTAAATCTTTTCTGATTCCGATTATAATAATTCTTTGCCTAGTTTGGGGTACTCCATATAAATCAAATTTATAAAGGTTAGGATATACTGAATATCCAGAATTAAATAATTCTGTTAATATTCTATTAAATGATTTGCCCTCATTAGCATTTCGTAGTCCACCCACATTTTCTGCCAAAAACCAATCTGGTTGAAAATATTTCAATGCTTTGACCCCATAAGAATATAGAGGTCCATATACTCCATCAATACCTTTTTGTTCTCCAACAATACTAAAATCATTGCAAGGAAATCCAAAGGCCAAACCATCAATCTCAGAAATTTTTTTTAAGGTATTAAATTCAAGTCTCCGAATATCCTTACAAATAACTGACTCCGGTATTTCCGAACATATATTTTTTCTGTAGGTTTGACAAGAATCTTTATCATAATCAGTCGCCCAGACATGCTCTATATGAAAAAGGACATCATCCCTTATAACTTTAGATATTTTAGAACCTAAACCTATACCTCCTGGACCACAAAACAGCTCACCCAATCTAAATTTGGTATCAAAAATGTCATTTACCATTTGGTTTAAACTTTCTCTCATTAAAAAATTCATATACAGAGACATTAAGAGCTATGGATATCTTTTCTATATTTTCAATCGAAATGTTTCGCCTCCCATTCTCGACACTATTTATATAAGTGCGGTCTAGTTGTGCTTCCCCTGCCAATTTTTCCTGAGACAATCCATTAACTTTGCGCAATTCTTTAATACGCAGGCCTATTTTTAATTTTATATTCATTAGATAAAACTTATTTATGTGTAGATGATAAGACAACGGACTATAAGTCACGTCCTCTGGTTAGAAAATTGTGCTTTTGGGAATGTTCGAGGAATCCAGTAATAAAATGAAATTATAAAATATTTGAAGATGTAAGATGAGTCATTTATTTTTAAATGTTATACTAACATTTTGCCAATATAGCTTCTGGATGAATAGCAAAATATAATCGAGCGAAAGGGTTTAGCAATATGTTCTTTTCAAACCCCCATTACTTCAATCAGTCAATAAATTTCCGGCATTTCGCTATACACTTTCCCCTTTAATACTCTTCCGGTTTTCTTTTTGTTTGTTCCGCCCCATTGTTTGAAGAAAAAAGAGAACGTCTGCATAAAGGCATATTTTGTGAATATCATAAACCCATTCAGGTTTCATTGACCGTGGTCTCCGGCCGCTTTCACCGCCGACAATAACCCAGTCTATTTTCTTTAAGTTTAAATTCGGCAAGGGACCAATCAGCGGTTCGCAGGATAAAAATTTCACTCTGGCTCCGGTTTTTCTCAGTAGATCTATTCTATCTAAATTTTCCTCATTCTCAACAGAAACGCCCAACCAGATATTATGCGTCCAATTTAGTTGAGTATGATATTTAAGGAGAATATCCGCCCGTTTAGTTAATACCTGGAATACATGCTGCGGATTATCATTCATTACTTTGAATACTCTTTGAATGAACTCTAAAGGGATGTCTTTATGAAAAAGATCGCTCATTGAGTTAACAAATACAATTTTCGGCTGCTTCCAGGTGTAGGGTATTTTAAGAGCATCCTCGTGTAATGCTAATTCGAAACCATTGCGGTATTTTTCTAACCCCATAGCTTTAAGCCGTCGGGCCATAACTTCCGCATAGCAGAATTTACAACCCTGTGAAACTTTGCTGCAGCCGGTTGTAGGATTCCAGGTTAATTCGGTCCATTCAATTTTTGTTTGCGCCATCCGATATTGTAATTAGAGCACCCTTGGAAAATAATAGTTGAAAATCACCATTGGCCATTCAAATGTCAAGAAAATTATCCTTTTTTTGAAACTTATGGATAATTTTCTTTAATAAATACCAAATGGTTCAACTCGTGACAGGCAATGAGTTAGGCGAGAGCTCGCGTGACGAAATCTTTTGGGTGAATTGCGGTCGCTGTCCCTCTCATCCTTTTATGATATTAACTGAAGGTAATGAAGACAAGATAATTGAGATGAGTAAAAACATAAAAAGAAGAGACATTGTTAACTTTTAGTTAGCTTCAGCAATAGCGGGTTTCAATTTATTCGCGGCATTTTTATATGACTTTACAGCAGCTAATATTTCTTTCCCAAATTCAGGGATAATGTTTACAAGAAATCTTAGATGCATCAGGAAGTAAAGAGGAGGTTGATTATAAATTAACAATACAACAAAGTTTTCAAAAAATCTTTCTGCAAGCTCTTTTACTTCAATATCCTGATTCTCTATATCCTTGAAGAATTCATTATTTGTATCTGGGGTAGATAATTTTTTTTCTTCCATTGCTTTGATAAAAGTATATAGCTTAAACTTGTTAGAGTAAGCAATCGTAATGTTAAGCATTTGACTTAACTGCATAAATGATATAGAATCTTCCTTTATGACTCCCTCAATTGCTAACCTATACAGTTTATCTCGTATTTCATAGAATCTGTAATTAAATATTTTCTTTCTTTCTTGCCATAGGAAAATGAGGTAAAGAACAACCGCAATAACAAAGAATGCTATTGTTATAAATTGACTAGTCATTTTTTCCTCTTATTTTTTCTTTTGTTAGCTTCTCGTTTAATTGCTTTTTCTAGTTTTTGAGAAGATATTCTTTCTTTCTTTAACAATAAGGTTTGTAACAAGTTCCGTTCCTCTGCGATACGCTTCAATTCTTTATCATGACTATTTAGCAATACCTTAGTTGTGAAAATATTTATAAAAATTCCATATGTGATGAATTTTAAGGTATTTTCTATTTGCCCGGGTTGATTTATATCAAAATATATAAAAAGTCCAGTAAGTAAAACAATGATAATAATTAAACTATTTTTCAATGGCCCCGTTAATTTTAATATAATATTATCGAAAGTTTGGTGGAAATTCTGATTGTTACTGTGTAAATATACATAAAAATCTCAATCCGATACAAATTCGCGGTCCTTACTGCTCAACACTTGTTCTACCAATTTGCAAGATAAACAATATATCTCACGACTTCACTTTAGTAAAGATTCTGGTTTTTAAATCTTCCTTAAAGAAAGATTTTTTTGCTTACATATCTCTCACCAAATCGATTATGCTTCCAATAAGTGGTTCGCCGCACTTTCCATCTCTCAAAATATAGCGTCCCGCCGCTTACATATCTCTCACCAAAGTCTCCCCCCACCTTACCATTCTATTCTGCTTATCCGCTGTCGCTGCTGCAAGGAAACGCCTTTTATTTTTATACTTCTTAAAAAGCACAGCTCCTTCTTTGTCAAATCTGAAGATAACTTTGTTGCCTTCTGTTATGTAATCCTGCGGCATCAGAAATTCGAAAGGTTTAGTCTTCTTACCTTTGCGCCTGGGATTCCAGAGACAGAGGATCATTATGTATGCTATACTATTTTCGTCTTTCTGTAGTTTTGTAGGACGAATCATTATTTCTATTCTATCGGGCAGTGCTTTAATATCTTCTGCCTCAAACCTGAAGCCTCCGGGCGGTGTCATCATTGCTTTTTCTGATGGGTGGTCCTGTTCGCATAGATAATAGTTTACCTGGCTGATCTTGTTGTAGGCGCAGTTGCACGGTTTTTTTTCTTTTCCCCAGGCAGCTTTCAGCAGCGCGTTTTTATTTATCAGCGATGCAAATTTTCCGTTTACGCTCTGTATGTTCCGCTTCTCTATTTCGTGGGGAAGCATACTGAGAGTGTATTTTTCCGGTAGTTTAGAAACGTATGGTTTGCCGTCTCTTTCTTTGTATACCAGGTCTCCGAGTTTCCCTCTTAGTTCTCCAAGTATTGAAGGTTTTTTTCTCGCCATTGTTGTATTCCCGTTTTTATTTTACATACAAATATACTACATTTGTTCGAATAATTACAAATTTAGGGGTTTCTCATCTCAAATTTCTGAAATTCTCTCGGCCATCTCTCGGCCTTCTTTCGGCCATCTCTCGGCCTTTAACTACGGTACAACTACGGTATAACTACGGTATAACACGGTATAACTACGATATAACTGCGGCATAACAAGCCTTTTCACCTGCACATTCATAACTGCAGGCACCGGCTGTCCCTCATTTTTCTTGAGTTGTTTTTCTGGCTCTAAAGGTAGTTTGTCTTTATGAAGTGTATGTGGTGGAGTTCGTGACCGGCAATGTGGTATGCGAGTGCTCTTACTGAGGCTTCATTTCCGTCAGCTTTCCCCCTGCGTAAAAGGGCTTCTTCGTTAAGTCCGTTGAATAATGCGATCGTGGCTTTCCGTACGGCTTCATATTCTTCAAATATATTTTCCAGGTCCCGTTCATTTGCGTTTGATTCAGCTGCATAGTTATCCTGTTCAAATCCCGGAAGTTCCGCCGGATCGTTCCTTGCAAAGCGCAGTGCACGGTAGGCGTATATCCGTTCGTCATCAATTATGTGAACCAGTATTTCTTTGATTGTCCATTTCCCCGGTGCGTACCTGTAAAGGAGTTTTTCTTCGGGCAGCGAACGGATGAATTCCCTGACCGAGGCGAAGTTCTCTTCCAGATGCTGAAGCACCAGTCCGTCATCAGGAAGGAGATCGATATACATTGATGCATATGGAGGGTATTCGTCCGGATGGGGTTTTTGAATTTTCCTCATAGTTAATCCTTTTTCCCGAATGTTAGTCCTTGATACCTGCAGTAATCATTTTTATTATTTCCTTTACGTGTTCTATCAATGTCTGTGTGTATGTATTTGCTTCTGCTATTGCGCCGCGGCGGTTGACGAGGATATTTTCAAATTCGGGATCAGCAAAGAGTTTTTTGAAGTCGGTCCTGTATACCCTGGCGGCACCCTGATCACCAGTTTCCGCTATGAAATCGGATTTTACAATATGTTTATTAAGATAGGGAATATTAATAAGATGGTACTGCCAGAACTCCACATCTTCAAGCTGACGGTTCCGCAGGATCATATCGTCCCAGGAGGACAATGCAATTCTCAGTTTATCGCTGCTTAGAATCTGCAGGCTGCCGGTCGAAATAATTTCCTTGTAGGTTCCGCTTGCAGGTACGAACCTGTTAAACCCGAAAAGATGTCTGAATATTTTTACAGTATCCAGGCTTAAAGTCTTTTTGCTGCTGCGGATGACATCAACAAGTCTTTTTACCGAGGAATCACTTTCGAGATTCTGGTTATATATATCTGTAAGACTGGCAAGGGACTGCTCAAAGTCTGTTTTAAGCGATTTAAGGTAAAACTGCTCGCGGTTTCGGTTATTGTTGTCCTCCCTCCAGCTATTAAGCATAACGGCTATAAGGATGCCTGCGACCACTATAAGCAGTTCAGTAAAAAAATGTTTGTAGTCGATTGTCTTGATTATTGTGGTAAATTTTTTCATAGCGTGTTAAACATAATTAGCCGGGGCATTTGCAGCAAGTGGTCATTTAAAATAGTTATGGGAGTGGGCAGGAGAATTGAGGGATTGGGGATCTGAGGGATTGGGGACGGAGGGACTGAGAGACTGAGGGACGAGAGATGAGGGAAGGAGAGAAGATAAGAAGGTAAGGAAGGTAAGAAGATGAGAAGGTGAGAAGATGGATGATGGATGATGGAGATGGAAGATGAGAAAATGAGAGGATAAGAAGGTGAGAAGATAAGAAGATGGGAAGGTGAGGAGGGAAAAGTTTTATGGTATATTTAATCTTTTACGGCAAATTCTACGGCGGCTTTTGCGTGGAGTTCCAGTGTATTGAAAACAGGGAGGTGCGTGTCTGCCTGTTTTATGAGCAGGGGGATTTCGGTGCAGCCAAGAACGATACCCTCAGCGCCGCTGCTGTTCAAGATCATCTATTATTCTAAAAATCTTTGCTTTGATTCCGGTCTTGAAGTTTTCTTTAAGGAGCTCATTCATAATAGCGCTATGGATATAAAGTCGTTCAGGTTTTTCGGGGACAAGGGAGGTTATTCCGGCTCCGCCAGCCGCTTTGTATAGAAATCCATTTCCATTGTAAACCTGGTGCCGAGGAGGCCGATGGTAGAGAGTCCCTGTTTTTTAATTTCTTGTGCAGCCGCATCGGCAATATGCACGACAGGCAAATTTACTTCTTCGGTGAGTCTTTCAGCATATTGATGGAGCGTGTTTGCGCAGAGGACGAGGAAACCGGCAGAAGCGTTCTTTAGTTTTTGTGCGGCATCAAGTACATACCTGTAAACGCCTTCGTGGTCGCTGCGGAGGTTGCATTCATTTATATCGGTATAATTAAATGAATAGAGGATGCAGCGCGCGGAATGCTGTCCGCCCAGCAGCTTGTTTGTTTCCTTATTTATAAGGCGATAGTATTCAGTAGTAGAAACCCAGCCTGTACCGCCTATGAGGCCGATAGTCTTCATAGCATTAATTTTGTAAAGTCTGGAGGTTAATTTAAGCACTCAGCAGGATTATGCCAACCAGGTAAAGCGATCCGTCAGAGCCGGACTGTTTGGCTTTGAGAGATATTGTGGAAGATTGGTTTCTTAGTCAGATCATTGCCTCCAGTATAAGCCAAAAAGAGCAATAAGTATAGGGGCAAGCGTGTAAAGCGAAACGCTGTTTCGCTTAGAAAGCTAATGAGTAAGATTGCTTTCCTATTCAGCAAACTCTCAGTTTTACCAATGTTCAGTGAATCTGGTTATAGTATTACGAAAGCGATTCAGGCGAACCCGTCCCGTCGTAGTCGGGATCGCTTTACAGGCTTTATCAAGCGATTCAGGCGAATCGCTTTACAAGCTCCCGCCTATCGCTGCCGCCAGCATAAGCCGATAGCAAACGTGTAAAGCGAAACGCTGTTTCGCTTAGAAAGCTAATGAGTAAGATTGCTTTCCTATTCAGCAAACTCGCAGTTTTACCAATGTTCAGTGAATCTGGTTATAGTATTACGAAAGCGATTCAGGCGAACCCGTCCCGTCGTAGTCGGGATCGCTTTACAGGCTTTATCAAGCGATTCAGGCGAATCGCTTTACAAGCTCCCGCCTATCGCTGCCGCCAGCATAAGCCGATAGCAAACGTGTAAAGCGAAACGCTGTTTCGCTTTGAAAGCTAATGAGTAAGATTGTTTTCCTATTTAGCAAACCCGCCGTTTTACCAATGTTCGGTGAATCTGGTTACAGTATTATGAAAGCGATTGAGGCGAACCCGTCCCGTCGTAGTCGGGATCGCTTTACAGGCTTTATCAAGCGATTCAGGCGAATCGCTTTACAAGCTCCCGCCTATCGCTGCCGCCAGCATAAGCCGATAGCAAGCGTGTAAAGCGAAACGCTGTTTCGCTTCGAAAGCTAATGAGTAAGATTGTTTTCCTATTTAGCAAACCCGCCGTTTTACCAATGTTCGGTGAATCTGGTTACAGTATTATGAAAGCGATTCAGGCGAACCCGACTACCGTCGAGGCAGGTCGCTTTACAGTACCGGTATCAGATCATAATTAACATAATTGTAAGCCCATTGTTCGGGGTAATCAACTAAGCCTGCCTTAACGGGATTATTTAAAACATAATTCACAATTCTTTTCAATTCATCAGAATTCCTTACTACATGATCATAGCTTTCGTGATGCCAGAATTTTCCTGATCGGTTTAATACTTTATTGCATTCACCTGCAGTAAATTTTTTCATATCCTGTAGGATTTTGGTTACTCTGTAGGGTGATTCAGTAAAGTCACTTGTTTTATCAGGCGGCAACTCTGTATACAATTGGGCTGAGCAGCTTACTGGAGAGGCAGATCGTTCTGTTTCTAAAGAAACAGACTTTTCGTAAGGAATGAAAACCAGATGGACATGATTAGACATAATAGTGTATGATATTAAATCATATTCTTTGCCATCCCTGTAATGAAGAGACCCTTTGACTATATCGGCTAATTTATTGTCTTTTAACCATTGATGACCTGATATACACTTGTCCATATAATCATCGTATAATTTAAAATATTCAATTTGGAATTCCTGGTATTTTTCTCTTCTAACTGTTGGATTATCATATCCGGCAATTGTTTCAATTCTTTTCTTTTTAATTTCTTTATAATTCTTTATTACCTCTGCAGGTAAAGTTTCAGTTAATCTGAAAGTAACAAAGAAAGAATAACCGGAAGGCTGAAAATGAGGCAGATTTCTCTCGTAATATCCCCTAAATGGATCCATTTAATAAATCTTTATTTTTTTACTTAAAAATTTATAAATATTTCTGAAACATGTAAAGCGAAACGCTGTTTCGCTTAGAAGGATATTGCGTAAGATTGGTTCACTATTCAGCAAACCCGCCATTTTACCACTGGTCAGGGAATCTGGTTGCAGTATCACGAAAGCGATTCAGGCGAATCGCTTTACAGGTTCCCAACTCCCGCTATCGCCAGCCTAAGCCGAAAAAAGCAATGAATGTAGGGGCAAACGTGTAAAGCGAAACGCTGTTTCGCTTCGAAAGCTAATGAGTAAGATTGCTTTCCTATTCAGCAAACTCTCAGTTTTACCAATGTTCGGTGAATCTGGTTATAGTATTACGAAAGCGATTGAGGCGAACCCGTCCCGTCGTAGTCGGGATCGCTTTACAGGCTTTATCAAGCGATTCAGGCGAATCGCTTTACAAACTCCCGCCTATCGCTGCCGCCAGCATATAAGCCGATAGCAAACGTGTAAAGCGAAACGCTGTTTCGCTTCGAAAGCTAATGAGTAAGATTGTTTTCCTATTTAGCAAACCCGCCGTTTTACCAATGTTCGGTGAATCTGGTTAAAGTATTATGAAAGCGATTCAGGCGAACCCGTCCCGTCGTAGTCGGGATCGCTTTACAAGCTCCCGCCTATCGCTGCCGCCAGCATAAGCCGATAGCAAGCGTGTAAAGCGAAACGCTGTTTCGCTTCGAAAGTTAATGAGTAAGATTGTTTTCCTATTTAGCAAACCCGCCGTTTTACCAATGTTCGGTGAATCTGGTTATAGTATTACGAAAGCGATTCAGGCGAACCCGTCCCGTCGTAGTCGGGATCGCTTTACAGGTTCCCAACTCTCACTGCTGCCAGCATAAGCGGAAAAGAGCAGCATTAATCCCTTTTCCCCTGCTTAATGCACTATAAAATAATTAAGTGGAATAGTGAAGATTCAATGCCGGAATATTTGTAAATTAATGCAATATAAATATCCACAACTTCCAATCTGGAGAAGTAATATGAGTAACATTTCTACGGGAAAAAGACTGAACAATGCAGCCATCCTTTTTTTATTACCGGTTCTGATTGTTCTTTTTTCTTCCGGCCTGATTTTCTCTCAGGCAAACGGACAGCATCAGGGGCAGAAACACGATCCTACATTACATCATGAAGTTCAGGATGATGAGTACGTCCCTGTTTCAAGGGATGATATGGGAAGGTCGCCTGCGTATCGTTATACAACGGCAGAGATTACTACTGTACAGGTTAACGTTGACGCAAACGGACTGAACATAACAGGTGATGCAGCAAATGAACCTTCAATAGCAGTCGATCCGAATGACCATAACAAGATGACAATAGGATGGAGGCAGTTCAATACTGTAACGAATAACTTCCGGCAGGCGGGACATGCTTATACGACTGACAACGGGCAAACCTGGACATTCCCCGGCGTTCTGGAACCCGGTGTTTTCCGCTCTGATCCTGTACTGGATTACGACAGGGAGGGAAATTTTTATTACAACAGTTTAACAAATGATCCCGACTATTACTGCAAGGTATTTAAGTCAAGCGACGGCGGTCAGTCGTGGGGTGCAGGCGTAGACGCGCACGGCGGCGACAAGCAATGGATGACCATAGACAAAACCGACGGTCCCGGCTCCGGTCACATTTATGCTTTCTGGACGAGCTTCTTCAGCACCTGTTATCCTGATTTCTTTACACGCTCAACAGACGGCGGCGCAAGTTTCGGAAACTGCACAACTGTTCCCGATGACCCATCCTGGGGAACGATTATGGTAGATGCCGGCGGCAACCTTTACATCGGTGCATCAGGTTCGTTCGATTTTGTTGTTGCGAAATCTTCAAACGCACAGATAGCCGGACAGACGGTTACCTGGGATATGGCTACCACCGTGAGCCTCGGCGGTTATATTACATACGGTATCAATCCTAATCCCGACGGATTGGGAGGACAGACTTCCATCGCAATAGACACTTCCGGCGGTCCTACAAACGGCAACATATACCTGCTGTGTTCTGTAGTGCCTTCAGGAAGCGATCCGCTTGACGTAAGGTTTGCGCGAAGCACCAACGGAGGTTCTTCATTCAGTTCATCTGTAAGAGTAAATGACGATCCCGGCACAAATGCATATCAATGGTTCGGCACTATGTCCGTTGCCCCGACAGGGCGCATAGACGTGGTATGGCTGGATACAAGGGATCATCCGGGAACCAACATCTCGGCTTTATATTATACAAATTCAACCGATGCCGGCGTTACCTGGGCCCAGAATGAAAGACTTTCCGATTATTTTGATCCTCATTTAGGCTGGCCGAACCAGAATAAGATGGGAGATTACTTCCATATGGTTTCAGACAGCAACGGCGCGAGGCTTGCATGGGCAGCGACGTTCAACGGCGAAGAGGATGTTTACTACAGCTATATAGCGGTAGAACCCATTCCGGTAGAATTCGTTTCTTTTTCTTCTGCTGTTAAAGGAAATACGGTTAACCTTTCATGGTCTACTGCTACAGAAACAAATAACCGCGGTTTTGAAGTAGAAAGAAGCACTGATAAAGCTGAATGGAGCAGAGTAGGTTTTGTAGGAGGAAGAGGAACAACAACTGAGCCTCAGCACTATTCCTATACAGATAACCTGCCGGGAGCTTCGCTGGTTACGTATTATTATAGACTGAAGCAGGTCGACTTTAACGGTGAGTATAAATATTCAGGTACTGTGGAAGCTGAATTCGGTCCTTCAGCATTTACACTTTCGCAGAATTACCCCAACCCATTTAACCCGACTACATCTATAAGCTACCAGCTTCCTGTAAACAGCTTTGTATCGCTGAAAGTTTATGACGTACTTGGCAATGAAGTTACAACACTGGTAAATGAACAGAAAGCTGCCGGAGAGTACAGTGCAGTCTTTAACGCCACTTCACTTGGAAGCGGCGTATATTTCTATGTACTTAAAGCAGGCAATTTTTTACAGAGCAGGAAGATGGTCCTGATGAAATAATTTGGGGGGTTTATGATGTTGAAACTATCAGCATTCACTTTTATAGTGAATAGCTTTTTTGTTTTTGCCCAGAATCCCGGAGATGCCTTAAATCCAATGACAGCTCCGGGAGCTTCCGGGATCCGAAATTATAATCATATACTTTTCTGGGATAACCCGGACAGCGTTGTTTTCAACATGGTGTATTTCAGTGATGATTCACTAAAAATTGCATCATTAGACAGTAGTGCAATTATCTATGATGGTTATCCATCAACTGTCTTTGATTCAGTTGGGCTTAATATTTTCGGATCGCTGCAAACTTGCGGAAAATATTACTGGAGAGTAGTTGAGTATCATGGGGAGGGCACATCGAATGGAGAAACATGGTGGTTTTCTGCAGGCGACTGTGTAACTGGTTTCTTTGATGATTTCGAAAACGGACTTAGCAATTGGACTATTACGACGGAGTCCGGCTGTCCCTGGGATGCTATTCCAATTGCCTCACGTTCCTATATGCTGCCTAACCCGGCCTTTGGAAATGCATTTGCCTCAGATGCTGATCTATGCGGATCCAGCGGCGGAGGATCATCGGGCACAGCAACAGTGATGATTTCAAATCCGCCTAATCAAGCAATAGGGGGAACAATAGAATGGGATAACGATTGGTTTCCAATTAATACAGAAGATTCGGCTTTTGTTGATGTAAGTTATGATTATGGGTCCTCCTGGATTAATATCGCAACATTTAATTCAACGGAAGTCAGAAATACTCACGAGAGTTATTTTGTCCCTAATTTATATACAGGACAGTCTTACCCTGTCCGCTTTAAAACTGTTCAGCCCGGATGGGACTGGTGGTGGGCAGTAGATAATGTGATGCTTACCTGGTTGGAAGTACTAACTCCTCCTTTGCCGCCATCCTTACTTAAAGCAAAAGCGGGTACTGAAGAACAAAAAGTTACACTTAACTGGAACAACGGCTCAAGTCCCGATCCGGTAAACGGATATAGAATACAAAGAAAGACCGGCCTGCCGACTGATCAATCTATTTACGAAACAATTGCCGAACCAGGTGTTAATGATTTTACGTACAATGACCTGAATGTAAATTTAAATGAAATTTATACTTACAGGATAGCTACCATATCAGGTCCCCCCGGATCAATAAGCGACTGGGGAAATGAAGCCACTGCTTATGTTCCTGCTGCTACACCAGTCGAACTTATCAGCTTTACTGCATCGGTTTCAAAAAATGGTGCAGTCTTAAACTGGTCTACTGCTACAGAAACAAATAACCGCGGCTTTGAAATAGAGAGAAGTACGGATAAAGCTGAATGGAGCAGGGTTGGTTTTGTAGGAGGCAGAGGAACAACAACTGAACCTCAGCACTATTCCTATACTGATAACCTGCCGGGAGCATCATTAGTTACGTATTATTACAGACTGAAGCAGGTGGATTTTAACGGTGCATATAAATATTCAAGTACTGTGGAAGCTGAATTCGGTCCTTCTGAATTTACACTTTCACAGAATTATCCCAATCCGTTTAATCCGACCACATCTATCAGCTACCAGCTTCCGGTAAATAGTTTTGTATCATTAAAAGTTTACGACGTACTTGGAAATGAAGTTTCCACACTTGTTAATGAACAGAAGGCTGCCGGAGAGTACAGTGCAGTATTCAATGCTTCAGCACTTGGAAGCGGCGTATATTTCTACGTACTTAAAGCAGGCAATTTTTTACAGAGCAGAAAGATGATGCTCGTAAAGTAAAAACTTAAAGAATTGAGCGGATTGAGCGAATTAATATCAATCAATCCGCTTAATTCGTTAATCCGCTAATTAATCTGTTAAGTCCGCTCAATTCGTCAATTCGTCAATTAGTTCAGGTTCAAGTTTAAGTTCAAGCCTGCCTCCTGACTCAGCGGCTTATAAAACGGCAGGCAGGTTCAAGTTCAAGTTTTCAAATGATCATTGAATGACCTGTGCTCCACAGCACCCGTTGATTCCCCTATTATCCTTAGATTTTGTCTCCTCCAAAAGTTAAATCCTGTTCCTGCTATTATGAATAAGCTCTAAATAATTATTTATTCAACGATTAAGAAAGGAATAATAAAATGAACAGGAAATATTTTCTATTTCTTTTTGTTCCTCTCCTAGTGCTTCTTACCTCCTGCCAGAATAACAATCAGCAGAATAATAAATCCAGGGAAGAAGCCTTTATCAAAGTGAACGAAATGCTGGACAGCGGCAATATTGATTCACTCGGTAATTATATTAAGGAAGATGCAGTCGACCACCAGGCTCAGGCTATGGGAGCAACTCAGCAGGGACTTGCCGGCATTAAAGAATTATTCACTAAGCTGCACCAGGTATTCCCGGATATGCATACCACTGTTCATTCAATGGCATTCTCGGGTGATACTATGTTTGCTATGGTATCTTCAACCGGTACAACCGCTCAGCCTTTTATGGGTGCGCCTGCCGGGCAAAAACAGACAGTGAATAATGTTGATGTTATCAGATGGGACGGCGACAAAATGGCAGAACATTGGGGTTATACTGATATAACGGATATGATGATGATGCAGCAGCAGCAGGATACTACGAGGAATAATATGATGGGCAAGGACAGCACCGGGAATATGATGAAGTAAGAAGATGTGAAGATGAGAAGGTAGGAAGATGAGAAGATAGGAAGATGAGAAGATAGGAAGATGAGAAGATGGGAAGATGAGAAGATAAGAAGATGAGAAGATAGAGAAGATGAGAAGATGAGAAGATGAGAAGATAGGAAGATAAGAAGGTAAGAAGATGAGAAGGTAAGAAGGTGAGAAGATAAGAAGGTAGGAAGGTAAGAAGATAGGAAGATGAGAAGGTGGGAAGATGAGAAGATAGGAAGATGAGAAGGTGGGAAGATGAGAAGGTAAGAAGATAAGAAGATGAGAAGATGAGAAGATAAGAAGGTAGGAAGGTAAGAAGATAGGAAGATGAGAAGATAGGAAGATGAGAAGATAGGAAGATAAGAAAGAAGATAAGAGGCTAAGAAGGTAAGAAGGTAAGGAGGTAGAAGATTAGAAGATAAGAAGGTAAGAAGATGAGAAGGTAGGAAAATAGGAAGGAAAAAGTAGGCAGTAGACAGAAATAAGTAATGATCATGATTTTGGATTTCTCACCCCGGCATAAAAGCTATAGCTAAGTTTGCCGGGGTTCGAAATGACAATGTTTAGAAAACAGCAGGCAGGGTTAGAAGCGAGTTAAAGTGCAAGTCCAATTTCAGGCCTGTCTCTTATATTTAATGTCGTATTTAATGGCAAATGGATTCAAGTTGTGATTCAACGTAACCTTCCCGGAACCTTTCAGGATATTTCACATCAAAATAGATAAGTTTCTGAAAAATTAGTCCATTTTTTGATGCAGTCCCGATTTTATATCATGACTGTAAAACCAGTATTGTTTAATGTTAAACTAAGTTTCTAACTTGTTCTATCTTAAAAACTTATCAGGAGAATATCCTATGAGAATTACTGTGATGTTTCTCCTTATCCTGAGTGCTGCTGTATTTGTAAGCAGCGGACTCTCTCAGGAAAAAGAAGATTCACCTGCACCCGATTTCCAGGGGAAGACAGTCGAGGGAAAAGACATAAAGTTATCCGACTTCAAAGGCAAAGTGGTACTGCTCGATTTCTGGGCAAGCTGGTGTCCGCCCTGCCGCGAAGAGATGCCCCAGTTAATTAAATTCTACAGATCGCATAATAACCCCGATTTCAAATTAATAGCTGTCAATATTGATGACAATGCCGGCAATATGCTGAAATTTCTTGATAAGCTGTTTCCGCAGCCGCAGTTTCCAGTGGTAGAGGACCATGATCAGAAGATACCGCCGCTGTTTAATATTGAAGCAATGCCGACCACGATTTTTATAGATAAAAAAGGAAATATCCGTTACCGGCATGATGGCTTCGAGGATTCATACGTGACCGATTTTAATTCTGAATTAACCCAATTATTAAAAGAGAATTAAATTGAAGATAACAATCCGGATTCTTCTTCTGCTTTTGACCTCAATACTCCTTTACGGCTGTGCGACAGTTAAGCCATGGGAAAAGGAAGGCCTTTCAGATCCTATCATGATAATCGATGAAAATCCGATTAACCAGGGAATACAGGAACATTTCCTGGATTACAGAGAAGGTGTAGAAGGCGCCACAGGTGCAGAAAGCGGCGGCTGCGGGTGTGGCTAAAAAAATTATATTATTCCATCTTGTTTTCTTAAATCTCTGTGCCGTTGATTTTGCACAGCTGCTTCCGCCGAATGAAACTCAGGTGAATTTCAGCACCTATTTCGATGACTTTAACGTCACGGTGCTTTATCCGAGTATCGCAATAACCAAACATCTTTCCGAAAATACGAGTATTACGGGAAGGTATCTTGTTGATATGATAACGGCAGCTTCTATAAAAAGCAGCAGTCCTGCATCTGCAACAACCACCGGCACCGAAGGCGAGCTTGGGAAGGTTGATGCAGTTACAGCGGCGTCATCCCGCTCCGGAGGCGGGGGAGGAGGCGGAGGTCCTTCTGTTCCGGCATTCGATGAAGTACGCCACGAATTTAATCTGGGACTTGCTCATTTGTTCGGAAGCGGTTTACTGACGGCCGATGGTCTTTATAGTACCGAAAGCGACTATACTTCATCTACTCTTGTAGGAAACTATACCCAGTATTTTGCTGAGAACAACACATCTCTGCAGATCGGTGTGGTAAGAAGCTGGGATAAAGTATTCCCCAAAACAAAAAACTGGAAGAAGGATAAGAATGTTATTACCGTGAATGCCAACTTTTCTCAGGTGATCAGTAAGAGTCTTATTCTTCAGCTGCTTTCTACATATACAGATAATAACGGACTTCTTTCGGATAATTACAAACTGGTGCCGATTGCAATCAACGGGCAGGACAGCCTGTTCGATCCAATTCATCCCGACCTCAGAATAAGGCGGGCAGCAGCGGCTTCTCTTAAATACCGCCTCTCCGATAAGTCTTCAATTCAGTTGGGATACAGGTACTACTGGGATTCGTGGGATATAAATGCGAATACATACTCAGCCGATTATGAAAGGTATCTGTCGAAACACGTAATACTGGGACTCGGGTGGAGAGCAAACTTCCAGACGCAGGCATTCTTCTTTCAGCCGAAATATACTGCACCTGCACAGTATATGACGACAGATATAAAACTTGACGCCGGATATTCAAATGAACTTCAGATGAACCTTACTTTAACGGGCGGGGACCGTCAGGACTATCTGCCGTTCCTTTCCGATGACCGGGTAGAGTACATTATAAACCTGGACTTCTATGCGCGGCATACGAATTCGCCATACTGGTTTAACAATATGAATAATCTTTTTGCAACGAATATTAATATCGGTATCAGGTACAGGTACTGAAAAATGTTTTATAAATTTATAAGGATTAATTAAATGAAAAGACGGGATTTCCTGAAATACAGTTCACTGATCCTGCCGGCCTCGGCAGCCATCGGAATGATCAATCCCTTTACGAAGAATATATTCGCCGCCGTAAAGAATTCCGGTTCATTTTCGCTTTCGGTTATTACTGATAAGCCCTCTAAAACTATCCATATGATGGAGCAGGCTATTAAAAATTCTGAATACGGCAGCCGCATAATTGATTTTACCGAGTACAAGCTTAACGGAAGATACATAGGTGATATTGCATATGTGAAATCGCAGAAGCTGATAGACTATCACAAGGGGAGCGATGAGTTTTCACTGCTGCTGAACGACAGTGCACGATCTCTCTCACTTCCGGATCCTGTTGATGATCCTGTACTTCTCAGGTTTTCATCACAGCAGAATTTAACAGAGGCGGGAGGCATAAACATTTTCAGAGGGGATTCACTGATCAAACAGCTGCCGCTGGATGATGAACAAAGAAATCTACAGGGTTGAAGGACTAAAAGGACATGTTGATATAAGAATAAAGAACAGGTCAGTAAAGATAGTATCGGCATCGTGCAGGCATAAGACCTGTATGAATATGAATGCTATATCAAGACCAGGTGAAAACCTTATCTGCGTTCCTAACCAGATCAACGTTTCAATCGCAGGTAAGAGTGCGCTTGGAGTAGACAGCATAACATTTTAGCTTAGAAGAATGAAAGCTATTCCGTTCAGCCGCATCCTCACATTCATGGTATTCCTATCCGGCATGCTTTATGCGCAGGCAGACACCACGATGTACAAGGTATCTGTTACGAAGTACCTGATGGGAACCACTGTAGAGACTACCGCAAGAAGCAGCGATATAGATTACTGTAAAAAAGCTTTACTGTCGGCTTATGAGGAAATGCAGCGTGTAGAAAATGTATTAAGCTGTCAGAAGGACAGCAGTGAGATATCAGCCGTAAACCGTGCCGCGGGGATACATCCTGTTAAAGTCAGTTATGAAACCATGGCAATGATGCAGAGGGCAAAGGCCTACTGCGGAAAATATCATGGAGTATTTGACGTAACGATTGGTCCTTTATCCAGCCTGTGGGGTTTCAGCGAAGATAAGGAGATTGTCCTGCCCGATTCCAATGAGATAAAGCAGCTTGTGAAGCTGGTTAATTACAAGGACATAGATATCGATGAAAAAGACACGACAGTATTCCTTAAGAAGAAAGGGATGTCGATCGACCTCGGCGGAATAGCGAAAGGTTATGCAATCGACAGGGGATCTGCCGTCCTGAGGAAAATGGGAATTACGGATTTCATCCTGAATGCAGGCGGCGATATTTATGTAAGCGGCACAAAGGATAAAAATACGGAGTGGAAACTCGGCATCAAGCACCCGCGATACACGAATGATCTGGCTGCCGAATTTGATCTGAAGGATTATTCAGTTGCCACAAGCGGCGACTATGAAAGATTCAAAATTATTAATGGCGTCCGCTATCATCATATTCTCAATCCCGCCACAGGATACCCGGGCAGACTATCAGAAAGCTCAACAGTACTGGCTCCCACAGCTGAAGAAGCAGATGCAACAGCAACTTATGTTTTCCTGCTTGGCTGGCAAAAGGCACTTGAAGATAAAGGCCTGAACTATCCTATACTCATCGTAGCCTCAGACGGCTCCGTCCACTATAACAAAGCCTTCGAAAGAAACTATAATCTGGAAGTAATTAGGTGAGGGGAATTGACAAATTTGCGGATTGAGCGAACTTAACGGATTGATTTGGGGATTAGTGAAGCGGCAACTATGAGCAGAAGAAAAGAAGGCCGGTACGAGGACTGGATTAGGGGGATTGAATTGAGAATGTTGACTTGCCACGACTTTTAGAGGCTGTGTGAAAATGTAAAGCGAAACGCCGTTTCGCTTTCCCTCGCCGTAAAAAAATTAAATTTTCTGTATTCCGTCGCACTGAATTGTTCCCCAAGTTTAATTTTCACACAGCCTCTTTAAGTCGTGGGAGTCGTAAAACCAAAAAGAAGAAGCCTTTATTAGCCAAAGAGAAAAAATCCAGAGAAAATCTTAATTAAATTTGGCTAAAGCCGGGATAGTCTTTTCTATACTATGGGATTGACTAAAAAATAACCCAGTCATTTCGATCGAGGGAAGAAACCTTAAAATTAGAAAAGATTTCTCGGTCGAAGACTCCCTCGAAATGACATTGTCTTACTTTTTAGTCAGCCTCCAAGTCAGCCGAAGCCAGCAAGGAAATTCTAATTAAATAAAACTAAAGAAGAGTGATATATTTGGATGTGCAGAAGGCCGGTACCAGGACTGGATTAATATTTTTGATTTAAGAAGATTGACTTGCCACGACTTTTAGATGCTGTGTAGAAAACTCCTGATAAACCGTCCGCCCTTCGGTTGATAAACCCTCCTATCGGCGGATAAATTAAAACGGTTAGTAATTATTCGATTTTACTTCGTATTAATGATATTCACACAGGCGCTTTAAATCGTGGGAGTAGTAAAACCGAAAAGTAAAGGGCTTTAGCCGCAAATTCTCCGTCTCTCAGTCCCTCCGTCTCTTAGTCTCTCCCTCACCTCACCCCCTGCCGACCTCCGACTTCCGACTACTCCTCCTCACTACCGTTTCCCACCGACTCCTTCTGCAAGGCCTCCTCCTCTTCTGTCATCCGCGCCGTACACAATTCCTTTTTTGTTATCCACCATTATTCCCTCCACTATCCCCAGTACCCGCTGCGGGGCGCCTTCATCAACAAAATTATATCCCATTGCTTTAAGCTCATTTTTAACATCGTCAGTAAATGCGCCCGGTTCATAATATATTGAATCAGGCATCCACTGGTGATGTATCCGGGGAGAATCAACGGCTTCTTTGATATTCATATCAAAGTCGATGCAGTTCAATATTACCTGGAGAACAACCGTAATAATTGTTGATCCTCCGGGAGAACCGGCAATGATATAAGGTTTATTATCTTTGAGGATTATCGCAGGAGTCATTGAACTAAGCATTCTCTTTTCCGGCTGGATTGAATTGGCTTCGGTGCCGAGCAGTCCGAACTGGTTCCGGGTACCGGGCTTGCTGCTGAAATCATCCATTTCATTATTAAGGAAAAATCCGGCACTGTCTACAACAACCCCCGATCCGAAAAGTGAGTTGATTGTAGTAGTAACACTGACGGCATTGCCTGAAGAATCGTAAATAGAATAATGAGTAGTCTGGGTGCTTTCGTGTCCGGGTTTTAGTTCAAGACTTTTTATCTCTGCCGAAGGAACAGCCTTATTACCTGCTTTTACTATCCTGTTATAAACGGCTGCTGCATACTTCTTAGAAGTCAGCTGTTTTACCGGAACAGGATAAAAATCCGCATCCCCGAGATGATACGTCCTGTCTGCATAAACATATTTCATCGCCTCAACGAGATGGTGAATATAAACACTGCTGTTCCATCCCTCAACTTTCAGATCATAATTTTCAAGGATGTTAAGAAGTTCAACCAGCGCTGTTCCGCCTGAACTGGGAGGGGCCATTGATACTACCCTGTACCCCCGGTAGGTGCCGGTTACGGGTTTTCTCTCTACCGGTTCATATTTTTCAAGATCTTTAAGTGTTATATAACCGCCGAGTGATTTTACCTGCCGGGCAAGGAGTTCAGCGACCCTGCCTTTATAAAAGCCGTCGCGGCCGTGTTCTTTTATCTGTTCAAGAGTCGATGCAAGATCAGGCTGAATAAACAGATCACCTTCTTTGTATGTCGTGCTGTCCTTAATAAATATCTTTTTCGTTGAAGGATATTTTTCGAACAAAGGGAGTCCCTCGTTAAAATACCGGGCATCTCTCGAATTCAATTTCCATCCCTTTACTGCAAGATCAATTGCCGGCTGTATAACTTCAGAAAGGGGAAGGGTGCCGTATTTTTCAAGGGCATATATTAATCCCGCAACGCTGCCGGGCACGCCTGAAGAAGTCGCTCCCTGCTGACTAAGTTCAGGAACAAATTCACCTTCCTTATTGAGATACATGTCCCTGTATGCCGAAAGGGGGGCCTTCTCCCGGTAGTCTATCGTGGTATTTTTTCCATCCGCAAGGTGAATGACCATGAACCCGCCTCCGCCGATATTTCCTGCGGCAGGGTAAGTTACAGCGAGTGCAAATCCCACTGCCACGGCAGCATCCACAGCATTCCCGCCTTTCTTCAGTATATCAACACCGGCCTGTGTTGCGTAGGAACTGGTTGAAACGACCATTCCATTCCGGCTGCTTACGGGCTGAGGAGGGGGAGTATGCTGAGTGCAGTTAAAATGGAGGAATGAAATTAAAATAGTAAAGACGGCCAGTTTTTTCATAAGCTGCTGTTGAGATTCCGTTTTTTCTGATTATCAACAGCAAAAATAACTTAAAATAAATGAATATGTGAAGAATTCGCTTCTGTTAGAATTCTTACACCTTTTTTACAAATGCATGACAAATCCATCTGCAGCCTTTCATAGAATATGACAGGAATTAATTAAAAATAATATGAAAGCCATAATTCAGTTCATAGTATCAGCTTTGCTTATTGCCGGCTGTTCAAATGTAAGTGAAAAATATATCGCATATGATCAGCTTGACACATTAAGGCTTAATCGC
The DNA here is from genome assembly GCA_963811905.1 of uncultured Ignavibacteria bacterium. Taxonomy (GTDB): domain Bacteria; phylum Bacteroidota; class Ignavibacteria; order Ignavibacteriales; family Ignavibacteriaceae; genus DATFVA01. The sequence goes on from CAWETK010000009.1 coordinate 200,709, forward strand.
CATCAAAAAATCTTTGTAATCTCGGGTGATTCTATAATTGCTATGGATAGATGGCGGAAGCAAAAAGATTCCCTGGTCACTTATAAAGATTCTGTATTCACCATTGATTCTCTGTTAAGCGAATGGAAAAATGGAAAAATAGTTGAATGTAAGAATGTGCTGCACCAATCTTTTAAAGATACACTGCGCAATATAGATGTCTATAAATACAAGGTTGAGACACAAACAAGGATTCCTGTTGAATTAATTGATTCTGTTAAAATTCAAACGGTTCACAATTATATCAGAGCTTCACTGCGGACAGGTATTAATAAAAATGAAATAACACCAGCTTTTGTTATCGAACAGTTTTTAGGTTCCGGGAGAATAGATATACCTTTTCCGACCGCAATAATCAGAAATTCAGAAACAGGGGTTGTATATGGATCATACACAGCCCTGGGCGCAATGGTTTATGTATACGGCTTAGGGATGATATTCAGTGGGATTAACTCGAATTCTTCAGCCCGGAATTTGTTCGCCCTTCCTATAATCATGGCAAACTCGGAATTGCATTTCAATGTTAATCAGCCCGGACCTGACTGTAGCTTTCCTATTTCCGGTTCGGTATTTGTAAAAACCGCGACTGATATCTTTGATTCGTGGGGAAGATACCGTCCCGGGGCAGGTGTAGAGATTAACTATAATTTTCTCAGCGGTGAATCAAAAATTAATAGTTCTATCGAATTCCAGTTCGGTATTGAAAGACTATTATATGTACAAAAGAAAATCAACCCGGAAAATGTCCGTCTATTCACCAACATAGGCTATGCGTTTTAAAACAGAATGAGCATTCCTCCAAATGCTGCGTAATCCTTCTGCTTATGCTTACCTGTCTGCCAATAGGTAAGGCTGCATCGCATCATCTTTGCAAAACCCGCCCGCCAGAGGTTGTGTCAGATTCAACCTGGAGAGCAATCTTATCATCTGATAAGGTTCATCTTACCGACAGCCTGTTTTCCCGCTATCTTCAGTCTGTAGATATATATCCCGCTTGAAACCGGACTACCGTCATCATTCTTACCGTACCATTTAGTAACATAATTCCCTGCCGGCAGAACCTGGTTCACGAGGTGTTTCACCGCTTGTCCCTGTATGTCATAAATTATCAGCTCAGCATTTTCATTGCTGAGATCATACGGAACCGAAAATTTTATTAAAGTGCTTGGATTAAATGGATTGGGATAATTTGAAACCGTCAGATAATCTGAAACGATATGATCATTATTTCCAGGCTCAACAGATGTAAGGAGCCGGCCTCCTTCACCCATACTGCCGCCTGTTGAATCAGCCAGGTAGAGGTTAACCCAGTCAGGCCGGCCGGAGGAGAACATATAATCAGAACTCCATTCTTCGTCAGTAAGGCGGAGAAAGCCGGTAGTAACATATTCGCGGTAGCTGAGAACAGGACCGATAAACGCGCACTCCTCACCGCCCGGCAGCTTTGCTATAAAAACGCCGGCATCAACAGGACCCGTACCAGCGTGTGTAACCCATCCAATCATTGCTCCCCCGCAGTTAGAAGGGGTAGTATGGATATCAGCAACGATATAATTAGCATCGATGGTACCTTCAAAACCGTAAGCCTCATCCTGGTATATTAATTTAGGATACCAACCGTCATAGACTATCCCGGTATAAGTTGACATCTCAAACATCATATTCTTCAGAAAAGTTGTTTCTTCAGCGGAAAGAGGAACGTCATCAAGTTCTTTTTGTGAAATTGATTTCAATGTATCACAGGTAAGCTGCAGGTTAGTAAAGTAATCAAGAATATGCTGTTTAATATCACCGTCAAGAAAACTGACATTCTGGAAATAATCGTAACCGAAGCTCCCGGTATTTTTTAATTCATCATAAAGTCCGGGAAAAGGTTCAACGTAACCGTAAGGATATGAACATACACCAATTCCCGTATACGACTGTTTCGCATACAATAGATTGTCGTGCCTCAACTCAGCCCAGGAGGAGAGCTGCGTATTAAGCTTTTCCTGCCAGTATGCAGCAGTGGTCATAAACCCGGGCAGACTGCCGCGGTCTTCGGGCGGGTTGAGAGTTTTAATCATCCCCAGCCATCTCTTGTACATTGTCGTTCCCCAATATTCCGGGGGGAAAGAATCAAACAAATACCTCAGCGCAGCAAGGTTCGTTCCGTAATGGTATTCATCCAGTTCCGGGATCAGAAGCTGTGCAGCAGCATTGTTCCCCAGTGCGAACATTGGATCAAGAGCAGATGGAAACAGGCGGCATATTCTCTCTCCCTGGTAGGATATCCTGTCGTATACCACGCTTCCAGTAACGTATGAATCGTCAACATACCTTTGCCCGAACATCAGGAACGATGATGCAGGCACCAGACTGTCCCCCGACATCGGATTTCCCATAAGAAGCTGAGAGAGAATCAGCTGGAAGGCAAAAGACTGGTTCCGGAGGGTATCCTGGAATTCATCCACCTTAAGAGTATCAAGCAGCTGGGAGGCGCTGGTAAGCTGTACAGCATTCCTGAGATATTCCAAATTATCCAGGGTAACATTATCCTGATCACCTACGAAGAATTTGATAACATCCTCAATCTCTTCATAATCTGAATGGACATTTGCGAATCCGAATAACTCATAAACCAGGTTTGCATCAATGACCTGGCGCTGTATGTCTGTTGTAGTCTGAGGCCAACAGTCCGGACTCCCAATGGAAGGTTTAATAAGGTACATTTCAATTCGGCCGAGCCACATCATAGTTCTGAAATACAAACGAAGCTGAGGATAATCATCAGAGTCATAATGGCCTCTCGGCTTAAACTGACTATAATCGTGAGCAACGCAGTTGGATGAAAACAAAGTATCATTGTAAAATGAATTAGCTTCCATGACACGACTGATAACTGTATCGATAATACCTGAATTTTCACTGTAGTAGGGATTGGCATTCTGTCCTGTAAGTTTTAATCCTACCGTCAGGTATAAATCAACATCCTTCAGCATTCTCAGCATACCGGGTTCGGAGGCGTAATTATTTACAAGCTGGGGGAACGAGTTTTTTAGCGAACCCAACAGGCTTGTAACCTTATCAATCAGGTAACCTAGCTCTACCTCCCTGAGTATCCTGTCGTACGAAACATGATACGTATAAAGAATTGCATCTGTAGATACGAAAACAGGCAGATCATTATGATGAATATCAAGGAGGATTTCCCCGAAAGATTTTTTGGAGAGACGCTGGGTAACCATAAAACCATGGTCCTGAATCATCGACTTTTCAAACTCAGTGAGGTTATACTTTGCATCGATTGAGTCGAAATAAAAAACATCCTGGTAATTGAGATTTATATTATCTTCAAATATGCCGGCCGGGTGCATCTGGAGAAGATCCTGGGTCTGCATATTCCGATGGTTCTGCAGGAATTGCTGGTAGAGGGTCAGATCAAATCCCTGTGCAAATAAAGTTTCAGTGAGGAAAAAAACGGTTGAAAGAAAAAGAGCAGGCACTAAAAGCACTTTTTTCATAAAGCTCCCCGTAAACTTTTAATATTGATGTATAAAGTAAGTAATCCCCTAAAAAGTATCAATGTATTGATCAATTATCAGACCCTTAAAAGCCCTGCAATCCGGTCTGAAAGTATCAGCCGGGTACTTAAAAAGCCGGAGACGCCCGTGAATCTTAATCAGCGGGAGATCTGTTAATAACTAAAAGTTCTGCTGCAGATTGTACCGGTGACTGATGAAATGGTCTGGTTTATTGTAACAGCGCAGCTTCCATCCACCTGTGTTACCCAGTTGTCTTTACCGACAGTACCGCTGTAATTAAGCTGACCGCTTGAGAAGGTTATAGCTTTATGAGTAGTTGAAAAGGTACCTTCTGCAGTGAGCGTTCCATTGAATATCAGGTTATAGGTTTCTTCAATACCTTTACAGTTGCTGAACTCAAGTACAAGATGCATTGTATTTATACCGGTTGAAGCAGATACTTGCGTACTGCCGGTTATATGAACGCTTCCTCCCTGCGGTCCGGGAATAGTAAGATCCTGACCGCCGGCCGGCTGTCCAGCTATATTCTGATTCCAGATAAACCAGAAAACATCGACAATACCATAGGCGGAATGCTCATCCTGGCAGTTCTGATCGCACACGGGTGCGGCCGGTTCAGTAGTGGTATTATCATCTTTGCTGCAATAGCTGAAAAGGAAACTTAGTATAAAAGAAAGGACTAAGAGAGCTGCTGTTTTTTTCATTTCTTCTCCTCTGATTAATAAGTGCGGCGGGGATTAAGCTGGATGTGTAAAGGAAATGTTTACACCCCGGGAAGACAACTGGTAATTTTCTGCTGTCTGTTGTGATCAACTGAATCTTTCCGTAAATGGACTCAAAAATCTTTAAATGATCAAAGAAAATATACTCAAATATAAAATTCCTTCAAATAGTGAACGGCAAGCGCGAGTTGGCGAAAGCGAATCAGCGATTCGCTTTACAAAGATAGTATCGAATCGGCGATTCGCTTTACAAGATCAGAAAATAAACTAACACCGGGCAATCTCCGGCGATAATTATCACCGCACTAAGGATTATGCCCGGTGCAGGTATGAGGAGGTCAGTTCCTGATATTTATGCTGCTTCAGGTGTGTCCAGTTTCCTGAGGTCCGAGTAAAGTTCTTCATCTGTTAATTCGTGATCAAAAAGCTTTCCGGCAAAGTAAGCTTCATAAGCGCTCATATCAAAGTAGCCATGTCCGCAAAGGTTAAACAATATTGTTTTACTTGTTCCTTCCACCTTTGCTTTAAATGCCTCTCTTATTACCTGTGCTATGCCATGGTTTGCTTCAGGCGCCGGTATAATTCCTTCTGCCCGGGCAAACTTAACTCCTGCTTCGAAGCATTCAATCTGCTGAAGTGCTGATGCTTCAATGATCTTATCTTTAAGCAGCTGGCTGATGATAGCTCCTGCCCCGTGATAGCGCAAGCCGCCTGCATGTATAGGTGCAGGTATGAATGTATGTCCAAGCGTATACATAGGAAGCAGGGGAGTCAGACCTACAGTATCGCCGAAGTCGTAGCGGAATTCTCCTTTAGTAAGTTTAGGACAGCTTGCGGGTTCCACTGCTATGCATCTTATGTTTTTATTCTCACGAAGATTATACCTCAGAAAAGGAAATGCAATTCCTGCAAAATTGGAGCCTCCTCCGAATGGTGCAATTACAATATCAGGAAAATCTCCTGTCATCTCCATCTGCTTTATTGCCTCCTGACCTATAACGGTCTGATGCATGAGCACGTGGTTCAGGACACTGCCGAGGGAGTATTTGGCTCCTTCAGTAGTCGCCGCTTTCTCAACTGCTTCCGAGATTGCAATCCCGAGACTTCCCGGTGAATCAGGATCTTCCGAAAGTATCTTCCTGCCGGAATTTGTTCTATCACTTGGGGATGAATATACTTCAGCTCCAAAAGTGTTCATCATAATTTTTCTATAAGGCTTCTGGTCGTAGCTAATCCTGACCATATAAACTTCACAGTCGAGACCGAACTGATTGCAGGCAAAACTTAAAGCACTTCCCCATTGTCCCGCGCCCGTTTCAGTTACAAGCTTTTTTACACCTTCCTGCTTATTATAAAATGCCTGTGCAATGGCGGTGTTCGGCTTATGAGAACCTGAAGGACTAACCCCTTCATACTTATAATAAATCTTTGCCGGCGTATCAAGCAGTTTCTCAAGACCTGATGCCCGGTACAGGGGAGTGGGCCGGTACATCTTATAAACTTTCCTGATCTCATCAGGAATTTCAATATATCTTTCTTTTGATACTTCCTGTTTAATAAGCTCCATAGGAAAAAGAGGAGCGAGGTCATCCGGACCGATAGGCTGCTTTGTTCCGGGATGAAGGGGAGGTAATACTGGATTGGGCATATCTGCCTGGATGTTGTAATAAACTTCCGGCATTTCTGATTCATTCAGCAGAATTTTTTTAGTAATACTCATGGCATTACTCCTTTTAATAAATTATTAAATGATTTGTATTAAGGTCTTAGAAAAAGTTTACGCGTAAGCGCAGATATGTGATAATATTAGCGGCGCCAGCGCCAGAGAGGTAATCCGGCTGGATTAAAGAAGCTGTATTTGATAGTTGTGCTGTTCAAGTTGTTTACTTAAAAATTTCGTTCATAATATATTTCTTAAAAGTGTAGATGTCAAGTGAGGCAAAAGCAGGATGGGTGATTGCATGATTGATTGCATGATTGGGTGATTGAATAGCAGCCTAAGTCGATTTTTGTCTGCGCTGCATGATCCCGAAAGTGTAATTTTCCAGTATTGTTCCATGCTTTAAGGAGGGAGTGTTTATTCGCACTCTGACGGTTTTGAGATTCATCAACAATCCTGGATGCCTATCCCAATATATTTCAACCGTTAGAAGAAAGAAAGGTGAAAGTATTATGAACAGTTTCATGAAATATGCTGCCGGCAACTATTACACGGCGGTTCTGGTATTTCTTTTTATGACTTTGCAGCCGGTTTACGCATCAGGCAGTAATGATACTCTGAAGGGAAGGGTTGAAAATGCAATTACAAGCAGATATGATCCTTCAGAAATTCAGGTAACAGTGAACGGCAACGGCAAGGTCATTCTTCAGGGCGATGTAAATTCTCTGTACGACAAGTACCGGATTTACGAGATATCCTCATATGTTCAGGGTGTGAAGCAAATAGACAATGAAATCACAGTAGATACCGATTTACTTCCGGCAAAAATGATTCAGGCGGATGTCAGGGATTTAATAAATAACAGCACAGCAATTAAGGAACCTCAGAAAATTAATGTGGATGTGAGCGGCTCTGTTGTAAAGCTTTCGGGGAATGTAAACTTTGACAGGGAGAAAGTGGTAGCTATGACACTAACGTCGCAGGCAGACGGTGTAACGGACATCAGGGATGACATAACTGTAACGCCGATTGGTAAGGCGGTTGATGATAACAATATTAAGAATTATCTGAACTCTATTCTTACCAATGAATTCCCGCTGACGGATCCAAAGGATATCAGTATATCTGTTGATCAGGGGTTCGTGACTATTGAAGGGGCGGTATCAAATCTCTGGACAAAAGATAAAATTGAACAGGAGTTTGAAAGCGTTGCAGGTGTTATAAGAGTAATAAATAACCTGGAAGTTAATCCCGATCTGCCAAATTCCTGAGCGTCATTCCCGAGCCGGTTTTGAGAGGAAATAACTGCATAAAAATAAGAAAGGCGTCATAAGACGCCTTTCTTTAGAATCAAAACAGAATATTTTATCAGCTGCGGGGTTTAGCTTCATTAACTACAATATTTCTTCCATCTAATTCTGAATCATTTAATGCTCTGATAGCATTAGATGCATCCGATGAATTCTCCATTTCAACAAATCCAAAGCCTCTGGATTTCCTGGTTTCGCGGTCAGTAATAACTTTAGCGGAAACTACCGGACCATGTTTTTCAAATGTTTCTTTCAACTCTTCGTCGCCGACCGACCAGGGGAGAGAACCCACAAATAACTTAGTGCTCACAAAGGACCTCTAATATAAAATAAAAAAACTCCGATCTATATATCGGATTGTTTAACATACCTATAATTAAGCGTATAACCTAATTAATTCTGGGTTGAAGAATTGGCGGATTGAGCGAATTGGGCGAAGACTTGACGGATTAATTTGGAGAATTGGCGGATTGGGCGAATTTAGCGGACTTAACGGATTAATTTGAAGAATTGGCGGATTGGGCGAATTTAGCGGACTTAACGGATTAATTTGATGAATTGGCGGATGGGTCATCGAAAATGCAATCGCTAACTATTAATGAATCAATTTAATCATTTATAATTTTTTACACAGAAGTTCAAACAGAGAAAATAACCTGATAATTCTGCATCCTGCAGGCGTGAGTATAGATTCTTTTTTATATATCTATCTCACTGATTTTTTTGTATTATAAGGAATCGAGTTTTTACAAGTTTCCCGGAGTATATTTCTTTAGATGAATAAATCTGATTCGCTGACTAATCCCCAGGTCTGGAAAAATCTTGTTTCCAGGTATCAAAAATCCCAATTCCGTAAGAGTATCTGGCAGTTATTAAATTCTTTTATACCGTTTGTATTAATCTGGATACTTATGCTGTATGCACTCGATTACGGCTGGTGGATAACATTGCTGCTTGCTTTCCCCGCTTCGGGATTTGCAATAAGACTTTTTATTATACAGCACGACTGCGGGCATGGTTCATTCTTCAATTCAAAAAAGGCTAATGACAGGTGCGGTATCTTCTGCAGTTTCTTTACATTTACTCCTTATCATTACTGGCGGAAGAAGCATGCAATACATCACAAAAGCGCAGGCAACCTTGAACATCGCGGTGTAGGTGATATTTATACAATGACTGTCCGTGAATATTTCAGTTTAACACGCTGGGGGAAATTAAAATACCGTCTTTACAGAAATCCGCTGATACTATTTATAGTTTTTCCTACGATTTTGTTTCTGATCGTTTACAGGTTTCCGGCACCCGGGGATAAATCCACCCTGAAAAATTACCAGTTCAGTGTTTATATGACCAGTCTTGTTATCGGTCTCATAATGGCTTCACTCATATGGCTTGTCGGGCTGCAGTCATTTCTACTTATCCAGCTTCCCATATCGATAATCACTTCCTCAACAGGAGCCTGGCTCTTTTTTGTTCAGCACCAGTTTGAAGATACATATTGGGCTAATAAAGATACATGGGATTTTTCGGAAGCAGCATTACACGGCAGTTCTTATTACAAGCTCCCGAAAGTTCTACAGTGGTTCACGGGAAATATAGGGTTTCATCATATACATCATCTTAGTCCGAGAATTCCGAATTATCTTCTTGAAAAATGTCAGAAGGAAAACCCGGAGCTGCAGCAGACAGCAAAAGTATTAACTCTGCGCACAAGCTTAAAAAGCATATTATTAAGTCTTTGGGATGAAAATCAGAAAAAGCTGATCAGCTTCCGTCAGTCGAAACGATTATACCTGCGATCTTCTTGATTATGTTAGGATAAAAAGGAAATAAGAGAGAATTTTAGTAAATTTACTATACTAATAAATGAGTATAGTATATAAATCGTATTCTTTTCCATTGCGGAAGGGAATTAAGCCAGCCAGAATCAGAATATATTCTTGCCTGTATTACTTCTCTGAAAATGAATAATATAAAAAATAAGAAACTTCTTCATGATTGAACGAAGAATAATTTCTATCCGCAGATAACTATAATAATAACTGAAAGAAAATAATGCTGACATTTAAAGAAACCGGTATTGAAGACAATATTATCCGTGCTGTTGAAGAGTTGGGATTCGTACAGACGATGCCGGTTCAGGAAAAAGTGATTCCGCTGCTGGTACAGGAAGACAGCCGGGATATTATAGCACTTGCACAGACCGGCACAGGAAAAACTGCCGCATTCGGACTTCCCCTGATACAGAAAACAAATATTTCCGGACGATATACACAGCACCTTATTCTTGCTCCGACCAGGGAATTATGCCTGCAGATAGCCGATGACCTTACCGACTTTTCAAAATATAAACCCGGTTTCAGGATTGCTGCCGTGTTCGGCGGTTCGAGCATGGAAAAGCAGATCAAAAAAATTAAGGACGGTGCCCATATAATTTCTGCAACTCCGGGGCGCTTACTGGATCTCTTAAACAGAAAAGTAATAGATCTTAAAAAAATAAAGACTGTTGTTCTTGATGAAGCCGATGAAATGCTGAGTATGGGTTTCCGGGATGACCTTGAGTCTATCCTTGCAGCTACTCCAAAGGTGAAAAACACTCTCCTTTTTTCTGCAACGATGTCTGATGATATTAAAAAGATTGCCGGCAGGTACATGAATGACCCGGTTGAAATTGCAATAGGCAAGAGGAATTCAGGTTCTGATGATGTAAATCATGTCTGTTATATGGTCCATGCACGGGACAGGTACCTTGCTCTGAAAAGAATTGTCGATTTCAATCCTGATATTTATGGTATCGTTTTCTGCAGGACCCGCAGGGAAACACAGGAAGTTGCCGACCATCTTGTTAAGGACGGCTATAACGCTGAAGCTCTGCATGGCGACCTCTCCCAGCCGCAGCGTACTGTTGTAATGAACAAGTTTCGAAATAAAAATATAACCCTGTTAGTTGCTACGGATGTTGCTGCCCGGGGACTGGATGTAGAGAACCTTACCCATATAATTAACTACAACCTGCCTGATGATTCAGAGCTTTATACTCACCGCAGCGGACGTACAGGACGTGCCGGGAGAAAAGGGACTTCAATAGTTATCTCAAATCTCAAGGAAAATATCCGGCTTTCACTGATTGAGGATCAGATAGGAAAAGATTTTAAACATATGCCAATTCCCGGCGGTAAGGAAATTTGTGAGAAGCAGCTTTTCCATTTGATTGACCGTATGGAAAAGGTTGAGGTGGACAATACACAGATTACTTCCTTCCTTCCTGCTATTTATAAGAAACTTGAATGGCTCGACCGCGAAGAATTGATAAAGAAATTTGTATCGCTTGAGTTTAACCGGTTCCTCGAGTATTATAAAAACACTCCCGACCTTAATTCTGCCTCAGGAAAAGAAAGAGGCGGAAAAGAGAGAAGCGGAAAAGACAGAAACAGAAGCGGTAAAACAGACTATACCCGTTTTTTTATTAACCTCGGGAATACAGATAACCTGCAGCCTCAAAAGTTAATGGGACTGATAAATGAATATACAGGCGCGAATAACATTGACGTTGGAGATATAGAGATCCTTAAAAACTTTTCTTTCTTTGAAACAGATAAAAATTATACGGATACCATCCTCGATGCTTTTACAGAAAAATCATATAACGGCAGGGAGATCAGCGTTGAGATTGCAACAAAGAAGAGAAGCGGGAGTAAATCTAATAAGAGAGAAAACAGGGAAAGCAATAAATCTTCAGAGGGACAGAAAAAAAGAAACAAAAAAAGTTTTAAGGGACAAAGAAGATAAATTTAGAATTGAGCGAATTGAGCGGATTGATTTAGGAATTGGGAATTTGCGGATTAAGTGGATTGATTGGGTCATTAGCATATACAAAAGGTCATTGAGGGGCTGCCTTAAAGAATTTGCTAACCTGCCACCGAAGAGGGATAAACTCCTTTTCATTCCGATTGATTGATTGAAATGTAGGCCTTCTAACTTAGTAGGCATATTCACAAATATTATAACGTATAATAAGTTGTAATTTTGTCCTTAGCATTAATAAAATTTAATTTTCAACTTATTGTGTGAGGACTTGTAGCGGTGCCCGACCTGTCCCGCCCCTTGCCTTCATTAAGGCGGGAGTGTCCCGATTAACCTGCTGGAACTTTTGTGTAGGCAGACGTAAGACCGGTTATCTCGATACATTCCTCATTCCGCTCGCTATATTTTTACGAATCTCGCTTCATTCGGAACACTCGATAACCGCGATAATTATTAAATCTTTCGCGGTGCCCGACCTGTCCCGCCCCTTGCCTTCATCAGGGCGGGAGTGTCCCAATTAACCTGTTGGAACTTTTGTGTAGGCAGACGTAAGACCGGTTATCTCGATACATTCCTCATTCCGCTCGCTATATTATTACGAATCTCGCTTCATTCGGAACACTCGATAACCGCGATAATTATTAAATCTTTCGCGGTGTCCGACCTGTCCCGCTCCTTGCCTTCATTAAGGCGGGAGTGTCCCGATTAACCTGTTGGAACTTTTGTGTAGGCAGGCCTTCGTTTCCTTCAAGTCGGGATGTTGAGCGCAGCGAAATCGAGGACACGGTAATTGTAAAATGTTCTCTAGTAATTAATTTTCTATTAAGACCGGTTATCTCGATACATTCCTCATTCCGCTCGCTATATTATTACGAATCTCGCTTCATTCGGAACACTCGATAACCGCGATAATTATTAAATCTTTCGCGGTGTCCGACCTGTCCCGCTCCTTGCCTTCATTAGGGCGGGAGTGTCCCGATTAACCTGTTGGAACTTTTGTGTAGGCAGACCTTCGTTTCCTTCAAGTCGGGATGTTGAGCGCAGCGAAATCGAGGACACGGTAATTGTAAAATGTTATCTTAGTAATTAATTTTCTATTAAGACCGGTTATCTCGATACATTCCTCATTCCGCTCGCTATATTATTACGAATCTCGCTTCATTCGGAACACTCGATAACCGCGATAATTATTAAATCTTTCGCGGTGTCCGACCTGTCCCGCCCCTTGCCTTCATCAGGGCGGGAGTGTCTCGCCTTCGTTTACTATTTGGCGAGGTGTATCGAGGACACCGTATTAGAGATATCTAAATTCCAACAATTTGTTGAAAACTTTTAACATATCTGATCGGCATCCTGCTTAATTAAAATAATACGTCACCGAATTTATGTAATGGAGTACTTAGTAAAGCGGCAGGCAAGTTGAGCGAATGGAGCGGATTGATTTAGGAATTGGGAATTTGCGGATTGACTGAGGGGGCTGCATTGCTGAAAACAGGAAACAGATCAAACAGATTCACACGGAATTCTATAGTTATAGCTGATCCTCCACGAGGATCACGATTAAGGGGAGAATTTATATCTACAATAGTTAGAACATATACGAGCTTCTGTATTGATTTATGCGGCTAAAGCTGCTTACTTTTCTTTTTACTTTATGAAGGAACCATCTGAGCTTTAATGAAAGTTGGGCAATAAAGGGATTAAAAACGAGGAGTAAAATGGAAAAGCCCTGCTAAATCAACAGGGCTTCTCCCGGCGCGATTGAGAGCGCATCCAGGTATTATCTTAAGAGATTTATTTTTATTTCAGAGGCATCAATACCTGTACTCAATCGAACAAGATAGATTCCGCTAGCCAGATTACCCGCATTAAAAGTAACCAGGTGGAGACCTTCTGACTGAACTCCGTTTACAAGTGAAGCAACTTCTTCACCAGTAACTGAATACACCTTAATGCTTACGAATGATTTCTCAGGAACAGAGTAAGTGATCTTTGTTGACGGATTAAAAGGATTAGGATAATTCTGATAAAGTTTGAACTGGGCAGGCTGAGAAATATCAGCGCTTACAACGTCAGAATAATCAAATGAACCGTCAAAGTCTGTCTGTTTAAGTCTGTATGAATAGGAACCCGAATTCAGGTTATTATCATTAAAAGAATACGAATGCTGCTGAGCAGAAGTACCGAAACCGGGGACAAAACCAACCTGCTGCCAGGAGGAATTATCAGAGATTCTTTCAACAGAGAAACCTTTATTATTTGTTTCAGTAGCAGTTGACCAGCTAAGGGTAACCGAATTGCCGTCAGCTGAAGCTGAGAAGGAGGTTAATTCTACCGGAACGTAATCTGTCTTCACCATAATAATTCCCTGCGATCCGCAGATTATTCCAGTATTATTTGAAGTGAATTTAATTTTATAGAATGCGGGATTATAGCCGCTGGTCCAGTCCTCTGTCCAGCTTGTACCGCCGTCAGTGGTTTTGTATACCTGTTCCGGTGTGCCGACTGTGTAGGCACTATCCTCATTAAAAATGTAAACACCGTGAAGAAGTGCGAACCCGCCAGCATTCTGAGTTATCCAGCTTAGTCCGCCGTCGGTAGTTTTCAATACTTTTCCGTCTTCGCCGCCTACCATCCCATAATTCTGATCTTTGAAATAGACGCCGAGAAATAATCTCTGAAATGTTCCCGAGTAAATCTGCGACCAGGTAAAACCTCCATCTGTAGACTTTGAGATTTTCTCATCTCCGCCTACAGCATAAAGAGTTGAATTACCGGCATAACAGACATCCTGGATATCCTGGTTTAAGCCAGTGGCCGGGGTCCAGCTGGTTCCTGCATCAGTAGTTACAAAGATGGTTCCGTCTGCAGTAGAAGTCATTCCGTTATCTGCATTTATAAATTCAATATCTCTGAAATACCAGATATTAGGATCAATAGATATCTGATTCCAGGTAGTACCTCCGTCGGTAGTCTTAATGAAATAATCCTGCCAGCCGCCGGCATATCCTATGTCTGTTGAAGTAAAGCATATCGCTTCCAGTCCGGGAATCGTTCCCTGTGAGATCTGGAACCAGTTCATTCCGCCGTCAGTCGTTTTCAAAATAATGCCGTTGCCGTTATAAGTAACATCCGATCCGGCAGCATAACCGATTTCATTCTGTCCTGCGGGAAAACTGATATCATAAAGAATATAGTCGAAACCCGTATCTATCCACTGCCATCCCTGCGGAAATTCATTTGATGAGAACAGCAGAATGAGTATTAAGATGGAAATTATTTTTTTCATTTGTATTATACTCCTGATTTTCCTTCAAAAAAAAGGAAGTTTACAAACGAATTTGTAAACTTCCCGGGGTAGGTCACTCTTTCCTATTTCAGCAGGTTCATCTTAATATTGTAGTTGAAACTGCCGGCATTCATCCTTGCGATATATATACCGCTTGAGAGGTTCTTTGCATTAAAAGTAACCAGGTGGAGGCCTTCTGACTGAACTCCGTTTACAAGTGAAGCAACTTCTTCGCCAGTAACTGAATACACTTTAATGCTTACGAATGATTTCTCAGGAACAGAGTAAGTGATCTTTGTTGACGGATTAAAAGGATTAGGATAATTCTGAGCAAGTTTGAACTGGGCAGGCTGAGAAATATCAGCGCTTACAATGTCAGAATAATCGAATGAACCGTCAAAGTCTGTCTGTTTAAGTCTGTATGAATAGGAACCCGAATTCAGGTTATTATCATTAAAAGAATACGAATGCTGCTGAGCAGAAGTACCGAAACCGGGGACAAATCCAACCTGCTGCCAGGAGGAGTTATCTGAGATTCTTTCTACAGAGAAACCTTTATTATTTGTTTCAGTAGCAGTTGACCAGCTAAGGGTAACCGAATTGCCGTCAGCTGAAGCTGAGAAGGATGTCATTTCTACGGGTGTAGGGCAATCCGCATTAATACTTAAACCGGTTATCGTCTCGAATGCGCCAAAAGCTGCAATTTCGGTTGAAGTACCAGCTGACACATCAATAATTCTGAATGATCCTCCCTCATCAAAAAATCCGGATGACCAGTAAGCCGACCAGTAGAGATTTCCGTTTTGAGGATTGAAATCCATATCCTGGCTGCCGTATGTCACGTTATCGAAACCGAGGTTTGTCCCTACAAGCGCAGCTGCCGCAGTGGTAAGATCAAGTGAATAAAGTACAGCCGTAGTAGACATTAACCCTTCCACATTTACCACATAAGCGTTGCCGCCGCAGTCAATTGCCAGGGTTATAGGAGCGGCTGCATTTTGAATAGCTCCTACTTCTGTTAATACGCCTGTGCTGATATCTATTGTGTAAAGCACAGCCGAAGAAGCGAAATCATCACCGCTTATTACGTACCAGGTATCGGTATAAGTATCATGTGCTAAAGCTTTAACCTGTGTTTGTCCCGAAGCAAGAGGCTGAACCACCCCGATACTATCTGAAGTCAGATTAGTAAAATTTATATGCCTTAAATATAAACTGGACGTATTAAAACTGGCCATAATTGCGTACTGTCCGTCAACACCGTCGTTATCTCCGGATACCGGGTAATAATTGCTGCCCTGTGGAACAAAACCGATAGAAGTAAATCCGCCTGTGCTGAGATCTATAATGCCGTAACTGAATACAGCCCCATCAAACGCATATGTTAATGTCTGAGCATTACCGGAGAAACTTGCCGCAAAGATCATTAATACAGCTGAGAGAATAGTGAAGTTTTTGTACATTAGACTTTCCTGATTTTTAATGAATAAAATTTGAACTGATTATTTTATTAATGTCATCTTTTTAATTGAAACAAAGCCCGCTGCCTGCCCGGTAACCGGCACAGCTTCCATTCTGTATATATAAACTCCGCTGGTCAATCCGCTTCCATTAAAATCCAAATCGTATTTACCAGGACTCCTCACGCCGTTTATAAGAACTGCAACTTTTTCGCCGAGTACATTAAACACCGAAAGATTTACATTTGAAGTCTGCGGTACTGAAAAGGAAATCTTTGTAGTCGGATTAAAAGGATTGGGGTAATTCTGATTTAATGCGAATTCAGAGAGGGTATTTGTATTAACTTCAACTGTTTTGGAATAGACTGATGTTCCGTTAAAATCCACCTGTTTCAGTCTGTATGAGTATATACCCGAAGCAACAGTATTATCTTCATAAGTGTATGAATTGATCCCTGTGCTTGTTCCGTTCCCCGAAATAAATCCGATCTTTAACCATCCTGATGACGGATCTTTTCTTTCGATATCAAAGCCGCTGTTATTTGTTTCTGTAGCCGTAATCCACGATAATAGTACTCTATGATTTTCATATGCTGCTGTAAAAGATGTTAATTCAACCGGGACAGGATTATCGATCTTTACCACATAGGCGTTCGGACCTCCGTTGAGCGGATATGCAGTTCCGGTTATTGTTAATCCGTCTGCCGATATTGAATTTGCGAAAGGGAAGTACCAATCGGATATACCCGTTATACCTAAACTGTCAATCAGATAATCTTTGAAGAACATGATATCCGGCCATCCTGGTTTCATGATAAAAGCCTGGTAATTACCTACACCGAGACTAACATAACCCACGATAATATCATTATCCGAAATGTCTGTTGCATAGCTGGCATAGTTAAGATAATTAAGAGTTATCCACTCGAGTCCTGCAGGTTCACTCCACACAAACGGAGCGCCGACTGAACCGCCTACTATCTTGCTTCCGTCAGAATTTAAGCCGTTGCTTTGTCCTGCAGGATATGTTGAATCGTAGGCTCCTATAAAATGCGGCTGAGGGTTCCAGTAGAATGCCCGTCTGTCAGCTCCTCCCTGAACGCCGTCCCATCCTGCAATAATAAATCCATTGGAAGTTGCTGCAACATCCATTGCTCTGCTGCTGCCACCGCCGGTTCTGCCAAGGAGGTTTATCGACCTGGTGCTATCCCAGTAAACTGCTTCTGCTTTATACCCGGGAACCCATTCCATTCCCACTATTATCGAACCGTCGCCTGAAATTCCGTCCGCATAAGTATATGACATTGAATCAAGAATAGGGTAATAGCCAGGTAAAGGATTCCATTGGTTATTCTGGTAATAACCGCCTCTGAAAGTAGGGTGACCTGTGGGATCAAGAAGATTCGGATCTCTGTACGATCCTGCAACAATACCGTTATCCGATACTCCCAATGCTTCGGTGTAACCGGTGCCAAGGGTTGTTCTTCCGCTGCTTTCAGACCACAGAAATGCAGGAGCGGGATAATTATTTCCGCAGACATAGACGCCGTTATTTGAAACTTTAGCCGCGCCTCCCGTTCCAAGGTCAATAAACTGTGCGGTGGTTTGTGCTGATAATTGATCTGAAGAAATAATCAGATAACTTATCAGGAGTAAAAAGGTAAAGTGGTTTTTCATATATAATTTCTTATTTATTTAGTTCCGCTGCCGGACGGTAAATGTTATTTTAATAAGTTCATTTTTATCGTTTTTGAATAATTGCCTGATGCTATCCTGAGTATATACATTCCGCTTGCAAGTCCTGCTGCATTAAATGTCAACGTATGTAAGCCTTTTTCAGTCATACTGTTAAGGAGAGTTGCAACCTTTTCACCGAGAGTATTGAAAACTGTTATGTTGACTAAATTATCTTCAGGTATTGCAAATTTTATAGTGGTTGCCGGGTTGAAAGGGTTGGGATAGTTTTGTTCTAAACTATATGAGGCAGCCAGAAAATCAACCTCAACTTCTTTGGAATAGCTGAAACTGCCGTCGTAATCAATCTGTTTCAATCTATAAATATTAATTCCTGCTGAAGGATGCTGATCGGTAAAATTGTAGTTAGTAATATTTGATGCTGTTCCGCTGCCGGTAATGAAACCTGCTGAAGTCCAGTCTGAAGTTCCATTTTTCCTCTGGATTTCAAAACCTGAATTATTTGTTTCGGTAGCTGTACTCCAGTTCAGACTTACTGTGGAATTGCCTGCAGAAGCCGTAAAAGAAACCAGTTCTACAGGTACAGGTTCATTTATCTTTAACAGAAGGGCGGTAGGCTGTCCCGAGGGATCATACGCTGATATACCGATAGTATTACCATCGGCTGAGATTGACTGACCAAATGCAAAATACCAATCGCTGTAGCCGGTCACCCCCAGACTGTCATTAATAAAAGTCGATAAATAAACGATATCCGTCCAGCCCGGTTTTTTAATAAAAGCCTGGTAGTTAAATCCTCCCGGATCGACGTATCCTACTATAGTTCCGTCATCAGATATATCTAATCCCTCACCTCCCTGGTAAGTACCGGGATCTGTAAGCCACTGCATCCCGGTGGCCTCTGTCCATAAGAATACAACTCCTGCCGATCCTCCTACAATCATTGAACCGTCAGAGCTTATTCCTTCACTTTCACCCACAGCATAGGTTGTATCATATCCGCCCATAAAGTGAGGTACCGGATCCCAGTAGTATGCAGTCCTGTCGGGAACATTTCCCTGACCGCCGTTCCATCCTGCCATAACTGATCCGTCAGCTGAAAGTGTGTTCACTCTGCTGTTGCCGCCGTTAGTTTGACCGAGTCCTGTTATATTCCCGTTTTCCCAATAAACAGCTTCAACCGTCCAGTTTGCATGCCATTGCATTCCTGCTATCCTGGAGCCGTCTGCTGAAATCCCGTATGCGTGGGTGAAACTGGTTTCATCAAGAGGGAGTAAACCGTCCAGTCCGGGAAGAGCTGTCCACGATCCATTTTCCCAGTATCCGGCTCTCAAGGTTGGATTTCCGCCTGGTGCCGGAAGAGAAGGATCGTAATACCTTCCTGCGATTCTGCCGTTATTTGATACACCATAGGCTTCACAGTACTCCGTTGCATTTAATTCTATTCTTCCTGTGCTTTCACTCCAGATAAATGCAGGTGAGGGATAACTCATTCCGCAGACAAACTGACCGTTTTTTGAAATATCGCTGACCCCCCCGGGCCCAAGATTAATAATTTCATTTGTAGTTTGCGCGTTTACCGGGGTTAAAAAGATCAGAAGCATTATTGAAAGAATCGTAAAACTTTTCATGGCCTACCTTTGAATTTGATTGAGGCAAAAGTAATAAAAGGTCGCAGAATAGAGTTACGATTTCCGCTCAATTAGTTGTGAATTTTGTGCAGGTGCGCAAAAATGATAAAAGTGAAGGAATTACCGGGGATAAAACCGCGAGAATAGATGTATCCAATTAAATGAAATGTAAAAATTTTATTTTTTCAATTTCACATATTCACTTGGAGAACAGCCGAATTTTTCCTTAAAACTATGTGTAAAACCCGGTGTATCGCTGAATCCGATTCTATAAGCAATTTCTGAAATATTGCCGGATTTATTTATCAGTAATTGCGAGGCATAATCCAATTTAGTTGAACGGATCAGCTTTCCGGCAGATTGATTGATCAAACCGTTTAATTTTCTATTTAATTGAGAAACACTCATTCCTACCTCCCCGGCGAGGATAGTTACACTGAATGAAGGATCTTCAATATGTTCTTTAATATTGCTGAATACTTTATTAAGGAATTCTTTATCTATCGGTTTTGCTTCAATTTCACTTGGATTGATTGCACTGATTTCCTTATACCGTTCTTTCAGCAGACTACGCAGTTTTATAAGGTTATTCACCCTTGCCTGCAGTTCCTTTGTACTGAAAGGTTTTACCAGGTAGTCATCTACGCCGGTATCAAGTCCTTTCAGTTTGCTTTCTTCATCAGCTTTGGCGGTAAGCATAATAATGGGGATATGGCTGGTTTTGTTATCCAGCTTAAGTCTTCCTGTCAATTCAAATCCATTCATTGCCGGCATCATAACATCGGTGATTATGAGATCGGGAATATAATTCAATGCTTTTTTAACCCCTTCTTCACCATTCTTTGCTTCTATTATCCTGAAATCCCTTTCGAGATTTTCTTTTATATAAGAACGCATATCGGAATTATCTTCAACAACGAGTATAACTTCTTTATCAGTATCAGATCCTTCAGTATTCTCATCCTCATTTTCTTCAAGTTCTGCAGTAAATGTTTCAATTTCTCCTGTATTTTCCGTGTCTTTAATAATCTCAATAAACTCAACGTTCGGTTCACTTATGAATTGATCTTTTCCCGGCGGAAGCTGTATGCAGAACTCAGTTCCTTTTCCCTCAGAACTTTTAACAGAAATAATTCCCTTATGCAGCTGTACAAGCTCTTTGACTATTGCCAGTCCTATTCCAGTGCCTTCATATACTCGTGTCTGGGAACTATCGACCTGATAAAACCGGTCGAATATATGAGTAAGGTCCTGAGGCTTTATACCGATACCGGTATCCGATACAGATATTCGGACATAGCCCGATATATTTTCATCCAGTGAGATACTCATAGAAATAGTACCGTTTTCCGGAGTAAACTTTATTGCGTTTGAAATTAAATTATTAAAAACCTCTTCGATCTTTTCCCTGTCTATATAGAGATAGATATCTCCGGGGTTCCGTTTAAATTCCAGTTTTATATTCTGCCTTTCTGTCAGAGACTCGAAAGCCGAAAGTATTTTACGCAGAAAGGAGTTCATTTCGGTATAAGAGACTTTCATCTTAAACTCGCCCGATTCCAGTTTGCTCAATTCCAGTAATCGGTTTATAAGAGCCTGAAGCTGCTTTGAATTTGACAATGCCGTTTTAAGTTTCTTTCGGGTAAATTCTGCCGGTGATGCCCCGAGGAGGCTTTCTATCTGACCCATGATGAGTGTAAGCGGTGTTCTGAACTCGTGTGAAATATTGGCAAAGAAGTTTGATTTCAGTCTGTCAAGTTCAAGCAGTTTTTTTGCCTGTTCTTCAAGTATGTCTTTTTGCCTGCGGACTTCATTGGTTCTTTTATCGACTATTGCTTCAAGTTCAATATTTCTTTTTTCAAGGATCCGGAACCGGAGGTTAATCAGCCACCAGATCCCGGAGATTAATAAAAGAGAGAAAAGAAGAATTGCCCAGAATGATTTATACCAGGGTGATGGAATATAAAAAGTAAACGATGCCGGTTTGCTTAATTCCCCGAGAATATTCATTGCCTGCACATTGAATTTATAAACTCCGGAAGACAGGTTCGTGTATTCTTTTCTATTATCAGTAGTCCAATCCGACCATTTAGAATTAAACCCTTCGAGCGAATATCTGAATTTACTGCTGCCCTCACGAAAATAGCTTGATGACGTATAATTTATACCAATTGAATTAACGCCGGGGAAAAGTTTCCACTCTTTACCGGAAAGCTCAGGAGAAGAGAATCCTCCGTAATAGATTGCGGAATCTCCGTCGATATTAAAATTCCGTAAAATCGCATTAAAATCTTTCTGATTGGAGTGCAGGTCTGTTTCGTTAAGATCGAATCTATAAAGCTTTTCGCCGTAGGTAATCCAGAGGAGGTTCTTATTATACTTATCAGGGAATAATCGATATGGAGAAAAAGCAGAAATATGATCCATTATTATTTTTAACTGGGGCAGGGGTTCCCATTTAAATGAGGAGTTTTTCCCGGAAATAATTCTGCCTATCTCAGGGTTATTGTCCTTGCTTCCCGCAATCCAGATATTATCATCAGCATCTTTTTTAATATCAGCTATTTTGAAATCCTTTACAAAATATTTGCCGAATGAGGTGTCGATTACAAACTTATCCGACGCTTTGTCGAATTTCATCAGGCCGTTCTCTGTTCCGAAAATCACCCTGTTCTTATAATCAATAAAAGGCTGTTGTCTGCCCGACAGAAAGTTTTCATACCTTGAAATTGTATAGGATGAGTTATTACCGTTATAGTCGGGAATAATTCTCAATAGTCCTTTATTATAGGACGAAAGCCAGAGCGTGCCGTCTGCATCTTCAACTACCTGGGTAATAATTTCAGAAACCCCGGGTATCCTTCCGTCATCTGTCCACTCACCGTTAACAAGGCGCATTTTAGCAAGTCCGTCGTGAAGCCCCACATAAATAATATCAGGCTTAACTTTAGATCTGCAGAACGAATACGCAAACCTCCAGCCCGTTTTAATGCTGACAGCCTTATTATCCTGTATCTTATAAATGCCATGTGTTGTTGCCCCAAGCTGGCAGCTGCCGAGGTCAAGGAGCTCCCACGATTCAGAATTTATTCCGTCGACAAGTTTGAACAGAGATTCTGTGTTACCGGATTCGTTCGAAGAATGATAAAAACCGTTAGGAGTTGATAAATATAAACTGCCTTTGTGTTCATTCACAGAAAATATAATACCATCTATTCCAAAACGTGAATCAATGAGCGTTAAAGGGGAAGGATAAATTATCTTAGCTACCCCGTTATTCAATCCCAGCCAGAGAACTCCGCTTTCGTCCGGGTACACTGACCATACAGTATTATCGCTCAGTCCGTTATTCTTATTTATTGTCTGTAATAGTCTGCCCTTATTATTTATTACAATTAAGCCGCCTGTCTGCGTGCCGAATACATAGGTGTTATTGCTTAAGATCCCGCCTCTGAAATACAGCTTATTTTTAAGGATATATTCATCAGCACCGGTAATGAACCTGCTTAAGTTTTTACCATCGTACAAGTAAAAACCGTTACCCGATGTTCCTATTAAAATCTTATCTTCTGAAGGATCCGGTTTACCGGAGGAGGAATAGCTAAGCATATCATAAATTGTCTCCCTGGCAAAGGCACCGCCTCCGGGAGCAAGAGTTAATGAGTCCCCGTTCAGGGTCATAAGACCCATACCGTTTTCAGGTATATAATATTTTCCGTTCACGTAGAAAGCGGGACTAAAAATAGTTTTTGGAGTCCATATTTTCAGATCCGGGGGAGTATGATTCTCCAGAGCTGCAGCAGGATTTTTTATAAGGAAAAGATAAGATGTGCTCTGGAAAAAGATTCCTCTTTCAGATACCCAGATACTCCAGATATCGCCGAATTCTCTGTCGTGCTGCGGAAGGAGTGAGACGAGGGATTTGTATTTCAAAAGGCCCGAATCATCCGGTTTAAGATAGCCGAATTCATCTACACCGCCGACATAAATAATTCCCTTTTTATCTATTGCAAGTGTTCTGGCCACTTCATTTTTAATATTAATAAGCCGCCATTCTCTCCCATCATATTCAAGCACTCCGCCTGTATTTGCAAAGTACATGACTCCGCGGTTATCCTTAATAACCGACCAGTTCTGGGGAGTTGCATTATACTCAGAAGGCAGATAATTCCTTATTATCGGGAGTCCGGTTATCAAATCTTCCGAAGGGGATTCCCGGGTCTCATTCTGCTGAGCAAGACAGAATATCAAATTCGGGAAGAGAAGAAGGAAATATAGTATAAATGATTTCAAGAGAGACGGCATATTATTTTCAAAATAAAAAGTAACGCAAAAGGGAGATTAAAAATAAGCATAATTTTCCCCCTGCGAATTAATAAATTTTAATTCTTTTTTTCTCTCTGCATTTTCTTTATCAGCTCATTTCCTTTATCCCAGACACGGAGATCGATATTACCGGCTTCGTGCAGTTTCAGAGCCATTTCAAAATTATATTTGAATGCCAGGGCCCGGCAGTCGGCAGCTCCGCATAATGCCGGTGTATGATCGTGGATGCTGCAGCCGTTGACAGCAAGATAAATGCAGTCGCCGTTAGGTTTATGTGCAAGCATCAAAGCACCCGGGATGTAAGGATGAGGTTCTGTGAGATAACTGTCCGTATCATCTTCGTTAAGCAGTCTTACGGCATCCCCCTGGCAGCATAGAGTACACCCATCGCATGGAACTTTTACATTTTTATTTCCGGTTTTCATTTTAATTATCTCCGGCATTCAGAGTATATTTATGAAGGATTTATAACGTATTCAGGACACATTCAGGACAGAACTTCAAGACGTATTCAGGACGTATTCAGGACGTATTCAGATACTTGTTGAATCGTATTTAACCCATAGTTAATACCTGCCGATTTCTTTCGAGCGGATATAATTCGCTTAGCCCGATTCAGTCCGAAGGAAAAAAATTGAACCGGGTATATTCAACAAAGGAAGATTAAACTTTTTTTAATATAGCGGCAGTTACATCATCAGAGGGTTTAGCCGCTTTCATAAAAGAATTATGTTCATTGAACAATTTATCGAGTATAAGTTCAGGGGTCTCTTTACCTGATTTCAGGTAGCTTTCAATCAGCCGGTTTTCACCATACTCATCTCCGCCTGAAAATGATTCTGTAAGTCCGTCCGTGTAAACAAGGACAGTATCTCCTGGTTCCATTTCATAGCGGCTGAGGCCATATTCCGACGAACAGAATAGTCCCACTGGAATACCAGTCGCTTTTATTTTAGTAACATTATTTTCTTTTAAGAGGATCGGAGGATTATGTCCGGCTATGCAGAATTCAATCACGCCGTCAGGGGTTCCTTTTCCGAAAACCATTGTTGCGTAATTATTTGAAAGGATACTTTCGCAGAACAGTCTGTTTGTGCGCCTGACAATCTCGTGAAGAGGGAGTCCGAATGTAAGGAAGCTTCTGGTAAGAGCGTGCAGCTGCGACATCATCAGGGATGCGGAAATTCCTTTACCTGAGACATCACCGAGGACAAGGAAGAAGGAGTTGTCTTCCTGCTGTATGAAATCGCAGAAATCTCCGCTGACAATGCCTGCAGGGTGATACCTATAGCTGAACTGCCAGCCGTCAATATTTATATTGTTTTTCGGAAGAAGCCCACGCTGGACTTTACCGGCGAGCTCAAGATCCTGTTCAAGTGCGCGCTGCTGTTCATTGTTAAGGTGATCAAGACAGACGGAAATCATTGGATCAAACGCCAGTCTTTCCGGCTCTATCTGGTCATGGCATACTTCACAGATACCGAACGAACCTTTGTCTATTCGTTCAAGGGTTCTGTCAATCTGCTGCAGCAGCCTGTAGATCTTTACAGGTTCAGTGAGATTTTTTGCACTATGTTCGAGACGCTCCCTGCGCTCTGATAACTGTTTCCGTAGGAAGGGGAGGTTTAAGTTTTCCATTCTTTAACCTCGTATTTGAAAATGTCATTCATAATATAACTTTATTTTTAAGCTAACACAATCCGATCAAATTGAATGTTCTTTAAATTGCGGGAAACAATTATGTCCATAGTAATATAATACTGTCATAGCGCGGCATAGCCGGCAACCAAAAGCAAACTTAAATAGGTAAGGAACTCTATGAATTATTGAACATTTTTTGATTTCGGTGGCTTCGATATCCCGCGTTGAAAACTTATAAGAATGCGCGCGGGATTTCGTCCGGCAGCTGCCGGACTCAACAGCCCGCCTAAAATTGAAGGCGAGGGCGGGCCACTCAGCCACCGCTATACGTTACAAACTATTGTGAGTTGTAATATCCTGGCCAAAAAAACAAAAATCTGACTGAGGATACTATATTCGTTCTTATTGTGTCGCCGCTCTGCGGCTCTGGTTACAATTAAAGCAAAGAAACAGCAGACAGGCAGATCTTCATAATTCTTCCAATACTGGTCACCGTTCTAATAAAAATTGAAGTTTTCATTAAGGTTAACCGCGGATATATCAGGCGAGGCGGAGTAAGTTATAAGCCGATCATAAGTGTTTTAAGAGTTTAAAGCCGTTAAAACGATTAGCATTATCTCATTGGTCATCTACTGGGGGTTGACCTAAAAGTAAGAAATCTTAGAATTCGAAAAGATTTCTCGGTCGAAGACTCCCCAACCTATCGGTTGGTAAACTCGAAATGACATTGTCTTGCTTTTTAGTCAGCCCCTTGAGCTTTGTAAAATACTTTCTCAGTGTATGGCGGAGGCTGATGAAGGCGTTGATAATTTCAACAGTACTGACAAAATGTCAGTCGCCGTTGTTATTCAGTATTAGTGCAGTAGAAATGCAGTATTAGTGCAGTATTAGAACTCAAAATGAGACAGTGCAAAAACGGCCAAAATAGGCAATTTTCGGCTGTTGAATAAGTCTACATTTGACAAAATGTCAGTGTCTGAAAGTGAGGCGGGAGGGGGCATTGGAGGAACTAAGTGAGGGGGAGACTTAGGGACTGAGGGACTGAGAGACTTAGAGATGGGATATGAGAGACTTAGAGACTAAGGGATTGAGAGACTTGGGGATGGAGGGAGATGGAGGGAGATTCGGAATAGTTCGTATAAAGATATATTAAATTTTTTTAGATTTCCAGATGTTCACTTCAATGCGGCTAAAGCCTCATCCATCTTTGATTTATAAGTCCGTCGGATAAATCCGACGGCAATGATCCTTCGAGGATTTAAAGATAAGGACAGCCTATAATAGAGTTGGTCAATTAACACACAGGAGAGAAAGGGATCGCTGGCAGAGCTGCATTGCGAAAGGCAGGGATATATTGAAACATTTTAGAATTCGAGGAGTCTTTCCGATCTTTTTCAGAATTATTTATTATCAATTTTTTTAATAGCTGTCTGTAGTATATTTGTCCCGGAATTATGATAACAATTGTCTGAATGAACTCTCCCAGGAACAATCTCAAGCTTGCATTCCGTGCTTTAAGTCACCGGAACTTCAAGCTTTTTGTTTCAGGCCAAAGTCTATCTCTTATAGGTACCTGGATTCAGCAGGTTGCAATAACCTGGCTTGTTTACCGTCTTACCAATTCCGCATTTATGCTTGGCATTGTCGGGTTCTCGGGACAGCTTCCGCTGTTTATAATTGCGCCTTTTGCGGGTGTACTTGCAGATAAGACAAACCGCCATAAGCTGCTTCTTTATACTCAATCTCTTGCTCTTCTGCAGGCTCTGATCCTTTCATTCCTGGTATTCACAGAAGCAATTCAAATATGGCAGCTGATAATTCTAAGCGTAATACTCGGCATCATCAATGCCTTCGATATGCCGGTACGTCAGGCTTTCGTAGTTGAAATGCTTGATAATAAGAAAGAAGATCTTGGTAATGCGATTGCATTTAACTCCTCAATGGTAAATGCAGCGAGACTTGTGGGTCCTTCTATAGCAGGGATACTTATTGCTACGGTAGGGGAAGGCTGGTGCTTCCTGATAAATGCAGTAAGTTTTTTTGCAGTTGTAGTTTCATTATTAAGGATGAAAGTTGAACCTGTAACTTTTAAGTCCCGTGAATCAAAAGTACTCAAACAGTTATCGGAAGGGTTTAACTACACTTTCGGCTTTGCCCCCATACGTTATTTAATTATCCTGCTGGCAGTAATAAGCCTGATGAGTACTTCTATTACATTACTCGCACCTGTCATTGCAAAAGAATATCTTGGCGGCGGTGCCGATACGTTCGGCTTTCTGATGAGCGCATACGGGTCGGGTGCTCTGCTCGGCGCCTTTTATCTGCTTAATAAAAAGAACGTGCTGGGACTTGGAAGGCTTATAGGGATTGCAGTTTCAGTATTCGGCACTAGTTTAATAGTCTTCTCATTCTCGCGGGTATTTCTTTTTTCCATAATTATAATGGCTTTAGCGGGACTTGGTATGATGCTCCATATTGCATCTACAAATACTCTCCTTCAGACGTTATCTGATGAAAGCAAACGCGGCAGGGTAATGAGTTTCTATGCTATGGCTTTCAGGGGAATGAGTCCTTTCGGAAGTCTTCTTGCCGGCGGACTTGGAAGCAGTATCGGCGCCCCCTCTGCCATTTTGCTCAGCGGTTCAGTATGCCTCGTTAGTGCTGCTTTCTATTTGTACAAGCTTCCCGTTATAAGGAATTTAGTAAGACCAATATACAGGAGTATGGGAATTCTGCCGGAAATTGCTGAAGGGGTTGAACAGGCAACCAATCCGACTGTCAAATCTGAGGATTATTAAATTGTTCAGGAATCACCCGATCAGCTTTTCATAGCATACACTATCCGGATCATCCTTGTGTCTTCCGTATGCTGTTATTTTGGTGTACCCCGATTTTTCATATAAATTCATTGCTTCAGGCTGTTTGGTTCCTGTCTCAAGAATTAATCTTTTATAGTTCATTTCTGCTGCATTTGCTTCAAGTTCTCTCAGAATCAGTTTCGATAACCCTTCGCCCCTATGTTCAACTTTAACATACATCCTTTTGATCTCAGCTGTTTCAGCATTGAAATGTTTTAAGGCACCGCAGGCTGCAGCGTTACTATTTTCATCTACTGCAGCGAAGAAAATCATCATATTTTTATTTTCCTCAACAAATTCTTCCAGACTTCCTTTTCCATATCTCAGTTCAAGGTCTGCATGAAGCGCAATAGACATATCTGAGATTTCCTTTGAGTTGTTGGGAAGGTTAATAATCTTATAATCCATAAATTTTATCCGGCTCTATTAGTTTGTTGAAATCCGCGCACTTCTTTTAAGTTCCGCACGGCATTTATACCAGGCCCTCCCGGGGAGAATGCCGGTCAAGAATCCACCGGTAGAGCAGAAGTGCGACAGCAGCTGTCAACCCAATTACGGCAAAGTAATACCAGATATAATGAGCGTGATCGTAAGCGTGGATCATTTGTTCAGGGCTCAGCAGTTCCGGATCAGGTGCATATGCTGTAAGCAGATAACCTGATATACCGAAACCGAGTATGGACGAAAGAAATGAATGAAGGTGGCTGAAGCCCAGGTAGAGGCCTTCTTCACCCCTGGGAGCCTGCAGTGAGAAGTATTCGAGGTAGCGGGGAGAAATAAAACATTCAGCAAGTCCCTGAACAATAATACCCGAGATCATCATTACAGTTACCGGGTGGGCCGAAAATAATCCGAATATTGAAACCGATTCGCCGGTCAGCGATTCGAGTACAGGACTGGAAGCCATCAGTAAAGCTGACAGCGGCATTAAAAACATTCCAACCATCATTGATGACACCGCTCTAACATTTTTCATAAGGTTGGTAATAAATACGACGGACAGCATTACCACAAAGGGATTAACATTTGCAATCCACTCAGGGGAGGCATGTTCTCCAACAGTCCGGAGTACATACTTAGGCATTGTAGCATAAAGCTGATGCTGGATAATCCAGAAGCCGGTAACGATCAGGATTAAAATAAGAAGGCGGACATTTGAAACAACTCTTACCAATCCATTCCATGATTCCTTAAATGATTTTCCTTCGCCATCAGGGTTAACATTCTTGTAAAAGATGTATACCACGATCAGAGCTAACAGAGTCATAAAAGCTGCGTAGAAATTGATCGATTCCACGCCCCATGTAAGTCTTAAAGGATAGGCAAATGTTTTGCCCAGGAAAGCCCCGACATTTACCATTCCGTAAAAAATTGAGTATCCCCTCGCCCTTGTATCCTCCTTAGTTGTTTTGGCTACCGTGCCGGTGATAATAGACTTAATGAAGGAACCGCCGAACATAAGGACCACAAGAGCAGGAAGCACAGTGACTTTATAGGGCAATGCACCGAGAGTAAAATATCCTATGGTTAGCAGACTGAACGCAAGCAGAATAGCATTCCTGAACCCGATCTTATCTGCGTATGCACCTGTGAAAGGAGGGAGGAAATACAAACCGGCGGCAAAAATTCCACCAATCCATCCGGCTTCAATATCATCAAAACCGACTACCCGCGACAGGTAAAGAGTAATTGCAATGAAAACAGCATAATAAGCTGCACGTTCGAAGAGTTCCACAAGGTTAGCCGTCCAGAATGCCCGCGGGAAATCCCAGGAAGCTTTGCTCTTTTTCAGATTCTTTTCTTCAGTCAATTTTCTTCCCTGATTTTGTAAAAAATTTCCACAAAATTAAGAAATATCAGGGAAGGAAAAAGCTGAAACCTGGTTTCTGTGTTTTTTTATTTTCCGGGAGATCTAAGAGATATCTGAAGACCGGGAACCAAAGAACCGGGAATCATCATAATGTTTACGGCTGTAATAATCAGCATCTTTCTCTTCGGGTCTGTTTCTCTTCAGTGACGCCTGCAGGGTATTTTCATATGCACGGTCAATTTCACCGCCGGAATACACAGGATAAGTTTTAATACTTTCATCGTTGAGATCCAACAAGACTCTCTTTTTTTCCCGGGAGAGCGATGCTAATCCGATAGGGACCAGGTAATGCCGTCCGGGGACTGCACTATCAATATCAAGATACCTGATTTTATTACTCCTGGAATCGATGATAAGTTCGTCAATGCTTCCCAGCCTGGTATTATCGGATGTAATCACCTCCCAGTTTCTTATATCGGGATTTGCTCCAAGAACCTCTGTTTTATTAAGTGCAGAGAGCCGGCGGAGATTATTACTCCTTGACCGGTAAAACCGGCTGTCATCATATAAATCATCGTTATAAAAATTTTCTTCAGCAGCTTCCGGTTCGTAACGGGGATTAAAACTCTTTCTGAGGCTCCTTTCGTAATCTCTGCTAATTGAGCCGCCCTGGTATGCCGGCAGTTTCAGCAGGGTCACGGTTTCTATATCATTCAGCTTAACCATATCATCCCGCTTATCGAGTTCAGCCGCACCAATCGGGATCAACAGGTGCCTGTCATTTGTGCCTGCATCGCTAATCTCTTTATCGATGTTAACATCGAGGTAACGGACTTTCATCGCATCCAGATCCACTATAAGTTCATTTACTTTTCCGATCAGCTTCTGATCGACACTTAATACCTTCCATCCTCTCACATCGGGATCTCTATCTGCAACTTCATAATCCTTAAGCTCAGAAAGTCTGTATAATCCGGGTTCAAGTCTTTTTTCATCGGGACTCATTTTAATTCTCCTCTCAATCCTGGTCTTCTAAATATGTTAATATGATTTTTGATTCGTAGTATAGGCATATGATTGACTTATCTGCTGAAGTATATCACCGGCTTCAGCGAAAAACTGCCTGATTTTATTTATCTGACTCGCAAGAGATTTATTGGTATCAATACTGGCTTCCGTGTTTTTCAGGTTGGTTACACTATTAGTCTGGCCTGTATTTTCCGGATTACGGATTGACTGTAAGGCATTCACTGCTGCTGAAAAAGCCGGCTTTACCTGGGTAAGATAATTCCGTGCGGCAGTATCAATTTTTACGATAGTCCTGTCGAGAGAATCAATTTCAATTTCAAGGTTCCGGTTTGACGAATCAGATTTGTCAGCTACATAACTCAATGCAGACTGCAGTTTTATTAGTCCTTTTTCCGTATAATTTTTAGGGCTAAGTTTAGTTGTATCCCTTGTATATTCAATAAAATCTCTTACTTCGTTAATGGTATCTGCCGGTGCTTCATACCGCTGACCAGTATTTGTGCTATCCCCTGCAAGGACTTCATTATCGTTATTCTCAGGCATGTAAACATAGGTAAGCATAAACCATATGAATGCTGCCAGTATAATAATTCCTATTATCCATGGCCAGGGAGATCTTTGTCTTCTCTGGATTTTTATTTCTGCCATTTTATTTGGTCCTCAGATTTTCGATAGTAAAATGTGCATTTTATAAATATCTGGAAATGATGATGACCACAGTTTAATGTGTTAATAGAGAAGAGGGCTTAGATCACAAGGAGGGTTGCTGAATAGTGATGGGTCACCACAGGTTTAATACTATCCCGCGTGAATGATACAATTCTCAGGTTCAAGGATTTTTGCCATTTGGTGCATTCATCCAGGGAAGAAGACATAATCATAATGAGGGAGAAAGAAAGTTGGATGAAATATGAGGCATAGCAGAAGCAGGAGGCTTTCTGTTTAGGTCATTTATAAAGAATGATCAATTGATCACACTCTTACAAAATTGTCGTTATATCCTTCATTTTGAGGACAATAAGGAGAGTTTAATGAATCATTCCCGAAAAAATACTTTCTTATTAAAGAGAAAGGCTTTTATTAAAAGAGAAACTCACTATATAAAGATTCAACACTATTTAATCGGGATTATAAAGGATTTGAAGTTAAAATATGTTTCTATTAATTGTTGCGAATGGAACGCTTTTTGTCCTTTTTTCTTCAGGAGAAATTATGAGAAAAGAAAAAGATTCTTTGGGGAGAGAACTTTTACCGGAAGACGCTGTTTTTGGGATTCACTCATCTGCCAACTTTCCTTCATCCGGAGAAAAGATAAACTCTGAATTCATAGAATTTTATGGTGAAGCAAGCTGCTATGTTAATAATAGTAAATGCAGCATGCTTAAAACTTTATGGCAGTTAATGAATGGGAATTAAATTAAAAAATGCAGACGGGTCTGAGTAAAAAACAAATAGTGTTTGTCGGAAGAAGGAATGCAGGCAAATCGTCGCTTGTAAACGCATTCCTCGGGCAGGACATCAGCATAGTCAGTAAAGTCCCGGGAACAACTACAGATCCGGTGAAGAAATCTATGGAGCTGCTTCCTTACGGACCGGTAATGCTTATTGATACCGCTGGAATTGATGATTTTGGAGAGCTAGGTCATAAAAGGATAAGCAGAACAATCAGGGCGATTTCAGGGGCAGACTTTGCAGTAGTTGTAATCGACGCTACCAAAACTTTATCTACTGAAGAATATGAGCTGCTTAATTACCTGGATAAGATTTCTATTCCTTTTGTCATTGCTGCAAATAAAATAGAAATGGGGATAAACCCCGAACTGCTTGAAGAGATAAAGTTGCTGCATGCAATCCATTATGAAATTTCCTGTAAACTGGGTGTAGGCATAGATTCCCTGAAGCGGAAAGTAATCAGGATGCTTCCATCGGGTGATGAACCTCCTTTAATCGGGGATCTCGTTAGCCAGGGCGACATAGTTGTGCTTATTGTTCCTATTGATCCCGGAGCGCCTAAAAACAGGCTGATACTTTCGCAGGTACAGACTATCAGGGAAGCCCTGGATGAAGATACTATTGTTATAATTGCAAAGGATAAAGAACTGCGGAGAGTACTATCCACACTCAAATCCAGACCCGACCTGGTTATTACCGACAGTCAGGCTATAATGCAGGTTGCAGCTGATGTTCCTGATGACATAAAGCTGACCACTTTTTCAATCCTGATGGCAAGGTATAAGGGAGATCTGAAGACTTTTATTAAAGGTTTGAAAAGAGTGAATGAACTTCAAAGCGGCGATAAAATTCTAATAGCAGAAGCCTGCTCTCACCATGCACAGGACGATGATATCGGATCAGTAAAGATCCCCAGATGGCTGAGACTGCATACAGGAAAGAACCTGCAGTTTGATTTTTCTCATGGGAATGATTTTCCGGAAAACCTTTCTCAATACAGACTTATAGTTCACTGCGGAGCATGCATGATTTCCAGAAAGATGATGCAGCTGAGATTAAACGAAGCTTCTCTGATGGATGTGCCAATTGTTAATTACGGAATGCTGATTTCATACATGTATGGTGGAATACCCAGAGCATTACTCCCGTTCGGCGAAGCCGCATATGAATGGGAAAAAAACATTCAAAAAACTTACGCTCAATAAACTGAAAACATGGAAAACAAAATATTTATCAATTATAAACCGAAAGACCGGACCTGTCTCATACCAATTTTACAGGATATTCAGGGTAAATTTGGTTATCTCCCTGAAAAAGAACTTCAGGAAACCGCTGATTTTATAAACCTGCCGTTAAGCAGGGTATATGGCGTTGCGACATTTTATAACCAGTTCAGACTTGTTCCTTTAGGCGAAAACGTAATCCGTGTCTGCCGGGGAACTGCCTGTCATGTTAAGAGTTCTGTCAATATACTTTATGCGCTGGAATCGACTCTGAACATCAAGGCTGGTGAGACCACAAGGGATAAAAAATTTACTATTGAGGTCGTAAACTGTATTGGCGCCTGCAGTATTGCCCCTGTAATCACTATTAATAATGAATACTTCGGAAGACTGTCAGTAAAAGATATTCCCGGATTACTTAAAAAGTTCTCTTCAAAGCCGAAGGTTTCTAAACAGGAAGCTATTGCGGAGGCTGCATTGTGAAAAGCTATATTGAAAAATGCTGTGCAGAGTGTACTCACACACCTGAAACTCCCTGCGAACTTTTCATCAGCTGCTGTTCGAAAGGTCCGCTCTGCCATACATCTGCCGAATGCCTGGAAAGAATAAACTCCTGCAACGACAGACTATCATTCAGGAAGCATGAACTTCCTGTAATATTTATAGGGAAGGGAACGTGCGGACTTGCCGCAGGTGCGGCTAAAGTAGAAGCGGCTATTATTA
The DNA here is from genome assembly GCA_963811905.1 of uncultured Ignavibacteria bacterium. Taxonomy (GTDB): domain Bacteria; phylum Bacteroidota; class Ignavibacteria; order Ignavibacteriales; family Ignavibacteriaceae; genus DATFVA01. Next base: position 234,905 of record CAWETK010000009.1, read on the forward strand.
AAGAACTAGCCAGGTTAAATCTGACTGCTGAAATAATTTCAACCGGCTGTATCGGTTTCTGTGCAAAAGAGGTAATTGTTGACATCAAACTTCCCGGTGAGGACAGGATATCATATTGTGAGATAACCCCCGGAATAGCAGCAAAATTAATACAGCGAACAATAGTTGAGAAAAAAATATTTCATGAAAACCTTCTGGGAAAATTCGGAGAATCCAGGAATAACCTGCTATCAATAAATGAAAATGAATTTTTCAAAAAACAGGTAAAGATTGTTCTGGCCAATTGCGGTATTATAGATCCTGCATCAATCGATTCATACATTAACGCAGGGGGATTTAAGGCCCTTGATAAGGTATTAAGGTTAATGAATCCCGATAAGGTTATAAATGAAGTAATCCTCAGCGGTCTCCGGGGGAGGGGAGGCGCAGGTTTTTTAACCGCAAAAAAGTGGGAACTAGCCCGAAACAAAGTATCAGATCAGAAATACCTGGTTTGTAATGCTGATGAAGGTGACCCGGGTGCATTTATGGATAGATCTGTCCTTGAGAGCGACCCGTTCCGGATAGTTGAGGGTATGTTAATAGCAGCTTATGCTATAGGGGCCTCGAGGGGATACGTATATTGCCGTGCTGAATACCCTCTTGCAATCGAACGGCTGGAGAATACAATTGAACAATGCCGGCTCTACGGACTGCTTGGAACGAATATTCTCAACAGCGGATTTTCATTTGATTTAAAGATTAAAAAAGGGGCCGGAGCATTTGTCTGCGGCGAGGAGACAGCATTAATCGGTTCCATCGAAGGTAAACGAGGAATGCCCAATCCCCGGCCGCCATACCCAACTGATTCGGGACTCTGGGGTAAACCGACAGTTATAAATAATGTGGAAACATTTGCCAACGTTCCGGCAGTGATTTCCCGCGGGGCAGAATGGTATAGTTCAATTGGGACAAAGACCAGTAAAGGTACAAAAGTTTTTGCTCTAAGCGGAAAAATAAAGAATACCGGGCTGGTTGAAGTCCCGATGGGCACAACTTTAAACGAGATTGTATTTGATATCGGCGGCGGAATTCCTGATGACAAAGAATTTAAAGCTATTCAGATAGGCGGCCCTTCCGGCGGGTGCCTTCCCCAAAGCGTTATAAACACACCTGTTGATTACGAATCGCTGAAGCAGGTCGGTGCCATGATGGGATCAGGGGGGTTTGTTGTTATGGATGAAGATACCTGTATGGTTGATGTTGCAAAATATTTTCTGACCTTTATTCAGAATGAATCTTGCGGGAAATGTGTTCCCTGTCGTGAGGGCACCAAAAGAATGCTGGAAATAATTGAACGGATTCCGGTAAGTTATAAAAATGCACGAAACAAACAGGATCAGCTTCGGAGGTTCAAGGGGATAGTTCATCTGCAGCGTCTTGCCGATGTAATCCGGGATACTTCGCTATGCGGACTGGGACAGTCAGCGCCGAACCCTGTTCTTTCGGGACTCCAGTATTTTAAAAAAGAATATGAAGAACATCTTTATGACAGAAAATGCTCTGCCGGCGTCTGTAAAGAGCTGCTGACTTATACAATAGATAATTCGATATGCAACGGCTGCGGTGTCTGTGTACGTAAGTGTGCCGCTGAAGCTATTGCCGGGGAGAAGAATAAAGCTCACTATATAATTGAAGATAAATGTATTAAATGCGGGATGTGTTTCGAAGCCTGCAAGTTTAAAGCTATCAATGTTAACTGAAAATGAATTGAAAATTTTATGGTTTCACTAACGATAAATAATTTAACGGTAAAAGCAGAACCCGGAATGACTATATATGATGCAGCCTCCTCCGTGGGAATTTCTGTACCGACCTTGTGTCATTTAAAAGGACTTATCCCTACGGGAGCGTGCAGAATTTGTTCCGTTGAAGTTGATGGTCAAAGAGGACTGGTTCCTGCATGTTCCTACCCGGTTTCTGAAGGTATAGTTGTAAATTGTGATTCTCCAAGGGTAAGGAAAGCCAGAAAGACCATTGTCGAGCTCCTTGTGGAGAACCATCCTCAGGACTGCCTGATTTGTGTACGAAATAAAAACTGTGAATTACAGGATCTGGCTGAACAATATGGTTTAAGGGAACACCGGTTTTCAGGTGAATCAAAGTCGCATGCCATCGATGTTTCCAGTGCCTCTATTGAACGCGATCCCGCAAAATGTATTCTTTGCGGCAGGTGCGTCCGGGTTTGTCACGAAATTCAGAAAGTAGGAGCTATCGACTTCACAGGCCGGGGGTTTACCAGTATCGTTACCACTCCTTATAATAAGGGTATAAATACAAGCGATTGTATATTATGCGGGCAATGTATTCTCGTATGTCCGACAGCAGCTTTAAGAGAAAAGAGCTCCCTGAAGGAGGTTTCGGCTGCATTAAATAACAGGAAAAAGTATCCTATCGTTCAGATTGCTCCGGCGGTGCGGGCCACACTCGGGGAGAGATACAATTTTCCTGCCGGTGCAGATGTAACGGGCCGGATGGTAACAGCCCTGAGAAGGCTGGGGTTCAAAAAAGTATTTGATACCAATTTTGCTGCAGACCTTACTATTATGGAAGAAGCAAGTGAATTAATCAGCAGAATAAAAACAGCGAGGAAACCTCTTCCGATGTTTACAAGCTGCTGTCCCGGGTGGATTAAGTTTGCAGAAATGAATTATCCCGACCTCCTGGAAAATATTTCAACCTGCAAATCCCCGCATGAAATGGAAGGCGCTATTCTTAAAACATATTATGCCGATAAAATGGGGATTGACCCTTCTGATATATTTGTAGTTTCAATTATGCCCTGTACTGTTAAAAAATATGAGTCAGCCAGGGCCGAACTTTCAGAACATTCTATGCATGACGTTGATGCTGTATTAACAACCAGGGAACTGGTAAGGTTTTTTAAGCTTGCAGGAATAAAATTCGAGGACCTTCCCGGCGAAAACTTCGATAATCCATTAGGTGAATCGACTGGAGCCGCAGCAATTTTCGGAGCCTCCGGAGGGGTAATGGAGGCAGCTTTAAGGACAGCCTCTTACCAACTAACCGGCAAAGAAAGTGATAAACCGGAATTTGAGTCTGTAAGAGGCAGCCTCGGTATTAAAGAAACTTCTGTTCAAATAGGAGAATTGAAGTTGAATGTGGCTGTGGTTAATGGAATTGGCAATATCAGGCCTATCCTTGATGATGTTAGAGAAGGTAAAAGTAAATACCATTTTATTGAAGTTATGACCTGCCCCGGCGGATGCGTAAACGGCGGCGGTCAGCCGATTCATCACGATCCCGAAAGAGTTATCAGCAGGATGAAAGCGCTATACAGGCTGGATGAAAGTGCAGCAAACCGGAATTCCTTTAATAATGTATCTGTAAAAACTATGTATAAAGAATTTTTTGGTGAACCGAATAGTGAAAAAGCACATTCGATTCTGCACACAAAATACTTTGACAGAAAGAAGAGTAATACGATACCTTTATGAACAGCGGGATTGTAAGTACAATAAGTGACAAATGTAAACGATGCTATTCCTGTATAAGGGAATGTCCTGCCAAGGCCATTAAGGTTGTCAACGGGCAGGCTGCGGTGATGAGCGAAAGATGTATAGTATGCGGGCATTGTGTTAAGGTTTGTTCACAGAATGCGAAAAAAATTCAATCGGATATAGAATTTGTTATGGACACACTGATCCCCAAAGGAAACGCTTTTGCCATTATCGCTCCATCATTTGCCGCTTCTTTCCCTGAAGAATATGAGAAGGTACCCGCAGCATTACGTAAAATCGGATTCAGTAAAGTGGTAGAAACGGCTTTCGGAGCCGATCTTATCAGCGATCTTTATTATAAAGAATTTCAGAAAAACGAGAATAAAACGGTAATAAGCTCTGCCTGCCCGGCTGTAATTAACTATATAGAGAAATATTACGGGGAACTGGTTCCAAACCTCGCAGAGATCGTTTCTCCTATGATAGCTGTAGGAAAATATCTTAAGCATATCTATGGCAGTGATAGTCCAATTGTATTTATCGGACCATGTGTAGCTAAAAAGCAGGAAGCTGAATCTGAAGAGGTTGCCGGGATCATTAATGCTGTACTTACCTTTACCGAGCTAAAAGAAATCTTCAGATCACAGGGGATTATATTTGAGGAACTTGATGAAGGAGATTTTGATCCTCCGCACGCTTATCTCGGCAAATCATTTCCGCTTGCCGGGGGATTGCTGAAGACAGCGAAGATACCGGGAGATATCCTTGCTGAAGATATAATTGCTGTTGAAGGAAAAGCTAAACTGCTTGAACTTGTTAATGAAATTTCCAGCAGCCATATAAATGCCAAATTTGCTGATGTTCTTTTTTGTGAAGGGTGCATAAGCGGACCTGCCATAGATACGGACCTTAACTACTATTCCCGCAGGGAAAAGGTTATAAAATATATTGAAAAGAAGATCAATACGGTAGATAAACAGGAATGGAAAAGCAATATCTACAATGCGAGAGACATAGATCTAACCAGAACCTTTACCGTGAGGAACCAGAGGAAGCCATATCCCGGTGAAGAAAAAATAAAAGAAATTTTAGCAGAGATTAATAAATACACTGCCCGGGACGAATTAAACTGCGGAGCCTGCGGATATGTCACCTGCAGAGAATTCGCAGTTGCTATTGCCAAAGGTCTCGCCGAAAAAGAGATGTGTCTGCCCCTTCTTATCGACCAGCTTGCAAAAGCATACAACGATCTTCAGAGCACCCAGGAACAGCTTCGAACTGCTGAAAAGCTGGCGTCAATAGGTCAGCTTGCTGCAGGAGTTGCTCACGAAATAAATAACCCCCTGGGCACGATAATGATTTATGCTTCCATACTAAAGAAAGAACTTATTGAGAAGGTTGAAAGCGGTCAGCCAGTTGAAGATTTAAATCTGATTATTGAAGAGGCCGGCCGATGCAAAAATATAGTAGCCAACCTGCTGAACTTTGCACGCCAGGGCAAGCCGAATATCAGCAGGATAAACATCAAAAACTTTCTTGATGGTATACTCAGGTCTGTTAAGGTTAATTCTGCATATAGAGAGATAAATTTTGCCTGCGGAATGATCAGCAGCGGTCTTTTTATTGAAGGCGATATTGATCAGCTTAAACAGGTATACCTGAACCTGATAAATAATGCATGTGAATCGATGGAGGATAGTCGCATTAAGAAACTGGTGATCACGGTAAATGAAGATAAAGACAATGTAGTTACCGAAATAGAAGATTCAGGATGCGGAATTAAAAAAGAGAACTTCGGGAAAATATTTACTCCTTTCTTTACCACCAAGAAGATGGGAAAAGGAACGGGACTGGGACTTGCTATTACCTACGGAATCGTAAAAATGCATAGAGGACATATCGAGTTTCAGAGCGAAGAGGGGAAAGGGACCAAAGTTACAGTTAAACTTCAGAGGAAACTGCTGAACGAGAACATTGAAAATATTGAGGTGAATTGATGGGTGAACAGATAAGAAAAATATTGCTTGTTGATGATGATATTGATCTGCTTGAGCAGAATAAGGTGATGCTTGAGGCAAGAGGCTACCAGGTTACTGCAGCCGATAATGCCAAATCTGGCTGGGAACTATTTCTGAAAGAAAAACCTGACGCGGCAGTAATCGATCTGATCATGGAAGAATACGATTCGGGATTCATACTTAGCTACCGCATCAAGAAGGATCCCGCCGGTAAGAACATTCCCGTGTTTGTTCTTACGTCCGCTACTTACCTGACGGGATTCAAGTTTGGAGCAGGTACGGCAGAGGAAAAAGAATGGATCAGGTGCGACGAAATAATAAATAAGCCTGTTGTTATTGATGACCTGGTGCAGAAAATTGAAGATTACATAGCCGTGAAAGTACATTAATGGCAAACAAAGTACGTCCCAGGTTACTGCTTGTTGATGATGAGAAAGGTTTAAGAACCGGGACAAAAAGATTGCTTGAGGCAGAAGGATATTTTGTTGAAGCAGCTGAAAACGGAACTGAGGGAATCCGCATAGGAAAATCCTCTGAGTTCGACCTTGCTGTTATAGACCTCAGGATGCCGGATTATGACGGGATCCAGGTCCTTAATGAAATACTGGCGGTTTACCCGAATACAGTATGCTTCGTTGCAACCGCCTATGCAAGTTATGACACGGCAATCGAAGCAACTAAGGCAGGAGCCTTCGGTTATATATTGAAACCGTTTACTCCTGAAGAACTTCTCAATCGGTTAAACGAAGGCTATACAAGGAGACTTTTGCTTCTGGAAACCCAAAAGTGGAAGAAAGAACGTGAGGAACGACTGCTCGAGGTAGCGTTTGAGAAGACACGCTTAAATACTATTATCAACTCAATAAGCGACGGTGTTTTCGTGGTTAACAAGAATGGTGAAACAGTTTTGTATAACCCTGCTCTCGCAAGGTTCTTTAATCCCCGGCTCCTCGAAATCGAAAAAAATTCTCTTGGCAGAATTGATCCCCGGATTACTCTGCTTATAGAGAAAATTCTAAAATCAGAAGAATTCGAACGAAAGTCTTTTTCTGAGCAAATAGAATTAAAAGAAGGGGGTGAACTTTTTGTTGAAGCCACTTCTTCTGCAGTTCCTCATCCTGATGGCTCGCTTGCCGGGGTGGTAGTTACAATCAAAAATATTACCGAACTGAAGAGAATCGAACATCTGAAATCACAGTTTGTTTCGATGGTTTCACATGAACTTAAGGCTCCGCTGGCAGCTGTCTACGGCTATCTTACACTTTTAACCGATGAAAATTATCAGGTCGGTAGAGAACAAAGCCATTCTTATATGAAACGCTCGATGCTTCGGCTTGATTCCCTGCTAAAAATGGTGAATGATCTGCTGGATATCAGCAGGATGGAACTTAAAACTATTAAACGGGAAATTGAACCCCTCTGTCTGAAAGAGATTATCAACGCTGTTCTTGAACTTTTTGATGCGGAGATAAAAAAGAAAAATATATGTTTAGTCAAAAAGTTTGATGACGGAGTAAGTGAATTCCGCGCTGATAAGGATGAAATGAACAGAGTTTTTACCAACCTGGTAAGCAATGGAGTCAAATATAATCGTGATAACGGCTCCATCAGCATAACTGTTAGAGAAACAGATCATAACCTGATTGCGGAGGTGACAGATACGGGCATAGGTTTGAAAGAAACAGAGAAACAGAGACTGTTTCAGGAATTTTACAGGGCAAAAAACGAACTTACAAAAGAAATAAGCGGGACGGGGCTGGGGTTGTCAATAGTTAAAAAGATAGTTGAATCATACGGGGGCGAAATCAGTGTTGCTTCAGAATTTGGAAAGGGAACCTCTTTCAAACTTTGTTTCCCTATTAAGAATAGCAAAAAAAATCTTGGTGCTGGAAAAAAAACAGCATTAAGCTAAAAACTAAAAACAGGACAAATAATGACCAAAATAGTAATAATAGATGATGACCCCGACATCCTGGATGTGAGCAAAATAGTTCTGACCTCTAAAGGATACAGTGTATATACAGCTCAGAACCCGGATGACGGCTACAAGTTGATCATAGATCAGAAACCTGATCTCATCATCCTCGATGTTATGATGAATCAGCCGGACGACGGTTTTTTTCTTGCACAAAAACTACGAAAGGAAAAAATTGAGACTCCGGTTATCATGTATACATCAGTTTCAAAAGCATTAGGATTCGAATTCGGCAAAAGTGAAATGGTGCCCGTTGATGAATACGTTGAAAAACCAATATCCCCTGATGAACTAATTGCAAAAGTTGAAAAGCTTCTGCACGAAAAAGTGAAGGAGTAATGACATGCTTGTTTATGAGAAAAATAAATTGTCTGAGGACATTGAGTCTTTCGTTGAAAAATACGGATCGGACAGATCCGCCCTGCTTCCTATCCTGCAGGCCATCCAGAGGAAATATCATTTTATCTCCGGATTTGCGCAGCAGGAAGTAGCAAAACTCATGAATATTCATCCGGTAGAAGTGAACAGCGTAATTTCCTTCTATTCGTTTCTGCATGAAAATCCGCAGGGAAGAAATATCGTGAGATTGTGCAAAACCATTTCATGTGAGATGTCCGGTAAAGCGGAAGTTGAGAAAGCTGTCCAGAGGGAACTATGCATTTCATTCGGCGAAACTACTAAAGATAACCGTATTACACTTGAACATACCAATTGTCTTGGTATGTGCGATGAGGGCCCGGCCATGCTGGTAAATGAGAAGATTTATACTCAGCTTGATCCTGAAACCGCAGTGAAAATCCTTAGCGAAATTAAGTAGGAGAATGAAATGAATACATCTTACACTACTAAAAAACGATCCGGACCTGTACTGTTTTCCGAATACAGCAGAGGAGATGGAATCAAACAGCTTAGTTCAAAATCACGTGAAGATATTTTATTTGAATTAAAATCTTCCGGCTTAAAAGGAAGGGGTGGTGCAGGGTTTCCGACCTCAACGAAATGGATGCTTACAGCAGCATCGATCGCTGAGAAGAAGTTTATTGTGTGCAATGCTGATGAAGGCGAACCCGGAACTTTCAAAGACCGTGTTCTGCTGCTTGAATACCCTGAGCTTGTATTCGATGGAATGGTCGTCGGAGGATATACAACTGGTGCACAAACAGGCATTGTTTATCTGCGGGGCGAGTATGAATATATGCTCGAATACCTTGAAGAATACCTCATGAAAATGAGAGACGATAATCTTCTCGGTAATAATATATTAGGTAAAAAAGGATTCAATTTTGATATCAGCATTCGGCTCGGTTCCGGTGCCTATGTTTGCGGTGAAGAAACAGCCCTGATTGAATCCCTGCAGGGGAACCGTGGAGAACCGCGCAATCGTCCCCCTTACCCTGTAAATACAGGCTATATGGGATACCCCACTTCTGTTAATAATGTTGAAACACTGGCTTCAGTGCCTCACATAATTATAAAAGGAGGAGAGTGGTTCAGACATCTCGGTACGGATAAATCAACCGGTTCTAAATTGTTTTCTGTCTCAGGTGACTGCAGGAGACCCGGCGTCTATGAATTGCCCTGGGGAACTTCGATAAAACAATTGTTGAAAATAGTGGAGGCGAAGGATACAAAAGCTGTGCAGGTAGGCGGTGCTTCGGGAACATGTATTCCAAAATCTCAATTTGAAAGAACGCTTGCATATGAGGACGCAGCAACAGGCGGATCTATTATAGTGTTCAATGATTCCCGGGATATGCTTAAGGTACTAAAGAACTTCCTGGAGTTTTTTGTTGAAGAGTCATGCGGACAATGCACTCCATGCAGGATAGGCAACGTTAAACTGCTTGAGGGCGTTGAACAGATTGAAAGAGGAGAATTCACTTTTTCATATATCAATACATTGAAGGAACTCGGCAGGACAATGCAGGTCGCATCAAAATGCGGTCTTGGCCAGTCCTCACCGAATTCATTTATTTCAATTCTCGAAAATTTTAAGGATGAAATATTCCACACAAACGGAAAGGTGAAGAAAAATGGAGAAGCATAATAACAGCAGGTCTCCGGAGAGCCAGAGACCTTTTATCGTTGAAAAAACAATGGGGGAAAAAGAAACGATCGGTGGAATGGTTTCAGTTGAAATAAATGAGAAGAAGATATCGGTTCCTCTCGGTACAACAATTCTTGAAGCGTGCAGGAAGAACCAGGTTCATATACCCACTTTATGCTATCACGAAGACTTATGCATTGCAGGCGTGTGCCGTGTCTGCGTGGTTGAAGTTGAGGGAATGAAAACACTGCAGACTTCTTGTTCCTTTCCGATAACAACCCCGATCAAAATTCATACATCTACACCGCAGGTAAGAAAAGCGAGGCGTCATATAATCGATCTTTTATTAAGTGAGCATTATGGTGAATGTTACGCTTGTTCAAGAAATCTTAATTGTGAGCTTCAGGATCTGGCAAAAGAATATGGGGTAGATGGATTTACTTTCGGTCATATCGAAGCACCGAAATATTCTGTTGATAGATCATCTCCTTCGGTTATAAGAAATATGAATAAGTGTGTTTTGTGTAAAAGATGTATCAGAACATGCATAGATCTCCAGGAAGTCGGCGTACTTGAAGCACTGAACCGCGGTCACGATACAAAGGTCGGCACTTTCCTTGACAAACCGCTTGCTGATGTAATCTGCATAAATTGCGGTCAGTGTATAAATCGCTGTCCTACAGGTGCCTTAAAAGCAAATGATCCTTCAGATGAGATCTGGAGAGCAATTGATGATCCGAAGAAACATGTAGTAATTCAGACAGCACCTTCTCCCCGTGCTGCTATTGGTGAGGAGTTCGGTGTGGAACCGGGTCACTCTTTTACCGGAGAACTTAATACTGCACTAAGGAGGATCGGATTCGACAGAGTCTTCGATACTAACTTTTCTGCGGATCTCACTATAATGGAAGAAGGTACAGAATTACTGAACCGACTTAAAAAAGCCCTGGTCGATAAAGATGAAAGTATAAAACTTCCGCAGTTTACATCTTGCTCACCCGGCTGGGTAAAGTTCATTGAGCATTTTTATCCCGAATATCTTGATTATCTTTCAACAGCTAAATCTCCCCAGCAAATGTTTGGCGCACTTATCAAAACATTTTATGCAGAGGAATCCAAAGTAGATCCCGCTGATATTGTTACGGTTGCTCTTATGCCCTGTGCTGCCAAGAAATTTGAATGCAACAGGCCTGAAATGGATGCTTCGGGATTCAAGGATGTTGATTATGGTTTGACTACCCGTGAAATGGCCCAGATGATTAAAGAAGCGGGGATATATCCTTCCCGAGATGCCGAAGTCTCATTTTGATGACCCTTTCGGTGATGCATCAGGTGCAGGATTAATATTCGGTGCTACCGGCGGCGTAATGGAAGCTGCACTAAGAACAGTGTATGAACTGGTTACCGGAAGAACAGTTCCTTTTAAGAACCTCGACATAATACCCTGCCGCGGATTTGAGGGAGTTAAACAGGCTTCGGTAATGCTTGAGAACTGCGTTGAAGATTATAAATTCCTGGAAGGTGTTGAACTGAAATTTGTTGTGGCTCACGGAACCGCTAACGCTAAAAAAGTAATGGAAATGCTTCGCAATGGTGAACTTAATGATGTCCATTTTGTTGAGATAATGGCGTGCCCCGGAGGCTGTCTCGGCGGCGGCGGGCAGCCGATCCCGACATCTTCAGAGATCAGAATGAAGCGTGCACAGGCAATATATGAAGAGGATGCTTCGCTTGAGATACGGAAATCTCATGAGAATCCTCACGTAAAATATATCTATGAAAATTTCCTCACTGAAGGTCCCTGCAGCAAACTTTCGCATAAGCTGCTGCATACCCATTATACAAAAAGAGGAAAGTATATTTCATAATTAAAAATTCAAAGCTGCTGCTGTAAATAAACAGCGGCAGCCTGATTAAACAGCGGGAATTATGATATCTCTTATTCCATCATATGCCCATCATTATGATGAGTTCTGGAAATCACTAAGAGGCAGGAATCTCTGGTTTATAAAACTGAGATACGGCGCCGTTGCTATGCTTCTCCTCGTGCTTTTTGTTTCAGGCTTCATCATCAACATTAAATTTTCTCCGGTGCAGCATTATGCCATTCTCCTTATAACATTCATCATTCTCGGGTATAATATAATTCTTCATTACCTGAGGCGGTACGTAGTCCCCGAACCAAACCGGTTCAATCCTATCCATCACTCCCTCATTCAGATGATTTTAGATATCATTGCACTATTCCTCCTGGTCTATTTTACAGGGAGCATCGAATCCCCCCTGTTCCTGCTTTTTGTATTTCATATGATAATCGGAAGCCTGATTCTGCCAGGGGTTGTTGTATATGCAATCGCATTCTGCATAGTAGCCGTTTTCACAAGCCTGGTTCTGCTTGAGCATAGCGGCATTCTTTTTCATCATTCTGTTGCGGGATTCCTAAGCACTCCTGTTTACACGGACTTCAATTATGTAATTTCTTTTACCGTATTTTTTGTCTTCCTTATATTTGTGATAGTCCTGCTCACGAACAGGATCGCACGCCAGCTATACACCAACGAACAGCAGCTGGTTGAATCAATAGGAAAGCTTAATAAAGCCGAGGAGGAAAAGCAAAAATATATAATCGGGGTTGTCCACGAACTGAAATCTCCTATTGCTGCAGTGCAGTCTTATATTGACCTGATCCTGCAGAATTATCTTGGACCCTTAAGTGAAAAGGTTGAGCAGAAATTAAAATCAGCCAGGGAACGGTCTGATGAAGCAATTGAAATGATTAACGACATCCTGAAAATATCCAGGCTGAGACTCAAGGGCGAAATCATCACCGAGATAATTGATATAAAAGAAATACTCTGTTCCGTGCTGGAAAAACAGAAACCGGGAATTGAGAAAAAAAAGCTTGTAATCAAATTAAAAGATGATCGTCAGCTTAGAACTCCGATTAAAGGGGATAAGTTTTTACTTGAAATGGCTTTTTCTAATATTCTCTCAAATGGAGTTAAATATGTCGGCCAGGAAGGTTTAATCGTTGTATTGATGAAGGAATTGAATGACGGCATTTATGTTGAGATATCCGATAACGGTATTGGTATTCCCCACAGCGATAAAGAAAACATATTTAAGGATTTCTACCGGGCGTCGAATATTAAAAATAAAGGTTATGAGGGTACTGGTCTTGGATTATCTATCGTTAAACAGATAATTGAAAGGCATGGGGGAAATATTTCTTTTGAAAGTCCTTCCGAAACCGGTACAAAGGAAAATCCCGGTACCTGCTTTAAGATATTCCTCCCGTTTTAGCTGTTTTTGCAGAAACTTTAATTTCATATTTTTGCTAATTACCAAAACAATTATGAGATGGATATGTACAAGCAGGTTGATGATCCCGGCTTCGGTGAGAAATATTTTAACCGGACGAAGCGCATAATAAATAAAGATGGTTCATTTAATGTAACCCGTACGGATGCCGGTTTTAATGCAAGCGACATCTATCATCGTTTGATTACCCTGAACTGGTTTGCATTCCTTTCTGTGCTCGGCGGTTTATTCATATTTGTAAATATAGTTTTTGCTTTACTTTATACAGTGCTTGGCGTTCATGACCTTGAAGGAACAATCGGGAATAGTTTTTTCTTAAAATTTCTGGATGCATTCTTTTTCAGCGTTCAGACGTTTACTACTGTCGGTTATGGAGGCATCCTCCCGGGTAATATTGTTTCAAATCTGGTTGCTTCATTTGAAGCAATGACCGGACTTATGGGTTTTGCACTTGCAACCGGACTGCTTTATGGAAGGTTTTCCAAACCCTCTGCTAAAATTGTTTTCAGCAATAATGCCATAATTGCTCCGTTCAGGGAAGGAAGAAGTCTTCAGTTCAGAATTGCAAACCAGCGGTCAAATGTTCTAATGAATCTCGAGGCAAGACTTCTTTTAATGCTGGTTGAAAGGGAGGACGGACAGTTCATTCATAAATACTATAACTTAAATCTGGATCTGCCTTTCATTTCCTTTTTCCCGTTAAGCTGGACCATCGTGCATCCGATAAATGAAGATAGTCCCTTAAAAGATTTTACAAAGGACCAGTTTGAAAATACAGATGCAGAAATATTAATTTTAATAAAAGGATTTGATGAAAGTTTTAACCAGGATGTCCACATAAGATACTCATACAGGTTTGATGAGATAATCTGGAATGCACAGTATAAACGGGCCTTTACTACAAATACGGAAGGAGAAACAATTCTTCAGCTCGATCAGATACATGAATATGAGCTGGTTGAAGAAATATAAAAAATGAAGACATTTATTTTGTGGCTGCTGCTGCTTTTATTCTGCTGGCCGCTTGCATTAGCTGCCCTGGTAATCTATCCCATTCTTTGGCTGATTCTTCTGCCGTTCAGGCTGATCGGACTGACAGTGGATGGTGTCCTGGAACTGGTTTGGGCTGTAATCAGGCTGCCTGCCAGGATTTTATCAAAACAAAGATCTTAATCCTTTTTTGGAGCCCATACTTCAAGAAATGCCATGAACTTCTGCGGATTGTAATCTTTTCCTTCCTCCAGTTTACCGGTATCCTGTGAATGAAGCAGCTTTCCATCCTGATCTAAAACAAAAAAATGAGGGTATCCTGATATTCCGGGGTATTTCGAAAGGAAGTCTTCATTTTTGTTGTCAGAGCTGAAGTTGACTTTCATTACCACGTAGTTAGCATGGATAAAATTATTTATGTCTTCGTGACCTTCAATAAAAGCATCAATCCGGTGGCACCAGATACACCATTCCCCGCCGACATCCAGAAGAATGTTCTTTCCGGTTTTCTGAGCTTCTGCAACTGCATTCTCTAAATCCTTCGAAGGATCCCTGCCGGGATCAAACTTTGATACGGGCTGATAGTCGGCCTGGGCTGCCAGCCTTATTGAAAATATTATCAGGAAAGAAAAAAGGAATACAGTAATTTTCATAATGCATTTATAATTAATGATCGAATAAAAAAATATAATTACTGGAGTAATCCGAAACAATAATAAAAAAGGGAAACAAAATCTTCTCCAAATCCGTTAATTTGCTAAATTCAAAACAAATACCTTATCACTATGAATCCGCCTATAAGCAATAGGGTAAATGCGATAGCAAGAGAATTAAAATATTTATCTATAAAAGTTTTAATCTGCGGACCGAATTTCCATATTAGTCCGGCAACAAGAAAAAAACGTGCTCCCCGGCTTATAAATGAAGCAACTACAAACATCGGGAAAAATATGTTGAAGGCTCCGGCTGAAATCGTAAAAACCTTGTACGGCAGCGGAGTGAAGCCGGCGGTAAAAATTATCCAGAAATTGTATTGATTATATAAATTCTGGATCCTGAAGAACAAATCTTTATGTAAAGCCGGGAATATTCCTGAAGAAGAAATCTGCCACAGGAGTAAATTCATTCGAGGGAGTCCACCATATGTAATGTCCTATTGCATAACCGAATAACCCCCCAACAAGCGAAGCGGCCGTACATATTGCGGCATATTTGAAGGCTTTTCTTCTTGCGCCCAGAACAAGGGCTATTAAAAGAGCATCTGGAGGTATGGGAAAGAAAGAAGACTCGGCGAATGCCAGCACGAACAGGGCAATGCCTCCGTACGGAGTTTCAGCCCAGCTTAATACCCAATCATATAATCTGCGCAGTAATTTCATAGATCTTCATTTTTGAGTCCCAAACATAATGAATTTTGCGGTTTAATTTAATCTACTTAATGTGCAAAAAATCTTCCTTTTTTTATCAAAATCAGTTTACTTTCAAAATTATTGTTGATAATTTAACGCTGGATTAAATTTTCGCACTATTTAATACAACGACCTAAATAAACATTCAATAATTCATAATAAACTTAGGAGAGTCAGAACATGAAAAAATTGTTATCATTTGCTGTCATCGTTCTTCTGTCGTTTGCGATGTCAAATACTTTTGGTCAAGGTAAAAATTATCTCGGTATTGGAGCTAACCTTGCGTTGCCTATGGGAACATTTGGTGATGTAGCTGGTGTCGGCATTGGTGGAACAGCCTCCTTTGAAATGGAATTTACTCCGAATATCACTGGTATTGCCACTGCTGGATATCTAAGCTTTGGTGGAAAAGATTTCACCGGTCCATATTATAGTTATTCTTACGGTTATTCGGATATTCCGATTATGGCAGGAGCCAAATATTATTTCACACCCGGAACCGCGCTCTATGGAATCGCCCAGATAGGATTCCAGATATTTAACGCCAACTATACAACAACCAGTACAATTCCCGGTTTTGAATATTCATTCAGCGGAAGTTCGGGAAGCTCAACGGAATTTGCATTTGCTATCGGTGCTGGTTATGAAGTGCCTGTCGGTGCTAAAGGTGCTATCGATCTTACTGGAACTTTCAACATAGTAAGCAATCTTAATTATATCGGCATCCGTGCTGCTTATAGATTTGGTATTTAATTATATAAAGTGATATTATTAAGGCTGCCCTCTGGCAGCCTTTTTTTTGACCTTCAGAATTAAAGCCCCCTGATATCCCGCCCCCGTCTCAGCATCAATTTTTATCTACAAAACTTGCTGTTCTATTTGTATTTTTAACCAGGTTAATAATAACTCGAATTTGATGAACGACTCGGCATTATATATACATATTCCGTTCTGCGATCATAAATGCATCTATTGCGATTTTTATTCGATAATTACATCTGATAATATTAATCCTTTCCTGGAAACCTTAAAAAAAGAAATCGACCATTATTCTGAGAAGTATTCTGAAGATAGGGTTTTTTCCTCGATCTACTTTGGAGGCGGTACCCCCTCGCTTATGTCTCCTCAATATATATCTGAAATAATAGAACACCTCAGTCGCAGTTTTACAATCAGAGATGACGCCGAGATTACACTGGAAACTAATCCCGGTACGGTTGACAGCCAAAAGCTGAAAGACTTTCACCGGGTCGGTATCAACAGGCTGAGCGTCGGGATTCAGTCATTTCATAATGATGAGCTTAATTTCCTCACAAGAATACACAATAGTGAGACAGCTGTTGAAACAATCCTGAATGCTGCAGACTCAGGGTTTGAGAATATTAGTCTTGACCTGATTTTTAACCTGCCGGGACAAACAAAACAGAAATGGGCTGAAAATCTTAATAAAGCGATCTCACTCCCTATTACACATTTGTCAACATATAGCCTCATCCTTGAAAGAGGAACAATTCTGAATAAGATGGTGCTTGATAAAAAGGTAATCCTCCAGGATAAGGACTATGATGCCGATCTGTACGAATATACAATTGATTATCTCGTCGATAAAAACTTCAATCAATACGAGGTTTCAAACTTCTGTCTTCCCGGCTACGAATGCAGGCATAACAACGCCTATTGGAGATACCGTGATTACCTTAGCTTTGGTACTTCCGCTCATTCCTTTGCAGACGGAAAGCGATGGTGGAATTATTCCAGTCTTAAAAAATATATCCACGAAATTAATCTCAATGGAATTGCCGTTGCAGGTTATGAAATAATAAACGGGAAGCAGCAGCTTGATGAATATATAATGCTCGCCTTACGCAGCGCCGGATTGGATACGTCGGATCTGAAGGAAAAGTTCGGCAATGATTGGATAAAAGAGAAATATGATTATTTTATTGAGTTAAAGAATCAGAATCTTTTAAATATTGATGATCATTTTATCCGGCTTACAAAAAAAGGTTATGCATTATGCGATGAAATCCTCGCGAACCTTCTTTAATATCTTATATTATTATCCTGCAATAACATTTCCGGTCCTATGTTAAAAATAAAACTTCACTGGCAGATATTGATCGCTTTCGGTCTTGCTGTTTTATTCGCAATCTTTTTTACTGATGATGTTCAATATGTAACCTGGATGGGGGATCTGTTCCTCCGTGCATTGAAGATGATCATCGTTCCGCTGATACTTACATCCATCGTTTCAGGTGTTACCAATATCGGCGATGCCCAGAATCTCGGCAAACTTGGAATCAAGACTATCCTTTATTACGTTACAACGAGCTTGTTTGCTATACTGGTCGGCCTATTGCTTGTAAATCTTTTTCAGCCCGGCGTCGGCGCCGACCTCGGATTAAGAAAAGAGGTAGAAGGTCTGAGTGCTGCTTCCGGGGGAATTGGAAATATTCTCCTGAGAATGGTGCCGACAAACTTCTTCCAGGCGTTAGTTTCAGCAGATATGCTGGCCATAATATTTTTCGCTATACTCGTTGGATTTTTCCTCACAAAGGTTTCCGATGAATATAAAAATCCCCTTGTAAATCTCTTTAACGGCGGCTTTGAAGTAATGATGAAGATTACTTCATTCATTATAAAGTTTACACCGCTTGGTATTTTCGGAATAGTGGCGGGTGTTGTAGCTGAACAGGCAGGCGATAGTGCGGCACTTTTCGATATGGTGCAGCGGCTCGGCATTTATATGCTGGCAGTGCTGCTGGGACTCGCAATTCACGCAACAATTACTCTTCCGCTGATCCTCAGGCTGTTCGGTAAAGCAAACCCCTGGGCCCATTTCAAAGCTATGACCACGCCGCTCCTTACAGCTTTTTCAACATCTTCTTCCTCTGCAACTCTTCCGCTTACTCTTGAAGCTGTTGAACATAATGACGGCGTCTCTAATAAAATCACAAGCTTCGTCCTTCCCCTTGGTGCAACGGTGAATATGGACGGAACAGCTTTGTATGAATGTGTCGCTGCCATGTTCATCGCGCAGGCATACGGCGTGGATCTGTCCTTTATGCAGCAGGTTATTGTTGTATTTACGGCTCTGCTTGCTTCAATTGGTGCTGCCGGCATACCAATGGCAGGACTGGTAATGATCTCCGTAATTCTTTCTGCGGTAGGACTCCCGCTTGAAGGTGTGGGACTTATACTGGCTGTCGACAGGATACTCGATATGTGCAGAACAACTGTCAATGTCTGGAGCGATTCCTGCGGCGCAGTTATAATTGCCAAAACGGAAGGGGAAATATTAAAAGTGCAGCTCTCACCCGACTGATATTTTGTCAAACTGTGTAGTTATTCATCAGTGGAAAATTGCATTTATTCGCTGTTTTGGAGTGTTTCATTTTGAGTTCAAATACTGCATTACTACTGCACTAATACTACATTAAAAATGAACCTGACATTTTGTCAGTCTGTTGAAATTATCAACATTGTGCTTTCCTTGTATATCAGGATTCTTTCCTTAAACTATCCATGGTTTTCTTATAAGGCTTCGAGATCAGATTTTTCATCCGAACGTGTAACAAGAAGAATCCTCTAGCTCAGCTCTCAATTCTTTTTAAAGTCTCCCTAAGTGGATTTCTTCCGTAAATTTTGTACATTACAATATAATTATTTTATCATTATATCATCATTTATGAATAATATTCGTTTTGAGTGGGATCAGAATAAAAACCGCGAAAATATTAAGAAACATAAGATCTCTTTTAAGGAAGCCCAAACTATATTTTATGACGAAAATGCAAGGTTCATTTCAGATCCTGAACATTCAGATTATGAGGAACGATTTATTATTTTAGGTATTTCATACGGGTTGCGAATCCTTGTTGTTGTTCATACTTACAAGGAGAATGATGAGGTTGTGCGAATTATTTCTGCAAGAAAAGCTACAAAATCTGAAATAAAATATTATTATGAGGCAAAATAAGATGAAAAAAGAATATAATTTTTCTAAATCCGTTAAAAACCCCTATACTAAGAAACTCAAAAAACAAATTTCAATACGTATTGAGAATGATACGGTGGAATATTTTAAAAAGCTGGCTGCTGAAATTGATATCCCTTATCAGAATTTGATGAATATGTATTTAAAGGAATGTGCCGAACAAAATAAAAAGCCGAATATTCACTGGGATTAAAACCCGCATCCTCCCGAATAAAAGAAAGACACCTCATCCGGTTATCTCCGGATATTCCGATCCGTTCAATCTGCTTGCAATTAACAAGTAGATTCGGCAAACCCTGTCAATGAAAAATCCAGGATGCATTCGGGTTCGCCAACTTGCGCGCCAAACCGGCTGATAAAACGGCGAGGTGGGTCATTCAATCATTAATCAACCAATCCTTCGTCATTCAAAGGTCTGAATCAGTAATTAAGCGGCTATATGGCTATTTGATAATCGGAATTCCGATACACCCTGTGGGTTCAGTTATTCCAAGCATATTACATACAGTCGGAGCTATATCAACTATATAAACAGGAGTATTGACCTGCTGTGCCGGTATGTTCCAGCCATAAAAAAGTAACGGTACGTGTGTATCGTATGGAAAAGAAGCTCCGTGGGTTGTCCCGGTATTTTCCATACCCGGTAGTATATTGGGCTTAAATTCAAATTCAACATTTCCGGACCGTTGAGGATTAAAACCATTCAGTACGTAATTAGATGGAACTCTTGACGGTGTAAGATGAGTAAGATTATGGCGGACAAAAACCTTTTCGATCTGGGGAAATTCATCAGATAGATATTCAAAGAAGGCGTCTTCAACATCGGCTGTTTTCAGATTCTTTTCGGAAATGATTTTTTTATTGAAATACACCTGATTGTTGGAAATGTTTTCAATTAGTTCCGAAGTCCCGAATTTACTTTCAGCAAATTCATCAAGCGAGTCCTTAAGCATCCGGGAGTCAAAGCCCCCGGCTGGGATATTCATTTTTTGCAGATACCCCGCTGTTTCTGAAACTGCGTGGTCTGCTGTAAGGAAAAGGATGTAATTCCCTTTTCCCACCTTCCTATCGAGGGTATTTATTAGCTCTGCTATCTGTCTGTCCATTCTTATAAAAGCATCCTGAACTTCAACCGAATTCGGTCCGTAGGCATGGCCTATAAAATCAGTCGATGAAAAACTTATTGCCAGAAAATCAGTATAATCACTTCTGCCGGGATTCTCGTTATTTATCAATGCTTCCGCAAATCTTAAAAGCAGCTCATTGCCGAATGGTGTTGATCTTATAAGATCATATTTTTTATCCATCACATTTTCGAAAGAATGCGGGAAACTTGTTTTCCCTTCCGAAAATACGTCATCTTCCCAGGGAGCCTCATCGGGATAACTTATAGAATAGTCTTCTTTGGGAAGCAGAAGTTCCCAGCTCCCCTTAAATAAATCTTTGACATTATTCTGCTGATTAAAATCTATTACCCATTGGGGAAGTGAATTTGTGTAGTATGTAGATGAAATAAACTTGCCCGAATTTGAACTGTACCAATAAACTTCATTGGGGGTATGTCCTCCGGGAAGGATAGCAGCGCGGTCTTTTAAAGAAATGCTGAAAACCCTCGACTTCCCATTCGTTACTATCTTTATCTGGTCGGAAATCGTTGTTGTCATCATCCGTTTGGGTGAACATTTACCTTCATCGCCTGCTTCGCCTATCGTTCTTACCTCCTTGTCTTCCACGCAGTTAACATATGATTTGCTATGTCTGTCATACCATGCGTTGCTTATTATCCCATTATAATAAGGAGTTGTGCCGGTGTAGATGGCAGAATGTCCCGGTCCGGTATAAGTAGGAACGTAATCGTAATGTGCGAAGGTAAAATTGCTTCCTTCTCTCATTAGCTTTTTAAACCCATCCTCACTATAAAATTTTTCATACTTATAAAGGTAATCGTATCTCATCTGGTCTATTACAATTCCCACAACGAGTTTTGGTTTGGTAATCTCCTGCGGATACGCTGTAAAAACAGAAAAAAGAAACAAGATGACGATAAAATTTTTAATGCCGTTCATTTTAAAGTGCCTCTGGAATTATCCCTCATATAAATGAAGTTATTTGTAAAACAACTACTATAAATTTAACTAAATAACCTCTTAAATTATTAAGAAAAATGTCTTATTTTATAGCAGGTGTAATTAATAATAATAAAATAATCAGGTGGAGCATCCCGATGAAATTTTTACTTTCTTTGATTTGCGTTCTCTTAATAGCCGCAGGAATACAAGCTCAAACCTACAGGCTGGTAAAAATTTATATTAATGACAGATCTGATATTCAGTATCTGTACCAGGCAGGACTTGAGTTTGATCACGCTTCCATCACGAAAGAGAATACTTTAAATGTATTCCTTAATGATGAGGAGTTCTCAAAACTTCAGGCAACAGGTTTCAATTACCAGGTTTTAATAGATGACTGGGCAAAATACTATAATGACCTGCCTAAATTAACTGAAGCGGAAAAACAGGATTTTATCCGGCAGAGTAAAGAGAATTATAATGTCGACCAGTTCGGTTTTGGATCGATGGGAGGCTATTATACTCTGGCAGAGGTTAATGCTCAGCTCGATTCAATGAGACTCCATTACCCTAGTCTGATATCAGTAAAGCAATCCATTGGAACCACTGTAGAAAACAGGCAGATCTATATGGTAAAGATTTCTGATAACCCTGATATAAATGAAAATGAACCGCAGGTACTGTTCACAGCTATTCATCACGCACGTGAACCTGAAGGGATGGAACAGCTTGTTTATTTTATGTATTACCTGCTGGAAAATTATGCGTCAGATCCTTCGGTTAAATACCTTGTTGATCACCGTGAGATTTATTGTATACCTGTTGTTAATCCGGATGGGTATGAATATAATCATCAGATTGCTCCTAACGGCGGACATATGTGGAGAAAAAATAAAAAGGATAACGATGGAAACGGAGTGTTCAGTGAAAATAATGACGGCGTTGACCTGAACAGGAATTATGGTCCCTATGCTTACTGGAATTCATCGAACGGCGGATCAAGCACTGATCCCGGATCTGAAACCTACCGAGGGACAGCACCATTTCTCAGAATTGGAAGCATCTGCTATCCGCAATTTTCTTTCAGCCCATAATATAAATTGTGAATTGAACTATCACGCATTTGGCGAGGATATGATTTATCCTTACGGTGCTATAGATGCCGAAACCCCTGATTCGGTAATATTCAGAGAATTCTCCTCCGATATGACGGCTTATAATGGATACCTGGCGGGACGCGATGTACAGACTGTCGGATATTCTACACGCGGCAATAGTGATGATTATGCATATGACGGAGATACCACAGTAAACCATGGTAAAATTATCGCAATGACGCCTGAAGTGGGAAACAGCAGCGACTATTTCTGGCCCCCGCAGAGCAGGATAATCCCGATCGCACAGCAGAACCTGTTGCCTAACATTTATTTCACCTGGGTTGCGGGAGAATTTATTAAACTTGAGCATCCGAATTATGCCCAGCAGTATTTCAATCCCGGCGATGTAGTTGAAATGAGTCCTTCATTCAGAAATAAAGGTCTCTCCGCCGGAAGTAATATTGAGATAAATCTTAGTTCTTTAAGTTCATATGCATCTGTAATTAACGGAACTGCAAATTTTTCATCAATTCCTGCAAGGACCTCGGTTTCAGTATCCTCACCCCTTTCGTTTTCAATTGATGGTTCGGCACCTCTTGAAGAGAACATTAAATTGCTGGTTACCGTAAGCACAGATGGAGTGTTAATGTCTAATGATACACTGAATATTATCATTGGTATCCCGACATACGTTTTTGTGGATTCGACTAATGATCCGAATAACTTATGGACGATTACTGCAACCCCCTCCAATCCTAAATGGGAGGCTACCACAACTTCTTTCGTTTCAGCTCCTAATTCTTATACCGATAGTAAGAATGGTAATTATCTTAGTAACGCAACTGTTACAATGAGCCTCACAAATCCTCTTGACCTTTCACTCGTATCAAATCCCAGGTTATCTTACTGGACAAAGTGGGATATTGAAACTGATTATGATTATGGTCAGGTTAAGATATCTACCAACGGAGGCTCGAATTGGACACCGCTTGAGGGGATGTATACGAATCCGGGAACCGGAACTTTTCAGCCGAATGGACAGCCGCTTTATGACGGTGCTCAGTCAGATTGGGTGAAGGAAGAAATCCTGCTTTCTTCTTTTAATCTTACGAATGTTAAGTTTCAATTCCAGCTGAAAACAGACCAATCGCTTACCCGCGATGGCTGGTATCTTGATGACATCGGAGTCATATATTACACACTTATTCCTGTTGAATTGAATTCCTTTACGGCTAAAACCGGGGATGAATCTGTGGTCTTGAACTGGCAGACCGCAACTGAAACCAATAATAAGGGATTCGAGATTCAGCGAGCCGCAGGAACTGTATCTCAACACAATGCCCAGTTCAAAACAATAGGATTTATCCAGGGAAATGGTACTACAACTGAATTATCCCGTTACAACTTTACTGATAATTCGCCGGTTCAGGGTAAATCAATATACAGACTGAAACAGATTGATTTCAACGGCACGTTCAGAATCTACGGACCTGTTGAGGCTGACTACCAGGGTGTAATCGATTATTCACTCTCTCAGAATTATCCGAACCCTTTTAATCCCTCAACAATTATTAACTACGCGCTGCCGCAGGCCGGGAATGTTGAAATTAAGATCTACAATCTACTCGGGGCGGAAGTTGCAACCCTCGTTAATGAGTACAAAGAAGCAGGGAAATACTCAGTTGAATTTTCAACAGACAACCTGGCAAATAAGATTGGTTCAGGAGTATATTTTTACTCAATAAAAACCGGATCATTTGTGAAAACCATGAAAATGATGCTGATTCGTTAAACTTCGTATATTCCCGCAACAATTGGAAGAGGCTGTTTAATTCAAACAGCCTCTTTTTTTGTCCTGTAAAATCCTTCCAGCTTAATTTAATTAATACTCAGCTATTCTTTAGACAGCCAGGGGTTAGGTAAAGCAAGCTGAATCCTAATTAAATTAAGCTTAAAGGATTAATGCAACCAGCTTTACAGAAAACCGATATCAAGGACTGAAGAAATAGGATTAAAGCGAGAAGATTAACTTGCCATGACTTTTAGAATACGCGGGTGAGGGAGCCTGTTATGCCGTAGTTATAGCGTTGTTTGAGGCCGATTGATGGCCGAAAGAAGGCCGAGAGATGGCCGAAAGAAAATGGAAAAATTGAAGATGAAATGTTACATTTCGTACAAATTTAACATATTTATATATAAAATAAAACCGGGGAAACAAAAACGGCAAGAATATTCACACAGCCTCTTCAGCTCGTGGGTTACTGTTAAATAAAAAGAATCACGGCTTTAGCTTTAGCCATTTAATTCAGTACAGCATCCTGATCTTAAAAATATTTGTTAGGAAATGAATTTTATTTTGCATAATATACTCTCACTTTTCCACCTTTATCAGTTACACTTTCCACTGGCTTGTCTTTTATAATTGGAGCCAATAGTGAATACGTTGGTCTTTCCTTAATTGGGATAGAATTATCAATCAAAAAATAGAGGCACATATGAAAGTGATTTGCTGTTTTCTGGTGCTGCTCTTGTATGGGGATTTAGTGCTGGCGCAATCCGTTATTAATTACAGCATTAATACAGATATTATTACAGGTGATATAAGCCCTTATATTTACGGGGCAAATGTTCTGCACAATTTTCCCGTCAGTGCAGTCAATAACTATTACCCTGGTATTCCATCACGAAGATTCGGCGGTGACAGAGTTACCGGGTATAACTGGGAAAATAATTTTTCCAATGGCGGAAGTTATGTCTGCGATCCCAATCATCCGGGGAACAACAATTATTGCAGTCCAAATGATGATGCTCTGCCTTACTTTCACCAGGTACCGTTGGGTGATTATCAGTCACCCGGAATTGTTTTGAAATATTTTCATGATATTTCTGTAGACAATGGATCCTTCTCGCTGATCCAATTGCCGATGGCTGGATATGTCTCACGGGATGGAGACGGGTATGTAACCGTTGCTCAATCAGCTCCTTCCGATCGATGGGTAAAAGTTGTGAATGAGAAGGGTTCTCCCTTTACTATTAATCCGGATCCTGATGATGCGAATATGTATGTGGATGAAGAAATTAATTTTCTGCTTCAGACTTATGGCAATTCCTCTGCTCCTGCAGGTGTTAAAGCATATGAAATGGATAATGAACCCGATATCTGGTATGCAGATGGTATTCAGGGGGGTATAGAAACAGGAACACACCCAAGGTTATTTCCGCAGCCATTACGTGTTGATACTTTTCTTTTTAAATCAAAAGAACTGGCTAAAACTATCAAGAGAATGGATCCGGGAGCTGAAACTTTCGGTCCCGCTTTTGCCAATTACGCCGGATATTATAATCTTCACGAGGCGCCCGACTGGGGTAATTACTCTGGTACATACCCCCGGTTCGTGGAAGCTTATCTGGCAAAAATGAACCAATATTCGCAGGCTGAAAATAAAAGGCTGCTTGATGTTTTTACCCTGCACTGGTATTCTCAGGAGGATGGAATTGACAGCGATCTGAACACACCCGATGTGGCTCAAAGAAGAATGCAGGCACCCCGTTCTTTGTGGGATAATACTTATGTTGAAAACAGCTGGATTACACAGTATGTCACACTGGGACAGCCTATTCAGCAGATTCCCGATCTGCAGAATGCAGTAAATATTTATTATCCCGGTACTAAAACCGGTTTTACTGAATGGCGCTTCGGCACAGGTGATAACATCAGCACTGGTATTGCAACCGCTGATGCGCTTGGTATATTCGGCAAATTTAATGTCTATTTCGCTTCATTCTTTGAAAAACTCGAAGGATATGCTAAAAGTGCTTTTATGATATACCGGAATTACGACGGCAGCAATGGCAGATTCGGAAATAAGGAGGTTTATTCCTCTGATAACGATGTAGCGAAAACTTCGATATATGCTTCTTTAAATGATAATAATTCTGAGCTTCACATTATTGCGTTAAATAAAACAAACGAAACTATTGAAGGGCATTTTTCCGTTGCAGGAAATATGAATTTCAACCAGGGAATTCAGACTTATGGATTTTCTGATGGAAACCCTTCTGTGACTTTCCTTGGGACTTCGAATATTCTGAATAACAATCAGTTTACTTATAGTATCCAGCCTCTTTCGGTGATGCATTTTGTGCTGGTTAATTCATCGTCTGTTATCGAGAATGGAAATACTCCCGATAATTATAACCTTAGCCAGAATTTTCCAAATCCGTTCAACCCGTCTACAAAAATAATGTACGCTGTTCGGGAACGTTCTCAAATAAAAATACAGGTTTATGACGTTTTAGGAAAAGTAATAAAAACACTTGTAAATTCTGAAATGGATAAAGGCACTTACTCAATTATATTTTCGGGAGAAGGTCTCTCAAGCGGGGTTTATTTCTATAAGATAGAAGCAATCCCCCTGCAGGGAGGGGAAGGTTATTCCGGGTTTAAAAAGATGGTTTTATTACGATAATATTAAATCATTGCGGCAGGTATTTTATCTGCCGCCTTTTATCTCCGGATTCTTTATAATACTAAGAAGTTCACTGATTTTATCTATAAAAAAATCGGGATTCTCAGGTTCCAGAATTTCTTTCGATCTGTAGCCATATGTAACTGCACAGCTCATCGCACCTGCATTCTTCCCGCAATTAATATCAAGTTCAGAATCCCCAATCATTATGGTTTTAGCTTCTTCAACTCTTAGTTCATTGCAGATAAAATGCAGAGGTTCGGGGGAAGGCTTTATCGGAAGATCCTTCCTTCTTCCCATAACCAGTGAGAAATACTTCCTCAGCCTGAAATGGTCGATTATCTTATCAGCCTGATCCTGTCCTTTTGTTGTAAGGAGTGAAATTTTAATTCCCTGCCTGTGCATTTTGTCCAATACATCAGTTGCACCGGGATAAATAACCGATTCATCAATAAAATCGAAATAATAACCTTTGTATATATCAATAAATTCCTCGATATCGGTTACCGGTATATTCAGGTCGCTGAAAATATGCAGAAAGTGATGACCGATTCTCTTCTGAAATTCGATCTCAAGAAGCGGTTCTTTAATATTCAGATACTTAAGAGTTTTAACTGTAGTTTTGAAAATCGTCTGATAGGAATCGATGAGAGTTCCGTCGAGATCAAAACAAATGTGTTTAATTTTTTTCATAGCAGTGATAAAAATAATAAAGGATTTCATTTGGGCATAATATTCCCGAATCGGGAGAGAAAAAAATGATCTCAGTTGCTCTGTAATATGTTATCTGCCGCAGTTTGATTTGTAATAAGTTTTACCTCTCATAAATAATATATATTACTATACTTACAGAATGAAAACGATTATTTCTTATGATACATTTACATCCTAAAATTATCTGGCAGCTTACTAAAAAAACAGGAAAGGAATGGAAAGAGCATAAGCCCTTATTTATGGGAGCAGGTATTTCTTTCTATATAATACTTTCGCTTGGCCCTATCCTGACACTGCTGGTGCTGCTGGTGGGAAGCTTTATGGGCAAAGCCAATACAATCCAGCAGATTGTATCTCAGATGCAGAATATAGTTGGCCAGAAACCCGCTCAGATAATCCAGCAGATTGTTGAAAAAGCTTCAAATTCTTCAACCAATTTTATGACCATTCTTTCGAGTATCCCGCTTCTGTTCTTCGGTTCAACCATGATATTTTACCAGATCAGGAATGCACTGAATACGATATGGGATATTGATGCAGATAAACAAAAAGGATTGATAAATATAATAAAGAAATATGGTTTTTCTTTCCTGATGCTCTCAATAGTAGGCCTGATTTTTCTTGCACTCGTTCTGAAGAATCCTATAATGCAGAATGTACAGTCGCAGATAAATAATATTGTCCCCATACCGCCTTTTTTAATTACTGTGGCTGATTATGTTATATCTTTCCTTCTCCTTACCGTTCTGTTTGCGATGATTTATAAGGTCCTCCCCGAAGCAGATATAAGCTGGTCTGATGTTTGGGTCGGAGCTTTTGTTACCGCATTTTTATTTTTGATTGTTCAAATAATAGTCGCATTTAACGCCAAAAATTCAAATATAGAATCAGCTTTCGGCTCTATAGGTGTGTTTACTATACTCTATTTATGGATTTTTTATTCTTCCCTGATCTTCCTCTTCGGTGCCGAGTTCACCAAAATTTATGCGAAGAAATACGGAACATTTAAGGAAGAGGAATAACTTCTCATATCTTCTTCTCTCTCCCTTCATCATAACGCAGAATACTGATCATAATTGCACACCCGCAGATGCCCGCTAATATAAAAAGAATCATTGCAATTCCAGGGTATCCGAATATCGTAAAATCTGTTCTTACCCGCATCATCAGCGCTGCTCCGATTATAAAGGCCGCCACAATTGCCCCGAGAGTAATTCTGTTTGCTATTTTCTGCAGGTCTCTTGTCAGTCTTAATTCATCTATTGCATCTACTTTAATCTTCAGCTTATTATTTGATAGAAGATAAAGAAGCTTATTGATCCTCGAGGGAAGTTTTTTTATAAGCTCGTTCATTTCCAGAAGCGATGAAAAAATATTCCCGGGCGAAAAGTTCTTCAGCATATGCTTCTGCATTACCGCATTAGCATGTTTTTTGATTACTTCATTGGGATTAAATTCGGGTTCCAGTATTTTCCCTATCTCATCCAGGTTCAGAAGAGTTTTACCGAGCATTGTTAAATCAGCTGATGGTCTCAATCCATTTTTCGCTGAGATCTTTGCAAGTTCTGCTACAACTCTGCCTACCTGGATATCTTCCAGTGAAGCGTTATAGTATCGGCTGACATAATATCCTATGTCTTTTCTAAGCTGATCCTCATCAAAATTTGCAAGAGGAGTGCCCAGCCTGAGGCTTATTTTCGCAGCTTCATCACCGTTTCCTTCACTTATTACAAGCAGCAGCTTTAATAACAAATCCCTCATTGCCGGAGTAATCCTTGCTGTCATCCCAAGGTCGATAAGAGCTATTTTTTTATCGTGTGTCAGGAATACATTGCCGGGATGGGGATCGGCATGAAAAAAACCATGGATCAGTACCTGGTCAAGGTAGGCCTCCAGCAATTCTGTTGATAATTTGTGTCCGTCTGTATCAAGCCTGGCAATGGGACTAAATTTCGATACTTTCATTCCATGGATATAATCCATTGTAAGTACCTTTGAAGAAGTGTAATCTGTTACCGGCTGCGGAACTATAATGTCTTCGTAATCCTTTACGATCTCAGTAAGTTTTATCAGGTTCTGTGCCTCTTTGAGGTAATCAAGTTCAAGCAGAATGGATTTCCTGAACTCTTCAAGCAGGTTTTCAAATAAATATTTCCTGCCGATTTCGGTGTGCTTATCAATTGATTCTGTTATTTCTTTTAATGCGTCCAGATCTTCAAGAACGATATTCCTGATATCCGGTCTCTGTACTTTAACTGCAACCTCTTTTCCTGTTCTTAGAACTGCCCTGTGAACCTGCCCGAGAGATGCCGCCGCAATGGGCTTCTCATCAAATTCATTGAATGCCTTTGATATTCTTACACCAAGCTCTTCAGTAATGGTTTTTTCCACATCCTTAAAAGAGAATGGCGTTACTTTATCCTGAAGCCTGGAAAGAGAATCAATATAAGGACGGGTAAGAAGATCGGGCCTTGTTGAAAGCAGTTGACCCAGTTTGATGAACGTGGGTCCCATCTCCTGAAGCTCCCTGCAAAGTTTTTCGGCATCTTTTTTAATTTCGTCTGATCCCGAGCCTTCTTCCGATATATCCATTTTATCAAATTCTGATTTCCTGAAAATCTGTTCAGTATTATGCCGGAGCAGCAGCATAACAATGTTTTTATATCTTTTCAGTTTTTCCGGATTTAATGTGATAAGCATTTTTTTTGATTTCTTATTTTTAATTTTTGCGGTAAAAAATATCGATTATAGTTAACTTTGCAGGAATATAAAGCAATTCTCAGCTTTTGTCTGTGTTGTTATTCTGATTTACTTTTTAACCTGCAGGAAACCAATGAAGAAAATTACAGTACTTGGAGCCGGAATGGTCGGCAGCGCAATAGCAATTGACCTTTCGAAGGATTATTTCGTCACTCTTTGTGATATAAATGAACATAGATTGAAGAAAATATCTGCCGGGACGAAGATTAAATCCTTGGTGAAGAACTTATCTGATAAACAACAGGTACGGGAAGCCGCTGACGAAGCTGATATAGTTGTTGGTGCAGTTCCGGGATTTATGGGGTTCGAAACATTAAAAACTGTTATTGAAACCGGTAGGAATGTGGTTGATATCTCCTTCTTCAATGAAGATCCTTTTCTGCTTGATGATATTGCAAAGAAAAATGATGTTACTGCAGTAGTAGACTGCGGGGTTGCTCCGGGGCTTAGCAATTTAATTCTTGGCTACCACAACGAAAGAATGAAAATAGAATCTTTTGAATGTTATGTGGGGGGTCTTCCCTCTGAAAAGAAATGGCCTTATGAATACAAGGCTCCCTTTTCACCCGTAGATGTAATTGAAGAATATACACGTCCCGCCAGGATAAAAGAAAATGGCAGGGTGACCACCCGCCCGGCTCTTTCAGAACCAGAAATGATAGACACAGAAGCAGGTGACCTTGAAGCTTTTAATACAGACGGTCTACGTTCGCTCTTAACTACGATGAAGATTCCCGATATGAAAGAGAAAACGCTCCGTTATCCCGGTCATATTGAATTAATGAGAGTGCTGAGAGAGACCGGCTTTTTTAATAAAGAAGAAATAGAAATAAATGGGAAAATGATAAGTCCTGTTGATCTTACTTCCAAATTACTTTTCCCTCTATGGAAACTTGAGGATGGTGAGGAAGAGTTTACTGTATTGAAGCTTAAAATTATTGGAGAAGGAAAGAAAATAGAATATTCGATGTTGGATAAATATGATAAATCCACCCGGACCTCATCAATGGCCCGCACAACAGGCTATACCTGCACCGCGGTCGTTAACCTTGTACTGAATGGCGATTATGCCCGGAAAGGAATTTCTCCTCCTGAATTTATCGGAAGAGAAGGAGAGTGCTATAATAAAGTGCTTACGTATCTTGCCGAAAGAAAAATTAAGATAATAAAATGATATCCGGCTGAGGACTATTTTCAGCCCTGTTTAATAATTCATCTCAGATTTGGAACTAAAATATGAATGATGAAAAATATCATTTTGTCCTGACCCGCGATATAAAGATTGTTATCCTCGCTGTCTCCGGCTTCACACTTCTGCTTCATCTGTACACCAATCTATTTGCGGGTTATGGAATCTTCAGAGATGAATTCTACTATATAGCGTGCGCTAATCATTTGTCAGCCGGCTATGTTGATCAGCCGCCATTATCAATTTATCTGATGGCCGTAAGCAGATGGATATTCGGTGAATCCCTTTTTGCTATCAGATTATTTCCTGCTGCCGTAGCTGCCCTTACGGTATATGTTACGGGATTGCTTACTGCACGGATCGGCGGTAAACTTTTTGCTGTGTTAATTGCCTGTGTTACGCTATCTTTCTCTCCTATCTTCCTTGCAATGAATGCATTCTTCTCGATGAATACATTTGATCATTTTTTCTGGGTCCTGGCTGCCTGGCTTGTGGTCCGGATAATACAGGAAGAAAAACCGGGATTATGGATTACACTTGGAGTTGTGCTTGGACTGGGACTGCTTAATAAAATTAGCATGGGATGGTTCGGTGCAGGACTGGTCTTAGGACTTATCTTTACTCCTTTAAGATCAACTCTAAGAACAAAATGGCCCTACCTGGCTGCCGGAATTGCCCTGCTTATTTTCTCCCCTTTTATAATCTGGAATATAACACATAATTTCGCTCACCTGGAATTTATGAGGAATGCTTCGAACCTTAAATATTCATCACTTACTCCGCTGGATTTTATCGGCGGTCAGCTTCTTATCGCTGGTCCCCTTACAATCCTCGTCTGGCTTCCCGGTTTATTGTTCCTTCTGATGAGCAAAGGATTAAAACAGTACAGGATACCCGGAATAATTTTTCTTACAACTTTCCTGATCCTTGTTGCCAACTGGCATAGTAAACCCGAATACCTGGCTGCGGCTTACCCGCTGGTCTATGCTGGCGGCGGTTTATTTTATGAAAAAATATTAAGCAGAAAATCATTCGGCTGGGTGAAATATGCGATTGTTGCACTTATCATTTTAGCAGGCTTTATTGCTATGCCTCTGGCTATTCCAATACTTCCGGTACGTACTTTTATTTCTTATTCCCAATCCTTAGGTGTCGCTCCTGAAAACACGGAACATAAGGAAATCGGAAAGCTTCCTCAATTTTATGCTGACATGTTCGGGTGGGAGGATCTCGCAGCAGATGTTTCACGTGTATATGCTTCACTTCCCGATTCTGAAAAATCCTCAGCCATTGTATTAGCTCTGAATTATGGAGAGGCTGGTGCGCTCCAGTATTATTCTTCGAAGTATAAGCTTCCGCCGGTTATTTGTCCGCACAATTCCTATTGGTACTGGGCGGATCCCGACCCGGACAGAATTAAAACAGTGATCATAATCGGGGGAAGTATGAAAGATCATCTCTCCGCCTGCAGGAACGTCTCAGTTGCCGCCGTTCACAAAACAAAATATAGTATGCCCTATGAGAATGATCTCCCGATATACATCTGCAGTGATATATACCGCTCATTAAAAGAGATATGGCAGAAGTCAAGATTTTTTATTTAAGTCCGGCTTGAGCGAAGGAGAGATAACAGAGAAAGAGATCACAGAAGATGGTTATTAACTGTAAAAACCCTTTCTCTGTTATTTGGGGGAAGGAATAATTAGATTTTATCATTCTGCTTTTCAATTAATTTCAATATAAGGCTTAGGCAGTAATCATCCTGTGCTTTGATTACATGTCGTTATAGCTGATTGCCGGGAGTCACCCGGAGCTAAAAAGTCAGTCCGTCATTAATAAAAAAAAGTTACCTCCGCACTGCCGGAGGTAACTTTAATTATTCTTCAGTAAGTAAGCTTGCCGGGCTATTTTTTAGAAATGATCTTTTCCATCTGATCCATCACATCATTCATTTTCTTCATTGCAAGTTCAAATGGTTCAGCTGAAAGGGGATCGATTCCTGCTTTTTTAATGAGTTCAATCGGGTATTCCGAACTCCCGCCTTTCAAAATATGATAATATTTATCTACAGCAGGCTGGCCTTCCGCTAAGACTTTTTCTGCCAGTGCCGTTGAATAAATAATTGAAGTTGAATACTGGTATACATAATATGTATAGTTAACAAAGTGAGGTATATATTCCCACTCATATGCAACATAAGGATCGACAACACAAACACCCTTGTCATTTCCGTAATATTCTTTAACCAGGTCATAATAAAGATTGCTCAGATTTTCGCCGGTGACCGGTTCCTGGTTTTCTACCATCTCATGAACTTTCAGTTCAAATTCGGCAAATAATGTCTGACGGAAAATTGTAGTTCTTAATAGTTCAAGATAGCTTCCAAGCAGGTACAGTTTTTCCTCATCGCTTTTTGAATGCTGTACCATATAATGATTCAGGAGATTTTCATTAAAAGTTGAAGCAATCTCCGCAACGAAGGTCGGATAATCTGCTGTGGAGAAAGGCTGATTCTTGCTGGAGAAATAACTGTGCATAGAATGGCCAAGTTCGTGAGCCAGCGTGGACACCGATTCATAATCGTCGTTCCAGTTCAGAAGTATATAGGGATGAACGTCATACGCACTTCCGGAGGAGTATGCTCCGCTTCGCTTTCCAACATTGGGAAGAAAATCAATCCAGCCGTTTCCGAATGCTTTATTAAGTGTGGCAATATAATTCTCGCCCATAGGCTGTAGAGCATTCTTTATGATATCTTCTCCCTGTTCTACGGTAAAGTTCATATCAACTTTTTTCACAAGTGGTGTGTAGAGATCATAATAATGCAGTGTATCAACCCCGAGCATCTTCTTCTTCAGTTCGAGGAAGCGCTGAAGAGTAGGTAAACTGTTGTGAATCTGTTTTATCAGGTTGTGGTAGACACTTACAGGTATGTTGGGCCCGTTGACTGCGGCAGCAAGTGCTGATTCGTAGTTGCGGTCTTTTGCATAAACGTAATCAGTCTTTATTTTACCTGCAAAGTTGGCTCCTATAGTATTCTTGAAATCGGCGTATTTATTGAAGAAAGCATCAAAGATTTTAGCACGGTCTTCCCTGACACCTGTGGATCTGTATTTTGTGTAAGCTGAATTAGTGAGAGTTACATCTTCGCCTGTTGAGAGGGTAACTTTTGAGTATGGCATCTCTGCATTATTGAAAACATTGTAAACATCAGAAGGAGTATCCGTTATCAGCCCGAAAGAAGCAAGGATTTTTTCCTGGTCTGCTGAAAGGGTATGTGCCCTCATTCTCTGAATATCTTCGATATAAACTTTATATTGATCCAGCTTAGGTTCTTTTGCAAAGAAATCTTTAATCTTCGCAGGATCAATTGCCAGTATTTCCGGGCTTATCCAGGAAGTAGCCTCAGAAAACTTCGTTCCCAGGGTGGAGCTTTCCTGTCTCAATGCCTGGTTTGAAGAAATTGACAGATCTTCATCGGCCAATAAACCTGAGTAGGTTGAAAACCTGTAATATTCCTTCAAAGTATTAAAAAAAACATCCATTGCGTTAAGCAGTGTCTGTGCATCCTTATCAAGCTTTCCCTTGTAGGATTCGATTTTATCTATATTGCTGCTTATATCCTCCTTTGCACTCTTCCATTCAGCAGCTGATGCAAAAAGATCTGTAAGATTCCATTTGTATTTATCAGAAATCTCGTTCCTTTGCTTTGTCTGCGCAAAAGAAGTAATTACAAATATCAATGAGAACAAAATAATCAGGTAAGATTTGAGCCGGTTCATAAAAAGCTCCCTAAATAATATGAAAAAATTAGCTCTGTAAATTAAAAAAATTAAGTTATGGAAGGAAAAATATTGGGATGAACGGTTGTAAGAATTTTCCGGATTGCAGCACTTTTTTATAAATATGTAGTGACTATTTGAATTATTTTGAGTAATATCGCCGGGTAAATCCCTAAACGTTATTGACTTATAAATTAAAACCGGACGGCATAAAGGCGTGATGATTCTGCACGGATTATATTGTTTCATCCCTGTTTTCCTGAATATCCGGTTCCCCGGCTGCTAATCAATTAATTTCTTATATAATTATTCACTAAACATATTACGGGAGTAATAAAATGAAAAAAGTGCTTCTTTTGGTGCTTCTTTTTGCTGGTTTGGGTTTTAAGGTTGAATTGATTGCTCAAAGTGAGCCTGTACTTTATTTCTGTGAAAAGTACGATTCCGATAAAGGTGAAATGGGTGTGAGTGACCGCTTTACGAAAGGATACCTTACCGTAATGGTGAAATGTGATCATGCCCTGAACCTGGAGGATGTTCATATCCAGTTCGATAAGTACAACTTCCGTACAGGAGAATTCGACTTTTACAAGAAATATGATTATACCATAGAGAGTGATATGAGTTATGTCTTTTTTGCAAAGAATTCCGATAGCGATTTGAAATTTGAAGAACCTGGATTCTATAGGGTCTTTTTACTTGATAATAATGACACTACAATTGCAAGTGCTTTAATTGAGATAGTGGATTAACCTGTAGTCCATTTTAAACAATGAGGCTGTCTGATAGATATTATTCTAATTCGGACAGCCTCTTTCTTATACCTTAACATTTAATCCCTCTTATTATCCCCGGTACTAACTTTTTGCTTCTATTTCCTTAAATTTAATATCCATTAAAAAAATAGTACTATGAATTTGAAGTATGATGTAATAATAATAGGCGCAGGACCAATCGGCATATCCTGCGGTATAGAAGCAGTAAAAAGAGATTATACTCACCTTATTATAGAGAAAGGGTGTCTTGTTAATTCGCTGTTTCATTATCCAACAAATATGGTGTTTTTTTCAACATCCGAAAGACTTGAAATTGGCGGCGTCCCTTTTGTTTCTCACGGTGATAAACCGACCAGGAGAGAGGCGCTTGAATACTTCAGACGGGTGGTTAGCAGCTGGAAACTTAATGTGAACACTTATGAGAGAGTACTGGAAATTGAAAAAGACAAAGGTCTTTACAGGGTCACTACTAATAAACAGACTTATCATTCAGATAATATTATAATCGCTACAGGTTTTTATGATGAGCCGAATCTTCTGAATGTACCCGGTGAAACTCTGCCTAAAGTAAAGCATTATTTTGATGAGGCCCATCCCTATGTATATCTGAATCTTATTGTGATAGGAGGAGGTAATTCTGCTGTAGACGTTGCCCTGGAAACCTACCGCCGGGGATCAAATGTAACCATGGTAATAAGAGAGGATTCTCTCAAAGAAGGTGTTAAGTACTGGGTCCGCCCGGATATTGAAAACAGGATAAATGAGGGCTCCATCAAAGCTTTTTTTAATTCCAAAGTGGTTGAAATAAGACAGAATGAAGCTGATATTGAAACCCCTGATGGAATATTAACCCTGGAAAATGATTTTGTATTTGCCATGACCGGCTACCATCCTGATTTCAGTTTTCTTAAAAAAGCAGGGATTGATATCTCAACAGGACAGTGTCCCGTATTTAATGAAGAAACATATGAAACTAATAAAGAAAGGGTTTATCTTGCAGGAGTTGTTTGCGGCGGAATGGATACGAGCCGCTATTTCATTGAGAACTCACGTTCGCATGCAGATGCGATTTTCAACTCCATTGATGGAAAAAGATCACAAATTATGACTGCGGAAGGTAAATAACCTTCTATTGGTTTGAAGTGCAGAGTAAATAACATTATTTTATAAAATTGTAAGAATACTAAATTAAGAGGAGAACAAGATGGCAGATAAAATAAAAGAGCTGCTTGGTAGCGATGCAGATTCGCTCCTTAGCTATAAAGCAAAATTTCCGAAAGATCAGCTGAACCTGCCGGGACCTGATTTTGTTGACAGAGTTTTTGCCCAGACTGATAGGAATATTAATGTTTTGAAGAATCTTCAATGGATATTCAGTACAGGGAGACTGGCCGGAACCGGTTACCTGTCTATACTCCCCGTTGACCAGGGTATTGAGCATAGCGCGGGCGCTTCATTTGCTCCTAACCCGGAATACTTTGATCCCGTAAACATCGTTAACCTGGCTATTCAGGGAGGCTGCAATGCAGTGGCTTCAACACTCGGTGTTCTTGGTATGTGCTCAAGAAAATACGCGCATAAAATTCCTTTCATTATGAAAATAAATCATAATGAGCTTCTGACTTATCCTAATCATTACGATCAGATCATGTTTGCAGGAGTTGAACAGGCTTATGATATGGGTGCTGCCGCAGTTGGAGCGACTATCTATTTCGGTTCAGAGGAAAGCGACAGACAGATAGTGGAAGTGAGTGAATCATTTCAATATGCTCATGAACTGGGACTTGCTACTATTCTATGGTGCTACCTTCGCAATAACGATTTCAAAAAAGACAAAGATTATCATGTTGCTGCAGATTTGACCGGACAGGCCAATCACCTTGGCGTTACGATTGAAGCCGATATTATTAAACAGAAACTGCCTGAAAATAATGGAGGTTTTAATGCAATAAAATTCGGGAAGACAAGCAAAAAGGTTTATGAAGACCTTACTACAGATCACCCGATAGATCTTACCCGATACCAGGTTATTAATAACTACCTGGGAAGAGCCGGATTAATAAACAGCGGCGGGGCTTCAGGTGAAAATGATTTTGCCGAAGCAACAAAAACTGCGGTAATTAATAAAAGAGCCGGAGGTATGGGCCTGATTTCAGGAAGAAAAGCTTTCCAGCGCCCTATGAAAGATGGGATAAAACTTCTTAATACTATTCAGGACGTTTACCTGAGCAAAGAAGTGACCATCGCCTGATTCTGAGCATTCTTACTCTGCCTGCGGACTAATATGCGGTTCGCAGGCACCTGTAAAGCGAATCGCTGATTCGCTCGCCACCTTGTAACTCGAATCGCTGAATCGCTAAAACAATCAGCCAACCACTCAATTTTGGAAAACCTTGCTGCGTAAGATTAGATATCGCTTTTTACCGGCTTAAAAGATATTCCGATATCTTACCCAATTCCTGAACATTGATATTATTAAAAGAGGGCATAACCATATTAGGATATTGCTCCTGGTATTCTTTGAACCTGTCCGCACCCATATATGAAGAAGGGTTTCTCAAATAATTCGTAAGCTGATCTTTGCTCCAGTATTGTTTAATGTTCTGGAGTGAAGGCGCCATTTTAGTTCCTTCAAGGTTTGGTCCATGGCAATTTTTACATCCGAGTTTATTTATTAGTTCAGCAGGACTCATATCCTGGTTTGATGCCATATCCTGCTGTGAGACGGGATTATTCGCAGGTCCGGTAGGTTTCACCTCTGGTTCATTAGTAACTCTTTGAAGAAGGAATAGAAGAAAAAAAAGAACAAGAAAAGCGGATACCCATATTTGAGGTTTTGTCATTATTCAGTTCGTATTTGTTCGTATAAATTATTCTATCTCGAAAGATGCATTTACTACAGCAGTAATTTCTTTATCAATCGAGCTCAGGTCATTTATTCCGTAATCGGAAACCTGGTTGGAAAGTTTCGGGGTAATCTGTATTACTCCCATCCTTGCGTCTCTCATTGGTCCGAGTGATCGGTTTGTGGCTTTTGCAATCTTCTCCGCGCGGATCATAGCATCTTTGGCAGCATCAGCCTGTATGTCAATTTTCAGTTCTGCAAGTTTTGTATAGTGATATTCAGGCTGCTCAACACTAAAATCCACTCCTTTTTCAACCACTGAAGGAATATCAAGAGAAATCTCTTTTATCTTATTTACGTCAGTAGATTGAATCTCAATTCTCTGGGTATAATTGTAAGCTCTGATTATTCCCGTCTGGTAACCGTTTGCTCCGATCTCATATACGGGATAACTGTTTATAGTATAGAATTCTATTTTATTCTCAGGAAAACCTTTAGCTGAAAGATATGCAACAAGCAGGGGTTTCATCCTCAGGAGCTCCTTGTAAGCTCCTTCTGCTGTAGGCGCCTGCGCATTTATGGTTCCTCTCAATACCCCGAGGTCGGAGGTTATATCTTTCTTTGCAGACCCTGTTACATTAATGGTCTGGTTTGAAGCATAATTAGATTTCCAGGTTACTGCAATGATGACTGCACAGATGATAATTGCTGCAGAACTTATAACTGCAGGAATTAATAAGTTGTCTTTATTATTCATATGGAAATTTTATTAAAATGTGAAGGAAAATTATCAAAAATGTTAATGCATAACAACTTATACCGGTGTTATAGCCTGAATTTTTGTGCAGGGCCGGCAGGTTGAAATTTACCGCCGGAAAATGCTGCAGGACAGGCGGAAAAATGCAGAAGTCACGTATCAGGGGCGGGGCAAGAGGCCGGGTGAAGGCCGGGCAGAGACCAGATTTACCATGCAGAAAAATTACCGGGAAAAATCCCGGTCGGTATCCCCTGATTTACCTATAAATGTCTGCCTGTCAGATGATTAAATTAATCCTCTAGCCCCTGGTTTTAAAATAATTCCTATAATATTTGTGTCTGCTCCTATCTCAATAACAGCATCTTTTTCACCGCCGTAAATTTTCCAGCGCGGAACCTGTAGAAGTAAATTCCACTGGCAAGATCCGCACCATTAAATTCAACCTCATAATTTCCCGAAGGTTGTTCAGTATTTACAAGTGTGGTGATTTCGCTTCCAAGAACATCATATACCCTTAAATTAACGAAGGAATTGTAAGGGAGATTGTATTTTATTTTAGTGACAGGATTAAAGGGATTCGGGTAATTCTGATCCACAAAGATCTTTGAAGGAATTATACTCCCTTCTATACCAAGGTAAGTGGAATCCGTATATCCATTCAGGTGTATCACTTCCGCTATTCTTTGACCTTCAGTCTCCCAGCGGAGATGCAGATCGTCAATGAAAGCACCATCATTACCCGGATTAAATTTCACTGAAAGGGTTACACTGTTCTGAGGTGCCAGAGTTATGGGCAGCTGTTCCTGAAGAGAATATGCTGATTCACGGTTAAAAACTGAATTTATTTCAATTGTTTCAGGATAGTTATTAGTCAGGTTAAATGTAAGAGTTTCTGATAGCCCCGCCGGCACAATTCCAAACGACAGGAGATCTTTATTGCTTGTAAAAACACCTGAATCCCATTCATGTTTGAAGGCCCTGTAACAGAAGGTAGTGTCTGAAAATGTAAAGGAAAGCTGCTGACTGCCGTCTACGCTGACTTCCTTTATTCCCGGAGGTGCATTGTTAGTGCCCCAGCCGATTACTGTATTGTGATTTGGCAGTCTTTGCACACTTCCCATGGCTCCTGAGAATGTCAGGGGAGCATTCTTGTACTCCCAGACCAGCGCGGCAATTTTATTCTCTTCATCCAGCTGATATTCAGTGGCTCTGGAATATAAAGGACTATGAAGGTTGCCGTTATCAAAAATGGTGTAATTTCCATTCGGCAGTCTCCTGATGCAATGCTGATGCGAAAAACCTGATGGATCATTCACAAAGGTAAACTCATTATTTTTGCAGTGTATTCCACCCCATCTCCATATAATATCCCCGGTTGTCCGGTCAATTTTTGTAATTTCATCCATATGCCTGCAGGAAATTAAAAGGTTCCCGTCATAGTCGACCTCAATGGCATTTCCATGTACATAATCGATCAGGGAATCAGTTAAAATAATATCTTCAGCTGCGTCTGTTATTTTAAAATGATCCCAGCTTCTCCATTGAAAAACCACATTATTGCTGTTGTCCTGTTCCTGCAATACAAGCCCTGTAACTATCGCATGCGGATTACCGCCTGCAACTACTGTATCCATTCCAACAACCTGGGGATCATATGAAAACATCAGCACGTGGCCGTTATCCAGGATTCGTATTTCGTGAACATCGGTACTGTATCCATTCTGCATGTTAAATGTATTTATTACCTGGTACTTACTGTTCATTTCATTGAATACTCCCAGGTTAGTATCGAAATAGGTAAGGTTTCCATTAGCCTGTTTCTGAAAATCAAATATGGTTGTGGGCATTCTCCTATAAAATACCGGGGTACCATAATTATCCGAAATTATTATATAAACAGGATTTATTGGCGGCCAGCTGAAAGGGGCAAAGAAAAGATATCCGTCGGCAGGGTTAACCTGGCTGACAGTATATCCGGGAAAATCAGCGGGAAGACTATCCTGCATAATAACAGGAGCGTCAATCTCATTTCCATTTGCTTTTTTAACAGGAAATTCTGATCCCAGGTATTCCGCCGCATTAAATTTATGATGTAATACCTTATTTGTAATTGTAAAAGAATATTTTAAATAAGGTGTGTAGGCATCGTTAGTTAATTTTATTTTGCTAAGTTCAACGGTAACCTTTTCACCAGGCGTAAAAGGTGTATACGGTTTAAAAGTCAGAGTATTATTATCCTCAAGAAGTAAAAGTCTTCCTTTATGTATACCGCTTTTGTCTCCCCTAACGATAATATTACTTATGCTCTTTTCATCAGCCGCAGAATAAGATGTTCCATACCGGATAATAATTCCGGTTGACGGCATAACCATTTTGGCTCCCGGAACGGGAGAAAGATATTGATAGAGCCCGGTATTTAATGATTGAGCCTGAACTGATATTCCCATACTCAGAATTATAACGGCAGCAGAAATGAGGAATGAAGAGAATCTGAAATGAAAAAACCGCATATTTCCCCCGAAAGGTTAATATATAAATATATTTAAATTTGATTAAAATAATTCTAAATATTATAATAAAAAAATGATATCTTCCACTCCGAGCAGGGAGAGATGATAATAACCCTTAGGATTAGCCTTGTATAGTTGTCCCAAACCTCCGGTTGGCCCGAAATGTTGAGTCCAGATTAAACTAATTAGATGTTCTCTAGGACGAAATCCGGATAAACAGAGATATCACTTACTTTTTAGACTTCCATTCAGATATTCTTTATTTGATCAGCATCATCTTGCCGGTCTTCATAAATTCACCTGCTTTCAGTCTGTATAAATATACACCGCTGGCAAAATTACCGGCATTAAACTGCACTTCATAATATCCGGGAGCCCTTGTCTCATTTACAAGTGTTTTAACTTCCTGCCCAAGTACATTAAATATCTTTAATTCTACATTCGCCACTTTCGGTATAGCATATTTTACAGTGGTTACAGGGTTAAAGGGATTGGGGTAATTCTGATAAAGCAGGTATTCTGTCGGGATCAGTTCGTTTTTATTAGCAGAGAAGTATCGGAGGTAGCATTATATACAATAAGAACATTTTCAGGGCCGGGTAAACCAGCATAAGTTGGAGTTTGAGCTTCTGTTGAATTTTGACAGAGTAATGCAATGAATAAAAATGTAACGAAATATTTCATAGGAAGGTTCCTTATTATTTATTTTAATAATATTAGTTTTTTAACGGCGGTGTAACCGCTTGTTGTAACTAGCCTGTAGAAGTATACGCCTGAACTTAATTCACCTCCTTTCAGTTTTATGGTATAATACCCAGGCTGTTTTTTTTCATTAACTAATACTCTTATTTCTCTCCCCGTTATATCGTAAAGCTTTATGTTCACATTTGTCAATTCAGGAATATTAAAACTTATATTTGTTTCAGGGTTAAATGGATTTGGGAAATTCTGTTCAAGTGAAAATTTGCTTGGTACAGTTACATTTACTTCAATTTCTTTGCTGTATTTATAGCTGCCGTCAAAATCAATTTGCTTAAGTCGATATATGTATTTTCCTGGCAATACATTTTGATCTATAAATGAATAATGATTTATTTTGGTTGTTGTCCCGTTCCCTTCAACAAATCCTATTCTTTCCCAACTGATTTTACCATTGATCCTGAACCATTGACCTTTTTCCACCTCAAATTCTTTATTATTTGTTTCTGTTGCAGTAATCCAATATAGATAGACATTTTGATTTATTACTTTTGTTGAGAGAGATTTTAATTCAACGGGCACATAAGAAGTATCCAAATATTTTAAAATTAAACCAGCAGGACCAACGCTAAATGCTAAATAATTTTCAGGTGCTTGTAAGCTTGTAAAATAATCACCTATCTCATTTGTAATGTTTTGCCATACTTGTCCGGTATCTATTGATTCATAGATATTTGTACCTGTTATAATAAAATGATTTTTCGAAATTGTTTCAAAATGAGTGGTATATGTATAAATCTGAGGATCTAAAAACCAAGAATTCCCACTATCAAGTGTCCGGTAAAGTTCATTAGCAGAAATTATCCAACCGTTAATTGAATCAGAAAAATAAATATCATTTGCTTCATATATTGGAATATCTGTTCTTTCAATCCAGCTTATACCACCATCAAATGTACTATAAATACCATTATAAGTAGGGGAAACTGCCCAGCCATTTAGAGAATCAACAAAAAATATACTATAGAAATATGCCACTATATCATCTAACTGCTCAACCCAATTCTCACCTCCATCAGTTGTCTTAAATATTCTAGGTCCTCCTGCTGCCCAGCCTGTTTGTGAGTCAATAAAAAATATTTTTGAGATTGTATTGGTTATTCCGTTTGTCTCATACCAGTTTTCTCCGCCATCTGTAGTTTTATAAATCTTACTAGTTGTTGTACCAATATACCCGGTGAGACTGTCGGTGAATGTTATACAATAACCCCCCGGCCCCTTTAATATTATCAAAGTTTACTCCTCCGTTTGTTGTTCGTATAACAATGCATAAGTCCCTTGCCTTAATATAAATCCTGATTCTGCTCACTTGTAAAATATACATCAGAAAAATCATCGTTTATTATTAGCTTATACCAATTCTCCAGATTTGCTTTTGACTTAGATATCTTTAATCCTGTTCCGGCTCGAAAAACCAATATTTGCTTCTTCGAACAATTGAAACTCAAATTCTCCGATGTCCTTTATGCCTGCTCAATACCTATCCATTCCTGACCCCGATTAGTTGTTTTACACATCCCGATTTCACTCATTTCAATATATCCTATATCTGTGGCTATGTATTTTATGCAGTTAATCGGGTGATTTGTAAGTGATTGCCCTTCTACCCAGTTATTTCCTCCATTGCTGCTGTAAATATTCTTAGCTGAATAATTTGTCCCACCATATCCTGCAGCAGCAATATGCAGACTGTCGATTAGATCAATACTAAATAATGCCTGGTTATCTCCTGCCTGTATAATATCCCAGGTATTTCCGCCATCAGTTGTTCTTATTACTTTTCCGTTTGCTGCAATAAACCCATAGTCTTCATTAAGGAAATCAATCCACCAGTAATCAGAGGTATAGCCGGGAGTAA
The DNA here is from genome assembly GCA_963811905.1 of uncultured Ignavibacteria bacterium. GTDB lineage: Bacteria > Bacteroidota > Ignavibacteria > Ignavibacteriales > Ignavibacteriaceae > DATFVA01. Next base: position 279,747 of record CAWETK010000009.1, read on the forward strand.
ATATTCTTGTCCAGGTTTGTCCTCCGTCAGTTGTCTTTACCAGCGAGTTCCCGGTTCCGCAAGCCCAGCCGAGACTTTCATTTATCATCTGCAGTCCCCAGAGGTCTCCTGTTACTCCGCTTATTATTTGAGTCCAGCTTTCTCCGCTATCAGTTGAACGAAGAATCATTCCATTAAATCCTGATGCGATTACCGTCTGTCCGTCATAAGAATTTACCTTTAATATCGGTGTGGTAGTGTTGGTTTCTTCGGTTATCCAGTCTATCCCTCCGTTAGTTGACTTTATAATTGTGCCAAGGTTGCCGACTGCCCAGCCTGTATCAGGGTTTATAAAATGAATACCCAGGTAGTCAACCCTCGGTACTTTGGGGTTTAACTCTGTCCATACACCTGTGCTTTCAAGAGGGAATAATCTTCTTTTTTCTTCGAAGAGATTTTTACCTGCATATTTTTCACTGTATGATTGATAACCTTCCTGTAGTGGAATTCCTCTTCTGTACTGAACGGGCACTGTATGGGTAGTGTCTGAATACTGTGCAGATATGACTGTATTCAGCAGGATTAAGAGTAGAATTAATGCTTTCATAGGAATCTCCCTTCTAAATGAATTATCACCTTATAGAATCCCCGGAACAAGAACTGAGGTTAACTTAGAGAAAGGTATCCTTAAAGACAAGAATTTCTTTTAAAATATAGTGTTCCAGATTGTGTAACGCTAAAATTATACCGGTATTTGATCTGCCAGATCATAGACATTTAGCTTCAAAGTTTAAAGTATAAACAAATTCCGGACAAGATAATTGGGTCATACAAAAATATATAAGATATAAAAAAGGAATGTTCAATTAATTTTGTATTATTTAAATAAAATGTTTCTCTATTTTATTGTTGATATTATCAAATGAGTTAATCTATGGAAAAGGTTAATCGTCTTGCGGGTGAAAAAAGTCCATACCTGCTTCAGCATGCTCATAACCCGGTCGACTGGTATCCATGGGGACAAGAAGCATTTCAGCAGGCAGAAAAAGAAGATAAGCCGATCTTTCTTTCAATCGGTTATTCTACCTGCCATTGGTGTCATGTAATGGAAAAGGAATCTTTTGAAGATGAAGAAATAGCAGGAATGATGAATGAGGCTTTTATCTCGATTAAAGTCGACAGGGAGGAACGACCTGACATTGACGGAATTTATATGTCGGTTTGCCAGATGCTGACAGGCAGCGGCGGCTGGCCTTTAACGATTATTATGACCCCTGGTAAAGAACCGTTTTTTGCGGGCACATACTTTCCAAAAGACTCAAGATTCGGCAGACAGGGATTGAAAGAAATTACCCCCCGTATAAAAGATGTATGGCAGAATAAACGTGAAGAGATAAAACGCTCAGCTTCAGAAATTGTGAAAGCTTTGAACCCTGATCCTCCAGCTTCCGGTGATGAAATTGATCTGAATATTTTTACAAAAGCTTTCAATGAATTTCGAAGAAGATTTGATCCTGATTATGGCGGTTTCGGTTCTGCTCCTAAATTTCCATCACCTCATAATATGAACTTTCTTCTGAGGTATTATGCAAGGTTTAAGAATGATGAAGCTTTATCGATGACCGAAAAAACATTGACAGGAGATGAGAAAAGGCGGAATGTACGATCATATAGGATTTGGATTTCACCGTTATTCTACTGATAGGAAATGGCTTGTACCTCACTTTGAAAAAATGCTGTATGATCAGGCATTGCTCGCCGCCGCATATACAGAGATTTACCAGGTTAATAAAAAGGATTTGTACAAAAATACGGTAGATGAAATCCTTAAATATGTGTTGAGGGAAATGACTTCACCCGAGGGAGGTTTTTATTCGGCTGAGGATGCCGATAGTGAAGGTGTTGAAGGACGGTTTTATTTGTGGACGATGGACGAGATAAACAGAATTCCGGGAGTCGACGCCGGGCTGGCTGCTGAAGTTTATAACCTGAAGGAGAACGGAAATTTTACCGATCCCCTTAATGAAGGCGGTGGAAAGGAAAATATTTTACATCTCACGAATTCTTTTGAACAAATCGCTGAACACCGGAACATAAGTTTAAGTTTGCTTAAAGAGAAAATAGGAAACTTAAGGAGGCATTTATTTGAGCATCGTGAGAAAAGGATACATCCTTATAAAGATGATAAAATTCTGACTGACTGGAACGGACTGATGATAACTGCTTATGCAAAGGCTTCAATGGTATTCGGCAATAATTTATATCGATGAAACTGCCGTAAAAGCTGCAGAATTTATACTGCAGGAGATTACAGCGATCAGGATGGAAAATTATTACATAGGTATAGAAATGGAGAGGCCGGTATTACAGCAAATATTGATGATTATGCGTTTATGATTTCCGCACTGATTGATCTGTATGAAGCAACCTTTAACATTCGCTGGCTGAAATCGGCCGTTCAATTAAACGATCAGATGATTAGAATTCTTTTGGGACAATGAAAACAGCGGATTCTTCTTTCCTCCGGTTTACGGAGAAAAACTGATTGCCAGGCAGAAAGAAATTTATGATGGTGCAATCCCCTCAGGTAATTCAATCGCCTTAATAAATCTATTAAAGTTAAGCAGGATTACTGGTAAAAGTTCTTTAGAAGAAATGGCTTTTAGAATTGTAAAGACATTTTCTGACCAGATTGCTCAAACCCCTTCTGCTTTTACTCAATCATTAACCGGACTGGATTTTGGATTCGGTGAATCACTGGAAATAGTAATTGTCGGTGATAAACAAAAAAAGGAAACAAAAGATATTATTAGTCTGCTTAATCGTGCTTTTTTGCCGAACCGGGTAATCCTTCTGAAAGAACCCGGTGATACTGAATTAAAAACTATTGCGCCGTTTACAGAATATATGAGTATGATAGACAATAAAACTAGAGTGTATATCTGTAGAAATTTTGTATGTGAAAAACCTTTTACAGACCCTGATGAAATTCAATCTTTTCTATTTAAATAAATTCTCCCGCTGCCTGCAGCTATCGTGATTCCAGGTACAAATTATTATTAACGGGATTGTCATTTTTGCTTAATTTTATTTGAAGGAGCAAAGATGATAAAAACTATAGAAGGAAGGAGAGGATTTATAAAGCTGGGCGGATTATTTATAGCTGCCGCAGCGTCAGGCATCGTTTTTCCGTATTCAAAGGCAATGTTATCCGGCCCTGATAACATGGAAGAAAAGGTTTCACCTTCGGAAGATCTGATGAGAGAACATGGTGTGCTTAAAAGGATCCTGCTTATTTATGAAGAGATAATAGACAGAATAAAGAGTAATTCTGAATTCCCTGTTAAGACGCTTTCAGATTCAGCGGAGATGATTAAAAATTTCGTTGAGGATTATCATGAAAAACTCGAGGAGGATCATCTTTTCCCGAGATTCCGGAAAGCCGGGAAACTGGTTGACCTAGTTAATACATTGCAGACACAGCACGACAGGGGAAGAATATTAACAGGAAAAATTATCTCTTTGTCTCAAAAATCAGAACTTAATGATGAAAGCAAAAAGAAAGAGCTGACAGGTTATATGTATTCTTTCATCAGGATGTACAGCCCTCACGAAGCGAGGGAAGATACGGTGCTTTTTCCTGCTTTTAAGACTATCGTCAGCAGCAATGAATATGACTCTCTTGGCGAGGAATTTGAAAAGAAGGAGGAGCAGCTTTTCGGTGAAGACGGATTTGATAAAATGGTTGATAAAGTTGCAGGACTCGAAAAGACCCTGGGCATTTACGATTTATCTAAGTTTACACCTAAAGTATAGACCTTATTTTTTTCTTTTTGGTTTATACATATGCGTGCTCTGTCCGAAAAATGCTTCTGCTGCTTCCATTATAGTTTCTGATAATGTCGGGTGCGGATGAATGGTAAGCTTCAGATCAGTAACGTTGGCTCCCATCTCTATTGCCAGTACACCTTCAGCTATGAGTTCTCCTGCCCCCGGTCCGCAGATTCCGATCCCGATGATCCTCTGAGATTCCGGTTCAAGGATAAGTTTCGTAACTCCGTCGCTTCGCCCTAAAGTTGTAGCTCTTCCTGAAGCTGCCCATGGGAATTTTGCAGTTTCATAGTTTATTTTTTTTTCTTTAGCCTGGTTTTCCGTTAAACCCGCCCATGCTATCTCAGGATCTGTAAATACTACTGCGGGTATAGCAAGAGGTTCAAAAGCAACTTTCTCTCCGGCTATTGTATCAACGGCAACCCTTGCCTCGTGCGAAGCTTTATGGGCAAGCATAGGTTCGCCCGACAATATCACCGATTGCGTATATATTCTCCGCGCTGGTTTTCATTTGCTTGTCCGCAATTATCCACCCTCGCTCATTAACATTTACATGTGCATTCTCAAGTCCCAGGCCTTTCGTATAGGGTTTTCTTCCAATCGACATCAATACATAATCATACTCCTGCTCTTCTGTTCCGTTCTCAGTCTCAATTTTAACCTTAATTTTCTTACCAGCCTCTTTCATTTGAACGACTTTTGCTTTAAGGATTATTCTTTCAAATTCCTTATCAAGCTTCTTCGAGAGATGGGAAACCAGATCACGGTCGGCACCGGGAAGCAAACCCGGCATCATTTCAACTACTGAGACTTTCGTTCCAAGAGAACTATAAACGGAACCAAGTTCCAGTCCGATGTATCCGCCGCCTATAACAAGAAGTGAACCGGGGATTTCAGGAAGGTCCAGTGCGGAAGTAGAGTTTAGTAATCTTTTACTTTCAATATTAAGTGCCGGTATTGTAGCAATAACCGAACCTGTGGCTATAATAGCATTTTCAAACTGATGATTTTCAGTTGAACCGTCTGTCTTTTTAATTTCCAGGGTATTGGCATTTATGAAAGCTGCTGTTCCCTGTATGTATTTTACTTTTCGTTGTTTTGATACAATGCCTAATCCCCCTGTTAATTGATTTACAACTTCATTTTTCCATTCCCGGAGGCGATTGACATTTATTTTGGGCTCACCGAATTCTATTCCCCAGTTCTTAGCCTCTTTTGATTCATTGATAACTTTGGCTGCATGAAGCAGGGCTTTTGAGGGTATACAACCGCGGTAGAGGCAAACCCCGCCAGGATTAATTTCTTTATCGATTAAAGTTACATCCATTCCCAGGTCGGCTGCATAGAAGGCTGCTGCATATCCGCCTGGCCCGGCTCCGATAACTGTTACACTTTTATTTTGTGATGTCAATGTTCACCTGAAGTAGAATTACTATTTGTAAAAATCATTATTTAGAATCATCCGGTACAATCCAGATATTATTTTCGATCTCCAATTTTACGTCATCAATAAAAACTGCTTTGCCGGTTCCTCCGGGACGGAAATCAGTAACAATATCCACATGCTGTGCTGATTCATTAAAAATACCTTTTGATTTTAATTTGGAGATCTCAACTTTGGCATCTTCAGAGTTCTCATCATCCACATAAGCTTCCGGGTAGCTTTGCCCTATAGCTATATGCAAAGTACCTCCGACTTTTTCAACAAATAAAGGATGTTTAAGTACTTTATCCAAACCGTTGTTCATACCGAGAGCAACTTCTCCAAGCCGGTGAGAGCCTTCGTCAGTTTCAATGATTTTCTTCAAAGCTTCGTAACCTATATCTGCTGTGTATTCCTTTATAACTCCGCCTTCAAACCTCAGATAAATTCCCTGGATATCCATCCCGCCCTGAAAAACAGGCAGATCTACAAATATATCTCCCTCAACAGAATTTGCATCAGGACTGGTAAAAACTTCACCGTCAGGAAAATTCCTCTCGCCGGTACATTTTATAATATTCCTTCCGGCTATGTTTAATTTAAGTTCAAGCTCCTTTTTGGTTTTAGGATGAATAGTCTGAACTCTTATCTCAGAACTTTTTTTCAGCAGCTGATAAATATCCTCTTCAACGGTATCGAGCAGGCGGGGATCGACGGTAGACGCCCTGACAATAAAATCAGAATATTCCTTAAGGGTCATTCCTTCCATATCAGCAAAACCCTGAGTTGGAAAGAGGGTTAATACCCACGGTTTTGAAAGCCTGATTTCCTTTACCGGGGCATCAACTTTCATAACTTCCCGTAAAAGTTCATCTTTAGCACCATTAAATAAATCCGGGTTTGATACTCCGAGGATCTCAATATACTTTGTCATCGATTTATATCTATCGACATGCCATCCCGGAACTTTATTTACCTGTTCTTTACTTCCGAACTTTGCGATCGAGTTGCCCCAAACTTTCCCGCGGTCGTTATCAGGGGCTACTATATTCAGATCCGCAATTCCCCCGGCAGCAAAAATTTTATCCTGCAAAATGCTTATCAAAGGCCAGCAGATAGCTTCTCCTTTTACCATTATTACATCATCTTTTTTAACACCGCCTAAACTGTAGTCCAATAGATAATCTGCCCATTTTTCCAGATCACTTCCGGCTATTAAATTCTGCATAATATTTTTTGTATCCTGTTTGTTTAGATTATCATTTTTAATGGCTGTTCCAGTGCTTCGCAGACCCACCTTAAGAACCGTGCCGCATCCGCACCGTCTATAATCCTGTGATCATATGATAATGACAGCGGCAGCATCAGCCGCGGCATCAGCCTGTTATCCTTATACACCGGCATCAGTTCACCGCGGGAAACACCAAGGATTGCTACTTCCGGCGAATTTACAATGGGAGTAAAAGATGTTCCGCCAATACCGCCAAGGTTTGTGATAGTCATACATCCGCCCTGCATTTCATCAAGAGAAATCTTCTTGTTTCTTGCTTTTTCTGCAAGCTGATTCATCTCAACTGAAATCTCTTTAAGAGTTTTTCTATCGGCATTTTTTATAACGGGAACAAGTAAACCATTTTCGGTATCTACGGCAATTCCGATATTGAAATACTTCTTGTATATTATTTCATTTTTTTCCATATCAATACTTGAATTGAACTGAGGAAAAGTCTTCATCGCTGCTGTAATGACCTTGACAAGTATTGAGGTTACTGTAAGTTTTCCGCCTGCTTTTTCAATTTCGGGATTAAATTCTTTCCTCATTTTTTCAAGATTTGTTATATCGGCTTTATCGAATTGTGTTACGTGCGGTGTTACAGCCCAGGCATAACTTAAATGCTGCGCAGTCTTTGCTCTTATCTTACTCATTGCCTTACGGTCAATATCCCCATACTTACTGAAATCCGGCAAAGCTTCCTGTTTAATACCTACACCAATTCCCCGGGATTCAATTTCCTGGTTTATATTTTTTACAAATGCTTTAACATCATCCATCGAAATTCTGCCATTCGGACCTGAGCCTTTAACCTTATTTATCTCGACTCCGAGTTCTCTTGCAATCCGTCTTACCGATGGAGCAGCAGGTGCGGCATTAGTCATTATCGGAGGCTGATGCTTCTATTTCACCGGGTTTAAACTCTTCCCGTTTCCCGTCAGCTTCCGGTTTTCCGGCAGCCGGCGAAACTTCCGGTTCCTTTTCCTGGATTTCAACAGCTTCCTCAACTTCCTCTTTAATTTCTTCTTCTTTATCCTCTCCGGCTTCTCCTGATTCCACTCTAACGATAGTCTGACCGACCTTCGCCTTTTCACCTTCTTTGACCATAACTTCTATTATTTTCCCGCTAATATCTGATGGAACCTCTATGGTAGCCTTGTCGGTTTCAATTTCCATTATTCCCTGGTCGGGCTCTATGGAATCTCCTTCGCTTACAAGAACTTTAATAATATCAGCTGATTCAATATTTTCCCCAAGTTCAGGAAGCTTGAATTCAACTATTTTTTTGCCTGCTTCTTTCTGTTTTACTTCTTTTTTTGGTTTTTCAGCAGCACGGGCTTTAACCTCTTTTTCCTCAACCGGCTTTTCTTCTTTCGCCGGCTCCTTTTCAACTGACTTCTTTTCTTTAGTCTTATCAGGCTGCTGTTTTCCATCTTCGATAGTGAATATTACCTGGCCGACTGTAACTTTATCTCCCGTCTTTACTTTTACATCCTTTATTGTGCCTTTAAGTGTCGATGGAACTTCAATTGTTGCTTTATCTGTTTCAATTTCTATTACGCCCTGATCAAGATCCACATCATCGCCCGGTTTAATTAAAACATTTATTATGTCAGCCGAATCTATGTTTTCTCCTAGTTCGGGTAATTTAAATTCTGTAGCCATTTATTTTTCCTGATTAAAATATTTTCAAATTTATGGGAGAACACGGTTCATTTATCTATTAACAGGATTAGGTTTTCCCGGATCAACATCAAGCTGCTTTATTGCTTTTTCTACTGCATTCATTTTAATCTTATCTTCTTTGGCAAGACCATACAGAACAGCAATCACAATATGCTTTGCATCTACTTCGAAAAAGTCTCTCAGTTCTGCCCGGCCTTCACTTCTTCCGAAACCATCAGTTCCAAGCGACATCAAGGTTCCCGGAACCCATTTTGCAATTGAATCAGGAAGTGCTTTTACGTAATCGCTCGCTGCAACAAAAACACCTTTTTCATTTTTCAGCTGCTGGGTGATGTACGGGACTTTTGGTTTTTCTGTGGGATGAAGCATGTTCCATCTTTCAATATCCAGGGCGTCGCGTCTCAGTTCTTTATAGCTTGTTACACTCCAGACATCTGCAGCAATTTTAAATTCCTCTTCAAGTAGTTCCTGGGCTTTCAGTATTTCATTCATTATAGTTCCGCTTCCGAAAAGCTGTGCTTTCAGTTTCGCCTGTTTTTTTGTTGAAGACTTGAACTTGTACATACCTTTAACAATTCCCTCTTTTGCTCCTTTAGGCATAGGAGGCATAGGGTAATTCTCGTTCATTACAGTCAGGTAGTAAAAAACTCTTTCCTGATCTTCATACATCCTTTTTATTCCATCTCTCACAATCACTGCTATCTCGTATGCGAATGCCGGATCATATGTAATGAGATTAGGAATTGTATATGCTAAAAGATGACTGTTGCCGTCCTGGTGCTGGAGACCTTCACCGTTGAGTGTAGTTCTTCCTGCAGTTCCGCCGATCATGAATCCTTTGCACTGCATATCCCCGGCAGCCCATACAAGATCACCCATCCGCTGGAAACCGAACATTGAGTAGTAAATAAAGAAAGGTATCATATTTATCCCGTGTGTAGCATATGCAGTACCGGCAGCAATAAAAGATGCCATTGATCCCGCTTCCGTAATTCCTTCCTCGAGGATCTGACCGTCCTGGGCTTCCTTATAATAAAGGAGACTTTCTTTATCTACGGGTTCATATAACTGACCGGCATGAGAATAAATACCTACCTGTCTGAATAATGCTTCCATACCGAAGGTTCTTGCTTCATCAGGTACTATCGGGACGATCAGCTGGCCCACTTCTTTATCTTTCAACAGTTTTGCAAGTATCCTTACAAAAACCATAGTAGTCGAAACCTCGCGTCCTTCTGTGCCTTTATAAAATTCTTCAAAAATATCTTCAGGAGGAGTTTTAATCGGACGGATATTTGTATTTCTCAGGGGTAGAAATCCTCCCAGCTCTTCTCGTCTTTCTTTCAGGTATTTCATTTCAGGACTATCTTCTCCTGGTCTGTAGAAAGGAGCACTGGGTATTTCTTCATCCGAGATCGGAATCCCAAACCTTGATCTGAATTCCTTCATCTCTTCTTCATTAAGTTTTTTCTGCTGGTGGGTTATGTTTCTGCCTTCACCGCTCTCACCAAGTCCATAACCCTTAATAGTTTTTGCCAGTACAACTGTAGGTGAACCTTTATGTTCTACCGCAGCTTTAAATGCTGCATATACTTTCTCAGGATCATGTCCGCCGCGTTTCATTTTCTTTAGCTGTTCATTAGAAAGGTTTTTCACCATATCAAGCACATCTTCGTCTGCACCGAAAAAATGCTCACGTATATACTCACCTGATTCTACCGAATATTTCTGATATTGTCCGTCAACTACTTCTCCCATTCTCTTTACCAGTTTTCCTTCTTTATCCTTTGCAAGGAGAGGATCCCAGTCGCTGCCCCACACTACTTTTATAACATTCCAGCCAGCACCGCGGAAAATTGCCTCAAGCTCCTGGATAATCTTTCCGTTGCCTCTTACAGGACCATCGAGTCTTTGCAGGTTGCAGTTAATTACAAATATTAAGTTGTCAAGTTTTTCTCTTGCAGCAAGGCTGATGGCACCGAGTGCTTCAGGCTCGTCCGTTTCTCCGTCGCCTAAAAATGCCCAGACGTGTCCCTCGCGTTTTCTCTCAATTAAACTGCGGTCTTCCAGATAACGGTTGAACCTTGCCTGGTAGATCGCCATTATTGGTCCCAATCCCATGGAAACAGTCGGGAATTCCCAGAAGTTAGGCATCAGCCACGGATGAGGGTATGATGATAAACCGCCGGAAGGTTTAAGTTCACGTCTGAAATCTTCAAGCTGTTCAACAGTTAATCTTCCCTCCAGGAATGCCCTTGCATAAATTCCGGGAGAAGCATGTCCCTGGAAGAAAACCTGGTCTCCTTCATATTCACCCTCTTTGCCTCTGAAGAAATGATTAAAGCCGATTTCGTAAAGAGTGGCGGCCGATGCATAGGTCGAAATATGTCCGCCTATTCCGCTTTCAAGCTTATTGGCTTTAACAACCATTGCCATCGCATTCCATCGTATAAGACTTTTAATCCTTCTTTCAATTTCACGGTTTCCCGGAAATGGGGGCTGTTTCTCACGTGGAATTGTATTTATATAAGGGGTGTTCGCTGTAAATGGGATGTCAACTCCGGCTTTGTGTGCCCTTATCTGGAGCTGATGGAGGAGCTCTGTTACCCTTTCAGGCCCTCCATGTTCAAACACATAATCAAGTGAATAAAGCCATTCGCGTGTTTCAATCTCATTTAGCTCTTCTTTTTTTGTTTTTTCTTTGGCCATCTATAAATTCCTTTTTTCAGAATTATTCCTGGGAATATCATTCTATATGGTATACCGGTATAACCGAAAACCAGTTTGTGGTGTTTTTATTAAATAATTGATAATCAGATAGGATAACTTAATTGATTATTCAAAAAATTACAATTTTGTAAGATAATGGGGTGAAATAGAATACAGGACAGGATAAAAGATAAAAGATAAAAGTAACAAGTAACAAGTAACAAGTAACAAGTAACAAGTAACAAGTAACAAGTAACAAGTACGAAGGTGTGCAGGGATCAGGGAACAAAGTGGTAACGTTTAATCGGTGTTGAATCGTATCCATCTTTATTTATAGTTTTAATACTTAAAAAAATGACAGGACATGATGAATATTCCTTCAGTTATAGCGGGTGAATTAAATGTTAAGGTTTCTCAGATTGAAGCTGTAATAAAGCTCTTCAGCGAGGGATCCACAATACCTTTCATTGCAAGGTACAGAAAAGAGCACACAGGGGGACTTGATGAAGAAATCCTTCGCCAGATTGAAGACAGGGTGAATTACCTGACTCTTCTGGAAGAAAGAAGAGAAGCAATCCTGAAGAGCATTGAGGAACAGGGAAAACTAACAGATGAGCTGAAGCAGAAACTGTATGCTGCAGTTAAGCTGCAGGAGCTTGAAGATATTTACCTTCCGTATAAACCCAAGAGAAAAACCAGGGGAACGATAGCAAAGGCAAAAGGACTTGAACCCCTTGCACTGTTTATTCTGCAGAATCCTCAGTTCAAAGGAAACTTTGATGAAAAGTTATCTGAATTTGTAAACCCTGAAGCAGGCGTCAATAATAATGAAGAAGCACTTCAGGGAGCAAAGGACATTATAGCAGAAATGATAAGCGATACCGCTGAAGTGCGTAAACAGGTAAGGGAATACCTGCAGGCTAATTCCCTGGTAAAATCCGAGAAGGCAAAAAGTAAACAGGCGGAGAAAACTAACGAAAAGCTGATGGAAAGAGAAAGAAAAGAGATTTACCAGATCTATTATGAATTCAGTATTGATATAAAAAAGATAAAGCCTTACCAGGTACTTGCCCTTAACAGGGGAGAGAAGGAGAAAACCCTTAAGGTTACCCTCTCTTTTGAACATCCTGAAATTATTCTGATTATAAAGGATACTTTCTTCGAATCAAAAGATTCGGTTTTTGAGGATATACTCGATGAAGTCACTGAAGATTCTTTTTCAAGATTGATTTACCCTTCCATTGAAAGAGAAATAAGGAACCTGCTTACAGAAAATGCAGACAATCATGCTATCGAGATATTTGCAGCCAATTTAAGACAGCTGCTCCTTCAGCCTCCTCTTTCAGGAAAAATGATAATGGGCATCGATCCGGGATTCTATTCAGGGTCAAAGGCGGCAGTTATCGATGAGACCGGCAAATACCTTGAGGGAACAACAATTTATCCTCACCCTCCGCAGAATAAGATTGAGGAAGCGAAAAAGATACTTACGGGACTTATTAATAAATATAAAGTTGAAGTAATCGCTATCGGAAACGGTACAGCAAGCAGAGAGACGGAATTTCTTGCAGCAGAACTTATTAAAGAAAATAAATTGAACTGCCATTATATAATAGTTAATGAAGCCGGGGCATCTGTTTATTCGGCTTCTGAAACAGCAAAGAAGGAATTCCCCGAACTTGAGGCAAGTCAGCGCGGCAATATTTCTATTGCAAGAAGAATACTCGACCCTCTTTCCGAACTTGTGAAGATCGATCCTAAATCGATCGGTGTAGGCCTATACCAGCACGATGTCGATCAGAAACTGCTGTCGCATAAGCTGGATAATGTTGTTGAAAGCTGCGTTAATTACGTGGGTGTTGATTTGAATACTGCATCGGGCTCTTTACTTAATTATGTATCGGGACTGAATAAAAGAATTGCGGACAACATAATTAAATACCGTGAAAAGAAAGGGAGGTTCGCCAGCCGGGCTGAGCTTAAAGAAGTTTCAGGATTGGGCGACAAGATATTTGAGCAATCGGCCGGATTTCTTAAGATACCCGGAAGCGGTAATCCTTTTGATAATACTTTTATTCACCCGGAGTCATACCAGGCTGCAGAAAAGCTTTTAAAAATGTTCAATATTCCCTTAAGCAAAGTAATCGAATCAGGCTCTCTTATCGATTTGTTTGTGAAGCAGAAAGGATTAAAGAAACTTGCTGAAGAAATAGGTATAGGCGAACCTACACTTAAAGATATTATTGAAAACCTGAAGAAACCGGGACGCGATCCGCGCGAGGAACTCCCTAAACCAATGCTCAGGAGCGATGTATTAAAAATGGATGATCTTCAGAAAGGTATGAGACTTAAGGGAACTGTAAGAAATATAGTAGATTTCGGTGCATTTGTGGATATCGGGGTTAAGCAGGATGGTCTTCTCCATATATCCGAGATTGCCGATAAGTATGTCAAAAATCCGCTTGAAGAATTAAGCGTGGGAGATATAATTAATGTGAAGGTTATTGCAGTGGATGCCGAAAGAGGCAGAATCTCGCTAAGCTTGAAAGATTAACTCTGGCCCGGATCAGCATAATCTTTTTTCTCTTTGGCAAATTTCCTATATTCAAACACGCATTTCAGCATATTCTAAATGAAAACTTACGATTATTTGTTAAATACTATCAGGCAGAAGGGTGCCGCTTACCTCATCCTGATTGATCCCGATAGTTTTGATGAGGAAAAGCTTTCCAGGTTTGTTAAGCAATGCAGTATCTCCGGTGCTGATGGATTTCTCGTGGGAGGAAGTCTGCTGCTGAACGGGGACATTGAGAAATGTATCAGGATAGTTAAAAAAAACACTTTACTGCCTGCTATAATATTTCCCGGGGATGTCAATCAGGTCTACAAACCTGCAGATGCTATTCTTTTTCTTTCGGTCATCAGCGGCAGAAATCCTGAACATCTTATAGGAAAGCATGTCCTCGCTGCTCCCCTCGTAAAAAAGACTGGTATTGAGCCCATAGCCACAGGGTATATGCTTATAGAATCCGGAGCTTCTACAACTGCGCAATATATGAGCGGAAGTATGCCTCTTCCGAGAAATAAACCTGAGATAGCTGCTGCAACAGCTCTCGCTGCAGAATACCTGGGGATGAAGCTTATCTACCTCGAAGCAGGATCCGGTGCTGAAAATCCTGTTCCCGATGAGATGATCAGGGCAGTATCAGAGAAATGCAGTATACCGGTCATAGCAGGGGGAGGTATCCGTACTCCCGCGGGAGCGAGAGGAAAAGTAAAAAGCGGAGCAAAAATTATAGTTACAGGAAATTTTTTCGAATCGGAAAATAACTGGGACTATATAAAAGAATTTGCTGAAGCAGTTCATATAAATCTGCCGGTGGGTGTTTAATTATAACTTTATTCAAGAAGGAAGACTTTGGATAAAAAGAAATTTATTATTGATTCTCTGAATGAAAGCTCCGTTACAAAAAAAGAAATGGAGAAGAAATGTCTTGATGACATTTTAACAATTGCAGATACACTTGCCGGTTCTTTCAGAAGCGGTAATAAACTTCTGCTGTGCGGCAACGGCGGCAGCGCTGCCGACTGTCAGCACATAGCCGCCGAACTGGTTATCAGGCTGAGTCACGATGTTCAACGGCCCGCTCTCCCTGCAATAGCTCTTACTACAGATTCATCCAACCTTACTGCAGGCGGGAATGACATTGGGTTCGAAAATGTGTTTGCCCGCTCCGTCGAAGGACTGGGAAATAAAGGAGATGTACTCCTTGCTATTTCCACCAGCGGTAATTCTCCTAATATATTGAAAGCAGTCAAGGCAGCAAAAGATAAAGGGATGAAGACGGTTGGTTTTCTCGGCGGGACCGGAGGCAAACTGATATCGGAAGTTGATAATTACCTGGTTATACCTTCTGCTAATACACAGAGAATACAGGAAGGTCATATAACGGCTGCACATATAATCTGTGAACTTGTAGAGCGTGAACTATTTAAATAGTTTATGGTATTTCCGTCCAGCTGATTACATCGCCGCTCTTAATATTATGCCTGTCTGTAAACCCCCCGTTTACTTCAACCACATATTTTGCTGCTCCGGCTGAGGTATATGAAACATCCGAGTACGGGGTGGTGTTCTTTGCAATATTCAGTATGGTTTTGGATGCATCAACGAAAATCATATCGAGAGGAATTTCCGTATTTCTCATCCAGAAGCTCCTTACCGCTGTATCGGGAAAAATGAATAACATACCCTGGTTTTCGTTCATATTCTTTCTGAACATTAATCCCAGTTCCCTGTCAAATTCTGTATTGGCAATCTGAATATCAATTTTGACTGACAAACCAGCTGAATCAGCAAACACAAGTTCACCATTCTTCCTGAACATATACTCCTCATTATTATTGTTCCCCTGACCGCCGGAATAAATGAAAATAAAGTACAGGGCAGCAGCTGCTATGATAATTAAAGCTGTAACTCTGTATATAACCGGGATATTTCGTTTCGGGGATTTTTGATTTGTTTTTTTATCTTTTGACATACTTGAAATTATTTTATGAGAATGGTTACCTGTTTATTTAATTTAGTTTATAATATTATTCATTAAAAAAGTATTTATGAATTCAAATATAATTGATCGTGAGCAAATAGTACTTAATGAAGCTCAAACTAAAATGATTGTAAGCGGATGGGGAGAAGGGATAATTCAGAATACTATCGTTGAAAAGATAACGTACTTGTCTGATAACTTTAAAGTTAAAGGCTACCTTGCTTATCCAAAAGAAATTAGTTCAGGAAATAAATTACCGCTAATTATATGGAATCGCGGAGGCTACAGGGATAAAGGTGCGATTGACCGGTTTACTGCCAGGGGCATGTTTGGTCAGATTGCAGGCTGGGGTTATGCAGTGCTGGCTTCCCAGTACAGAGGAAATGACGGAGGAGAAGGGGAAGAACAATTAGGAGGCAGCGACGTTAACGATATAATAAATCTGTTTGCTGCCGCGGAAGAGTTGAATTTCATTGACATAACAAATACAGCGATTGAAGGCTGGAGCAGGGGAGGTATGATGTCTTTAATCCTGCTGAAGCAAAAAAAAGACTTTAAATGTGCTGTCTTAAGCGGTGCAATTTCCAATCTGAAATCCATTGCCGGATCCAATAAAAAACTTAACGCATATTACAAACAGCTCATTGGTTCTTCTGATTATGAAAACGAGCTTGAAAAAAGATCAGCAATATTTTTTACTGAAAATTTACCCGATATACCTTACCTGATTATGCATGGCGGAAGTGACGATACCGTCCCCGTGCAGCAGTCAATTGAACTTGCCCGGAAATTCTCAGAGGAGGGGAAAACGTACCGGCTTATTATCTTTGAAGGAGGGGATCACTTCCTGAAATCCCACAGAAAGGAAGTTGATCAGTTAAGAAAAATGTGGTTTGATACTTATCTCAGTAAAAAATAAATATACCCTCCGTGGATTAGCTGCAATAATTTATTCAAGGCTTCAGACATTAAATCTTGAGGAGCCGGGAATAAACTCCAGATAAATGTTTGATTGGATGATTTATTGATTGGGTGATTGGACTGCACACCGGCAAATAAAAAAGGCTGCCCTTTGGGGACAGCCTCTATCAGTTAAAGATCAGAATCCATTACTTAATACGTTTGAACTCAATCCTTCTGTTTTTCTGTTTGCCTTCAGGGGTGGCATTGGAAGCGATCGGATTGGATTCACCATAGCCTACAGCAGTAATTCTGTCGGGATTTACTCCCTGACGAACCAGCCAGTCTCTTACTGAATTTGCTCTTCTCTCGGAGAGTTTCTGGTTGTTGGATTCGCTGCCGACATTATCAGTATATCCAGCGATTTCAACAGAAATGTCCGGGTAAGTTGTTAATGTCTTTAGGGCTTTTCTTAATGTATTTTCAGATTCAGGTGTAATTTCGGCTTTGCCTGTTGCGAATGTAATACCATCAAGAACTATTGGAACACCGACTTTAACTACGTCATCTTCAGCATCAAGAGGATTGGTTCCGCGGTTAACTTCTGTTCCATCGTCAACTGTTCCGCCGTCTGTATCTTTAACCAGCGGATTTGTTTTGTAGGTATTTACTTCATCGTAATCAGATAATCCGTCGCCGTCTGTATCCTTATTCAACGGGTTGGTTGAGAATGTCTGAACTTCTTCACCGTCGAATAATCCATCGCCGTCAGTATCCTTATTGGTAGGATCTGTCTTGTATTTAATAACTTCATCACCGTCACTTAATCCGTCATTATCAGTGTCTGCTTTTAATGGATCAGTCTTGTATTTGTTGACTTCTTCACCGTCATTCAGACCATCATTATCAGTGTCAGGATTCAAAGGATCTGTTTTGTATTTCTTTACTTCTGCAAAGTCATCAAGACCGTCAAGATCGGTATCTGTCAGCAGGGGCTTGGTTTTATAGATCTTAACCTCTTCACCGTCTGTTAAACCGTCACCGTCGGTATCGGGATTCCTCGGACTTGTGCCGAGTCTTTCTTCTTCACACTTTCCAAGTCCATCCATATCCCTGTCGGAACTGCAGCTTTCTCCGGTTATTGTGATACCGAGAGCTGCATTATAATATGCATCGACAATATTCAATCCATTATCATAATTATTCAGATCAAAGGAAGATGAATATGCTCCGCCTATCGAAAAATCTAATAGAACCATATCGCTCAGTGCGAATTCGGCGCCTATGCCAAGCGGGAATAATCCTGCCCAGCCGTCTGCTTTAACGGGCTCGATTGGAGGTACAGTATTGTCGTCAGGATATTTATTGCTGTAATGCATTATACCTCCGCCGAGGTATAAATAAGGGTTCCATCCTTTCAGATCAAAAGGAGCAACTCTGAAACGCAATCCCACAGGGATTATTTCCGATTTGTAATAACCAACATTGTTAAACTGGTATCCGGCATATGATCCATAACCGGCGTTTATATCAAGTTCCAGTTCCCGCGTCAACTCGAATCCAACAAAGCCTTCCAGGAGGTAGGACATTGTGTAATTGTCAAACGAAAATTTGTCGTTATCCCCGAAACCCACATTCGGGAATTCGTTCTGTGGGAGAAGCAGGTTGTACCTTGCTCCGAATTTTGATCCCCACTCCTTAAATTGGGCGTTAGTTGAAATACTAAATCCCATTAGTATCAGAATAAGAAACAGGTATACTTGTTTCATTTTTGATCCTCGTATTGTTAGTAAATATTCTTTCTATTTCAGGGTCAAAGCAGTTCTGCTTCACAAATCTAATGAAATATTTACAAAAATAGTTCCAAAAAAATGACCTTATATTAAAATTTGTTTGAATAAAGCACAAAACAGCTGTATATAAAACCATTTCTCCTTTTTTACTTTGTAAAATGGCTGTTAAAAATCTATTTTTAACGGGAAAATAATTGAAGATTGGAATGTATATACTCGGAATATCTGCTTTTTATCATGACAGTGCCGCTGCGTTGGTTAAGGACGGGGAGGTAATTGCTGCCGCACAGGAAGAAAGATTTACACGCCGGAAGCATGATCATAATTTTCCTGCAAAGGCAATAGAGTACTGCCTGGATTATGCAGGTATACAGTGTAATGACCTGGATATTGTCGCTTTTTATGATAAACCCTTCCTGAAATTTGAGAGACTCCTTGAGACTTACCTTGCTTATGCACCGGTTGGTATTAAATCTTTTATTAAAGCAATGCCACTGTGGATCAAGGAAAAGCTTTGGCTGAAGGAAATGATTAAAGATAAGCTTGGTTTTGAGGGTAAGGTAATTTTTCCGGAGCACCATGAGTCGCACGCTGCTTCTGCATTTTTTCCTTCTCCATTCTCTGAGGCAGCAATTTTAACTATGGACGGCGTCGGTGAGTGGACAACTTCAAGCTATGGAATTGGAAGAGATAACCGTGTTGAACTCCTTGCAGATATAACTTTTCCTCATTCACTCGGTCTCCTTTACTCGGCTTTTACATATTATACCGGTTTTAAGGTTAACTCGGGTGAGTATAAAGTAATGGGACTTGCACCCTATGGTGAACCAAAGTATAAAGACTTAATTCTTAAGGAACTGATCGATGTTAAGGATGATGGTTCCTTCAGAATGAATATGGAATACTTTAATTACTGCGCCGGTTTAACTATGACTAATGATAAATTCCATAGACTTTTCGGGGGACCTCCGAGAGAACCTGAATCGAAGCTTACTCAGAAGGAAATGGATCTTGCCCGCTCTGTCCAGGATGTAACTGAAGATATTGTTTTGAAAATGGGAAACCATGCGTATAAAGAGACAGGGATGAAAAATGTATGTCTTGCCGGTGGCGTTGCACTTAACTGTGTCGCAAATGGTAAACTGCTTCGTGAAGGTCCTTTTGATGAAATCTGGATTCAGCCTGCTGCGGGTGATGCGGGCGGTGCACTCGGTGCAGCTCTTATAGGCTGGCACCATTATCTCAACAAGCCAAGAACCGTCGCTATTGGAACTGATTCACAAAAAGGATCTTATCTTGGTCCAGAGTATAAGGATGATGATATCCTTGAATTCCTTAAAGAGAATAATATCAAGTATAAAAAGTTTGAAGACGGGGAGATGTCTGAAAAAGTAGCTGCCATACTGGCCGACGAAAAGGTTGTAGGCTGGTTTGAAGGAAGAATGGAATTCGGACCGAGAGCACTGGGTGCAAGATCGATACTTGGTGATGCAAGGTCATCCAAAATGCAGTCGGTAATGAACCTGAAGATAAAGTTCAGGGAAAGTTTCAGGCCTTTTGCACCGGCAGTATTGGGAGAAAGAGTATCTGATTATTTTGAATTCGGCAAACAATCACCCTATATGCTACTTGTTGCCGATGTGAAAAAGGTAAGAAGGAAGGAAATGTCGGATGAGGAGAAAAAATACTTCGGAATTCAGAAACTTAATGTCCTTAGATCCGATATACCTGCAATAACTCATGTGGATTATTCTGCCCGGCTTCAAACAGTACATAAAGAAACCAATCCTCTTTTCCATGAACTGCTATCGAAATTTGAAGAAAACTACGGAAGCGCAGTTTTAATAAATACATCATTCAACGTAAGAGGTGAGCCGATTGTTTGTTCACCGGCTGATGCATATAAATGTTTTATGCGTACAGATATGGATTATCTCGTAATGGGAAATTTTCTGCTGGATAAAGGAGAGCAGGATGAACTCGTCGAAGACACAGATTGGAAAAAGGAATTTGAACTGGATTAATTATGAAAGAAATAATCACTGAAATAAAAAGTATTAAAGAATCTCCTTCCGATCTCAGGAAGTTCGGGATGACAATCGGGATAGTACTGATTATTATCGCCGCAATACTGCTGTGGGCTGGCAAAACAACTTACCCCATATGGGGAATAATCGGTATCGTGTTTATACTGGCAGGACTCTTATTTCCGGTGGTTCTTAAGCCCCTTAACAAGATCTGGATGTCCCTTGCTATTGTTCTCGGCTGGATAATGACCCGGGTAATTCTGTCAATCCTTTTTTATATTGGGCTTACCGGCGTAAAACTTATTGCGATGATTTTTAATAAAAGATTTCTGAATTTAAGGATCGATCCTTCAGCGGATACTTACTGGGAGAAGAGAGAGAAAAAACCGTTCGATCCCGCAACTTATGAAAGACAATTTTAAATGAGCAAATTATCTATATTATCAGAATTGTGGCAGTTCCTTCGTGTAAGGAAAAAATGGTGGCTGGCACCGATTATAATATTTCTCATCCTTTTAGGAGGTTTGATTATACTTACTCAGGGTTCTGCGCTCGCACCTTTCATCTATGCGATCTTCTGAAATTATGTGGATGAATGATATATCGCTATGACAGATAAAATTAAAATAAAAAAAGAGAAGAAGCGGATCCCGGTTCCTAAGAAACCGCCGAAAGTTGAAAAAGATACTAAGGCTTACGACCGGAAAAAAGAAAAGGACAGATTGCGTAAAAGTAAAAAGGACTCATCTATCTGACTCCGTAAATTCTGTTAATGACGATCGAATGACAATCGGATAACAATTGAAAAACAATCGAATGCAGCAGTTTTAATGTTTCATGCTTCAGTAATTATCTCGGTTTATAATAGGTTTGATTATCTGCAGCTTGTTCTGGCAGGACTTGAACGCCAGAGTCTCTGGGATTTTGAAGTAATAATAGCTGATGATGGCTCAAATGAAATATTTGTTGAACAATTAAAAGAACTCATTCCCCTACTTCCATATCCTTTAATTCACGTTTGGCAAGAAGATAAAGGATTCAGAAAAAACAGGATATTAAATAAGGCTATTACCGCTGCACATTCCGATTATCTTATTTTTATGGACGGGGATTGCGTACCTCACTCAGCATTCCTGGATGAACATTCAAAGAACCGGAAGAAAGCTGTCTGTCTTACCGGAAGGAGAGTAAATCTCTCGGAAAAGATTACTAACCAGCTGACGCCGGGACTTATAAAAAAAGGATTTCTCGAAAGGAAAACTCTAAAACTTGTAATCGATGGGTTGTTCGGAAAGTCAGACTATGTTGAAAAAGGATTTTATGTCAGCAATAAAATTCTGCGAGAATTTCTTAATAAAAAAGTACGGGGACTTTTAGGGTGCAACTTCTCCCTCTATAAAGAAGACCTCCTTAAAATCAATGGATTCGATGAAAGATATGAAGCCCCTTCAATAGGTGAAGATTCGGATATTCAATACAGGCTTGAACTTGCCGGCACAAAGGTCAAATCATTAAATAACATAGCAGTCCAGTATCATCTTTATCATAAACTCCAGGTAAGACCCCAGGAAAACCTTGATCTTTTTAACCGGGTGAAGGATTCGGGTCTGGCTTTTACACCTTTCGGAATAAAACATTAATTCCCTTTTAGTTCTTTATAGAACTTCTTCATTTTCCTTCTGCTTTTGTATGTCTTTTCGGAATAGTTATAGGGATTATTGTCAGTTTTCTTTATTCGTAGAAATATGGCAACAAGTTGGATAATTCAATGATATAATGAACCTGAGAGAACTGCAGATATATTATTTATAGAGATAAAATATTGCATTTTACGTTCAAATATTAATTTCTATTTTCGGAAAACTTCAGGGAGGAATACAAGGTGAGATTTTTAAGCGGGTGTTTATTGGCAGCCATTTTTACTCAGGGGATATTTTCGCAATCTTATTATTTTTCAGATCAAACGGGTGCAAATGCCGGGACAATCACTCAGGATATTTATTTAAGTCAGCTTGATACAAGCGCTTTTTCATCTAAATTTATATTTCAATATATGGTTCCTGTTGGCGGATATTTCGACAAGCCAGTTTCGGTTATGGATTATAATAAGGATGGATCTGTTGATTTCTTTGGAGCCTGGTACACAGATTCGTCATCAACGTACTATATGAAGCCCGCAATGGCTGAGAGAAATGCATTCACAGGGGATTATGAAATATCTTATTTTTTCCCCGATACCTCTTCCGATCTTGTAGCAACTGCCGATATAAATTCTGATGGTGAAATTGATTTTATTGTACAGGCAGTTGATAAAGGTGTTTTCTCCTCATTGCGATATTATACACGTAGCAGGATATCCGGTTATCCAGACTCTCTTTTGTTTCAGCAATATATGGATCCCGGACCTGACTTAAAGCCTGCTATAGGATACTTCGACGGTGATAGTCAGATAGACATGATTTTATACAATGACGGACTTGTGCCTGGCGGATGCGTTTCCTGTGCAGCATTTTATGAATATGAACCAAACCTTGCACAATTTGTATTGAATGATACAATATGTGTGGATAACCCTTTTAGAGAATTTGCTGTTGATGATTATGATGAAGATGGTCACTACGAGTTTGTCACAGGATCGGACATTGATGCAGGTTCAAGTCTTTTAATGGAGTTTAAGAATCTTGGTAATAATAAATATTCGCTGACAGATTCACTTATTCTCCCTGTTCCCAACATGTATGTTTCCCGTTTGGGACATGATATTGATGGAGATGGGGTTGTAGAAGTATTTATGGCAGGACAAAAATATTTTCCTACTTATGCTCAATTATATTGGCTACAACACTATCAACAGGGGTTTTCAACTAAATTTATTCTTACCATATGGGGAATTGACTTTTTCTACCCGATATTCCTGGATTTATATGATGTTGATAGTGATGGTGTAGAAGAACTCGTATTCAATCTCAGCGATCATTTCCTTATACTTAAATGGAGAAATGAAAAAAAAGAGTTCGAGATTTTATATTATTATCAACCCCCATATCATTATGTGATAAACTCGATTTATTTCTCAGATATCGATAACAATTCAATACCCGAAATGTTTGTAAGTATGATACGGGAAGAACAACCGAGTGTAATAACTTATGTGTATAAGAATAATTATTTAACATATGCAGTTAATGATAATCAGGTGCCGGGGAGTCTGAATTTAATACAGAATTATCCCAATCCCTTCAATCCGACTACAACTATAAGCTATCAGGTAGGAAATACGGGTTTCGTTTCTCTTTGTATATATAATTTGCTCGGAGAAAAAGTGGAAACGGCAGTCAGTGAAGTTAAGGTTGCAGGTACTTATAAAG
The DNA here is from genome assembly GCA_963811905.1 of uncultured Ignavibacteria bacterium. Lineage (GTDB taxonomy): Bacteria > Bacteroidota > Ignavibacteria > Ignavibacteriales > Ignavibacteriaceae > DATFVA01. Next base: position 303,286 of record CAWETK010000009.1, read on the forward strand.
TTCGATTCGACGGAACAAATTTGCCGAGTGGTGTATATTTTTATCAATTAGTTCAGAAAGACAAGGTTCTAACAAAAAAGATGTTATTATTAAGATAGTTGATTGGATCAAAACTATCCTAATTAAATGAATTATTTGAATGATTTCTAACTTTGCTGGCGGCTTCGATATCGACTGAGTTGATTCCGTCCACTATTATGATGCTCTAAGTTTGTCTTGGACAGTCTGGATTCTATAAAATCTGAATATTTGTAAAAAAACATTTGCATAATTTGTCTTCCCACCTTATATTCACAGTCATATTTTCAAGAATAACTAAATAATTAAGGTAATAAGTGGTTGATGCATTAGATATTAAGATCCTCGATATTCTTCAGAAAAATGGAAGAACTAAGAGAAACCAGGTTGCGGAGGAAGTCGGGCTATCTATTCCATCAGTAAGTGAGAGACTAAAGAAGCTTGAGGAAAACGGAGTAATTGAAGGCTACTTTGCCAGGCTGAATAAAAAGGCATTCGGTTTTGATATTATGGCATATATACTCGTAATGATGGAATCTTCCAAACATTATAAAACCCTTTTAAATAAAGTTGATCATATCCCGGAAATTCTTGAGTGCCACTCGGTGCTCGGAGAAGGTTCCCATCTATTGAAGGCACTGACCAAAAACACAGAGTCGCTTGAGAAACTGCTTGGCGAGATACAATCATGGCCGGGAGTAATGGCTACCAAGACGACATTTGTATTATCGACTATAAAAGAAACAACTGTTTTAGATATCAAATAAAAATATTATAAAGGAGCATTATGGCAAAAACAAATTCCCCTGTTGACAACGTACTGAAGTACATAAAGGACAAAAAGATCGCATTTGTCGATATGAAGTTTATGGATTTTCCCGGCCAGTGGCAGCATTTTACAGTGCCCTCGTCTCAGCTCGAAAGCAGTTCATTTGACGACGGGTTTGGATTTGATGGATCGTCGATAAGGGGATGGAAAGCAATAAATGAATCAGATATGCTTATTATTCCCGATCCCAACACAATGTTTCTTGATCCTTTTATTGAAGCTCCGACGATAAGCCTTATCTGCGATGTTTATGAACCTGCGACAAAAGAAAAATATTCAAGGTGTCCGCGGAACATCGCACAGAAAGCTACTGCGTATCTCAATTCAACTGGTATTGCAGATACGGTTTACTATGGTCCCGAAGCCGAGTTTTTTGTTTTTGATGATGTGAGGTTCGACTCCCAGCCTAACGGCAGTTTTTATATGGTTGATTCCGTTGAGGGCAGATGGAACAGCGGAAGGGAAGAGAACCCTAACCTCGGTTATAAACCAAGGTATAAGGAAGGATATTTTCCTGTTCCCCCTACTGATGCATTGATGGATCTAAGGAATGAGATGGTATTAAATCTAATAAATTGCGGAGTGGATGTAGAAGCTCAGCACCACGAGGTAGCAAGCGGGGGACAGTGTGAAATCGACTTGCGCTTCCAGCCTCTTGTAAGAGCTGCAGATCAGCTGCTTATGTTTAAGTATATTGTTAAGAATACTGCTAAGATGAATAATAAAACGGTGACATATATGCCGAAACCGGTTTTCGGTGATAACGGCAGCGGAATGCATGTTCATACAAGTCTGTGGAAAAAAGGAAAACCTCTTTTCGCAGGAACAGGTTATGCGGGATTAAGTGAAACAGGACTTTATTTTATAGGCGGACTCCTTAAGCACGCTGCTTCACTGCTTGCATTTACAAACCCGACCACAAATTCTTATAAAAGATTAGTCCCGGGATTTGAAGCCCCTGTTAACCTGGCTTATTCCCAAAGAAACAGAAGTGCATCTATCAGGATACCGATGTACTCAACAAGTCCAAAAGCTAAAAGAGTTGAGTTCCGTTGTCCTGATCCGTCTTGTAACCCTTATCTCGCATTTTCTGCTATGCTTATGGCAGGACTTGATGGAATAATAAACAGGATTGATCCCGGTGAACCTCTCGATAAAGATATTTACGATATGCCGCCGGAAGAACTTGCAAATGTACCCTCAACTCCGGGAAGTCTGGGTGAGGCATTAAAATCTCTTGCTGCCGATCATGAATATTTACTGAAGGGCGATGTCTTCACCGAGGATGTAATAGAAACCTGGATAAAGTACAAGATAGATAAAGAAATTAAACCTATGGCCCTGCAGCCCCACCCCTATGAGTTTGCTTTGTATTATGATGTGTAATAAGCAGCATATGACCCAATTGCCGCCGTATTACCTGGGCCATTTGGAATACTACTTTATCAAAACTCTTTGATGATTTGCTGTGTGCGTCTTGACCGCGGGAAGCGGCTTTTGATGCCGGCTTGAGAGATGATTGCTGTTCCCAACAGCAGGTCATTATACTTTAGATACACTGACCATAACTGCCTATATCTTTTTTTATGGTGCCTCCTTCAAGGTAAACCTTTAATTCATCCTGATTTTCCAGCTGGTAAATACTTTTAGTGATTGAATCACCTAACACCTGTGCGGCATTCGTATGCAGTACTATCTCATTATTCCTGTCAGTCGTTCCGAATTTAATGCCTATTCTTTCAAACATACCGGGGTTATCATCATGCCAGTTTTCTGCGAGAAAGAAAATATCATTATTTCTGAAATAATACCGGTACCGGTTGAATACTTCTTTTTTGATCCCGAAAATTGATGAGAGTTTTTCCAGTTTTGCTGCCAGTTCCTTTGATCCCGGTCTCAGAAACCTTATATCCTTTTTTCTAATGTGAACCTGTTCAGGCGGCTCTGTCTCATCTGTCTTCCTGAGTTTTATTAAAAAGAAACCCTCCGAACCGGCTGCCCAGGGCAGTATCCTTTTTGCTCTTTTTAATTCCGGGTTGAGATTTTTGTCTTTGTAAGATGTTATCCCATTCTCAGCCTCAAAAGGTAGTTCTATATCCATAACCTCTACAGGATATTTCCTGAGGACAGTATCAAGTACCATCTCGTTTTCTTCGACGGTAAGCGTGCAGGTTGAATAAACTATTTCTCCTCCCGGTCTTGCCATCTTTACAGCAGCTATCAATAATTTAAGCTGCAGTTCACCTAGCCTTTCTGCTCTTTCAATTGACCACCAGTCGCTCACCTCTCCTTTTTTCTGTATTATCCCCAGTCCGCTGCAAGGCGCATCTACAAGGATTTTATCGAAATATCCGGCATAGGTTTTACTCAGCAGTTCTCCTTTGGAATGTATCACGCCTGCATTTACAAGATTCATTCGTTCGATATTGAATACAAGCATTCTGACCCTGTCATTCTGAATTTCATTGGAAATCAGGGTCCCGCGGTTATTCATAAGTTCGCCAAGTCCGGTTGTTTTGGAGCCGGGAGCGGCACAGAGATCAAGTACAATGTCTTCATCAGATGGATTCAGGATCAGCGGCGGCAGCATTGAAGAGAGACTCTGAATATAATACCATCCTGAAATATGCTCTATAGTTTTACCAAGCAAAGAACCCGGATCATCTTTTATTCTTAATGCATTTGGTATCTCTTTAATTATTTCTGAAGAGATCCCATAATTAGTATTAAGAACCGTCTTTACTTCATCAATCGATGTTTTGAGAGAATTAACCCGGATGAACTTTTCAGGCTCACCTGCTACAAATTCATCATACCTCTGAGCTGCGGCTTCACCAAATAGTGAACTTAAATAATTATAAATATTTTCGCTCAGATTCATTTATAGTCTGTTGAGATTTAATATTCTGAAAACTTCGTTTACTGCAGATGCGGCATCCTTATTCTCAGGAAACAATTTCCTGTAATCCTTCTCTAACTGCTTTAATTTCTGGTCGAGGTACTTTTCATAATCCCTTACAACTAATTCAACGTTTTTATCATCAGTCGGGATTTTTATCTCCCGGTCTTTATTCCTTCCGGCATAAACAAGGTACTTAGCCTTTATGATAGTATCTGTGTGACAGAATGACGCTCCCCTGGTTGTTATAACCTCATAAGATCCAAAAAATTCATTTCCGATAACCAGGGTTTCTGAAGGCAATGTGAAGCTGCTGAGATCACAGGGGAATAAAAAATCTTCGGGGAATTTTTTTATTCCTTCATCTGTAATCTGCTTAATCTTTAAAGATATGAATTCTCTGGAATTCAAAATCAGGCTTGCTGTTTCAGAAAACTTTTTATGAGTTCGCTGAGTTCTGTTTTATTGTTGTAGGACTTAACATATAATAATTCTGAATCGCATCCGGTTATCATTGCAGATACTTTCTCAACATCTGCATCATACAAAGCCAGCACAGGAATTTCCCTCATATATAATGCATAGGAAATTTCAAATCCTACTCCGAGACTTGGACCTGAAATTTCGGCTATCATTAAACTGCTTTTTTCAATCCATTTAATGTCGCGTTGAAATACCTGCTTTTCATTTAACGGGAAAGCAGCCTTGAATTCAGGGTTCAGTTCAGATAGAGCAGAGTGTCCATCCTTTTTAACGATTTCTATTATTTCCTGGTAACTCTCCTTGTAGGAGGAATCTCCCTTTATAGCGCCTGCGCAGTATACTATCATTTGTTTAAAAACTTTTTGTAATATTCTTCGTATTGCGGAATTACTATTGACTTATCAAACATTGTAACTGCTCTTTCTCTTGCGTTGGAAGAAAACAATTTGTATTTCCTTTCATTAGTTAGTAAATCAATAGTATATTTTGCCATTCTGTCGATATCTCCGATCTCAGCAATGTAGCCTGTCTCATTGTGTCTTACAAGTTCCGGCAGCCCGCCGACGCTTGAACTGATAACAGGCAGTCCGCATGCCATGGCCTCAAGTGCTGCAAGACCGAAACTTTCCGACTGAGATGGTATAAGGAAGATATCGGCGGCGTTAAGTATCTCGACCAATCCATCCTGTTTACCGAGAAACTTCACGTTGTCGCAGATGCCCAGCTGCCGGCATAGTCTTTCACATTCAGAGCGGTCAGGACCGTCACCGACAAGCACAAGTTTGGCGGGCAACTCCTCCAGCACTTTAGCGAATATCTTCAGAGTGTCCGGAACACGCTTTACCTGCCGAAAATTTGAGGTGTGTACAAGAACTTTCTCATTATGCGGAGCGACATGTTTCCTGAAACCGCAGCACTCTGACGGCTTGAATATTTCTGTATCAACAAAATTCGGAATGACCTCAATATCCTTCTGAATTTCATAATTGGTTATCGTTTTCTCTTTAAGGAACCTGGAAACAGCAGTAACTCCGTCGCTTTCCTCAATAGAAAATTTAACAAGCGGAAGAAATGAAGGCTCGAGCCCTACCAGCGTTATATCTGTTCCGTGCAGTGTTGTGACAACCTTCAGGTCAAGCTTATCCTTAAGCATCTGCTTTGCAAGGTAGGCGCTGCTTGCATGAGGAATAGCATAATGAACATGCAGCAGATCAAGCTGCTCATATTGTGCAACCTCAACCATCTTGCTCGCAAGAGCAAGGCTGTAAAGCGGGAACTCAAATAATGGGTAGCTGCTCATTTCCACTTCGTGAAAAACAACATTCTCTACAAATTGCGTCAGCCTGAAGGGCAGGGCATAGCTGATAAAGTGGACTTTATGTCCTCTCAAAGCCAGTTCTTTTCCAAGTTCAGTAGCAATTACCCCGCTTCCCCCATAGGTTGGATAACACGTAATTCCGATTTTCATTCGTCTACAATCTCTGTAAGTTGATGTATTATATAGATTTTCATCTCATTTTATCCGGTAAATATATAACAAATTTAAGGAAGATTGAATTCCATAATATGTAGTTTACCTGGAAATACCGGCAAAGTGAGTGAACTAACATATCTCCTGAAAAAGGAGGAAAGAATAAATAAAGAATAGAAAATTTAATCTTTCTCAAGTGAATAAAATTAGAGAATTTAAGGGTATATTTTTTTTAGAATATTATTAATTATGAAATTACTGTTAATCGGGCAATCGGTAGAAGATCATATATATTATAAGCACAGCTGTGAAGTTAAGCCCGGAGGGATTTTTTATACTGCGGCAGCTCTGCATAGCATTAAAGAGCCCCGGGATGAGATATATCTTTGTACTTCATATAAAAAAAATGATCGTCTTTTCAAGGATCTATACGAAGATGTGAACCCCGGTTACCTGAATTACTCGGATGTTATACCTGAGGTAAGACTCAACATCTATGATGGCAGGGAACGCGAAGAAATATATAAGAACATTACCGGCAGACTGGATATCAACGATAAAAATCTCGAAATGTTCGATGGTATTCTGATTAATATGATAACAGGTTATGATATTACCCTGGAGCAGCTTGAAGGGATAAGAAAGAATTATTCAGGTCCTGTCTATTTTGATGTGCATACTTTTTCACGGGGACTTGATAAAGATATGAAGAGGGAATTCAGGTTAATTCCTGAATTTGACAGATGGCTTCGTTACATCGATATTCTGCAGGTGAATACGAGGGAATTATTTACAGTGTCCGGATTACAGAATAAGGATGAGATCATAAGGTATGTCCTGAATACTAATGTGAAATATCTCCTTGAAACAAAAGGAGAAGAAGGATCTGTGTGCTACAGCATTAATAATAACGAAATTATTGCTGATAAAATGAGCCCGCTCAAAGTAAAAGTTAAAAACCAGGTGGGATTAGGTGACGTTTTTGGGGCAGTCTTTTTTTATAGTTATATTAAAAACGGCTCGGTAAAAACAGCCTTAAAGGATGCATCAGCTGCTTCAGGATATGCAGCCTCTTATAATACAATTGAAGATTTCAGGAAATTAAAGAACGATGTTTTCTAACGAAATAATAAAGAAACGAATACTTCTCTTCGGTGCAAACGGTATGCTCGGCCAGCGGCTTGTTGAATTCTATAGTAAGCAGCAGAGTATTCAGCTGCTGTCATGCTCAGCTGAGAATGAACCTGTATTTGAAGGTCAGGATTATAAACAGATCGATATTACAAAAAGAGAAGTGGTTAAGGATCTTGTGTATGATTTTTATCCTGATGTAATAATTAACGCCGCTGCCTATACGAATGTTGACTTAAGTGAAACTGAACGCGAACAAGCCTGGAAAACAAATGTTAAAGGGGTTGAATATATTTCTGAAGTTTCAAGGGTGATCGACGCACATATTATTCATATTTCAACTGATTATATCTTTAATGGTAAGAAGGGACCTTATTCCGAAAAGGATAAACCGGGTCCGCTGGGGTATTATGCAAGGACAAAACTTGCAAGTGAAAATGTTCTGAGGATCAGCGGAACATACTTTACAATTTTAAGAACTAATGTCCTTTATGGAATTGCCCATAACAGCCGCCCTGATTTCGTACGCTGGGTAGTTAATTCTGTTAGAGCAGGCAAACAGATCAGAATTGTTACTGATCAGATAAATAATCCCACTTTTATCGATGACCTCATTCAGGCAATCAGTAAAGTAATAGAATATAAAAAGTATGGTATTTATAATATCGGCGGAAAGGAATTTCTGAGCCGCTTCGATTTTACTATGAAGATTGCAGATTTCTTTGATCTTGATAAAAGTCTGATTACACCTATTACAACACCTGAGCTTAATCAGCCTGCTCCAAGACCATTAAAATCCGGACTGATAATACTTAAAGCGCAAACTGAACTTGGCTACAAACCTCATTCAATTGATGAATCTCTTGCCAAAATGAAAAAAGAACTCTCCTTATGAAAAAGTTGATCTTCCTTTCCTTTGTAATGTCCTTATTATTCAGCGGCTTATTTTTTCCCCAGGAGAAATTCCCACGCTGGGCTGAAGGAATTGTATGGTACCAAATATTCCCTGAACGTTTTGCTGATGGGGATACTGCAAATGAACCTGAGGCTTCAAAGGTATTTATAAACAGCAGGTCTGTTCCTGAGGACTGGAAAATCACTCCCTGGACGAGCAGCTGGTTCGATGCCGATACAGGGATAGACGGAGGTTCAGAACACAGGTTCGGAAGGCGTATCTATGAACGCCGGTATGGCGGAGATATAAAGGGGATAATTGATCACCTCGATTATCTGAAGGACCTCGGTGTTAAAGGTATATATCTCAATCCCATTTTTGAAGCCGTCTCGATGCATAAATATGACGGATCGACTTATCATCATATAGATGTGAATTTTGGTCCCGACCCCAAAGCCGACAGGAAGATTATCGCCTCTGAAACACCTGATGATCCGCGTACCTGGAAATGGACTGAGGCAGATAAACTCTTTCTGAAATTAATTTCAGAAGTACATAAAAGAGGAATGAAGATAATCATCGACGGTGTATTCAACCATACGGGCGTGCAGTTCTGGGCATTCCAGGATATAATTAAGAACGGTAAAAATTCAAAATATAAGGATTGGTACCAGGTAAAATCTTTTGATGATCCTTCAACACCTGATAATGAATTTGATTACCAGGGCTGGGCGAATGTAAAGTCGCTTCCTCAATTCAACAGGAATGACAGCGATCTTGCAGCGGGACCCAAACAGTATATCTTTAACTCAACAGCAAAGTGGATGGATCCTGATAATGATGGGGATGCGTCTGATGGCATTGATGGCTGGAGATTGGATGTGGCAAAAGATGTACCTCTCGGCTTCTGGAAAGACTGGAATAAACTGGTTAAATCATTAAATCCTGAAGCAATAACTATAGGCGAACTATGGCAGCTTTCACCTGATTTCATTTCAGAGCACGGTGCTTTTGATGCTCTTATGAATTATAATTTTGCATTTGCCGTCGACAGCTTTTTTGTTGCGGAAAAAACAAAAATACCTGTTTCGGAATTCATCAATCAATTAAAACAGATAGATAAAAATTACCCTGAGAAAAACCTGTATCTTTTACAGAACCTGGTAGACAGCCATGATACAGAAAGGATCTCATCAATGATCGCCAATCCCGACAGGGGCTACGACAGGGATGGTAATGAAAGAAATCCCGATTATAATCCCGGCAAACCTTCCCCGGAAGATTATCAAAAGCAAAAAATGATTGCTGCATTCCAGATGACTTACCGCGGCGCCCCGATGATCTATTACGGTGACGAAGTTGGTATGTGGGGGGCGGATGATCCTCACGACAGGAAACCCATGATCTGGGATGACCTTAAATATGACGATGAAGTAATCACACCTGCATCAGGATTTAAGAAAGGATACGGCGTATATAAAGTTGACCAGAATAAAGGCCTGCTGAGCTTCTACAAAAAGATAATTGCTATCCATAACTCCAGTGATGCATTAAAAAAAGGAGGTCTGCAGTTTCTCTATTCAAACGATGTAAAAGCTTCATTCGCCTTCAGCAGAAAATCCGCCGATGAATTATTCATATCGTGGCATTTAATACGGGAAGTGATCGCTGATGAGTTTGATGTTCCGTTAGATTCTTCGAAAGCATCTTTTACAGAACTTTTATCTGGCGAAGAAGGTTCAGTATCATGCTGACTCAACACAAAATGCAAAACTTCATATTAAAATCTCTCCCAACTCATATCTTATCTACAAAATCTATCATTAGTCATTGGGGAAAACAGGAGATTAACACCGGGTTTTTCAGCCCGGTGGGCACTAAGTAGGCATATTCACAAATATTATAACGTATAATAAGTTGTAATTTTGTCCTTAGCATCAATAAAATTTAATTTTCAACTTGTTGTGTGAGGACTTGTAGCGGTACCCGACCTGTCCCGGCCCTTGCCTTCATTAGGTCGGGTTTATCCCGACAAAGCTTACTTGGTCGGGGATTGTCCCGATTAACCTGCTGGAACTTTTGTGTAGGCAGGCCTTCGTTTCCTTCAAGTCGGGATGTTGAGCGCAGCGAAATCGAGGACACGGTAATTGTAAAATGTTCTCTAGTAATTAATTTTCTATTAAGACCGGTTATCTCGATACGTTCCTCATTCCGCTCGCTATATTTTTACGAATCTCGCTTCATTCGGAACACTCGATAACCGCGATAATTATTAAATCTTTCGCGGTGTCCGACCTGTCCCGCCCCTTGCCTTCATCAGGGCGGGAGTGCCTCGCCTTCGTTTACTATTTGGCGAGGTGTATCGAGGACACCGTATTAGAGATATCTAAATTCCAACAATTTGTTGAAAACTTTTAACATATCTGATCGGCATCCTGCTTAATTAAAATAATACGTCACCGAATTTATGTAATGGAGTACTAAGCGAAAAAAATGATAGAAACTGTTTTAACAGTTTATCCTGATTTTTTATATTTGTATAATCATTTTTACATATGGGGACACTATGTCACTTCATTCATACACAAAAATCTGGCTTCATCTGATCTGGGAAACTCACTATAGAGAAAGGCTTCTTTTTAAAGAAAATGCCGGGGCTGTTTCTGAATTTCTTTATAGGTACTCGAAAGAAAATAAAATCTATATGAAAATCAATTATGTAAATCCAGAGCACGTTCACGCAGTCATTGATCTGCCGGTCAGTTTTGCCGTGCAAGACTGCTTAAAGCTATATAAGGGAGCCTCTTCTCATTATATAAATGAAAAACGTCTTATAAATGGACATTTCAGCTGGGGCAGAGGATATAGTGCATTCTCTGTATCAGAATCACAACTGGAAAGAGTAGTACAGTATGTTAAAAATCAGGAAGAGCATCACAGGGTAAAAACATTTGCAGAGGAATATGAAGAGTTTCTTAAAAAATACAATATTGTGGTAAACCGTTAAAACGGTTTCCAAATTATGCTATTTGGTTTCCTTCACCGGGTTGGAAACCCGGTGTTAATTTCATGCTTGAAGAATAAACTTTCTCCCTCTGGAAACCGGTGTTAATATCAAGTTTCAAGGATAGACTTGCTCTATCCGGAAATTCGGTGTAAATCGCAAATCCGTTAATTCTCTAAATTCAATCCGTCAATCCGTCCGGAAATTAGGAGGTCCATCTCCGGTTATCCCTGATTATTTACGCTTATCAAATGGATTTCCACTTTCCTCTCATATTTAGGTAATTTTCAGCATCATCTACCAACCTTTTCTGAATGCACAGGTCTAATAAAACAGATACGGATAAATAAATGACTCAACAGGAAACAGAACTAATCATAAGAGCTCAGAATGGAAACAATGCAGCTTTTGAAGAGCTTATATATAACTACGACAAAAAAGTACTGGCGCTCGCTATGAAATACGTAAAGAATGAAGATGATGCAAAAGATATTTACCAGGATGTATTCATTAGAGTATTCAGAGGCTTGAAGAAATTCAAATTCAACAGTGAATTTTCAACCTGGCTTTACAGAATTGTCGTGAATGTCTGTCTTACTTATAAATCAAGGAGCGATAAAAGAGAATTTGTTTCTATTTATCCTGATACAGAGAATGAAGAAAATCAGAACACCGGGCACGAGATAGAAGACGATCAGTCCGTACCCGACAGAGCCGTAACGAGCTCGGAGATTTCGGAACATATAAACAGCGCACTTGAAACATTATCACCGAGACAAAAAATGATTTTTATTCTTAAACACTACGAAGGTTACAAGCTTAAGGAGATTGCCCAGATGCTTCAGTGCGGCGAGGGAACTATTAAAAAATACCTGTTTGATGCAGTCAGAAAAATGCGTACTCAGCTGGCAGATCTTTATTACGCTTAAACGGAGAAAATAATGAACCACAAAAAATATAAGACCCTGATTGATGAATACTTCTTTGGAGAAATAAATAGCAGGGAAAAGATAGAACTTGAAGAACATCTGAAAAATTGTGAACTATGCCGTTCGGAATTTAATTCGGCTAAAGTTCTGAAGGATTCATTACTTAAAAATGAGCTGCCTGAACCGGATGAAAATCTTCTGTCCCTGGCCAGGAGCGAATTAAGATCCAGCCTGAGAAATGAGAGAAAAAGAACCGGGATATGGGAGAAAATAACACGCAGCATAACGACGCCATTATTTTTAACACCTCAATTAGTCGGTGCTGCTTTTTCATTCCTGATAATCGGAATTGCTGCAGGATACTTCATTTTCAACTCAGCAGGTACTCTTCATTATACAATGGAAACCCCTAAACAGGATAATACCAACGAACAGGTTATGCTTTCGGGTGATACCAGGATAAGTGATGTCAGGTTTATCAGTAAAAATGCAGCCGATGGAACAATCGACTTCACCTTTGATGCAATAAAGCCGATGCATATTACAGGAAAAATCAGTGATCCGCAGGTGCAGAATATTTTAACTTATTCAATGCTTAATGGGGATAACCCCGGAACCAGGCTGAATACCATTAACCTGATTAACTCCAGCGACAAACAGCAGCCTGACCCTGAAATAAAAAATGCTCTGCTCTCTGTGGTTAAGTATGATAATAACCAGGGAGTAAGACTTGAAGCAATGAAGCTGCTTAAAAAATTCAGCTTCGATGACGAAGTAAAAAGTGCCATGCTGTACGTATTGCAGAATGATTCGTCTTCCGGGATGCGGATTGATGCAATGAATGCACTGGTACAGGCAAATAAAAAAGGGAGCACATTTAATAGTGAAGACCTTTCCGTCCTGAGACAGAAGGTGCAGCAGGACGATAATAATTATATTCGCTACCAGGCGAAAACAGTTCTTAAGGAGTATAAATAAAATGAAAACGTATAGAAAAAAATTACTTATAATAATATTATTAGTACTGGCGGGAATCCTTACAGCCCATGCACAGCAAAAAGAGAAAACCTTCAATCTTGGCAAGAACGGAAAGATTGAGGTAAATATTGACTACGGTGATATACAGCTGGATACCTGGGGTAAAGACCAGGTCTCCGTAAAATATGAGGAAGATGACGACGAGGATCTTCCATCATTCAGAATGGTTCAGAATGGAAATACGCTGACTATCACGTCAGGTGATTATTCAAGCGATAACCTTGTCATCACTGTTCCTTCATCAATAAATCTCGATTTGAATACCAGCGGCGGAGAAATAAAGATAACCGGCGACATTAGCGGGAAAGTCGGATGTACAACTGCAGGCGGGGATATCGAAGCAAAAAATATTAATGGTAATGCAGACTTAAATACAGCCGGCGGCCAAATAAACACCGGAAAAATTGACGGCGATGCGGAAATAAACAGCGGGGGAGGAGATCTTCAGATCGGGACAATTACAGGAATTGCAGTCCTTAACACAGGCGGCGGCAACGTTAAGGTCAGCAGTGTAAGGAAAGACCTTAAGGTCAGGACCGGCGGCGGGAATGTGAATTCGGGTGATGTAGGCGGCGTTTTCAGTGTTACCACAGGCGGGGGAGATGTCTATGTGCAATCGGTTTCATCATCGGCAAAAGTAACAACGGGCGGCGGCAACGTTTCTGTTGGGAGCGCCACCGGGAAAACAAGCGCTACAACAGGGGGCGGCAACCTGTCGTTCAAGAATATTAAGGGCGGCATTGAGTGCTACACCGGCAGCGGTGATGTATATGTAGAACTAACCCCTGATCCTAAAGTTAACAGCGAAATTAAATCCGGATCAGGAAGCGTTACCTTATATCTTCCGGAGAATGCTAAAGCTACAGTTGTGGCAAAAGTAAGAGGCTGGGATACGTGGGGGGAAGACAATACCAGTCCCATTACGTCCGACTTTAAAATTACCACGGAAGATAAAAGTCATAGTACAGTGAAGACTACTTATGTAATAAACGGCGGCGGGAGTACTATAGAAGTACAAACCACCTCAGGAGAAATCTATATCAAAAAGCAGAAATGATTATTGAATAAATTACGCGGAGTATGTATATGGCGGCAAAAATGATACTACTATGCTTTCTGGTCATAATGACGATAGGGATAACTAAAGGCGAAAATAAACCTGAAGAACAAATAATGGCTGTGAAGGTTAATTCGGGTATAACAGTCGACGGATTACTTGATGAACCAGTATGGAAAAGTACAGATTTTGCAACAGGCTTTACACAGCTTGATCCTGAAGAGGGAAAGGCTGCCAGTCAAAAGACAAAAGTTTACATAGCTTACGATGATAAGGCATTATATATCGGCGCGAGGATGTATGATTCGGCACCCGATTCTATTTATGCAAATCTTGTCAGAAGAGATGAGGATGCTAATTCCGATCAGTTCACTGTCTACCTTGATTCCTATAACGATAAAAGATCAGGAAACTACTTCGGCATTACTGCGGCAGGAACTCTTAAAGATGGCGTGCTTTATAATGATGAATGGGATGACTATACCTGGGACGGTGTATGGCAAGGTAAAGTTCAGATTGATAAAGAAGGGTGGACGGCAGAAATGAAGATCCCTTTCTCCCAGTTAAAGTTTAAATCGACAGATATCCAGACATGGGGAATAGATTTCAAACGCGACATAGCGAGAAGGCATGAGAGAGACTACCTGGTGTATATTCCAAAGAATGAAAGCGGTTTTGTTTCGCGCTTTGCCAACCTTCAGGGAATCAGAGATATCAAACCCTCAAATCAACTGGAAATACTTCCGTATGTAACTTCAAAAGCTTCTTTTACCGGACATTCATCCAATGATCCCTTTAATGACGGTTCGCAGTATTCTGCAGGTTTAGGCGCCGATCTGAAATACGGTATAGGTTCAAACCTTACTCTTAATGCTTCTATTAATCCTGACTTCGGGCAGGTAGAAATAGATCCTGCAGTGATAAATCTCAGCGATGTTGAAACTTTCTTCGATGAAAAGAGACCTTTCTTTATCGAAGGATCAAATATTTTTACTTTCGGTCAGGGAGGTTCAAGAAGCAACTGGGGCTTCAACTGGGGAAGTCCTGATTTTTTCTACAGCAGAAGGATAGGACGTTCACCCCAGGCAAGTATCCCCGATGCAGATTTTACAAGTGTTCCTGATGGAACCCATATTATTGGTGCGGCCAAGCTAACTGGCAAAATCGATGGCGATATAAATATGGGAGTAATCCAGGCTGTAACCCAGAGAGAATATGCTGATCTTTCAACCGGCGGGGTAAGATCCGGTGCAGAGATTGAACCGCTATCGTACTATGGAGTGTTCCGTGCGCAAAAAGAAATAAATGAGGGAGAACAGGGACTGGGATTTATTTCAACGATCACCGAAAGGTTCTTTAAAGACAACAGACTGAAGGATGAGATAAATAGTCACGCTTATGCCGGCGGAATTGATGGATGGACATTTCTTGACGGAAACAAAGAGTGGGTTTTAACCGGGTGGGGAGGTATGAGCTATGTAAGCGGAACACAGCAGCGGATCCTCGATCTTCAGCAGAACTCGCAGCATTACTTCCAAAGACCCGATTCAAAGATCCTTAAACTTGATAGTTCGGCAACTTCACTCTCAGGCTATGCAGGACGCCTTGCACTAAATAAACAGAAAGGCAACATTTTCCTTAATACCGCACTTGGTATTATCTCACCCGGTTTCGATGTTAATGATCTGGGCTTTCTCTGGAGAACAAATATGCTTAACTACCATTTTGTCAGCGGTTATAACTGGAACGAACCTACAAGCTGGTTCAGAAATCTTCAGCTTGGCGGCGCTCTTTTCAGAACCTACAATTTTGACGGACAAATAAACTGGCAGGGATTCTATGCTCTCGCTAATATGACAACCTTGAATTATTTTGATATCAGTATGGATGGCGCCTATAACCCGCGGACAATAAATGACCGGGGTACCCGAGGCGGTCCTGTTATGCTTAACCTACCCGGATACCAGTTCGATATTTTTGCCAATACTGATACAAGGAAAAATATTGTTTTCAATGCCGGCTACAATTCATATATTCAGGAGAATCACAGTAAAAACTGGGGAGTGAGTGTAGGAGTGGATTACAGACCATCGACAAATGTGCTTATTAGTTTTAGTCCTTCTTACAGCAAAAACATTGATAACTCACAATACATAAATACCTTTGATGATCCGCTGGCTTCGGAAACTTATGGTAAAAGATATGTCTTCGGTGAACTTGACCAGAACACCGTTTCAGCGGGAATAAGACTCAACTGGACATTCACACCGAACCTCAGTCTGCAGTTCTATGCCCAGCCCCTTATATCAACAGGGAAGTATGCCCGTTACAAAGAGCTGGCAGAACCGGGAACATATGATTTTAATGTATACGGGGAGAACGGTTCTACATACAACACGCAAACACATATAGCCGATCCTGACGGCAGCGGACCTGCTCAACAGGTTGATCTTGGAGAAAATGATTTCAGGTTTGTTTCACTGAGAGGCAATGCAGTACTTAGATGGGAATATCTTCCCGGCTCGGTTGTTTACTTTGTATGGACTCAGACGAGAAGCGAATCGTACTCTGATCCGGAGTTTCAGTTTAAGAGGGCTATAACAAGCCTGACCGATCTTCACCCCGATAATATTTTCTTAATTAAAATGACCTACTGGCTGAATATGTAAGCACAAATATTAACTTAGTGACACAAAGAAAATAACCCGAGAAACCTTTTTACTATACTGGTGGCCTCGATATCCCGCGGAGCAGGGATTTCGTCCCAGCTAACACTGGACTCAACATCCCGCCCCAAAAGATCTAAAGCAAGGGCGGGACACTCGGCCACCATGCACGTCACAAAACTTTACTCAAAGCAAAAGGCAGGCTTCGACATCCGTCAGAGCAGTCCCCGCTACAGAAAATCAAAATTTGAGCGGAGTTTCGAAGACTCAAGATTTCGCCACGACATAAAATTTTGTAAACAGGTCGGGACAAGGGTTTGTACCGGGATTGTTAGCTTTAAAGAAACCTGGGTAATAAGGGTCTAAAGGAGGAGAATGAAGAAATTGAATATGCTATACACAAATGTTTATTGAACCTGACCGATCTAAAAAGGTAAAGGCTTAGGGTAAACTTCCTTGTTGTTTGTGTGAATTTAGTAAAAATGAGCTAATAAGGTTAGGATTCTTTTTGAGCAGATTGAGTTACTAAGGTCAATCCAAAGAATAAGGTTCTTAAATATGTCGATTTACTTACTGGCGTTCTGAACAAGCGAAACAGCGTTTCGCTTTACAGGCTCCCAACTCTCGTTATCGCCAGCAAAAACCTGAAAGAGCGATTAAGCGACAGCACGACCCGCTTTACCGGATTATTTTCTTTTCGATATAGATTTATCCATATTCTCATCCAGGCGGAACTTAACTATTTTAATTAGCAATCTTTTTGGGAGAGGTTTATCCAGGGGAAGCTGAATTGTACCTTTTGAAGTTTTATAAGATTTCAATTCATCCTTAAATACTTCATTTACAACTTTGTTGCCTGGATAAAATCCGATATGAGATTTATGCGCCATAAAGTAAACCAGCATACCATGATACCTGTAAGCAGGCATATTATAACTGATTACTTCCTCCGCATCGGGGGCCGCTTCCCTGATAATCCCGCGTAACTCCTTCAGCAGTATTTTCTTCTTTCCGTCCAGAGAAGAAAAGTATTCATCTACCGTTTTAAACTTCTGAGATGTCATCGCCATAAAAATACCTGCTATTAGTTGTTCTCTGTACGCAAAATAAGATTTTGAACGGAACACAAGCAAGACTAACTTTCAATAAACTTTATTAACCTGGATGGGAGGAGGATCCGGTTTGAAAAAGAAAAAAGCCGGAGATATGTAGCATCTCCGACTTTATAAAAATTGATCATTCAACGCAATTTGAAATTATTGTGCATAGCCGAGGCCGAAGGGATTCAGCCCTACTGTTATTTCACCAAGGTACATTGGAACAGGATGACGACTGGAAATTTCATAAACAGTCACCTTATCCGATGCTGCGCCGGAATGAGTCAGGTATAACTTCTTTGAATTTGTCGGGAATGCAATATTATGCGGAGTCGGATACGGAGTGTCTGAGGATCCTATTACCTGGTTATTGCCCGTGTTAATGGCGTATAATCCTTCGGATCCGCCGCCTGAAATATTAGTGGTATAAAAAACCTTTCCGTTAGTAATCATACCTGCACCATGAGCTCCCGGAATGGGAATAGTTTCTATCAGGTCCATACTAAAACGGTTCAGGACATAAACTGCGTCATTGTTCTGACATGGAACATATAATTCCCGGTTACGCGGTGTTAAAGATAAATGTGCATCTTTACCTACTGCAGCTCTTCCTGTTTCTTCGAAAGTCCTTGTGTTGAACTGCACTACGTAATCATTGTCGCCAGAAACTCCTATTACCGTGATATATGCAAGTTTTCCGGCAGGACCAAGGATGACATCGTGAGGTTTTCCTCCCATTGAGACAAGATCAGCAGGTGTAGGAACAGTGGTAATAACCTGCAGGGTATGCAGATCAACAACCGAAGAAGTATTATCAATATCGTTATTTACCCATAGCTGACGACCCTGAGGATCTGCCCACATATGAAACACACCATGTCCAACAGGGATAGTGGTTTCAACACTGAAATCTGAAACTCTGAAGACAACAACCCGGTCATTTGCACGGTCGCCCACAAAAACTCTTTGTCCCTGGCCGACAAAAACAACATACATGGGTTCAGGTGTGTTGGGACCGGCTGGCAGATCAAAAGTTCCGCTGACTTCGTCCGTGTTAGTATTTATTACAGATATACTGCCGGAACCCCTGTTCGCAATAACGATGCTGCCTGAATTTCCCGGCGGATAACCTGCCCTTTCTAATGTCTGCTGGTCAACTGACGCAGGATTTTCAAAAGGCGTTTTGGTCTCCGTACAGCCGGTTATCAGCAGAAATACGGGTAAAGAGAACAATATCAGGGCAAAAAATCTTTTCATTTTATGCCTCCTTATATTTGTTATAATTATTGAATTAATGAGTTGGCGGGTTCAAGATAGGTTTTAGTTATAACCGAATTATAACGGAATCATTGAGAAAGAATTGTCTATAGTATTTGTGATATTTTACATAATCGTCTATAATTATATCTGAATTATTTCGGGATGCACTTAAGTATATGCTTCCCGGATGATTCATTACTTCATATATTTGCTGTTCAAATTTAATCTGGTGACGATAATGAGTGAGAGACATTCTTTGAGACAAGCCTTTATAGATTATACTGCTATTACTATCGGGGCAGCGCTTATGTCAATAGGCATCGGGGTTTTCCTTGTTGACGCAAGGGTTGTGCCCGGAGGAGTAAGCGGACTTGCAATGGCAGTATATTATTTGTCTAATAATGCAATTCCTATCGGGCTGACAATCTGGGTTTTTAACGTTCCGCTTTTTATCTGGGGATTTGTTTCACTGGGTAAAAGATTCGGGATACGGACATTTGTGGGGTTTACACTCAGCTCTTTTTTTATTGATTTTTTCAGAGGAGATATTCCCTGGTTCGGTTACATACGTCTTCAGGATACACAGACAATTAAAGATCTTCTTCATAATGATTTTCTTTTCCTTGTGCTTGTCGGGGCTGTGCTTCTCGGTGTTGGGCTGGGTATAATATTCAAGTTCAAGGGAACAACTGCAGGTTCCGACATTGTTGCAGCTATAATGCAGAAAAAGTTCGGTATAAAACCGGGAATGGCTATAATGATAATTGATTTCGTTGTTATCACACTGGCGGGTTTTATAATTGAATTTAAACATCTTTCTCCTGACCGTCCTGCTTTTGCCCTGACTCTCTATGCATTCTTCCTGCTCTTTATCGCAGCCAGGATTATCGATGCTATTATTGACGGTTTCGATTATGCAAGAGCTGTGTATGTAATCTCTGATAAATATCCTGAAGTTGCCAGGGGGTTAATGGAGAAAACAAGCCGGGGTGCAACAGCTCTTAAATCGAGGGGGTTGTATAAAGACATTGAACGTGAGGTGATTGTTACAATAGTAACACTGAAGGAACTTGGGACAGTGACTGAACTTGTAAAGGAAATAGACCCTGATGCATTTATGATAATCAGCAATGTTCACGAGGTGAGGGGAGAAGGATTCCGAAGAAGAATATAGCCGGTTGAATGGAAACTGCTGACGGAAGCTTTATACGTCCGGGGAACTATGAAATAAAAAGCCCGCTTAATCGCGGGCTTCAATTACAAAAGGTTTACTGAGTAAGGGATTAATTTACCGTAACTTTCAGTATCTCTCCGAAACCTGGTATTGGAGGACCGAATCCTTTATTGGAAACGTACAGAGCACCGTCAGGACCCATCGTCATACCTGTCGGGAAAAACAAGGTATCAACCAGGGTTTCCTGCTGTCCGGACGGCTGTATGCGTACAATCTTTCCGGTACCGGGAGTAGGGTCGCCGGGAGCTGTTGACATTTCGAGAGCATACATTCTATCCTGGCCGTCAAAAACAAGTCCTACCACCGTTGTAAGTCCGGTCTCCCTTTCCTGAATGTGTCCGCTTGGGGTAACTTTGAATATCTTTGAACTACCGGGTATAATAGGAAATGTATTAAGGTTGCCGAAATAGAAGTTTCCATGGTAAGCCAGCGCAGTCGGAACAATGTGTCCCTGTGAAGCAGACACATCAATTACCCTGCTGATATTTCCGCTGGTTGTAACTTTTACAATTTCACCATGGTTTGGTTCAACTGCATAAAGATCGCCGCGGACGTTCAGCATGCTGTACCAGGTACCATCAGGTTCATAATCATCTTCTTCCGGATTTTTGACAGGATGATTAAGGGACCAGTCGCTAAGGTCGGCGATCAGATCCCAGGTACCATCGCTGTTTACTTTAATAATCCCATTAGGATCATTTATAAAACCATGCGAGCAGCCTGCTCCAGCAAGAAGTGCGTAAAGCGTATTGCCTACAAAAGCCACGTCGGCAACGCCGCTTACCAAATTATTTGATTGATCGCTGGTCTGATCAGAGGGGAGATTGTCAGCAACTATTGTAACATCTCCGGACGGACTGATTTTAGAAATGCTGGCTGTATAATCACCGGTATAAGGACCTACTGGTGCTATAACCGAATCGCATAATCCGGTGGTGGAATACAGAGTTCCGCCCAAACCGCCTTCGGCTACATAAAGATATCCGTCGGGTCCGAATTTAAGTCCGCGAGGATTATTCAAGCCCGTAGCAAAAACCGAAACACTCGCATTCGTACCATGTTTTTTCTGCAGCGTTTGAGAAGAAGAATCCGTTGCCATATCAGTTTTTTCGCTGCACGAATAAAATACGAAGATCGATACTAAAATCAGGACTGAAATACCTATAAAATTCTTTTTCATATTTGGCTCCTATTTTTTTTGATTGTATTCGATTCGCCCACATCATAATAGAATAAATGACTGAAAAATGATTCAGTCGGTTAACTCGTATTCATAAGCTTACCTCCTGATAACTTAATGTTATCTGCAAAGTATGTAATGATGTATAAGACTGGATTAGAGGAGCTGATCGAACAAAAATAGTACGATAGAATATCAAATAGAGTAATTTAAGGAGAGGATAAAACAGCCCAGGAAGCAGTGAAATAACAACTGCTTCAGGATTCCTTAAATGAAAATGAGAATTATTCCTGTAAGAACTTGTTTATTTTTAAAATAAAATGCAAGAATCAGAATACTGCTATTTACAGAAAGTTGATATAAAGCACATATGTCCGCTTACGGATGAGCAGGGCTTACGAAAAACAGGCATAAATAATTATAGCCTGTTTTTCTTCTCGATCTCGACAAGTGTAATATCATCGTTTTGTTCTGCTGTGCCGACAAATGCCTTAACATCTTTATAAATTGTATATAAGTCAGCAGAATCTTTTTGAAGACTGGCAAAGATCAATTTTTCACCAAAGAACTGTTCGTGTCTGTTTGCAGCTTCTGATACTCCATCTGAATAAAGAATCAGCTTGTCGCCTTTTTCAATCTTTATATCATATTCCCTGTACTCTTCTTTTTGTATGCCGAGCGGAAAGCCCGCATCGTATTTCAACTGGGTTACCGAGTTGAGCGATTTATGGATCGGCCACATATGTCCGGCATTTGACATAGTTATACTTCCTGATTCGGGGTCGACCACAAGATAAATCATTGTTATGAATCGGGTAGGGGGGAGATCGTCGACCAGATATTCATTGACCTTACTCAGTACCCTGGAAGGTGAATCTTCAGCAGCCGCAATAACCCTGAAGATTGTTCTTGCTGATGACATCAGCAAAGCAGCCGGAAGACCTTTACCCGAAACGTCGGCAAGCACCACGCCTATTTTTCCCGATTGAAGCTGTATATAATCATACCAGTCGCCGCCGACTTCAAAAGTCGGCTCGCACATTCCGTCTATTTTGAAATCCTGCAGCACAGGAGGGCTTTTAGGGAATAGAGCGGATTGAATATATTTCGCTTCTTTCAGCTCACGCTGCATAGCCTCTTTTTCTTTTTTCTCCACTTCAAAAAGCCTGGAGTTCTCAATTGCTATTGAAATGTGAGATGCAAGTGTTCTGAGCAGTCTGAGATCGTGCTTGCTGAAGGCATTGACCTTTTCATTCTGAGCATTAAGGATCCCGATAAATTTCTTATTATGATATAACGGAATATCCAGGTGCGACCTGCTGGTAAACGCGCAGGGGATCTCATCGGGAAAATCAAGAACATCCGGAATATAGATGATGCGTTGTTCACGCACCGCTTTCCACACAATACCATAATCCCTGTTGATTCGATATCCGGGCCAAAAATTATCATCGTCCCACCCTGTCAGCGCAGCTATTTCCAGCTGATCAACTTCTTCGTAATAAAGCAGAACGGCGCATCTTGTAAATCCCAAAGTTCTGGAAACATCCTCAACTATTTGTCTCAGTAATTCCCCCTTGTCGAGTTTAGAGTTCACTTTTTTAACTACTCTTTGAAGGAGCATAAAATCTTTTGCAACCATCAGATCATCAGGGTTCAGGTTGTCGAGACCCAGAGGTCTTCCTGTTTTCAGCGTCCTTTTTTCTTTTACTTCTTCGTACCCGCTATAGTTGATTACCTCATTGTTCATTTGCACTTACCTTTTATTTTTAGTTAAAAAATATTCCGTGCTGCCAGGTAGGGCAGCAGTATATATAGAAAAGTATCCCGTACCACGTAATACGCCGCAACAATAGCAAAAATCTTCCATCCTCTTTTTTTAAGAAGGGATTTAAATCCTTCTTTTTTAACTATCAAGATGCTGTCGATTATATAATACTTATAGAACCGTATTAAAATATTCTTTGAAGCTATCTTATTTAGTTTTGTTATAACCGAATTCATTATAGTATCTGAGATTAATATTCTTTTCAGGTTGTATACGGGAGATCCAGCTGTGTACGGTAATCTGACAAAGAAGTTAGTCAGCCATTTTGGGAATCACTCCATCCAGGCAGATGCACTGCAGGTGAACAAACCGATACAGAAAGAATTATCAATAGTGCTTTAGCTATCGAAAGAGTGACAGCAAAATCGATAGTTTTCGGGTAAATGTAATTAGGGTAAAAACTGTCTGCAATATAATAACGAAGGGAAAAACCAGTCAGGAAATTTTTATCTGCAGAGGATTATGTGTCATATATCACATCTTATACTATCAGGGTAAGTCTTGTTATAAATCAATGGATCTTAGATATGCGGCTGTTGATGTCGGGGATACCGGCGAGAAGCCTGCCCGGCATTAAATGTACCAGGCAGGAGATCCGTTTTCTAAAGCTTTACTGAAGCCGTGGTTGTCCAGTAAACTTTTTTCTTATATGCAGTGCCCCCGGCAAGTGCAAGATAAACGATAGGAGAAGGATTATTTGAAAGCAGCCTCTCAGTATTCGAGTCTAATGACGTTTCAACATTATATATGCCATCCGGCGACGGTTGAGCTATCTCCCTTATAAATGGAATAATAGTATGCGAATTTCCTCCGAAATAAATGTAAGTGAACAGCACTGCAGGAAAGGAGAGGTCAGGGACCGGGGGGCAATCGAATGAGAGGAGAAGCTTCTTATTTTCAACTAAAGCTGAATTTATTTTCAGCGGAAGTCCTGGCGGGGTAATCATGTTTGAAGTAGTAAGGGATCCTCCTCCAGCGAGCTTTCGATTATTCTTAATCAAGCGCTGGTAAGAATTCGTCCCAGGTATTTTTGCGTTCGTCCAGATCTCCCGGAGCTTAGGAGATGCATTTACAATTTTAGCCAAAGACTGAGCTGAAGCAAAGTTATTTCTTCCCTCAACAGCTGCAGCCG
>CAWETK010000010.1:0-171419 GCA_963811905.1 uncultured Ignavibacteria bacterium
AATGAAATAAATGCTTTTACAACTGCTTTACTGGTCGATACAACAAATGGGTTGAGTAAATCTGCAGGTAAGTATAAAAGCAGGGATATTTCCGGATATCTTAAAAATCTAAGCGATCTACTGAAGTCAAGAGGCAGGAATGTAGAGGGTAATAAAAACGAACTGATCCCGACAGAATACCTTCTTTATCAGAATTACCCCAATCCATTTAACCCTGTAACAACGATAAAATATGCTATAACGAAAGTGTCGAATGTAGAATTAAAGATATTTAATATACTTGGGCAGGAAGTTAAAACTCTGGTAAATGAAACAAAGAATCCCGGGTATTATGAGGTACAGTTTAATGCGGGTAATTTTGCCAGCGGTGTATATTTATACAGGTTGAAAGCGGGAGAGTATGTTAAAACGAATAAAATAGTATTACTCAAATAGTGCCATTTGTCGCCTCAGAAAAGGTTAAATTAAAAAGAAATCTGAGGAGACTGATGAAAATAAAGAAACGAGAGCAATTAAAAAGCCCGGTCATTAGCCGGGCTTTTACTTTTTTATGAGCTTATTAAAGATTTACTATATCGTTATAAATAATAAATGCCATCAGAAGTAAGAGAATGACGAAGCCGGTATTCTGGATTGCAACCTTTACTTTGATTGGAATTTCACGTTTGGTGATTCCTTCAATCAGAATAATTATAAGATGGCCTCCATCCAGTACCGGGAAGGGCATAATATTTATAATCGCAAGACTAAGGCTTAAGAGTGCGAGGAAGAAAAGGAAATTCAGGAAGCCTGAGTCGGCTGATTTAGCGGCAAGCTGAGCAATTTTAACAGGACCACCGAATGCCTTTCCAAATGCAATTTGACCTCCGATTACCTTTCCGACCATTGAGAAAGTAAGATCAGTTACCCTGATTATATCCATCCAACCGTAATAAAAAGATTCGAAGAATCCGTATGTCTGGAATTTAACCGGAGCATCTGGGTTGGTAACAAGTCCCACACCGATCAATCCCTTTTCATCGGGTGTCACCGACTAATTGAACAGTATCCCGTCCTCTTTCCACCACAAGGGGCATTGTCGTATTTTTATGGCTGGATATAATATCAATAGTCTGCTGTACGCTGTATATTTTCTTCCCGTTCAGATCGAGGAATACATCACCTTGTTTAATACCCGCTTTCTCTGCCGGTGAATCTTTGGTAACTTCACCTATTGCCGGCTGGAATCCTGCCGGTATTAAGAATCGTTCGCCAGTTTCATTTTCAGGTATAACTTTTCTCGGGATTGTAATATCTTCAATTTTATTATCCCTGCTTAACCTTACATCCACATCCTGGCCGATTGTATTTACAAATACATCCTGCCTGATATCATCCCAGTTCTCAACAGGTTTTCCATTAATGGCAAGGATTTTATCATTAGCCTGGAATCCAAGCGAATCAACTACGGTTCCCGGTTCAACATAGCCTATTTTCGTCGTGGTAATAACCTGTTTTCCCTGGAAGAAATTTACTCCCCAGAAAATTAAGAGTGCAAGGATAAGATTCATTATCACGCCCGCAGTAATAACTATTATTTTTTTCCATGCGGGTTTTGCCCGGAATTCATACGGCTGGGGTTCTTTATCTGCAAATTCAGTATCGAAACTCTCATCAACCATTCCGGCTATTTTAACGTAGCCTCCAAGGGGGAGGAGACAGAGACGGTAATCAGTGTTTCCCTGCCCGTCAAAATCTTTCGGCAGTTCCCCGAAGGAAAACCCGGAAATCCGGTTCCACCCGAATAACCTCTTGCCGAATCCAATTGCAAAAACGTCGGCACGCATACCGGTCAGTTTGGCTGCAGCGAAATGACCGAATTCATGCACAAAGACAAGAATGCCAATCGTTATCGCAAAATAAATTACATACTCCATTAATCGGGTTTCTCCTATTGTTTCAAATTCAATTGAATATTAGATGCACATAAGCAAAAATTGTTCCTCTCCATTTCTATAAGAGGTTTGCAACATATTCTCTTGTTTGCCTGTCCTGTGCAATAATTGTTTCGAGTTCCGGGTGTTTGTGATTATCAAAATGATCAAGAGCGTTGCAAATAAGAGCAGGAATATCGGAAAATTTTATCTCTTTTTTAAGGAATTTATCCACGGCCACTTCATTTGCCGCATTCAGAATACAGGGTGCTGTGCCTCCGGATTCAAGGGATGAGTATGCGAGTTTAAGGCACTCAAACTTCTTCATATCCGGCTCAAAAAATGTTAAGCTGGAAATTTCTGCTAAATTTGCTCTCGGCAGATCATTCTGCAGTCTCTCCGGATAAGTTAATGCATACTGTATAGGAAGTTTCATATCCGGCAATCCCATCTGGGCTTTAACCGAACCATCAACAAACTGGACCATCGAATGAATAATTGACTGCGGGTGAATTACAACATCAATATTCTCTTCAGGCAGGTTAAAAAGCCAGTGTGCTTCTATTACCTCCAGTCCTTTATTCATCATTGTAGCCGAATCAATAGTAATCTTATTTCCCATTTTCCAGTTAGGGTGATTAAGGGCTTCTTCCACGGTTACTGCGTTAAAATCATTCTTGTTCAGTTCCCTGAAAGGTCCGCCGGATGCTGTTAATATAAGCTTTTCAACTTCGGCAGGACGTTCTCCCGTCATACACTGGAATATTGCGCTATGTTCTGAATCCACAGGTATAATTTCGGCACTGTATTTTTCTGCAAGGTTATTTACAAGTTCACCAGCCACAACGAGAGTCTCTTTATTTGCAAGTGCAATTCTTTTTCCGCGTCTGATCGCCTCGATAGTGGGGATGAGTCCTGCAAAACCAACCATAGCGCCTATCAGTATATCATAATCCAGGTTAGAAGCAGCATAATGCAGTCCTTCTTCGCCTGATAACACCCTGGTCCGGCTTCCTATTCTTCGTTCCAGTTCAGCTGCAAGTTCCCTGCTCTTTACCACTACAAAGGGAGGATTGAATTCATTTATCTGTGGTTCGAGCAGGTCTATGCGTGTATTAACTGTTAATGCAGCGATCCTGAATTTATCAGGAAAATTTCTGATAACATTTAAAGCATTTATACCGATTGAGCCTGTAGAGCCGAGAATTAATATATTTTTCATTCTAACTATTTAAAAACAGACATTAAAAGTAACTAAGTACGCCTTTTATAGCAATGTATTTCCCTCTCTTTGCCTGAAAATTAAACAGAACAGAGAACGGCACTTTTTGCCGGTTTAAATCACTACTTAAAAAGTTAAACTATAAGAAGTATTCAACGTGTGATGATTTTATCACTATCCTTGTTTAGTTTTAAACACGGATGACAACTAAATAATTCACTTTTCAGAGGAGGTTTATGAAACTGTACAAAACTTTACTTTCAGTACTGTTTTTGCTTCTGTTTATTTCAGAAAGTTATTCACTGCCCAGGTATGCTCTCAGTATGGGCGGTACCTGCGCCGATTGTCATGTTAATCCTACCGGGGGACTTATGAGAAATTCCGGCGGGTGGACGTTCGGGAAGAATGTACTTCCAATGGAAAGACCGAGTAAAGAATTCCCTATGAGCGATAAACTAAATGAAAATATTCAGTTCGGACTGGATTTCAGGGGGAACGGACTGCTTTATATGACCGATTCAACTAAAAGAATTGATTTCCAGAGAATGACCGGTTCGGTCTATACGAATGTCGATTTTTCCGAAAAAATAAGCGCTTTTGCCCGGTATGATTTTATATGGCAGATATGGGAGGCTTATGCGATAGCCCATATCCTTCCTAATGACGGCTATATAAAAGGAGGAAGTTTTACACCTAATTACGGGATCAGGCTGGATGATCATACCGCTTATACGAGAGGCGGGGATCTCGGGCATCGTTACTCCCGGAGCTTCAAAAAGAGGATTGATCTTTGATCCGCGATATGTTGAAAGCGGGGTGGAGGTAGGACAGTATATTTCAGATTTTGCCCTGGTTACAGCCAGTGTAGGTAATTCACATTCACCAAGTGTGTTTGTAACGGATCCTACATATACTGCAAATCTTCTGCTGTACCCTACAGTTTCCGACGTAGCAGCTTTGATGCTCGGCGGCTCTGTTGCAATTTTCAAGCAGCAGACTTTCGTAGGTTCGTCCGTGAAATTCCCTGAGGTGCAGATGTATGGAGGGTATGCCGGCATTGGAATAGGCGACTTCACTCTTATGGGAGAGTACGATATCGCAAATAATTATGTGAAACAGGATTCCGCTTCTACAGCGCTGATGATTGAGGCTGCCTACAGGCTTGTTAAAGGCGTTGAGGCAGTTGTAAGATATGACCGTTTTGATCCGCTGACTTCAAGGGATAAAGACGATATCAGCCGACTGATAGTGGGCTTTGAATTTCATCCGTATAGCTTTGTTGAAATTCGTCCCCAGTACCGCTTCCAGATGGAACATCCGTCGATTATGAATGATACTTTTCTGGTTCAGTTCCATTTATGGTATTAGGGTGTATTAAATTATGCCGGATTTCTAAAATCCGGCATATAAAAGAACGTAGTCAATTAATTACTACGAAATTTGTCGTATTAATAAATTGTCGTTATTTAACCAGCATCATTTTCTTTATGCCGGAAAATTCTCCAGCTTTAATTTGATAAATGTAAATTCCTGATGGAATATCAAAGGCATTGAATTCAACCGAATGATAACCTTCAGATTGATTTTCGTTCACCAGTTCGGCTATTTCCTGTCCTAACATATTAAATACTTTAAGGGAGACATATCCCGCATCTTTCAGATTATAATAAATGGAGGTAGTTGGGTTAAAAGGATTTGGATAATTCTGCTCAAGTTTATATTCTGCAGGTGTTATTGTCTCAGTTTGTTGAGCAATAATCTTATCAGGATAACCTCCCAGTACGTGAGCTGTTACAACATCAGATGGGTCTGAAGTATGATTTCCATTGTCAACAGCTTTTACCCTGTAATCCACATTATGTCCTGAAGTACACAATTGACCTATCGGACAATAGTCCTCGTCGGTATCCTCATACGACGTAGTGCTGGTTTGAGCCAGGAAAGGCCACCCACCCTGGTAAGCTTTCTCAATAATAAAGTTATTAATATCAGGTTCAACTTTTGTCCAGGTTAATTGTGGATGATCATTCCCACTCCTGGAAACTGCTAAATCAGGAGGAGGCAGTGGAATTGCATCATATTGCTTATATCTTATATAACTATTGGTATCATGCCTCCAGGTGATGAACAAATCATTCGAAACGGAGGAAAGTCCATAAGGATAAAAAATATAAGTAGCGTCTAAAGAAATTGGGGTTGACCAGTTCGAACCGTTAAATGATGTATAGACCAAACCATCATAACCTTGTCCATTAAAAATACCACTATTGCATAACAAATGAATTTTATCATCGGAGGTTTTAGTAACTGAAATGTGTGAATCAAAATCCCCGATTGAAGTTGCAAGTTCTGTGGGTGAAGACCAGGTTGTCCCTGTAATAGATCTGGTTCTGTAATCAAGATCTAAACTGTTAGATACATATTGTTCATAAAACAAATAAACATAATCTCCTCTAACTAGTAACCTTTCATACAGGGACTGATCTGAACCTGAAACTGCCGTTATTGGAGGTTGCCAGAAACTGCCGGATTTATCCCTGGTTCTTACATCTCTTTGATAATCCGCAACGTTATAACTAACTATCACTCTGCTAGATGAAACAGCGACAGATGGTTTGCCTCCGATTTCATATCCCCAATCTGTAACTTGTTTATATGCTCCCCACTGTTGGGAAGGCTATTTGTATTCAAAAGATAATAATAGGTTTCGTAATCTGAGCCATTATCCTGAAGGGCATAAACAAGATGAACACCAACCTGATCCTGATTGATTGCATCTATTCCGTTGCAAGCATTTGATGTTGTTAATATATCACTCAATGGAATCCAGCTACCTCCGCCATCGGTTGAATATTTTCCTTTAATATAACCGCTGACTCTCCAAAATGTATATATATTATTATTCGAGCTGGTTATTGTTGGGAAATCACCATTCGTTTCTAACGTTGCTGTTTTAGATGCATCAACGCTTCCTGATGAGCTTAATAAATAGTAAACGATGTTACCATTTGATCTTTTTATAAGTACTGGTATTCCGAAGGAATTTGAAGTTATATCCATTTTCTGCATATTCGGTTCATTAATTGAGGTAGTAACCGTCGAATTCCAGCCTTGACCAAAGGAGAAGGCTGAAAACAGAATAGATAATACAAGTAACTTTTTCATTACTTATTTATCCTTTCATTTTAATAAAATTGCTTTAATAGTTTTCTGGTAACTGCCTGCTGTCATTTTTATAAAATATATTCCTGAAGGCAGTTCCCTGTTGTAATTGTCTTTCCCATTCCAATTGACTTTGTGTTCTCCAGCGGGAAGTTCTTCTCTAAGCAACGATATTATTTCTTTCCCTAAAATATTATAGATTATAATGGAAACATTTCCCCGACTGGCAAGGTTAAACTTAATATCTGTAAGAGGATTAAATGGGTTTGGATAATTCTGAAATAGCTCAAATCCATTTATAGAGTTATTAATATTTGTAACATTAGTTGCTGAATCAGGTTTATAAATCCTTGTTAAATATTCACCAAGATCAGGCCCAGGCTGCTCAATAACGTGCAAACTGGAAAGCAGGATGCACGGTTTCTGAATTTGAGATAACGTATCCATTAATGCGCCAAAGAAAATATTAAATTCTCCTGACGGGTATGCTTCATTTTGTTTAATATAATAAACCTCATAAGTCTGATCATCTCTGCTGCCATTAAACTTCAGTATCAGAAAATAATCATCGATACAGATTGCAATTTCTTCAATGCCATCACCATCAACATCTATTGCCTGCATAGTCCCGGCGTAAAACGATATCACTCCGATAAGATCAATTTTACCCACTGCCTGATAACTATTATCACCATCTGTTTCAAAAATTGTTATTCTTGTTGTTCCTATTCCATTATAGTAGGCATCCCCCAGTTCCCAGAATTCAGGTTTGCCATTTTTATCAATATCGTGAGACCACGTGTGTACGTAAGCGTGATAGGTTTCGACCATTCCCTGCCAGGTGTTTGCATATTGGTTATCGCCTTCATTTTCCAGCACATAAATATGTCCCTGTCCTGTTCCGAATACTAGATCAGTTTTCCCGTCAAGATCAAAATCCCCGATAGAAAAACCGGCATTTGCCCAGGGAGGATTCTCATTTGTGTCGAATCTGTAAACCGAATCAAAATTATTAGTAATCGGGTTATATTCAAATATATTTACATTATGTGCAGAGAATGGTGCAAATGCCAAATCAGTAAATTCATCATTATCAAAATCACCAGGTGTCATATCATTTAATTGTGTTGGAAAAGGATAAGGGTTAAAACCAAAATTGAATAATGTAGCAAGTGAAGTATCTGATTCTTTAGAGAAAAATCGTTCATCATACATCATTCCAAGCATTTGGACTTCTTTTTCTCTGTCGTTATCTATATCAAATATGTTTCTGCATATATATATTGAATCATACTGATAAATAGGTTCATAAATTCCCGAGCTTGCAATTTCATAAATGGTTACAGGCTCAAGGGAAGAATGTAAAAATTTTCTGGCGCCATACAACTCCTTTTTAGAATTATTATTAACATCGTCAATCATCAGATGGGAAAATTCATAATTCGTTAAAGGCACTTCCTGCCAGAAACTGTACTTTTGGTAATAAAGAGTTGTGTCAATTGTTCTTAAGTCTATTATTGTGCTGTCGTAAGTTGGTGAGTGTTTTAATTCAGCATTAGCCGGTAGTTTGTAATCGTTTGTGTTTTTAACTAACGATTTTACCATCTTGGTATTGAAGCTTGTATATACCTTTCTCAATTTCTGTAACTTTAATATCCTTTCTGCTTTTAAGCTGGTTTATTTTTTCTTGACGATCAGGAAAAAGAGATTGAGAAAAAGTTAAACCACTAAACACCAACAAATAAAAGTAGAACAACCATTAAGCAATCTATTTAGCATCTTTATTACCTGTAAAACTTTGTATAAATAAGGAAAGAAATAATGTTTAATTTCTTTAAGCTATGTAAAACCGGTTGGGAAATAATTGAGAGTTGAATACTGCCTGTTAAAAGGCAGTTTGAGAAATGATTTTTTATATAATATAATCTCCCTGTAAGAAGCATACAGAATTAAATTGTTCGGTAAGAAAATGGCGAATTGAATAATAAAAAACAGCATATTTACCCCCCCCCCGTAAAAAGGAGTAAATAATTTGAGCAGCCTTAATTAGTAACGTCCCCATACAATATTATAAATAATAAAAATTGTCTTAATTGGGTTACAGGAAATAAGCAATACGGTTACCCGTTTTAAAAGAACCCTATTTAAATTCAGTTCTAATTACGATAAATTACATTAAATGTCAAATTAACTTTTTGTGATTTGTTTTTTATAACAACGATAAGCGTGTATAATTCTGCTTTTACTGCGCTGATGATTGAGGCTGCCTACAGACTTGTTAAAGGCCTTGAGGCAGTTGTAAGATACGACCGTTTTGATCCGCTGACTTCAAGAGATAATGATGATATCAGCAGACTGATAGTGGGCTTTGAATTTCATCCATACAGTTTCGTTGAAATTCGTCCCCAGTACCGCTTCCAGATGGAGCATCCATCGATTATGAATGATACTTTTTTGGTTCAGTTCCATTTATGGTATTAGAATTTTGCGAGATTGAAGAATTTGCGAATTAAGAGAATAGATTTGCGGAGAAGGAAATTGAGCAGAATTTGTGAACGATAAGAGCTGCAAGATTAAAAAGATTGTCAAGATCAGAAGATATGTGGTTGATAAACTCTGCAGGCTGGCGAGACAGTAAAATAGTGCTGAAATATTCAACTGGTTTGACAAAATGGCAGACTCAGTATTTATCTTGGGGAAGTACCGTAGTTATGCCGTATTAGTGCCGTATTTGAACTCAAAATGAGACAGTGAGAAAAGCGCATAAAAACGCAGTTTTCGGCTGTTGAATAAACTTACAACTGACAAAATGTCAGTGTCTCAAATTGATTTAATCTGAATTATATACACTTCACCTCTATGATCCAAATTCTTAAAAAATCAACTTTCTAAATAAGTGTAGGCGTAGGTTGAGCTCCCGGGAATAAGTTCATTAAATTTATTAATCAGTAATTTATTCAATCCGTAAAATCCGCTCAAGCCGTAATTCCCCAATTCTTCGTATTTTACATTTCAAAAAAACCAGGTAAATAATGGCAGAAAATCAATCGATACCGATCTGGAAGAGTCATCTTCAGGAAGAGATAGATGCGTCATATCTTTATAAGATTCTTTCCGGGATGGAGCCTGACGAGAAACAGAGGGATATATATTCAAGACTATCATACATTGAACAAAAACATATGAAGGCCTGGCGGGATTTGCTGGTGAAGCATGGTGCAAAACTTAAGGAAGAAAAACCATCTTTCAAGGCACGGTCGCTTGTGTGGCTTTCGAATCGTTTTGGACCCTGGATACTTGCCAGGGCTTTAATGAATGAAGAAGCCGAGGAGGTCAGGTCGTATCTTAGTCTGCATAAAACAAGTTCAGATAAAGAAACAAAAGATATCGCGCTGCAGCTTGCGAAAGATTCCGCAGAGCATGCTAATAAGCTGATGGATATAAAAGGTACGACTGAAGAGCCGTGGCACCGATCGGAGTCGGGCGGTTTGCTTAGAAATGTTGTTTACGGATTTAACGACGGGCTTACGGCTAACTTTGGTCTTCTTGCAGGAGTAATAGGTGCAGCTGTTGCCCCGCATATAATATTAATATCAGGTATATCAGGAATGATTGCCGATGCTCTCTCGATGGGTTCTTCGGGATATCTTGCAGCAATTAGTGAGAAGGAAGTATATGATCACGAACGGAAGATGGAAAAAGAAGAGATACTCCTTATGCCGGAACTTGAAACTGAAGAGTTAGCTCTTATTTACGAATCTAAAGGTATGGGCAAAGAAGACGCTGCTAATCTTGCGCTTGAAGTAATGAAAGATCCTGCGCAGGCGCTCGAAGAGAAGGTAAGGATAGAACTGGGCATCAACGAGGCAAATATGAGTCCTTTCCGTGAAGGATGGATAACAGGACTTGCTACTGCAATCGGCGCTCTGATTCCCGTCTTTCCGTTTTTCTTTTTTACAGGCAGTACAGCTATATGGACAGCTTTCACAATAGCTATGCTGGCACATTTCGGCGTGGGGGCAGCGAGAAGCTTCTTTACGGGCAGGGGAATATTCCGCAGCGGATTCGATATGTTTGTAGTCGGGTTCGGAATAGCAGCAGCCGGCTACTTTATTGGAGAGTTCATCTCAAAATTCTTTTAGGAAAACCGACTCTTCAGGGTCTACCACTTTGGGGTCAGGCTGAATTTCTGCTGGCGTTTATATTTCCATAGAGGGATCTCTGTACGATTTTTTCATAAGTCCCTGCATCAGAACTTTTCTGTTCAATTTTCTGCAGGGCATACTGCTGTATAACAAGAAGGGGAAGCACAATCTGTTCTCTTATCTTAATTGAATCTTTAGTAACTGTGTCTTCCTCCATCAGTGTACTGTAACCGGAAATCAGAAGCGTCATTTCTATTGATAACTTATATTCATCATACAGGATGTTCCAGAATTCACTGTATTCCTTATCCTTTTTTATGTAACCCGTTAATTCGAAATTGCATTTTGAGAGTGACATCATACTATTGAGAATCAGCGCTTTGAAATATGCGGCCTCTTTAAACAGTTTTTTTAACTTATTCAGTTTTCCTTCATCAACAATTGTCCTGATTGCAGTGCCCACGCCGAAATAGCCCGGAACGTTCTGTTTAAGCTGGCTCCACGAGCCTACGAAAGGGATAGCACGCAGATCTTTTAAATCCAGCTGCTCCTTCGTTCCTCTTTTTGCCGGTCTGCTTCCAATATTAGTTCTTCCGTAATACTTCAAAGTACTTTTATTTTCCAGGTACGGCACAAACATTTTATGATTTTTAAGTCCCTGATATTTTTCATAGCTGATCTGAGCAAGAGTTTCAATAAGTTCTCTTGACTCATCAGAAATGGAATTTTCTCCGGCAAAGAGACTATTGTGTAACCCGGCTGTTATGAGCTGTTCACAGTTATTTATAAAGTGCTCTTTAGTACCGTATTTACTTGTTATAGTTTGTCCCTGAATTGTTAACTGAATCGCGTGGTTCGCTATATTTGGTCCCTGTGCAGCATAAAAACGATGTGTCTTTCCTCCGCCGCGTGCAGGAGGACCTCCTCTGCCGTCGAAAAATATAGCTTCAATATTATACTCACTGCATACTGAAGTCAGCTTTTCTTTAGTTTTAAATATAGACCAGTTAGCCTGCAGGTAGCCGCCGTCTTTTGTTCCATCTGAGAATCCGAGCATAATAGTCTGTCTGTTCTCCCTGTCCTTTATATGCTGTCTGTATTCCGGGATATCAAAGAGTTCCTTCATTATGAATTCAGAATTTTTCATCCCTTCCATTGATTCAAATAATGGTATAATATCGAAAGGTACTTTCCCTTCATTCCATCCGCACCATCGTAAAAGAGCGAATACGAACAATACGGAAAAAATATCTTCGGAATTACTGATAATATAACGGCTGCAGCCATCCTCACCATTTTTTTCCTGGATATACCTAAGATGTTTTATCGTTTTTATCGTATCAATTACCAGTTCATCTTTAAATTGATCATCATTGATGGGGATCTTTTTGCGGGCTAGTATTGAAATTAAATCTTTACGGGGGAACTGATCAGGACTCATTGCCGCTATATTTTCTTTTCTGAGGATTTCAGCGACAGTTTTTTCGTGAACACTATGATTCTGCCTGATATCAAGGGAGGCAAAATGGGTTTTAAATATTCTCACTTTATTGATAAGACTATCGAGCTCGTCAAGATAAAGGCTGTTATATTTTTTGATGAGAGATTCTCTTACAGCTAAGAGAGGGTTAATAATTTCTTCATATTTTGTCACCGCATCCCGACTGAACCTTGATACTGATAGTTTAGATGCGAGTCCTGCTACACTATCCTGAACCTCTCTGAAGGTCAGCTTTTTTGAAAGGTCTTTAACATCCCGGTAATAGCATTTCATCAGAGTCATACGGAGTTCATCCGCAGCAGCAGCAGTTATATCAGAAGTAACATATGGATTGCCGTCGCGGTCGCCTCCCGGCCAGAAACCCAACTGAATAATGTTTGTATTATTGAAGTTACTGTCAGGCACATATCTTTTAATTTCATTATAGAGTTCACCCGCGGCATCATAATATACGCTTCTGAGAAAGTAGATAATATTTTTAGCTTCATCCAGAGGGGTCGGCTTCTTAGCATTAACCAGGGATGTTAATCCCAGCTGCTGTAAAGTAAGATCCATTCCCGGGATATCGTTCTCAGTTATAAGGTTTCTTAATTTTGCTATTATATCAAGAACGGCTGGAGAATAAAACTGGGTGGGATGTGCGGTAAAGACAATTCGTATGCTGAAATTTGAAAGCGTTTCAAAAATACCGGAATGTGTTTTTGTAGTATCGGAAAGTGTTATATAATCCTTCAGTGTGAGGCTGTCCTCGAGCTTTAAGATCTGCGGAAAGGCGGCATCTTCAATACTATCGTACAGCACTATTTGTCTCTCGATATACTGTATCACCCTGAACATAAAGTCGATTTTCTCTTCTTCAGTCTTAAGATTAGCATGGGTTGAAAGGAACGAATCCATCATAGAAAGGGGATCGCTGCCG
Organism: uncultured Ignavibacteria bacterium; assembly: GCA_963811905.1. GTDB lineage: Bacteria > Bacteroidota > Ignavibacteria > Ignavibacteriales > Ignavibacteriaceae > DATFVA01. The sequence continues at coordinate 12,863 of CAWETK010000010.1, forward strand.
GAATCAAGTTCCCGCTTGAATATTGTCTGCATTAGAGGAATAAGCATTCCGATATTGCTGATGCTCCGGAACGGAAGGTTCAGGAAAAGGCTGTTGTAGACATTGAACTTGTTCTTTACGGATCGCTCAAATTCTTTTTCTTTTATGGTATTGCTCATCTCCGCCGGGAATAGTTTCATTAAAACTAAATAAAACTATATAACTACTCAAATCGCAAAATCACCAGGCTTTAATTTCCCTTTCTCCAATATTCTATTATTTTCCTACGCAAGTTCAGGGATATTTCCCAACGTGGTTCGCAATGACTACTGAATGAAAAATATTTATTGGAACATATCTTTATATGGATGGTATCACTCATTCATGAAAATTCCCTTGAACATACATCTTTATTTGGCAATATTTGATTTTATGCATAAGAAAATATTAATCTTTTTACTTTTTATTCCCGTGTTTGTTTTTGCACAGAACAGCACAACTCTGCAGCAGCGTTATATGCTGGGACAGGGATACCTGCAGGCGGGTCAGCTGGAAAAAGCAAAATCTATTTACGAAGAACTGTATAACCAGAACCAGGATAATTTCCAGTACTTCGAGGCCCTGAATAATGTATACCTTCAGCTGAAGGATTACCAGGGCTCATTAAAGATAATACAGGAAAGGATGCAGAAGTTCGCCCCCGATGCTAATATGTATGGTCTGCTCGGGTCAACTTATTACCTTATGGGTGATTCAGAGAAAGCGCACCAGGTATGGGATGAGGCACTGCAGAAACTGCCGCCCGATCCTATGAATTACAGGATAATATCCAACTACGTACTCGACAGGAGGGATTTTGATAAAGCGATTGAGATACTGAAAAAGGGGAAGACTGAAACCAACGACCCGGTAATTTTCTCATATCAGCTTGCCGATCTTTATTCTCTTACGATGAGATTTAAAGAAGCTGCCGAAGAGTATGTTTTTATCCTGGATAAGGTTCCGGAGCAGGTTACCAATGTTCAGAATAAAATGTTCAATTATATAAATAAAACAGATGCTCTGCCTAAAACCATTGAAGTTTTTGAAGACAACGCCGGTGATAATAAAGGCATAAAGTATCTGCTGGCAAGATTATTTGTTGAAAATAAGAATTACCGTAAGGCATTCGATCTTTACCTTGATCTGGATAATGAGAATAAACGTCAGGGTGCCGACCTGATCAGGCTGGCCGATCTCATCTACAGCGAGGGCGATTATAAAACCGCAGGAGAATTTTACAATGAGATTATAGATAAGTTTTCCGATTCTCCCATGATATCCACGGCAAAACTCGGATATGCAAAAACCCTTGAGGCAGAAGCGGAGCAGGCCGCAGGCAAAGACTGGAAACCTTATCACGGTTTCAATACAGTGGATAAGGATAAAATTGATAAAATAGTTAATGCGTATAATGAAATAATAAGCCAGTATCCTAATTCTGAAGTTTCACTGGAATCATATCTCCGGTTAGGCGACCTGGAACTTTATACACAGGGAGATCTCCCCGCTGCAAAAGAATATTTTGGTAAAATACTAAATAATGCGCCTTTTTCTTCTTTTGGAGCTCAGGCTGAACTTGAATCGGGAAAAATTGAACTTATCCAGGGGAATCTTGATGCTGCCGCAGATTATTTTCAAAAGGTGTCCGAAAGACCCAAAATTCCCGAAGATCAGAAAAACACAAGTAAATATTTGTTGGCAAGAATAGATTTTTACAAAGGAAACTTCAAAGAGGCAAAAAATCAACTGGTACAAATATTGAACAATATGGGTGATAATTATGCTAATGATGCCATTGAATTGTCGCTTTTATTGAACACTACAATGAATGATTCGTCTGAATTAGTAAGATTTGCTGATGCAGAATTCCTGACAGATCAGAAGAAATTTAAGGAAGCTGCCGAAAAATATCATATGGTAGCTCAGAATCAGGGTGCTTTTATGCTTAAAAGTATAGCTGAACTGCGTGAGGCAGAAATGGAGCTTGCAGCAGGAAATGATGATAAAGCCATTGAAATGCTGAAGAATATATCGGGTGAGGAGAGTAAAAACATTTATGCGGATAAAGCCTTATATTTGTTGGGAAATATTTATGAATTCGGCTTAAATGATTCTACTAAAGCCGTTGAAAAATATGAGGAATTACTTGCAAAATACCCCGATTCCTTATATTTGGATGATGCAAGAGACGAAATAATTAAATTAAGAAATAAAGCGAGTTAAGGATGGGAAAAAAACAGGGCCAGAAGATTGTAAAATGTTCATTCTGCGGCCGGGACGGAAGTGAAGTAGGCAGTATGATTGCCGGACCAGATGTTTATATATGCGATATATGTATATCAAGCAGTGTGGATATATTAAGGAACAACCTTGCTGCATACTCAAATACGAAAACCAAAGCTGCTAATATTCCTGCTCCCCAATCAATTAAGAAGACCCTTGATGAATACGTGATCGGACAGGAAAGAGCTAAAAGAGTATTATCAGTAGCTGTCCATAATCACTATAAAAGGATAAACTCGAAAGGGTCATTCTTTGAGCTGGATGATGTAGAAATTGAAAAAAGCAATATACTCTTGATCGGACCCACCGGGGTAGGTAAGACATTACTGGCACAGACGCTTGCGCGGATACTTGAGGTTCCTTTTGCAATAGCAGATGCAACGACTCTTACTGAAGCCGGTTATGTTGGTGATGATGTTGAAACCGTTCTCGTTCATCTTCTTCAGGCAGCGGATTACAATCTTGAGCGGGCCCAGAAGGGTATTGTGTATATAGATGAAATAGACAAAATTGCCCGTAAGAGTGAAAGTACTTCTATTACAAGAGACGTATCAGGAGAAGGTGTTCAGCAGGCACTGCTTAAAATACTTGAAGGGACAGTTGCAGGAGTTCCCCCGAAAGGCGGAAGAAAACATCCTGAGCAGAGTCTTATTAATGTGAATACAAAAAATATTTTGTTTATTGTCGGCGGCGCATTCGATGGTATCGACAAGATAATCGCATCGAGAATCAACAAGAACAAGATGGGATTCTCGCGTGATGACCTGAAAGACAAAATATCGGATGAGAATATGCTTGCATATACCCAGCCGGAAGACCTCCTCAGGTTCGGTTTAATACCCGAGCTGATTGGAAGACTCCCTGTTACGGCTCCCCTGCACAGTCTTAATGAAGCTGCACTTAAGAGTATCCTTACAGAACCAAAGAATGCAATACTAAAACAGTATAAGAAATTATTTATGATAGACGGTGTTGAGCTTGAGTTCGACCCATTTGCGATCGATGCAATTGTTAAAAGAGCTGAAGCGAGAAAAACAGGTGCGCGCGCTTTAAGATCGATTGTTGAGGAATTTATGCTCGACGTTATGTACGAACTTCCAAATAAAGATAATGTTGATAAATGTATTATTACAAAAGATGTAATTGAAAATGGTGCCGAACCTATTTATCTGGATGCGGATAGAAAATCGGCTTGATCATTATCCCTGTGCTTTTTATTTATGAAGGCGATTATTTTAATCGCCTTTAATTTTTTAAAGAAATGATTTGATATGTTCAGAAAGATTGTATTTATACTTGTCCTTGCCTCAATAACGGCATTTGCCCAGTCAAAGATCTTAATTTATATGGACCTGCAGCAGACTGATCATCTTAAAGCTTATGGTATTACATTTCACGCTTTACAGAAGAGTATTAAATCAGACTGGCTTCTGAATTACCGCGGCGGTTCATTTATGATTGACTACGATAATAACATTGCTGTTGAATGCAGGATTGAAGGCGTTGCTTTCGATCTGCTTTCTTCTTCCCAGGCTGCCGAAATTTATTCGACAGTGCAGAGCGATGACAATAATATGGATGTAGTAAGGCTTGAGAAGGCGCCGAAGATAGCTGTGTACGTCCCACCGGGATTTATGCCCTGGGATGATGCGGTTACCCTGGCACTTGAATACGCAAAAATACCTTATGATAAAATCTGGAATGATGAGATACTCAGAGGCGATTTATCCAAATACGACTGGATTCATCTGCATCATGAGGATTTTACGGGACAATACGGAAAGTTTTATGCGAGCTTCAGCAATGCCCAATGGTATATCGATAATCAGCTTATGTATGAGAACGATGCGAAGAAGAACGGCTTTAAGAAAGTCTCTGAAATGATGAAAGCGGTTGCTATGGATATTAAGACTTTTGTAGGGCAGGGTGGTTTCCTTTTTGCAATGTGTTCTGCCACTGATTCATATGATATAGCACTTGCAGCTCAGAATGTGGATATTTGTGCGGAAATGTATGATGGCGATGCTGCTGATCCCGATGCACAAAGTAAACTTGATTTTTCAAATACACTCGCCTTCACCGACTTTAAGCTTGAAATGAATCCTTATGTTTATGAATACAGCAATATAGATATTCAGCCCGGGGAGGTGGGTAATTTTGCAAACGATTACTTTACACTTTTCGAGTTTTCTGCGAAATATGATCCTGTCCCTACAATGCTGACGCAGGATCACGCAAATGTGATAAGGGGATTTATGGGACAGACAACAATGTTCCGCAAAGAGCTTATTAAGAAATCTGTAATAATACTCGCTGAACGTCCCGGATCCGACCAGGTTAAATATATTCACGGAAACTACGGCAGGGGAACGTTTACATTCTATGGCGGTCACGATCCCGAAGATTACCAGCACGCTGTCGGCGATCCCCCGACCGACCTTTCCTTATATAAAAATTCTCCCGGCTACAGGCTTATTCTAAATAACGTTCTCTTCCCTGCAGCAACCAAGAAAAAGCAGAAAACGTAAATATACTCCCGGAAATCTGTTTTGAACCTTAAGAGGGGGGTACTATCTATTTCTGAGCCTATGCTCTTTATAACTTATTAGAATAAAAGAGATTACGTTTTTATCATTTCTTCCAGGTTCGGATTATATCCAAATGAACCTGGAAAAATTTTTCTATCTTTGTGGAAATAGTTTTCAAAAATAAATTTTGTCAGAGATATGAAACAAGTTAAGATAAAGAACAGCAGTAAATCATTTCCAATCGGTAAAATAGTATGTGTGGGCAGGAATTATGCTGAGCACGCTAAGGAGCTTGGCAATGAGGTTCCGGATAAGCCGGTTATTTTCCTGAAGCCTGCTTCTGCTGTTATTTTCTCCGGTGATAAAATCATTCATCCTTCATTTTCAACGGATATGCACCACGAAACGGAGCTTGTTCTGCTGATCGGAAAAACAATTAAAGATGCAGATGAAAAAGAAGCTGAGGAAGCGGTTATTGCATACGGGGTGGGACTTGATATGACACTCCGTGATATTCAAACCGAATTAAAAAAGAAGGGGCATCCCTGGACTATCGCAAAAGGTTTTGACACTTCTGCCGTACTATCTGATTTTATATCTATCGACGATTACCGGCTTACTTTGGATGAAGAAATAATGTTAAGGGTTAATGATACCGAAAGGCAGCACGAGAAGCTGAACAAAATGATTTTCTCCCCGGTGCAGATTGTTGAATATATATCATCCTTAATGACCCTTGAAGAGGGAGATCTTGTCTTTACAGGAACGCCGGCAGGTGTTAATAAAGCAGTAAGAGGAGATAAACTTCACGCTGAGATTACAGGGATTGCTTCACTTGAATGTGAGGTTGTGTAGAATTAGCGGATTTTGGAATTTAGAGAAAATCGGATCTATTGCAGGTGGAATTTGACCAGCGATGCTGGAACGAAAGCCTGCTCCGCATAACCGATGGACACTTCAAATTCAGTAATTATTAACAATAACGACGAGTTAAATCCTGCTGATGAGGGAAGAAGCATATCGTAACGATATTAACACGCTATATAATCATACTATTATTAATTAAATTAAGGGATATGAATATGTCTAAATATCCGCACGAATTAAGCCGCGGCAATAATAATGTTGTTGTGGCTATTACAAAAACAGAAGCAGGAAAGGTATTCACACCAGACTCCAGAGTAGAGGTAACTGTCGAAGCCAGAAACATGCAATGTGCTAACAGAATTAACAGCCTTGTTGTTAAATTCATAAGAATCGACATTCAGGGAGATAATCAGGTACTTGTTATGGAAAGACTTATACCTATCGAACCCAGGGGAATAGAAGTGGAGGTCAGAGAAACTATGTACTCTGTATTAAAGGATCAACTGATCGAATTACACTCACAGGGATTCTGTCACAGAGATATCAGAGGTCCATCGGGTTTCGGGGGACGTTATTTCGACAACGTCATACTTACCGAGTCCGGTCTGCGTCTTATTGATGTAGGTATATCTGCTATTCGAGACAACGACAATACAGAACTTTTTAATAAATATGTTGAGTCCGAACTGAAAGAACTTCAGGAATTCTACGATTATTTTATAGCTCAATAAGTGCAAATTATAAGCGTAAACACTCCAACAAAAGCCTCGATAGACTCAGAACGCAGCGGCTGCTATTTATGAAGATCTGATAATGATTTTTTAATAAGTTCTTCAAGGGACAGACCCGGTTCATTAGCAAGAATATTTCTTATAATATTATCCGCAACTTTTGCATTATAACCTAACGTTGTAAGTGCCCCAACCGCCTCATTCTTTACACTGAAGGATATTTCTCCGGTTCCTTCTTCTATTACCTGGTCAACTTTGTTTTTCAATTCAAGTACAAGCCGCTCGCTTGTTTTCCTTCCTATTCCCGGAATAGCTATAATCCTTGAGACATCCCCGCGCTGGATTGCATCCTTTAAATCATCCGTCTGTATTCCCGATAAAATACTCAGGGCTAATTTTGGACCTATTCCTGTTATCGATATAAGGAGCTCAAACATCTGCTTTTCTGATTCTGTAAAAAAGCCATAGAGAGTAATTGAATCTTCCCTGACATTAGTATGAATGAAAAGGGAAACTGTCTCTTTATCTGAGATGTTCTCGTAAGTATTTATTGAAACGCTTACTGCATAACCGACGCCGTTTACATCAAGCAGTATCCTTGTCGGTTTAAGTGAGATTATTTTTCCTGTTAAATAGCCTATCATATCAATTAAAAATTAACAATTAGTAATTAGAAATTAGAAATTAGAAATTAACAATTATAAATTGATAATTGTTAATTACTAATTGTTAATTATTCATTATTTATAATCCTGTCCGGAAATGCTTCGACGAATGATTTCCAGTCCTTGCTTTTCTTTGTTGTTGATTTAAGTCTGAATGCATGACATAAAGCAATTGCAAGTGCATCGCTTTCATCATATTTCATCTTAACTGTTTTTAGTTCAAGGAGCGTCTTTATCATAAATCCCACCTGTTCTTTTGAGGCGGCACCATTACCGACGATTGACTTCTTTACTTCCCTGGGAGAATATTCGCTTGTAGGAACGTTGTTGTGCACCGCTGCAAGTATAGAGACTCCGCGGGCATAACCAATTTTCATCGCCGACTGTACGTTTTTACCGTAAAAAGCCGTTTCAATTGCAAACTCATCGGGTTTATAAAGCTTTATCAGCCGGTCGAGTTCATCATAAATAATTTCGAGTCTGCGGGATAAAGATTTTGAAGGGTGAAGTTTAATTACTCCGTGAGTTATCCGGTTAAAATTGTTTTTATTATAATTGATCACCCCGAAACCTGTAAAATTGGTTCCCGGGTCAACTCCAAGAATAATCATTTAGGTAATAAGCTCATTAAGGGCTTTTTAGTTTATAGAACTTTCGTCGATATCGGCGTTGGAATAAACGTTCTGCACATCATCGTTATCTTCGAGGCCTTCAATCAGTTTCATTACTCTTTCAGCATCATCACCGGCTACAGGGACGGTATTTTTTGCAATCCACTGCAGGGAGGCATTTTCTATAGTAAGATCTTTATCAGCCAGGGCTTTCCTTACCGGTTCAAAGCTTTCGAGCGGAGTCTGAATTTCAAAGTATTCCTCTTCCGACTGCAGATCTTCCGCACCTGCATCGAGGATTATTTCCATTATATCATCTTCCGACCTGCCCTGTAAAGGCAGAGAGATCACTCCCTTCCTGTCAAACATCCATGCTACCGAACCGTTTTCTCCCAGGCTGCCGCCGTATTTGCTGAAAAGGTGTCTTACTTCCGCTACGATTCTATTCTTGTTGTCTGTTGCTACTTCAACCAGAACAGCAACTCCGGCAGGACCGTAACCTTCATACGTCAGTTCGTGGTAAGTGACGCCTTCAAGTTCACCCGTGGCTTTTTTGATAGCTCTTTCAATATTATCCTGGGGCATATTTGCGGCTTTAGCATTATCGACTGCAAGCCGTAACCTTGGATTAGCTGATGGATCACCTCCGCCTTCCCTTGCTGCTATAGTCAATTCCTTGATCAGTTTTGTAAACATTTTGCCGCGTTTAGCATCAAGAGCTCCCTTTTTTCTTTTGATGGTTGCCCACTTCGAATGACCTGACATTGAAACTATACTCCTATTTGTTTTCTAAAACTTTTAAATCTTTAATTTTGAATTGCGGAAATACCCGCCCGTCTCTTACAGATTTATCAATTGAATAAACTACATCGAGCAGCTGGCCTTCCTTCCCTGCAATATTACAATAACTTCCCATATTAAACCCGATACAATCAAATACTTTTTCACAGCCGTTTTGTTTCAGTGCGATAAGAAGGTGATCATTTCCCACAATTCTTGGTGTTCCGGATACTGCAACTTCCTCAGATAAAAATAACGGTCTCATATTTCCGGGACCGAATGGAGAGAACATTTCAATAATTCTTAAAAACTTAGGTGTTATTTCAGAAAATTTAAGCTTAGAGTCAATATAAACTTCAGGAAAAAGATCCGCTTCTGTAACTGTTTCCCTAACGATCTGGTTAAACTTAGTTTTGAATTCTTCTATTTTATCCACTTCAACAGCAAGTCCTGCAGCTGCCTGATGACCGCCGAAATGGATCAGCAGGTCCTCACATTTCTTCAGGGCTTCATATATATTAAAATTAGAAATACTTCTTGCGGAACCTTTTGCCACGCCGTCCACTGTAGTAAGCATTATAGTAGGCCGATAATATTTCTCTACAAGGCGCGAGGCAACTATGCCTATAACTCCCGGATGCCATGCTTCCTGGTGAAGTATAATAGATAATTCCTCTTTCAGGTCTATAGTACTTTCAACCAATTGAAGAGCATTATCGAAAGTATCGACATCAATCTTTCTTCTTTCATAGTTTTCAGTCTCAAGCACCTGTGCGAGTTTAAGTGCCTCTGCTTTATCTTTTGTTATCATCAGCTGAACAGCACGCTCCGCATCCCCGAGCCTGCCTACAGCATTAATCCTGGGGGCGAGGGTAAATACTATCTGCCCGGTGTTGAGATTTCCGGGGTGAATATTGCTTTTTGAAATAAGGGCTTCTACTCCCGGCCTGGGATTATCATTGATGATTTTTATTCCCTCACTTACAAGTGTTCGGTTCTCATCAATCAGGGGGACAATATCTGCGGCCGCCGCAAGGGCAACAAGGTCCAGGTACTGCATCGGCATATCCCGTTTGCCTATCCTTTCAGCTACACCCTGTGCAAGTTTAAAAGCAATCCCTGCGCCCGATAAATATTTAAAAGGATAATTGCATACAGGCTTAAGAGGATCGAGCACTGCATAAGCATTAGGTATCTGTTCCTTCGGCTGATGGTGATCGCAGATGATCAGGTCCATCCCGAGTTTATTCACCAGTTCAGTCTCTTCAATGGCCGTTATCCCGCAGTCAACAGCAATCATCAGCGAAGTACCGCGGCTTTTTATATATTCAACACCGGCAGCTGAAATTCCGTATCCCTCAGTAAGCCTTTTGGGAATATAGTATTCAACATTTGCATCAAGTTCTTTAAGGAATAGGTAAAGCAGGGCAGTTGAACAGGTCCCGTCAACGTCATAGTCGCCGTAAATGGTAATAAGTTCATTTTCTGTAAGTGCCTGGATAACGCGGTAGGTTGCGGGTTCCATTCCGTCCATCAGGAAAGGATCATTAATCGATTCAACAGTGGGACGGAAGAAGTTCCGGGCCTGGGTAAAAGTTCTGATATCTCTTAAAACAAGAAGTCTTGCCAATACCTCTGAGATATTGAGCGAATCAGCTAACGACCGTGTGGTATAGTCGTCTATGACTTCTCTTATTTTCCAGCGTTTTTCTGGCATAATAACTCTTTTAAGAGATAAAAAATAAAAAGAACAAAATACTGATCAGAACTATAAGCCGAATTCTGTAATCCGGCAGCTGCCGGACGGCAATTATTTGTCTTGTTCCGGCGTTGCCGTCGGAATCCAGCGGTCTACCCGGAGATCATACCCGAATTTAATCGGATATCGAAGCGAACAACTCCGCACTATTAAAAGTTGAATCTCCATATTTGACCTTGCTTCGAGTGGGGTTTGCCATGTTCCGCATAAACGGAATCCCTTACGGGACCGGTAATGTTGCCATTACCGCGGTAGGCTCTTAACCTGCCTTTTCACCCTTATCCGGCAGCTGCCGGACGGTATATTTTCTGCGGCACTTTCCGTAGTTATAAGATTGCTCCATACAACTCCCGGGTGTTACCCGGCACTCTGTTCTTTGAAGTTCGGACTTTCCTCTCTCCCGTTTTTAAGGGAAAAGCAATTGCCCGTTCTGAACTGTATTTTTATTCTTTAAACTCTTTTCAATCTCTTAATTTGATAACTAAAAGAAATGATAATATATTTTATTAACTGAGGTGAATATAATAAATTTAATGCCTTAAGTCAGCAGAAAAGATTTATAATGGCGCTTCTTCCTTTAACGATCAGGTTTGTTGCTTTTTAGTAAACAGGTTTACCCATTTTGAGAAAAAGTTGATGGTAAGAAGGTCAACGTCTGCTTTAATTGACGGGAAGGGGTTCTGCGGGAAGGCTTTAATTTTTTGGTAACGCGATTGTGCGGACTTCGACCTGTTCCGTGAATTTACAATCAGGCAGGTCAGTATCCCTTGTAGTTCAGCTCTCCGGCCTGAGACTCAGTTTGCAGACCCAAACTGAGGAAAACACTTCAGCATTACCATTTTTTCGCTTCGGAGTTATTTCCTCCGCTTGCAAAATCATTAGCGGGAGAATATAACGGGACGACCTTATACTTATTCTTCTGTGAGCTCGGCTATTTCCGGTGAAACAAGAATCCTTCCGCAATATTCACAAAAGAATAGTCTGTTATTTCTTCTTATTTCCAGCTGTCTTTGAGACGGGACTATATTATGACATCCCGAGCAGGCAGACCTTTTTATCGTAGCAACAGCTTTTCCTTTTTTTGCTCTTCTTATACGCATATAAGCCGAGTAATCCGGTTTCTTTGTCAGAGCCTCTATTTCTTTTCTTTGTGCCCGCAGCTTGGCTTCTTCTTTTTCGTTTGCTTTAATGATCTCTTTAAGGTCGGCCTCTTTAACTTTAAGTTCTTCATTAAGCTCTCCAAGCATTGGTTCAAGGGCCTCAATATCCTCGGCAAGGGTTTTACTCTGGTCAGCGAGAGCATCATTTTCGGTTTCAAGTTTGGTCATCTGTTCCTCGGTATGATCAATCTCTTTTGTTAAGGCATCGTATTCTTTATTGTTTCTGACCTGGTAGAGCTGGGCCTTAAACTTTTTCTGATTTGCTTTGAACTTTTCAACTTCTTCTTCGTTCTCTTCTCTTTTTTCAAGCGATTCTTTTCTCTTAACCTGCTTTTCACTCACCTGTTCTTTAATGCCGTCTATTTTATCCCGCAACGCTTGAACGGCGTTTGGTAAATCCCCCCGGAGTTCTTCAAGTTCATCAAGCTGATCATCAATCTGTTGTAATTCATACAGGGTTTTTAATCTGTTTACCAATTTATCCATTCTCCTTTTTATTTATAAAAAATTTAACCGGATTTGTAGTTTTACTGTAATTAAATATCTTTATTTCTTTGCCAACGAAAGTACTGAGTCGCTCCCGTACTTCATCCAGTGAAAAGATCTCAGTCTCATAATGTCCTGCGTCGATCAGTAAAATGTTTTCTTCCGCTTCCTGGAAAGAATGATATTTTATGTCAGCTGTAATGTAAGCGTCGGCGCCCGACTTAATCGCATCCCTTATGTATTCACTCCCTGAACCGCCGCAGACAGCCACTTTTTTTATTTTTTTCTTCCCGCTGCCCGCGTACCGGAAGTTTTTTAACCCTAATGTTCTGCTTATATATTCCATAAACTCATCAGCGGTCATAACCGGCTCCAGCATTCCTGCTGCCCCGATTCCATAATTTGTATGTTCATTGTTAAGGGGATATATATCGTATGCAGGTTCTTCATAGGGATGTACTTTCAGCATCTCTGTAATGACATTCCTGATTTTCCATGAATCTACAAGCACTTCAAGGCGGACTTCATTCACTGTTTCAAATATTTCTCTTTTACCCGCTGCAGGACTTGTTTTTTCTGAACCTTTAAATGTTCCTTTTCCCGTGGTTCTGAAACTGCAGTTTGTGTATTCGCCTATCCTTCCACCGCCGGCGCTGAATATGGCATCGGAAACTTTTTCGAGGGATTCTTCAGGAATAAAAACAATAAGTTTTATCTGGCTGGTGCTGAGCTTTGTAAGGAAATCCACATCCCTTAGTTTCAGTTGTTTTGCTAGCCTGAAGCTGACGCCGTCTTTTGTGTAGTCAAGATTTGTGTGAGCTGAATAGAGTGTGATGTCATTTTTGATCAGTTTTTCAATTACCTGTGAGCGGGGATCATTATCTATTGAGATTCTTTTAAGCGGAGTAAATAGAAGTGGGTGATGGGAAATTATTAAGCTGCAGGACTTCCTGGCGGCTTCATCAACCGCTGAAGGCGTTACATCAAGACAAAGGAATATGTTTTTTATATCTCTTTCAGCTGATCCAACCTGCAATCCTGCGTTGTCCTTTTCCCAGGCTATTTCTTTCGGAGCCCATTGTTCTAAATATTTAATGATTTCAATGCACTTCATAACAAAAAAAATGCACTTCTAAGATTTGAAGTGCATTTTTATAATTTCTCTGCTTTTATGGTTTTTCCGGGAGCAGAATATTTAACAAGATCGAGAAATTTAAGTTTTTCTAAAATTAGTTTATCCATATCAAGTCTTTAAATATACCAGATCAATATCTAAGAATCAACAATCGAGCCAGTGACCTGAATAATTAATTTGGTTCAACCCAATTATTGTCTTCTTTAATCAGCCCAATCAGCTCATCTACAGCATTATCGGCCGGTACATTTCTTTTAACAATATCTTTCGCACGGTACAGTGTAATTTTACCGGCGCCGGATCCGACATAACCGTAATCTGCGTCGGCCATTTCGCCGGGACCATTAACAATGCATCCCATTATTGCGATCTTCACACCTTTCAGATGCTCGGTTCTTTTCCTTATCATATCGGTAGTTACCTGCAGATCAAAAAGAGTTCTTCCGCAGGAAGGGCAGGCAATATATTCTGTTTTTGAGATCCTTACTCTGGCTGCCTGCAGTATACCGAATAACGTCCGGTTAATTACTCTTTCGTATGACTCCTGAATATTTACAAATTTCCTGACCAGTTTGTTGTGATTATTAAACTCCTTTTCTTCCTCTTTTAACTTCCCTTTTAATTCTACCCAAACACCGTCTCCCAGTCCGTCAATCAGCAGACCGCCAAGGTCTGTCGATGAAAAAAGCCGGAGCTGATCTATATCAATATTGTTGTAGGTCCTTTTAATGATCACCGGGTTATTCACACCATTATTCATTAATTCAAAAAAAGCCCTTCTTTGTTCGGCCATACCATGGACATTATCAGTGGTTAAAAGAATAACCGCAGTTTTATCTTCTTTTAACTTTCTTAATAATCCCGGTTCCAGATCAGTCAGATCAAGACTTACAATATTCATCGAACCGGAAAAATCATTCTCTTTTAAATAAATATCCGCCGGAATTAAAGGATATCCTTTCCGGTCCGGTTTCCAGACTTTGTAATCTCTTACCAGCTTCAGACTCCCCGGAAGCTCAAAATGCACATCATGTTCCCCGGTATAAATAATATCTGCAGCGCTATCCGTCATATTCCATTTATCGGTGGAAGCATTGTATATGTATCCTATGTCGGCTAATTCCTTCTGTTCCGATATCTTTCTGCCTGAGAAGTCTGCCGCAGCCGCAGGTACATTTGATGCGCCTATATTTAATACTTCGAAGGTTTCCCTTCTTTTATATTCAAGGGGATCAATGGGGATGTCTGTTGCAGGAATAATTTCTTTGTGGTTCTCCCTGTTCTTATACCTTTCAACCAGCTCAATCGCAACAGGAGCTTCAAACTCCGGATCCTCTGTAAGCGAAACACGTACTGTATCGCCGATTCCATCTTCCAGTAAAGTTCCTATGCCTAATGCTGATTTTATCCTGCCGTCTTCTCCTCCCCCCGCCTCAGTTACCCCGAGATGAATCGGGTAATTCATGCCCTCTTCTTCCATCTTCATTACAAGAAGTCTGTAAGCCTGAACCATAACCTGGGGATTGCTGGCTTTCATTGAAAGCACAATTCCCCTGTAATTAAGTTCTTCACATATTCTTACAAATTCCAGTGCTGATTCAACCATGCCAAGAGGTGTATCTCCATAACGGCTCATAATTCTGTCTGAAAGAGACCCATGGTTTGTCCCGATCCTCATCGCGGTACCGTATTCCTTGCATATTCTTACAAGGGGAGTAAATTTCTGTTTTATTCTGTTCAGCTCTTCTTCATACTGGCTATCCGTATATTCAATTATGTTGAACTTCTTCCTGTCGGCATAATTGCCGGGATTAACCCTTACCTTTTCCACAATCCTCGCCGCAATTTCAGCAGCATTAGGGGTAAAGTGGATATCGGCAATAAGAGGGACATTATAACCGCGTAACCTTAATTCATTCTTAATATTTTGCAGGTTCTGTGCCTCAAGTTTGCTCGGTGCGGTAATCCTTACGTAATCGCATCCCGATTCAACCATTCTAATGCTCTGTTCAACAGTGGCTTTGGTATCCATCGTGTCGGTTATAGTCATTGATTGAATTCTTATAGGGTAATCACCGCCCAGGGGGACATCCCCGATATTAACAACTCGTGTTTTATACCTGGAGTAGCGGGTGAGACTATTGCAGTATTTTTTCGTCTTGCTTATCGGTTCAAACATAAAAAGCCAGATACTTAATTTTTTTCTATTAGAAATTATAATTGTATTAATTCATACCTGTCGTAACATCAAATATAACAAATTGACGATTGCTATTAAATTACAATTTGTACTAAAAATCTGTCCCTGTGTTTCCCACAAGATTAAAGGAAGTTATTTTATCTGCGCGATTTTTGATTTAATTGATTAAATTAAAATCGTGTTAAATAATAAAAAAATTCTAACCTGATTTTCCAAATGAGAATTCCCGAAAACAAAATAGAAGAAATACGATCCGCAGCGAACATCGTTGATGTTATTTCGGGTTACGTGCAGCTAAGGAAACGGGGGCATAATTTTCTTGGACTTTGCCCTTTTCATTCTGAAAAAACTCCTTCATTTACCGTCAGTGAAGATAAACAGATATTCCATTGTTTCGGCTGTCATACCGGCGGAAATGTTTTCAAATTTTTGATGGAATATGAAAAGGTTTCGTTTGTAGAGGCAGTTCAGGAACTTGCGGAAGAACTGGGAATTCCTCTTGAGTATGATCAGCAGGAGTCCGAAGAAAAACAAACCGAACAGGAAATCCTTTACGATATAAATACTGAGGCGGCAAGGTATTTCTCCGGCAACCTCCTTAATTCGGATGAGGGGGAGGCTGCATTTAATTACTTCCAGAACAGGAAGATAAAACCTGCTACAATGAGAGCTTTCGGACTTGGGTATGCATTCAACGGATGGGATAGGCTGCTTCACTTTCTCCAGGAAAAAAAGATTGACCTTGAAAGAGCACTTCAGCTTGGTCTGATCGGAAAATCTGCCGAGGGAAGATTATATGATAAGTTTTCTTCACGCATTATTTTCCCGATATTTTCTCCTAACGGCAGGGTGGTTGCATTTGCCGGTCGCATACTTGAGAATAAAGAAGGTGCTGCTAAATATCTCAATTCTCCCGAGTCTGTAATCTATACAAAGGGACGTATACTGTATGGATTATCTCACGCGAAGGATGAGATCAGAAGAGTTGATAAAGCCATACTTGTTGAAGGCTATATGGACCTGATTTCCCTCTACCAGAACGGCATTAAAAACGTCGTTGCTGTTTCGGGGACGGCGCTTACTGAAGAGCAGGTTCAGCTTTTGTCAAGGTATACTAAGAATGTAGTCTTGCTCTTTGATGCCGATACTGCGGGTATTAAAGCCGCAATGAGAAGTATAGAACTTCTGCTTAAAAAAGATTTTGAGATTAAGATTGTTTCCCTGCCCCAGGGTGAGGATCCTGATTCCTATGTTAACAGCTATGGTAAAGAAAAATTTGAAGAGCTGATAAAATCCGCAAAGAATTTTCTCGAGTATCAGTCTGAATATTATGAATCACTTGGCAGGTTTAATGACGCTGCCGGCACCACTGAAGCAATCCGCGATCTGGTAAAGCCCCTTGCCCTGATAAATGATGAACTGAAAGCCAGCCTTTTAATAAAAAATATAGCTAAGAAATTTAACCTCCGGGAAAAACTGCTTGAGAGTGAGCTGAGCAAAGTTAAATCAGGACTGAGCAGGCAGTCGGCTGTGGAAGCTGAAAGGCAGCAGAGAAAGGTCAATGAAAAAGAGAAAACGATATTAAAGACGAATAAAGATCTTCCGTCTGAAACTGTTAACCTTGAGAAAGAATTAATTAAGCTTCTGCTTGAAGGAAGCCGTGACATAATCAACTTTATACTGGGTCATATAAAACCTGATGAATTCAGGATAGAGGTACATCAAAAACTGGCCGAACTTATACATACTGCTGCAATGCATGAAGAAGACCTCAGTGCCGGTGCATTGATTGATAAACTTGATAGTGAGGATCATAAGTTATATGCAAGGGAATTAACTTTTGAAAAGTACCAGATCAGTAAAAATTGGGAAGACATTAACCCGGCTGCGGATTATGAAACTATATTAAAAAAATATGCACTGGATGCTGTAAGAAGATTTAAATTAAAACAGGTCGAAGAAAAGATTTACAATTTGAATAATACTCTCTCGGGTTTAACCAATGAGGAAGAAAAAATTGACCTGATGAAAGAAATAAGGGACCAGCAAAGGGAAATACAGCTTATTAGAGAAGACTTGACAGGTGAGAATGTCAATTATAAAGAGGAATAGTTCCTGCAATAAATTTAGTATAAATCACCGGCTATGTTGGAAATATGCACTACAGGCAGGCTAAACACGGCAAACTTTTAATCAATATACTTCCGGATAAATGCGATTTCTGCGGATGCTGTGTTGGAGTCTGCCCGGAGGATGCTATTGAGTTAAAAGAAGCGGAGATTTTTATTATAGATTCACGCTGCACCAATTGTGCGAAGTGCGTCTGGTCGTGTCCTATTGAAGTAATTGAATTCCGCCGTGAAGGGGTTGCAGCGGACCATTAGTCGTAATCATTGAATTAAAAATCATGATAGTAATTATATCAGTCAGGTTTTATATTAAAGCAGAATGAGAAGCGAGTATGATGTAATAATAGTCGGTGCAGGGCCTGCAGGCAGTATTGCCGCACGAACAGCCGCTGAAATGGGGGTCTCCGTCCTTATGCTTGAAAAAGACCGCGATGTCGGGTATCCGGTTCGATGCGGTGAAGCGATAAGCAAGGCCGGAGTGGAGGAATTCATTCAACCTGATCCCAGATGGATTGCTGCCTCAATAAGCAAATTTTCCTTCAATGCCCCCGATGGAACTGAAGTTGTTTTAGAATTCGGCGAAGCAGGGTATGTGCTCGAAAGGAGAATATTCGATTATGAATTGGCCAGGACAGCCGCAGAAGCGGGTGCAGATATCCTGACAAGAGCATACGTTAGCGGACTGCTTTTTATTGATAATAAAGTCTCAGGAGTGAAATTCCAATTTAATGGTGAAGAGAAACAGGTGAAAGCTAAGGTTGTAATAGCCGCCGATGGAGTGGAATCAAGGGTGGGCAGATGGGCGGAATTGAAAACTCACATCGATTTCCGGGAAATGGAGAGTGCGGTTCAGATTACAGCAGCAAACATTCCGGTTAATGATGATACACTCTATTTTTACTTCGGTAAGGATTTTGCACCCAATGGTTATTTCTGGATCTTTCCTAAGGGAGATGGTAAAGCTAATATCGGACTTGGAGTAAGCGGCCTGATCGGAAAGAAGAAATCCGCACAATCATTTTTGAATGATTTTATGAAGAAGTATTACCCGGAGGCACCGGTACTGACCACAATCGCAGGAGGTGTCCCCTGCAGTATTACTCTTTCTAAAATCTCCGCTCCCGGTATTTTACTGGCCGGAGATGCCGCCCGTCAGGTTAATCCTCTGAGTGGGGGTGGTATAGCTAGCGGAATGATCGGAGGCAGTATCGCAGGACGAATTGCTGCTGAAGCAGTAAAAACAAAAAACCCTGATCATATACTGATATATGATAAGGAATGGGCAAAACGATTAGGAAAACGTCATGAGATTTTCGATAGGATTAAAAACGGTATCTATAATTTCTCGGACGATAAGTTCAATAGTATTGCACACAGTTTTAACAGGGTCCCCCTTCACAAAAGAACTCTCAGGAAACTCTTTACTGCGGCTCTTGTGAATAACCCTTCCCTCATCTATGATGTTGCCAAAGTATTCGTAGAGAAAAACTCCAGCCCTAAAATGTTCTGAATGGTTCAGTCCTGTCCAAAATAAACTTAAAGCATCAAAATAGTCTATGTTTTAGAAAAGAAATAAAGCAATTTCTCCTTTCTTATTTTGAATCCCTCTTATTGTCGGTGATCAAAGAAGAACATCCTATCAGTGTCTTTTTGAAAAATTGCAAAACTTGCTGCGGTGTCTGAGTGTCCCGCCCTTGCTAATGACCATTAGGCGGGACGTTGAGTCCGTCTGGACGAAATCTTGAGTCTTCGAAATCCCGCTCGTTTATTTTCTGCGGCGGGACGGCTCCGACGGATATCGAAGACACCGATATTAATAAGAATCATTCAAGCGATTTATTTATTTTGGACAGATATGGAATTATTTTTATATATCACCTTCATTCATACTCCCGATTGAACTTCATATTAAAAAAAACTATAATATGTTTTCAGAAATTCAATTATTATAAGCCTTAAATGAACTAATAGCCTGCCTGGATACTGTTTAATATTTCATCAATATATCACCAAAAATACTCGTTCAACCGTCCATGAACCGTCTTTTCCCCGGTATAACAACGTGCTAACTCCGGGGGTCATCCCCAATGAAAATGAAGAAGAAGACAAACTCAAATGTGCAAAGACCCGCTCTGCCGGGAATTTGTTGAAATATTTTTATTGCTTCTTCAGTTTTTTAAAAATATCTTCCACTGATGAAATAACGGGAAATAAAATATTCGGGGAAAGAATATGTCTATTACAACATCACGTACTAATGAAAATGCTCGTGTTAAGATTGATTTCAGCCAGTGCAGCGATTGCGGTCTGTGTTCTTTAGTCTGTAAAGACCTGACACTGCAGATGAAGAACGGAAAAATTACTGTTGATGAGAATCCGGTCTTCGGCTGTGTGGGATGCGCCCAATGCGTGGCAGTTTGTCCCGAGGACTGTATTGAAGTTGACGGCCGTACAATCACAATGGATGACTTCGTTCCTCTTCCTGAGGCTAAAACAGCAGCAAATTATGAACAGCTGTATTCTTTGATGTTTAAGAGAAGAAGCATAAGGGATTTTAAGGCTAAAGAAGTTGAACCGGAACTTATCGATAAAATCCTCAAGGCAGCAGTCACTTCTCCTATGGGAATACCCCCCTCTGATGTTGAAGTAATAATTTTCAGAGGGAAGGAGAAGGTGAAGGCTTTTGCTGATGATTTTACTAAATACCTTGAAAAAATAAAATGGATGTTCTCTAAATGGTCAATTCCTTTTTGGAGACCCTTTATATCCGGCCAGGATTATGCAATGTATAAGTCATTCCTGATGCCATTAATTAATTTTGTTGTCGAAAGAAATAAAAAGGGGGAGGATTGGCTTCTGTATAATGCCCCACTCGCTCTGTATTTCTATGGATCGCCTTATTCGGATTTTGCCGACCCTTATATCCCTGCAGCATATGCTATGCTTGCTGCGGAATCTCTCGGACTCGGAACCTGCATGATCGGGAGTATACATCCCTTCCTCAGTCACGGGGGAACATCCCTGAAAAAGAAGTATAAAATAAATCCAGATAATAAAAACGGAATATTTCTTATCATTGGTTATCCGAAAGTGAAATATCATAAAGGTATAAAAAGAACATTTGCCCGGGTTGTCGAAGCCTGAGAAGTAAAGCTGTCCCCATCCTCGTGGGACCCCTAGGGAACCTTGCTGTCTTGCCTATCTTTCCCTTACTATTTCACAAAGTCTTTTACCTGCTTTGCTTAACCGTTTCCACCTGTCTGCCTCTGGCAGAACTCTTTCTCGGAATAAATATCATCACGTAATTCACTCTAACTATTTCAAAAAATTAACTCCGGAAAGTTCAGGCTTCTGATGAAATCCCGGTATTAATGTGTATCATTCAGTATTGCCTCACGTCAGACCAGGGGCAGAAAATGATCCCGTCCTAAAAAATCACATTTTCAGCCTTTCTGCATAGATGTTCTCGTTTCTACTGGAGGGATAATTTTTTATATTTCTAATCGATCATTTGTAAAATGTGATAATTGTTAATTTGTATAAATAAATCTGATAAAACTTGGAAAAAAATATACTGCAAAATCTGCCCGTTGATCTGCTGTCCGGCGGCTATAACGATTTTGAAGATCGGTTTGTCTGGCTGCTGACTTTTGAAGAAGATAACGAAGAAATAAATTATTCTGATAATGTAGCCTCAGTAACCGGATATAATTCTGCTGAACTCAGAGGAACGCGCGGAAAATGGAATGACCTGGTAAATGAAGAGGACCTTGGCCAGGTAAGAAACATGTTTAACGGACTTCTGAACGGAATTTCAGTTAATAGCTGCACTATTGATTACAGGATTGCTAATAAAAATAACGGCACTGTCTGGCTTAGAGAGTCTGTCAGAGCAGAGAGGCTGCCTTCCGGCAAGCTTAAGAGTGCATACGGAATAGTGCAGGATATTTCCGATCTGAAAAATTCGGAAAGCAGGCTTCTTGAGGAAATCCGGAGACTTCAGGATGCCAACTATTCCCGGGATGATTTTATTGCTATCCTTTCACATGATCTTCGCTCTCCATTTACTAGTATACTCGGATTTTCAGAAATTTTACTAAATGAACCGCTGCCCGAATCCGAAAAAAATGAATATCTGAACCTGATACATTCATCGTCAGTAAAACAGCTTAAATTAATTAATAATTTACTGGATTGGTCTCGCCTAAGAACCGGAAGGTCAAATATAGAACCTGCTAAGGTTGATGTAAGGAATGCTATTTATAACTCTGTTTCTGCGCTTACCGGTGAAGCAGTCAGAAAAAACATTGAGATCAGAGTATATGTTCCTGCATCCCAGTATGTTGAAGCCGATGAAACCCTTTTCTGTAAAGTGATATTGAATCTTCTGGAAAATTCTATTAAATATTCGGGAGAGAATAAATCTGTTGATATAAAAACTTCGGCGTTTAACGATAGATTTATTGAGTTCATTGTAAGGGATAAGGGAAAAGGAATTCCGGAGACTAATAAGCATAAGCTCTTCCAGATAAATAAGATTTTTTCAACTCAGGGAACACACGGCGAGAAGGGTACAGGTCTGGGACTGATTTTATGCAGAGAGATAATTGAGAAACATGGCGGAGAGATCTGGTATTTCTCTGAATCTGATGAAGGTTCCGAATTCCATTTTACATTTCCCCTGTTTAAGGAGAATATCCTTATCGTCGGTCTCGATGATGTTACTTCTGCTAATGTTAAAAATATTATTGAGGAAGTTAAACCGTCTTATTCAGTAAGGGAATGCCCGAACGGGTTCGAGGCAATTGATGAGATAAAATCAAAAGTCCCTTCACTGGTTATTTTGAAGAATAAAATGCAGCTGATGGATGGATTGCAGTTTGTTGAAATACTGCAGAGTGAGAACAGAACTGCAGCTATACCCGTTTATTTAATTACTGAGGATTCTAACGAAGCCGCTGACAGCAGGTATAAACTCCCCAAAGTGACTAAAATAATAGACCGGGCTGCCTTAGGTTCAACTTTAAAATCAGAAATAACATCCATTTAATTTTTATAAATATTAAAAGATATATAGCAGGAAATACGGAGGTTTAATTGAATATAGCTGTTGTTGGGACGGGATATGTAGGACTGGTAACAGGTACCTGTTTTGCAGAAACCGGGAATACAGTTTATTGCGTTGATATAGATGCAGAAAAAATAAAAAAATTAAAAAAGGGAGTAGTTCCTATCTATGAACCGGGTCTTGATATTCTTATTGAAAGGAATATTAAAGTCGGAAGGTTGAAATTCACTACCATACTGGCTGATGCTGTTAAAGAATCAAATCTTATATTTTTATGCCTTCCTACTCCCCAGGATGACGACGGAAGCGCAGATCTTCAATATGTGCTTAAAGTTGCCGATGACCTTGGAAAGATGTTTAAGTCGGATCCCGGTCTCGGCTATAAAGTAATAATTAATAAAAGCACGGTACCCGTAGGTACAAGTGAAAAAGTTAAGAATGCTGTAAAGAAACACGCACCCGGTTATGAGTTTGATGTCGCCTCAAACCCTGAATTCTTAAGGGAGGGGATGGCAGTAGATGATTTTATGAAACCCGAACGCGTTGTGGTGGGAACGAGCAGCCCTAAGACAAAGGATATGATGGAACAGCTCTATGAACCTTTTGTCCGTTCAGGCAACCCGATCTATTTTATGGATGAAAAATCGGCCGAAGTAACCAAGTATGCAGCTAACTCATTCCTTGCTACAAAGATCTCCTTTATGAATGAGATTGCAAACCTGTGCGAGCTAACAGGTGCAGAAGTCGACAAGGTAAGGATAGGCGTAGGCTCGGATTCAAGGATAGGTAAAAGGTTCCTGTTCCCGGGAGTTGGGTACGGAGGATCGTGTTTTCCTAAGGACGTTATTGCACTGATAAATACAGCCAAAGAAAACAAATATGATTTTAAGATACTTAAGTCGGTCTACGATATAAATAAAAACCAGATAATCAGGTTCTTCAAAAAAATAGAGGATCATTACAGCAAGGACCTTGAAGGGAAGACCTTTGCCGTGTGGGGACTTGCATTTAAGCCCAACACAGATGACGTCCGTGAAGCCCCTGCAATAAGACTGATAGAAAAGCTGCTTGAGAATAAAGCAAAAGTGAAGGCATATGATCCTGCCGCAATGGAAACCAGCAGAAGAATATTAAAGAATAAGATTGAATACTGCAGCACCCCTTACGATGCACTCGGGGATTCAGATGCATTAATTATAGTTACAGAATGGAATGAGTTCAGAACACCCGACTACCAAAAAATAAAAAAGATGCTGAAGAAACCAGTAATATTTGACGGAAGAAATCTTTATGATCTTTCGAAGATGGAAGAGATGGGATTTACTTATTATTCGATAGGAAGAAAAGCAGTTATTAGTAAACAGTAATGGATTTTGAAAGACACACGAACCTCAATGACAAAAACTGGTTTGCACTTTATACAAAGCCGAGAGGCGAATTTAAAGCTGCAGAACAGCTCGAATCAAATGAAATTGATTATTACCTGCCCGTTGTTACGAATGTAAAACAGTGGAGCGACCGTAAAAAGAAAATTACGGAGCCTGTTATCCGCGGATATATATTTATTAAAGCAGCTGAAAGGGAGAGGTTGCTGGCTCTGGAACAGTACTCAATAGTCAGATGCGTTACCGAAAGAGGCCGGCCTGCAGTTATACCTGAATGGCAGATAGATAATCTTAAAAAAATGCTTGAGTATGAGGGCGATTTTTACGTAATGAACGGACTCGTTCCCGGGAAGAAGGTCAGGATTAAAGAAGGTCCTTTTGCCGGTGTAGAAGGAATTTACCGGGAAAATGAAAACGATAAAACAATTTCTGTTTCTATCGACTTGCTGAACCGTTCGATAATTGCTCATCTGCCTAAAGAGAGTATTATTGAAATTATTAATAAATAAAATTGTAATTTCAGAAAATGTTTAATCAGAAAGAATTAAATCTATTAAAGAAAGGGGAACCGCTAAATCACTTTTTAGTTGTACGGAAGAGTGAAGTCAGGCTGACAAAGACAAATAAACAATACCTTTCTCTTGACCTCGGGGATAAATCCCTTACCCTTAATGCAAATATATGGGATAATTTTGATGAAATTTCTGTAAAGATTAAACCGGGAGTTGTTGTAAAAGTATCGGGTAATATCGATGAATTTCAGGGCAGTGCACAGATTCGGATATCCTCAATAAAGTTGACTTCACCCGAAGATGGTGTTTCTGCAGCTGATTTCCAGGCTCAGTCAAAACGCGACTTGAATGAAATGAAGAAGGAATTTGCATTAAGGATGGAGCGTATAAATGATGAAAACCTTAAAAAACTTATGGGAATTATATTTTCCGGTGAGAGATTTGAAAAATATATAAACGTCCCTGCCGGTAAGTTATGGCATCACTCTTATATACATGGTTTGCTTGAGCATACCCTTGAGATAATAAAGATCTGCGATTTAATGTGCGATATTCATCCCGAAATTAATAGAGATATTCTCATATGCGGAGCTATGCTTCACGACTTCGGCAAGACGGAAGAGCTTAGTTATGAGCCGGTTTTCGAATATACCGATAAAGGAAAATTGCTGGGTCATATAGTTATATCGGCAATGATTGTTAATGAGGAAGCAAAAAAAATAAAAGATTTTCCCGAGGACCTCAAAGATTGTCTCTTACACGTTATCCTGAGCCACCAGGGTAAACTTGAATTCGCATCCCCTGTTGTACCCAAAACACTGGAGGCAATTGCGCTTTACCAGGCTGATGAACTAAGTGCCAAGGTTAATGCATATAAAAATGCGATACTTAAAGATCAGAAAAATGACAGCAAATGGACTAAGTATATCAGTCTCGTCTCAACAGATCTTTTCAATCATGGTATCTCTTCAGGTATTGAAGAGATAAACAAATCACTCTTCGATTAACCCAAAGGTTCAATATGTTTAATTATAAACATTCCCCAATATCATTTTTGTGCTTTCTGTTTTTAATGTCTTTTTGTGCCGTAGCAGAAGCTCAGACAGCTGAGTCACTAATGCAGGAAGGGGATCAGCAGACAGAGGAATTTAATAACCAGAAAGCTCTCGAGCTTTATTTAAAAGCTGACAAACTTTCACCCGGTAACTGGCAGGTCCTCTGGCGGATCAGCCGCTCCTATGTAAACCTCGGCGTACATATGCCGTCTACTAACGGCGATGAGGAAGATGCCCAGCTTGCTGTTTTTGAAAAGGCTCTGGCTTATGCCGACCGGGCTGTCAAACTTGCAAAGGATCAGTCGGTTGTGTATGTAAGGCGGGCTGTTGTCAATGGAAGAATAGCCTTGTTTAAAGGAGTATTCACTGTTGGCGGCGTAGTTAACAAGGTTAAGGAAGATTGCGATAAGGCTATCAAACTTGGGAATGGGGATGCTTATAGTCTTGCTCTCGCTCATTATATCCTCGGCAGAACCCATGCTAAAGTTAGTGAAAAATGGGCCCCTGCAAGAGCGGTTTTGGGACTCGGTTGGGCGGATAAAGATTCTGCTCTTGTCGAGTTAAAGAAAGCTGTCGATATGTATCCTAATTTCAGAATGTTCTATCTTGAACTCGGAAAAACTTACCTTGAGGATGATGAGTATGATAAAGCAAAATTTTATTTGAACAAAGTAATTGATTCACCAAAAAAAGATCAGGATGATGATCAGGTGCTTGCAGAAGCAAGGCAGCTGCTCAAAGATTTGAATGATTAAAACTTATGGAATTTCTGCAGAGTTTTATAGACAGACTACTTGAAGCGAAATCGGTAGTTTTCTTTACCGGTGCAGGTATTTCTGCGGAAAGCGGTATTCCAACATTCCGTGGGAAGGATGGGATCTGGAATAAACTTAAACCTGAAGAGCTTGCTAATTTCGATGCATTTATCCGGAATCCTGAAATGGTATGGGAATGGTACTCCCACCGAAAAAAAATCATTCATGATTCTCAGCCCAACCCCGGGCATACAGCAATCGCAGAAATGCAGAATATATTTGACCGGGTAACAGTGGTTACCCAGAATATTGATAATCTTCACCGCCGGGCCGGCAGCAGGGAGATTTACGAACTGCACGGAAATATCGAGCGGAATTATTGTATTCAGTGCAAGACGTATTATAATGAAGAGCTCCCTATGGAGGGGAAAATCCCCAAATGCACAAAATGCGGGGGTCTGGTCAGACCGGATATTGTCTGGTTCGGTGAATATCTGCCGCAGGATCAGTTCATTGAGTCGGAAAAGGCTTCGAGAGAGTGTGATATATTTTTTGTGGTTGGAACTTCAGCAGTGGTTTTCCCGGCTGCATCACTGATCTATACTGCCAGGGATACCGGGGCGTATATTGTGGAAGTTAACATCGGGGAAACAGAAATTTCTTATCTTGCCGATAAATCCTTTTATGGAGAGGCGGGAAAGGTATTACCTTTAATTGCAGAAAGACTCAGGAACGAAAAGAATCTCTGATTTATTTTTCTTTTAAACCAATTTCCTTACACATCCTCTGAAGCTGACATTGTTCCTCTTCGCTTAAAACATTTATTTCTTTCACGATCGAATCGAGATGTTCGGGAAATATCTTTTTGATGAATTCCCTCCCGGCGGGTGTCAGATGAATAATGTAATGCCTGCGGTCAAGTTCACCCCTTTCCCTTTTTACAAAATTTCTTTTCTCGAGGTTGTCGATAACCATTGTAATATTTCCGGGACTCCTGAGAAGTTTATCGCTAAGCTCTCTCTGGTTCAATGGTCCCAGATGGTATAAAGCTTCCAGTACCGCAAACTGGCTTTCGGTTAATGAATGTTTGGAAAGAAAAGGATAAAGCCTTTGATTAAGCGACTCAACAGCCCTGACAAGTTTAATGTAGGTGTTAAGAGCCGTGACTTCTTTTTTTGATCCTTTATGATGTGTTCCCATAGCCTCAAATAAAATAGCTATGGGAAGCTAATGTTTAGAAAAAGAATAATCAAGAATATTAATTTAATTTCTTCTTCTGGGGGTAATTAAACTTAATATCCCTGTAAACACTACTGCACCTAAAATCGCCCATACCACCGGAAAGGCAACCTCGCCTACATTAATGACGAATATCTCCGGCAGATTCATCTTGTGAGCCAGCCATGTTCCAATAAGCGCCCCTATAAATCCCACGGCAATTGAAAGGAAACAGCCTCCGCTGGAAAATCCAACTAATGCTTGTCCAATAGAACCAGAAATCCCTGCAATTATCAGTAAAAGTATTATTTCAAGGAAAGACATTATTTACCTGTAGTTTTTATACTAAGATAACTACTTCAGATGATGTGATACTGTTAGAACTGTCACCCTGTCTTATTATTAATGCTGTCCAAATTATAATTAAAATACTCCGTCCTTACATTGCCTGCAACTGAGGGCAGCCAAATTTGCATCAATAACAATATTCCATCGCAATTTACCCGACTAAATCATCGAAGGTGGATTCATCCGCCAAAGGCGGACTATTCCAAAACCCCATTCCTTCGTAATTCCATCGTATTACTTATTTGATTTTTCCCTGGTAAAGCTCAGACCGACAAGAAGAAAAATGACCAGAAGTGTAATGGAGAAGATTATTGTCATTGCGTCAGAAATAATCTGCATATTATCAACCCTTAATTAATAAATAAAATACGTTTTTCCGCAGTTAGAGTCAGGTATAACAGATTAAAATTCGTACCAGAATTAATTTGCTCCAAAATTGCAAAAAACAGTCTTTTACATCATTTTACAGTAGAGTAATGATTTAAAATTGTAATTATGTTTCAAACTAAGATTATTCTGCCTGCTTAAATGCGTAATTAGACATGATGCAGGAACTTCATTTATGAAGTTTTTTAGGCGGGCTTTATGAAGTTCTAAAAACAAACATCACAATTTCATTTTCATTCACCTAAAAGTTGAAATTTCAAATGATGGAAGAATTTTATGGTAAAACTTAACAAAGGTTTTATACAGGTTTATACCGGCAACGGGAAAGGAAAGACAACAGCTGCAATAGGACAGGCAGTAAGGGCAGCCGGTGCAGGTATGAATTCATATATCATTCAATTTATGAAGGAATATCCCTATAGTGAATTAACTGCTCTCAGGGAGCTTTCAGAATGGATAACAGTTGAACAAAAGGGAGGTGACGACTTTGTTTATAAAAAAGAATTGCCCCCTGAAGAGGAAAAAATAAAAGCCAGGGAGGCTCTTAAAAAAGCTGCTGGTCTTATGCTTAGCGGAGATTTTGATATAATTATTCTTGATGAAATACTCGTCACGGTCTATTTTAAATTACTTACAACAGACGAGATAATCCCGGTAATTAAGAAAAAACCCCCGGAAGTTGAATTAATCCTTACAGGAAGATATTGCCCGGAAGAAATTATTGAACTCGCTGATTTAGTGACGGAAATGAAGGAAATCAAACATTATTACTCAAAAGGTATTTTATCTCGTAAAGGAATCGAATCCTGAAAACCTCCTTTTCAACGGGTTATCCGGTTGACAATCAAGAAATAAAAAGACAATTAACGGCTTTAGCGGTGTACCTCTTAGCAATGATTGACTTGCCACGATTTGTAATATTCCAACGGCTTATTATTCGGACAAAGAACTTTATCTTCTTCTTCCTCATATATAAATTTCTTGTTGGCTTTAACAACAGGGTTTTTACTCCGCTTTGTCGGTACGAAGGCTTTTATATTACGGTTCTCAAATTCTCTTAAATTTTCTCCCGAACAATATCCTTTATCAGCTGAGACTTCTTCTATTGCTAATCCTAATTGCTTTAACCTTTTTTCTGCTCTGTCAAATACTTCTAAAAATACTTTTGTATCTCCTCTGTCTGAATAGGTTGTCAATACATCGGTGATAACCCTGTTTTTACTGTCTGCACTATAGTGCGTTGTATAATATAATCCCGTTTGAGTCCCTGGTTTTGTTGCTATTCTGCTATCAGGATCTGTCCTGCTGAAATATTTTTCATTCTTATCTCTTTCTGTCCTTACTTGTTTTTCAGAATCACTTTCCTCGAATTTTGATTCCTCTTCCTTTTTATTTTTATCATTTTCGTCTTTTTTTTCTTCCTCATCCATAGGATTTTCGGCATATGTCCTGTATGAGAATTCCTTTAAAATTAAAAAGGGAACTTTCCTCTCAAGGCTATCCAATGAAGCATTTGCTTTGACTAATGTGGAATCTATTGATTGATGCTTCCCTTCTATCAATCCTGCCTGATAACATTTTTCAAGGATTTGATTAAATACTAATTCAAAAGTCTCTTTCTTTATTATTGTTCTGGTTCTTGATATCGTTGAATGCCATGGTAGCTTTTCATCTATATCATATCCCAGATAATATCTTATGCTAAGACTATCGCTGGCTTTTCTTACTAATTCCCTGTCAGATATTATATTTTCAAAAAATCCAAATAGATTTAGCTTAAAAAATACTACAGGGTCTATCGATGGATTCCCTGTTTTTCCATATAGGCTTTCACATTCCTGATAAACGAATCTCAAATCTAAGATCGATTCTAGTTTCCTGTAGAAATCATCTTCCGGTACTAGATCATCTAAAGTTAAATTATACATTAATTTAGGCTGAAATTTCTTTTTACCAAGCATAGATTTTTTCCTGTGTATAGGTTTATCTATTCTAAACAAATTGCATGCCTAAGAGTTGTGCAACAGACCTTTTAAGTCGTGGGAATAGTAAAACTCAGAGCAATACGGCTTTAGCCACATAGATAAAATTAGAAGAAAATCCGCTAATAATATTTACGTCTGTCGGCTTTATTTTGCGCAGCTACGATAGGCTTTAGCACACTTACATTTCCACATATATTATTATTTTTGATATTAAATTTATTAATCCATAAGGCAGAAGGGAAATCCTGTGAACTTAAATACTCCTGAAATTCCGTTAGAAGATTTTTTTAAGAACCCTGAGAAAACAGCTTACCAGCTTTCGCCGGACGGTGAACACCTTGCTTTTATGATGCCGTGGAAGAGCAGGCTAAATGTTTTTATACAGAAATCCGGGGATGAAAATGTTCAAAGACTGACCTCCGCAGAGGAGAGGGATATTGCCGGATATTTCTGGGCAAATAATAAACGTATTGCATATGTACAGGATAAAGGCGGTGATGAAAATTTCAGGCTGTATGCGGTAGATACAGATGGAAATAACCAGAAGGACCTTACGCCTTTTGAAAAAGTGAGAGTTGAGCTAATTGATGAGCTTAAGGACAATGACGACGAACTGCTCATCGCAATGAATAACCGGGATGCCAGGTTATTTGATGTCTACAGGATAAATGTTAACTCCGGTGAAATGAATATGATCGCGCAGAATCCCGGGAATATAACGGGATGGATGACTGACCACAATGGAAAACTAAGAATAGCAACTACAACAGACGGTGTGAATACCGGTATACTCTACAGGAAAAATGAAACCGATGATTTCAAACTGATAATCAGTACTAATTTTAAAGAAACACTTTCCCCTTCGATGTTCACTTATGATAACAATCTTCTTTATATGATGTCTAACATCGGCCGCGATAAACTTGCCATTGTCAGGTATGACATTGAAAACAATAAAGAACTGGAAGTCATTTACGAACATCCTGAGGTTGATGTGTCCGGTCTCCTCAGTTCCGATAAAAGAAAAGTTATCACCGGGGCTGCATTTGTAACTGACAAACGTCACTACCATTTCTTCGATAAACAGAGAGAACAGCTTCAGAAAGATCTCGAAGCAAAACTTCCCGGCTATGAGGTTGTAGTTTCACACTCAAACCGGGAGGAAGATAAAATCCTGGTAAGGACTTACAGCGATAAATCGAGAGGGGCGTACTACTATTACAATATTGAAAATAAAGAGTTTAAGAAGCTTGCTGATGTCAGTCCCTGGCTTAATGAAGACGATTTGGCAGATATGAAACCAATAGAATTCGAATCAAGAGACGGATTGAAAATTCACGGGTACCTTACGCTTCCACGTGGTGCGGAACCGAAATCCCTACCCGTTGTGGTAAATCCGCATGGTGGTCCCTGGCATCGTGATTCCTGGGGATTTAATCCTGAAGTCCAGTTCCTTGCCAACAGAGGTTATGCTGTTCTTCAGATAAACTTCCGGGGGTCTACCGGTTATGGAAGGGATTTCTGGGAAATCAGCTTTAAGCAGTGGGGTAAAACAATGCAGGATGATGTTACCGACGGCGTAATGTGGTTAATTAAACAGGGTATTGCCGATGAAAAGAAAATAGCAATCTATGGCGGATCCTACGGGGGATATGCAGTGCTGGCTGGACTCGCGTTCACACCCGATCTTTATGCCTGCGGCGTCGACTATGTTGGTGTATCTAATCTCTTCACATTTATGAAATCTATACCGCCCTACTGGGAACCTTACCTGGAGATGATCTATGAAATGGTGGGAAACCCTGATGAAGATAGGGAGTTGATGGAATCTGCATCACCGGTTTACCATGCAGATAAAATAAAAGCACCTCTTCTTATCGCGCAGGGAGCTAATGATCCCCGGGTAGCCAAATCGGAATCTGATCAGATTGTTGAAGCCTTGAAGAAAAAGAATATCGATGTCCCGTATATAGTTAAAGATAATGAAGGGCATGGTTTCCACAACGAAGAGAACAGGTTTGAGTTCTACAGAGCTATGGAAGATTTCCTTGTGAAGCACCTTGGAGGAAGGACAACCTGACCAGAGTAGAATGGAAAGTTTATTGT
This sequence comes from uncultured Ignavibacteria bacterium, assembly GCA_963811905.1. GTDB lineage: Bacteria > Bacteroidota > Ignavibacteria > Ignavibacteriales > Ignavibacteriaceae > DATFVA01. The sequence continues at coordinate 45,037 of CAWETK010000010.1, forward strand.
AATAAGTCCCGGAATGTTTTCCCGGTCCGCTGATGATACAGGTCGTACGCAAACAGAATAAAGAAGACTGAATACTCGACATAGAGTACGGGAAAATATTCGTGCCATACTTTACCAAGGGGCGTAAAATTAGTGAGGTTGACAGTGAACAACAGACTTAACACCGAATAAAATCCTGCAAAGGGGTTTACCGTACTTATCCACCCCAGATACCATGGATAAAGTACTGGAGATAAGATCAATACTGCGAGGAGCACTCCGAATGTCCCCTTCATAAAATCCTTATAATAACTCGCTATGTACCCTATCGAGATAAAAAGCAGTATCCCGCAGATTAGTCTTGCCGTTTCTTTGTCCGGAATTATTGAAGTAAGTACGTAATAAACAGAAGCATTAAATTCCCATTTGTTTGCGTATATCGTCAGCATTTTTGTTATAGACTGACTTCCATTAAGAAAGGGATAATAAAAGAGAATGGAAGTGATGATGAAAATAAGCATAAAATATATAAATCTGACCGGTTTCAATTTTCTTACAAGCAGTGGGATTAAAAAAACCGGGTACAGTTTTGTAAGGAATGCCAGAGTAAACGTAAAAACAGCCGGGAGTAGATTCCCTTTTTCCAGATAGTACAGGGAAAGAATCATGAACATTATCCCGGCAGCATCTATATGCGCATTCACAAAATATTCCATTACAGGAAGTGGAAGCCATGCGTATAATATTATGTAATTCGGGTTAATCTTTTTCAGATTTAAAAGTTTGAGAAGAAATACCATCGTTATAATTTCACATAACAGGTATATAAGTTTCAATCCTGTTAAACTGTTTCCCGTCAGACTATAGGAAGCAAGGAAAATAATCTGTGCAGCCGGTGGATAGATCGTGGGCAGGTTCTTAAATGTAACTTTTGAATAATTATCGTCTCGTAGACCTGACAACTCATCCGCATCAGGAGAATATTGATAAGGGTTGTATCCGTTCTGTATTACCTTCCCTTCCCAGATGTATCTGTAGACATCGGGGGATGTTGTGGGTACAGCAGGAATCAGAGTTACTCTGAATAATATTCCAAATAAAATAATAATTATAGGAATGGTGAAATTTGTCTCTCCGGATTTATTACTTGTAAATACCCCGGTAATGAAGGAAGGGGTTTTACCTGCAGACAGATTGGATTTTTTAATTATATAATACCCGAAGAGAAAAATGACAAAAGTCTCAAAGTAAATAAACATATACAGCCCGATATCCCCCACGCCGTTATTAACTATAAAGAAGATGTAGAATGCTTCGATTAGAACGCCGGCAGTAATAAGGAGCGAGTAGGATTTCCGGCTATTTAATTTAAAGAAATGCAAGGTTATCAGGGGAATAATTAATTAAATAATTCCCAGGCTACACCGAATCTTATTCCTCTTCTGTACATCGGGTAATAAGGGACTATATAGTAAGTTTCATCGAGCAGGTTCTCCCAGGTAAAATATGCGATTGCAACTTTTTGTATTTCACCTGCAAGCGTAAAATCAACGGTTATAAATTCACCTGCAGAATTATATTCACGGCCGGAAGCCCATACCTTCTGATTTGAGTTATAATTAATGGCAAATCCGGTTTTAAGATTGAGGTTATCTTCAAAGAAATACCCGTCAAGGTATATCCCGCCCGTTAATTTTATTTTGGGTGAAGCTATGGATAAAGTCTGAAGATTGCCGGAAGAGCTGTGCGTTGACAGGTCATAATAACTGCTGCCTTCAAGCAGAATCTTCCAGACTTTCAGGCTGGCGCTTCCTCCTATCATTGTAGTACCGAGATCCAGGTAATAACCATCATTGGTAAAAGGATAGGGATTAACATATGTAAAACTTTTACTTCTGTTGATAAATTTAGCGCCAAGGTTAAAGCCCTCAAAACTTGCATCGGCAGATAGCTCGAGTGTATTTAAATTTTCATTCAGATTTGCAGATTTGTAATTGGAGTAACCGCCGTAAAGTTTCAGATTGTCATAAAGATTCAGCGAAACATCAAATCCAAGCCCGTTATATGTCCGTGAACTGCCATCACTGATATTCTGAAACTTATAAAAGACGGAAGGAGTAATTATACTGTCAAGGATGTTAAGACTCAAAACCGGCGAAAGTGTGAAATAGTTTGTATTAACTTCTGTATTTAACCCCGGTATGTAATATTTTGTATTTGTCTTTTCATACTGTGCAAGTACTTTAAGATCAGCAAAAGCCAGAGTTATATCCTGTCTCAGCAGAGCTCCGCCCGTCTTATTCTTGTCTCTCCGGGGATAGGTCAGGACATCAGGCGGATTACTGACCTCATCATTACTGAACCGGTAATACAGGCTAAAGTCCGTCCTTGAGTTCTTTAAGGGATCTGCAAATAACCGGAGAGCCAGGTTATGCTGAAGTATGTTTAATCTCCTCTGCGGATAATAAACGGGGGCACTCTGTTCATCATACAGTACCGCATCAAGGCTGATACCGGCTTGTATTATACTATCCGCGTCTACACCTCCGTTCAAACCAGCATCATAATCATTATATCCGTATGATGCCGTTAGATTCACTTTGTTTGAAAAGAGATATTTAAGGTGAGCCTCGCCCTGCCATATACTGAAATTACTGTTCACATAGCTCAGATCAGCTTTCCTGTTTGAAATATCAAGAGTAAATATTGCATTCTTAAATAGAATGGCGTTGAAAACCGCATCAATAAATGCTTCACCGGATGGACCTTCGTAATACTTTATTCTTGTGTACGGCCTGATGGAAAGAATATCTCTTTTAATGAAATTAACGCTGATGGGATTGCTTGCCGGTCCGTATAGAAACCCGCGCGGAGAGGGAACAATCTCAATAGAATCAATCATCTCCGACGGCACCAGGTTCAGGTTGAAATCACCAGAACTCCGGTTATTGACATAAATGCCGTTTTCAAAGTAGCTGATATCATTCGTACCGTACAGAATAAGCTCGTTCGGATGGCCTATAAAGCCATAGTTCTTTAGAAAACTCATACCAAAAGGTGTAAAGAGATCCCCCGTATATCGGTAGTCAAGGAAGTCGATTTTTTTCCGGTTGATGAAATTGCCGGCGGAATAAAACGGCTTTTGATAAAGGGGGACAATAGTATCAGCTTTTGCCGTTTCCTTCTTTGTACTCAGAAAACCTGTTGTATCCGAAGCAACTGTATCGATTACACCTGCCCGGGTTGTGTCGACATAAACCGAATCCTTTCCCTGGGGAAAAGCAGCGGCTGCGGAAACCAAAAACAGGAAAATGCCAAACCATCTCATCATTGGATAGAACTGCACTCTTATTAATAAGATAAGTGAAAAAATAAATAAATAAGAACTAAGCCACAAAGCCTTAATTACAGGGCCGGCAGAGGGTGTGAATAATTTGTAAAAACATCAGATTCTATTTTTGTTTAGAATTAAAAATTTATAAATTTCGCAAGAACTTATTTAATCAATTTAAAGAGAGGATTCACTATGGCAAATTCTAAACCAATGACCAAGGGTCAAATACTTGATCACCTTGCTAAGAAAACCGGTTCCACCAAGAAATTAGCCGGACAATTTCTTGATGAGTTAGTTTTATTATCTTACAAAGAAGCCAAAAAGTCTTTCGTTATACCGGGACTTGGCAAATTGTTAGTCGTTGACAGAAAGAAAAGAATGGGAAGAAATCCTGCCACAGGAGCTACAATGATGATTCCTGCAAAGAAAGCTCTTAAGTTCAGAATTGCAAAGCAGGCAAAAGACGCCGTAGCTCCTCCAAAGAAATAATCTCAGTCCAAAATTAAAAAGAGGCTGGCACCAAAGACCAGCCTCTTTCATTTTACATCTAAACTGATAATTTATCATTTCAGGTTCAGAACCAGTAATATTAAGCTGACCAGAGGAGTTGAAAAATATTTCCTTTTATTATTTCCCATCAACTATAGTTTTAATTTTTTCCTTGAGCGTTTGAAATCTATCTGTCTGAAGCTCAAAAGGTAAATGAACTAGGATTGCTTCTTCTTTTTCGGGTTTAAGTAATTCAGCTAATTCTTTTCTCAAATAAATTTTCACATCATTGGGAGCTTCTGCAATTTCTTTTACTATATTTTTTCTACAATCTAAAACATAAACAATATCTTCAAAATGTCTGCTTACCCTTGCATCTTCTCCTCTATCATGAAAAGCATTGAATTTTGTTGCAAGGAAATAAGATATATGCAAAAGTTTAATTGTTTTATCGTCGATTTGAACTTTTTCTAGTTTTTTTAGCCCTGGCTCAAACCATTTGTCAGCCTGTGCCCATCCTACTTCTTTAGTAGACATTATATCAATTAAGATATCTTGATATCTGAAACGACACATAACTTCCTGATCCTGTGCCGGAAAAAATTTCTTTTTTGCTAGCTTTTCTTGAAATTTAATCAGATCTCCATACGCAGCTATTTCAAGGAAAATATCAACATCTTTTGTGGGACGAACATCAGAGGCAGCAGGGTCGTCTGCATATAAAGCTAATACTGAGCCGCCAACATATACAACTTCATTATTAAGCTCACCTAATGCATCAGCAACTTTTTTAATTAACTTTTTGTTAATGGTTCTTTGATTATAATTCAATAATTCTCCTTTTTAATTCTTTCATCGCCAATTTTTGTTCTCTTATTTTGCCTACCCGTATAGAATCAATCAGTGCCAATACCTCATATAACCTATCGTCTTGAAGTGAAATCTCCGGGACAGTTTTGTACAATGGTTCAATAGATTGACCCCGCAATATCCCTTCATGATACGGCCACACAAAGGATTCCTCAGCATTTAACGATCCCTTAAGAGGCGGAGCTGAATGTGCAGTGGGGATTCCTCTGACTAACGGTCCGGGTCTTTGCGGGAATGTATATTTAAGTCCAAATTCAAGAAACTCGAGCAAGGCTTTCCTCATAATATTCCTCTTATCGGAGCTCAATAATCCTCCGATAGCTGACCTATTTAATGATTCACTTACTTCACTGGCACTAATTTTTAATTTGTTTGATAACTCCTTAGCCAGCCAGTGTTTGTTTCTAAATAAAGCTATTTGAACAAGAATCAGGATATCTAAAGGTCTCATTCCATTATGTTTTTTCATCATAGTCTCCAATTCGTGATTCGCAAATTGCGTATTACAAATTAAGAAAACGCCCTTTAAACTACAAAAAACTGTCTCTGAACTAATTTTGTACAAATTTCAGCTCCGGATTTTTTCCTGAGATTATGTAACCGTGAGAAGATAAAAAATGCAATATTTTTGTTAAATTTAATATTAAGTAATAAAATAGCTGACGTTATGACTCAGGAAGAACATATTGAATACCGGATAGACAGCGCGGAATATTGAGGTTAGATATCCGGAATATAAGAATGAATTTTATAAAACCTGCACAAAAGTATATACGGAAGAAAAGATTAAAGAAATTAAAGAGTTATATCAATGGTTAAAATCCCTGACAAAATAAGAAGTATCGCTGAAAGATATATTCTATTATTAAGAGACAACAATATTTTCGTAGAAAATGCCTATTTATTCGGTAGCTACGTCAGGGGTAACAATAATGAGTGGAGCGATATTGACTTAGCAATCGTTTCTGGTTCCTTTGAAGGGATAAGAATAAAAGACAGAGATAAGATCAGAAAGTTGACTTTATCAGTAAGTTCAAGCTTAGAAATATTCCCATTCAACCCGAGGGACTTTTCATTCGAAAATCCATTAGCAAAAGAAATTATTGAAACTGGGGTAAAATTAGTTTAGTGGATCATCACCGGTTGCCAGCTTAATCCCCAATATCTGTGAGCTGCATTTGATCGGGGAGTGTCAATTATGAATGCTCACTGTGCTTCCCTTTGTAATTTTATTCAGTATTGTGCATCATTGTTTTTGTTCCCATCATCTTCGGACTAAGGTATGGGATGCCGAGGTTAAGTCCTCTTAAAATAAAAATCAACGCGAGCATAAAAGCAAGCATGGGTATTGCTTTTGTTATCTTTCTTCTGATATTCAGACTGATAAGCTTGCCGAAAAGTGAAACCGCAAGCATTGCCGGTACAGTCCCTAATCCGAATAATACCATAAACAGCATTCCGGTTACAGGCGAACCCGTAGCCGCGGCTCCTGCAAGTCCTATGTAAACAAATCCGCAGGGAAGGAATCCGTTAAGGAAACCTATCAGCAGGAAAGACGGCAGACTCGTTCTCATAAATAGTTTCCCGATCGATCGCTTTAAGGGCTCCGTGATTTTCAGGATGATGTTTATACCGAGGAATTTGTTTTTGTATTTCGCCGGTATTATCAGAAGAATTATGATTATCACCCCCAGTGCTATGGAAAGACTCTGCTGGTATCCCCATACTACAAAACCCTTCCCGAGGAAACCAAACAATAATCCCATTATCCCGTATGAGATTAACCTTCCGGCATTGTAAAGAACTCTCCCTGTGAAAAAAACAACATTGGAGGACTTTGGTACCGGCAGCGCAACAGCAATCGGTCCGCACATCCCGATACAATGAAAGCTGCCGAGGAAACCAATAGTTAAAGCTGTTATCAGTTCCATTTAATTTATCATTATTGATTTTTCAGAATAATAATCTTTACCATCCATCCCCCACTCAACTTTAATTCTCCATAGACCTTTATCGAGTTTAGCAGTATTTATATATTGCTCATTCCGGTCAGAGACGGTTAAAGGAAGGGAGAAATCCTTTTTTGAACCTGAGGGACGATAAAAGTAAACTGTTCCTGCTGCCTTTTTATCAAACACAGAGTCAGGGAAAATCAGCTGTACAGAATTATTAAGAAAGGATATGCCCACTTCCTTTCCTGATTCGCTGGTATTATTAACTTTGTCTATCTGTTTCTGGTACCGCAATTCCTTGCCGTAATAATCTTTTGTAACCAGGTCTACATCCTGGTTCATAAAGACATATACGATCACGATCAATATCCCCATAAAAACTATAATGGATAAAAGTATTCCCGTTCCCCAGTTCCATTTAATCTTTTTCATCGTGTCCCTTCTCTTTATGTTCCATTACTACAGGACCGAGGAAGGAAGTACTTAGAACATTAATCTGTTTCCCGTTTGAGTATACCCCGATATTCAAAGGAGTATTCATAGTTTTTATTTCATCCTGATCAAGTACAACCATAAACTTTCCATCATAAATCTCCTGCGGCTTCAGATCTATCGGCCTGCCGATTAACTCAAGTTTCCCGTCAAGGTTTTCAAGTTTAAGCTCAATGTGAGTTTCCTGGTAAGTTTTGTTGACGATATTTACATCGTATAGGTTGCTTATTTTATCGTCTGCCTGTTTCTGGTAAAGCATACCCGGGGTGCGAAGGACGTTAAAATCATAATCCGTCCTTGCAGAAAGCAGGTATCCAAGTACTCCCAGAAGCACAACCAGTATTACTGAGTAAAATACTGCACGGGGAGTAAAACGGAACTTCGATTTATTTTCTATAGAATTCAGTGATGCATAACGGATCAAACCCCGCGGTCTTTTAACTTTATCCATTACATCGTCGCAGGCATCTATACACGCCGTGCAATTTACACACTCAAGCTGTATTCCGTTTCTTATATCAATTCCGGTAGGACATACATCAACGCAAAGGTGACAGTCTACACAGTCACCAAGATCAGACTGATCCTCGCTCTTTCTGATTTTTCCTCTTGGCTCGCCCCGTACATTATCATAGGCAATCACTACCGAATCCCTGTCGAGCAATACTCCCTGGAGTCGCCCGTAAGGACAAACGATAGTACAGGCCTGCTCCCGGAAATATGAAAACACCCAGTAAAATACACCAGAGAATGCAAGGATTGAAATAAGTCCCTCTACATGCTCTGAGGGAGGATCGGTGATAATCTTAATAAGGTTATCCATACCGATAAGGTATGATAGGAAGATATTCGAAATAAAAAATGAAATGGCGAAAAAGATAACATACTTGCTTACCTTTTTAATTGTTTTTTTAGAATCCCACGAAGCCTCAGATAATTTTTTCTGCTGAAGCCAGTCGCCTTCAAGCCAGTATTCTATTTTACGGAAAACCATCTCCATAAATATCGTCTGGGGACAGGCCCATCCGCAGAAAACTCTGCCGAATACTGCAGTAAAAAGAATTACGAATACAATGATCGCTATCATTGCAATTACAAAGAGATATAGATCGTGAGGTCCGAAAGGGATCCCGAACAGAATAAAATTTCTGTTCAGAAAATCAAATAACATAAACTGGTGGCCGTTTACTTTAATAAAAGGCATTCCTACCAGTATCACCAGCAGCATAAAACTTACAAGCGTCCTTGCATTATAAAATCTGCCGGAAGGTTTTTTGGGATAGATCCAGTTCCTTTTCCCTTCCTTATTTACCGTTGAAAGCTGATCCCTGAAAGAATCATCGGTTTCTTTTATTTCTGTCTTTTCTTCAGTCATCTTAACATATCCATAGTTTAACTAATTTTACTGGTTTACCTGGGTACTGTCACCTTCCCAGATTGTTCCCTGGGGTTCCTTGGGATTTGCAGGATGCGTTCCCTGTAAAGAAAGTACATAACTGGCTACCTGCTGCATTTGTTTGGGATTCAATTGAGTCTGCCAGCTTACCATTCCCTTTGCAGGAACTCCGTATTTAATAGTTGTAAATACATTTTTTATTCCGCCGCCATGTATCCAGTACTTATCCGTTAAATTAGGACCAACAACGCCGCCTGCATCAGGACCATGACAGGGAACGCAGTTAGTCTTAAATATATCTTTCCCCGATTCCAGATCATTCAGATCATTCAGCCTGGTTACATTTTCTTCCGTTACAAATGCACCCGATGCTTCAAGCTGTGCTTTCTTTAAGGAATAAGCCTGCATTTCCGAATCATACTCATCAATTTGAGATTTCCCTGCCGAAAATACTTCATAATTGAACATATAATAAATGGCAAAAATTAGTGTAGCATAAAAAAGATAATTAAACCATGGAGGGACGCGGTTATCAAGTTCCTTAATGCCGTCATAATCATCTTCCATCAGTATCTCATCCTCTTTGTCAAGCGGAGCAGCTTTTGTCATTGCCTGCCGTATACGTGCCCATAAGGAAGCTTTTCCCGGCTCCTCTACTGCCTTTTCCTCCTCCTTTATTTCTTCAGTTCCGAAATACATAAACCCGTATATGATCGCCATGATCAATACAAAGAAAAGTATTCCAAGTACTTTATAATAAGCCGGTCCGAGGACTCCTTCTTCAACCGTTACCGCCTCCTGTGCAAAAACAAAACCGCCTTGAAGAAGGAACATCGCAATTGTTAAAAATACTTTCATTAAAATCTTTCTATTTATCTTCATTATAATCACCTGTTAAGATTTTTTGCTGATGATTTTCAGGATCGAGAGGAAGTTCTCCCATTTTTTTAAGATAGCCCTTGTCTGCCTTAAACGCCCAGACGATTAAAACAACGAAGAATACAAAAAAGACAATGAGAGAAAAAAGCGGATAAGCAGCTATTCCTTCAATCGATTCAAGATATTTACTCGCCATTTCCATAATATAGATTCCTATTTCTTTTCAGTTAAAGGATTACCTTTGATATCGGTTCCCAGCCTCTGCAGATATGCTATCAACGCGATGATCTCCTTATTGGGTTCAGCAGGAACACCGTTCTTCTGTAAGTCGGCAGCTATTTCCTCAGACTGTACTCTGAGATCCTCGTTTGCCCGGTTCTCATAACCCTCGCGGTATGGAACTCCCACAGACCTTAATCCTCTTATCTTCGACGGCTGTATCTGAAGTGTCAAGATCCTGCGTCAGCAGCCAGGGGTAGGAAGGCATAATTGAACCAGGCGACATTTGTCTCGGATTCTGCATATGAAGGTAATGCCACATATTAGGATACTTTCCTCCCTCTCTGTGAAGATCGGGACCTGTTCTTTTTGAACCCCACAGGAACGGATGATCATAAACATATTCTCCTGCCTTAGAGTATTCACCGTATCGTTCTGTTTCTGATCTGAAAGGACGGATGAGCTGCGAATGGCAGTTGTTGCATCCTTCCCGTATGTAAATATCTCTTCCCTGCAGTTCGAGCGGCGTGTAGGGTTTAACGCTGGCGATTGTTGGTATATTAGATTTCACAAGAAATGTGGGAAGGAATTCAACAATTCCGCCTATCAGGATAACTATCGTAGAAGCAATCAGGAAATACATCGGCTTCCCTTCAAGCCAGCGGTGCCATGTTCCTTTACCGAACCTGTCATTAATTTTAATGAGAGCCGGTGCTTCAGCTTCTTCCTCTGCCTGGAAACTACCCTGTTTAGCAGTCTTAATGAGGTTATAAACCATCATTATTACTCCGGAGAAGTACAATAACCCTCCGATCGCCCTGATAATATACATCGGAATAATCTGCAGTGTAGTCTCAAGGAAATTGGGATACTGCAGCAGTCCTAGCGGAGTAAACTGTTTCCACATTAACGACTGTGTAATACCCGACCAGTACATAGAAGCGGCATAGAACACTATACCCAGCATCCCGATCCAGAAGTGTGCGTTTGCAAGTTTTTTCGAGAACAATTCTGTTTTATAGATACGCGGTATCAGCCAGTATAAAATTCCGAATGTCAGAAAACCGTTCCATCCAAGTGCACCAATATGCACGTGGGCAATAATCCAGTCGGTAAAGTGTGCAATCGCATTAACATTTTTAAGTGACAGCATCGGACCCTCAAAGGTTGCCATACCATAAGCGGTAATAGCCACAACCATAAACTTGAGGATAGGATCTTCTCTTACTTTATCCCACGCCCCTCTTAAAGTCAGCAGACCATTTATCATACCTCCCCACGATGGAGCAATGAGCATTATAGAGAATGCGGTTCCAAGCGATTGCGCCCAGTTCGGTAATGCCGAATAAAGCAGATGATGGGGACCTGCCCATATATAAATAAAAATTAATGCCCAGAAATGTATAATCGACAGCCTGTAAGAATAAATCGGGCGGTTGGCCGCCTTGGGGAGATAGTAATACATCAGCCCCAGGTAAGGAGTTGTAAGGAAAAACGCCACGGCATTATGTCCGTACCACCACTGAACCAGTGCATCCTGCACACCCGCATAAACCGGGTAGCTTTTGAGGAAGGATACCGGAACTTCTATCGAGTTCACAATATGAAGGACCGCCACCGTAACCCACGTTGCTATGTAAAACCATATGGCAACGTAAATATGACTTTCCCTGCGCTTAAGGATTGTTCCGAACATATTAATTCCGAAAATGATCCAGACAATGGCAATAGCTATATCAATCGGCCATTCAAGCTCAGCATATTCCTTGCTCGTCGTAAAGCCCATTGCAAGTGTCAGGGCCGCAGCCACAATGATAATCTGCCATCCCCAGAAATGTATTTTGCTCAGAAGGTCGCTGTACATCCTTGCTTTGCACAAACGCTGCAGTGAATGATAAACTCCCATAAAGATCGCATTCCCCACGAAAGCAAAAATCACCGCATTAGTATGAATGGGACGGATTCTGCCGAATGTTGTATACTGCAGGTTGAAATTGAGTGAGGGTATGAAAAGCTGGGAGGCGATTGTCAATCCTACCAGCATACCGATCACTCCCCAGAAAGCAGTGGCAATGGCGAAATTCTTTACGATTTTATTATCGTAACTGAACTGTTCTAACTGCATAAATGCATTCTCCTTACAATGGATAGAGAACTATTTTTTCTTTTTATTAAAATCTTTTCCCTTTTTTTCTTTTTTGTCATCAAAAAGCATCCTCACAGAAGGTGTGTAAGTATCTTTATATTGTCCGCTTTTAACTGCCCAGAGAAAAGCCGCCAGGAAACCAACGGCAACAAGCAGACTGAATCCTATTAAAACAACAATTACCGAAATAAGAGACCTCTCTTTCCGGCAATGAAATTTGTGGTAAGCGTTGTAAACAATACTACCGATATTGAACTAAGCGGCATAAGTATGGCTGCAACTATAGGTGATAATATTCCTTCGATCGCAAAAGTTAATCCCGCAGCATTATATAAAAATGAAATTATAAAACTCGTTATTATTATCCTTACACTCGTTTTTGAAAACCTGATAAACTCCGGTAGTAAAGATAACTTTTCTGCATCAAGTATGGCATCGCAGGCCGGCGAGAAGCTGCTGATGTTTTCAGTTACGGCAATTCCCACATTACTCTGTCTCAGCGCTCCGGCATCATTAAGCCCATCGCCTACCATTAAAACATTACTGTTATTTCTCTGTTTCTCTTCTACATATACAAGCTTGTCATTAGGTGTCTGCCTGAACTGAAGATCCGAATTTTCTCCGAATATCTTCTGCAGCCTGGTTTTTTCGCCTTCATTATCACCCGACAAAACTGCAAGCTGGTAATTCAGGAGACAAATTCCTTACAGCGTTTTCAATGCCCTTTCGGTAGCTGTTATTTATTTCAAAGTATCCGTGTGTTCGTCCGTTTATAGAAACATATACCCTGGGATTTTCCTGCCGGACTGGTTTAAAGTTTGCAAGAGACTCATCTACAAAAGCAAGTGAACCGATTTTAACATTATTCCCCAGTACTGCACCTTCTATTCCAAGTCCCGAATATTCCCTGTATCCCGACACTTCCGGTTCATCATATTTCTTCAGGGCGCTGTAAATAGCGGCGCTCAAGCGGATGGGTTGAGTTCTTAACAATGGATTTAATCATTTCCTTTTTGAATTCATCCAGGTGGTCCCCGATGAAATTTTATCGCCCCATCTCCTGATTTTGTAATGGTGCCTGTTTTATCAAAGACTATCATATTGATCTTTGCCAGGTCTTCAACTACGCTGCTGTTCTTCAGATAAAATTTATTTCTTCCGAATATCCTGACCGTGTTGCCGAATGTAAACGGAGTTGATAAAGCAAGAGCGCAGGGACATGCAACAATGAGTACTGCCGTGAATACATTTATTGCGGTATGAACGCTTGTCTGCAGCCAGAATAAAGCAGATACCGCGGCAATGATCAGGACAGCTGCGGTAAAGTACTTGCTTACAGTATTGCTGATAGTAGTGAAATAACTTTCATCTTTTTTATTAAAAGATTCGTGGTTCCAAAGCTGTGTTAAATAGCTTTGAGAAACTTCCTTAACCACTTCAAGTTCTGCCGCACTGCCTTTTTGCCTTCCCCCGGCATATACCAGTTCGCCCAACACTTTTTCTACAGGGACAGATTCTCCCGTTACGAAACTATAGTCGATATTTCCTGTCCCTTTAAATAAAATAGCATCGGCGGGAATAATCTCATTGTTGCGTATAATAATTCTGTCGCCTACTTTAAGCTTGGCAGCCGGTACTGATGTCTCGTTGCCGTCTTTCTTAACCGTTACTCCCAGCGGAAAATACGATTTATAACTTCTTTCGAAGTTCAGCGTGTCATATGTTTTTTCCTGGAATAATTTTCCTATCAGGAGGAAGAAAACCAGTCCGCTCATTGAATCGAAATAACCGGCCCCGTTATACAGCAGAACTTCAACTGCGCTCCTTATAAATAAAACAATTATCCCGAGAGAAATAGGAAAATCGATATTAACAATTTTTTTTCTGAGTCCTTTATAAGCAGATCCGAAATATTCCGATGCCGAATAGAAGAACACAGGCAGGGCAAGTATGAGGTTGAGGTATGCGAAAACCGTCCTGTAATAGCTGTCGTTAATATCAATCGACAGATACTCCGGAAAACTCAAAAGCATTATATTTCCAAAGCAGAAAGCCGCAATACCAATTTTATAGTAAAGATGCTTCCTGTGAACATCCTTTTTTTCTTCGGTGCTGTCAAGCTGGATTAAAGGCTCATACCCTATTGATGCAAGCAGTTGAACAAGCTCCCGCAGACTTAACTTCGAATGAAAATATTTTACGGAAATTTCTTTTTTAAGGAAATTTACATTCGACTGACTTACGCCGGGATTAAGCTTATAGAGATTTTCCAGCAGCCATATACATGAACTGCAGTGCATCTGCGGAATATAGAAAGTAACTGAGCTGATCGTTTCATTCTTAAAATCAATTAATTTCTGAATAGTATCAGTATCATCGAGGTAATCAAATTTTCTGACCGGAAAGATTTTTCGGAGAGATACCGGGAGCGGATTCCAGGGCATAATAATCGCACATCTGCTTTCCGTTCAGCATTTCGTAAACGGTTTTGCAACCCAAACAACAAAAAAACTTATCATCTATCCGTAGACTCCCGTCAGTGCAGTCGTCTCCGCAATGAAAACATTTAATGCCTTTTTTAGCAGTATCTTTTATATTCATACAATCAAATAATTATAGAGTTATTCCCGTTAAACCCGTCAGATTCGGATTATTTAAAAATGGAAAGAGGATATTTTACAAGAATTTTTACGATCTATATGTAAATATAAAAAAAATAGAAAATATTATTCGGACTTTTTTGTTCTTTTTAATAAAAAGGGGGAAAATTTATTAAATATTAAGGTAAATTCGACCTTGCTAAATGAAAAAAGGAGCCCATCCAGGGCTCCCTTTTGAATCAGAAATTTTTACTTGATTAACAGCATTTTTTTGCTTGAAGTAAATCCGGAAGTTTTGATAGTATATATGTATATCCCTGACGGAAAGTTTGATGCATTAAAGTCCACATCATAATAGCCGGCTTTTTGATCTTGATTTACCAGATCGGCAACCTGCTGACCGAGGATATTATAGATTTTCAGCGATACAAATCCATCCACCTTTATCGAATAGTTTATTGAGGTTGTAGGATTAAACGGATTGGGATAGTTTTGTTCGAGACTATAAGAGAATTGATCGAGGTTATTAACTGGTATGATTTTCCTTGTAGATTTCTCAACTATTGCGTCTACCGTGTTTGACGGATCGGAGGAAGAAGTGCTGTTATAAGACTTAACATAATAATAGACGTGCAGATTACTTAAGCCTTCTCCATTGACGAAATTCATTGAATAATCTGTCCAGACATTCGTCGTAACCGAATCCTGCTTAACAAATGAACCATTGTCTATTTTACGGTAAATTTTATAATAATCTACCGGAGACATTGAGGGATTTACCGTCCAGAGCAGTTGAGGGTGATCGTGATTATTCGTTAAAAGTAAACCTCTGTCCCAGCTATCCGAATCGAGTGTGACATTGGAGCCAATCGTGATCACCGAAGATTCATTGCTGGGTATAAATCCGTTATGTCTAAATCGTAAAGTTCCGCTTGTTACGTTTATCGTATCTCCTGCAGCAATTGTAATTACTCCTGTTACTAGGTTATAGCCTGTCATTGTAATATTCTGCTTTGTAGTTTGTTTACCCCAGGCTTTTGCTGTCAGCGGGTCGCCGACTACTACGTTTTGCCAAGCCAGGTGAGGCATAGCCAAATATGCCGCATCTATAAAGGTATAACCCAGCTGGTAAGCTGGAAACAGCCTGCCATCTTCAATAATACCGCTTGCCATTGGTTCATAAGGATGACCAACGGCTAATGTGCCACCTTCCAGAAAAAATTCAACAACTTGCCCCATCTCTGCTCCTGGACGTCTGGTAATTGAACTCAAGCGTTCGGCGTTGAAGCTTTCTGCAGTATTAAAGATTGCACCAGGTGCATATTCAAAATTAAGCTGCGATTGAATATAATCGGGGTGTAGGGTTTGACCTTCGCCAGTATTTGGTGGCTTTGTCGTATGTACGCCATTTGAACTATATGACATCACTGGTTTGTTATGATAAGTTACCGTGTCTTCTGTCGTATCAAAAGAATAGTTCAAAAAGCCAATTGAACTTAGGTTTGATGCAGCAGCATTAGCAAAAGTTACCATAATGTTTAGTCCATGACAGGGAGTAGGATCTGCATCTATGAACTATAATTGTTTGAATGTATCGCATCAGTTGAGCGATCAATCATATCTTTAACCATCTCATAGCTCGTTCCATCCAGGTGTGTAACTAAGTAGTCGAATTTTACATTAAATCCATACCAGGATGCCGTGTAAACTCCGGATTTAAACCGATAGTTCATATCCAGGTATTGTGATACACTATGATATTGATTGACTATTTGAAATTCCTGCCAGGTATAATTGTAATGGCTACCATCAATTGCGCATCTACGCCATTTTGCATACATCGAATCCAGAAATGTATCGTAATTAGCCGTATTTATCAGGCAGAGTAATCCATCAATGCCAATATTACCAATTACTGAGCCTGAGTCTGCGCCCGCTTGAATCTTAAAAGGCACTCCTTTGCAAAGGACTATGTATCGTATGGTAGTGGTTAGATTATGATTAACAATCCACTCTTTTATCGGCGTAGCAACGTACTGGTAAAAATATTTCCAGGCGTGCTGCGTCGCATACCAGGTCCCCCACTGGTGATTTAGGGAATCACGAATAATATTTCCACCATCTGCAAGAATAACCGGGTGGGTAACACCATCTACTGTTATGTTATGGTTAACTAAGTTATCTAATGGAACTATGTTTGAAGCTGGAATATTCCGTGTGCTGACATAATATTCTCTAACATTCTTCGAAATCGTACCCAAAGAATCATTTTGATTATTATAGACAATCAATACATTTTCAGGTCCGGCTATATTCGCGTAAGTTTGTGCTTCTGCTATAACAGAGCAAAAAATAACAGATAAAGTGATCATTAAGAGGTATTTCATTTTAATTCTCCCGTATTTATTTCGGTAGTTGTTGTCGTTTTTTTTTTGATTCGTAAGTATTACATTTGAACTAATACATAAAAGCCCCATTGAGTTTAAAACTCTTCAAATCTATTGGCGTAGGTTTTAGGGTCTCAGTGTGGGCTTTTATTATGGAGGAGCTCGTCCCACTCCAGATAGAATTTTCATTTTTCTCTCCATAATTTTTAGTGGAATATTCCCAGTAACTATAATTTCCAATACTCGTGATTTTGTTTATTTAATGAGTACCATCTTTTTTATTGTATCGAAAGATTCTCCGTTGTTCCCTTCAGTTTTAAGCCGATAATAGTAAATACCACTTGCCAATTCTGAAGCACTAAACTCAATATTGTAATAACCGGCTGTCATTCTTTTATTTATCAGTGTTGTCACCTGCCTTCCAAGCACATCAAATATTGTTAACGAAACCCTTGAATTCGTTGGTATAATAAAACTAATCCTGGTTGTAGGATTAAACGGATTAGGATAATTCTGCTCAAGCGAAAACCTGCTTGGCACAGGTACCTCAACTACAACTTCCTTACTGAAATTATAGCTGCCGTCAAAATCAATCTGTTTTAATCGGTACTGATATATTCCCGGGATTACATTTAGATCTGAAAAAGAATAAATGTGAATTTGGGTAGTCGTTCCATTTCCCTCAATGAACCCTATCCGCTCCCACCCGGTATGTTCTCCTGACCCTGACTTCTGATCTCTGATTTCCGACCTCTGAACTTCAAATCCGTTGTTGTTAGTTTCGGTTGCTGTAGTCCACTTTAATACTATATTGTGACCATCTGATTCACTTGAGAAATTGATTAATTCCACAGGTGTATATGTGGTATCAACGTATTTTAATATTAACCCAATATTTCCAACAGCAAAACCCAGGAAATTTGTAGGCGCTTGAAATCCATTAAAACCAGTGGGAACATCATTTGTTATTTCTATCCAATTGCTGCCGCCATTGGAAGTGATGTATCTATGCGACCCGTTTATAAGCCAATGCATTGTATCAGGAAAGAAATGAAAATTAATAGGATCCAGGATTTCAGGAATAGTCACCCAATTAATTCCTCCATCTATCGTCTTTTTAAGAGCGTTCCAGCTTGTAGCATCAACTATCCACCCTGTATCTCTGTTTGCAAAATAAACATCTTGACTAAGCCAAATATCTAAATTAGTTTGTTGGACCCAGTTCTCCCCGCCATCTAAGGTTTTATAAGGTCTATCGTTATTTGCTGTCCAACCATATAGGCTATCAACAAAGAATATGCTTTTAAATCCCGTATAAGATGGAGCTGACAACTGGATAATCCAATTTTCACCTGTATCTGTAGTTTTATAAATTACATTGCTATGTATGGCCCATCCAGTTGTTTGGTTTATAAAGAATATTTTCCCGCCTCCTGTTGCTCCGTTCGTTTGATACCAGGTATCACCTCCATCTGTGGTTTTATAAATAGAACTACTTGCTCCTAAAAATCCGGTGAGACTATCAAGGAATAATAAATCTACTCCATCTAATGCTCCAGAAACAGATTGCCAGTTATTTCCCCCATCTATTGTTTTATATAAACCTCTGTAACTGGAGTTACTTGCACTGCTTATTACGAAACCTTTTTGCTCATTAACGAAAAATACATCTGAGAAATTGTCATTTATAAACATCCGGTGCCATAAATCTAAATCTCCTTCTGTCTTATATATTTTCAGCCCGCTGCCTGCGTCGTAACCGGTATTTTCATCGGCCAAAATCTGAAATTCCCATTCGCCAAAATTACCTGTCAGCGAGACCCAGTTTGCCCCGCGATTTGTTGTCTTCCATAGACCAACTTCATTAAGAATTGCATACCCGGTATCAATGTTCACATATTTTATACAGTTGATCTGCTCAAAGGTTAGCGGCCCACCAATTGCCCAGGTTAATCCTCCATCGCTGCTGTAAAGGTTTTTTCCCCTGTAGCTAGACCCCCGTATCCTGCTGCTGCTATATGCAGGCTGTCTATGATATCTATGCAATATAAAGGCCTGTAATCACCGGCAGGTATTATCTGCCAGCTGTTTCCTCCGTCAGTCGTTCTCAGTACATTTCCATCTGCGGCGATGAATCCATAATATTCATCCATAAAGTCGATCCACCATAAATTTCCTGTGAAACCCGGAATATTTACAATCTGCCAGCTTTCCCCGGCATTGGTGGTTTTAATAAGCCCCGTGGCGCCGCAAGCCCAGCCCAAAGTATCGTTTACCAGCTCAAGCCCCCAGAGATCAAATCCTTCTCCTAAGCCGCTCATTACCTGGTTGAAGCTCTCTCCGCCATCTGTTGAGCGCAGTATCAATCCATCGTATCCACTGGCTATAACTGTCTGCCCGTTGATGCTTCTTATTTTTAATATGGGTGATACGGTATTTGTTTCAATCATTCGCCAGCTTCCTCCCCCGTCAGTCGTTTTGATGATCGTTCCCAGGTCCCCTACAGCCCATCCTGTATCTTTGTTTACGAAATTAATACCCGCATAGGTTACTCTTGGTATTTTGGGATTTAATTCAGTCCATATTCCCGTCCCTGTAGTGACCTGATCCAGAGGATACAGCCTTCTTCTTTCTTCCCGGAGATCCTTGCCCTGGTATTTTTGCTCATAGCTCATATATCCGGGAGGTATTTCTGTTCCGCGGCGGTACTGTACAGGTATTTTGGTTGTGTCGGTGTTTGATTGTGAAAAAAGAAAAGAATTTGTTGAAATGAAGAGAATTAGAATAAATGAGAAG
The DNA here is from genome assembly GCA_963811905.1 of uncultured Ignavibacteria bacterium. GTDB lineage: Bacteria > Bacteroidota > Ignavibacteria > Ignavibacteriales > Ignavibacteriaceae > DATFVA01. The sequence goes on from CAWETK010000010.1 coordinate 64,576, forward strand.
CAGGCTGTAATTTTCATTTTGTCTCCCTGGTTTTCTTGAAGCTTAATCTGAAAAACTTCAATTTATTTTAATCAATTTTCACGCCGGAGAGTTTCCGGCGCTAATAAAGGAATTTTCAATCCCGATATTCTGAACTTGTCATTATTGCCTGACAAATTTTGATAAAGTGTACGATAGTGCAGGTTAAATATTTCGAATTTCGTAAATGAGTGCTGGTAAAAGTTCACCTTCGTATGATCCCGCACTTATTTTATGATAAAACTTATAAAAGCAATGATACATAAGCAAGAATATTTTGTTAAGGTTTTATTAAACATACATAAATTCGGTGACGTATTATTTTAATTAAGGTTTTTCCTTCCGAAGGATTGTTTATAAACCTTATTTTATTTCTCGAACCTTAGTAACCCAAACTTGATCTAAGTGAATCTCAACCTTATTCCTTCTTCTGACCTTAGTAACCCAATATACTCCATATGAATCCAACCTTATCACCTTATTTCCTGATACATACAAACCTAATTTCTCATACCAACTTTAGTAACGCAGCCTCCAAAATTGTGGCAACTTATCGGAGTTTTGATCGTGTGATAGTAAAAATCAGGCTTACTAAATGTATCGAGGCACGGTTGCCGAGTATTTCTGAGCAGCACGAAGAAATGTATTGAGGCAAAATATTGGATTTCCTTTCAAATTTTTGCAATTTGCAAATGTTAAAATGAGATTACAATGCCTTATTTGATTTTTAAGTTAATACACGTTTTTGCCGTAATATTTTTCCTGGGTAACATAGTAATTGATGTTTTCTGGAAGAATCATGGCGACAGAAGCGGAGACCCCAAAATAATAGCACATACAATGAGAGGAATTATACGGGCTGACCGGTTCTTTACGATGCCGGCGGTTGCCTTTCTGATCCTTGCAGGGTTTGGTGCTATGGGAATAGGATATATTCCTTTTGAGACCGGCTGGATTATGTGGGGTTTCATTATGATTGTAATCTCCGCAGCGGCATTTATGGCAAAGGTCGTTCCCGCACAAAAGAAATTATTAAAAATCTCAGAAACAGATCCGTTTGATCAGCAGCTTTATGACGCAGTATCTAAAGAGTGGAACTTATGGGGAAGCATTGCTACTATCGCTCCATTAATTGCAGTAATTCTGATGGTGCTTAAAATACCTTCATAAAATAATTACAGGGGAAAATCCCGTCTATATTCATAAATCCATAAGGGTGAGTTATGACTATCTCTGTTCGAACCGCAATCCTGTTCATTCTTTTAAGCAGTGTTCAGGTTTTCTCACAAAACTATCTTCCGTTATTCTCCGGCTACATGCCTGAATCGATAATGAAAGATGAAGATTTTAAAAACCAGGTCAATATAAACATTGGCCATTATGCCAGTGTGAACCCCGACCTCGTATACTACTATATAATGTACATTGATAAAAGATTCGGTGAAAAAATCACTAATCCCGATTCAAACTATTATAATCTTCTCAGGTCGGAAGATTATAAGTTCAGGAATAGCACGTAATAAATGGATACAGGAGGAAATGAAAAAGGCTGAAGATATTAATCCCGGTGTACTCTTTTCCGCAGTCAGGAGCGATTTATCTGCGCTGTACCAGGAGGAAATAAATAAATACACAGACTCAGTGAGCCTTCCGGTCGATGAAGGGAAACTTCAGTATTTCACTTACATGATTGCATCAGGAAAAAAATCTCAATACAATGATAACTTTAATTATTTATCCGGCAGCCTGAAACTTATGGATAAAAAATCAGAGGAATTCAGAACCATATATTCAGACGCTTCATCAATGGACCAGCCTGAAAGATACCAGGCTATTGAATCTGCGCTGAATTTTCCATACCTGTTCAACGGCAGCTACCTTCAGAAATATAAGCAGGATTCTGATCTTTCTTTATTTGAATTTCTCAGGAAAATGCATGTAGATGACTATGTGCAGAAGAATGCCGTTAAGGCAGGAATATTTTATTTTAAGAATAATTTCAAGTATGAGAATGAAATTTTATTCAAAGAAAATCCTTTCCCATACTTTCACCTGGAAAATAAAGATAAGGGTACTATTACCTCCGGGATTATAGCCGATATTGGTTTCAGACTGGGATTGAGAAACAATAAAACACCTTTTTCTTATGTTGAAATAGATGCCGGGTATGAGATCTTATCAGATTTCAGTACTGATGACGATATTAATTCTTTTCAAATTCAAAGGGATTCCTTTCAGCCTTCCACAGGAAAGCATTCAATTATCACTTATACGTTGAAAGAAAATAATAAAAGCAGTCATTATGAAATATATGGCCGGATCGCTACGCCCGTATATTATTTCTCAAATAAAATATATATAGAAGCCGGCTTAAATTATTTTTATACCTCTGCTGAAAGAAATTATTATGATATTACAAGACATATAGATACCCTGGTATCCAATGATCCTGCTGATTTTGAAGAATACACTCAGAATATAAGTACAAAAATCAGTAAGGGAAATTTTTATCCCTCAGTCGGGTTCAACTATTCATTATATGAATTTCTGAATTTCAAGGTCGAATACCTTGTGCCGGTGCTGCTTACAGCTAAAGCTGAACTGTTTTATTATTTTTAAATATTTCGACATTTGAAGTTATAAATGTAAAAAGCTGAATAAGTGATCCAATCTGGCTGCTAACTAAAAGGATGGCAATTTTAAAATGATAAAAATGAATCACATTCTTATTTTTTTCATAAACCAACAGGGCTAAACAGATGGGAAACATTCTGAATTTCATTTCTTTCTTTAGTATATCATTATTTTTATTGTCTTGTAATGATTCAACTACCGAAGTAACATTAACCACTTATAATATTGTAGGTGACGTTACAGATTCTAATGGAAACCCGCTTAGTGATGTTAATGTTTATTTTGTATATCATCTCACTGAAACACCGGCTAATAAAGTATCAAAAATTACTGAAGTCGATACACTCTATCAAAACTATCCCAATCCATTTTCTGATTCTACTACAATAAGGTTTGAAACGTACCGTAATATTCAATATGAGATAAAATTTTTTGAATATGCCTCCCTTTCTTCAACAATTTTACTGCAGGGCAGCAGCTCACCCGGTCTGGTTGAATGCACTCTGGGTAATTTTAACGGTTATGCGAACGGCATATATAAATTGAATGTACGGTATTTAGTTAACAGTACAACAAGATATCAAGCGGAAATGAGTGTTATTATTAACAGAACGGAAATGGATCAATTAACCCTTTCTAAACCGAATATCAAAACTTTGAATGGTCAGTTCGATATTAATCTTTCGATGCTTCCTCTGCAGAAAATTATCTATTGCTCAGGCGAAACATATTCTTCCAATGTCACACAAAAACAAGTGTCGGATGAGATTACGTTTGTATTAACGAAAGAGGGCTATAAATCTTTACAGGCAGATTATCTTGTTGATAGATACAATAAAAATGAATTTACATTCAGAATGGAAAATAATTAAGCGGTATAAAGTGATAGGGTAGTCAGAACTAAAGATCTTAAGAACGGCGCTTTCCGGACCCGGAAGCGTCGTTTTCCGGGATACATAGCACATCCCCCATCATTCATCCCCCGTTCATCCCATTTTTTATTGCGATTCTTATGATTATTTTAATCGATTCAAATGAAATTGCTTTATACATACCTCCGAGGTTACTGGAAACTTATGCTGCTGGCGCTTCTGCTTGCTGCAGTAAACCAGATTTTCTCTCTGCTTGACCCTTACATTTTCGGTAAAGTAATAGACAACTATGCCACAAAATCCGATTCGTATACTACCACACAATTTCTTAAAGGAGTAGGGCTGCTTCTGGCTGCCGCAGTAGGAGTTGCATTCGTCTCAAGGATAGCCAAGAATTTCCAGGATTACTACGTCAACGTAATTACCCAGCGTCTCGGGGCGCAGATCTATACAGACGGCGTGAAGCATTCTCTTGAACTTCCGTATTCAAAATTTGAAGATCAGCAGAGCGGTAAAACACTCGGTGTTCTCCAGAAGGTTAGAATTGATGTTGAGAAACTGATTTCATCATTCGTGAATGTTCTGTTCACAACCGTGGTCGGAGTGATTTTTGTAACTTTTTATGCAATAAATGTACACTGGATTATCGCCCCGATTTTCTTTGCCGCTGTTCCTATTCTCGGCATTGTAAGTTCTGTTCTGAGCAGGAAGATAAAGAAGATACAAAAAGTGATAGTTGCAGAAACCACCGCGCTGGCCGGTACAACAACTGAATCCCTTAGAAACATCGAGCTTGTTAAAAGTCTTGGCCTCGGCAGCCAGGAGATTAACAGGCTTAATTCAACTACGGATAAGATCCTTCTGCTCGAATTAAAAAAGGTGAAATATATTCGCACTCTTAGTTTCATCCAGGGAACCGTCGTTAACTTTATCCGCACTACTATTCTCTTCTTTATGCTCTACCTGATATTCACCGGGGAAATTCAGATAGGACAGTTTTTCACCCTGATGCTTTATTCGTTCTTTATATTCGGACCGCTTCAGAGCCTTGGTGATATAATAAATATTTACCGTGAGGCTGAAGTATCCCTCGATAATTTCGACGACCTCTTAAAACAGCCTGTGGATGAAAAGCCTGCATAATCCGGAAGCAATAAAAAATATCCGGTCGCTTGAGTTCCGTGATGTAAGTTTTAAACATCAGAGCTCAAGGAGTAATGCATTAAATGATATTTCTTTCAGGGTAAAAATGGGTGAGACCATCGCTTTTGCCGGTCCCTCAGGTGCAGGCAAAACTACCCTCGTAAAACTTCTGGTAGGTCTTTATACTCCCCGGGATGGGTCCATAATCTACAACGGTATCCCTGGAGATAGGATTGATCTTGATGAATTGCGTGAAAAGATCGGATTTGTTACACAGGATACCCAGCTTTTTTCAGGCACAATCAAAGAGAATCTTTTGTTTGTTAATCCCGGCGCTTCTGATGAAGAATGTCTTGATGTACTGGAAAAGGCAGCTGCCGGAAACCTGCTCGCACGTGCTGATAAAGGCTTAGATACAATAATCGGTGAAGGCGGGGTTAAAGTCTCCGGCGGCGAGAAACAGCGTCTTTCAATCGCCCGTGCTCTTCTGCGTCATCCCCAGCTCCTTATATTTGATGAAGCAACCTCATCGCTCGACTCTTTAACAGAAGAAGATATTACTTCAACTATTAAAGATATTTCAGACAGTAAAGACCTTATTACTATTATGATAGCTCACCGCCTGTCTACCGTGATGCATGCAGACAGAATATATGTCCTCGAGCGCGGAAGGATAACAGAATCAGGCAAGCATGAAGAACTTATTGCGATGAAAGGATTATATTACGCTATGTGGCGTCAGCAAATCGGGGAGCGGGAAAGAAATGATGAGGCGAAGGACTATAAATCCGCAGTAAATTTTGAGGAAGATTGATAAGGGATCCTGATATGAAAACAATATGGCTCGTTTTATTATTATTTATATTTTCTAATCTGAATATTTTTTCGCAGGACATTACAGATATTATTAAGCCTCTGCATTTGCAGGCAGGTAAATCTGATACTGTTCTTATAAGCGATATTTTTTACTCGAATAATTATAATGTAGCCTTTCTTGCGAATAAGTATATTGAGATAAACTATAACAAATCTAAAAAAACTCTTGCCCTTAAACCGGATGATCAGTTCGAGGGTCTGGGTTTAATCAATTTTAAGGTCAATGATTCTCTTTATACAATGCCTTACTTCTCAGAATCTGTCTCCAATCATACATTCAGCTTACGGCTTAACGATCATCCTGAAAGGGTGAACCTGTTCGGAAGTTTTAACGGCTGGAACAGGGAAAATCTCCCTATGACTTACGATAAAAAAAACAGGTTCTACTCTGTTTCAATACCACTCGAACCAGGAAACTATCAGTATAAATACTATATACAGGGAAAAGAAATACTTGACCCCGCTAATAAAGACAGCATCCCCAACGGTCTCGGCGGATATAATTCGGTAGTTGTTATTCCCGATCTTCATCCCGAAAAAAGTTATCTGTTCGTTAATGGTTATGAGAAGAATAAGGACGGATTGACCGTAAGCTTTACTTACAGGAATAATAAATACAGAGAACCGGTAAAACGGGAAGAAATTATTGCCCTGTATAATAACTCGGCCGTCCCGCAGGAAAGGATATCAACGGCAGCAAATAAGTTCCTGGTTACCGTCGACAGCACAAAATTTGAAGGGGAAAATGTCCTTCGCGTAGCGGTTAACAGGAAAGGATCGGCTTCAAATATCCAGACGCTAAGGTTTTACAACGGTGAGCCGGAAGGAAATGGCCACCGCACTGATTACGACAATATAATCTATTCAATTATGGTCGATAGATTCAGCGACGGGGATTCCAGTAATAGTATTCCTGTGGAAGATCCTCACTTAACCCACAAAGCAAACTATTACGGCGGAGACCTGCAGGGAATAATTAGCAAGATCGACGATGGTTATTTCGATTCACTCGGTGTGAATACCCTCTGGCTGTCTCCTGTTGTTGATAACACAGACAGTGCCTACCGTGAATATCCTGAACCTCACAGGTATTACTCCGGCTATCATGGCTATTGGCCTGTCTCCTCAACCAGGGTGGAAGAAAAATTCGGAAATATGGATCTTCTTAAAAAGCTTGTCGCCGACGCTCATAATCATAATCTACATATTCTGATCGATTATGTTGCAAATCATGTTCACGAAGAACATCCTTTCTATAAAGACCACAGGGATTGGTTCGGTCATCTCAAACTCCCGGATGGAAGACTCAATCTCAGAATGTGGGATGAACACCGTTTAACTACATGGTTTGAACCTTACCTGCCCTCTTTTGATTATGAAGGATCTAAAGAAGCACTCGATACCATGACAAGCAATGCTGTGTGGTGGCTGCAGGTTACTGATGCTGATGGCTTCAGACATGATGCAGTTAAACATATTCCCAACGAATTCTGGAGGACATTAACCAGAAAGATCAAGAGTGAAATCGTAATTCCCGACCACAGGGATATTTTCCAGATAGGCGAAACATTCGGCAGTTATAAATTGGTAAATTCTTATGTGAACAACGGGCAGCTTGATGCTCAGTTTAATTTTAACCTCTATGATACTGCAATACCGGTTTTTATAGATTCATCAAGATCTTTTGAATCGCTTGATGAACAAATGCAGAAGTCATTTTCTGTATACGGGGTGAACAATCTGATGGGGAATATTATGGATAGCCACGACAAAGTAAGATTTATGGCTTACGCCGATGGTGATATATCTTTGAATGAAGGAAATGCTGCTGAAATTGGCTGGAAGAAACCGCCGGAGGTAAATAATAAATCGAGCTATGATAAATTGAAACTATATCTTTCATATTTATTAACAATACCCGGTATACCTATTATAGATTACGGAGATGAGTTTGGAATGACAGGAGCTGCCGATCCTGATAACAGGAGAATGATGCGGTTCGGGTCCGGTCTGAGCGATTGGGAAAAAGAAACCCTGAAGGATGTCCGGAAACTAATAAAAGTCAGGCGGGAAAATTCCGCCCTGAGATACGGTGATTTCTATACGATTAAAGCAGAAAAAAATATTTATGCTTTCGTTCGTTCGGATCTGAACGAAAAGATCCTGGTAGTGTTAAATAAGAGCAATTCCCGGGTTATTACCCCCATAGAATTTCCTTATGCATTTAAGGCAGATTCCGTTTCTGATATTATTGCAGGCGGTGAACTTCCTGTAAATAATTATAGAGTCTCGGTTCCTATGGAACCCTTCAGTTATTCAATTTTCAAATTAAAAGAAGCTTTAAAAAAGGATGAGTAATGCGGATCATATATATATTTTTATTACTTATACCGGGGATTTTATTATTTTCCTGCGGAGAAAAACAACAACAACCTTCCCCTGAACTGGATAAAAAGATGAATGCTATTGCAGAAAGATATGTAAAAGTAGTATTGAGGGTCGGCAAATTTGACCCTGATTATGTCGATGCCTACTACGGGCCCGTTGAATGGAAGCCTGACAGTTCCTTTCAGGCTGACTCAGCCGCTTTAAACCACCTCGATACTGAAACTGATGCTCTTCTTGATAGTATGGACACTTTTGGAAAATATAATGCCGATGAGATTCAGACACAACGTTTCAGGTTTTTATACAAGCAGATGCTCGCCGTAAAAACGAAGATTTTTATGCTTAAAGGAGGACATCTTTCATTCGACAATGAAACAAAAGCCTTATATGATGCGGAAGCACCTCATTTTTCAGAAGACCACTTTCAGAAAATTATCAACGAGCTCGATAAAATACTTCCCGGTAAAGGAAATGTTACCGACAGGTTTGAAAAGTTCAGGGCTCAGTTTATTATTCCCAAAGATAAACTTGATAAAGTATTTACAGCCGCTATAAATGAATGCCGTACAAGAACGCTTGATCATATCCAGCTTCCTCCCGATGAAAATTTCAAAGTTGAGTATGTCAGCGATAAACCATGGGGCGGATATAACTGGTATAAGGGAAACGCATACAGCGTGATACAGGTAAACACAGACCTGCCTATTTATATAGACCGTGCAGTAGACCTGGCTGCTCACGAAGGATATCCGGGTCATCACGTCTATAATACTCTCCTTGAGAAAAATCTCGTGAGGCAGAGGGGCTGGCCCGAATTCAGCGTTTATCCTCTTTTCAGTCCTCAATCACTTATAGCTGAAGGCACTGCAAATTTCGGCATAGAAATGGCCTTCCCGGGTGAATCAAGGATAAAGTTTGAGAAAGAAGTCTTGTTCCCGATAGCTGGTCTTGATTCTTCCCAGGCTGATGAATACTACCATGCGCTCGAGCTGACTGATCAATTAAGCTACGCAGGTAATGAAGCTGCACGAAACTATCTGAATGGCGGCTGGGATAAAGAGTCAGCAATAAAGTGGATGCAGAAATACGAATTGATGAGCAAAGAAAGAGCAGAAAAAAGACTCAGCTTTATCGACCGGTACAGAAGTTATGTTATCAACTATAACCTCGGAAAAGATATAGTTAAAGAGTATGTAGAAAGAAACGGCGGGACTAAAGATAATCCATCAAAACGCTGGGAAATATTCGAGAAGATAATCTCTACTCCGCAGACTCCGTCAGGGTTACAGAAGGATAAATAAAATTCTATGAAGGTAAGACTTCTATAATTTTACAGGTTTGTAATAAACGCCGCTGGCATCTCTGCGTCTTCGGTCCTTAACGGCAAAATCCATATCCGTAATAAAGCTCATTATTCAGTGCCGCTCTTATGCTTTCAGTTTGGTTTTTATATATTCAAATTCCTCTTTCCCAATTGAAACCTCCCTGAAAATACTGACTACAAGATCTTTATCGATCTTCCGGAAATCCTTCTCCAGAGGTGTTATTAAAACTCCCCCAAGGTCAATGGAAGCCGGACTAACAAGGATATTCCCGTCATTCTCCTCAAAATAAGCATCCGGACGATGTTTCTTCCTGAAAAATATGATTACTCTCCAGCCTGATTCAATTTCATAAGTACAGATAATATTCATCATGGGTTCAACATGACTTTTTGCAATGGGCGCATACAAACTATAAATTCTATTAAAAGTCTTGTTCATTAATGAATCAGATGTCCCTTCCAGGGAGAAGATTCTCCTCATTCCGTCGTCAACTGCTGTGACTGATACTTCCCCGGCTGTTACTTCTTCTCCGAACTCATTCTTCATCCCTTCATAATCAATATCAATAGGCAGAGAATCTTTCCTGCAAGCCTGGAAATGCAGATGATCGGGAGCAGAAGCACCCGATTCAGGACCGTTGTATACGATTGTAAATTCCGAGAAATCCTTGCTTAACTGAAGCAGGTCAGTAAATGATTTCTTTATCCTCTGTGGTGTATGCTCAATGCTGCTAATCGTCAGATGTACTGGGAAAATAGGGAAAGGATTACAAAGAATGATATACTTTTCTTTATAAATAATACCTTTCTGCTCGCGGGGGAGATTTTCTATACATATGAAACACTGCCGTTTTTTTACAGCTTCAGGAGAGACATTCGCCATAGTAGAATTTAACCGGAGTGGATTAAACTGCGTCAGAACTTCATATCCATCAAAATAAAATTTTTTAGTGTTTATTGAATTCAGTGAACTCAGTCCGTTTTTTAATAATTCCCAGTTTTCACTTTGCTGCTTGAACAGAAACGAAACTGCTTCTGAGAATTTATTCTCATTAATTAAATTCTTCAGTTCGTCTTCGAAGGAATCTGATTTAGATGAGTTGTTTTTCGTTTTCTGCATTTAGTTTCTGCCGGGCTTTTATTTCATAAGTTCTGATAGTGTCTTTATAAGAATTAAATTTATTCTTTTGTTCAACCGATAGTTGGGAATCGGAATTCCCTTCCCACCTCCGGCATAAGTATAACGGCTCATAAATTCTGCTGATTTCATATTTCCTGGAAACAGCTAATGCTGCAGAATAATCCTCTCCGTAACTGACATTAGGGAATTTTATATTCCTTATAACAGGAGTATAAAAGGCCCTTGGCGCCCCAAGACCGTTTATCCGCAATGCATTATTTCTTCCGTTCGCCGGAGTCCACTCTTTGTGGTCTATAAGTCCCGGCGGTATTTCGTTTAATTTATAATCAGTAAGTTTATAAGAGCCAATAACCATTGCACATTTTTCTTCTCTAAATACATTAATTATTTTTTGCAGTGTATGCTTATCAGCATACAGGTCGTCACTGTCAAGCTGTACCGCATATTTACCGCAGTGTTCATTATGCACTCCTTCATTCCAGCACCCGCCGATTTCAAGGCTAAAACTTTCCGGGATTATATGAATTATTCTGCTGTGTTTTTCACAAAGAGATTTTACTATTTCGGTTGTGCGGTCAGTTGAATGATTATCAATTATAATTATGTTAAACGGAAAATCCGTCTCCTGGTCCAAGGCGGATTTTACAGAATCAGCAATGGTCTCTGCACGGTTTTTTACAGGGATAATAACTGATGCCGTATATGCAAAATCTTCGTCGGTTGTATTAACAGCATTGAATACCGGTTCCAGGTAAGCATCGATCTGCCGGAGATGATTCGTTGCAGCTTCTTCCATCTCCAGCTGTGAGCTCCTGTTTTTGGGATCCACATAATTGAACTGTCCTGCAGCGGATTGCCCATCCTCAGAGATTCTTACCGAATATAAAAATTCAGGAATTCTTATTACCGGGTACTTCCTTGAAATAAACAATCTGAGGCTATACATCCCCGCCTGAATAAAATCCTCAGTATTATTAGTCAGGTATTCATCCAATACTGATTTCTTTATAACCAGTACTTCTCCGAAATCAAAGTCGTCTCTTATACTTCCCGGCTTATAGTCAATCTGCGGATGTGCTATCAAATTACTGTTATTTAGTTCATAAAAATCGGAATATATTAATCCTGCCCCGGTAAGTTTAGCAACCTCGAAGAACCGGCTCAGAGAGAACTTTTCAAATACAATTTCAAGGGGTTTCAGCTGCAGAAGGATAAATTCTGAATCCGCTTCTTCCGATAAAGCCTTCAGGGTCTTGGTACTGAAAATATTTTCGGTGTTTATAACCTGGGAGGATTTAGGGACTTTAACAGATTCATCTGTCAGCAAATATAATTCTTCAATCATTTTTGAAGATCTGAGGGCATTTGCCGATTCCCATATCTTCACATTGCCGTTATAAGGAATAAAAACAGTGAAAGGAAAACTCATATATCCTCCTAATAACTTATAAAAATTTACATATTTAAGAGGAGGTTACAAAATAGAAAAAATAAAGCCGGTATAAAACCGGCTTATAATGAAAGTGAACCTGCAGGTGTATTTATTCAGGAATAGTTATGCTTTCCTGGTCCAGTATTTTGTGTCCTGTTTTGTCCGTGATTCTGAGATCATAAGTACCGGGTGCCAGATCCCTGAAAGCTGTTCTTGCCTTTTTTATGCAGACACAGTTATCAGTTGCAGTATTTGTATTTGACACCATCAGCATAATCTGGTTTTCATTCTGCTGCATATCCATATTTAATGAAGAGTTGCAGTACGATCTTACGTCCATAGTAACGTATACAAGGCCGCTCTGCTGATCGATTACCACATTGTCAACCGTTTCGCCTGTATAAACATTACTTGAGGCTAAATCAGACTGCTCGGTACAGGGATCGAAACGGGCAGGATCCATTGATGCCATTTTCGAGCTTGAGCAGGCAGCAAAAAGCAGTGATGTGAAAAGAATTGTTAATAGATATTTCATTTTTCTCCTCCAGGGTTAATGTTATCTCTTTTTCTTAGTGCTTTAAAAAATACCACATTAAGTTTATTAAATAGTTAAGACTGTCACAATGGGCTAACTTCTTTTATTTTTGTGAGTTAGATAAAAAACACATCAGGTCAGTTCTTCATAAAGAGCGCATATCCGGTCAGTTACGCTGTCAATATTGAAGTTTTCAATCACCCTCTGCCGTGCTGAAAGAGCAAAGGATTTCCTTTTATCCGGGTCAGTAATTAATATTTTAATCTTTGCAGTAAGATCTTCAGCATTATGGGTTTCAAACAGCAATGAAGTCTTCCCATCTACAGCAATATCAAGTACCCCTTCGGAAGCAGAACAGACGGAAGGTTTCTGCATCGCCATCGCTTCTATTAGAGCGATACCAAACGCCTCAGCGTGAGAGGGGAAGATAAATATATCTATGGCAGCCAGAAGTTCCGGTATATCGCTTCTGTAGCCTGTAAATATTAAATTTTGCAATTCTGATTTATCAGCAAAAGCCTTTATCTCCTGCTCATACAAATCCTCCCCCCGGCTTGCTTCACCTATAATGATAAAACGCAGATTTTTATGCTCCTTATTCAAGACTGATGAGGCTTTGATAAATTCCTCATGGCCTTTACCAGGACTAAACCGGGCCATCATCCCGATTAACAGTTCATCCTTCCCGACCTTAAATTCATCTCTTATTTTATCGCCGCCGACGCGTCCGGGATCAAATCTTTCAGTATCTACCCCATTCGGGATAAGAACAATTTGTTCCTCTTTCAAAGGTGTTGTTTCAAGTATATTTCTTTTGATCATGCTGCTTATAGCAATAGCTTTAGTCACATATCTGTAAAGCCTGCGGTGCAGGAAATCTTTTTTTTCAATAAATGAACCGATATGCTTGGTAAGAAGTACGGGTATTCTTCTCCTGAGAAACTGAAGTGAGGGCACAAGTACCCATAAATCTTTTGAAGCGTGAGTATGAATGATATCAAAGTTCATTTTGCTTATGATAAAAGCAAGCCTGAGAGAGGAAAACGGATGGAAATAACCCCCTGCTTTTACAGGATGGATGATAATCCCGAGGTTATTGGCTTCAATGTGAATTCTTGATTCTGCCGTGCATAAAAGTTCTACGTGGATCCCTCTTTTTGTTAATTGCTTAATACCGGTAAGGGTAACCATTTCCATCCCCCCCCAGCTTTTAGATAAACATGAATATAAAATTTTCATTCTATCAGTATATCTTATTTAATCTTGCATTACGGAAATAGTGCAGGAGAATTTCATCAAAGGAATGTCCTTTTTCAGCCATGACAGCTGCGCCAATCTGGCAAAGTCCTACCCCGTGACCCCAGCCTGCTCCGTTTATTATAAACTTACCGGGAATATTATTATCGATGTTCTGCTTCCCGATCGATATAGCAGAACTATATAAGTGGGTAATCGAAAGGAGTCTTCTTATCTCAAGTTCTTTCCCGACAATCAGTTCTTTTTTTGAACCTACAATTTTCAGTTTAATTAATCTTGAAGATTTACCCCGCTCTAAAGGAATCAAATCTATTATTTCACCGAAATCGAATCCGCTGTTTTTTGAGATCATCCCGGAAATCTCACTCTGGCTGTAGATAACTCTCCAGCGGAAAAAATCCTTCGTTTCCTGGTCATAATCAATTAAAACCTGTGAAAGAATTTTATCATCAGTCGTATTGCAGTATGCGGGGGGGTTTCCTTCTATCCATTTGCGGGCATTTTTTTCAACTGAGAAATCAAGCTGGTAGTTCTCAGGTTCATATTTGTAGTCAATCACAGAGGTAAGGTATTCGTGGACGACAGGTTCCCAGACATTTTCGAAAGATTCAGTTATTCCGCCGCAGCTTTTAGAAAATCGTGCATCGCAGATTTTGTCATTGTAAAGCAGTACAAGTCCGAAAGTTTCTTCAACAGCCTGTCTTGCAGCTTGCGTTGAAATTTTAGTAATTCCCTGGTACCGCTGACAATGATCGTCTGCGCAAACATCAAATAATTCATGCTCTTCCCGGTCATACCACTTTATAAATTCATCACCGGAACTAGACTCAGATGAATAAACTTCTTTCTTCATTTTTATTGAGCTTGACTTTTCTATCTGTGCAAGAAGCCAGCTCCTGGAAACAACAGCGAGTGATTTAAGCATTTGAACAGAGGATTTCGCACTCATTTCCGATGAAACCACACTGGTAAGGTATTTCTCAACGGGGATTATATTTATGACTACAACCTTGTCCCCGTTCTTCAGAAGTTTTAGAGTTCCCTGGAATCTCTGTTTTTCTTTCCTCTGCCAGTGAAACTTCACTCCGATCGTTACGTCTTTAATCAGAAAAGATTCCAGGTCAATATCATCCGGCTCAAAAATTATTTCTTTATCAGCTTCAAGCATGTCATCCCCCCTTTTACACCTGATTTTATCCCCTGCAATTTCAGCTGTAAACCTTCCGCTGAAGAATTTTTTGATTCCTTTGACCCTGAAATCACCATACAGATCAAAATTAACCAGTTTTTCTGTTATAATGCCGACACTTATTGTCGGCTCTTTTTTAAACGAGGGCATATAGCCGGTATTCCTGTTCCCAAGATTTTTATAAAATTGAGCTAAAATATACTAATTAAGCAAATATTTCTATAACTAAGGTTTTATTGCTCCCTATTTCACAGCACATAATTGAAAATCGTTGAATAAGATTTATTGGTAAATGACTGATAAACTTTTTAATTTGACGAGTGGCTTTTCACAACTCATAAAATAACTCCCATTGATGAAGAATATATTGCAAAGTAAAATAGTGAATCTGATTGGCTTTCCGATGGATCTGGGTGCCGATAGGAGAGGGGTTGATATGGGCCCTTCGGCTCTGCGCATTGCAAATCTGAAGGGAAAACTTGAGCAGTTAGGCTATAAAGTTTTAGACAGCGGTGATATTTTTATCCAGAATGTCGAACGGCAGAAAATTGTTAATCCAAAACTCAAGTATGTAAATGAAATATTAAGGACTTCTAAAATTCTCGCAGGAAAAATCGAAAGGGTGCTTGAAAAAGATCAGTTCCCTCTCTGTCTTGGTGGTGACCATTCAATGGCAATCGGAACAATTGCGGGTATATCCTCGTTCTGCAGAAAGAATAATCGGAAGCTGGGTGTGATATGGATTGATGCACATTCAGATATGAATACAGATGCAACTTCACCATCAGGTAATATTCATGGAATGCCGATGGCCGCAGCTCTTGGCCTTGGGAATGATAAATTGGTTAATTTCTATGGATTTTCTCCGAAGGTTAAAGCAGAAAACTGTGCGTTGATTGGAGTCAGAAGTATAGATCCCCAGGAAAGAATAAATATTAAAAAAGCAGGCCTGCCGGTATTTACTATGTCGGATGTTGATAAACTGGGCATCCACAGAATAATTAACAGGGTGCTTAAACAGTTCAGAGAGAAGGTTGATCATATACATGTAAGTTTTGATCTTGATAGCGTTGAGCCGGATATTGCTCCCGGAGTAGGTACACCGGTTTCAGGAGGATTAAGCTACCGCGAAGCACACTTGCTGATGGAATCAATTGCTGAATGCGGATGTATGTCATCTCTTGAAATTTCAGAAGTTAATCCTATACTTGATAGGAAAAACCGAAGTGCGGAATTTGCGGCTGATCTTGTGGCTTCGAGTATGGGACAAAGGATACTATGATAAATTCTAATCTAAAAATGCCGTATACTTTCAGGAATAAAGCTCCCATACCGAAAGCGGAAGCCAGAAGAATTGTCCGCGGAAGATTGCGCGAGCTGACAGAAACAGAACTTAAGAATAAATCTGCTTCTGTTATCGAAAGATTACTGGATTCTGACGATTATAATTTTGCTGATAAAATATTCGCGTATTATTCAGTCTCGGGAAATATTGTCAACACTAAATCTCTCATCAATACAGCACAGGGACAGGGTAAATCTGTTTTTCTTCCGAAGCAAAAACATGAGGGTTTTATGCCCGGAAGATTTCAGTTCACTGCTTATGATGATCTGGTAAAAAACGAACTGGATTTTCTCGAACCTAAGATAGGAATTGATGAGGACCTTAGTGATATTGACCTGATAATCGTCCCCTGTATGGCGGCATCTTTACTGGGAGAAAGAATCGGGTTTGAAGGAATGAATTATAATTCTCTGCTTCGAACTTCCTTTGCCCCCAGGATTGTCCTTGCCTTTGAATTTCAGGTATTTAACAGGATTGAGTATGAAAGACAGGATGTACGGATTGACAGGATTATAACAGAGCGGCGCATCATAAATACAAGGGAGAATTAATCTATTAACATCATAGTAAATAAAGTGAAACACTCTCAAATAACTATTATTACATTTCTTCTTTTATTTATTGTTGCTTCTTTTATCTTGAATTACACCGGTATAATTGAAATTGATTCAACAGATCTATTCGGATATGGATTAATATTTTATGGAATTGCAACTGTTTATACCTCTTTTGGGGGAAACAATAAATTTTTAATCTTTTTGGGTTCGGTTATTTTTCTTTCTGGAATTGTAGTTTCTCTGCCTGCACATTTTGATTTTATCAGGCCGCTGAATATTTTTATTCCTTCCTCAATATTGATAGCCGGCATCAGCCTTTTTATAGTTTATTTTGATGATACAAATAATAAAGCTGTCTTGTTTGCCTCTTTAATTCTGGTTATTGCGGGAATGATTTTTATCTTCACGGCAAGACAGGTGCAGTTGGGAGTCTTCGGAGAATCCATTCTTAAAATAATTGAGGTTTACTGGCCGGTACTCCTGGTGATTTCCGGGATAACTATAATACTGAAGCGGTAATTTTTATTGAAGAGATCCGGTCAGGAATACTTTATTCCCCGGGTTCGCAGAACCTTCACCTGATTCTTCTGTAACCAGGAATTCGGTTATATTTCCTTCAGATTGCGGAATTTTAAAAGGAAAATACTGAACCCTTCCTGAAGGATTAAATACCCCAAGAGAAAAATACTTCCCGTCCGGCAGCTGCATCCATAGCTGATAAGCTTTATTCTGACCAAGTTCAGGCATTTCTGAGAGCTGGAGATAACCTTTATTTTGAGATTCGCTGATGATCAATTTACCTTTACCTACAGGATTTATACCGGTTCCCCCGAGGTTGATTACTTTTACATCCGCTGATTCAAGTATGCTCTGAATTTCCTGTGTACTATTGAATTTTACGGACAGATCGTTAACCTGCTGTTTTAATGAATCGTTGGTGAATTTCAAATTGTCAATCTCGGAAGAAAAATTCAGATATAGTACTGTAAGAGCCAGCAAAAGAATAATAAACAGTGAGATTACCAGCCACGGTTTCATCCCTTGTTTTTTATTTGTCGTTTCTTCTGTCATATATTTACTTTTATAGGCCCGTTCAAAGCTTTTACCTCGATCTTTGGTAGAAGTGCTTCTGTAGGGAGTTTTTCTGGCTGAAGCCGTATATGATGGCTTCTCCTTTGTAATTACTCTTTCATAGGTTTTGATTTTGTCCCTGGTCGGTATTTTAACTTCAGGACTTTTTTCTTCCGGCGTTTCTTCTTCTCCGGCCTCCTTGAAATTTCCTTCGAGCACCTTTTCACGGGTTGATTTGAAGGATTCGAATGTATTACGGAGCGGAGTTACAGGTTCAAAATCTTTTGGTTTATTTTCCTCTGAATTAACTTTCCCGATATCTTCATTTACAACTTCTTTTTCCTGTTCACTTTGTAAAATATTATTTTCATTTTCTGTTGCATCGACAGGATTTTCTTCAGCTATAAATTTTTCAGGTTCAGTGGGTGTTAATACTTTATCATCAGGTGTTGAAGCAGCCTTTCTATTTTCCCTGGAATTTTTATAAAATACTTCGGCAGGATTTATCGAGCCTGTGTTAACTTTCGCTCGTATTTCATCCTTTATTCTGTATAGTTTCCGGGCTACCTTGTCTTTTAGCTGTGAGTCAGGATTTTCAGCATGCAGAATAACAGGCAGCATTGCAGCAATATTCTGAAGTTCTCCCATATTAGCGGGGAGTTCTCCTCCTGCATTTATATATTCTGTTAACTTCGTTTGATCACCGCGGTCAAGACAGCCTAAAACGTTTGCATAGATCAGATCCGCCGCTTCCTGTCTTGTTATCATATGGAATACCCCTGGGAAAGATTTTCTTTAAGGTTTGTTAATGCAATCCTTATTTTTGATTTTACAGTCGATACGGGGATATTAAGTTTGGAAGCTATTTCACCTTCCGTCAATCCTTCAAAATAAGCAAGGTGTATTACATACTGCTGGGCATCTGTCAGATCTTCCATGGCTTTCTGCATGGCAACAGTCTTGTTCAGTGCATCCCGTAATTCAATTGCCTTACCATTGGATTTAAGTATGGGGAGAATAAATTTATCTTCATAATCATCCGAATAAGGCTGTGTCTCAACACCGCTCTTCTTCATACGTATAGTATCAACAGCTTTATTTCTTGTAAGTGTTATAAGCCAGGTATAGACATTGCCTGTTTCAAAATCAAAATGGTTGATTTTCCTCCAGATAATCACAAATACATCTGAGAGAATTTCTTCTGCAAGCTTTTGATCAGAAACAATTGTTTTAATGAGAGTATAAAGAATGGTCGAATAACGGTTGTATAATGCTTCCAATGCAAGAGAATCATAGGAAGCAACCTTTTTCATTATTTCAAGATCACTGGTTGTCGAGTCAACAGCTGCCAAATTTGCCCACTATCCTTGTTCTTCTTTTGATACAAAACTATCACTAACGCCGCTAAAAAGCAACGAGATAATAATAACTATTTCATCAAATTTCCTGCCATTACCATAATTAGTTTTGAAAATATAAGATCAGATTTAAGCACTGTCCGATTTAAATTATCCAAAAAAATGAAGTTTTCGAAAATACTTAAAAGAATTTCACCTCTATTATTAAAGAGACTGTATTATCCGCCACTATTAAGTGTTGTTTTACAAGGTAAAATCTAATTTACCCGCCGGGATGCAGGTTTACCCGCCGGAAGGCAGATTTACTCGCCGGAAGGCGGGGTTTATCGGGAATTTTCATACTGCCTAAGAAAATGACCCGGTCTGAAACCGCCTCTCAGATACTTCTAAACTCCGACCTGAATACGCTGTGAATACGCTCTGAATACGCACTGAAAACGCTTTGAATGCGCTTTGAATACGCTGTAAATAAGGTCCTTCAGCGTTTTCCCGATTCTTATACTGCCGGCATAGGGCGAGGATTCTGATCCCGATAATAAGCATTCAATCATTACATTTAATTAGGATGGATTTTTCGGATTCACAATTTGGAGTGAATTCTTGATTATTTAAGCTTACAATGATATTTATTATCTTTACGGTTCAGTAAATAATTCAGGATTTTATGAAATCAGGTGAAATAAGACAGCAGTTTTTAGATTTTTTCAAAGAATAAGGGCCACCGGATAGTTCCAAGTGCCCCGGTCGTACCTTTCGATGACCCGACACTGCTGTTTACCAATGCCGGTATGAACCAGTTTAAGGATGTGTTCCTTGGAAAAGGCAAACGGGATTACAGTCGTGCGGCTGATACTCAGAAATGTATCCGTGTAAGCGGGAAACATAATGATCTTGAAGAAGTCGGCAACGACACATACCATCATACTTTTTTTGAAATGCTCGGCAACTGGTCATTTGGTGATTACTATAAGGCCGAAGCTATTAGCTGGGCCTGGCAGCTTCTCACTGATGTCTGGAAACTTCCGAAGGAAAGATTGTGGGCTACAGTTTACAGAACTGATGATGAAGCATATGATTTATGGAAAAAAAATACAGATATAAATCCAGCTCATATTCTGAAATTTGATGAGAAGGATAACTTCTGGGAGATGGGCGAAACCGGTCCCTGCGGTCCCTGTTCAGAGATCCACATAAACCTTGGTGATGATTTTAATAATCCTGCCTATGTGAATGCCGGAACTTCAGAATGTATAGAAATCTGGAATCTCGTATTTATACAGTATGACCGAGATGCAAATGGTGTGCTTCATGATCTTCCGTCTAAACATATCGATACAGGGATGGGTTTCGAAAGAGTCTGTGCGGTCCTGCAGAAGAAGGATTCAAACTACGATACCGATATTTTTATGCCCATCATAAATAAAATTTCCGATATGTCGGGAATTAAATATGATAAAGAGGAAGATAAAATCCCGATGCGCGTAATTGCTGATCATATACGTGCGTTAACTTTTGCTATAGCCGACGGTGCAGTCCCCGGCAATGAAGGACGGGGCTATGTATTGAGAAGAATACTAAGACGTGCTTCCCGCTATGGCCGGAAAATCAGTCTGCATAAACCTTTTTTATACGAGCTGGTTGATGTATTGGCTGATACAATGGGTGAAGTTTTCCCTGAATTAAAAGAAAAGAGATCCTACATAAAGAAAGTGATCAAAGCTGAGGAGGAAAGTTTTAATGTTACTCTCGATAGAGGAATTGAGTTGTTCGACGAGCTGATCACAGTATTAAAAAAAGACAAACTTAACGTCATTCCCGGCGAAGATGTTTTTAAGCTGTATGATACGTACGGCTTTCCCGTAGATCTTACGAATATTATGGCAAAGGAAAACGGGTTTACAATCGATGAGGATGGTTTTAACGGACTTATGAAACTGCAGCAGCAGAGGGGAAGAGAATCATCAAAAGATAAATTTGCTTCCGTTAATATATCAACCGATGATTTGAAATCATTCGAAATGATTGATCCTGTGAATTCGGAATTTACAGGATATGATGAGCTTGAGACAAAAGGAAAAATAGCAGGGTACAAAAAAGAAAATGGTAATGAGCTGGTTATCCTTACAAGGACACCGTTTTATGTAGAAGCAGGCGGACAGATTGATGACCTGGGAAATCTGGTTGCCCGGGGACGTGTTCTCCCTGTAATTGATGTGACAAAAGTTGATAATAAAACTATCCATGTCGTTGATACAGGTGATGAAGATTTTATTACTCCTGGAATCGAAGTAATTGCCCGGGTCGATGAAAAAAGAAGATGGGATATTATGCGGAACCACTCTGCAACTCACTTTCTGCACGCTGCGTTGAGAAAAATATTAGGTACTCATGTTCACCAGGCAGGCTCTTATGTTGGACCCGACCGGCTTCGCTTTGACTTTACTCATTTTTCAAAATTATCGGAAACTGAGATAAAAGAAATTGAAACGCTGGTTAATGAACAGCTTAGGCGGAATATCCCCCTTCAGCATCATCGAAATATCCCGTTTGATCAGGCGAAAAAAATGGGTGCGCTTATGTTTTTTGGCGATAAATATGGTGATAAAGTCAACGTCGTGCAGTTCGGTGATTTCAGCATGGAATTCTGCGGAGGAACCCATGTAAGGAATTCATCAGAAATAGGTTTATTTAAAATAATCAGTGAATCTTCGATTGCCAGCGGTGTAAGAAGGATAGAAGCAGTTACGGGAGCCGGAATAGAGGATTATATCAATTCTCAGTTGATTAAGATCAGGGAATCGGAAGAGAAGATCGCCTCTCTGCAGGATGAGAAAAGACGACTTGATAAAGATCTTTCTGAAATGAAACTGAAAGAAAAACTTGGACAGATTGAGAGCATTATTAAAAACCCTGTGAAACTGGATAAAATAAGTGTTTATAAGGGTGAAGTTGATGCTGAAAATATGGATGAATTAAAATCATTCGGCGATGAACTGAGAAACAAAACAAAGGAATCAGTAGGTGTGCTTATTTCACGATTTGAAGATAAAGTAGGAATTGTATGTATTGTAAATGATGAACTGCTTAAAAACACCAGGCTGAATGCGGGTAAAATAGTAGGCTCACTCGCTAAAATAGTGGGCGGCGGCGGCGGCGGAAAGCCCCATCTTGCAACGGCAGGAGGAAAAGATATTTCAAAGATCCCTGATGCATTAAAGGAAGTAGAAAAAACCATTCAGAGCTTTTTATAACCATTTTTATATAGCCTTAATGAAAACCAAACCAAGGATTAAATACGTCTGTTCCAGTTGCGGATATGAATCTCTGCGCTGGCTTGGAAAGTGTCCTGAATGCGATGAGTGGAACTCATTTACAGAAGAAATTTTAGAAAATAATCCGCGCAAAGCTTCACGCGTTGTTCAGAAGGTATCCGTCTCTAAAATAAGCGAAATTCCCGCAAAGGAAGATGAGAGGATCAAAACCGGGATTGTTGAATTTGATAGGGTTTTGGGAGGAGGACTAATGCCCGGTTCGGTAATTCTGCTTGGTGGTGATCCTGGTATCGGAAAATCAACATTGGCAATGCAGGCAGCATCCCGGATAAATGATAAGGTTCTTTATGTAACTGGAGAAGAATCTTCCAAACAAATCAAACTGCGTGCTGACCGTTTAAAAATAGGATCGGATAATTTCTATGTATTACCGGAAACCGATATAAATATAATAATTGCTGCAATAAACAGTACTAAACCAGCCGTAGTTATCATCGATTCAATCCAGACAATGTATAGAAGCGAATTCGATAATTCCCCCGGAACAGTTACCCAGATAAGAGAATCAACAGCCATTCTGATGGATGAGGCAAAAAGAAATCATTATTGTGTGATAATTATAGGTCATGTTACAAAGGAAGGGTTTATTGCGGGACCTAAAGTCCTTGAACATATTGTTGATGCGGTAATCCAGTTTGAGGGAGAATCACACCACGCATTCCGGATCCTCCGGGCGCAAAAGAACCGTTTCGGCAGCACCAATGAAATAGGAATATTTGAAATGCACGAAGAGGGGCTTGTAGAGGTAAAAAATCCAAGCGAGCTTTTTCTGAGTGAAAGAGGCACTAAAATTTCAGGATCAATTGTTACTGCAAGTGTCGAAGGAACCCGCCCTCTTTTGCTGGAAGTCCAGGCCCTCGTTACCCCGTCGAACTATGGAAATCCTCAGAGAGTAGCGACTGGTTTTGATTACAGGAGATTATCAATCCTCCTGGCAGTCCTGGAAAAAAGAGGCGGTTACAGGCTGAGCGCAAATAATGTGTTTTTAAATATGGCCGGAGGCGTAAAAATCGAAGAGCCGGCAGTTGACCTGGCTGTTTGCTGCAGTATTGCTTCCAGCCTGCTTGATAAACCTGCTGATAACGGCATAGTTGTAATAGGTGAGGTTGGCCTTGGCGGAGAGATACGGAGTGTGGGAAATATTGAAAAAAGAATAGCAGAAGCAGAAAAACTTGGATTTCAAAAAATTATTATTCCGGCAAACAACCAGAAAACGTTAAAATCGAAAAATTCAGCTAAAATCATACCTGTAAGTTCACTTTCTGAGGCTATTTCCAGTATTTTCGAATAATTATAATTGATAAAAATCACACATTATTTAGCCTTATTTATTATTGACTCCTCAAATTTGTATTAGGTAAAATTTTCTTTGTTTTTTTGTTTAATAATGGTATTTTTCATCACGGTCTAAACACCGTGGTTATTTTTTAATTATTTTTCAGAGGTAAGTTAGTGAGTACTAAGCTTTTTGTTGGATCACTCCCCTGGTCGGTTAATGATGATTCTCTTCGCGAAGCTTTTGAGCCGCATGGCACAGTAGTTTCTGCAAAGGTTATCACTGATCGTCAGACCGGCAGATCCAGAGGTTTCGGTTTCGTTGAAATGTCAGATGAAGCCGAAGCAAATGCTGCAATTACTGCACTGAATGGTTCAGAACTTAGCGGCCGCAGCATTATCGTCAGTGAAGCAAAACCAAAGAGTTAATTCAGGTTTAGCTTTCTGTTTTTAGGCGCTCTTTTTGCAGAGCGCTTTTTTATTTTAAATTATCTTAAAACAGAACAGAATTTATTCCTATTCTGAAATTGTTTTCTCCGAAGTAATTTAGTTTCCAGGCAAATTCAAGGCGGAAGGGTATGAGAACCTGCGAGAGACCAAACCCTGTCTCGTAAAAAGGATGCGGAAAAGTCCTTATATGAACTGGCAGATAAGTTGTCGTCTCACTTCCGATGTCGCTATAGGCTGCATTAAAAAATACGTTTAATTGAATCCCCCAATCCATCAATCCCGGAATTTTCAATGTCCTGAAGATTAAATCCTGAAAATTATGCTCAAGGTTTATAGTTAACAGCCTGCTGCCGAATATCTCATTTACATTCAGCGTCCTGAATGAAAAACTCTGGAAAAGTACGTCAATGTTCCCCGGCAGAGCATACAACGATTGATAATGAAGACTGCCCCGGTTGTACATACCCATTATTCTGTAACCCAGACTCTGGGATCTGAATGTATTTATTGAACCCCCTGCACTTAATTTATACGTGGTGTAGTCAAGACCGCTTTTCAAAATTTTCTTATCAGATAATTCAACATCTCCGCGTATAATTATATATGATTTTCCCTCAGAAATTCTTCTCCTGAAGTATCCATCCTCTATAAAATTCCTGAAATCTAATTGGAACCCTGCTGTAAAAGCGCTTACGTGGGAATCATATATGATCTGGTTGGGAGGATAGTTCCTGTCACGGTTAAGTAACGAGAACTCACTTCTGGTAATAGCGCTATGATCAGTATGATCCTTAAATCCTGCACTTAAGGTGAGTACAGGAAAGACTTCGCCGGAAAGATTTAAATTAAAACCTTTTGTGTAGTAATAGTTCCGGAATTCATATTTTGTGATTAAGGCCAGTAAAGAAGGGATCAGATCCCCGTATTCATCCGATTCACCGAAAAGGATATTCAATTTATTATAAACATTTAACTTGATGGAATATGTTCTGTATTCACCAGGCAGATATTCAAGAGCCAGATTTTGTTTAACTCTTTTATCCGAAAATCCATATGAAAAATCCATTTCACCGTTAAATCTTTTATTCAAAGCGTTTTCCAGGAAAAGACCGAAATCAATTGCATTACCTTCAACCCGGTTGAAATGATACATTCCAAGAGGCGCACTTACCGCAAAGTAATTACTTAAATAAATCCGCGAGGAGAGGAATGAAAATCGGTCCCAGAAAGTCACCGGGATTCTCTCCAGACTGTCTATCCTTGTATAAGCTTTTTCTTCTTCAGGAGTATTTGGAATTACCTGGATTGAATTCCAGTAAGATGAATCCTTTTCATCTGCTGATGGAACAACTTTTATAATTGCCTTATCGAAAAAATCATCTTTTATGACGGGATTTATCTTATAGTCGTATAGTATTGTTGAAAGTTCAAACCCGAAGCGGGCAAGATTAAGATAATTTGCTGTGACATATAACCTGTAATCCACCGGCATAACTATAGAATCTGCAAAATCTGAAAACTGCTGAAATACTGAAACAGTGTCAAAGATTCCGCCGGTATTAGCAGCCCTGTTAAGTTCAAGATCAACTTTGATTAAATCATAGTGGTCTTCAGTAATATATATTCTTCCTTCAAAGCCCGGATTATGCTCATCATCAGGAGCTATATGT
This sequence comes from uncultured Ignavibacteria bacterium, assembly GCA_963811905.1. Taxonomy (GTDB): domain Bacteria; phylum Bacteroidota; class Ignavibacteria; order Ignavibacteriales; family Ignavibacteriaceae; genus DATFVA01. The sequence goes on from CAWETK010000010.1 coordinate 90,443, forward strand.
ATTTCATACACAGTTGTATTATTAATTGCCAGGGTTCTTTCTATGTAATAATAATAATAACCCGGTGCATCATCAGCGAGAGGACCGGGAAGATCTTCGCCAATAAAATTCACAGTCTCATCATAAAAATTCTGTATTGAGCGCCCGCCTGTAAGCACATTTATTGAAGGAGGAAGGTTTGCAGTCTGTTTCCTTGCCAGGATAAGTTCCTTATACTCCCCCGGTTTTTTATAAAAACCTTCACTCTGGTTTTCTATTATTGCCGAGATCTTCAAAGGGATAGTGTCATTTCCTCCAACGTTTATCCCGATACTGCTGTTGCCGGCACTTATATCTCCCGGTGTTTTGATTATTCCCTTGGTATAAGCCTTAAATTCATAGCTATTCAAAATAGCACTTCGTTCTTTTTTTCTTAGGATTGCTTTCCTTATTATTTCAAGGGCAGGATTTTCTCCCGGCAGGATGGTTATTTCCGGAAGATTAATGTTCGTCTGTTTTAATACGAAATTAACTTCAATTCCAATCCTGGCCGGATGCACTTCAATCGTGTCTGAAACATAACCTATGTACGAGGCAATGAGTTTATAATCTCCCGGTTTCAGTTTTAATTCGTATTTTCCCTCCCGGTTCGCTGATGTACCCAGCGTAGTACCGGCGACTCTGATGTTGGCAAACGGCAGCGTGTTTTTCGATTCATCTGTTATTTTCCCCGTAATAAGGATCTGCTGCGCACCAGCCGAAATGTTCAACAGGAAGAATAAAATGAATAATCGTGTCATTAAAATGATTTTGAGTTTATTTGAGGTAAATTAAGTTTCAAATATCGGTAAATAATAAATAATACAATAGGAATATAAAGAGAAGCCATGCTGAGGTCTCATCTGCAAGTTTAACCTGGGCAGCCTTCATTTCATTTCGTTCTGGAAATGGCAAACAGGCTGCGCAGTTCTTTAAGGCATTGGAAAATAAAATTACCAAATCACACACCTGCAGGATAACCCATTTTGATATTTAATTATCTGTATAATAATCCTATTTTAAATGTTCTATGTAAACAAAACTATTGGTAAAAAAGGACATAATATGAAAAGGATATCACTTTTCCTGGTCTTGCTCACAATTATTTTATGCAGAGAGGGTCTGCCGCAAACTGAAGTAAATTATACTGAATATGATCTTGATAATGGTTTGCATGTAATTTTGCACCAGGATAATTCTACTCCTATAGTTGCAGTTTCTGTCATGTACCATGTCGGGTCTAAAAATGAAAAGTCTGACAGAACAGGCTTTGCCCATTTCTTCGAGCACCTCATGTTTGAAGGATCGCCGAACATCGGCAGAGGTGAATATATGAAGATGGTTGAAAATGCAGGAGGAGAGCTGAATGCTAATACCGATTTTGACAGAACATATTATTATGAGGTACTGCCGTCAAATCAGCTTGCCCTGGGATTGTACCTGGAATCTGAGCGAATGCTTCATCTGAAAATAGACAGTGCAGGTGTTGAAACACAACGAAAAGTCGTAAAGGAGGAAAGAAAGCAGAGACTTGATAATCAGCCTTATGGAAAGATATGGGAGATCATTTTTAAGGATGCTTATAAAGTTTCACCATACCGCTGGATGCCGATAGGCTCTGCTCAATATATCGACCAGGCAAGTATAGAGGAATTCAGAAATTTTTATAAAACCTATTATGTCCCGCAGAATGCTGTGCTGTCAATTGCCGGTGATATCCAGATTGATGATGCAAAAGATTTAATCAGCAAATATTTTTCAGAAATACCAAAGGGCACAAAAGATATTTACAGACCTGAAGCCGTAGAACCCGAACAAAAATCTGAAATTATAGATACGGCTTATGATAATATCCAGCTGCCGGCAATCGTAGAAGCGTACCACATCCCGGCAGTTGGGACGGAAGATTATTACCCAATCCAGATGTTGACTACCCTGCTTTCCGGCGGAAGAAGTTCAAGACTTTATAAAACACTGGTGGACAGTACCCAAAAAGCTGTTTACGTAGGAGCATTTCCAGCTGCCCTGGAGAATCCCGGCTTATTTATTTCCCTGGCAATTGCAAACCAGGGTGTTGACGATGAGGATCTTAAAAATCTTATTGACAGGGAGATCGATATAGTGAAGGACTCTGTGATCACCGATGAGGAAATGCAGAAACTTAAAAACCAGGTTGAGACCAATTATGTAAATCAGAATTCAACTGATGCAGGAATTGCAGAGAACCTTGCTTATTACTATACTATTTATGGAAACACTGAAGCAATTAATACAGAACTGGATAAACTTATGGACGTCTCTAAAGAGGATATAAAACGAGTTGCCGACAAGTATTTAAATAAGGATAATCGAGTGCTGCTTTATTATCTGCCTCAGCAGAAAGGAGGTAAATAATATGAAACGAATTATATTTTGTGTCCTGGCTGTTTTATTCGTCATTCCATTGAACGCACAGGTTGATAGAAGCAAACCCCCTGAACCGGGACCTGCCCCTGAGATTGAACTCGGAACTTATGAACATTTTCAACTTCCAAATGGTTTGAAAGTTTTCGTCGTGGAAAATCATAAGCTGCCGAGAGTTTCATTTTCATTACAAATTGACAGAGATCCCATCCTTGAAGGTGATACGGCCGGGTACATATCTGCGGCAGGACAGCTTTTAAGAACCGGCACAAGCAGCAGAAGCAAGGAAGAATTGGATGAAGCAATCGATTTTATCGGTGCAGATCTTTCAACTTCCTCAACCGGGATTTATGCCATGAGTCTGACCGAACATGCTGATACCTTATTTAAAATAATGTCAGATATTATATTGAATTCGCAATTTAAAAAGGAAGAACTGGATAAAATTAAAACCAGGATGAAATCCGACCTTGCAAGCCAGAAAGACGATCCGGATGCTATAGCAGGAACAGTTAAAAATGTGGTAGACTTTGGTAAGGATCATCCCTACGGTGAACCTGAGACAGAACAAACGGTTGATAATATAACCCTTGAAAAATGTAAGGAATACTATAAGACATTCTTCGCTCCGAATATTTCCTACCTTGCTGTTGTGGGCGACATCGATGAACAAAAGGCTAAGGAACTGGTAACAAATTATCTCGGCAGCTGGCAGCGGAAAGATGTGCCTCAGTATAAATACCCGGCTCCGCAGCCGCCAGCGCAGACATCCGTAGACCTGGTAGACCGGCCGAATTCTGTTCAGTCCGTCGTAAATGTTACTTATCCTGTCCAATTGAAACCAGGGGATAGTGATGCAATTCCGGCATCGCTAATGAATACTATCCTTGGAGGAGGCACATTCAGGCTGTTTCAGGATTTAAGAGAAAAGCATTCATTCACTTATGGTGCTAATTCAAGATTGTCGGGAGATGAATATGTCGGAAGCTTCACCGCTTTCACGAATGTCCGCAATGCAGTAACTGACAGCGCAGTTTCCCGTATCCTTGATGAAATGAACCGTATAAAAAATGAAACTGTGCCCGACAGCGAACTTCAGGTTAGTTAAAAATTATGTGACCGGGAATTTTGCTATTTCTCTTGAAAGTCCGCAAACTATTGCAGCTTTTGCAATAAATATCGATAAATATAATCTTCCGCAGGATTACTATGCCGATTATCTTAAAAATGTAGCTAAGGTAACCCCCGGTGAGATCAGGGATGCTGCTGAAAAATTTATAAAACCGGATCATTCAAATATCGTAATTGTCGGAAATGCGGACCAGATAAAGCAAGGATTAACTAAATTCGGTCCGATATTTTATTATGATAAATACGGCAACCAGGTAGATACTTCTCTCGCTTCTATACCCGGGGATCTGTCAGCGATGGATGTGATAAATCATTATATAAAAGCAATCGGAGGGAGAGACAGTCTTGCTAATGTTCATGACAGAACCACAGTTATGAAAGGGACTATACAAGGTTTTGATGTTACCACTACTATTTATCAGAAGGAGCCGGATCTTTTTAAGCAGGAGGTTGATGCCGGAGGAATGACCCAGGTGATTACATATAACGGAGAGAATGGTGAGATGGAATCAGCTGGGCAGCAATTGGAAATAAAAGGAAATGAACTTGAAAAACTTAAAAACGAGGCTACTATACACCTTCTCCTTGAACTTGATTCCCTGGGAGTAAGGCTGAAGCTTGCTGGAATGGAAAAAGTTAACGGCAAGGATGCATATAAAATCGAAATGACCTTTCCTTCAGGCACTAAGTGGATCCAGTATTACGATCCGGAGACGGGATATAAGATAAAAGAGATGAAGAATATAACTACACCGCAAGGAACATTTACGCAGGAAATATTTTACAGTGATTACAGAACGGTGGACGGGGTTAAATATCCGTTTTCTATAAAGCAGTCTGTCGGGCCTCAGCATATGGAATTTAACGTTGATTCAATAAAAATAAATACCGGCATTTCAAATACAAAATTTCAACTATAGAAAAATATGCAGCAGGATATTTCTGTAATTATATTTGACCTTGGTAATGTTCTGCTTCCATTCGATTACAAGGTCACCGTAAATAAACTTGAGAACATTGAAAAGGGACTGGGGGATCAATTTCTCAGGTTTTATCAGGATAACTATCAATACCACAGGGCGTTTGAGAGAGGGGATATGCCGGCGGATGAGTTCACCAATATAATGCTCGGAGCATTAAACCATAAAATTGATAAAAATACTTTCTGCGAATATTATTCCCATATTTTTTCCGAGAATAAAGAAGTAGTAGATTTACTCCCGAAATTAAAAAAGAGTTTCACTCTCGTGCTTCTTTCGAATACAAATATTATTCATTACGAATACGGATGGAAGCAGTATGATTTCCTGAAGCATTTTGAAAAAATAGTAGTATCATACGAAGCCGGGGCGGTAAAGCCGGAGAGGAAAATTTATAAAGCTGTTGAATCATTCACTCAAAGGAAAGCCCGGTGAACACTTTTTCATTGATGACATTTCCGAATATGTAGATGCCGCCGGAAACTTGGGTGGGATGGAGTACAATTTAAGGGATATAAAAGTCTGCTGATTGAACTTATTAACCGGGGAATTCTGGAGTACAGGGACTGACTTTCTATGAAAAAATACCTTTCGCATTTTAAGAGAGTCAGTATACTCTTACTGATCGTAACACTTTCAATATCGATGGGGTGTGAAGAAAAAAAAGAGAAACAACCTCCCCTATCAAATGATACAATTACCGTAAAAAAACCGGAGCCTCCTAAACTTAAAGTGGTATTTGGCAAAGAAGCTATTAAAAGCACTCATATCCTGGCAGAACTCACAGATAGATTCGGTGATACAGGTATGAGGCAAATACTCGCCGTTAACAGGCTGGATACAAGACACATAGTAATAGGAGATACCCTATGCGTCCCCGACACACTGCCCGCATGATTTCCTTTACTTTTCTCCTTACCCGGAGCGTCTCGCCATACTTGATTCTATTCCGAAAATTCTCATTTTTTCTTACCCTGTACAGGCATTTGCTGCTTACGAATATGGCAGCCTTGTAAGGTGGGGCCCGACGAGTATGGGTAAACGAACTACACCGACACCTGAAGGTCTTTATTTTACAAACTGGAAATCCAAAGAAACTATAAGTACGGTTAATAAAGAATGGATACTCCCCTGGGCATTTAACATAGACAACTTCAATGGGATTTCCATTCATCAGTTTGAATTACCGGGTTATCCGGCAAGTCATTCCTGCGCAAGGCTGTTGCAGACAGATGCGGAATGGATTTACTACTGGGCAGATCAGTGGATACTGACAAAAAACGGGAGTAGAATCAATGCTTATGGAACACCGGTAATAATTTATGGAAAGTACAATTATAAATCCCCTCCTCCCTGGAAACTGCTTTCTGAAAATCCTGATGCGGATAAATTAACAGAGAGTGATTTAAATGATGTCATTCGTAAACATCTTTCAGTGATAGTTAAACGAAAAAATCAGAGGGATTCTTTACTGATTTTTATGAAAACTGATTCTCTCGCCGCAGGCGGGCAGACGATTCGTTAACTTTAAGAATGACGCCGGAGTTCTCATTAAGCATGCTATGGGTCAAAGCCCAATATCTAATAAAACCAGGTGATCGCAGCAGCGCATCGTTATCCGCACCAGGCTAAGGTTTATTACTTTTGGTATGTTCTTTCAAAATAAAACCCCGGGCGGTTAAGTCCGGGGTTTCGGTTCTGTTTCATTCCCCTGAGGTGAAAGAATTTTTTATTTATCACCCAGTGCAATATTTACAACTTCCTTTAAGTCGTCTTCTCCGAAAGGCATCATTAGAATTCTGAACCCTTCACCATCCATATTATTAGCATCGGCATCCGTCGACAGGTAAATAGTCGGAAGATTATATTCGCGGGCAAGAGTAGCAGCGTATTCAAGACCTTCAGCATTAGCGGATTTTTCAAGTATCATTAATTGAAATCCTCTGTTTAAAGTTTCTTTAATTTTTTCTTTGCTTATTAAATTAATTATTTCGGCATTATATCCATATTCATTTAATTGTTTCTTTATATCGAGTCCTATAATTCCATTATCAATTGCTATAAGAATATTTTTATTCTTGAACATATTTTAAATCCTCAGAAATGACACATAACCATAGTTAGTTACTCAATAAAAGTGCCTCCTGAATAATTTTCCTAAAAAGCCATATTTTGTTAAATTTTAGACATTTTAATGCGCAATATTTTCGCATTCGACAGATTTGACCATTGATCCGACTCATACCATTCACCCTAATTAGCTCACATTCTGTAAATTATAAGCCGTTAAAGTACCAACTCATTTATTCTTATATTTGCATTCGAAAAATGAAAAGCAAAGGAGAAAATTATTAGATGGGTTTGAGTATTGGTATTGTAGGATTGCCTAATGTTGGTAAATCCACCCTGTTTAACGCGTTAACTAAGGCACAGAATGCTGAATCAGCTAATTATCCATTCTGCACAATAGAACCTAATAAAGCTATCGTTCCCGTGCCTGATATTAGAATTGAACAGCTTGCCCGGCTGGTAAATCCGGCCAGACTTGTGAACAGTACAATTGAATTTTTTGATATCGCAGGCCTCGTAAAAGGAGCCAGCAAAGGAGAAGGTTTAGGAAACCAGTTTCTGAGTAATATAAGAGAAACTGATGCAATACTTCACCTTGTAAGATGTTTTGAAAACGACGATGTCGTTCATGTTGATGGGAATATTAATCCTATCAGGGACATAGAAGTTATTGAAACAGAGCTTCTTCTTTCCGATATACAAACTCTTGAAAGAAAGATTGAAAAACTGCAGAAGCTTGCTAAAGGAGATAAAACTGCAAAGCAGATGCTTGACGATGCTGAAAATCTTCTAAAGTATATGAATGACGGGAGATCTGCATTGATGTATCCTGAAAGAGATAAAGAATCAGTTAAACAATTATTTAATGAATTAAGACTGATGACTGCCAAACAGGTTATATATTGCGCTAACGTTGATGAAACCGAATTGGTAGAAGACAACGAATACGTTAAGGCAGTTAAGGACTATGCCGGGAAAAACGGAGCTGATGCTGTTAAGATTTCAGCCAAAGTTGAAGAGGAAATGATCGGACTATCTGATGAAGAAAGGGATGAATTCCTTGATTCATACGGCGTTAAGGAAAGCGGACTTGAAAAAATAATAAGAACCGGATTTCACACCCTTGGCTTAATAAGTTATTTCACCGCAGGTCCCAAGGAAGTAAGAGCCTGGACAATACATACCGGTTGGAAAGCTCCGCAGGCAGCGGGTGTAATCCACACTGACTTTGAAAAGGGATTCATCCGCGCAGAAGTAATAGGTTATGATGATTATATAAAATGCGGTTCAGAGTCAGCCTGTAAATCAGCCGGATTAATGCGTGTGGAAGGCAAGGACTATACAGTACAGGATGGTGATATAATGCATTTCCTCTTCAATGTTTAAATATTATGCGCGCAGCTAACAGCTTCTTTAACTTATATTTTTAATTTAATGCTATTCACTTAAATAAATAATCTAAGAAAATGGATATTGAGATTAAGCACGATAAAAAGAATCATAAGTTCATAACTACGATGGATGACAGCGAATGTTATCTTAACTATAATCTTCCCCGCAAAAACGTAATCGATTTTTATTTTACTTATGTACCGGGAGAACTCAGGGGCAAAGGAATAGCTGCAAAGCTTGTTGAAGAAGGTCTGCAGTATGCAGAAAAAGAGAAGCTGCAGGTTATACCGAGCTGTTCATACGTAAATATTTATATCCATCGATATAAAAAATATATGAACCTGCTTGAACCCGATCAGATGAGAGAGGAATAATGCCGGACAAAGAGATAATAGATGACAGGGCACGGAATAAATTTTATATTCCAATTGATGGCAAACAAGCATTCATAAAGTACAGAATGAAGAATGAAAATACGATTGAATATATAACAACCTTTGTTCCCGAAGAATTTCGTGGTAAACCGTATGCCCGCGAACTTGTTGAATACGCTCTGCATTATGCGCGTGAAAAGAATTTAAAGGTAGTGCCTACCTGTGATTACGTGAAGAAATATCTCAGTAAGAACGAAGAAGAATATAAAGATATTGAAATTGAGAGATAAAGAGGCTGCTCTGAAAGTTTGAACAGCCTCTTTTTTAATTTATTTCAGTTTTGCATCAAGAATCATTTCAACGCTTTTTAAGGCTTTCGATACCGGGCATCCTTTCTTGGTATCCGCAGCATGTTTCTGAAAGGTATCGTTATCTATTCCCTCAATATCCGCAACGGTATTAATATCTATTCTTGTGATGGTAAATCCATCCTCCAGTTTTTCTATATGCACAAAATCTTCGGTATTTATTGAGTTTACTTTGAAACCTGCCTTTGCAAGAGAGTTTGCCAAAGCCATTGAAAAACATCCGGCATGGGCTGCACCGAGAATTTCTTCAGGATTAGTTTCATTCCCGGTTTCAAACCTTGATTTAGCATTATAAGCTGTATTTTTTAGTACACCGGTTTCGGTATTGAGAACTCCTTTTCCCTGGGCAAGGTTACCGCTCCATTGGGCACTGCCTTTTCTTACAGGCATATTTGCTCCTTTCTTTGTAGAATATTTGAAGAATGATCTAACAAAGATACTAACTATTTTTTACTTACTAATGAAATCCGATGATTCATATATCACAATATTTAATCCTATATATTTTAAGGACTTATTCATATTTCATCTCCAGCGAATTGGATACTTATTATATGGAATTAGGCGAACTCGCGGTGCTGAGTTATACCTGATTGGCATATTCCGGAAACAGGACTGATTATGAGGAGATGATTAATGTCGTAGAATTTATATTGTCGTTTTCTGATCTTCGGGTATCTCAACTGACCGGATATTATGAATTTATTTTTACGCTTGAAGCTTTACAACTTTATAGTCTTTATTATTCTTATTTTTTGCAGTTCCTCATCTTTTCCCCAGCAAATTGAAAGACAGGTTAAAACCGATCTGTCATCAAGGAATCATTTCGGAGTATTTAAATACCGTTCCAAGTCAAATGATAAAAAACCAGGTCTTGAATTCAGAAACTACACCAGGAATTATTTTCATCTGGATACCGATGAGAACTCCTTGTGGAACGGCAGGCACTGGAATAAGGAGGATTATCCCCTGAAGGTCTGCATCAAAAAAACTGAATTAAAAGATTTCAGACCGGTTTTTTATACTTACATTAAGTACGCAATGGAAGTTTGGGAAAGAGCTGATGCAAGAATAAAATTCAAATTAGTTTCAACTGAAGATTCTGCAAATGTTACAATAAGTTTTGTGAACAACCTGAAACCTGAATACGAGGAAAACTTTCTGGGTATTACTAAAACAAATTATTCTAAAGAGAACAAATATGAAATCAGTAAAGCTGTCGTAGAGCTTGGATTGTTAAAGTTTGGTAATAAAAGGGTGGCTGACGGTGAAATGAAAGCTGCGATTGTTCATGAAATCGGACACGTTTTAGGATTAGGGCATAGTGAGAATGATAAAGATATCATGTATCCTTATATAGACCCCCTATGGAACAATAATATGGATTTTAATGAGCTGTCTTCCGGTGATTACCTCGCTGTCCATTCTCTAACGGATCTTGGGTTTAAACACTATAAAGTCAATTAATTTTTAGGCTCGTGATTGGTTCTGATACGAATTATCAGGGGATTAGAGGCCTTTAGGAGGCTTGTTGGAGGCCGGGTGATGACTGGAGAAAAGTTATCATTAAGACTGTAAACAGAATACAGGACTTCGTAATATTACCTGCCTGTTCCCTTACGTGAGATTAAAAAGGGAAATCTTAAATTTTAAGATTTCCCAACAAAGAATATCCGTGAATTTTGCTTCAGGAGGATTTATTCTATTTAAGGATAGAATCTTACACCCAATCCCACATCCACGCCGGAATCAAAATCAGGAGCTAACGCAAGCAATACCCCTATCTCAAAAAATGCTTCAATAGGCGTATCCCTGGGGACTAAATCTACGCCAATGACACCTCTTGCACCTATTCCAACATCACCTTTAGCTCTGTGATAGCGTCCGTCATACCAGAATCCGTTTCCTTCTCCAACTCCTATTACTCCCCCCGGACCAGCATACAAATTAGCTATAGGCGATTTAAATGCATTAAAATGCCATAGGTAATCAACACCAATCCTCGGGCTGCCGAAATATGAAGCACCAATATCCACTACGAAGGCATTATCTCTTTGAGTCCAGAATTTTAAAGTTGCGCCGAGAGGGTCGCCAACCATTATTCCAAATCCAAATTCCCGTCCATAAGGTGAATACGTCTGAGCTTCAGAAATACCGGAAAACACTAATAATAGTACTGTTATAATTATATATCGCTTCATTTTTTTGGTAATCCTTTTTCTTTTAGAAAGAATACTTAAATCTTTGAATAACTTTCGGATAAAAAAATCGATAGAATCACATTCTATCCGGCGTTTTTTGACCAAATTGAATAAAAACAGTTTTGGATGTTATCCCACTCACTTGCCTGTACTGCCGATTGGGTTAACTTGGATTCTATAAAAATAATACTTAATCTTGTTATAAATCCAGAATAATTTAATCTAAAAAGAAAAAAATCAGAGGGAATACTATGAACAGTAATTCCGGCTTATCATATGTTGCAGAATATAAAAGGATTTATGATGATCGTAATGTTTTACTTGCAAGATATAAAGCCGTAAGAAATTTTTTCAGCATTTTATGCGATCCGCTAAAAACAGAAGACTATGTAATACAGTCGATGCCAGATGTTAGTCCTGCCCGGTGGCATCTTGCGCACACAAGCTGGTTCTTCGAAGCCTTTGTATTACAGAATGCAGTTAAAAATTATAAATCACTTCATCCCCAATACAGTTTTTTATTCAATTCTTATTACACGCAGATCGGAGAAAGGTTTACAAGATCAATCCGCGGATTGCTTTCGCGGCCTACAGTTGAGGAAGTATACGAATACCGGAAGTATGTTGATGATAATGTAACACAGTTTATCGAAAACTGTACGGATTCACAGCTAAAGGAATTCGGTCCCGTGATAGAAATCGGCATAAACCATGAGCAGCAGCACCAGGAACTAATGCTTACAGATATTAAACATGTTTTTTCGATGAACCCCTTACACCCTGTTTATATTGATAAATATCCTCCTATAGTCGATTATGTTCCCAAACAATCCTTTATAAATTTTGATGAGGGAATTTATGAGATCGGCCATCCGGGAAATGATTTTGGTTATGATAATGAATTTCCCAGGCATAAAGAATACCTAAAACCATTCGGAATGGGCAACAGACTGGTAACAAATCGTGAATATATTGATTTTATTGAGGACAACGGATATAAAAAAGCTGAACTATGGCTTTCAGATGGATTTTCAACAGCTGAAAGAGAAAAGTGGGAAGCCCCGATGTACTGGGAAAACCAGGATGGTGAATGGTGGAATTTTAAGCTAACCGGTTTTCATATAGTAGACCTTAATGAACCTGTTTGTCATATTAGCTATTATGAAGCTGATGCTTTCGCGAGATGGGCAGGATACCGGCTGCCGACAGAAGCAGAGTGGGAAATTGCGGCAGGAAATCTTCCGATCTCAGGCAACTTTGTAGAAAACGGCAACTTCCATCCTGTAGCTATACCAGAAGAAGAAGAAAATTCATTGAAACAGATGTACGGAGATGTATGGGAATGGACGATGAGTCCGTATATCCCCTACCCGGGATATAAAACGCTGCCCGGTGCTTTAGGAGAATACAATGGAAAGTTTATGTCTAATCAGATGATTTTGCGGGGCGGCTCTTGTGCAACTTCAATATCTCATATACGGAAATACTATAGAAATTTTTTCTACCCGGCAAGCAGGTGGCAGTTTATGGGAATTCGTTTAGCTAAAAATATTGAGTGAGCTTTATGTATTACACAACAAAAAAAGAGAATGAAATTCTTAATACGGTACTAAGCGGATTAACAAAACCGCGGAAAGAACTGCCGAGCAAGTTATTTTATGATAAAAGAGGTTCACAGCTTTTTGATGAAATAACAAAACTGGAAGAATATTACCCCACAAGGACTGAAATGCAGATACTTGAGGATAATATAAAAGAAATAGGGAGTCTGCTGGGAGAAGGCACTTTGCTCATTGAACTGGGAAGCGGCAGCAGCAGGAAAATCAGACTTCTACTTGATAACATTCCGGGTCTCGCTGCTTATGTTCCGATCGACATATCTCAAGAACATCTTATTAATGCAGCAGATAATCTTTCAAGGGATTACCCTGACCTCACAATAATTCCCCTGGTTGCAGACTATACAAAAGAATTCGCTCTGCCTCGCATTGTTAAATCATACGATCATATTTCTGCTTTTTATCCGGGTTCCACTATTGGAAATTTCAAACCTGAAGAAGCAAAAGAATTTCTTCATAGAATATCCAGATTTATAGGCGGAAACGGCGGTATGATAATCGGCGTCGATCTAAAGAAAGATAAAGAAACTCTGGAATGTGCGTACAACGACAATAAAGGGGTTACAGCTGAATTTAATCTGAATATTCTAAAACATATAAACAATGAGACAGGATCTGATTTTAATGCACGTAATTTCCATCACCATGCGTTTTATAATGAAGAAAAAGGACGTATAGAAATGCACCTGATAAGTGATGAAAATCAGAATGTCAGATTGAACGGAACTGTCATTAACTTAAAGAAAAATGATGACATCCTGACCGAATATTCATATAAATACACATTAGATGAATTTAAAGCACTTATTGCCGACTTTTTTTACGTAAAAAATGTCTGGCTTGATCCCAAAGGTCTTTTCAGCATTCAATACCTAAGAGTAAAATAACCCGCTCATCCTGTTTATGCCTATCCTCAAGTGCAACTGTATAATCACATACACCTAAGATGAATTAACCTAATTTGATTCTGCGTTATAGAGAAGATAAAGCGCGGATAATTAGGTCCGGAATCTATTGAGTTACTAATTGACTATTGTTTATTATTCCGATACGTGAATTATGATAAATACAGCGACTAAACGAATAAAGACTGCCGGGAAAACTGCCTATCCCCGGTTCCAGAGACAGGAAACTTTTTCAACTAATTCATCTCATAAGAATTTTTGTATAAAAGAGAGTAATTCTGAAGATATATATAATCGATGGCTTCAATATGTTGAAGGACATAAGAACTCAACCATTTACCATCATCCTCTATGGATAAAAGCCTTAGAGAATGAATATAACAAGAAGGCTGTAGTTTTATATTGTGAAAATAAAAATTCTGAGATAATTGGTGTTCTGCCTTTAATGCCTACCCTGGGTGTTCCTTTTAAGAAGAAAGATCCGGTAACGGCTAAAAGATTTTCTTCTTTACCCAGAACTCCTTATGGCGGTTTTCTATATGATAATGATTATGTGAGGGATTTATTAATCAGAAAGGGAATTAAAAAAGTTCAGGAAGATCCCGGTACACTTCTGCAGTTAAAAAGCAGTGAAGGTAACCTTGGGGACAATATACAGGGACTTAAAAGAATTCCCTGGAGATCCTCATATTACTTTGAGCTTAATGAACGACCCGATTTATTGCGCTTCGGAAGCAGAAAACAGCATTATAACCGCCGAAAGGATGTTGCAAACGCCAGAAAATCAGGCTTGTATATAAGACAGGGTTATTCAGCTGAAGATCTTCAAAACTGGTATCAGTTATATGCAGAGACTATGAGATGGCACGCTGTGCCCGTAAGACCTTTCCGGTTTTTCAGGTTTCTCCAGGAGAACCTGGAGCCCGATAATATGTTTACACTACTCCTCGCTGAATCGTATGAAGGTAAGAAGACTGTGCTGCATTCAGGGTCAATATTTTTAAGTTTCAACGAAACTATCTTTTATGCATTCAACGGCAGGAAAGAATCGGCATTTACGACTAATGCGAATGACTTAATACAATGGGAAATTATCCATCACTCATGCAAAGAAGGATATAAATATTATAATATGGGTGAAGTCTCAGATAACAAGGGCGGTCTTGCAAAATATAAATCAAAATGGGGATGTACTGCAAAGACTTTATATCATTACTACAGTGAAAATGCAGATGTTATTGATGCGGCGGATATTGATGTTGCTAAAAACTACAGCACATATAAAAAGTACTGGAGGAAGCTGCCGATTGGAATAACCAATGCTTTAGGTATAATGGTTAACAGGTTTTTATAAAGCAGACTGCATTATTCCATAGGCTGCATGCCCATAGATGCCCATTCTTCAAATGATGGACCATATATACCGCCAACTTTTAATCCTGCCTGCCTCATTATAATAGTAAGCTGTCCCCTATGATGTATCTGGTGTTTTACTAAGGAAGTTAATACTTTCCGTTTCTGCCAGCTTTCCCCGAACATTGATATTTTTTCATCCAATGTTTCGTCATTCCATTGCTGTCTGACTGCATTTGTTAATGCCGCCGACAGATCAGCATATGTATGATATACCTTTTCAGCCTGTTCAGGGACAGGCTCATTCCTGTCTATAGTTCCGATTGACAAACCTGCCCTGGAAATCATTTCGCCCATGGATAAAGTAATATGCCAGGCAAGTCTTCCTGCCGACCTCACATTATCATTTGGTTTATATTTCAATGAGTCGTCTGTCAGATTTTTAAAAAGCTGCAGAGTTGATTCACTCTCAAATATCCAATCCCGGAGAAATTCATCTGTTGTATGATACATTCCCCAATTCCTTAATTTTTATGAAAGGTTGCTTAATATATCCTTAAGCTTTTGCAGATTCTTTTCACGATCTGCCTTTTTATTACGTTCTTTCTCAACTACTTCAGGCGCAGCATTACTAACAAATTTCTCGTTTGCCAGTTTCTTTTCAATCCCTGAAAGAGATCCTTCTACCCTGCTAATCTCTTTCTGAAGTCTTTCTCTTTCAACATCCAGATCGATAAGTCCCTCAAGCGGAATGTATATTTCACATTGTTTTAAGACTGAAGATACGCTGGCCTTAGGTTTCTGAATTTGTGCATCTACATTCACTTCTTCAACCCTTGCAAGCTTTTTAATATATTCGATCTGGTGTTCTGCTACAGAAGATGATTTTATATAGGCTTTAACTAATTTGGAAGGAGGGATATTCATCTCTCCACGTATGGTCCGGATTGAAGTGATAATTTCCTGAACAAATTCCATTTCCTTCTCTGCCTTTTCATCAATTTTATCTGCATCAGCTTCAGGGTACCTGTCAACAACGATGCTTTCCTCTTCATTTCTCTCTTCAATTAAATGCCAGAGCTCTTCCGTAATAAAAGGCATATACGGATGTACTATCTTAAGCAGATTTTCAAACATGTTCAATGACCGGGTGAGAACAGCGGATTTAACTTCATCATCATCAGAGTACAGCCTGTTCTTTGAAAGTTCTATAAACCAATCACAGTAATCATTCCATACAAAAGAATAAATAATCTTAGAGGCATTATTTATTTCGAACCTGTCCATTGTTTCTTTCAGCAGCAGCAGAGTCTTATTAAATCGTGAAGTTATCCATCTATCTGCAAAATCGATATGCTTATTCAGCAAACTCTTATCAACCGGGATTGTTTCCCTGTTCATTAACAGAAACCTTCCTGCATTCCATATTTTATTCGCAAAGTTTCTGCCGAGTTCGCATTTCTCAGTGCTGAACAGTACATCCTGTCCCATCGGGGCAAGATAAATAACAGTAAACCTGAGAGCGTCCGCGCCATAGTCTCTTATTACGTCAAGAGGATCAGGAGAATTACCAAGGGATTTACTCATCTTTCTTCCCTGGATATCTCTTATTACTGAGGTAAAGTAAACATCGCTGAAAGGAATTTCTTTTTTGAAATGGAGTCCGGCCATTATCATCCTTGCAACCCAGAAGAAGATTATGTCGGGGGCAGTAACCAACGTATTAGTTGGATAATAGTAATCCTGTTCCTCCTGCGTTTTAAACACAGCGTGCGCCCATAGCCAGCTTGACGCCCAGGTATCAAGCACATCTTCATCCTGTTTAAGGTTCGCAGATCCGCAATGCGGACATTTCTCAGGCTGTTCTACAGATACAATCGGGTTTTTACACTCAAGAGTACAGTGATCGTCGCCGACACAATACCAGACCGGGATCCTGTGACCCCACCATAACTGGCGTGATATACACCAGTCGCTTATATTTTCCATCCAGTGTTTATACGTTTTTACCCAGTGATTAGGGTAAAAATTTACTTTACCTTCTTCGACTACCTTGAGGGCAGGTTTTGCAAGATCATTCATTTTCATAAACCACTGCTCTGAGAGATACGGTTCTATAGGAACGCCGCCTCTTTCAGAATATCCTATCTTAGTCTGGTAATCTTCAATTTTTTCCAGAAGCTTAAGATCTTCCATCTTTGCAACAACCTTTTTACGGACTTCATATCTATCGAGCTGACTTAAATCATCAGGCACATTATTATTTGTTGAACCATCCTCATTAAATATATTTATTGAATCAAGGTGGTGTCTCTTACCCATTTCATAATCATTTATATCATGGGCAGGGGTTACCTTTACAGCACCGGTCCCAAAATCCATATCTACATAATCATCTGCAAAAACAGGGATTTCCCGGTCCGCTATCGGAAGCAAAACTGTCTTACCTATTAAATCTCTGTATCTTTTATCATCAGGATTGACTGCAATACCTGTATCACCAAGCATCGTTTCAGGGCGGGTCGTTGCAACGGTAATAAATCTATCACTGCCGGTTACAGGATACTTAAAATACCAGAGCTTACCGCTGACGTTTCTATAAATGACTTCTTCATCTGAAATAGCCGAACGTGATGCGGGATCCCAGTTTACCATTCTGTAGCCGCGGTATATTTTGCCTTCATTATAAAGCTGAACAAAGGCTTTAATTACTTCTTTATAATAGTCATCATCCATCGTAAAGCGTTCACGATCCCAGTCACAGCTCACCCCGAGTTTTTTTAACTGCTGTATAATAATGCCGCCGTATTTTTCTGTCCATTCCCAGCAATATTTTATAAACTCATCCCTGCCGATTTCCTTTTTCCCGATATTCTGTTCTTTAAGATAGTTTGTCACTTTTGTTTCTGTTGCAATAGAAGCATGGTCGGTACCGGGAACCCAGCAGGCATTGTAACCCTGCATTCTTCTGGTACGGATAAAAACATCCTGCAGGGTATTATTAAGAATATGTCCCATGGTGAGCATACCGGTAACATTGGGAGGAGGAATTACAATCGTGTATGGTTCTTTTGTGCTATCGGGTTCCGAGTGAAAAAACTTCTTCTCAAGCCAGAACTTATACCATTTATCTTCTACCGAAGCGGGATCGTAAGCCTTTGGGATTTCGGTCTGCGACATCAAATTCCTTTGTTTTAAGTGAAATTAAGTTACAAATATAAGGAAATTTTGAGTATGGGAGAGAGAAGAAATTATGGGTGACTTATTGGTTTATCTCTTTAAAATATTTTTCACTCCTGTTCGTCTATATAAATGATATCTCTTTTTTACCGGAAAGGATTATAAAATATGGAAATGCTGATCCTCAAAACCAATATTAACTTAAAGGACGATTTTATTTCAATGAAGAATAATTTGAGACGTTCTTTTGAAATCAATGAATGTACTATAGACCTTGACGATACAGATAAAGTTGTAAGAGTTATCGGAAGAAGACTTAATAAAAATGAAGTTTTAGACAGGATCAATAGTCTGGGCTACGTCTGCGAAGAATTGCCTGACTGAGAATGGAAAGACTGTGTGACACAGAGATTGAGTGACGGAGAGAAGGGAACGGAGCGACTGAGAGACATAGTGAAGACCCTATTATCTGATAAAGTATTGATAATCGGGTATCTTAACCTGGATACCGTGGTAAGCGCCGTTAAGGTCACTCCATTGGTCACCTACGGTACCTTCAATTATGTATCCCTTTTCCTTAAGCTGTATTCTTTTATCGGTTTTAAATATTTCAGAACTAAGGCCTGAATATTTTTTATCCTTAACTATTAGCGTATCGAATTTTGTGAATCCGGCACTAACCAGATTTCTGTAAGTAGCATCAAACTGATTTTCTTTTCTTGCTGTAAGGAAGACTATCCTGAAATTTTTGTCCACAAGGTAGTTATACAAATTTAAGACTTCTGCAACCGGGGGTGCCTTTGCACTATCAATCCACATATCGAAATATTTTGCCACATAACCAAAGTCCCAATCCTTATTATATTCATAATTGGAAAGAGCAGTTTCATCCACATCAAAAACAACGACGGACATTTCAGATGGGGTGATTTTATCAAATTGAGCAATAGCTTCATTTACAGACTGTTCAGCATCCCGATTGAAATTCCCGCTTTCGTGGTAACTGATTACCGCATCTTTAACAAAGCTTAAGTTTACAAGATAGGCCGGCTGTGAGGCACATCCGTAAAAAACAGATACCAGGAATACAACAGATAGAAACAGAAACCTTGAGCCCATCAACAATTCCCTGATTGTTTGTAAAAGGGATTAAAATAAACACAAAATTCTGACAAAACACAAGTAAATGAGAGACTATTGTTCAATTCCGAAGAAAAACAGCAGGGGTCTTGGCAGTCTGTCAGCCCAGGCAGTTTCATTATGTTCAGCTCCCGGAGCGTAGAAGTAGTCAATATTTGTCCCGATAACAAATCCCATTTGAGTTAGTAAAGCAAACATTTTCTGTCCCCTGGTTAATCCATCCTCGCCGTGATCTATATAAACCTTTAAACCTTTGGGCGGTTTATGATATTCTTTTACTGTCTCAAATATTTTGTCATCATCATAATAGAAGGAACTCGACATACATCCTGCCATTGAAAAAACATCGGGATGTTTCCAGGCAGTCAGAAATGAAATCAGGCCTCCCATTGATGAGCCCATAACGGCAGTATTTTTAGGATCTGCAAGAGTTCTGTAATTTGAATCAATGAAGGTTTTTAGTTCTTCAATCAGAAATCTTATATAATTATTTCCCTTCTTTGAATCACTGTATTCTTCAAGCCTGTCCTTACTATTGTAAATTCCTACAATAATCAATTCCTTCAGTCTTCCGGCTTTAATCAGTTTTGTTACAGTTTCATCGACCTGCCAGTCAGCTCCGATATATGAAGTTAAAGGATCAATTAGATTCTGGCCGTCGTGCATATACAGTACAGGATATTTTTTCGAGGGGTGCAGAGAATAGGACGGCGGGAGCCACACGAAAACATCTCTTTCAATAGGGAGATATTCTGAGGGGAAATTTCGGTGAAAAATAACCTCACCTACAACTTTCTTTCTCCCCCTGTAGGATTTCATGGAACTTTTTTCGGGTTTTATTTTAGAATGCTGTTTTTTCATTTATAAACATAATTAACGGCTGAAGTTTCCAAAGATAGAAATACTTTATGAATCAGCAAAAATGATTTTGGTCAATTTAATTTTAGATTTCCGGGAGGATAAATAGCATATTTATAATATTTTATGGATTTTAAATGACATACTTTTACAGTTTTTTAAGGAGATATGGATATATATGGCAGTTATAAGACCTTTCAAAGCATTAAGACCCTCAAAAGATAAAGCCAAAACAGTTGCAAGCGTACCGTACGATGTAGTTAACAGGAAAGAAGCAAAAGAGCAGGCCGGGGGAAATTCTCTTAATTTCCTGAGAGTAACCCGTTCGGAAATCGAATTGGATGACAATGTGAGTCCCTACTCGGATGAAGTATATAAAAAGGCAAAAGAGAACCTGGAACGTCTCAAAAAAGAGGCACCTTTGGTTATAGAAGACAAACCTCATTTTTACTTATACAGACTTGAAATGAATGGCAGGCCGCAGGTAGGTATAGCAGCTACTTTTTCAGTTGATGATTATGAAAAAGACATAATACTCAAGCATGAAAAGACACGGCGTGAGAAAGAGGATGACCGCACAAATCATATAATAACAACTGAAGCCCAGACAGGAATTGTTTTTTTAACCTACCGTGGTGTAGATGCGGTCAACAGGATCGTGAACGATACTATGCAAGAAAATAAACCCGAGTACGATTTCGTTTCTGAGGACGGAATTAAACATACTGTATGGGTTGTTCCTGAGAAATACAACGACCAGATAATTAATGAATTCAGTAAAATAAAACATTTATACATTGCAGACGGCCATCATCGTGCAGCGAGCGCAGCAAGAGCACGAAACGTAAAAAAAGAAAAAAATAAAAAACATACTGGCGAGGAAGAATACAATTATTTTATCTCGGTCATCTTCCCTGCCGAGCAGTTAAATATTTTACCTTACAACCGCGTTGTCTCTGATCTGAATAATCTTTCCAAAGAAGAATTTCTCGACAAGATTAGCGGGAAGTTCAGTATAGAAAAATCCGGAAAGAAAGAACCTGATTCAGGAAAAAAATACGGAATGTACCTGGATGGAGAATGGTATATGCTGAAGGCAAGAGATTCAATCCTTGCAAGTAATTCTCTTTCAAATTCAGTTGCCGAAACCCTGGATGCCAGCATCCTTCAGGATTTTCTTCTCAACCCGATTCTGGGTATCGATGATCCGCGTACCAATAAAAGAATTGATTTCATCGGGGGTATCCGGGGAACAAAAGAGCTCGAAAAGCTGGTGAATTCCGGCGAGGCTGCAGTCGCATTCTGCCTGTTCCCTGTTTCCCTTAATGATCTTATGGGTATTTCGGATGCAGGTGAAATAATGCCGCCCAAATCAACATGGTTTGAGCCCAAATTAAGAGACGGGCTCCTGGTTCATACTATTTAAAATAAAACATACACAAAACTGAAAATCAGAAGGGAAGATCAGAAAATGGAAAAAAGAATAAATAACTTCAGTGCAGGTCCTGCAATTCTGCCTGAGGATGTACTTAAAGAAGCACAGGAGAACCTGATGTCGCTTCCCGGTGTGGGAATGTCGATACTGGAAATAAGTCACCGTTCCAAAACATTTGACAAAATCATTGCCGATGCGAAAACCGATCTTAAAGAACTTATGGGAATAAGTGATGATTATTCCCTGCTTTTCCTGCAGGGCGGAGCGAGCCTTCAATTCTCAATGGTACCTTTGAATCTGATGCCCCCTGTCAATAAAGCAGATTATATAGTCACCGGGAGCTGGTCAAAGAAAGCAATTAAAGAAGCTAAACGGGTAGGCACAGTAAATATTGCAGCCACAACTGAAGAAGGAAAGTTCAAGAGAATACCAAAGCAGGAAGAACTCAAACTCGATCCGGGAGCTTCCTATGTTCATTTTACTTCAAATAATACCATTTACGGAACTGAATTTCATTATGAACCTGAAACAGGGAACGTTCCGCTTGTCTGTGATGCATCATCAGATATACTTTCAAGGAAGATTAATGTAGATAAGTATGCTCTGATATATGCAGGTGCACAGAAAAATATGGGACCATCTGGAGTAACTTTCGTAATTATAAGAAAAGATATGGTAGAAAGGAGCAGCGATAGCCTTCATACAATGCTTAATTATAAAACACACGTTGATGCCGATTCGCTTTACAATACTCCTACAGTGTTCGGTGTTTATATTATAGGGCTCGTAACGAAATGGCTGAAGAAAAACGGCGGACTTGATGCAATGTATAAAACCAATAAAGAAAAAGCCGATCTGCTTTATAAATGTATAGATGAAAGCGGCGGATATTATAAAGGCCATGCAGACAAAGACAGCCGCTCTTTAATGAATATAACTTTCAATCTTAACTCCGAAGAACTTGAAAAGAAACTTGTTGATGAAGCTTCTAAAAATGGTTTCAGCGGGTTAAAAGGTCACCGTTCTGTCGGCGGATTAAGGGCCTCAATATACAATGCGTTCCCGAAAAAGGGAGTAGAAGAGCTTGTAAGTTTTATGAAAGACTTCCAGAAAAATAATGGCTGATCTTTAAAAAGTTAAACGCGGGAGATTTATTATGAAGGCAGTACTTGTTTCGTCTTTTTGTTTACTGATACTTTTAAGTTCCTGCTCGAAGGATGAAAAGAAGCTTGAAGCTTTCAATGCCGAAGCATTTGCTTACGACCTTGGAAACAGCTGGGAAGTAGATGCGTCTGTCCGCGTTAAAGGTTTTAAACAGAATGAAAACAACAATAAGTTCACCACAACATTGAGCTACAACATTGACCTGGTTAAACCTGCAGGTGATACAGTGAAATCGCTGGTAAGCAAGACGGAGGATAAATCGAATGATGAAGAATTTATGGATGTCCCTGTTGAGATACAATTTGATCTTGATTCAACATATGCAGATGGTGAATATAAATTAGTCATTAATGTTAAAGATGCTGAATCCGGTAAAACGGCTTCAGCATCAGCTTCTTTTAGTTTGAAAAAAGACTAAACGGGGAGAAGGTTAATCCCTGGTATAGCTTAATTTTGTCGTCATTGAAGTGCCTTCATTTTCTCCCTCCAGCGATACCGTCATTGAATCATCCGCGGTTTGCCTGTAAGTAATTTTCTGCGGATATCCATCACCCTCATTTTCAAAGACAGCTAACGAATCACTCACAGAAGTTAACTTCAGAGTCTGCTGCTGATCACCAGCAAGCTTTATTATATAGTATACCTGGTTATTATTTTGTTCAATACGCATATCCTGCGAAAAAACACGTTTCCCGTTTGCATCAGTTGTATAACTTATACCTTCAATCAGACGGAAATTCTTTTTATGCCAGCTTTCATAAAGTTTAGCATCTCCCTGTTTGCCTCGCCATATATTTTCCATCCAGCTTAACTTATTAAACCTTCCGAGATCTTCAGTTTTTTGTTCCTGCGTATCACATCCTATAATAATGGCGCAAAAAATTAGAATGGCCGCCATTATGTTTATTCTGATAATTTTCATTTTTTAATTCCGTTATTACTATCTAATTAAGGTAAAATATTAAGGTTTCAGCTGGTGTGAATTATAAAACAGAAGACCAGAAGTGTGCGGTAATTCGAATAATTTGGATTAATTGTGACTAAAATATTTTTCCGGAATAAGTTTTCGTCCTGCATATCCGGCTTCGATCTCGTGGTAATAAATGACGTTGTCTTCGTCACTTCTCCAGCACAGAAAAACCTCCTGACCGTCAATTATAGCGGGAAAATCGACCAGACCAATAGAAAAATTCCAGTCCTTATAATAGCAGCCTATTTCCTCGAGTTCAGCCATAAACCCGTTAAGTTGAGCTGTCATTTTTTTAACCTCGGGATCCGATTCGATCATACCATCTTTATCCTCTGTAAGAAGCCTTATTTCGCGTGAAGTAGTCAGAATATCCTCTACAATTTTTCTAACGAGAGGTAAAGTGCTGTGGGCCTCTTCAGGAGTAAAATATCTGGTAGCAGTAATCATAAGTTCCTTCCTTACTTTAGCTGTCTTAAAATTACAATATTATTTTATCAAAAAAAGTTCAAAATTATCATAACTGTGTAAATTTTTTGTGCGGTCACAATATCTTGCCTCAAATCAAGAAGTATTATTAAGTAATTTTGTAATACTAATCATACGATTACAGACAAACGATGTATAAAAAATTATTTATGACTGCATTATACCTGCTGGGAGCAGGTATAATATTTCTTAACGGCTTCGCAAACAAAATAGATGCACCCTCCTCTCAGGCTGGTCAGGTATATTCAGAGAGTAACAAAAAATGTGCATTCCCAATAGCTGCTGTCGGGGACCTCCAGAGAACTTCCGTTTGGGAGTATATGGCAGGGAGGGAAAGCAATGATGTGGAAAGAAAAGAGATCATTGAAAATATAAGCGAACAGAATCCGGGCTCCGTTATACTCCTGGGCGATATGGTGTTTGCGGGGGATAATATCGATCACTGGAGATTTTTCGATGCATTAATGACTCCGATAAAGAAAGAAAATATTCCGATTTTTCCGGTAATTGGTAATCACGAGTATTGGGGAAATAACCGGATTGCCCTTCAATACCTGACAGAAAGGTTTCCGGTATTAAAGGGAAGTCATTGGTATACGGAAACCTGCGATAGTGTTGGCTTAATTTTCCTTGATTCGAACGATCCGGAATACTCAAGTGAACAATGGCAGAGCCAGGTTGACTGGTTCAGAAACAAGCTGATATCGTTTGACAATGATACTTCTATCAGGGGAATTCTTGTTTTCGCACACCATCCGCCATATACCAACAGCTTAATCACAGGAGACGAGATGCAGGTACAGCTCGGCTTCGTTCCGGCATTTGATAAGTCCAGGAAAACACTTGCATTCATCACCGGGCATGCTCACACATATGAAAGGTTCATTGAAAACGGAAAGACCTTTATTGTTTCAGGAGGAGGGGGCGGGCCAAGGGTACTGCTAAAAACGGGTTCTGATATACATCACGATTATTATAATGGACCTTCTCCAAGGCCGTTTAATTACCTTATTATCAATAAGTCAGATGGCGGGATAAACTTCACCGTCAAAGGAGTTGAAAAAGGGAGCAGCAAATTTTTTACGATGGAACAGTTCACCCTCCCCTTCAGTAAATAATAATAAAACAATGAAACTAATTGCAGTTTTCTGCTTCTAATGAAGTATGAATAATTACGGAGAAATAATGGATTATAGATTTTTAAAAAAGAGAATAGATGAATCAGGAATTTCATATTCAGAATATGTTAAAAGAAATGAACTGGAAAATTGCGGAACGAAGAGCGAAAGTCTTACATCACCGGAACTTAAAAGATTAAATATTAAATCTCTTAACCTGCAGCGGGGAAGCAGAATAAGCAGGACATACACACCGGGAGAAGAACTAAACAGACTGATAAATGATATAACTGAAAAGCAATTATGGATGGTAATTACCGAAAACTGGTGCGGAGATTCGGGACAAAATCTTCCTTACATAGCTGTTATGGCTTCTCAGAATCCTTTAATTGATCTGAGAATAATTTTAAGAGATCTAAATCCGGATATAATGGATGAGTTCCTTACCAACGGTACAAGGAGCATTCCTATACTCGCTGCTTTCAGTCAGGATGGAGAAGAGCTTTTCCGATGGGGACCGCGTCCTGCTTATGCAGTAAACCTTATTAATAGCTGGAAATCCGAGGGATTAGAAAAACCTGAATGGACAGAAAAACTTCACTCGTGGTATGCGAAAAATAAAGGGAGTGAACTGGAGAAGGAGTTTATTGATCTGATAAGAAAGGTAGAACTGTCACATTAGGATGAAAAAATAGGTTGTCTAAAGGGTTAAAGTTCTGTTAAAATATTCAACAGGTTTGACAAAATGTCAGTCGCCGGGGCTATACCGTATTTATCTCGGGGAAGTCCCGTATTAGTCCCGTATTTGGACTCAATATGAGACACATCAAAAAATGCGAAAAAACGCCATTTTGAGCTGTTGAATAAATTTACATCTGACAAAATGTCAGTGTCACAATATGATATTTTGCAGACTGATTCATCTAACCTAATCTTTAGACAACCATTATGAAATCAGAATTATTTTTCATTCATAAAAGGATATTTCCAGTCTTTCGGAGGAACGAAAGTTTCCTTAATTGATCTTAAAGTCATCCACCTTAAAATATTCATAGCACTTCCTGCTTTATCATTTGTACCCGAAGCACGGCCTCCGCCAAATGGCTGCTGGCCAACGACAGCTGCAGTCGGCTTATCGTTTATGTAGAAGTTCCCGGCGGCATTTCTTAATTTATCGGACATCTTTACGAGAACCTCTCTGTCCTGTGACCATATAGCCCCGGTGAGAGCGTACGGGGATGTATTGTTGCAGAGTTCAAGGGTTTCGTCAAATTTATCATCAGCATAAACATAAATAGTTAAGACGGGCCCAAATATTTCCTCCTGCATAGATTTAAAATTAGGATTTGTTGTAACGATGGTAGTTGGTTCAATAAAGAAACCTTTTTTATCATCACAATTTCCGCCCGTAATTATCTCAGCATCATTCGCATCCTTTGCAAAGTCGATATAAGATTTTATACTTTCGTAGGCTCCTTTATCAATGACGGCACCCATAAAATTCGTAAAATCTTCAATATCTCCCATCTTTATCTTTGCAGCTTCTGAAACATATTTTTCTTTAAACTCACCCCAGATAGACTTAGCTATATACATCCTTGAAGCTGCTGAGCATTTTTGTCCCTGGTATTCAAAGGAACCTCTGATTGCTGCTACGACGAGAGCATCAACGTCGGATGATTTGTGGGCAAAAATGAAATCTTTACCGCCTGTCTCACCCACAATCCTGGGATAGTATTTAGAATTCTGAAGGTTATCGCTGATCGTCTTCCACATACCCTGGAATACGGCAGTTGATCCTGTGAAATGAATACCAGCAAGATGTGGACTCGCCATAACCGGATCGCCCACCTGACTTCCGGAACCCGGAATGAAATTGATAACACCCTTAGGTAATCCTGCTTCCTCCCACAATTTCATCAGGTAATAAGCCGAGTAAACAGCGCTTGATGCTGGTTTCCAGAGTGAAACGTTACCGACAATTGCCGGTGCAGTAGGCAGATTCCCTGCAATTGAAGTGAAGTTAAAGGGGGTTACAGCAAAAATAAAACCTTCAAGCGGTCGATACTCCATCCTGTTCCACATACCCTTTGGCGAGTAAGGCTGGTCGCCCATTAATTGGGTCATATAGTATGAATTGAAACGCCAGAAATCTATCAATTCACAGGCAGAATCGATTTCAGCCTGGTATGCTGTTTTGGATTGGCCCAGCATTGTAGCGGCATTTACAGTAGCACGCCAGGGACCAGAGAGCAGCTCGGCAGCTTTATGAAATATTGAGGCCCTATGTTCCCAGGGCATTTCAGACCAGGTTTTCCTGGCTTCCAGAGCTGCTTCTATGGCCATCTTAACTTCTTTTTCACCCGCTTTATGATAGACACCAAGTTTCTTTGACAGGTTATGAGGAACCCTTATTTCAGCCGTTTTTCCCGACTTTACTTCCTCACCCCCTATAATTAAGGGGATCTCGATTTCTTTCGACTGCAATTCGGTTAACTTTTTCTTTAACTCTGATTTCTCAATACTTCCCGGTGCATAATTTAAAATAGGTTCATTTATAGGGATTGGTAATTTGAAATATGCGTTTGACATTTATTTTCTCCCACTCCGTTTATATCGAAGTTTTTAATGTTTTTATTTGATATCAGGTAAAATTACGGCTTTACAGCCTCATCTTCAATGAAGAAAAGTAGTGTTATAATATGTATTGAGCAGGAAATGAGGGGAAACAAATATCAGGAGACAGAGGGCAAAAAGAAATAAAATTCCGTTTCTTTACCAGCTTCAGAATTCACAAATACCTCGCCATTATGGAGATTAACAATGGATCTTACGATTGACAGCCCTAGTCCAGTACCCCCCATTTTTCTGCTCCGGGAAGATTCCACCCTGTAAAAACGGTCAAATATCTTTGATAAATCCTCTTCCGGGATTCCCTCACCTTTGTTGATCACTGAAATTTTTATTCGTCCATCGGATTTCGTGCCGGTAATTTTGATTGGTTCATCTTCATAACCGTATTTTATAGCATTTTCAATAAGATTTGTCAGTACCTGCTGCATCAGGTCAGGATCAATTTCCGTTTTAATATGGCTGTCTGCTTCTATTTCGAGCATATTATTTTTTTCTGAGGATAAATAAGCAAGTGAATCGGCTGTTCTGTCAAGGAATTCTTTGAGGTTAACTTTCCGAAAGTTTGGCTGAATAAGTTTATTATCAAATCTTGAAACAAGGAACAAACGATCGACTATATTTATCAGCCTTAGAATTTCCTCATAATTACTTCTTAGAATCTCTCTGTAATATTCAGGCGTCTGCTGATGCCTTAATGTAACCTCAACTTCGCCTCTCAATATAGTTAACGGTGTTTTTAATTCATGAGAAGCTGCAATTGAAAAGTGGTTCATATAATCCAGAGAAGTCTTAATTCTTTTGATCATTCTGTTCATGGTGGCCACGAGGCGGCCGTATTCATCATTAAACTCTTCACCGGGTATTTTTTCATCGAGATTTTGTGTTGTAATATCATCAGTCTTTCTTGTTATCTTATCAATTCTGGACAGCGATCTTGCAGACAAGATTGACCCTCCTGCAATCGACAAAATGAAAAACAGAGGAGCGATTATTATATATATATCGGTAAGGTTAGTAAGAGTCTCTTTTATTAGATGGGAGGGATAAGCTACTGTTATTTTATATTTGTTTTTTTGATAGTAAGCAGTTCTTATCGGGTATTCCGAGAGCCGGTTATTCAGAATATTCCTGATGATTATTTTATCCTCTGGAACCTGCGGAAAAGGAATCTTTTGATCAATCAGGTTCTGGGTCTTAAAAAGCATATTATTATTAAGCTCAACCTGGACATAACTATTACGCGGATTCAGAGCTACAGCTTCAAATATTATATCATAAACCAGTTCGTCTGCTGATGAATAGACAGAGTCTGGTTTAAAGCTTGAAAGATCAATTTTACTTTCTTCAACGAAATTATAGATCATTTCAGCCTGTTTGGTTAGCGAATGATCCAGGTCTTTTTCAAGACTATGTTTTAAATAAAGGAAAACAGTTATCCCGATGATTAGTTCCAGTAGAAGAAATAAGCCTGAATACCAGAGGGTAGCCTTAAATCTCGTGGATTTAATATGGTCTTTAAATCGCATTAAATTTCTTAACTTACTCTCCATATAATAATCTTTTCCGTTCAGGTTTACAAAAAAAAAGGAGAGCGTCATTACTGCTCTCCTTGCCCTCCTTTTATCTACCGGGTAATCATTCGCTCCTATTTAACCAGTCATAAACTTCTTGCTCTTTTCAGTATTTATCTTAAGGAGGTTAATAATGTATTGAACTAATGGTATAAACTTAGTTCCTGAATATTAATTTTCTCTTAAAGAACCATTAAAATTTATTAATTTACTTCTTTCAGGATGTAGCCGACACCGCGTATGGTATGGAGGAGGGGATTGTCGAAATGTTTGTCGATCTTATTACGAAGTTTATTTATGTATACATCGATTACATTTGTATCGGTGTCAAAATGATAGTCGTAAACATGCTCAGAAAGCAGAGTGCGGGATACGACGTGATTTTTATTTCTCAGGAGATATTCAAGTATAGAATATTCCTTCGGGGTGAGGGTAATCTCAATACCCGAACGTGATACTTTATGCGACTGTGTATCCAGTTCAAGGTCGCCTGCTTTTAAGAGCAGAGTTTTACTCCCCTCTTTCCTTCTAAGTAAAGCCCTTATACGGGCCAGCAGTTCCTCGAAGGCGAAAGGTTTGGTCAGGTAATCATCTGCACCTGAATCAAGTCCCTCAACTTTATTTTCAATTGTATCTTTTGCAGTAAGTAAAAGAATAGGGGTTGCTATTTTTTCAGAACGAAGTTCTTTTACCAGAGTAAAGCCGTCCTTTACGGGAAGCATCACATCCATTATCATTAAATCATAATCTTCAACTAGTGCCAGCCGCAGGCCCTCCCTTCCGTCATAAGCGACATCGACTGCATAGTATTCTTCCTCCAGTCCTTTTTTAATGAAGGATGCAACTTTTTTTTCGTCCTCTACAATCAGGATTTTCATATATGAAAAATATAAAAAAAAGGAGAGTTTTTATACTCTCCTTAGATTTACAGAAGAATTCTGTAAGTTATTTTTTTAGAGGAGTTTTGCTTTCCTTACTTTGAATTTTCTTCTCCGGCTTTTTATGGTGCGTGAGATCTTTTGTACTTACTGTTTTGGAAGACTCATTTTTTGTAATCTTATGAACTTTAACTCCAGTAGTACTTTTAGTCATTTTCATTTTAGTCGGCTTTTCCTTGCTCATCTTTGTTTTCAGGCTGGAAGTTTTAACCGGTTTTGTTGTATGAGTAACCTGTTGTACATGGGTAGTTTTCGTATTCTTTACTGTGGTAGCGGGTTTATTCTGAGCATACGTTAATACCCCGGCACTTAAAAAAAGCAAAGCAGCAGAAAGAGATAAAAAAATACGGATATTCATTTTATTTACCTTTCATAAAAGTTTTTATTTCCGTAACGAATTATTTACCACGTAAATCTATTTTTGTTAGATGAATATGATCTTAAAAAAGAATTAATAAATATTAATGAAGACAAACTGTGTTAATGGCGCATTTTCAGTACTTCTAAGTCTTTATAATGGAAGGAAGGAATGTTAACTTTATATATATATTTGCTATAATTCTGTAAGGCTTAAAAATGAAAGCTAAAAATTTACTGCTTATTTCCGGAGTAGTTATCTCCCTGCTTGCTTCGTTCACAATTTTCAATTTCAAACCTGCGGTACATACTTCAGGAGCCTGGCAGGCGCTGCAATTCTGGAGTCAGCAGAGAGCATTCCCGGAAAAAAATATCCCCTCTGATAAATATTTCAGTGAATATGAAAAGGTGTCGAATAGTCTGAAAAAATCAAATTTTGTGAATACGGAATCCTGGGAGAGTTTGGGACCGCATAACATAGGCGGCAGAACCCTTGCCCTGGCTTTTAACCCTCAGAATTATAGCACCATATTTGCCGGTTCTGCAAGCGGCGGCATATGGAGAAGCTATACAGGAGGCTTAGGAGCCCAGGCCTGGGAGATTATTCCAACAGGTTACCCTGTGCTTGGTGTGAGCGCAATAGCTATTGCTCAAAATGATTCGAATACTATATACATTGGTTCCGGAGAAGTATATAACTATCAGAATTCTTTTGGAGGGGTAACGGTCAGAGAAACAAGAGGTTCTTACGGAATAGGCATTTTGAAATCGACAGATTACGGACAAACCTGGGAAAAAAGCCTTGACTGGAGCCGGGATCAGAGAAGAGGTGTAGAAGTAATAAGAATAAACCCTCTTAATCCAAATACTTTATGGGCGGGAACCACGGAGGGAACATATAGATCATCCGATGCGGGAGCTTCCTGGCAGCTTATGAACTCTACCATTATGGTAACAGATATTATAATTAATCCTTCAGACACAAATATGGTATGGATTGCCTGCGGGAACAGCGGAAGTACCGGCAAAGGAATTTACAGAACATCTGATAATGGTACGAACTGGATTCAGCTAACCAATGGTGTTACCACAGGTTTTAATGGTAAAATTTTATTGGAAATTTATAAGGCAAACCCTGCCACATTATGGGCAAGTGTTGGAATGGGCTCGGCAACAGGCGCAGGAACAAGGCTCTTAAAAACAACCAATTACGGTGATAGCTGGACAACGATCTCAAGTCTGGATTATGCAACCTACCAGGGTTGGTATTCACATTTTGTGGGGGTAAATCAGAATGATCCCGCTAAAATGATTGTCGGAGGAATCGATTTATATAAGTCAACCAATGGCGGGACAAACTTCACCCAGAAATCATACTGGTATAACTGGTACCTGGGCCAGGCTATTCCTCCGGGAGAACCGGAGGGTCCGCCCGATTATTCTCATGCAGATCATCATTGCATTCTCTATAATCCTGCAAACCCCGATATAATTTATTTCGGAAATGACGGCGGAGTTTTCCGGACAACCGACGGAGGTGAAACTTTTTCGGGCTGCAACGGAGGATATCAGACATCGCAATTCTATAATTATTTTGCAAGTTCTTACCAGGACTCACTTATTGCTATCGGCGGACTTCAGGATAACGCTACGGCAATCTACTGGGGAACAGATTACTGGAGAAGAGAGATCGGCGGAGATGGTACTTCAGCAGGGATCGATCCTTCAAACGATAACATCATGTACGGCACATATCAGTATATGAGTCTTCAAAAATCCATAGACCAGGGAAACAACTGGAGCTATATTGCACCCCCGGGCTCAAATACAGGTTTTGTTGCTCCATTTGTGATATCGCCTATCAATCCCCAGATTTTATATGCAGGGACGGACCTTGTATATAAATCAACAAATAAAGGAAGCTCGTGGAACGGCACAGGTAGCGGTACTTTCAATGGAGATCCTCTGCTTGCTTTAGCTGTTGCAGCCAACGACCAGAATATAGTTTATGCATCCACTGCACCGGTAAATCACCCTGCTAATATTTACCTTACTACGAATGGAGGAACAGGATGGGTCAACGTTACTCAAAATCTGCCCAACAGATATCCAATGGATATCGATGTTAACCCTGATGACCCCAATACAGCTTACATTGTTTTTTCAGGTTTCGGTGCATCTCATTTATATAAAACAACAAATGCAGGAAGTTCCTGGCTGGATAAAGGCGCCGGGCTTCCGGATGTACCTGCAAGTGCGGTAGTTATCGATCCTGATTACACTGACAGAATATACGTAGGCAATGACATTGGAGTTTTTGTATCACTTGACGGCGGAGATTCCTGGCAATCATTCAGCGACGGACTTACAGATGCTGTAATAGTCATGGATCTGAATATTTCTCTTTCAAACCGAAAATTAAGGTGCGTAACGCACGGATCAGGAGTATTTGAGAGACCTCTTATTTCGGAGGTTGTACCTGTAGAACTTGCTTCATTTACCGCAGCTGCAGGAGAAAACGGAGTGATCTTAAACTGGACAACTTCAACAGAAACCAATAATGACAGGTTTGAGGTAGAAAAATCAGATGATCAAAGTAATTTCCATACAATAGGCTATATAAAAGGAGCAGGTACTTCAACCGAAACTCATTCCTATACTTATACCGATATAATCTCCTCTAATCCTGATGCTGTTTTATACTACAGACTGAGGCAGGTAGATTATAGCGGGAAATTCACGTACAGTAATATCGTATCTCTGAATGTGGATCTGCCGCAGAAATTTCAGTTGAGTCAGAATTATCCAAATCCCTTTAATCCTGCTACGCTAATTTCTTTTTCAATTAAGAAATCAGGAAAAACATCACTAAGGATTTACGATGCGCTGGGGAAACTCGTTGATGAAGTATTTAATGAGAATAAAGAACCAGGCAGTTATAAAATAAATTATAATGCATCAAATCTAAGCAGCGGTGTTTATGTATACGTGCTTCAGAACAATGATAAAAGTCTAAGCAGAAAAATGATACTTTTAAAATAAGGGGAACACTCTAAAGCAGGGGCTTATTACAGGGAGGCTTTATTCCCTGTATCAATACATGGAATTCCTTAAAAGGAATTTTCCTTATAATTTTATTCAAATCAGCCGTTTTTTTGTTTGTGCTCACCTTGTGACAGGTCTAATATTTTAAATCTTCTTTAATATCTATATATAATCGTAATAAATATTAAGGACTTTTTTTATGCGCGCAATATGGTCGGGAACCATAAGTTTTGGTCTGGTAAATATCCCGGTGCGACTTTTCAGCGGGTCTGAATCCCATACCCTCGATCTGGATATGCTGAGAAAAGATGATTTATGCCAGGTTAAATACGCGCGTGTCTGCCGCTCAGACGGCAAAGAAATTCCTTATGAAAATATAGTAAAGGGCTATGAATACAGGGAGGGGGACTATATAGTTCTGGAGAAAGAGGATTTTGAAAAAGCTAATGTGAAAAAAACAAAATCGATCGATATCCAGGATTTTGTAAAGGAGAATGAAGTAGACACCATCTTTTATGAAAAACCTTACTATTTAGAACCCGATAAAGGCGGGGATAAACCCTATGCCCTTCTGCGTGAAGCTCTTAAAAAATCAAAGAAAGTCGGAATAGCCAACTTTGTAATGCGAAACCGGGAACACATTGCAGTTTTAAAACCTTATGGCAATCTTTTACTATTAAACCAGTTGAGGTATCACGATGAAATAAGGGATACAGAGGAGCTGAATCTTCCGGATTCGAAAGTGGTTAATGATAAGGAACTTAAGATGGCATTATCACTTATTGACCAGTCGACCTCTAAATTCAAGCCCAAGGAATATAAAGATACTTACATAGAAGATCTTAAAAAGATAATCGAAAGCAAGGCGAAAGGAAAAACTCCGAAGACTAAAGGAAAATCTCCTCAGCCTTCCAATGTAGTAGATATGATGACACTGCTGAAGAAAAGTTTAGATAAGAAAAAGAAAAGTGCTGCTTAGATATGAAAAGACCAGGAGAATAAATTATGTTAGACGAAAAGACAAAAAAAATGAAATATATTGCATGGGAGATTGTATTGCTGATAGCTATAGTCTGGATGGGTATGCAGATAAATAGTACATATGATGATGATAGCCAATATTCAGCGCTGGTAATTACGAAGGATAGCCCCGAAGATGAAATTGCCGCAAAGCTTTCAATATTTATTGAATTTGTTAAAAAGAACAAACCTTCTGACACTGAAATCGACAAAAAATATGTTAATAGAGGATTAATATATCTTTCCGGAGTGCTGAATGCGATGATACAAAATCATTATAGTAATGATTCGAATATGAAAGTTCAGCGGGAAAAACTGCTTAATATAAATATGCAGATCCTTAATAACGATTCTCTATCCGCCCGTAATCTGAGGGTTTCATTACTCACTGCATCAAAAATTATCGCTCAGATCCAGGCCTATGAATTCCCGGATTTAGCCGATGCTTCCGACGACCTTGTCAGCTCGGTTATGGAAATTGAAAAGGATGAATCATTTGACGTACTGAAATTCAGAACCGTCGATTTCTTTGAAAAATCGAGCAATATATTCATTGCGATGGCCATCATTAAAGCCCAAAGGAATAATGAAGTCAGGGATAGCTTTTATCATCTTAGAAGCTCGTGATGCGTTTATTTGACTTAAAGTCGGATTAATATGATATTGGAGGCCATCCACAATAATTTATTCATTCGAGTAAGGAGCCTTATGACCGCCCCAGCTATAATGTTTGCCATTAGTTTCATCTTTGGTCTTCATATTTTATTTAACCTTTTCACAGGAAGGGATGCGCCTGTAGCCTCTGTAGTTATACATATTTTCGCTTTTCTTTCAGGGTTTATGGTAGTCAACATTCCTGGAGATCTTTATAAAGGAGGATTTCTTACGGTGACTGCGATATTAACATGGGCAGCACTGTTTATTGGTGCAGTCTTCCTATTTAAAGATGTGCTATCTCCTAAAAGACCTTCTTCTTACTTAGGCGTCATCTATATTTTACTAATTGGGGCGGGTACTATTTTTCTTCTAAGCTATCACTGATAAAGTATGGTATTAAAGAAGTATAAAGAGAAACGAGACTTCAAAAAATCGCCGGAGCCTGAGGCCCGCAAAAAATCAGGTAAAGGTGCTTTAATTTTTGTAGTGCAAAAACACAATGCCACAAATCTGCATTATGATTTCAGACTGGAAGTAGATGGTGTCTTAAAAAGCTGGGCTGTTCCAAAGGGACCGTCTCTTAACCCGGCGGATAAGAGACTGGCGATGATGGTTGAAGACCACCCGTTTGATTACAAGGATTTTGAAGGAATTATACCTAAAGGTGAATATGGAGGCGGGGAAGTGATTATATGGGATAACGGAACCTATCATGCAATCGCTACAGAAGATAAAAAAGAATCAGAGAAATTGATGAGAGAAGGACTTGCGAAAGGGGAAATCAAGTTTGTATTGAACGGAACAAAATTAAAGGGAGAGTTTGTACTCGTAAAAATGAAGGGACGGGGAGAAAATGCATGGTTATTGATCAAACACCGCGACAGCTTTGCTTCGAAAGATAACGTACTCGACCTGGAGAATTCAGTAGTATCGGGAAACAGTATTGAAGATCTGAAGAACGGAAGTGTAAAAAAAAAGTCCCTGAATTGACCTCTTCAGTTAAAAAATATCTTAACAAAGCTCCTTCTAAAAATTATCCTCATAAAATAAGTCCAATGCTTGCAACCCTTATTGATGAACCATTTGATGACGGGAACTGGATCTTCGAAATAAAATGGGACGGGTACCGTGCGGTAGCTGAAATAAAAGACGGCGAGGTTGATTTATATTCAAGAAACAATAATTCTTTCAATCAGAAATATAAGTCCATTGTATCAGCGCTGAACTCAATAGATAAAGACATGATTATAGACGGTGAAATCGTAGTGCTGGATAATGCTGGAAGATCTGATTTTCATAGTCTTCAGAATTTCGGCAGAACCGGAAAAGGCCGTCTTATATAC
Organism: uncultured Ignavibacteria bacterium; assembly: GCA_963811905.1. Taxonomy (GTDB): domain Bacteria; phylum Bacteroidota; class Ignavibacteria; order Ignavibacteriales; family Ignavibacteriaceae; genus DATFVA01. Next base: position 127,173 of record CAWETK010000010.1, read on the forward strand.
TATGTTTTTGATCTCATATATTTTGACGGTAAGGACCTGACCGGACTTCCTCTAAAAGCACGCAAAGAAATATTAAAAAATATTCTGCCCGATATTCCTGCAGTCAGATATAACGATCATATACTACAGGATGGCAAAGCTTTCTATAACCTTGCTAAAGAGAAACAGCTTGAAGGCATCATAGCAAAAAACATTCATAGTAAATATTATCGGAATAAGAGGTCTAAAGAATGGCTCAAATTAAAGATAAAAAAACGCCAGGAAGCCGTAATAGGAGGTTACACTAAACCTAAAGGAAGCAGAAATTATTTCGGGGCGCTTGTACTTGGCGTTTATAATGATAAAAATGAACTGGAATATATTGGCCATACCGGCGGCGGTTTTACAGAAGATGATCTGAAGAGTATTTATAACAGGATGAAGCCACTTGAGCAAAAGAATTCTCCTTTCATCAAAAAACCCAAGACAAATATGCCGGCAGTCTGGGTAAAACCGGAACTTTTATGTGAAGTTGAATTCTCCGAATGGACCGGGGAGGGAATAATGAGACACCCTGTTTTTATGGGTCTTCGTGAGGATAAAAAGCCGGAAAATGTTAACCGCGAACTGCCCGATAAAAAAATCCAACCCGAAACAGATAAATCAGCCTCAAAGGAAACTATTAATTCAAGACAGCTGAAATTAACAAATCTTGATAAGGTTTACTGGCCTGAGGAAGGCTATACTAAAGGCGACCTGATTGAGTACTACGAGAAAGTAAGCGGCTACATGCTTCCCTACCTAAAAGACCGGCCTGAATCATTATTAAGACATCCCAATGGAATTAATGGTAAAAGTTTTTTCCAGAAGGATATAGCGCAGCTAAATGCAAAATGGCTTAAGACACAGAATATTTTTTCTGAATCCAATGATAAAAATATTAAATACCTTGTCTGTAATGATATGGAGACTTTGATATACATGGCCAACCTTGGCTGTATTGAAATTAATCCATGGTTTTCAAGGATTGGTAATCTTGAGAAACCGGATTATGTTGTAATAGATCTTGATCCGGAAGAAATTGAATTTGATAAGGTTATCGAAACAGCCCAATGTGTCAAGGAGGTCCTGGATGAGGCAGGAGCGCCATGCTATTGTAAAACTTCAGGCGCTACAGGACTGCATATTTATGTCCCCCTCGGAGCAAAATATGATTATGATACAGTTAAAGAATTCGCATATATAATTGCGAAGCTTGCCAACGATAAAATACCCGGGATAACAAGTCTTGAAAGGAGTCCCTCAAAAAGAAAACATAAAGTATACCTTGATTATCTTCAAAACAGGAGAGGTCAGACGCTGGCTGCACCATACAGCGTAAGGCCGAGACCCGGAGCAACAGTTGCAGCTCCCCTTGAGTGGCGTGAAGTTAAGACTGGACTTAAGCCTTCCGATTTTAATATTAAAAACATCTTCAGACGGCTTGGGCAGAAAGGAGATATTTTTCAAAAGATATTATCTGATGGAATCGATATACAGAAGTGTATCGAAAATCTCCAGGGCTGATCCTTACCTTTTTTCTTACTTAAGATGCTGCTCAAGGTAATCAAAATATACATTCAGCATAAGCATATAATTTGTGATACTATAAAATGCTCCATGTCCCCCCGGGGGATAGATCCTCAGATCAGCATCCTTTCCGGCATTAGATAAGGCTGTAAGCATCTGCATTGTATTCTGAACGTGGACGTTATCATCCAATGTAGAGTGTACAATCAACAGATGTCCTTCAAGTTTATCCGCATTATAAACATTAGAGCTTTTATCATAACCTTCTTTATTCTCATCCATTAGTCCCATGTACCGTTCGGTATAAATATCATCGTAGAGTCTCCAGTCGGTTACTGCTGAATTTGCTATAGCCGTTTTAAATATACCGGGATGCATCAGCATTGTATAGATAGTTATATATCCTCCATAGCTGGTTCCCATAATTGCAGTATGGCTTGTATCAATATAGGGAAGTGAAGAAAGATACCTCATTGTCTCAGTGTAATCATTGCTTTCCCATTTACCTAATTGTTCATAGACAATCTTCATAAACTCACTTCCATAATTGCCATTCCCCCTGTTATTAATATCAACTATCACATAACCGTTCTGTGCCAGCCATTGGCGCCAGCCGTCGGTTTCGAATGAATTGAATACGTCCTGAGAACCGGGACCCCCGTATACATCAAATATCACCGGGTATTTTTTAGTGGAATCAAAATCAAAAGGAAGAACCATCTCACCGTCGAGCCTTGTATCATCAGCGGTAGTAAAGTTAAAAAGCTTTGCCGGAGAATATTTATGAAGCTCAATAAACCGGGTTATTCCTTCATTATCTTCAAGCGTGATAATTAAATTGCCGTCAGTATCCCGCAATTCTACCTGTTTTGGTGTATTCACATTTGAGTAGGAATCGATATAATATTTTGTATCCGGAGAAAGATTAAATGAATGCTTACCAGGTTCCTCTGAAATCCTTTGCTTTGCACTTCCATCAAATCCAACCGAATAAAGATGTCTTTCAAGCGGAGATTTCCCGGTTGAAGTATAATATATAAGCTTCTTACCGGGATTAATACCTTCAATACTGGTAACATTCCACTCCCCTTTTGTAACCTGTGCTAACAGTTTGCCATTATAATCATACCGATATATATGATAATATCCATCACGATCGGAGATCCAGAAAAATTCCCTCATAGTATCGGGAAAGTATAAGAAGTCTGTTACCCTCTCAAAGAAACTATTTATATCAATCCAGTTTTCTGACTTCTCCTCAAGGATTAATCTTTTACTTCCATCCAGGACATTAAAGAAATAAAGTTTCATATCATTTTGTTTTCTATTCAGTGTCATTACAGCAAGCTGGTTAGGCACACTCGTCCAATAGATCCTCGGAATATATTCTTCATCAACATTCAGCCATCTTTTACTTCCATCAGTAAGATTAACAACCCCTATTTTGACCTTTGCATTCGGATCACCAACCAGCGGAACTCTGAACTTCACATAATCAGGATGCTGAGTCTCATAATCCGTCATCTGAAATATTGGCTCATTACTTTCATCAACCTGCCAGTATGCGATATATTTGCTGTCGGGCGACCACTCCCATCCTTTATCAATATCAAATTCCTCTTCATAAACCCAATCGAAGTGACCATTATAAACCGTATCTGAGGCATCATCTGTGATCTGCTTTTCAAGTCCTTCTTCAATATTATAGACATACAAATTACCTGCACGCTCCAGGCCGGCAAGGGACCCGTCAGGGGAGAGTTCTGCTGTTCTGGCATCTTTAACCAGCAGCTTTAAGGTTTTATCTTCTGTCGAATAGATATAATAATCTGAGAGTCCGGAATAGCGGTAAATTGATCTGAAGTTTGTCTCAAATATCAAATGTCTGTAGTCATCTGACCATCTGTATGATCTGTAATTAAATGGTTCACCCGTTGATGGAAAAGTCATCTTCTCAGTATCCAGAAGTAATGTATCTTCTCCTGAACCAGGGAAATATTGTCTTATTTCAGTATGCCCGGTTTCTGCGTTCCGGCTTGTATAAGAATAACTTGTTCCGTTTTCTACCCATTGTACATTCCGGGGACCGGAACTCCCCATCAGGATATGAGTTGATGAAACTGCTTCCGGTATATCGGAATATTCTTTCTTTTCCTGTCCACGTATAACAGAATGGCCGGCCAGGAAAAGAGATATGAGAATGATTATAAAACGGATATGTATTTTTTCGGGCATCTTTATCTTTCTATTTTTGTAACTACAAAACTATTAAAAAGTCTGAATTAAATTAGCTCCGGAATTCACATTAAATGCCTGACAATAAGGAATCACTTACCTTACACAAAATATTTATATTCTGGCTTCCGCTGGCAGCTACATGGCTGATGATGTCATTAGAGGGACCGTTTCTGTCAGCTCTAATTGCCCGTTTGGATGATCCTGAGTATAACCTTGCAGCTTATGGTGTTGCCTATTCTTTCGCCCTTATCATCGAAGCACCGGTGATTATGATGATGAGTGCATCGACATCACTGGTAAGGAATTTTTATTCCTTCACAAAGCTCAGACTATTTACTTATTCACTAAATTCACTTGTGACATTGGGGATGATAGTACTCATCCTGCCGCAGGTTTTCTATTTTTTAACCCTGGATTTAATTGGATTGCCAGGTGAGGTGGCAAACTTAACCCACACGGCCCTTATTCTTTTAATACCGTGGCCCGGGGCGATTGGATACCGCCGGTTTTACCAGGGAATTTTAATCCGCAATAATCTGACCAGGAGAGTTGCATACGGAACTATAGTAAGACTCACTTCAATGGCAGTTACAGCATCCTCACTGTATTTATTCGCAAAAGTTGATGGAATTGTAGTAGGTGCCGCAGCTCTTTCGGCTGGAGTAACCATGGAGGCTATAGCAAGCAGACTTATGGTCTCTTCTGTTCTGAAGAGATTGAAGCAGGACGCGGGTTCCGGAACCGATAGTTTAAGTTATAAAGAAATTATGAACTTCTATTATCCCCTGGCACTGACATCCATGATTACCCTGGGAGTTCAGCCCCTGGTTACTTTTTTTATGGGTCAAAGCAGGTTGTCACTGGAATCTCTTGCTATACTTCCGGTATTAACTTCATTTGTATTTATTTTCAGAAGCCTTGGTTTATCTTACCAGGAGGTTGTAATTGCACTTATAGGGGAAGGGGGAGCCAATTACAGGATCCTGAAAAAATTTGCTGTTATACTTTCATTAATACTGGTCGGGATTTTATTGACAATTGCGTTCTCCCCCCTCGCGGATATCTGGTTCAATAAAGTATCCGGTCTGTCTGAAGAACTCACTCATTTTGCCCTCACCCCGCTAATAATTATGGGCATTTTCCCTATGCTTACAATACTTATAAGCTTTCAGCGGGCTTTGCTTGTTGATGCAAAGAAGACTAAATCAATAACATTTGCTACTATTATGGAGTTTACGGGAATAATGCTGATACTGCTTATTGGTGTATGGTATTTTAATATGATCGGTGTAATTGCCGCTACATTAGCATTTGTAGCCGGAAGGCTTTGTGCGAATATTTATCTTGGTAAGCCCGTGGCAAAAGTGATTAAAGGATATAAGACAAGTATTTAGATAGAGAGTTTTTACTCATTTAATTGTTTCAAAATATCGTCAGCTTTTGCAGGTTCATTATTGTTCCTGTACGCTTCGGCAAGATTATTATATATATCTCTAAGTTCCAGCGTGTTAAACTTATCCTTCCCCTGCTGATTCCTTTCAAGTGCACTAATAAAAAAACTTATTGCCAGTCCGGGATTACCCAGCTTAAGCTCGGTCTTACCCAATTTATACTCGATAAACTGGTTAGCATTCATTTTATTTGCTCTCAGGTAATAACGTTCGGCCTGCTTATAAAGGTTCAGCTGCATGGACATATCACCGGCAAGCTTCAGGACCATAGGGTTATCTTCATCTGAAACCAGTATTGCACGAAGTTCATCCAGAGATTTTTTGAAGTCACCCACAGAAAGATAATATTTTGCAGCATCTAAGTGTGTTGATGCCCATGAAAGTTCATGTTCAACAGTATATTTGTAGGCAAATTGTTCTACATCATTCTTCGGAATAAAACTAAAATTTGAATCGGAGGCAGAGAAAGGAGGTCTGCTTTTAAGCTCCATTATTTTTAACGCACCTATTAAACTATCCAGTTGTGTAACTGCAGTTTCCTGCCGGATCAGACTGTCGCTCTCACTGACGCGCGTGAGACAAGCCGAGGAGATTATTCTGCTTCATTGCTTCGAACCAGGTTTTAGCAAGCAGGAGATATCCTTCAATATTCGGATGCACATGATCCACCAGCAATTCTGATCCAACTATTCCATTATTCGAATACTTCTGAAACTCCCTTTTTACATCGGCTACCGGAACCTTGTATTGTCTGCTTAATGAGAAAACTATTTTGTTAAATTCGGATGGGGCCCTGAATCGGAGGCCGTCATAATCAGCCGCGAGCGAATACTGCTTTTCAGCTTCATCGTAGCGGCCCAAATATTCGTAACATTGACCAAGAGTAAAATGAATATCTGCGGGAGCTGAATCAATTTCCAGGGATTTAACCAGGTACTCTGCAGCTGCTTCGTAATCGCGATTTTTCAAACTTTCCAATCCAAGAGAATAGAATTTTTTACTTCGATTTTTCGAAGAATCACTAATCGATTCAGATTGAAATGAAACAAAGGGGTGCAGGCTTTTCTCATTTCGTACCAGGCTGGAAATCAGTATGGGAATATTATTTTCGCGGGCAATATCAATTACATCTTCATAATTCTCCCGGAAGGTATTTACAGCTGTTATATAATCGTCGCTGTTATACTTTATTGAAGTTTTAGCCATTTCTTCCATCAAAACTTTATTTTCCTGATTGTCGCCGGAGCCAAACATTCCGCTCAAAGAATTGATTATGTCTTTCAAGAGAATAAAAGTTTTGAAATGTCCAAGCCATAGATAAGTCTTTATTAAAGCACGGTTCTTTCCAACAGAGATGGTCGAACCCACACCATAAACACCGTAGAACTCATTCTGACCCATATAAACAATAAAGAGATCAGGTTTATACTTCACAAGTTCGCTTGCAAACTCATCCACTGTAAAACTATTTGTTGCGGCAATAGCAGTATTTATGACTTCTATATTTTTACCGGGAAATGCTGCGGTTAACCTGTCTCTTAAAAACTCTGAGGGTATTGCATTATACTCATACGGAAAACCCGCCATCGTTGATGCACCAAGGCAGAAAATCCTGATAGTCTGCGGAGATTTATTCACTTCAAAATAATCATGAGACCCTTTTCTGTAATACATCCTATCTTTATTAAAATATCTTTTACCGACTAATTGATTAATGGTATAATACTCCTTACCATTCCTTTCGATAGAAGAAACAAACTTCAGATCATCAGCATAACCGAATGCTCTTAATGCCAGTTCTAAAATCAAAAAAATAATAAACGGGATTAAAACGAGGACAATTCCGAAGATACTTTTTTTAGAAAATTTTATCATAAGATCTTTTTGCAGATGATCATTATACTTTATTCCGGCAGTTTCCGGTAAAGGAATTCAGAATCAGAGTTAAAATCCTTAAGGTCGGGCATATTTTCTTCAATCCCAAAAATCCTTTTCTGCTTATGAAACCTCATATTTTCCTGCCCATAAAAAAAACGGTTTTCCAACATAAGGAAAACCGTTTATAAAGTTAAGGGATAAAATATTATTTAGAAACCGAATCTCAATGAGAATACGTTATTAGCATCAAAATACTTTGCAGGTACATATGCATAATCTACAGAGAGATCGATACTGCTGAATTCTTTGGTATTTACTCCTACTCCAAGAGTATAATTCTGCCAGATATTCGGAGACTCATCTGTTGCCTGGAATGATGCAAGATAACCGCCTCTTACATAGAGGAGGTCTTTGAAATTGTATTCCAGACCGAACTTGTAATCATCATATGTATAATTATTATTCTGAAAAGTACCGGATACCATAACGGAGTTCTGATCGTCGAAGTGTCTGATGTATGATAATCCTAATCCGATTTCCGATGGTAATTCAGCAGATGCTGCGGCAAACTCGTAGAACGTCGGACCTCTCTTAGAGCTAGGATCATTGGCTTGTTTATACAGCCCATTGCCGGAAAATGACATCGTAGGACCCAGGTTTTTAACAACAACGCCTACGGCAAATCCCTTTACGTCAAATAAATTATTATATTCGACACCAAAGTCAAAGCTGAATCCCGTTGAATTTGCTCTGTCGATACTTTCATTAATCAAATTAAAATTCGCACCGATAGATATTCTATCTGTCAGCGTTTTAGAATAAGTAAATCCTAAAACAAAGTAACTTGGACTGAATATCTGACCTGTTCCATCAGGCTGCTCCAATGTAGTTACCGGAATATCACCGATATTAAGCGATCTGAAAGACAGTGCGAGGGTACCAAGGTCACCTAACCTGCCGCTAACCGCCGCAAAATCCATACTCATATCAGCTATATACTGCCTATACGAGAACATTGCATTTGCATCGGTCGGGCTAAGATCAACTCCGGCAGGATTCCAATAAATCGCTTCCAATCCCGAAACGGTTGCAATAGCAGAACCACTCAAACCAAGATACCTTGCGCCTACAGGAATTCTTAATTCCGGTGCACCCGCGGTCCCGGCACGATTCTGACCACTACCAAACATTTCTGCAGATGAAAAGCCAAATATCAGAAGGATTAATAATAGTCTTTTCAAATGATACATAATTCCTCCAATTAAAATTAAAATTTAGAAGGTGTCCCTTTTGATAGGGACACCTTTGAATAAATCAATATACTTTCAATATTTGCTGTTCCTGTATAATCGCAAGTTTTAATACTTTGGTAGTGCCGACGCCCGGCATATCAATATATACGACATATACACCGCTTGCCACAGGATAATTAGAATCATTCTGTAAGTTCCATTTCTCGAACTGACCATTGTTCAAATCAGTAGAGTTATGGTTGATCGTTCTGACTAAAACGCCGCTCAAATCGAATATTCTGATGATGGCATTTTGAGGCAGATGACTAAAAGTTACATAGTGATTTTCTCTCGATGTTTCCCTGTTCTGATATCCATAATATGGATTCGGGAAAACATTTATGTTCTTCACATCTTCTTTAGCAGCTGCGTTGCTTACTTGTTTTTTGGGAATTGAAAATGTGAATTTATCATTTCCCGTATTTGAATAGTTTGGTATTATTGTAAACACCTGTCCATCCTGAGGGTCAAATGAATGCCCACCTCTGATCAGAGGCCACATTCCATATAAAGTGGGGAAATCAGCAGCATCATTTAACAAATTATGATCAGTATAAAAGGGATCAGGGGTTTCTGTATAATCTGTATTGAATATAAATAAATATTCTCTATCACTTTCACTCGATGTTGGCTGCCATAAAGAATTATCACCAGGACCACCACTCTGTTCAACATAAGCAGCAGCTAATTGTCTGGGAGGATCAGAATCAACATCCCAAACTGTAAAATGCTGGGGAGTATAATCCACATAGCCGTAATTTGGTGTTCCGCCTCTTAAATACCGGTAAGCTTTCTGGCCATCTGCATTCGTTGTAAATCTAATCTCAACAGTTACATACTGATCAGGAGTTATATTACTTCCAAAGAAGTTTGCACCGATGGTAAGACCACCAAAGAAAGCTTCTCCGCCAAGACCAGAATAACCTGTCAACCATCTATCCGCGGAAGGAGTGAATGTATAACCATTAACGGCAACCGGAGGACTAGTCACTTTTACAATGACTCCGCCGGTTATAGGATAATCAGAATCACCGGACTGATTTGTCTGATCCTGGGCAATAACCTGATTTGTCGTTACATCGGTCAGTGTCCAGGTTACATCAGCGGCAACCTGTGTAAAGGTTACTTCATAATTATCACCGGTAAAGGCATTCGGATCAAGCACTATAGGCAGCACCTGTCCGTCACTTAAACGGGCAGCACTGGTATGATCCACAGCGAGTGTATCGCCGCCTGTATAAGGATATGTTACTCCCGGTTTATTAGATTGCGGGATAGAAGTAATAACAACAGCTGATGACTGAAGAGCATGAAATGGAAGTACATCAGGAGCAGGATTATAAGCATATGCCACAACTGCAAAATAATATTCCTGACCATTTCTTAGCGGCTGATTGTTGATTACATCATTTGTTACTTCATAATATCTCTTCAGACCATTATCAGTTCCCATTTCTACTATTTTGGGAGTAGCTATAGTGTCTCCCATAGTAATAATGGAACCCACAGTATCAACTATTGTGGTAATTCCATCAACTTTATCATAGGTTGCAAGTAAGACACCATCTGATACACTTGACGAGGCACTTGGAAGCTGATAAACATCATAGCCTTCAAATGAATAACCCTGATCGGAGAAATTTTCAACCTGAGCTACATTATTTGGCTCTCCCCAATTTAATATGATCTTATTGTTTAACGGGGCTGCAGTAACTACAGGAACAGGCACCGTGGCAAGTTTGAATAATTTATCAAAAACTTTCTGTGCGATCGCATCATTGTTTTTCATTTGAGTAATACTATTCAAATGATCGCTTCCGATCCCGCCCACAAGTGCGAGTACAACTTCTACAGTATCATTCAAATTCATTGTAATCGGTCCATTTGTAACCATAATTCTTCTATCACCAGGACCATCAACACTTCCGTCCAGCTTACCGGTACCTGCAACAGGATCTCCTGTAAGAAGGAACGTGCCATCATACGACCCAAAAGGCGTAGTAAAATGGAGTATATCTGCAACTTCACTCGGGAAAGGTGCAGAAGAGGGGTATGGCGGATCGGGTTTGAAACCTCTCATCAAATTGTAGAATTCCTGTGTTCCTGTGTATGAAAAATCAGGATCAGACCATGTACCGCCGGCTGCAAAATATGCATAAGAACTCATCGGTGTAGCATTTACATATGCGTAGCCATGTCTGTATTTCAGGTTATAAAGTGCACTATCATTAGGATTTCCTGTATAAGCTGAAACTCCCTGCAAGAAATCATAGCCGACAGCAGGAGGAGCTAAACCGATACCCTCATAAACAGCATCGGGATCGGTAGAGCTATAGGCATATCCCAGGTTGAGAGCTGTATCGCAACCGGCGAAGTCGTCTGTAGAGTTTCCAACATCCGGATCAGCCCACTGGACAATATACATATCTGTAATTTTTGAATTTGGGGGTGTTGTAGCGGTACCTTTATAAATTATATCAACTTTCTTATAAATTACATTACCCAAAGCTCCGGTATAAGAATATCCCCAATATGTTTCAGATACTTCCAGCCCAATCGCGGGAGCGCCATAAAGGGGAGTAGCATCATCGTCATATTTAACGAATAACGTTTGTGAAGCACCAGGAATGCCCGGAACATCAACATTAGGGTCATAAACACCGTTGCTATCCTTATCGTCAAATGGAGCACCCTGGTTTCCATCAGGTGAACCCGAATATGCGGGCCATTCATTCCAATCTTTCTGATACTGATCCCGTAAAGATTGAATATCTCCGGATGACACTGCTCCGGGATCCACGCTTAAGAAGTCTGCAGCATCCTGAGTCAGATTTCCGGATTTATAATCTGGTCTTACACGATATAATCTGGTTACAGCCGAACAGCCAGTTCCGTAAGTATTTCCATTTACACGGAGTGCCGGGGAAACACCATCATTAACTTTTCCTCCCCAGACAATACCTTCGGCGAAAATGGCACCTGCGTTAGCTCCGTTAGGAAAAGCTCCATTCCAGGAACCGCCAACAACCCAGTCATGATAACCATCAGAACCAACCCAGCATGTAATATTATTTATATCCATGGGACTCTGGGCAGGATCAACGAGAGTTTTATTCAGGGGTGGTTTTTTATCCTTACCCTTACCGTCCTTATTGCTTGCAAAAACATTAGATGCTAAGGATAAGGACAATACCAGGATAATTAAAAAGTTTAACTGATTAATTTTTTTCATATTAAATAACCTCCACAAGTTTATATTTTTCATGAGGCAACATTAGATTCTCCTTTTAATAATTAATCAATACACCAACACGTAATTGTCTTGGCTGACCAAATAATGTGTATCCGTATACCTGTAATGCAGCTTCATTATTGTCATAATTTATAGCCTGATAAAGATCTGCAAATCTCTGTGTATATCTTTCACCTGCTATTATACCCTGTCCGGCAGAGGTATTCAGGAATCCGTCACTATAAGCATTTCCTGTTTTCTGATAAACGTTAACAACGTTTTTAGTATTCAGGAGATTAGAAACATATACATAAAAATTTACATCAAGATTAGATATACTAACAGTTTTATCTACACGTAAATCAAGATTGTATACCCAGGGGGTTGTTGATGAATTAGGAGGTCCGATTGGTCTTCTTCCTCTGGGATCCTGTGCAGGAATCAATCCGCCAGTCCATGCTGATGCCTGGCCAAGGCCGGTATTCTGAGCATAAGTAAACGGATGACCGCTGTTAAATGAGAACAGGAAGTTTACACCTAACTGCTGGAGTATGGGACCGCCGTCATCTTTACCGAACCTATAATCAATGAATATCGAACCGCGATGAGTCTGATCATAAGTCAACGGTAGTAAAACAGTTGGTACCTCTTTATTTTGCTGAAGAGAACCTATGCCGCTGCCTGTGAAGGAGTTAGTACCTGATGCATCAGAATAAGTATAATTTACTTCAGCTCTGATTCTTTCTATTCTCCTCAGATGCAGAGCAAGTTCAAGACCTTTAGTTGTTGTAAAGTCCTGGTTAACATATGCCTGATAGCTGCTCCTTGCAGCACCCGGTAATGTATATATAATAGAATACTGCAGCTGGCCTTTTATATCTTTATAAAAAGCAGTTAAGTCAAACGCAGCAAAATCTGTTAATTGCTGTGAAAAACCTATTTCGTACTGAGTAGTTCTTACAGGCTGAGGATTATATGCAACAGGGTTTGTGAACAGGTTTGTTGCTGTAAGGATCTGTGATGCCTGATAGACTCCGCGATATGCGACGTCAAGACTTGGTGACTGAACAAATTTTCCATACTGAAGGTGGAAAACTGTTTGGTCAGTTACCGGGAATGAAAATCCCAAACGAGGAGAAACATAACTAAATACATCACCTGTTGTTAATGAAGTATCAGGTATAGTATTTAACTTATGTGTTTGAGTTGTATCAACCTGGGGCAGCAGAGGATTTGCCCATGCCCAGCTATCCATATCCATATAATCATATCTCAAACCAGCATTTATTATAAGGTCGCTTACCTCTATTCTATCCTCAAGGTAACCTGAGGCTAAAAGCGGATGTTTCGGGGCAAATTCACCTTGATCAGTTTCATTACCAAAAACATCATATCCAAAGTTGTTCAGATCTCTATATAAATATTTAGCAATCAGGAATTCCATATCGTTAGCGGCAAGTTCAGGGTTCTGACGAACTGTAGATAAGAGTGTACTTGCATCAGTTTCCTGGTAACGTCTTACAGTCCATCTCTGGAGTGATCCGCCAAGCTTTAACGCATGTTTCTCAACCTGACCAGTGAATGAAGCCGAACCGCCTATATAACTGTTATGATCTTTGGTATAGTTCTGTAGGTTTCCGCCAACGTTTGCTGTACTGGGACCTGATGAAACTTCAGAAGTTCCCGGACGAAGGAATGGAAATCCATAAAAATCGTATGGCTGAGGCGGGGTAGAATACGAATCATATACCCACCCATATTTAGAACCTGCAAGACTATCACTATACTGCATCAAATTATCTCCGAATACCGGATCATAGGTTTTATGACGCGCATCGTAATAGTTTACATTAGCTTCAATAAAAGTACTTGCAGATAACAGATAAGTACCTTTCAGGTTCAATAAAATGTTTGAATAATCATTTACAGGAAGCCTGGTTGTATTGAACATGTCGATCAGAGTGGTATTAGCTGTACTGAATACGCCGGTCTGCTCGCCTCTTGTTCTTTCCCAGGTATAAGCACCAGCCAGTCTTAAGATGATCGGGTTATTATCAAAAAGAATAGTACCATTTCCGGTATAACGGTTATCCATAATACCGGGGACATTTCCGCCATTCCATGTTAAATACTGATATTCATCTGTATTCGAACTATAGAATCCGGTATCATACACTTTGGTTGTATCCAGAAGTGCACCATCTGAAAAAGCCGTAGGGTTTGAATAGAAAAACTGAGGGGTTATATCACGGTCAAAACTGTTTTCACCGGATAAGAAAACCTTAAGTTTATCTGTTCCCAAGGGTCCGCTCAATGTAAGTACATAATCTGAATAACCGTAGGAATATGTGCCAAGGAATTTATCGCTTCCGTTAGCTTTCATATGTCCGTCTGCGGTCAGATCAAAATTATTTCCGTTATAATTGCCGAGATTATCAGTCTCTGCTCTAACCGAAAAATGATACTTATCTGAGCCGGTTTTGAAATCTGATGAAACTATACCAGCATTCGCATTACCGAATTCAGCGGTATAACCGCCTGCCTGTACAAGAATTTCCTGTAAAGCATCCGGTGTAAGATCCACCAGGGAACCGCCGTTCCTGTTCAAAATATCTTTAACATCAGCACCCTCAACAACGTAACCGGTTTCATCTGCTCTACTGCCGCGGATAAATGTTTGGCCATTCTGCTGAACAACGCCGGGCTGAAGGGCAACTATATCATTTACATCTCTTACAGGCAATGCAGCAATATCCTCTGCTCCAACTATTCTCATAGCATTAGTTGAACTTTTTTCTATCAAAGGACGCTGAGAAACAATAACAACCTCCCCGGTTGTGATTTTTGAGGAAGAGAGCTGAAAATCCTGAGAAGCTGTTAAACCGGAAACAACTCTGACGTTACTAACTGTTACGTCCTGGTAGCCGATATAAGAAGCTTTGATTGAATAATTCCCAGGCTGTACCTGGCGAATTGTGTAATCGCCGTTAACATCTGATGCTGCACCAAAGCTGGTTCCAACAATAATTATATTAGCGCCAATCAGAGGTTCGCCGGTTTCTTTATCAGTAACCTTTCCGGAAACCCTCCCTGACTGTGCCAATACAAAGGAACAGGAAAACAACATCAGGAGTAAGATTGTATAAAATTTTCGAAACATGTTTATTCCTCCGTTATTTATAAACTTTTTTTCTAATCGTCTGTTAAAATATTACTCTTAACAACAGCACTGTAATCATAAATGACTGCAGTGAACCTGTTCTTTGGAGCAGCGCTAAAAGGACCGATGGTGGTAACAATATCACCGCCTGACATTATGTCTAAACTATACTGACCGGCCGGGGCACCAAACATTAAATAACCGCTGCCGTTTTTATAATCTACTGCTACTTCCGCAGTTGTATCCACACTACCGCCATATAACCGTATCCCATCAACGCTAACATCGGGTGAACCGTTAAAGAGAGCAACCTGAATTATACCCGGAGGGAATACATCTGAACCTTCTGTAGATCCTTTTTCCTGCCAGATGTATCTCTGAAGACTTTTTACAACCGAATAATTGTATAAAATACTGTCCAGAACGACGGATGTATCATTTGGGACAACTGTGGTATCAATTGCCAGGTGTGTAACATGTACAGAATCCCATGTTACAAAGAATCTCATTTTATAATCAGTCTCTGCAGTGATTGACTGAGAAAACGATGTAGAATCGTTTTGTACTGCTATATTGTAACCACCAGCATTTATGGTGATAAATGGAGTCGATGAATTAGGGAACTCATTACCGGGTTGAAGGCCTGAATAACTGTGATCTGCAATTGATCCTGATATTGTGCCTCCCCCTGATGCAGGAACTAAGTTCACTAATTTAATCTGACTATTGTATACTATACTGTCAGGAATTGACTGAACACTGGTATCAACACAGCCCGAGATAAAAAATATCAATCCGGAACATAGTACCAATAGAAATTTAACCTTATCAGGTAGCCTCATATTTCCTCCTTGTAGGATAAATGAATTAGTTCATATTGAAACTTTGAACAGAGGTATCCCTGTTCTAATTGCCGTTGTAGTATTATGTCAGAGGGAAATGACTCACCCAAATAAATTGGTAAAAGTTGGTTCATTCTCTCTCACTATTAATTAATAAAATAACTTACTGCCTAACTATTGATTGAAACATTAATTGATTATCGTTAATTAAGTCATTGCTCTTATCGGATCTTTTAATATTCAGATTATAAAAACCGGGCAGGTTAAGCGATTTGTATCCTTCAGAAATGATACAGAAATTCAATGCCCGTAAGAAGAGTTTTTCAGAAATGAAATAATTGCGCGAAACAGAAGTTGTAACCAAGTTACCATTAACCTCGCTAATATTTGGAAAATAAATTTACAATTGTAAAATTCTTAAATCAAGAATGACCTAAGTAAATAATTAGTTCAAGCACTTTTGCAAACTCTTAAAAAACAACCTTAAAGTCAAGGCTTACAGCATTATTTGTAGACGGAATTTCTTTTATAATAAGGAGTTCTACACTTTGCTTTAAGTATAAATTTAATCATTGATAACCATTTCAAGTTTACATATATAGCCCGAAACAATTCAGCATTTAAAACGTCTGCCAAAAATGTCAGGCTATCAGTCTCATATATTGTAAATAAAGAACTTTCGGGATGAGACTCAGCGCACGCAATTATATATATGAAACAGCAATAATTTATGCCTTATTTTTTCAGAAACGCGTGAACATCTTAAATTCAATCCCTGAGAATTCGGGTTCATACCTGCAAACCCCGCCTATACAGATATTTCCAGCCTGCCTGGTTCCGAATAATATGCTAACATCGGTATGATCCCCTATCTTATAGCCAAACTGAATGAAACTCCAGAATTTCCTTAGTTTCTTTCCTGCTTCGGGTTCTTTAGTCTGCAATTCACTCACCACAGAAACACTGAAATCAGGAGACCTTAAGTATTCAAGCGCAACAGCATCATCATAATACTGCTCGTTATTCAGATAGACTGTTGTCTGCTGGTGTTCCATTGTAAATTTTATGGTATTTATTTCGTTAAAATAGAAAATATTCTCAAGGATAGGTGTAACATTTTTAGTATCGGTATCCCGCTCTTCATTATATCCGAATGCTGCGATTGTGGTCCAGTTATCGTTCCAGTCGTGATGAGCCTGGGCATATACCTCCCTTAACTGCACTCTTGAAGGAGAATTATCGTGCAGAATCTGTTTATAGTACGATTTATAGGGCAGGGTTTTTGTCACCCCATAATCAGCGCTAAAGTAGGTCTCATCATTAAGATTATAATTGAGGTCGATCATAAATCCCTGTTCATCGGCCTGGTTGAGGGCGGATGGATGCCTGTTGAGCAGAACGTATGTATACTCTTTTCTCACAGAAGGGGGGGTATTATAGCTTATTGTTCCATCGTTAGAAGTGAAAGTAAAATTATCATAATATTTGTATTCGCCGGTTAAGGCAAAAGCATCATAGTAGAAGTTGACACTGCCGTATGCAGCCTGTCCTACTTTCCAGTCATTATCGCTATAGGGCTGATATACCACTTCTGAAGTGTCGGGATGAAGCAGCAGATACCTGACATCCCGGTTTTGTTTGAAGCCGTATTCTCCATAGAAATCAAAGTTCCAAATGCTGGGCATGATCCTGACTGAAGTGAGCATTGTCCGGGCGGCATTTTCATCTTCGGGAAGGTTCGCTGCATAGGAAGCGCCGAGTTTCAATTGTTGGGCGACTTTAAATTCGAGGTCCGCAGCATGCAGTATTTCATTTCTGATATTATCAGCATTTGCAGCCATTCCCGTAAGAGCGGTAAGTGTTATACCGGCATACCTGGCTTCAAGTTTTGCTCCAAGCAGGTTATTATCAACTCTTATATTTCTATCCTCATAGCTTTTAAGAACCAGTCCCCTTCCAAAGAGACCATAATAGTTGCCTACTACAATCTCACCTCCGCTTTGAGCATCACCGATTTCAGCTTTTATATATTTATAAGCAATATCCGCATATCTCGTTTTCCCCCTGCTTATTGCGGGACTGGGATCGTTAGGTTCGTAGGTCTCAAACCTGATCCCTGCACCAAAAATTCCCTTGTTATAATCAAGGTTCAGCCAGTCTTCAAATATTTCAATATGCTTATTTATATCATTTGAATATTCAAGCTGGTTAGAAAAACCCAGCCCTTCGGGAAGGAAATTCTGATTCTGTGCGTGCAGAGGGTTTGAAAAAATAATTATTAAAAAGGGCGTAATTATAAGCGGTATAATTCTCTTCATTATTTATATCCGGTAGTTGAATGGAGAGGTTTATTTATTAACAAGCTCATCTATTTTATTTTTCATTTTAAGCTCATCCCCTTTCATATAGCCAAGATGGGTATAGACTATATTTCCATCTTTATCAATCAAAACAGAATAAGGTACATTCTGTGCGTAGTATTTACGTGCTACTTCCGAATTGGTATCGAGCAAAACCATAAAAGGATAATTCTTTGATCTTACAAAAGGCTTTACTTTGGCAACGGTTCTTTCATCGTCAATAGAAACTGCGAGTACCTTAAATCCTTTGTCCTTATAATCTTCGTAAATACTTTTATATTTAGTCATTTCTTCAACACATGGTTTGCACCATGTGGCCCAGAAACTTATCAGGATAGGACCTTTCCCTAACTCATCTTTCAGCGAGACATAATTACCGTCGACATTTTCAAGTTTGAACTCAGGGGCGCTTCTACCTGTCTGATCCTCCTTCGTCTGAGCAAAAAGGTTCAGAGCAAAAAAAATAAATAATGGTAATACTATCAGCTTTTTCATTCATTACTCCGTGTTTGAATACTAAACAATATGACTATTCCCGGTTAACTCCCGGGAACAGTCAAACAATTCATATTACTTTATTAATATCATTTTATGTACGGATGAAAACTTTCCTGCGGTTATCTTATAGAAGTAAACTCCTGATGATAATTTCCCGGCATTAAAGCTTACGCTGTACTGACCGGGTTCCTTAACTTCATTAACCAACGATGCTACTTCTTTTCCCGTTATATTATAAACCTTAACATTAACATTAGACCGCTGGGGAATTGCAAAGGAGATTGTGGTTGACGGGTTAAAAGGATTCGGATAGTTCTGAAAAACCTTAAAATCTTTAACCTGATTATTTTCTTCAACTACACTTGCGGGTTCTGTTGAAGCTGTAAGGTTGATTACTGTTCTTAATGACGGATTATGTGCATGTTCCGATTTGAATCTGAACATGCCCTGTGCCCTGATTATCAAAACTGGTAAAAAAGTGCACAGATGCTTCAAGGGTATCCTGCGGATGTAAAGGTTCAAGTGAAAAACCTGCATCAGTAGCAACACTATCAAAATTAGGAGGAAAACATAAGTCGCCAAAGCAGAGGGATGAAGTCCAGTCGGCTGGAATATCTTCAAAAGTTCTAACAAGGAATACAACCTGGTCAACGTTTGAAGTATTTACAACATGGGTATAAAGAACCAGTTCATCACCAAGCGAACCATTTATAACGCTATCTCCTCTAATAACTTCTATATCCTGGGCATTTATTCCGATAAAAGGAATAGCTGCAAGGAGGAAAAGAGAAACTATAAAATATTTTTTCATACGATTGCCTTATAACTTTGAATAATTATAATGAATCTAATTAATAGGGGCGCGTGAGCGCCCCGATTTAACTACTTCAATATACTCATTTTTTTAACTGAAACGAAGTCTTTTGCTATCATCCTGTAGATGTAAACACCTGAAGCGAGGCCTGATGCATTGAATTTAAGATCATAGGATCCGACCGTTTTTACTTCATTTACAAGAGTTGCAACTTCACGTCCTGTTACATCATATAATTTAATAGTAACCGGCCCGTTTTGAGGAACTGTATACTTAATCGTTGTTGAAGGATTAAACGGATTCGGGAAATTCTGTGCAAGGCTGTAGTGTGTGGGTAGATCGAAATTCACTGTTAATACCTGGCTGTAGGTAGACTGTCCGTTCATATCTACCTGTTTCAGTCTATAGTAGAAAGTACCGCCGGCATTATTTTCAGGTTTATCTGTAAATGTATAGTTATGTATTTCAGTTGAAGTACCATGACCATTTACGAATCCGACACTGGAGAAAATATTTCCATCGTAAGATCTTTCAACTTCGAAACCGCGGTTATTGATCTCACTTGCAGTAGTCCACATAAGTGTAACTCCTGCTGCAGAAGCATTAGCTGTAAATGAAGTAAGCTCTACAGGTAAAGGAGCGAGTTCAGGAAGAGCAAGCTTTGTTCCCTGCAGAATTTCTTTTCCATCATTATTCTGAATGAAAGCAACCAGCTCACAATTTTCAGTTACCCAATCGGCTCCCATTGTAAATGTAAGATCAATATCCTGCACATCGCCACTGCTGAAATCAAGAGGAGTTCCGTTTTGATCCGGCGACATTGTGCGGCTGACGAAATTCAGGTGATCCTGTCCCTGCCAGTTATACATAATTTCAGATTCAGTAAGAGCAAACTGCAGGACTAAATTATTATAAGGAGGTGTGGTAGCAAGTTTATGAACTCTCACTGTCACATTATAGTCATTTCCGGAATGATCGCCGAAAATGCTGAGTGAATAAGCTGAATTGACCGGGGCACGGCCTTCATAAATCGGCAGATAATACTGATACATACTCAGTGTATGATCACCGCCGACAAACTGCTGTTGACCATCAAATATCGCAGTAGGGTAACCCGTTACACCGTAATATGTATTGCGGGCGTCGGATGCTGCATAAGCATAAGGGTCTCCGTTATGGTTTTCGATTATTGCTACAGTACATCCGTTAGCGATCAGATCATCAGCACCTAAAGCGGCGCCTGGACAATACTGACACCATCCGCCGGTTGCTATCTCAACAAGAACCATATCTCTTTCAGTAGTATAGGTATTAAACCATTTAGACATTGAATCGTTAGAAGGATCAAGATCACCGGTCAGATTTGTTGTAACCGTCATCTCAAAGAGTTCATTCGAAGCAGATGCTGTGTAATCAGGGAATGATACAGTTTCTTCTGCATCTCCAGCAAGGGTTACGGGCGCGCAGGTTTGAGTATATACAGCTGAACCGCCTATTTTAATTATACAAGTTGCATCGAATGTTTCTGTGCTTGTCCCGAAGTTTTTCAGTGTAGCCTGGGGGGCAAAAGTAGTTCCCGGGACATACTGATTATCGATATCTATGCTTTTGACCATCGCATCATGGGCAAGCGGGGTGAAAAGACTTACATCATCAATATACCAGTAATTAATGTTATAAGAGTAACCGCTGAAGTACCAGCAAATCTGGAAATCAGCTGCGCCGACATCACTGTTGTTAATTGTAACAATTTCCTGGGTTGCAGGAATACTTGCAGTAGGATCTTTAGACCAAACTACATTCCAGGCTCCGCCGCCTGATCTGGTTGCTACGCCAATTGTATAAGGCGAATCATAATGATCGACCATGTGATTGAATTTAACCTTTAAGGCAGTAACGCCGGTTAAATCTATCGCAGGAGAGATTAAGTGCGAATCTCCGGTAAACACGGGGGTATAATTAAAACGGACTTCAGGAGCCGCACACCCGGCATTACTGGAATTATTAGCCGCCCAGTTAGTCGCATCGATTGTCCATCCCGCAGGAGGAAAAGTACCGCTGAAATCAGTGTTCAGATACTCCTGAGCAGAAAGCAGAAAAGGAAAAAGAAGAATTGAAAGAAAGGTATAAATATGTCTCATATTCTCACCCTGAATTTGATTTATTTGTGCTCCGGATCCTATTTAATTAGCTTATGATCCGGCTGGATTATTTTAGAACCAAATTTTAATTATCAGAACCTGTCTGTAGAACTTCTTTTGTTTGAACATTCTGCACGTAAGCAACTACGTGTATATTATCCTGATTCCAGTTAGATAATAAATCGGTCTGCCATTCAAATGTAGTATCAGGTAAGGCGGAAAAGGATACTCCGTTTTCATCCGGGAGCACTTTTCTGAGAACATTATAAAAAACTTTTTCACCATTAGAACCGGGAGCCTGGTTAAACTCGATGTCATTTTCAGTAATTATGGTATTCAGTACCAGATCGTTCAGATTTATGCCGGCAAGAGAAACGGGGCGGACATTGATGTTCACAATCAGGCTGCTGTCCTGAAAAGTCTTATCGACAGTAATATAGAAGGGCGCATCAGCAGTTAATCTTTCATTTATCTTTTCTTTTACTGCCGCTGAATCTGTAGCAGTGGGTCTTAAAGTACCATCAACAATTAAAGTAGGAGCAAAAATTATATTATAGTATTGCATTCTTGCATCGCACACATCAGAGTTAGACAGATAGAAAGGATCATTAGGTGAGGGGAAGTTTGTCGGGAATTTAACCACTGCTATCTTATTTGAATAAGCACCGTTCAGCAGCGATTCAATTATTTTATTGGATGTAACACATGGAACACAGCTAACGTTAGCGAAATCCTCAAGAAGCACAACTTTTGCGGAGGCTGTATGTATAGTTTCAAGGTTGATTGTTGTCTGTACAATAATTTTCCCCGCGGGATAAGAAATACTTTCCGGAGAAGTGGGGGGATTAGTATTGCAGCTGCAAAAAAACAAACCGGTGAAAACTAACAATAGAACTTTCTTCATACTCTGACAATTCCTGTAATTAGTGTTGGACATTCCCTGATGTTTGTAAAATTATTAAAACGAGTTTCATTAAAATCCATTATTAATTACTGCTTACTTCAAATGTTTTTACTTTTCCCGGGTAAGCTTTCTCAATTTCTTCAAAGTCAACTCCGCTGTTCCACATATGGTCAAATAATATACGGCATGCTGCTGCCAGCTGCTTATGCTCAATGTATATCATAGTTAAATCGTTTGATGTCTTGATGGGCTGTTCGAGAGGGAACATAACTTTCTCGTCATCAAAGATCAGCATCTTAATCGGAAGGCTGTCTACTATCCTTGCTTTTTCACCATCGTGAACCGATTTTTTTATCGATTCATAAAGCCAGTCGATCTCTTCAAACTCCTTATATTGGTAAATTCCTTTTGACGAGCCACCTCTTTTCAGCAGCTTTGCTTCTTCATTTTCCTGTTCCTTCAGCCTTTCGTCGTTATCACTGGCATAAGGTCCTTTATTGAAAGTAAGCATTTCCACTTTAGTTCCGGCAACGCTTTTAATATATCTTTTATGGATCTGTGTCTTTTCCTCCATTACCTCAATGAAGTCAAGAGGATTGATGATGGCTTTACTGTTTTCAAATATAGGAGTGAATATTTCCGATAATCGGTCTATCGTTTCTTTTTTCTGAGCAAGTTCATTCCGGTAGTTCTCATAGATTCTTTCCATTGCAAGCTTAGGCTCAACAGCTTCGTACATCTTGTTCTTGCCCAGCTTTTTCTCTGTGCAGATGTTACGGCTGACCATTTTATTCAGGACTTCGTATATCTTTGTCCTTGGGATGTCTACTGCTTTCTGCAGATCCGAGGCTGTAGACATTCTCCCGCTTAAAAGCGTAATGTAGATTTTAGCCTCCCGTTCTGTAAGGCCGACCTCCATTAGTTCCTGTAGATATTTAGTATTGTCCATAACGCTTTTTAGCTATTTTTACCATTAAGGGGTATATTTATATTTTATTAACCCTCTAATGGGGGTACAACTTACTGAAAACCGGATTCTGTGTCAAGATGGTTTATGGATTTTTATTTTTACAGGGTTGGACCATAAATAAGGTAACCCAAAAGGATTGGGAAAAGGGTTCGTTGGGTCATAATATAGGTAACCAAATGAGCCAGCGGGATAATTCAAATTTGTAGAGATAATCAACAGGTTTGACAAAATGTCAGTTGCCGTATTTATGCAGTATTAGTCTCGGGGTTATGCCGTATTAGTCCCGTATTAGGACTCAAAATGAGACAGTGCGAAAACAGCGAAAAAACGCAATTTTTAGCTGATGAAAAATTTTACATATGACAAAATGTCAGTGTTTCAATTTGGGAAAATAGAACGCAGATTTACAGAAGGATTTTTGCCAGAAAGCTCAAAGACGCGAAGGAGGAGACTTGAAATTTGGGAATTATGGAGAGGCAATCCAACGCAACTAATAGTAAACGGTTAAAATCGTTCTGTGCTTTGTTTTCTATACTTTCTATCAACAGCAAAAAGCAGTTGGTTAATGAGAACTGATAGCGATACTTTTCTCATTCATTGCTAGAGGACCGATAAGGCGGGTAAATATATGACAGGGGATGTTTATAAAGAAGGCGCCGGTGAAGGCGCCTTTCTTTAGAATGGATGACTATTTAAGCAATGTCATTTTTTTGGTCGCGGTAAAATTACCTCCGTTTTTACCGGCTGCATTAATTACATAGAAGTAAATTCCGCTTGATAAACTTCCTGCATCGAAATTGATTTCATGTCTTCCGGCTGCAAATTCATTATTAAGGAGTGATGCAACCTGCTGTCCAAGGAGGTTATAGACTTTAATAGATACCTTTGAATCAGCAGCAAGACTGAATTTAATTTTGGTTGAAGGATTAAACGGATTAGGATAGTTCTGAGAGAGAGAGAACTCAACCGGCAGTGCGAAATTGACTTCCACGGTTCCTGAATAATCAGAGGTCCCATCAAGATCAATCTGCTTCAATCTGTAAAAGATCTTTCCTTCCGATGCATCTTTATCGATGTATGAGTAGGATGATTTTTCGGTTGTTGTTCCTCTTCCGGGGACATATCCGATTTTTGAGAAAGTCTTGTTATCGGAACTTCTTTCTATTTCAAACCCGCGGTTATTTGTTTCCGTTGCGGTCTGCCAGTTCAGCTGTACCTGATCGTTAATTACATTTGCCGTTAGAGAGGTTAACTCCACGGGTATCTGCAGATTAAAGAAATCAGCAATCTGATTGAGAAGGTCGGCCTTCGTTGTCGGGGAATTCCCGTCATTAAGATAACCAAGTGCATAGGAGAAACAGAATGTTCTTTGTCCCGAAGTTCCAAAGTTCTGAACACCGACATTACCTACTCCCGTCTGAACAAATGCAAGAGCACCGCTGGAATTCGTAGTATAAAGGTCTATCCAGGTATTGTTGGGCTGTGTTGAACCTGTAAAGTTCATCCCTTCAGTTAAAGTTCCTGCCTGTCCCTGCAGATTTGTGACTGGTGTACTGCCGGAAGCACCATCGGACGCGGAAGCCAGTCCGAACAGATTCAATAATGTTGTATTAGAACTCTGATCATATCCGAGGGCATCTCCGCCTTCAAGATAAACCGCTCCGCCGCTCTGAAGGTAACCAGCTATTACGGAAGCATCGGGATCTTCAAGGGGAGTATTATTCCCGCCGCCGAAATTTCCATACGACAAAAAGACTGCATCATAACCCTGCAGGGATGACGGAAGAGCTGAAGCAGAGGAATATACAACATCAAATCCAAGCGACTGCATATAATCTCTTATAAATGCACCGCTATAATTCGCACCGTTTGCTTCTCCTTCCCAAACAAAAACTCCGCTGTTCACCGAAATAAAATCCTGTTTAGTTTCAGTATCGGTTTCTGTGCCGTCGGAAACAGTAAGCTTTACTGTATAGCTTCCGTTATCCGTGTATGTAAAGCTCGGATTCTGATCATAAGAGTCAACTGTTCCGTCGTTATCAAAATCCCATTCCCAGGAAGTGATAGGACCATTGATCGAGGTGGAGAGATCAGTAAACTGAACCGTTAAAGGAGCCTGACCACCGGTAACATCAGCAGTGAAATCTGCCGTGACAGGAGAATCTATATAGCCTCTGTCCTGGAATACACCGATAATAGAAGGAACATTAACACCGCCGAATAAGGACTGATCTGCAGCAAGGAAAGCGTAAGCAGCATCCTGCTGGTTAGAGCCGGAGTTAGTCATCGACAATCCTTCAAGGAAATCACTATCGGTTGCCTGGCGGCCGATAAGATCATAGATCGACATTAACGAAGACGCCCACATCTGTCCGTCTGTATGGATTGTGCCGGTTAATCCTTCAGGATAATGAGCTGTATAGTTTGTAATTCTTCCGGGCCAAAAAGGATTATGGCCATCCCACACGAACACCCAGTTATAAGAGGGATCAGAAGGAGTCCAGTAATTAGTGCTTCTGAGGTATGATGAAGCCCAGTAATCGCCGCAGCCTTCGCTTAAACCCTCAACCTGCGAGAGGTTTCCGCTGGTCAGCCAGTCGTGAAGACCGTGACCAAGTTCGTGAATAACAACACCGAAATCCTCAGCGTCATCAACGCCGCCATCGCCGTAAGCAATACTGCCGGTTGAAGGAAGATAATGTGAATTATCATCACCGCTTAAACCATGAGGATCAAACCTTACGCCGCCGGTATACTGGAAGGGCATGAGGGCAAAGCCAAGAGTTTCATTTATATATCTCATCGCATGATCGATATGGAAATAAACGTTTACAGCTTCGAAGTTGTCGCTGCTTCTTGTGAAGTGAAAATCACTGGAAGAGTTGGTGTGAAGTCCGGTAAACGGTGCTTCAAAATCTTTAATTTCTGCATAAGGACCTACCAAAGAATAGACACTGCCGTCAAAGGTGATATCGTGAAGGACCCTATCCTCAAGGTAAAAGGTAAGCGAATCAGAATCGGCATCATTATTATCCACAAATCCTGTTGTGCCGTAAGTTGTTGTTGCATGAGAAATCGGATCCGGATCAAAAACCCATCCGCTTCCGTCAACAAAATTTACGCCGTCATGTCCTCCATCATAGTAGCAGGCATTATCAACTGCCTTAATAATATCACCTGAATGAGCATCAACCAGCACTTCCCAGTCGCCTGTAAGTCCTGAAGACGGAACAATATTTATTTTCCGAACTACACGGAACTGTCCTTTATTATAATATACAACAGTCTCTTTTTTCTCATAGCTGATATTCTGTGCCAAGCCAAGATAATTCTTTGCAGCAATCAGAGCGTCATCCTGAGAAACCCTGAGGTTCCCGAGGTCGATCTGATTTTTAGAGCCGTAAGGAACTTTGTATCCGCTTGCAAGGAAGATGACTTTATTATTCCTGTTGATCGTTACATTTAATGTGGACATTTCAACAGGGAACTCACCGATATACTGGGTAAAGTGAACGTGGTAGCCGCCGGGAGTTTCACGTGTACCGGTATATCTCAGATCGCTTAAATTATTTTTAAGATGAAGTACAGAAGAATTTTCCTGCAGAAACTGTCTTGCCATTTTTTCAGGAGAATCGGGATTAACCATATAATTAAGCTGATAAACTGAAACCGGCACGCCCGTTTCAGCATTCACTCTCATATTATTATTAGTGACAAACTGTTCCGATTCATCAGGGACAATTTCAAAACCGCGGTTCTGCTGGGGCTTTTGAGCATATAGATAGTCAGAGCCGGGTATAATCATAACTGATAAAAATATCAGTATCAGAAAGTATATGTGTTTCAATGTTTATCCTTTCTAAAAAAAGTTTCTGGTAGAGGTTTATGTTTACAGGAACTCCCAATAAATAAAGGGATCAGGTTATTTTCATAACAGGTAGGAAAATACGAAGGAGATTAGAAGATTACAAGCGGGGGAATTGAGCAGATTGGGAGCTGATGGGTATGGGTGTATGTTTGTATGGGGCGAACGACGAAGCGAATGCGGGATAGATTTTACAGGGTGTTGTTGGGAGAATGAACGGAGTACGAACAGCGCAGTGAGAGGGGGAGGTATTTTGCAATTAGGCAGCCAACTGCGGCGCAATGATAGATTTTAGTTAAAAATTTTATCTATGAAGTTGTTATCGTTTCTCAGCTTGTTCCAGTATTTTATGTATTCTTTCTGGGGGACAATGGAAACAGGACCTTCATAAATTCCCCCGTCTTTGAAACCATCATAGACTCTGACGGCAACAAGATTTTTTCCCCCATAATTCAGGTTATCATCTGAGAGATAGTACGCCCTGAGTTTCAGGTAATTATCTCCCATATCTTTACGCTCCATATTACCAGTGGAGCCGACAAGCTTTCCGTTGATATAAACCTCATCAATATCATCAACTTTGCCAAGAACAATCATAAGCTTCTCATTACGGTATTCTGCAGGTATAAATACGGTCCTTCGGTACCAGGCAAACCCGTCGTAGTCAGGAAAACCCTGGGTCTCCCAGTATCCGGGAACGATAATTTCTGCCCAATTATTGTCATTTATTTCAGATCCTTTCCAGGCAGGATTGTCACCCGTTTTGAATTTCCATGTGCCTACCAGATTGATCCCATTCTCAAGTGAGTATTCCGGAATGTAAAGACCTATGTCGCCCCTTAGTATTCCTCCTTCCAGTTCATCATCGTATACACGGACAGCTATAGTATTTTTTTTATCGAAGTTCAGGATTTCAGTTGAGATGGGGTATCTTCTGTTTACATCATAAGCCGTCCGGTAATGAGGAGGAAATGATCCGGATGAACCTATAAGCTTTCCGTTAACAAAAACCTGATCAACATCATCAACAAATCCAAGGAACAGGTAAACAGTTTTATTTTTATAATCATCGGGAACCTCAAACGTATTCCTGTACCAGGCATAACCATCGTAGCCATGAAAGCCCTGGTTTTCCCAGGATGAAGGAACATCAATTCTCTCCCAGTTATCATCCTGAAAAACAGCCGAAGCCCATTCCGGGTTATCCCCAACCGAAAACTTCCAGACACCTTTAAGGTCAGCAGCCAGCTTCCAGCCGGCAGGACCGGGGACAGGAGGAGGTTGAATTCCTTCTGTGCTGCAGCCTGCTGCCAGGAATAAAGCAGCGATCACCGGTACTACTAAAACTGTTTTTATTATACTGCTGTACATAAGTAACAAATATAATATCTATTAAAGAATTTATTTATTCTTTTATGTCAATAAAATGCCTGTAGAGAGCAGTGCTCATTCTTTTGACTTCTTTATCATTGTCAACTCTCGAAAGTTCCTTTACAGCTTCCATCCCGTCCGGGTTCCCGATATTATATAATGAAAGAGCTATTAAAACCCTTATACCAGGATCCTTCTCCTTTGATAGTTGTTCTGTCAGAGTTCCTACTGCTTCATCTATTCTGTATATGCCGGCCAGATAGATCGCGCTTTTACGCAATCCCTGGTTATCAGATTGTATTCCCTGATTCAGCGACCGGAGAGAATATTCAGTTACATTTTTATATTTATTACTCTGGGCCTTAAGACCAACATTCGCATTAAGCGCGATGACTAATAATATTACGAGCGTTGTAACAGTCTTCATTTTTTTTCTCCTTTAGGTTTAGTGAAGAATTATCTTATCCAATCTCCACAGTTAATCTAAAGGATCAATATGTCTCAGGTGTCATTTACACGTAAAGGGTTGTAATAAATTGTCATGATGGCCTATAGGGTATAGATGCATAAGGTGTTAATTTAACTTTTAATTTAGATGTAAGTAACTTAGCTGGATGCACACAAACAGATCACAGTTTAGTGAATATTATTACTGTTTTTCGTTGGCTTCGATACCTGCGGAATAGGAATTTCGTCCCGTTTAAAGAACGTAAGCAAGCGGGGAAATTCTACCGAACTGACGTAAACGAGTGACTGCCTGCACCTTCATTCCCGCAGGTAAACCGTGACAGATCAGCCCCGCAGCAAGCTCCGCCTTGCTCCGACCCAAATTCTGTTATATTTCTCTAATCAGCTTTTCTCTTCAGCAATACTAATATCCTGCCGCGCACCAAGGTAATCGCCCAGATTTGCTTTAATCATCCCCCTGCTGCGGTAAGCAGGTACATATGAGGGATCAAGTTTAATAGCTTCTGTGAAATCCGATATTGCATACCCATACTCACCAAGATCGGACCTGACCCTTCCCCGGTAAAAGAAAGCTTCACAGCAGGAGGAGTTTAAATCGATTGCACGTGAAAATAATTCAAGTGCTTCATGGTAGTGACATTCTTTGTACAGGATCTTCCCTTGTTCCAGACATTTAGCTGAAGCATTCATATCAATTTCTACTGATCTTTGAAAATCTTCGGATGCCCCCGTGTAATCACCCATATCTGCTTTTACTGTTGCACGGTGGTACCAGGCAAGTGCATCGTCGGGGTTCTGTTCAATTGCCATGGAGTAATTTACAATTGCCTCGTTCAGATCTCCCCCGTCGGCTTTTGCTGTGCCTTCCAGGTTATAAAATGAAACTTTCCCGGACTTTCCCCCTGAATTTATTCTGAAATCCCTCATCCTTCCATAGTTTTCCATTATGCGCCTCATAGTTTATTATCAATGAACCGGAGGGTATTTAGATTATTTAAGGAGTGAATTTATCCGGCAGATATAATTCAAATGCAAAATAGGATATGGCAGGAAAAGGAATGTCAGAATAAGGTAATTAATTGTAAAAAATTGTCATGAAAAGAAGAGTAATTTAAGATCAGGAAAATTTCATATCTTTATTCAGTTTGATCGCTGTGCTGAAATCCTCCATAGCAGAGGAATAATCACCCTGGTCTATTTTTATTTTTCCTCTCTGATAATATGCTTCGGCATAACGCCAGTCGAGTGCAATAGCTTTATCGAAAAGGATAGATGCTTCACGAAGACTTCCCTTCTTGTACTTGGAAAGTCCCATTGAAAAATATTCCCTTGCTTCCTGCATTTCAAGCTCAATTGACTTCTTAAAATCCTGGCTTGCACCGATCAGGTCGCCCATTTCGGCTTTAAGTGTTCCTCTTTTATAGTAAGCAATTGAATCAAGAGGATTATTCTCTATTTCGCGGGTATATTTTTCGATTTCCATTTCACCACGTTTCTGCATCTGCATAGTCCACCTTATACTTAGTGTCTTATATATTTAAAGGTAAAAACTCCCAAAAAGGAATTTTTCTTGATTCAATTAAGGTAAATAGCGTCAAATAAACTATAATTTAAATCACAGAGCCAGGTCATGCCGGATATATCAATTAATCTATTAGTTTATACCCTATTCCGTGGACTGTAATAATAATTTGGGGGTGGTTTGGATCTTTTTCTATCTTTTGTCGTAATTTGAGGATAAAATTATCCACTGTACGGGTGGTAGGACTTTCTTCGTAACCCCATATTTTCTCAAGCAGATTATCGCGGCTGACTATCTTATTGCGGTGTTTCCACAAATAATGCAGTATTTCAAACTCTTTATGCGACATCTGAACTGAATCTTCATTTTCAAGAGCGATATAATTCCTGAAATTCACTTCTATTTTACCTATTTGCACCTTATTATCTTCTGCCCCCTGGCTTTCACCTCTGCGCAGAACAGCTTTTATACGTGCATTCAATTCCCGGAGGCTGAAAGGCTTTGTAACGTAATCATCAGCCCCTAACTCAAGACCCAGTACCTTATCAATTTCCTGATCCTTCGCAGTAAGAAGAATTACCGGGGTTGATACTCCTTTTTTCCTTATGGTTTTACATACATCAAAACCGGACATTTTCGGCATCATAACATCCAGAAGAATAAGATCATAATTATTATCGATTATCTTCGCAAGTCCTGATTCACCATCGGCGGCAGAGTCAACCTCGTAACCTTCAAATTCAAGGTTATCCTTAAGTCCCAGCCTCATATTGGGTTCATCGTCGACAATCAGGATTTTTAACATTGTACCGAAATTAAAGTTTATTGGCAGAGGTAAAATCCTAAAAATCGAAGGATTAATCAAACCGGACGCCGGATACAATTTGGTTTGTTCAGGTTTCAGGTTCAAGCCTGCCTGTCGTCAGACGGGTTCAGGTTAGGCTGATTCCAGTTCTTTAATCTCTGCTTTTTGTCTGAATGGAAGATCAAGCAAAAGTCCGGCAGCGAATGCTGCAGCAACGATTACTATGCTTCCCATCCACCCGGGTTTCATTGTCATCATAAAAATTATTCCCAATGCGAGGGTGATTTTCAATTTATAAGTTTTCATCAGGAAACGGATCGGAGATTATTTTTTTAACCTCGTCGGGAATTGATTTAGCAGTGCTATTCAGAAGAGATGCAATTGACATAGCAATCTTTTTTCCGGTTGTGCTGCCGTATCCCGAGAGAGCTATAAGAAGAGTAAGACCTGTCAAAACCCACGAGTTCCATCCCCAGGACACTGTGACAAGATATATACCGGTAACAAGGAGAGATACTGCTGAATAGCCGAAAACCATACGAAGGATCCTCATAGAACCAAGCCAGGGAATAGCCTGCTGCGGGGCTGAAGCATTTTTCAGATTAGTGAAGACGATACCCTCGATACCAAGTCCCGCAAACATTGCAAGAGCGCCGGTTATATGAAGGTAAAGGGCAACAAGATACAAACTCATAAAATTTCTCCGGTTAAATTAATAGAGATATGGTTTGGATGAACCAAATGTTAATTATAAAATATTGATTGAGGAATACGATAGTATTGCGGGTGTAAAAATTGCACACTTCTTAAACGAAATCAAGAAAAATCTTTACGACTGTGCCAAAAAGCATAACGAACGGCAATAATTGATGATAATTGAGCAAATATTTTTATTGCTTCAATTATATTTTTCTCTTATGTTCGGATTCAGACTATCGGCTAATAAAATTTCAATCCATCATTGTGTCAGAAGGTATGCCGCAGCATAACTTCCCGGGTTATTATAATATATCTTAAAGGAAAACTATGCGCCCGGGCAAATTAAAAATGAAATGGCTTAACACTTTGTTAAATCTTTTTAAATTAATCATAAAGACCATAAGGACAGGATCTGCGTTAAGGATGAAATGCAGGGAAGTGAAATATTATCTGAATGATTACCTTATGGGAAAGCTTATAGATGAGATGAGAAGTGAAATTTCCATTCATTTAAAGCACTGTCATACCTGCAGGAAATCAGCAAGTGATCTCAAAGCAGCATTAAAATCGTCAGGCATTATTAGAAAGAAAATTCACCAGAGCGAAGAACTTTGGGAAGGGATTTCCGAACCAAACGAGTATGAAGCCGGCTTTAGTCTCCCTGCAATTTTATATTCGCCCCTTCAGAGGGATAATAGCCAGCACGGCAAATACACATTCAGAAAAAAACTATTCCGGACAAAGTGGATAGCCGTGGGTGCCCCGTTAAGCGCTATACTTATTGCTGTCCTGATCTCCGTCCTCTACTTTTCCAAAGCCCAGCCCGCTTTCTGGGAGGTGGAAGCACTTAAAGGTTCCCCAACAGCAGGCAGTACTACATTCAGCAAATCCGGCACGCTTGCCCTGGGTGATTGGCTTACAACAGATTCACATTCCAAAGCCAGACTGATTGCCGGAATGGCGGGTGAGATAGATGTTGACCCGGACAGCAGACTGCAGCTTTTAGAGACAAAGGACACCGGCTGCAGAATCTTTCTTCAGAGCGGTAAAATAGATGCAAGGATCTGGGCTCCGGCAAATCATTTCTCAGTCATCACTCCTTCCGCTGCTGCCATAGATCTGGGATGCAGCTACACGATAGAAGTAGATAAGAAAGGTTCTTCTATCCTGAAGGTTACCGACGGAAAACTTATAGTTAAATCGGGAGGAAGCGAGGAAATTGTGGTAGCAGGAACCCTCTGCGAGACCAGGAAAAATAAAGATCCCGGCACACCTTATTTAGCGGATGCATCTGCTGAATTTAAAGAAGCATTATTAAATTTTGATTTCGGGGGTAGAACAGATGAAGAACTTGAGGCAGTACTGGAAAGCTCAACTGAAAATGATGCTTTAAGTCTCTGGTACCTGCTGAAGAATGCAAAACCTGAAAGGGTAAGATTAATATACGACAGACTATCCGAACTCGTGCCTCCTCCTGTGAGCGTAACTTATGAAGGGATTGTAAAGAAAAACGAAAAGATGCTGAAAGAATGGTGGGGGAAGATGGAAGGGGGGAAGGATTGAATGGTCGAATGATTGAATGAATTATACGAATGATTGGTTGATTGAGAGGGATTGGATGATTGAGTGATTGAATAGTATCCCCAGTCAGATTTTTGTTTTTTTGGTCAAGATATTTGGACTTAGAGCAGTTTGTAACGTATAGCGGTGGCTGAGTGGCCCGCCCTCGCCTTCAATTTTTAGGCGGGATGTTGATAAATCCGGCCTTGACGGATATCGAAGCCACCGAAAATCAAGAATGTTCAATAATTTGTAGAGCTTCTTACCTATTTATGGTTGTTTTTGGTTGCCGGCTTGCAGCGTTGTGAGTGAATGGTTGACTGATTGGTTGATTGAGTGATTGGATGAAGCGGAAGGGAAACAGATTTTGCAGATGCGCGATTTTGGATTTGTCATTTCGATAGGGCTCTTTCTTATTCCATAATAAATAATTACATTCTTATCAGATGAATTAAATATTTCTTCTATTTATACCAATTTTATTTTCGGGGAGGAATTATGAATTGGACTCTTCAGATTGAAAAATGGGCCGACAAACATCATCCCAGATGGATCGATTACCTCAGAGTGCTTCTCGGTATTATCCTTATAATGAAAGGCATCACTCTTATAATTAACCGCGAGCAGGTAGTGCTGAATATGGAAATGAGCAGCATAGATGTCTTTTCTTTCCTTGTTACATCCCAGTATGTACTTGTTTTTTATATCGCCGGAGGACTGCTTGTAGCGATAGGACTGCTGACACGTGTAATAGTACTTTTCCAGATCCCTATCCTTGCAGCAACGATTATTTTTATCGATTACCATAAGGGACTGTTTGCACTTAATTCGGAACTAATTTATTCAGTCCTGATACTTGGTCTCCTGATCTTTTACCTTATCTATGGATCGGGGAGATTTTCGGTTGATAATCTGGTGGATCAGAAAAAGGAATTTACGAATTAGCGGATTGAGCGGACTTAACGGATGAATTAGCGGATTATCGATTGATGGAATAATGCGATAGTTGAAAGGGATAGTGTTGTTTTTGTGTCTTACTATACCTCGTAAGGGAAAATCTATGGTTAATTTAAAAAAGTCAAAACAACCATGGAGAAAAAATGAGCACACTTTCGGGGATTGAAAAATGGTCGGAAGAACATCATCCGGTTTATATCGATTTTTTACGAATACTTCTGGGAATATTTTTAATAGCAAAAGGCGCTTCGTTTATTAATCACCGCGAACAGATAGAATGGCTGCTGGTAAACCATCATCTTGAATTCCTAATCTTTTTAACTTCTATATATGTTATACTTTTTCATATCGGCGGCGGACTGCTTATTGCGACGGGATTAATTACCCGCTGGGCAATTGCGTTCCAGATACCTATCTTAATAGGCGCTGTATTCTTTGTAAACCTTCCTCACGGATTTACATCAATTAACAGCGAGCTGGGATTTTCAATAGCCACACTTGTCCTGTTAATACTCTTTATGTTTTATGGATCAGGTAATTTTTCACTCGATTATTATGTGAGAAATCATAAGGATAGATGAGGGGGGGATTGAGCGAATTCGATTTTTTTTTGGCCAGGATATTTGAACTTACAGCATTTTGTAACGTATAGCGATGGCTGAGTAGCACCACCTTGCTATTTCTTGAGAGCGAAGCGTATCGAAGCCTGACTTGAGTAAAGATTTGTAACGTGTGCGGTGGCCGACCTGTCCCGACTCATCAATGTACATCAGGTCGGGAGTGTCCCGCCTTGCTTTAATTCTTTGGGGCTGGATGTTGAGTCCGGCAGCTGCCGGACGAAATCTTGAGTCCTCGAAATCCCGCGCATTTATTTCCTGCGGCGGGACGTGCTCTGACGGATATCGAGGCCACCAATATAGCAATAAGGTTTCTTGGGTTATTTTCTTTTGTGTTACTATGCAACCTTATAGTTTAACAAAGACGCTAAGGAGATTGGATAAGTTGACATTTGAGATTTTATTTTGAAATTTGCCAGACCGGGCAATTAAACACTTTTAAAGAACAGATGACGGGCAATAATTTCTTTTATAAATTCTGTCTTTCTTCTCTGCTGTTTACAGCTATACTATTTCAGTCATGCACTCCTGTAGCCTCATACAGCGAAACCGCTTATACACAGGCTATCAGGCTAAAGCTGGAATCACTTGAACTGATGAGCAAAGCCACAGAAGGGTACTCAAACCATTCGGGCGAAGCCGACACGCTTAAAAAAGAATTAAGATTTGCCTACGAATATGCGAAAGGGAAACCCAACAACGATTTAACAGCGAAGCAATGGGAAATAATGATAAATCCCGACAGAAACCTCATCGGGGGATTTCTAAGGATATGGAAAGAGGACCTGATCCTTACACCTGTTTTTGTAAGCGAGGCTCAGGGCGTTATCGGTGATGCATTTGATACCATCATCGGACTTGAAAGCGGAAAAATTAAACCATCTCAACTGGAGGAGCAATAGTTATGGCGGACTTTGATGCTTTTCTCGAACAATTAAAAACCAGTCTTCCGGGACTTGCACAGAATTCTTTCAAGAAGTACTCACAGCAGATTTTGCACGACGGCACTGAATTTGCAAAAAAGCTTGAAGAAGATCTTCAGAGGTGGAGCGTTGAATATTCAATCCACGAAATGACTAAAGAAGAATTTGAATTCCTTGTTAAAGGAAAGAAGGATCTCCTCGAAATGGAAGCCCTGAAGCAGCTGGGTCTTGCCCGCACAGAGCTGAATAAGCTGCGCAATGCGATAGTAGAAACCGTGACAGAAACAGCGGTGAAGGTGCTATTGTAAATCCCGGCTTACATTCTACAATTTTCAATTCAGTGTCGACTGATTTTAATTTTACAGCCGGCTTTCCGGCGAAATATTCACAAATCCTGGCCCGAATACGAGACAAAAGTCCGGCCCAAAACATTATACCGCCACTACTAACTGGGATTTGAAAAAACTGAATGAATACCTGCCAAAAAGATAACAACAGTTTAATATTTTCTATTCATTATTTGACGTCCACTGACGGAACACAATACTAACACCCGTTTTGTCTGCTAGTGCGAATTCAAGAGCACCCCACGGTCTTTTTGTCACTTTAGGAAGATTCGGATGCAGCACCTCCGGTCTTTTTCCTGCAACCTCCTTATATATCTCGTTAATGGTATCCGTTTCGATAGTAATTTCCGGCCGGTCTTTAGATGCAAATTCTTCACTTTCAACAATGTAGGCTTTTGCTCCGTCCCGGCTTACCGCAGCCAAAGAATCCTCTTTGTAGATCACATTAAATCCAAGACAATTCACAAACAGATCTAACCCTTCATCCATTTTATTGAAAAATACTTTCGGAATCAGCTGTATCATCATAAAGTTTTTCCCTATCGTTGATAATAAATAATCGTCTATGATCTTAATTTAATAAAATCCCTGTTTCGGAGAGTTGCTTAATGCCGGGAATCCGGATAAAAATATTTAACCATCAGCAGATTCTTTTTAATTACAGTTTCTTTATATAAGTTGCATTCACACCAATACCTATAATTAACAGAAAGGATCATTATATGAAGAGGTTCTGTTTGTTCATAATAGGTTTTTTCATGCTCCTGCCCGCATTATTAACTGCACAGGAAAAACCATTCCAGCTTTCACTCTTTAACCCGATTCAGATTGTACCCGAAAACGAATCCATCAACGGGATCAGGCTGAACCTGATTTATACCAAAAATGTTAATGTAACGGGATTTGACTGGGGATTTGTTAATGTTACAACAGGGAAACAGTTGGGTGTCCAATGGGGCGCAGTCAATAAAACGGATGGAGGTTTCAAAGGATGGCAAAATGGCGTTGTGAATGTATCCAAAGGAGATTTTACGGGACTGCAGAGTTCCTGGGTGAACTATCACGGCGGATACTTTAACGGTCTGCAGATTTCCATTATAAATTATACTGAAACACTTAAAGGACTTCAGCTCGGATTACTAAACATTATAGATAAAGGCGGCTTTTTGCCGGTATTCCCGATATTTAACTTCGATTTTGATTGATACCTGGTTATCTATTTCTTCACCCGGCGCATCGTAAATTTGTTTTTTCTGTGATCATTCTTTTTTCATTAATGAAGGATACTTTAAAATAAAGCTGTTGTATCTTAAGGCCCCTGTTTTTATAGCAGAACGGGGGCCTGATCGCCACGTGCAAAATCATTCCGGGGGAAAGCTTTTATATTTTCATTTGCCCTGGTAGGCTTGTCAATTTAATTTTGCAGATACGACTTCAGATCCTCTTTCTGTTTAACACCGAGAAGAACCCTTTTAACCACGCCGTCCTGAACAAGGATAGTTGTAGGGGTCGCCTTAATACCGAACACCTTTGCTGTCTCCATATCCCTGGAAATATCAACATCGAAAATATTTTTATTTGATGACTGAAGCTCTTTAATTATCGGGGTCTGGTACTTACAGGCGCGGCAGCCGGGACTAAAAAAGTACACAAGTCCTTTCGAACCATTTTTCTCAAGAGACTTAAGTTTCCCCTGCAGTCCCGATATTTTCTTTCCCTTCGATTTTTTTGCCTGTGATACCATCATAAACTGAAGAGAAAAGAACAGGAGGAAAAAACCGGCAATTGCATATACAATAATCATCATTGTAGTTACACTTATAAATTATTTCTTAATATATGCGTTTGATTCACAGCAGGGTCAAAAGATTCCCTGAAATAGCCTTTCCCTGAATATAAACAGTGCTGTTCAAAATAAACTTAAAGCATTAAAAAAGTTTAAGTTTTAGAAAAGAAATAAAGCAATTTCCCCTTTCTTATTTTGAATCCCTCTTATTGTTGGTGATCAAAGAAGAACACCCTATCAGCGTCTTTTTGAAAAATTGCAAAACTTGCTGCGGTGTCTGAGTGTCCCGCTCTTGCTTGTGATCGCTAGGCGGGACGTATCGAAGACACCGATATTAATAAGAATCATTCAAGCGATTTATCTATTTCGGACAGATATGATAATATTATGGTTTCTTGTTTATTCAGCATATTGGACAGACTAAAAGTATATTCATTTACTCTGCTTTCCCTGAATATTAAGAAATACTTCCTACACTGCCATTCGTTTTACATCTGATTTCAAATATGCATTCTGGTCGTGGAAAATTGATGTTTCAGGAAGCCATTCCCACAGGGGACCAAGTTCTTTTTTTATCATATTCAGATAAAATCCGGGAAGCCTCGTTGTTTCCTGTTCAAAATAGTCTCTGAATTTTATGTTTGAATTCAGCAATTTAAATATCTCTTTATTATATGCTACTCTGCCGAAACCTTCCTCCGATATTGCACGAACTACATTCATCCACCGGGGTATAAATGCCTTTGTTGCAATAAGTCTTCTGGCAATAGCATTCCAGGAAAATGAATGCTCGCCAAGGCTTATAATATGAGAATAAAATTCTGTCCATTGATAGTTGAGGGGTTTTACATTCATAGCGTGATTATTATCAAGGAAGTGAAATGGAAATGGTAGTACTCTCTGCAGTTTCTGGTATTCAAGATTCAGCGGTGCAGCCCGACCGAACGCGGAAAGCAGTGAGTAGCCCGGAAAAGCACCGGGAGTCATATCTACGAATTTTTTCGTAAGCTCAAAAGGCTCCTCCCCTTCGTCTGCGTCAATACCCAGAACAAAATTAGTCTGAATATAAGGAATATACCTTAGTATCATATTAATCTGATCAGCAATCTGCTCAACTTTAGCCATCCCCGTCAGACTCCCCGTCTTTGATTTATTTCCAAGGTCGAACCATGATTCAATTCCGGGCAGCATAGCTCCGAATCCATTGCGTTTAAGCCGTTTTACGTGTGGTTCTGATA
Source organism: uncultured Ignavibacteria bacterium (assembly GCA_963811905.1). Lineage (GTDB taxonomy): Bacteria > Bacteroidota > Ignavibacteria > Ignavibacteriales > Ignavibacteriaceae > DATFVA01. Next base: position 166,659 of record CAWETK010000010.1, read on the forward strand.
GTATTGATAAGCTGCTTTCTGCGATAAAATCTATACTGTTCTCGGGAACGACCTGTTCTATCGCATCCATATATTCGTTGAACCGTATCCCAAAATTAGGATCGTGCCATCCGACAAGAGGACGTTTAAACCTGGTTAAGAGAAAAGCCAGGTCTTCCTTCATAACCTCAAAATCCAGGGGCTGATATGCCACTGTTGAATCAATACAAAAGCTGCAGGTATACGGGCAGCCCAGACTCCCGAGCATTGGAATAAGCTTAATAAGGGGAGCTTTTTTAAGTGTCGGTTCAATAAATTTCCATCTTTCTTTCACTCCCGGGAGTGATGACGGCTGCTTTTTAGCTGTTATATGCAAACCCACAGGGCGGTTATGGGTGCAGTTCTGCAGAATTTCCCGGATAACATTCTTGTCCGTAAATCCAACAACATAATCAAAATATTTTACCGCGTCTTCAGGATAACATCTTGCGTGCGGACCGCCCAGCACAGTGACAGCGCCGCGCGAACGAAGTAATTTGCTCATTGCATATGCGGTCAGCGCTCCCTCGGTAAATGCACCTATAAAAATCAGATCAGCATTTTCCGGAAGCTCCTCCATTAAGTTTTCCTTTCCTGTATAACAAACATAAGTTACACTATGTCCCTCCTCCTCACACCACACTCCTATCGCCTGGGGCATAATGCTTGCAAAATTTGCATTCATTATCCTTGCAAACAATTTCTTATTAGGCTTTTTTGATACCAGGTCAATTATCCCTATTTCCAGCTTTCGATTCATATTACCAGCATTTCAAATAATAATTAGCAATTTTTCAGATTAATTCTGAAACAGATTGACCACATCTTCCGGACATGAAGATATTAATTCTATTACTCGCAGGAATGAATCTATCGGATGAAAAAAGGATTAATCCTTTTGAGGCAGGCAAATGGGGAACTGAACAATTAAACCAGAGTCATTTTAAAAATCTTTTGGAACAATCATAATGTTTATTGCCTGTCATCTTCCAGGACCTCCATAAATTACTTGTCTTTCCAGCTGATTCATTTTAATTGAGATCGGTTTTGATTAAACCGTGAAATAGAAATTGAATTAATTCCAGAAAGATTCAGTATATTTTTTAGATTATGTCCACGAATGAAGATGATTTGGGGGGTAGAAGAGTTAAAAAAGTTCGGAAAAAGAGGTATTTTGTGCACCCTACCGGGCTCGAACCGGTGACCTGCTGATTAAGAGTCAGATGCTCTACCAACTGAGCTAAGGGTGCGGGGCAAAATTAAGAAAAATTGCAAACCTGTACAATCCTTTATCTGACCCTTTCCATTAAATTTTTGTTATAATGGAACACCTAAGTGAGGTCAACTGGACTTTCTGGATATCCAGGCTTGATCTCAGCGGTAGATTCACATCCATCGAGTCCGAATGAAGATGAATTTGATTTGAAATAATTATGAGCAGGTGTGAATGTTCCGTTGCGTCGGCAGATAAGCTCCGGGTCGCAGCCGATGGTGAAAGACATAGTAACTCCTGATTAGTTGTTAGTATATCTTTCTTAAACCAAAAGAGAAATATCTTTCAGTCAAAAATCATTAGCCTTAGTCTGCTGTTTTTTATAATTTAAGATGTAATTCTGAAAATCATTGCGTAACGTGTATAAGGTTTGTTGCTTGTAGATAATTACACTCCCTACATATTTCGTTTTTTTTGGGGGTGCCGATACGTTTAACGAAATAAATTATTTCCTAATCACCTGTTGAACGAAATGGCCAAAAAAAATAAACCCACTCAGGAAGAACCACTAGAAAAGAAACTCTGGAAAACTGCTGATAAACTACGCAAGAATATGGATGCGGCTGAGTATAAGCACGTTGTACTCGGACTAATATTTCTGAAATACATTTCTGATGCTTTTGAAGAACAATATGAAAAACTTGTCGCACAAAAAAGTGAGGGTGCTGATCCGGAAGACAAGAATGAATATACAGCAGAAAAAGTGTTTTATGTCCCGCCCCTTTCAAGATGGAAATGGATACAGGGAAGAGCTGCATTACCAACAATCGGTAAAGATGTTGATGATGCCATGGATGCCATCGAAAAGGATAATCCAAAATCTTTAAGAGGCGTACTCCCCAAAGTATATGCACAGGAAAAACTTGATAAGGCCACTGTGGGCGGTTTAATCAACTTAATAAGTACAGCTGTACTCGGCACTAAAGAAGCACAAAGCAAAGATGTTCTTGGTCGTGTGTTTGAATATTTTCTTGGTGAGTTCGCTCTTGCTGAAGGTAAGAAGGGCGGACAGTTCTATACTCCTTCCAGTGTTGTAAGATTATTAGTTGAGATGCTTGAGCCATATGAGGGAAGAGTATTTGATCCTTGCTGCGGCAGCGGCGGTATGTTTGTGCAAAGCGAAAAGTTTATCAAATCCCACAGCGATCACTACAAAACTAAAAATGGTAAAGGATTAAATCTTAATCCCTTAGATCGTATTTCTATTTACGGACAGGAAAGCAACCAGACTACCTGGCGTTTGTGTAAAATGAATCTTGCAATACGCGGTATTGACAGCAGTAATGTTAAATGGAATAATGAAGGCAGTTTCTTAAACAATGCGCATAAGGACCTCAGGGCAGATTATGTTTTAGCAAATCCTCCTTTTAATGACAGCGATTGGAGTGGTGAGCTTTTACAAAATGATGCACGATGGAGTGTGCTGGGTGAAAAAATAATTCCCCCTGCCGGCAATGCGAACTATGCCTGGATAATGCACTTCCTTTATCATCTTGCATCAACAGGACAAGCGGGATTTGTTTTATCCAAAGGTTCACTGACAACACAAACAAATAATGAAGGTGAAATAAGAAAAACACTTATTCAAAAGGGTTTGGTTGACTGCATTGTAAATCTCCCCACAAAACTATTTTTGAATACACAGATACCCGCATGCTTATGGTTTCTATCCCGCGATAAAATGAATGGCGGATTCAGAGACAGACATAATGAAATACTTTTTATTGATGCGCGTAATCTTGGTTTCTTGGTTAACAGGCGTAACCGTGATCTTAGTCCGGATGATATAAGTAAAATTGCTAAGTACTTATCACACCTGGAGAAGTAAAGAAGGCGAGTATGAAGACATTGCAGGTTTCTGTAAGAGTGAAACCTTAGAAAGAGTGAAAGAACTTAATTATGTTTTAACTCCGGGCAGATATGTTGGTTTACCAGATGATGAAGATGATTTTAATTTTGTTGAAAGATTTACTTCACTTAAGGCTGAGTTAGAAAAACAATTAGCTGAAGAAGATGATCTTAATAAAAAGATTTTAGAAAATCTGAATAAAATTAAGGTTTAATGATGAAAAAAGAATTGATAGCAGAATTATTTAACAAGTTTGAAAGTGCCTGTTACATTTATAAAAATGTTGAATGCTGGAGTGCAAGAGAGTTGCAGGAAATTCTAAATTACTCCAAATGGGAAAATTTTCTTAATGTAATTGAAAAATCTAAGAATGCTTGTTTGAATGCTGGTGAAGCTGTTCCCGACCATTTTGCTGATATCAGGAAAATGGTAGATCTTGGCAGCGGTGCAAAGAGAGAAATTGAAGATATCGCACTTACAAGATACGCCTGCTACCTGATTGCACAAAATGGTGATCCTGCAAAAAATGAAGTTGCATTTGCTCAGACTTATTTTGCAGTACAAACACGTAAGCAGGAAATTATTGAAAGACGTTTGCTTGATGTTGCACGTGTTTCTGCTCGTGTAAAGCTATCAAAAACTGAAAAAAAACTTTCAGGTATTATATATGAAAGGGGGGTTGATGAACAGGGTTTTGCTTTAATCCGTTCTAAAGGTGATGAAGCGTTGTTTGGAGGATTAACTACACAAATGATGAAACATAAAATGGGCGTGCCTGTTAAAAGACCTCTTGCGGATTTTTTACCGACACTTACAATTAAAGCAAAAGATTTTGCCACCGAATTAACCAGCCACAATGTTGTAGAAAAAGATTTGAAAGGGAAAGAACAGATTACAACAGAGCACGTTGATAACAATAAAGCTGTTAGAAAAATATTAAAAGAAAGAGGTGTACAGCCGGAAAATCTTCCTCCCGCAGAAGATGTTAAGAAAGTGCAGCGAAGACTTGATAGTGATGACAAAAAAGTTTTGAAGGATGTTAAAAAAGTAAAAGGGAAGAAGAAAAAGTAGTAATGTCCGAAAGTAAACTTTATAACACTCTTGAAATCCCCGGTTCATTCTTAGTTCCCGGGTTTTGCATTTATGTTTTGGAGATTGTTAAAGAAAAACATAAATGGTTTTACATTGGTATGACTGGCGATCCTCATTATCCATCTGCAAGGTCCGCATATTACCGTCTTGTTGGACATTTGGAACTTAACCAACGCTCTACACAAAACCAGTTAAGAATTGCGAGGAAAGAAAAGATGGGAATAAATAATGATAATGATTTTAACGAGGTTACAATTAAAATGCATCATTACCCTATACCGGGCTTTACGAAACTAAATACAAAACTATCTGATAATGAAGCGGTTAAACAATTAAAGCAAACGCAGGAGTACAAAGAATATAAAAAGGTACAGCAGCAAGTTTTAGCTTTAGAGAATGCCTTAATTTTTGAATTGAAAGATAAGCTGCTAAATAAAACTGGTGGAAAGAAGTTTAAGAATGAAGATATTTCTTTTCACGAAATTTATAAAAGCATAATTGAGTTGGTGAATAATGGGTGAGTGGAAAC
>CAWETK010000011.1:0-357378 GCA_963811905.1 uncultured Ignavibacteria bacterium
GCAAAGCTTCTCAGGTAATACCTGACGCCTGTATATTTTTTGATGAAAAGAAAATAAAGTTTAACTGACAGGAATAATCCGGCGAGCCATACAACATCTCTGATTACAATATACATGTTTATTGATCGGCCCTGAAAAATCACGAGGTTAAGGAACAGGATAATTATCATTCCGAAGATCTGTTCCTTCCGGCTGTTGTATTCCAAAAGTCCAAAAAAAACAGAGCCGTAAAGTCCGGCAGAAACAAACATAAAATTCGAACTATGCGGAGAAAAAATAGTGGTGCCGAAGAAGATGATCCCTGTTAAAATACTTGCCAGCCAGCCGGCCAGACTTAAGAATAATAATTGATATGTCCCTGTTTTCATAAGTTCGATTTCCCATATTTTGAACGGGAGTAAAAAACAGATCTCCCACTGAATTTTAATATTTAAATTTAGATTCAGGATAATATAAAATCAACAGAATTCTGTAAAAAGTTTAAGCGGAAGCGTTTTTCTTTTTGCTTTTAATTTTCTTAATGAGATGAAAGATACCTTCGACTAAAAAAGGCAGAAGGAATATTGCCGGCAGTATGTATTCAGCTTTCTTTATGAATTCAGCCATCAGCTTTTTATCGCTGCTGAGTAATGTTGCTGCACCAAGCCATAAACCGACCCAGAGAGCGCCGCCGATGAGGTTATACAAAATAAACTTTTTCCATTTCATCTGACTGATACCGGCTATAATGCCGTTGAATTGTCTTAATCCCTGTATAAATCTTGCTACCGCGACTATGAGTCCCCCTCTTTTCTGAAAATATTTTTCCAGCTTCTTTACTCTTTTTTCCGTTAAGAAGACATATTTACCCCATTTCGTAATTACTTTGCGTCCCCCGAAATGACCGATAGCAAAACCGGTATTATCTCCCATAACGGCCCCGGTGAAGCTCAGGACACCCACGAGAATTGGATTCAGCTGACCAAGTGCAGCGAACAACGAGCAAATAATCAGCATAGTTTCACCCGGAACCGGCAGGCCGAAATCTTCCAGATATATTGCAAAGAATACCGCCCAGTAGCCGTAGGTCTGGATATATGGTATTATTGTTTTAATGTAAGGAGCTATTGTAGGAAACTGTTTTAATAATTCATGCATATAAATATTTAGTTCTGTAACTGAATCTATTAAAAGGAAGCCTCACCCGTCGTTAGTACAATCATTGTACGAGTGATGATCACATATAACAGGAAAAGATTCCGGCTCTGCATAAAAAAACCCGGCTGTTAACCAGGCTTTGAAGATAATATTGAGACGATGGTCATTTCATAAGGACCATTTTCTTTGAGGAAGCAAATGACCTGGTGACGCCCTTTGCTTCAATCCTGTATATATAAACTCCCGAGGTCAATCCGGATGCGTTAAAGTTAAGCGACTGATACCCCGCCCCGAAGGTATTGTGTACAATAGTTTTTACAAGTTCGCCTATAACATCATAAATATTTACAGTCACCTCAGCTTTTTCCGGAAGAGAGAAATTAATTGTTGTAGATGGATTAAATGGGTTAGGATAATTCTGGGAAAGCGAAAATTGTATGGGGGCAGTTATTTCAATACTGATTTCATCACTATATACAGACTGCCCTTTAAGATCCATCTGTCTGAGTCTGTAAAAATAAGTACCCGGGCTAAGGGATTTATCACTAAAGCTGTAGTAATTACTGAGTGTACTACTTCCGCTTCCCTTAACAAATGCAATTTTTCTAAACTCACCTTTAATACCATTCTCTTTATCAAGACCTGCTCTTTCAACTTCAAATCCTTTATTATTCAGTTCAGTAACTGTTGTCCAGTTTATCAAAACATTATCTGCTTGAGGATCTGCATTAAAAGAAGAAAGTTCAACAGGTGTAGTTGTCTGGGATACTTCCGTTACTGCATTGAAAACATTTAAGCGTCCCCCGGTTACAGTTATACCTTCCAGGGCAGGAATGACATCCACACCGGCCAGAAGATAATCTCTAAACATAAGCGCCCCTGCGGAAGGATCACTCTTATAACTATTCATAAGCTCAGAATCGGCCGCAGCATACATTAGTGCGATAGCTCCAGTGGCCTCCGGGGTAGCCATTGAAGTTCCGGTAAGGGTCGAATAGAGATTACCCGGAATAGTTGACAGTATGCTTGTACCCGGAGCACCAAGATCGATGGATTCCAGACCGTAAGCAGCGCCGTTATTTTTCAGATCGTTCCTTGTTGTATTTGTAACTGCAATCATGTAAGGGCTCGGACATGCTGTAGGCATATCCCCGGCAACATCTATATTTATATTGAGATTTGCCGTTGCGGCACAACTTAATATACCCTGTACTCCCATCGAATCATACATAGCGCTCCATATAGGGAAATCCTCCGGATGACCATAGTCGACGCCGAATGAAGAATTAGTAGCCACTATAAATGCACCTTCTGCTCCGTTTGATTCATTATAGAGAGCCCTCATATCGAGGACATATGAATACCCGGCAACAACGATTGCTTCTGTACCGGATGAAGCTGCCACAGGCATCACCTGCGCTTTCCAGTTAATCCCCGATACTCCCAAAGCGTTATTGCCATGGGCAGCAGTAATACCCGAAACATGAGTCCCATGAGGGTCCGAAGGAACGTTACCGGTATTATTATAAGCATTCCATCCGCGGTAATCGTCAACATATCCGTTATTATCATCATCGATTCCATTATTTGGTATTTCCGAGTAATTATGCCAGAAATTCAAATCCTCGTGGTTCAGATCGCACCCACCGTCAACAATAGCTATTACAATTGTATCACCGAAAGCTGTCATACCTCCGGTTGTAATATCCCATGCTTCAGGGGCATCGATATCAGCATCGGGTGTGCCGCCTGACTGTCCTGTATTATCCAATGCCCATTGCTGATCAAACATCGGATCAGAGGGGAACATGGCCAGTACAGAGTTTCCGCTCCTGCCGGAGACATAATGATTGAGCTGTACAATACTGACATTTTTATCCTGCTTCAGCTGAGAGAGAACATTTCCGGCAGATATCTTTCCAGGGTTGTAGGAGAACAACCATATGTTCATTCTTTTTGAAAGGAGCCTGGTATTGTTTAAGTCAATTGCTCTGAATGAATTTTCTAATTCCTGCGGAGAGGTGTTTTTTGTTAACTGAAGGATCAACTCCCCTTCAACAAAATTTTTTTCCTGTGAATAAATAGAAACGGACATTATGAGGATAAGGAAGAAAAGAGCAGCAGCTTTATTTATCATTAACTTTACCTTTAAATGCTCTGGCGGGTAATTTTATATTAAAAAATAAAGTTAAAGATTTTTATTTAAATATTTAACAAAAAAATGAGGTATCCTTGATTATTGACCCCGTGCTGCTGTGAAGCTTTATTTTTAGTTGGAGTGAATCATAGTCAGAACATACCACTGAGCATAAAATAACCTTACCCCTTTCATCTCTGATAGTATTATTCTATAGGGAACTCAGGAATAAAAACTTTTTCTGTTTCTTCCTTTTCCCATACCTAAATGCTTGGGTAAAGTTTCATCTTCGAATTCACCGGGGGCTAAATGACCATTGCCACCCTCAGAATTTGTTCTATTTATTTCAGGAGCTAAAGAATATGAAGTCCTCACCGCATTGATAGCGGCTCTCAGCGCATTAATTTCCTTTTCGACAGCGGAAAATGGTTTTTCCATCTTTCCGTTTGCATATTGTTTTGCGGTTCCCATTAAATCCTCGGCTTTTCTTTTTAATAGTTCACCGGTCGACTTTGAATTCCTGATAAGATTATCTGCTTTTAATTTAGCTTCCCTTAAATAATTTTCCGCCTGTTGTTTTATATTTGCCCTTAACTCTCGTCCGCTGCGGGGAGTAAAAAGTAAAGATGCTGAGGCCCCCAGGATGCCTCCCACTAAAAAAGCGGTTATACTAAAATTCTTTTTATGATCTGCCATAATTTCCTCACGATTTTTTAATCTTCTTTTTTAATTTAAAACTTTTATACGATAAAATGTGTGCTTTATTAGAACCAGTTGAACTTTGGCTGCTTACGAATTCAAGAATGAATGGATTGGTCTTATTAATGGCATCGGGATATTATCTGCAGGAATAGCCAGACTATATTAAGTTGAATATTCAAGACAATCATCTTTAATTAAGCTCTCTTTTTTGAGTACAGGGAAAACTTTTCTTCCGGCAACCGTTGAAATCTTTTAGGTTATGGGTATTGAATTTTCCATTAATTCGGGTATTTTTATGAGCAGGATTTATCAGGCCTATTAAAATATTCTTCCAATAACAATCAGAGGGCTTTTTATGTGGAAAGAATTTAGAGAATTTGCCATGCGCGGTAATGTTATAGACATGGCCGTTGGTATAATTATAGGAGCCGCATTTGGCACAATAGTCAAATCTCTTGTAACAGATATAATTACTCCGCCTATTGGTCTGCTCCTGGGGAATGTGGATTTTTCAAACCTGTTTGTGACCATAAAAGAAGGTGTTACAGCACCGGGACCATATGCTACTATTGAAGCCGCTCAAAAGGCAGGTGCAGTAACCATCAATTATGGGATTTTTATCAACACAGTAGTAAGCTTCCTTATAGTTGCATTTGCCATATTTATGGTCATTAGATCATTAAATAAACTGAAGAAAAAACAAGAGGAAATTCCGCCGGAAGCGCCGACAACCAAAAATTGTCCCTATTGCTTTGAAAAGATTTCCCTGAGTGCTACCCGATGTTCACACTGCACTTCAGAATTAACTGCATAATTTCAGATATTAAATTTTCTAACGGGCGGTATTATTTTACCGCCTTTAGTACCTTTAACAGATCATTAATTTCATTCTCTGTCAGGGCCTTAACTTCTCCGGGACTCATATTACCGAGAAAAACATTTTCTATTCTGACTCTGATTAACCTGAGGGTAGGATAGCCAATAGCGGCGGTCATCCTTCTTACCTGGCGGTTTTTACCTTCCGCAATAATTATCCTTATCCAGCTGTCAGGTATATTTTTTCTCTCCCGGATTGGGGGGATCCGGGGCGGCAGCGAAGGTGAAGGAATTATTTCAGCATCTGCAGGCAATGTTTTCCAGCCTTTAACAACAAGTCCCTTTTTTAAAGGATCAAGATCTTCTTCATGCGGGATACCTTCAACCTGAACAAGGTATTCTCTTTTATGCTGATACAAAGGATTTAAAAGAAAATCCGTCAATGATTTATCATTAGTGAGAAGGAGGAGTCCTTCACTGTCGGCATCGAGCCGCCCTACAGGATAGATATCTTTGGGAAAATCATATAGATCTTTTAAGGTAGTCCTTCCCGAGGGATCGGTAAACCGTGAAAGCATCCCGTAGGGTTTAAATATTTTATAGTATCTGAAGTTTTTTCGGATCATAATTATGTGTTATACTATCACCGCTTTCCCTGTGATATATATAAGTATTTATATCCACTTTTTTAATAGTGAATTTTTCACCTGCTCTCTGAAGAAATTCCGAGTCTTCGCTGTAGATATTTTCTTTAAAGCCCCCAAGGGATATAAATACCTCATTCTTTCCAAAGAATGTTCCGCCTATAGTACATTCTGAAAGGTGAATAAAACAATAGGGATTATCCTTGTCTCTTACAAATTCATCTCCGATAATTTTTACACCGCCATGAACCAGGTCAATTTCGCTGTGGTTTTCCATATACTCTACTCTTTCGGATAAATGATTTTCTCCATACTCATCATCGCTGTCGAGGAATGTAATATACTTGCCGGAGGAAAGTTTAATCCCTCTGTTTCTTGTGAAAGCAAGCTTGCTATTCTCCTGGGTATACACTTTAATATTATTGAAAAGATTTTCGTATTCTTTGAGAATTGCATAGCTGCTGTCGGTACTACCGTCATCTATAGCGATAAGTTCCCAATTGCGGAAAGACTGAGAGATAAGAGATTCCACGGACAGGCGTAATGAATTTTCCCTGTTATATACAGGAATTATAACGGACACGAATGGTGATTTTGAAGATTTCAAATTTTTTTCCTTGCTTTGAACTTTTTAATAACAAATCCGTCAAATAATTCGTTCCGTGATTTATAAAGTACAAATATAGCTGAATGCATAGAAATATGGGATTTCTTTATTCTTTTTCTGAAACTTACATAATTACATAATTATCATCTTTTAAGTTTAATTTAGACAGCACTGGTTTTTTGAGATATTTAATAGTTATTTTGGAAGATAATTTTCTATTTCCTCAGAAATCTATTGGAGGATAATATGGCATTCAGAGATCAACAGAAATATTTAGAAGCTTTAAGAAAATACGAGAGAAATTTCACACGGGAAGAGACTGAAATGTATAAAATGTTTCAGAAAATGCATAAGGATGAAGAGGATTTTGATTCGGTCTCATTTAAGAGACTTAAAGATCTGTATGATAAATACTATGTACCTGCAGACAGGACAAAACTAGATAATCTGTTTAAAAAGAAAGACGAGCAGTAACCTTATAAAACGGAATTATTTTTCAGCCAGCCTGTTATCTGCCGCCGCAGATGAGGGGAAAAACTGTTTGTCGCATTCATTTTTACCATTGATAAATAAACACAATGTAAGTAATTTTTGATTCTTTTCATTTTGAGGTTATAATGAATTATAAGGTTCTTCACAAAATATTCGGTGGCGTGACATTCCTGATATCACTGCTTGTGCTGTTCTCAACAGTACAGCCGTCAGTTTCCTTCTGGGACTGCGGAGAGTTCATAGCATCAGGCTACTACCTTCAGGTGCCCCATCCCCCGGGAGCCCCGTTCTTCCTTCTTCTGGGTAAGATATTTTCGATGGTGCCTTTTGTGGCGAACATAGGACTAAGGTTCAATACAATTTCTGTTCTTACCAGCGCTTTGTCGATCCTTTTTCTTTACCTCATAGCAGTAAAACTTATTGAGAACTACAGGGGAAAAACTCCCCGCAACACACTTGATGCAGTTGCTACATACCTTGCTGCCTCCATAGGAGCACTGTCATTCTCCTTCTCAGACACATTCTGGTTTAACGGAGTAGAGGCAGAGGTTTACGCATTCAGCATATTTTTGGTTGCTTTTGTAACCTGGCTTATAATCAAGTGGAGCGAGCAGGCAGAAAAATCAGATAACGAGAAGTACATCCTGATGATAGCCTACCTGATAGGTATTGCCACAGGAGTTCACCTGATGGCGGTACTGGCAATAGTACCGGTTGTAATGGTAATACTATTCAGGAAATATGTTACAGATGAAGAAGCTTTAAAGAAGACAGCTTATATTTTTATAGTTCACGCAGCACTGCTGGTAGTGATATCACTGGCTATGTGGGCATCGTCGACCTCAACAACACCGCCAAGTCCTGAGGAATACCAGGCATACGATACAAAGTTCAAGCTTATGGCACTTGGTATAAGCGCACTGGTAATGGGAGTATTCTATAAACAGGTCTTTACGCGAAACTCTTTCTATATGCCTTTGATCATAGGCGGGGCGGCATTATTTATTACTTATCCGGGAGTAGTGAAATTCCTTCCCGAGCTGGTAGCCGGGATAACCGGAGATAACAGCTTCCTGGCAGCAGTTGTACTGGCAGTGATACTTGGGATCCTGTGGTACGGTGTTATGTATGCCAAACGGGAGAATAAACCGACGCTTCACCTTTCACTTATGTCCTTTATCTTCGTGCTGGTCGGCTTTACCACCTTTGCAATGGTGATAATCAGGGCTAATATGAAGCCCCCGATGAATGAGAATGACCCGGATAACTTCACAGAGCTGGTAAGCTATCTGAACAGGGATCAGTATGGAGATTTCCCTACCTTTAAGAGAAGATTTGCTACAGAGCCGCACCAGATGGTGGTATATAACAATTACACAAGTGATCTTGACTTCTTCTGGCGATACCAGATGAACCATATGATGACGCGCTACTGGTTCTGGAACTACGCAGGGCGTGAGGGCTGGCAGCAGGATGACGGTCCTGACATTGCACCATTTAACCAGATAGGCAACTTCTTCGGCGGGATATTAGGAGGTATTCATTTCGGCGGCAGTGCTAAAGACTCTCTTTATGCCATACCACTTCTGCTGGGGCTTCTCGGAATTTACTTCCACTTTAAGAAAGACTGGAAGATGGCAGCAGCCTTTATGGTGATGTTCATTCTGATGGGATACCTTACTGCATTCTACCAGAACCAGCAGCAGCCTCAGCCGAGAGAAAGAGATTATTTCTATGTGGGGGCTTTCTTTGTCTTTTCAATATGGATAGCCATAGGTCTCAAGGGACTGATTGATCTGGCTATGGAGAAGATATCAGCCGAAAGTGTCAGAACAGCAAGCGTGGTAGGCATACTTGCCTTCGGGGTGATATTTGTCCCTTACAATATGTATAAGACCAATTACTTTACTCACGACCGATCGCAAAACTGGGTGCCCTGGGATTACTCCTACAACCTGCTTCAGAGCTGTGCCCCGAATGCAGTTCTGTTTACAAACGGAGATAACGACACCTTCCCTCTCTGGTATCTGCAGGATGTAGAGGGAGTAAGGAGGGATATCAGGATAGCGAACTTAAGTCTGCTTAACACAAACTGGTATATTGAACAGCTGAAGGATAATGATCCATATGGCGTAGGAACTGTGAACATAAGGATGAGTGATGACCAGATTAACCAGTTAAGACCGATACAATGGGAGCCGCAGAAGGTTACGATACCTGTCCCGAAGGCAAACACACAGCAGGCGTTGAAGGATGTATACCAGACATACGATATATCCGATTCATCGGTGATGAAACAGGGAAGCATACAGTTTACGATGAAGAATACACTGACATTCGGTAAGGTTAAAGCAGTAAGGGTGCAGGACCTTATGGTTAAGGAGATTGTGGAGGCTAACAACTGGCAGCGTCCGATTTACTTTGCAGTTACATGCAGCGACGACAGTAAAATAGGACTTCAGGATTATTTAAAGATGGAAGGAATGGCTCTCCGCCTTGTACCGGAAAAGAGGAAACCCGGGGTAGAGTTTGTAAACCCGGAAATCATGGAAAAAGAACTTCAGGAGAACCCTGGCTACAGTAAGACCTATAAGCCGGGATTCAAATTCCGGGGACTTAATAATCCTGATATTTTCTTTGATGATAACCATGTAAGGATGACACAGAATTACCGCAATGCATTTATGAGGCTTGCAATTTATGACATCAATACTAACCAGGATCAAAAAGCAATAGCGACTCTGGACAATATGGAGAAAAAAATTCCGCGGGAAAATATTCCTATGGATTACGAGATACTATTTGAAGTCGGGAATATGTACTGGAATGCCGGCGCTGATAAGAAATATAAAGAGATTGCAGCAGATGTGGAGAAAGGAGCCTTGAAGGCAATGGAGGAGAATCCTCAGGATGTGCAGTCGTATTATAACCCTTATAGAATTCTAATCGAAACCTATGAAAATCTGAAAGATAATTCCAAACTGCTTGGTATCTGGCAGAGACTGGGAGCAATGTATCCTAACGATCCAAATGTAAAGGCAAATATTGCAAAGTATACGAATCTTGCAAAGAAGGACAGGATAGAGGTAGATTCTGTACCTAAACCGGATACAGGAAAATAAGCTTTCATAGACTTAGTTTTATAAGCGGCTTTTATGCCGCTTATTTTTTATATATTAAAATATCATTGAATTTTTAAAGACCTACAGATGAAAATCCTGATACTTGCTTTATCCGGAATCGGCGATGCACTTATGTTTACTCCTGCCCTGCAGCTATTACGCAAGGAACTGCCCGGGGCGCAGATTGATGCGCTTGTAATGTTCAGCGGTGTTAAGGATATATATGAAAGAAATCCAGACCTGAACAATGTATTCCATTTTGATTTTATAAAGAAAGGGCCTTTTCGTTCGATAAAATATATCCTGGGTTTCCGGGGCAAATATGATGCTTCAATAAATGTTTATCCCTCCAACAGGAAAGAATATAATGTTATTAATTTTCTAATCGGTGCAGACAAGAGAGCAGGGGCTAAGTATTTAAGAAAAGATTTGCAGAACCTGGGGGATCTTAATAATGTAAGAGTGCCGGAAGATGACCTTGTACATAATGCCATGACGAATATCAGGCTCGTGGAAAAATTATTAAATAAAAAATTCGATGAAGAACCTCCTCTTAAATTTCCTCTTAAAATGGAGGATGAGAATTTCGCGCTGAAATTCTTCAGTGAAAATAATATCAAAGGTTCCGATTTGCTGGCAGGATTCCATCCGGGTTCAGCGACATTAAAGAACCAGGCAAAAAGAAGATGGGAACCTGAAAAGTTCTCAGAGCTTGGTAAAAGACTGATAAAGGAAAAGAATGCCAGGATATTGATTTTCGGAGGACCTGAAGAACGGGAACTTAAACAAAGTATAAACAGTCTTATTGATTCGGATAATTCATACATAATAGAATCGGGAAATTTAGGTGAGAGTGCTGCCCTGATGGCAAGGTGTAATGTTTTTGTGTCGAATGATTCCAGCTTGATGCATGTTGCCTCAGCTTTAAGGTTAAAAGTTGTGGCAATACTCGGACCCACAAACCCTCATTATATTCATCCATGGAAAACTGAACATAAAATTGTAAGATTAGCCTTAGACTGTTCACCGTGCTTTATATATTCACCCCGTCCTTTGATCTGCTTCAGAGATGATGTTCTGTTCAAGTGCATTAAGGAATTAACGGTTGATATGGTCTACAATGCTGTACTGGAAATAGAGGATTAAGTATTTTCTATAAGTGAATGATATAAATAATCTGCTATTTCTTCCGGTGTATTAAAATTTCTAACCAGCCCGGCAACACGTTTCTCAATTGTTAACTGTTTATCTATAATCCCTGCGATCTCTTTCCACATCAGCGAATGTGAAACTATCGGTTTTATTTTCAGCATTTTCTTGTTTATTAATTCCCATACAAGAGCCAGTTCCAAGAGGGTCCCGGTGCCGCCCTGCAAAACCACATACGCATCTCCCAGAGACACGAGTTTTTCAAGTCTGTCATTCAGATTGGCACATTTTATTTCTTTTGTCAGGAATTCACTCGGATGAGCACCCCATCCATCTACTGTTATCCCAATAGCTTCAGCGCCGTTTTCTTTTGCTCCCCTGCTTATAGCATTCATGATACCCTGGTATCCGCCAGTACAGACATCAAACCCCTTCTGAGCAAGAAGCCGGCCTAAATTATAGGCTGTAATATACTCTGCTTCGCCCTCCTTTGGTCTTGAACTCCCGAATATAGTAATCGTTTTTTTCATTAATAATGTCCGGTTGAAAAAATGTAAATATAAAGAAATGTTTTAAGTATAGAGAAATTATTTTGGGGTATGTAAGTTAAGAGCGGCCGCCTCACCGCTCTTAAAGAATTGCAGCTGCAGTTACAGAGAAACTTTATTTGAACCTACAAGATTTACCTTGATGTCTATTTTTTCAGCAACCCTTTTACCCAGAAGCATATGCCTTATATTATAATCCGACAGTTTTATGAAAAACTCAGCCTGTACTCCAAGTAAATCGCCGGGCATTCTCTGCTGTGTAACAGGACTTTCATCAAGGTAGGTTATAGACGCGCTTGCAGTATCCTCCCTGGTTACTCCATGCAGGAAAAAATCGCCTATTATGTCTGCTTCTATTTTACTTTCGGATACTTTTTTAATATTAACTGCCTTTTTAACTTTGAATGAAATCTCGGGGTATTTTTCGGCATCAAGCCAGGAGTCGCTCCGCAGATCTTTAACCATTTTTTCAATCCCGGTATTCAAAGACAAAACAGGAAATGCTATCTCTCCATGAACTGTACTGAAATCATTTACATCAAAGGTAATCGTTCCGCTGATCTCCTTGGTTAATCCCTGTACATCCTCAAGCGTAGTGGTACTGTAGAATGATGCCTGGTTTGCACCCTCAGATTTGAAATTAAAAGTCTGTTCACCGCTGGCTTTAACCTGAAATCCCTGGGCGAAGGTTACCATTGTAAATAACATTACCAGGAATAAAGTTTTCAAAATATTTTTCATTTAAATGCCTTCTTTTTTCTGAATACTAAAAACAGGATTCCGCAAATAAACACTGTTGCTCCGGTTATGTATAGGGTATAGTCGAGTCCCCATACAAAATGATCTTTCCATTCCTTATAGGTTGTACCGAAAAGTTCATCTTTTTTTTCAATAAGGACCTGGGTTTTAGTGAAAAGTTCGCCGCCATATGAGAGCCATATAGTAAAAACAATTGCTATCACCAGCAACCCGGCAGCCAGGGTTATTTTCTGCTTTTTATTCAAAATTTATTTTTCTTTTATTATGAATTATATGCTCTTTTAATGTTAAAGTATTTCAAATTACAAATTAGTGACAATCCAAATAGTGCATAAAGTCTAACATAAATGTAAATTTATCATCACGAAAATTCAAAGTTTATTATATGGCCGGTAAAAATAGTGACGTTATAATTATTGGGGGCGGGATTGTGGGGATGGCATCCGCCATGCTGCTAAAACAGGCGGGCAAATATTCAGTTACTGTAATTGAAGCTGAAAATGAACTTGCTTCTCACCAGACAGGAAACAACAGCGGAGTAATCCACAGCGGACTTTATTACAAGCCGGGATCGCTTAAAGCAAAAAACTGTGTTACCGGACGGGAGCGTATGTACCGCTTTTGTAAAGAAAATAATATCCGTTTTGAGCAGTGCGGGAAGGTTGTTATTGCAACGGATGAATCAGAAATTCCCGGGCTTAAAATGCTGGAAGAAAGAGGAATTGCTAACGGTTTAAAAGGATTAAAAAGACTTCGCGGCGACGAGATAAAGGATTATGAACCGCATGCTGCCGGAATAGCAGGCTTGTACGTACCTGAAACCGGAATTGTTGATTATAAACCTGTAACAGAAAAATACTCGGAAATCTTTAAGAAATCGGAGGGAGAAGTTGAGACCGGCTGCAGGTTTCTATCTCTTAATATAGATGGAAACGATTTAATTGCCGAAACTTCGGGAGGGGATTTCAGATGCAGGCTGCTTGTAAACTGCGGCGGGCTTTATTCCGACAGGATTGCCAGACTTTGCGGCGTTGAACCCGGACTTCAGATCATTCCATTCCGCGGTGAATATTATAAGTTGAAAAAGGAAAAGGAATACCTTGTAAAAAACCTTATTTATCCTGTACCCGATCCGGGGTTTCCTTTTCTGGGTGTGCATTTTACAAGGATGATGAAGGGAGGGGTTGAAGCAGGACCGAATGCGGTACTCGCATTAAAAAGAGAGGGATATTCACGGAGTGATTTTGCGCTGAAAGATGTTCTGCAGATGGCTGCTTTCCCGGGATTCTGGAAGATGGCAGCAAAACATTACAAAATGGGTTTCAAAGAATATTACCGTTCATTAAATAAATCTTCATTTGTTCATTCTTTACAGAAGCTGATTCCTGAAATTACCGGAGATGATATTGAGGCAGGAGGGGCAGGTGTCCGTGCCCAGGCCCTTGAAAAGGACGGTAAACTTACCGATGATTTCAGAATTATTGAAGCAGATAAAATGATCCACGTTTTGAATGCCCCTTCGCCGGCGGCAACGGCTTCGTTAAGTATAGGGGATAAAATTTCTCAGCTGATAATCAGCAGACTTCGATATATTGTTGTTTTAACTATCACAAAATTTTTCATCTTTCCGGTCTATCTTATTAAGAAAATCAAGAGAAAGGATTTCCAATGCCCGAACTTCCGGATGTAGAAAGTTTCAGAAGATATTTTAACCGGACCTCATTACATAAACAAATTGAGAAGGTTGATGTCAGCACGAAAAGAATGCTCAAAGGTGTTTCCTCCCGATCGCTGCAGACTAATCTAAAAAATGATAAGTTTAATAAGACAAGCAGGCACGCAAAATATCTCTTTGCACATACAGATAATAATAAAATAATGGTGCTGCACTTTGGGATGACAGGTTCTCTACATTATTATAAGGATGACGAAGAAAAGCCCGAACACACAAGAATGCTGATCAACTTTAAGAATGGCTATCACCTTGCTTTTGATTGTCCCCGGAAATTCGGGAATATATTTCTCATTGAAGACAAACAGAAATTTATTGAGAAGAAAAAACTTGGACCTGATCCTGTTGCAGATAAATTTAATCTTTCAAAGTTCAGGGAAATACTGGATGGAAAACGCGGAACAATTAAATCAACATTAATGGATCAAAAAACTATCTCGGGTATAGGAAACATTTATTCAGACGAGATACTTTTTAATGCAGGAATTCATCCCGCCTCAAAAACAGAAAAACTTAACAATGACCAGCTCACAAAGATTTATCACATGATGAATAAGGTCCTTAATAAGGTTATAGATGTTAATGCTGATGTAAAGAAGATGCCCCGGACTTACCTTCTTCCGAGCCGTGAAGCGGGTGAAGACTGTCCAAGATGCAGCGGTAAGATCAGAAAGAAAACAATTGGCGGAAGATCAGCCTATTTTTGTGATAAACACCAGAAAAAGGTAAGCTGACCGTTAGTAATCACTTAAAAATAGCGGAATCCCTTCTTTTTCCTTTTGTGTGATACAGCCAAACACTCCTTGCAAATTCAATTCGTAAGTTCATATTAAGAAATAAGTTGCGATAAATTAATGGCAGGAGGAAGCTATGCTGCGCAGCGTAAAAGAGATGGAAGGATTTAAGATAAAAGCTATAGATGGGGAAATAGGCAAACTTCATGAATTTTATTTTGACGATCATACCTGGATAATACGATATATAATTGTAGATACAGGTTCCTGGCTTGCTGAAAAACTTGTCCTGATATCACCTCAATCATTTAAATCACTCGACTGGGAAAACAAAATATTTGAATTGAATCTTGATAAGCAGCAAATCGAGGACAGCCCGGAGGTAGATAAAGAGAGACCCGTTTCAAGACAAAAAGAAACGGAACTGATTGGATATTACGGCTGGCCGATGTACTGGACCGGGATCGGGGGTCCGACTATCGGAGCCTTCCCTCCTGCTAATGCTGCAATTGCCAGAACCGAGGAAGAGATACTTGAAATGCGAAAGAAAGAAGAAAAAGATGATCCTAACCTCAGGAGTACCCGCACAGTAATAAGTTATGGTATTCATGCCAGCGACGGGCATATAGGGCATGTTGAGGATTTTCTGGCTGATGATTCAACGTGGAACATCCGCTACCTGATCGTTGATACAAGAAATCTTCTGCCGGGAAAGAAAGTAATTACGTCTCCTGGCTGGATTGAAAAGATAGAATGGAGCGAATCCGACGTTTATCTGAAACTAACCAAAGAAGAAATTAACAATAGTCCTGAGTATGATCCCTCAAAGCCGGTCGAAAGGGATTATGAAAATAAAATTCACGAGTATTATGGGAAAAAGAAATACTGGGAAAAATAAATCAAGAAAATGATTGAGAACCAGATCAGGCAGAACAAAGCGACAAAAGAATGGGTGATTTTTGCACCCGACAGAGGAGACAGGCCGAAAGATTTCGTAAATAAGCAAAAGAAAAAAGAACTGCCCCGGCATGATAAAAACTGCCCTTTTTGTTCAGGCAATGAAGACATGCTGACAAATATCATTATGGAAATGCCGGATAAAAACGGAAGCTGGCAGACCAGGGTAGTTCCGAATAAATATCCTGCTTTAATTTCTGACGGCGACACCTGCAGGAAAAAGGATGATATTTATTTAAAGATGAATGGTTACGGAAGACACGAAGTGATAATAGAGAGTCCTTACCATAACAGGGACATTTCTCAAATGACATCCGATGAAATTCATCGTGTTATTGAAACTTACCATAAGCGTTATCTTGATGTTATGAAAGTCAATGAGAACATGGTCCCTATCATTTTCAGGAACCACGGAGAACACGCAGGCACTTCATTACTTCACCCGCACTCTCAATTAATTGTAACCGGTTTTGTACCTCACCATATAAGGCGACATGAAATAGAGGCACAGAGATATCATGACGAATGGGGAAAGTGCGTGTTCTGCGAAATGCTGAAATATGAACTTGAGCAGAAAATAAGAATTGTAATGGTGGAGAAATCAATGGTTGCCTTTGTACCTTACGCTGCCGATATGCCTTTCGAAATCTGGATACTTCCCCGTCAGCACAAAGCGGATTTCGGGAAAATAAATGATGATGAAAAAGCAGATCTTGTTGTAATACTGCAGGGTATACTTTCAAAATATTATACTAAACTGAACGACCCTGATTACAATTATATAATTAATACTTCAGCACGGTACGAAGCAGGAGAACCTCACCTCCACTGGTACCTGCAGATCCGTCCCAGGTTGACAACAAAAGCAGGATTTGAAATTGGTTCCGGAATCAGCATCAACCCCTCCATACCTGAAGATGATGCCGAATTTTTAAGAGAGGCTTGAATGAGGTTCTGCATGTGATGCAACTATCAAAGCAGCCTTGTTTAATTGCATTCAGGAATCATTATTTCTTTAATTATAGTTGAAATTAAAAAGGAAATTATAATGGGCGAAGAACAGAAAAATGATGATAGAAAAAAAATAAAACCGGAGTACAGGATTCCACAATCAACCGGGTGGTGGAAATACCTGATAATATTCTTCGTGTTCTGGATAGTAATTTCATACTTCTTCAATGTATTTGGAGGAAACCCGTCCGCAACGATTTCATATTCGGCATTTAAAAACCAGGTTAAAAAAGGCAATGTAAATTATGTTACTATGAAGGGAAACGAGATCAGCGGAAAATTCAAGACAAAGGTTCTCCCTCCTTCCCATGCCAAAAAGGATACTACGGAGTACAGTTATTTTTCAACTACGAAGCCTGCTGTTTATGATGATGAATTGATGAAAATACTGGATAATAACAAGGTAACTATAAATGCGGAATCTCAGGACAATTCCTGGCTGACATATATGCTGATCATGGTTCTGCCGTGGATATTGATATTCGGATACTTTTTTTATATCCGGAGGAAAATGCAGGGTCAGATGGGCGGAATGGGCGGAGGCGGAGGCAGCGGTCTTTTTGGTATAGGCAAGTCGAAAGCTAAACGTTTCAGAAGACAAAAAGCCGGAGTGACATTCAATGACGTAGCAGGACTTGAAAGTGCAAAACAGGATTTAAGAGAGATAATTGATTACCTGAAAGAACCGGGCAAGTTTACACAACTCGGAGCTGATATACCGAAGGGTATTTTACTAATGGGACCTCCGGGAACAGGTAAAACTCTCCTGGCGAGAGCCACTGCAGGCGAGGCGGAAGTTACATTTTACAGTATAAGCGGGTCGGAATTTATTGAAATGTTTGTCGGCGTGGGAGCCTCCAGGGTAAGAGATTTGTTTGAAAATGCTAAGAAGGAAGCTCCTGCTGTTATTTTTATAGACGAAATCGATTCTGTAGGAAGGGCAAGAGGCACAGGGCTTGGCGGCGGGCATGATGAAAGAGAGCAGACCCTGAACCAGATACTTTCGGAGATGGATGGTTTTGAACGCAACGAATCTGTTGTGGTAATGGCTGCAACCAACCGTCCGGATGTACTTGACCCAGCACTAACAAGACCGGGAAGGTTCGATCGGCGGATCACGCTCGAGTTCCCTCAGAAAGGCGCACGAAAAAAAATACTTGAGATACATACCCGCCATGTTCCCCTCGATGAAGATGTGAACCTTGAAAACCTTGCGGCAAGGACAGTAAGCTTCTCAGGGGCGGATCTTAAAAACCTTGTCAATGAAGCAGCACTGCTGGCGGGAAGAAAGAAAAAAACTTCGGTGAATATGCAGGATTTCGAAGAGGCACGGGATAAGATCCTGCTCGGGGCAGAGCGCGAAGAGATGATTAATGATGAGGAGAAAAAAGTTGTAGCCTACCACGAGGCCGGACATGCCCTTGTTGCAAAGCTCCTTCCCAATACTGATCCGCTGCAGAAAGTTACGATAATTCCGCGTGGACGCTCACTTGGAATAACCGAGCAGATTCCTGAAACAGAGCGGTATAATCTGACAAAGCAGTACCTGCTTGACAGAATTACAGTGGCCCTGGGGGGAAGAGCGGCTGAAAGAATTGTATTCGATGATGTGACAAACGGAGCCGCAGAAGACTTCAGGCAGGTTACCAGGATTGCAAGAAAGATGGTCTGCAACTGGGGAATGAGTGAAAAACTGGGCCCCGTAATGTTTAAGCAGGGAGAGGAGCATCCGTTCCTTGGAAGAGAACTGGCCCAGCAGAAAGATTTCAGCGAACACACCCAGCAGATTATTGATGAGGAGATTCAGAAAATACTCCTTGAGATGGAGCAGAAAGCTGAAGCTCTCATTTATGATAACCGCACAAAACTGGATGCTCTTGCAGAAGCATTGCTTGAGAATGAAACGCTTGATAAAAAACAAATAGATTGGATCCTCGATAAAATATCAGGCAACGGAAGTACAAAGAGTCAGATAAAGGAAAATGAAAAAGTTAATCAATAAATAAAGCACAGCTGCCTCTGCCGGCCTAAGATGGTATCGTATTGTTGTACCTGATAACGGCATCTCATCCACAACCGATTTCGACCAGGCATTAATGTTAAGATACAGCAGTCAATAATGCAGACTATTTTTAATTCTATAACCAGGAATTGATTAAAATAACAACCGTTTGACTTAAAGGAAGTTAAGTTTATTAATTGATTATAGAAAAGTTCAGCAAAAAGTTTAAACAGAAAGAGGTTTACGATGAAGAGTTCAGCCAAGACAACGGAAAAGATTTCTATAGAAGAGATGACAATAAATACTATACGTACCCTGTCAATGGATGCAGTCCAGAAGGCTAATTCGGGACACCCGGGCACACCTATGGCCCTTGCCCCCCTTGCATATGTATTATGGAAAAGATTTCTAAAATTTAATCCTAAAAATCCGGAATGGTTTGACCGCGACAGGTTTATATTATCAAACGGCCACGCATCGATGCTTTTATATTCTATATTATTTCTTACCGGGTATGATATTTCTCTTGACGACATTAAGAATTTCAGACAATGGGGCAGTATAACCCCCGGCCACCCTGAATATGGACGTACACCAGGGATTGAGACCACCACAGGACCACTTGGCCAGGGAATTATGAATTCAGTAGGGATGGCCCTGGCTGAAGCTCATCTCGCTTCGAAGTACAACCGTGAAGGTCATGATATCATAAATCATTACACTTATGCTTTCTGCAGCGATGGTGATTTTATGGAAGGGGCCTCAAATGAAGCTGCTTCTATTGCAGGACATCAGAAACTGGGTAAGCTTATATGGGTTTACGATAACAACCATATCACCATAGAAGGCACTACAAAGATAGCTTACTCTGATGATGCTGCCCAAAGATTTAAAGGATATCACTGGCATATACAGGATTTGGGGGACAAGGCAAATGATATAGATGCACTGTCCGATGCACTTGAAAATGCAAGAAACGAAACCGAAAAACCTTCATTAATAATTATCCGTTCTCATATTGGATATGGTGCTCCCAATAAACAGGATACACCCGAAGCACACGGTTCGCCGCTCGGAGAGGATGAAATAAAAGCTGCCAAGGAATTCTACGACTGGCCTACAATGGACACATTTTATGTCCCTGAAGAAGTTGTTGACCATATGAGGGATGCGGTGCAAAAGGGTGAAGCCGAAGAGGACACGTGGAATGTAAAAATGGAAGATTACAGAAAAAAATATTCAGATCTTGCAGACGAGTTTGACAGGGATCTTAAACGTAAATTACCTGACGGATGGGATAAAGATATTCCTCACTTCAAGCCGGGTGATGGTCCTCTTGCAACACGAAAAGCTTCAGGTAAAATAATAAATGGTTTTGCTTCTCATATTCCCTGGCTGGTAGGCGGAAGTGCGGACCTGGCTCCTTCTACTGACACCCTTATTGATGACTCAGACTATATGGAAAGTAATAATTATAACAACAGGAATATTGCCTGGGGAGTGCGGGAACATGCTATGTGCGGTGCCAGTTCAGGAATGTACCTGCATGGCGGCATCAGACCCTATGCATCAACATTTTTTATTTTTACTGATTATGCCCGTCCTGCAATAAGACTTGCAGCTTTAATGGAACTCCCGATAATATATGTGATGACGCATGATTCTATCGGACTTGGAGAAGACGGTCCGACTCATCAGCCTGTAGAGCAGCTTGCATCTTTCAGAGCGATGCCGAATATGTGTGTAATCCGGCCTGCAGATGCAAACGAAACTGCTTATGCATGGCGTGCAGCCTTAACGAGGCAATCCGGACCGACGATGCTTGTTTTAACCAGGCAGAAACTTCCTGTTTTTGACGGAAGAAAAGTTGGAAATCCTGAAGGCGTTATGAAAGGTGCATACATCATTTCAAAGGAAAGAGGAGATAAACCCGATATCATCCTGATGGGTTCAGGAAGTGAAGTATCACTTCTGCTGGAGTCAAAAGAAAAACTGGAAGAAGATAATATCGATGCCCGAGTAGTAAGCATGGCAAGCTGGGAGCTTTTTAAAGAGCAGGAGAAAAATTACAGGGACACAGTACTGCCTCCTGATATAACAAAAAGACTTGCTGTAGAGACAGGTGCATCATTCGGCTGGTGTGAGTGGACCGGTAATGAAGGAGATATTATAGGAGTAGATAAATTCGGTGCAAGTGCTCCTTATAAAGATATTTTTGAACATTATGGTTTTACTGTTGATAATGTCGTTAAGAGATCTAAGGAATTGTTAAATAAATAGTTAGCCTTGTTTTTCAAAACTGATCCTCGTTAAATTTACGGACGGAGATTGACAGATAATTTTTCAAACCAAAGCTGCAGCACGGGCATTTGATTTTCTGAAAGGAGAAAATTTTAATGAGTGTTTTAAATGAACTTATCAATTACGGGCAGAGTTACTGGCTCGATAACCTTACAAGAGGGAAGATTAAAAAGGGAGAAATTAAAAAGAGAGTTAAAGAACAGGGGCTGAGAGGCATTACTTCGAACCCCAGTATATTTAACAAGGCAATTTCAAAGGGAACCGATTACGACGATCAGATTAAAAAGCTGGTTAAAGAGAAAAAAGGAGCACAGGAAATCTATGAGGCATTGACGGTTAAAGATGTCCAGGATGCCTGCGATATTCTCAGACCTGTATACGATGAAGCAGATAGTACGGATGGTTTTGTCAGTCTGGAAGTTTCACCCTATCTGGCCCGCGATACGCAGGGATCTATCGAAGAAGCAAGGAGATTAGCTTCAAAAGTTGACAGACCGAATTGCTACATAAAGATTCCCGGTACTGTTGAGGGGGTGCCTGCAATTGAGCAGTGCCTGTATGAAGGAATAAATATAAATATAACCCTGTTATTTTCCATACAGAGTTATGAGGCAGTAGCATGGGCATACATAAAGGCGCTCGAAAGAAGACTCGATGAAGGAAAGGATATTAAAAACATCTCTTCAGTAGCGAGTTTCTTCCTGAGCCGTATAGATGTTTTAACGGATCAGCTCCTTGGTCATTACATTATCCCTGAAAAAACTACCGGTGACCCGAGGCCCGAAAATCTTTTAGGTAAAGCGGGAATAGCCAGTGCTAAAATTGCCTATCAGAGTTTCAAGAACATATTTTCCGGTGAACGTTGGCAGAGATTAGCTGATAACGGGGCGAGGGTACAAAAACCTTTATGGGCAAGTACAAGCACGAAAGATCCGCTCTATTATGATGTCCGATATGTTGAAGCGCTGATAGGTCCCCACACAGTCAATACATTGCCGGATGAAACCATAGATGCATTTGCCGAACATGGGAAAATTTATGAAAATTCCATAGAGCAAGGAGTAGATGAGGCAAGAGGGGCTTTCGAGGATCTGGGTAAAGTAGGGATCGATATTGACTTTGTAACCCGTCAATTGGTTAATGAGGGAATTGAAAAATTCATAAAACCTTACGATAATCTGATGAAGACTCTTGCTGCAAAGAGACTGGAATTTCTGACGGAGCGAACAGGGAAACAGGTAATCGAATTTGGAAAAAACGAATCCGAAATAAAATCAGCTTTCAGTTCATTAGATGAAAAACAGATTGCAAGAAGAATTTTCAGGAAGGATCCATATGTATGGAAATCCGGCGAGGAAGAAACAAAGGCAATCAGAAATCGCCTGGGATGGTTAAACATAAACGATTTCATAAACCGTTCGGACGATATAATAAACTTTGCGAAAGAGATTAAAAACGAAAAATTTAAATATGTTGTTCTTCTCGGGATGGGCGGAAGCAGTCTTTGTCCCGAAGTAGTCAGAGAAACATTCGGCTCCAAACAGGGTTATCCTCAGCTGATTATGCTGGATAACACTGATCCTGCTGCAGTGAAGAATGTAGAATCTCAGATAGACTTAAATAAAACACTCTTCATCGTCGCAAGTAAATCCGGAACGACGACAGAAACTCTAAGCTTTGATCATTATTTCTTCAATCTGCTTAAGGAGAAAGGTACAGACAACCCGGGCGCACAATTTGCGGCTATAACAGATGACGGCACGCCTCTGCAGGATGAAGCCCGCGAAAGGAAATTCAGGAAGGTGTTTACCAACCCGGAAGACTATGGCGGAAGATATTCTGCACTTTCATATTTCGGACTTGTTCCGATGGCATTAATAGGTGTTGATATAAAAGAAATACTGCACAATGCCCACCAGATGGAAATCAGCTGCGGACCATTTATTCCTTCCGAATCAAATCCTGCGGTCTCACTCGGTACTTCCCTCGGTATGAATGCCCGGCTGGGCAGAGACAAAGCAACTTTTATTCTATCAGAGTCGATAAATGCTTTCGGTTACTGGGTTGAACAGCTGATTGCTGAAAGCACAGGAAAAGAAGGAAAAGGCATCCTTCCCGTTGAAGGTGAAGATACAGGTAAACCTGAAGCGTACAGCAATGACAGGGTCTTTATTTATATGCACGCAGGAAACGACGAAAAGCAGAAAGATGAAAGAAAACTCAACGCACTGCACGAAGCAGGTCATCCTGTAATTAAAATAGATCTTAAGAACAAACTGGCGCTGGGAGCAGAATTTTTCAGGTGGGAGCTTGCCACTGCAGCGGCAGGAAGAATAATCGACGTTAATCCATTTAATGAACCCAATGTTGCTGAAAGTAAAAAGAACAGTAAGGACCTCCTTAATGAATGGAAGGAAAAAGGAAGTTTCCCGGATGGCGAACCGGTTATTTCTCAGAATGATATTTCCATTTATTTTAATAATGAAGCAGATTGGGCACCGAAAGGAAAAAGTTTAGCTTCATTCCTTAACTCATTTACAAAGCTTGCAAAGTCACCGGATTATCTCTCAATGTTAGCCTATTTCCTTCAGAAGCCGCAGAGACAGAAACTTCTTCACCAGATACGGATGAAGCTTCGTAATAATCTTAAAATAGCAACCACGCTCGGCTATGGTCCCCGCTATATGCATTCCACAGGGCAGCTGCATAAAGGAGGACCGAATAAGGGAGTATATATGATGTTCACATATAAAGCAGAGAATGATTTAGCGATTCCCGGCAAGGACTATGGTTTTGCTACCCTGCAGAAAGCACAGGCACTAGGTGATTTTCATTCACTTAATGATAAAAACCGCCGGGTGATACGTTTAGACCTGGGAAGCAATATCGAACAGTCATTGAAAAAGATAAATGAAAGTATAAAGTGAAGAAGATCCCGGTAATCTTCTTTGATGTAGGAGGAGTTTGTTTAACAAACGGCTGGGATCATATATCGAGGGAAAGATCGACAAAGAAATTTTCGCTTGATTATGAAGAAATGGAAAAGAGACATAAACCTGTATTCAAAAAATTTGAAAAAGGTAAACTATCACTGGATCAGTACCTCAATGAGGTTGTCTTCTTCAAAAAAAGAAATTTTTCCAGAGAGGATTTTACGCAATTTATGTTTGCTCAATCCAAACCGATCCCTGCCACATTAAAAATCCTTGCTAAACTTACTGATGAGTATAAACTCTGTACGCTGAATAATGAATCTAAAGAGCTCAATAAATTCAGGATAAATAAGTTCCGGACTCGATAAATATTTTGAATGCTTCTTCAGCTCGTGCTACCTCGGGATGAGGAAGCCGGAACCGGAAATCTTTTATAAAGCTCTGCATATACTGCATAAGGAAGCGGATGAATGCCTCTTCATCGATGACCGTGAAGAAAATTATCAATCGGCGAGGGCATTCGGACTCAATGCAATACTGCTGGATGAACGGGGAAGCCTCGAAGAAAAGCTGAAAAAATTTGGTATTGAAATCTGAAAAGGAGATAAAATGAAAATTGGTTTAATTGGTTTAGGTAAAATGGGGAGCAACATGCTCAAAAGGCTTAAGAGGGATAATCATGAAATCGTCGCATTCGATTTGAATGATGACATGGTAAAACAAGCCGTTGAGGATGGCGGCATAGGTGCCGATTCAATTGAAGACCTTGTGTCAAAGCTTGAAAAACCGAGAAATGTCTGGATAATGGTTCCTCACGGTAAACCGACAGAGGAAACCATTAATAAACTATTAGACCTTCTTGATAAGAACGATCTGATAGTTGACGGCGGGAACTCCCACTTTACAGAATCAATAAGTAATTCTGAGAAGTGCAAAGGGAAAGGGATTCATTTTGTTGATGCGGGAGTCAGCGGCGGAATATGGGGATTAAAAATAGGCTACAATCTGATGGTCGGCGGTCCTGAAAAAGCTGTTAAGAGAGTTGAGCCAGTCTTTATTTCCCTCGCCCCGGAAAACGGTTATGCACATGTCGGCGGAGCCGGTGCGGGACATTTCGTTAAGATGATTCACAATGCACTGGAGTATGTAATGCTGCAGGGAATAGGTGAATCTTTTGAGTGTATGTTCAGGAGTGATTTTGATATCGATCTGGGAAAAGTTGCAAACCTATGGAACAATGGAGCCGTAGTAAGGAGCTGGCTTCTTGAGCTTGCAGCTGATGCATTTAAGGAAGAAGGAAATTCGCTTCAAAAAATTGCGCCTTATGTTGATGATTCAGGAACCGCAAGGTGGACATCCGAATATGCAATTCAGAATGCCATACCGGTTCCGGCTATAACAATATCGCTGTATGAGAGATTTGCATCCAGACAGGATAATCCATTCTCGGCAAAAGTGATTGCCGCTTTAAGAAATCAATTTGGCGGGCATGCCGTGAAGGAGGAAAGCAAATAATGGACAAAGAAAAAAATAATGGCATGATCGAAGTTCAGCAGCAGGGAATGCTGAAAGGTAAACCCCCTGATCCCTGTGTTGTAGTGATTTTCGGTGCATCGGGGGACCTGGCTCATAAAGAATTAATTCCTTCTCTGTTTGCATTAAACTGTCAGAAGCTGATGCCCGAGCAATGCGCTGTCATAGGCTTTTCAAGATCGGAATTTTCCGATGATAGTTTTAGAAAAGAAATGTTCGAAGCAGTTAAGAAGGACAGCATCTGCGGGGAAGATAAATGGAATGAGTTCGCAAAAAACCTGTTCTACATTTCCGGAAACTTCAAGGATGATCCATCCAAATCGTACGGAGATCTCAAAAAGAAAATCAAGGAAATACAGAAAAAGCTCGATCTTCCGGATAATATCTTATTCCATCTATCAACAGCACCTGCCTTTTATTCCACGATCGTTAAAAAACTTGAGGAAACAGGACTTTCAAAGAGTGAGAAAGGCTGGAGAAGGATAATTATTGAAAAACCTTTTGGTTCCGACGAACAATCTGCAAGAGAACTGGATAAGGAAATACATAAGGTATTTGAAGAAGAGCAGATCTTCAGGATCGATCATTTCCTGGGAAAAGAAACAGTTCAGAACATGGTTGTGTTCAGGTTTGCTAATCCCGGTTTTGAACCGATATGGAACAGGAACTATATAGACAACATTCAGATAAGTGTAGCTGAAGATATAGGGATTGGTTCACGTGCAGGCTTTTATGAAAAGACAGGGATTATCAGAGATATGATCCAGAACCATTTACTTGAGCTTTTATGTATGACCGCTATTGATCCGCCTGTAAATTACGATTCTGAATCTCTGCGCAGTGAAACGCTTAAGGTGCTAACCTCGATCTGTAAAATAAATGTAGAGAAAGATGTTGTATTGGGACAATACTCAGCGGGTAAAATGCATGGGAAGCAGGTTAATGCCTACAGGGAGGAAGCTAATGTAGATAATGACTCTATGACTCCTACCTATGCGGCAATAAAGTTAACACTGGATAACTGGCGATGGGCGGGAGTTCCTGTATATCTGAGGACCGGCAAAAGAATGAAGGAAAAGTTATCCGAGATTACAATCAGGTTTAAACAAACCCCTCATCTGATGTTCCCTATTGAACGTGAAGAGGAAAAGAAACATAACCAGCTGACGTTCAGACTTCAGCCGAACGAAGGGATTATTTATACATTTACCGCAAAACAGCCCGGCGCAGAACTTCAGCTGAGGCCCGTTAATCTGAATTTCAGGTATGACAGAGCTTTCGGCATAAAGGAGACCCCGAGTTCATACCAATGGCTTATCAGAGATGCAATGCAGGGAGACCAGACACTGTTTCCCCATTCAGAATGGATATATAAATCATGGCAGATCATTGATCCGATAATCAAAAAATGGGAATCGGCGCCATGGCTTGATTTTCCCAATTATAAAGCCGGAACCTGGGGACCGCGTGAAGCTGAAAAACTGATAAAAAGAGATAGCCACGAATGGAATGTTCAGTAATTTAGGAATTTGAATGGAAAACCCGGAAAAATTTGATGCGGTTATAATCGGCGCAGGCCAATCAGGTGTTCCGCTGGCAAAAACACTTGCAGGAGAAGGCTGGAAAGTAGCGATCATAGAAAGGTACCTTGTCGGAGGCAGCTGCATAAACTATGGATGCACTCCCT
Organism: uncultured Ignavibacteria bacterium; assembly: GCA_963811905.1. Taxonomy (GTDB): domain Bacteria; phylum Bacteroidota; class Ignavibacteria; order Ignavibacteriales; family Ignavibacteriaceae; genus DATFVA01. The sequence continues at coordinate 27,004 of CAWETK010000011.1, forward strand.
CAAAAACGATGGCGGCCAGTTCTCAGGTAATTCACCTTACAAAAAAAGCTGAACTTTACGGCGTTCACAATTCAAAGGTTGAAATAAATCTGAAAGAAATAATTAACAGGAAAAGAGGTATAGTTAAATCATTCCGGGAAGGTCTGGAAGAAGGAATTAACAAGACAAAGAACCTGACATTAATAAGGGGAGAAGCGGGATTCGTCGATAAAAAAATAATACAGATTAATTTAGGTGACGGGGGCAGCCGAAGAATTACCGGTGATAATATTTTTATAAACACCGGGGGAAGTCCGCGGATTCCTTCAATTAAAGGAATTGAGTCTGTTGAATACCTTACATCTACTTCTATAATGGAGCTGGAAGAAAAACCTTCACATCTGCTTATACTCGGAGGCGGTTATATAGGATTGGAATTCGGACAGATGTTCAGAAGGTTCGGCAGCGAAGTAACAATAATAGAAAAAGGGCCGCAGCTTTTATCGCGGGAAGACGAAGATGTTTCGGATGAAATGGAAAAAATACTTCGAAACGATGAAGTTAATATCTTAAAAAATACAGCTGCAGCTGAGATAATTAAAACCGAAGATGACAACATTAAGCTCAGACTGATTTCTAAGGGAAAAGAAAACTTTTTGACAGGTTCACATTTGCTTATAGCGGCGGGAAGAGACCCAAATACTAAATCGCTGAATTTACAGGCGGCTGGAATAAAAGCAGATAGCTCAGGATATATCAAAGTGAATTCTAAACTGGAGACAAACGTAGAGGGTATTTATGCAATGGGAGATGTAAAAGGAGGACCAGCTTTTACCCATATTTCTTATGATGATTTCAGGATAATAAGAGATAATCTGCTGAAAAAGAAAACCCGCACAACAAGGAACAGGTTTGTGCCGTATACAGTATTTACGGATCCACAGCTCGGCAGAGTGGGGATGACAGAAAAGGAAGCGAAAGAAAAGGGGTTAAAATATAAAACTGCGAAAATGGAAATGAGTCACGTTTCAAGAGCAATCGAGGTTGGTGAATCCAGCGGAGTAATGAAAGCAATTGTCGATTCAGGAACAGGTAAAATACTTGGATGCGCTATCATAGGAATTGAAGGAGGGGAAATAGCGTCAATGATACAGATAGCCATGATGGGAAAATTAAAATACACAGATCTGAAAGAAGGAATATTTACTCACCCGACACTGTCGGAAGCACTAAATACTTTGTTTAGTAAGGTTGGATGATATTCACCGCGGGGGCGCAGAGACGCTGAGGTGAAGGTAAGAAATTGAGAAGATTAGAAGGTTAGAAAAGGCAGTAAGCAGGAATCAGTAGGCAGCAAGAAGGTCATTTCGATACTTTTCTCACTTCGTTATCACTGCGTTCGAAAAACGCGATGATCGTGACGATTATATAGTGAAGGAAGGTAAGAAGATAAGGGCGTTACAGGGTAAGAAAATGAGATAGTCACTCGTGATCATTTAGTAGTCATTCATTGTAATTCAATGGTTCCGGCAGAGTGATGACAATTGAATGAATGTCTAAAGCCGTGATTATATTTTTGATAAGACCCACGAGCTGAAGAGGCTGTGTGAAAATTAAACCTGAGAGATAAGCGGAACAGCGTTCCGCTTTACAGATACTTGAGCGAAACAGCGTTCCGCTTTACTGAAGATTGAGCGAAACAGCGTTTCGCTTTACTGATACTTGAGCGAAACGGCGTTTCGCTTTACAGGCGGGAGGAGACTGTGCTGGTCCAATAGACTTTTTTCTTATAGGCTGTTCCTCCAGCGAGTGCTGCATAGACAACAGGGGCAGGATCTTTGGAAAGAAGTTTCTTTGTGCTGCCCTCAAGCGAAATTTCCAGGTTATAAACACCGCCAGGTTTTGGTTCAGATATTTCTTTGAACAACGGGACCATCGTTCCTGATGCCTTTCCGAAATAAAGATGAATATACATCATAGCAGGGAAAGTAAGATCCGCACTTTGAGGGCACTCTAAAGACAGATATAATATCTTATTTTCAATTTCTGCTGAACTCAGATGCAATGGAAGTCCTTCAGGGGTAATTTTATTTTCTGTTGTCAGTAATCCATTATTTACAAGCTTTGCATTATTCCTTATGAGCCGATGATATGCACTTGTACCCTCTACCTTTGCGGACCGCCAGACTTCTTTAAGTTTCAGAACCGAGTTTACAGTTTTAGCCAGGTTAACTACAGCAGCAAAGTTTTTTCGGGCTGTTACCGCTTTCTGCGATTTACTAACCTTTTGATTTATAGGTCGTGCATACGCTATTACTTTACCATAACGGTTTCTGTAGATAAAATTCTCAATTCTCCCGCTGAGATCTCCTATGACTGATGCTTTAACTTCTGCCATAATTTTTCTCTCCTTTTTTAACCGAAATATACAGCTTTTGAGATAGAATTTCAAACGTATGTGGGACGAATGTGGAACGGATATGGAACGTATGTGAGACGTATGTGAGATGGAGGAGTGATGGAGTTATGGAGGAATGGAGCATTGGGGCGGACCACGGTAGGAATTTGGCGAATTAGGCGGATTACCGAATTGAGCGAATCGAATCACGTATCGTAGTTCCCGGAATAGAGTATCCTCTATATCAGATCTTGAGTGGAGAAGCGGGAGGATTGGAGGATTCAATAGTCATACAGAAGTCATTCGGTGGTCATTCAATTGTCATTCTGTAGTCATTGATGTAATTATGTAGAGGTGGAGTAGTGAGGCGGACAACGGTAGGAATTTGGGGAATTGGGTGGATCGAATAGCGTATCGGAGTTACCGGAATGGAGCATCCAGTAGGTCAGATCTTAAGTGGAGGGGAAAGAGGATGGAGACATATAATAGTCATTCAGTGGTCATTCAGTAGTCATTTGATATAACTCATTACTGCACAATCTTATAAATACTAAGTTGTTGTAAAATAATAATAGAAGGCAAAGCTATGGCTATATGTGAAGTCTGCGGTAACGAGTACTCAAATTCTTTTGAAGTTAAAAAAGGAGGAGAGACATATACATTCGATTCTTTTGAATGTGCAATTCATAAACTCGCACCGGAATGCGGGCATTGCAAATGTAAAGTAATTGGTCACGGTATCGAAAAAGGCGGCGCTATTTACTGCTGTCAGCATTGTGCGGATGAATCAGATATAATATCCACGAAAGGACTAAAATAGGAGGAGAGAAAATATATGAAACTTAGAGGCAGAAAGATTGCGATCTTTGTTGAGAAAATGTTTGAGGACCTTGAATTCTGGTACCCTTATTTAAGAATGAAGGAGGAGGGAGCCGATATATGTGTTGTAGCTCCAAAAGTTGAAACTTATGAGGGGAAACATGGATTAAAAGCTAAAGCAGATCAATCTATTGTAGGGGTAAAGACGGATGAATTTAATGCGCTGATAATTCCCGGTGGCTACTCACCTGACCACATGAGGAGAACGCCCGAAATGGTCGAGTTTGTAAAGAAGATGAATGAAGAGAAGAAACCTATCGCAGCAATTTGTCACGGACCCTGGATGCTTGCATCAGCAGAAGTCATAACTGGAAAGAAGGTTACAAGTTTCTTTTCACTTAAAGATGATTTGATCCATGCAGGAGCTGAATGGATTGACCAGGAAGTAGTAAAGGACGGCAATATAATTACATCACGCAATCCGAACGACCTGCCGGCTTTCTGCAAAAAAATAATTGAGACACTGGAAAAATAACTGCACATCTGAATACAGATAAAGCAGGGATGATAAGATGCAGAATCAAAGAAAATATTTAACATTATCATAATAACTGCAGTGTACATAACCAGGATTAAACAATAACTCTATAAATAAATTAAGGAGGATGGTTTGCTAAAAACAATAAACCTTTTAACAGTGATCATTGCTTTGATCATCTTTAGTTCGGGCTGCCAGCAGAATACAGAAAGACAGATGCCGGCAACTTCTTCTGATACATCGGATACGGCCATGGAGAATCAGCCGGAGATAACGAAAGCAGTTGCCGAACTTCACGGCACTAAGGGAAATAATGTTGCCGGAACGGTTACTTTTACCAAAGAAGCTGATAAAATAAGAGTAGTTGCTGACATAACCGGACTGAAACCAGGAAAACATGGTTTTCATATTCACGAGTACGGAGACTGCACAGCAGATGACGGTTCTTCAGCCGGCGGTCACTTCAATCCTGATAACGAAAATCACGGCGCACCTACTGATTCAGTCAGGCACGTGGGCGATCTTGGGAATATTGAAGCGGGAGAGGATGGTAATGCGCACCTTGAAATAACAGATTCACTTTTGAGCTTTTCAGGTCCTCATTCTATAATAGGAAGAGGAGTAATCGTGCACGGCGGTGAGGACGATCTTACATCGCAGCCGTCCGGAAATGCAGGACCGCGGGTAGCCTGCGGTGTAATAGGAATTGCAAAACCATAAATCATCTTTCAGTTTGCTTTTCTTATTTCATACTTGTAATGTTTAAGTAAACGAATAAGAACAACAACCTCATTACATCAAATTATTTGTGTTATCAAAAACTGATAATAGATTTAACTATTTTAAATGGTTCCTGCTTGCTGCAGCTCTTTTTCTGCTCCTCCCCTTTTCACTTAACTGCAGCAGCTCTCAAAAGCAATTCACAATATGGATCGGCGGATCACCTGAGGAAATAAACTTCTGGGAGACTATTGTGAAGGAATTTGAGGATGAGTATCATTACAACCTGCAGCTGGTAAGACAGCCGACTTATTCGGACCAGAGAAGGCAGGCGCTCGTAGTCTCCCTCGAAGCCAGGCAGCCGAACCCTGATATATTCTTAATGGATGTAATCTGGATAGACCAGTTTGTAAAATCGGGCTGGCTTGAACCTCTTGATAACTTCACTAAAAAAGAAAATTTCTCAACAGCACAATTCTTCAGAAAAACTATCGAACAGGCTGATAGTTATAATAATCGACTGTATGCGCTTCCTGTTTTTATTGATGTGGCTCTTCTTTACTACCGCTCAGATCTGTTAAATCATTACGGGTATCATAATCCCCCCGCAACCTGGCAGCAGCTGCTGGATATAAGCAGAAGGATCCAAAAAGAAGAGAGAAAAACGAACCGGGGTTTTAATGGCTTTGTATGGCAGGGAGCCCAGTACGAAGGACTCATCTGCACCTTCCTTGAATTCGCAGCGTCGATGGGCGGAGGAATTATGCAGTCTGATTCAATAAATATAAATACACCTGCTAATGTCAGGGCTCTGCAGTTTATGCAGAACCTGATTCAGAAGTATGGTATCTCTCCCGAAAATACTTACACCGAAATGAAAGAGGAGGAAGTAAGAAGAACATTCCAGCGTGGCAATGCACTATTTGAAAGGAACTGGACATACGCATGGCAGCTGCATCAATCCGGTGATTCTGAAGTAAAGGGAAAGACAGGGATTGAATTACTGCCGCATGCACCCGGGGACAGTTCTGTTTCAGCGCTGGGAGGATGGCATATTGGTATCTCGAAATATTCAGATATGAAGGATGAAGCCTGGCAGTTTGTAAAATTTGTAACCTCATTCCGGATACAAAAGGAAATGCTGATGCGGATCGGGTGGAATCCCGGACGAAGAGATGTCTACGAAGATAAAGAAGTAATTAAAAAGATGCCGAGAGTAAAACTTCTAAAAGAAGCATTCGACCATACTATCGCCCGGCCCACACTCCCCTATTATCCACAGGTAACAGAAGTCATCCAGAGATATATAAATAACTGCCTGGCCGGCAAGGAGTCACCCGGGAAAACTTTACAAACAATAGCGGAAGAACTGAATCAAATAGAAAAACTTTATGAAGAGTAATTCCCGATATAATCTGAAAGATACAAAAGAAGCTTACTTGTTCAATGCCCCTTTAATTATTACTGCGATAGTTTTTATACTGATACCGGTTGCCGGAACCGTGGTAACAAGTTTAAGCAGGGATGTAACCTTCCTGCCTTCGAAATTTCTTGGATTAGAAAATTACAGCAGGATGTTTGGTGATGTCCATTTCTGGCAATCAGCAAGGTTCACCCTGTTTTTTATCCTTGTTTCAATCTGTCTTGAACTGTTTTTCGGAATGATCTTCGCACTTCTTCTCAATGAGACACTGCCGGCAAGAGGTCTATTCAGAGTGGCGATACTCATCCCATGGGCTATCCCCATAGCAATTTCAGGAAGGATATGGCAGTTAATCTATAATTATGAATACGGACTTTTTAATTATCTCGTTCAGTTTTTTGGAATATCAAATGACCCTGTAAGCTGGCTCGGATCTTCATTCGGTGCATTTGTTTCGGTGGTAATTGCGGATGTATGGAAGACCACGCCTTTTATGACAATAATAATCCTTGCAGGGTTATCAACCATTCCAGGGGATATTTACAAACAAGCAATGATTGACGGGACGAATTTCATCCAGAGATTTTTCAATATCACTCTGCCTCTTTTAAGACCAGTAATTGTTGTTGCACTTCTTTTCAGGACAGTGGATGCTATCAGAATTTTCGATCTCGTATATGTACTGACAGGCGGAGGACCGGGAGGAAGCACAACCTCTCTTTCACTTTATGCATACAACTATTATGTAACCGGAGATTTCGGATATGGGTCGGCTGTTTCTGTGGTAGTATTCATTTTTGCTGCTTTACTCGCAGCTGCATACATAAAAATCGGAAAGTTCAAAGAGGCGGTTAAATGAGAGAGCAAAGAACCATTTCAATATTTAAATTTTTCGGAGCAGTCTTTCTCCTGCTGTTTTGTCTTCTCCCTTTTATATGGATGATTATGATATCATTGACAAAAAATCCTGATTTCCTTGCATCAGGCCGGTCGGCATCTTTAACATTTACCAATTATACCGATCTCCTGTCCAATGATTCAACACATCTACTTGATTATTTAAAGAATAGTCTGATTGTATCTATTGTATCCGCAATATGCGCAACACTAATTGCAAGTCTTTCCGCTTACACAATTACACGAATGACTTTTCCCGGAAGGATTTTAATACCGTTAGTATTATTGGCATTTTCAATGTTCCCGCAGATCAGCATCATCGGATACTTGTTCAAACTGATGACATGGCTGGGATGGATAAATACGTACTATGCACTGATCTTCCCGTACATAACCCTCGGTCTTCCTCTTGCACTATGGATAATGCTGAGCTACCTGTCGCGTCTTTCAACTGAACTTGATAAAGCAGCCCTGGTTGACGGGGCTACACGGCGGCAGGTCCTTCAGAAAATAATTTTTCCTGTTGCCCTGCCGGGAGTTTTTTCAACGTTTATGCTCATTCTTATCTACTCTTTTAATGAATTCCTTTTTGCTTTAATGCTGACGATCGACTATAAAGCGAGAACCATTCCTGTGGGCATTGCTTTATTCGAAGGATTGCATGGACAGATTCCCTGGGGATATATAATGGCAAGCGCAGTAATTGCTGTTGTTCCGCTGATCATTCTCATTGCATTCTTCCAGAGATACATTATACAGGGATTAACTGAAGGAGCCATCAAAGGATGAAAGGTGTTAGTCTTAAAAATATCAGGAAAAAGTTTTATACCGTAAGAAGAGGCACAGTTGAAGCTTTAAAGGGAATTAACCTGGAAATAGAGGCTGGGAAATTTTTCGTACTGCTTGGTCCCAGCGGATGCGGAAAATCAACACTCCTTAATATTATTGCCGGAATAGAAAGACCATCAGAAGGTGAAATACAATTTGAAGAACGCACTGTAGTTTCCGCAGAAAGGAAGATTTTCTTATCACCGCGGGAACGTGATGTTGCTATGGTATTTCAGAGCTATGCCCTGTACCCTCATATGAGTGTGAGGCAGAATATTTCTTTTCCATTAAAGATTGCTAAAATGGGTAAAGATGAAATTAAACGAAAAGTTGAAAAGGCTGCCGGGATACTTGAAATAAATGAAATACTTGAGGCAAAACCGGGAGAATTAAGCGGCGGTCAGCGGCAGCGGGTTGCTCTCGGCAGAGCAATAGTAAGAGAACCAAATGTTCTTTTACTTGATGAGCCTCTTTCTAATCTCGATGCAATGCTTAGAATAACTATGAGAAGTGAGTTAAAGCAAATACAAAGAGAACTGAAGCTGACAACAATTTATGTAACACACGACCAGACGGAAGCAATGTCGCTTGGAGACTCGATCGCAGTTTTAAAAGAGGGAGAAGTACAACAAACGGGTACTCCATACGAAATCTATAATGAACCGGAAAACCTGTTTGTCGCAAGGTTTATAGGCACTCCTCCGATGAACATACTGGATATGGATACAATAAATAAATCCCGCAGAAAAATTGAACGCATTGAAAAGAATAAAAATATAAATCTTATTGCCGGATTAAGACCGGAGGACATAAAAGTTGTTCCGGAAAATGAGGGTCTGCTTAAAGGAAAATTAAAAATGATCGGTCCGGCCGGAAACGAATCACTGCTTTACCTGTCAGTCAGCGGCAAAGAGATAATGGCAAAAATTCATGAGAGGACTTCATTAAACGAAGGAGATAACATCGGGATAAGTTTTGATGAAAATAAGCTTCTTCTTTTTGATAAAGAAAAGGAGATAAGAATTAAGGAATAAGAATGGCAAAAGGGAAAATATATATCGGAACATCCGGCTGGAATTATAAACACTGGAAAGAAAACTTTTATCCCGGAGACCTGAAAGAGAAAAAATGGCTGGAATTCTATTCTGAAAAATTAAAATCCGTTGAGATAAATAATTCTTTCTATCATCTGCCTGATACCAAAACGCTTAAAACCTGGAAGGAACTAACTCCTGAAAATTTTATCTTTTCTGTAAAAGGCAGCCGGTATATAACCCATATGAAAAAGCTGAAAGCTCCCAAAACCAGCAGCCGGAAGCTTTTTACACGCATAAAGCATTTAAAGAAAAAAACAGGGCCTATTCTGTTTCAGCTTCCTCCGCACTGGGGCTATAATAAACAAAGGTTCCAGAAATTTATTGACGCAATGCCTGATAAATACAGATATGCGTTCGAATTCAGAGAAAAATCGTGGTGGAATGATGAAGTCTTTAACTTATTAGAAAAACATAACGCCGCATACTGCATATATGAACTGGCAGGAATAATAACTCCAAAAGAGGTAACCGCAGATTTTGTTTATATACGTTTACATGGTCCTGATGGCAAATACCAGGGAAATTACAGTAAAAAGCAGTTATCGGGCTGGGCAGGTGCTATTTCGGCGTGGCAGCAGAAAGACAAAGATGTATACATCTATTTTGATAATGATGACAGCGGGTTTGCAGTCAAAAATGCTCAGGAATTACAGAGAATGTTATCATCTTGATTTTGATCATAAGGATAAATTCTTATAATGGTTAAATATCATTTTGCAATTCAGTTAAATTAAAAGGAGAAAATGGAGACTTTAAAACTCGACTCATTAAATAAAGAAACTCCCAGAATAGGTTTGGGGACCTGGGCAATCGGCGGTGTAATGTGGGGAGGCACTGATGAACAGGAATCAATTAATACAATTCAATCGGCAATTGACAAAGGGATTACATTCATAGATACAGCACCTGCGTATGGCTTCGGCAAATCAGAAGAGATTGTAGGCAAAGCATTAAAAAACTACAGTGACAGGGAGAAAATAGTAGTTGCTACAAAAGCAGGGCTCGAATGGGATAAAGATAAAAATTTAAGCCGTAACTCATCCAGGGAAAGGATATTTAAAGAAATTGATGATTCACTTACAAGGCTTCAGCTCGATTACATAGATATCTACCAGATCCACTGGCCTGATTCCCAAACTCCCTTCGAAGAGACTGCCCGGGCTATGAACGAACTGCTTGAAAAAGGAAAGATAAAAGCAATCGGAGTAAGTAATTATTCTTCAGAACAGATGGATGAATTCAGAAAATACGCACCGCTTCATTTCTGCCAGCCTCCTTATAATTTATTTGAAAGAGATGCTGAAGAAGATGTTTTCCCTTACTGTAAAGAACACAATATAAAATTAATTACATACGGCGCTCTTTGCAGAGGTTTATTATCCGGTAAAATGAACCCGGATACAGAATTTAAAGGAGATGATCTTAGAAAGGATGATCCGAAATTTCAGCAGCCCCGGTATAAAGACTACCTGGACGCGGTGGATAAAATTTCACATTTTGCTGAAAGCAAGTACGACAAAAAAGTAATCCATCTTGCAGTAAGATGGATACTTGACCAGGGAGCAGATATTGCATTATGGGGCGCAAGGAAACCCGGTCAGCTTGATGCGATTGATGAGGTGTGGGACTGGCCGCTTAAGCAGCAGGATATTATAATTATAAACAACCTGATTAATACTACCGTATCTGATCCGGTCGGACCTGAATTTATGGCTCCTCCGGAACACGCCGGAAAGGAAAAATAGATATTAATATTTTCCGTACTTTACGGAATTAATGCGGGAATAAAAAAAAGGAAGAACAGATGAGTTTCAAAGAAATAGCAAGGAAAAGTGATCTGAAAAACGGGGAGATGAAAGCATACAAAATCGACGATGATAATAAAGTTTTACTCTGCAGGATAAATGATGAGTTTTCTGCAGTCGGTGCATCGTGCACTCATTACGGCGCACCGCTGGAGGAAGGAGTACTGCAGGGAGAAACGATTATTTGTCCCTGGCACCATGCCTGCTTTCATGCAAAGACCGGCAACCTGCTTGAACCGCCCGCAATGGATGCACTTCCCCGCTATGAACTCTTAATAGAAGACGACATCATTAAAATAAATGTGCCGGATGAAATTCCTGGTTCACGCAAACCTGAAATGGTAAAGAAAGATACGAAATCGGATAGCCGTACATTTTTAATTCTTGGAGCAGGAGCTTCAGCTTATTCTGCGGCTCAATCGATGAGGGAGAACGGTTTTAAGGGAAACATAGTTATGGCAACAAGAGAAAACAGGAAACCGTACGACCGCCCTAATCTGAGCAAGGATTACCTGGCAGGAAATGCAGATCCCGAATGGATGCCTATTCGTCCTGATGACTTTTTCGAAAAGTACGGAATTGAATTCAAATTCTCCGCTACTATTAAAGGAGCAGACTTCAATGAAAAACAAGTTTCCTTTGAGAATAATGAAAATCTTAAGTATGATAAATTATTAATAGCAACAGGAGGCATTCCGAATCAGCTTAAGGTTAAAGGTTCTGACCTGAAAAATATTTTTTACCTGAGGAGCTTTGATGATGCTGATAGGATTATTGCGTCAATTAAAGATTCAAAAAATGCCGCGGTAATAGGAGCAAGTTTTATTGGAATGGAAACAGCTCATAGTCTAATTGAAAGAAAAATCAACGTGACCGTTATAGCGCCCGGAGAAGTTCCTTTTGAAAAGAATTTCGGAAAGGAAATAGGCAAACTTTTCAGAAAAGAGCATGAAAAAAACGGGGTTGTATTCAAATTAAAATCAAAGGTAAAAGAATTCAGAGGAGCAGGAAAAGTTGAATCCATATTGCTGGAATCCGGAGAAGAAATATTAACAGATATAGTAATCATAGGAATAGGAGTTAAACCCGCAACCGGTTTTCTGGATGATGATGTTTTGATGGATGATAAGAGTCTTAAAACTGATGCTTTCCTGCAGGTAAGAGAAGATGTTTATGCCTCGGGTGATATTGCATCGTTTCCTGATTTTCGTACAGGTAAACATATAAGGATTGAACACTGGCGGCTTGCAGAACAGCTTGGCCGTACGGCAGGTGCTAATATGGCCGGCAAGAAGGTTAAGTTCAGCGGTGTTCCGTTTTTCTGGACAGCACAGGCAGGAATGAATCTAAGATATGCAGGGTTTGTGAAAGACTGGGATGAGATAATAATTGACGGCAATATTGTCCGCAGAAAAAATTTATCGCTTATTACATAAAAAATAATGCAGTCATGGCTGCCGCAGGGATAAATCGTGATAAGGAAATGGATGCCGTTCATCTTCTGATGAAAGAACAGAAACTGCCTGAAATTGAAGCTTTAAGGGATAATTCCGTAGATATTCTATCGTTGGTTTGAGTGTCATCAAGCACAGGAGGCATAAAAAATAACTGATTTTTCAACCCCCTTCTCTTTTGATATCACAGTATAGATTTTACATCTGATAAAATCACAGACGGTTCTCTGCGATAGGATATATTGTACTATCATTTTTCTTGAATAACAGATGGAGAAAAAGAATGTATAAAAAAATGATTTATATAATGATTATTACTGTGGGTTTGATTTCATTTACTTACGGGCAGGATAGCGATAGTCAGGCGTACAGAACGAAGATACATAATCCTGTGGCAGTAGGTATTCAGGGCGGATTTTCGAAAGCCGCTGACGCAGATAACGGAAAATTTTTGGGCGGCGCTCTTGTCAGAGCATATTTAACTAACGCTGTCGCTTTTGAAGCATCAGTTCTATACCGCCAGGAAGAATACAGGGATGGAACGATCAAAGTAAGCAGCTGGCCGGTTCAGCTTTCAGGGTTATTTTACCCGGTTGAATATTTATACGGTGTTGTAGGTGTCGGCTGGTATAATGCAAAGTTAGAATTTTCCGGCGCACTGAACGATGTTGCGGATAAAACTTCCCAAAAATTCGGCTGGCATTTTGGTGCGGGCGTTGATGTACCTTTAGGAGAAAGAGCATTTCTGTTCGGCGATTTCAGGTATGTATTTCTTAATTATAATTTTGAAGACGTACCTGGCGGAGGAGAGATCAACAGTGATTACTTCCAGATAAATGCCGGTTTAATGTTCGTAGTAAACTAGTTCTTTTATTTCTATTGATTCTGCTGTATCGTACTTTAAAACATGAAATATAACACCCTCTCATGAAAAAGTACGATGCAGCAATTATTGGTTCAGGGCCAAACGGTCTGTCGGCAGGCGTAATACTGGCAAAGGCAGGGTTATCAGTTGTTATAATCGAAGCAAAGGAGCAGATCGGAGGAGGAACCAGAACCTCAGAACTTACACTCCCGGGTTTCAGACATGATGTATGTTCCGCAATTCACCCCCTTGGGGCTGCATCTCCCTTATTTCAAACTTTACCATTAGACAGATTCGGATTAAAATGGATTTACCCTCCCAGGGCCCTTGTGCATCCGTTTGATGACGGAAGTGCTGTATTTATAACAAATTCTATAGAAGAAACAGCGAGTAATTTGAACTCAGACGCTGAAGCTTACAAAAATCTAATGATGCCGCTGGTAGAAAATACCAGCCTTCTATTGAGAGATATCCTGTCGCCTTTATCATTTCCCTCACATCCATTCAGACTTATAGATTTTGGATTGGATGCAATTCAGCCTTCAGCCGTTTTTGCTAAAAGAAAGTTCTCCGGGATGAAGGCCAGATCTTTATTTGCGGGATTATCAGCACACTCGATCCTTCCCCTGAATAAATTGTTCACCACAGCTTTTGGTTTAATCCTCGCAATGACAGCACACAAACCAGGTTGGCCTCTTCCCGAAGGAGGTTCGCAGAATATCTCCGGTTCTCTTGCCGATTATTTCATATCACTCGGCGGAGAAATAATTACCAGTCAGCCCGTCAACTCTTTAAAGGATATTCCCGAATGCCGGATTAAAGTTTTTGATTTAACTCCCAAACAGATTTTAGACATTATGGGAGATGACTTACCTTCCGGTTATAAGAAAAAACTGGGAAGATACCGATATGGTCCGGGTGTGTTTAAGATTGATTATGCATTAAGTGAACCTGTCCCCTTCACAGCGGAAGAAAGTAAAACCACGGCTGCAATACACCTTGGCGGATCAATAGATGAGATCACCAGAGCCGAAGAAATGGTATGGAATGGTACTATTCCCGACAAATCCTTTGTAATTTTTGTTCAGCCTTCAATATTCGATAAATCACGTGTCCCGGAAGGGAAACACACAGCCTGGGCTTATTGTCACGTTCCAAATGGTTCAGATACAGATATGACAAAAGCAATTGAAAACCAGATTGAGAGATTCGCCCCTGGTTTCAGGGACGTTATACTTGCTAAAAATACAATGAACACAGCCGACCTTGAAAATTACAATAGTAATTATATAGGAGGAGATATAAACGGCGGTATGCAGGACTGGAAACAGTTATTCACCAGGCCTGTTTTGAGTTTATCTCCTTATTCAATGCCTTTGAAAGGCTTTTATATTTGCTCGTCATCAACTCCTCCGGGAGGCGGGGTACATGGGATGTGCGGTTATAATGCTGCAAAAAAAATCCTCGAAGATTATAATCTCAATTCCCCTGTTAAGTTAATCACTGATTGATTTTTACATTTTGTAAAAGGATATCTTTTCTTTTATTGGAAGTATGAGTAGACCAGGTAATAATTCTAACGGAGGAAATATGGATTTACTAAAAAAAGAAGATATTAAAAAATTAATCGGGAACCGGGAAAATCCCTGTATTTCGATTTATATGCCGGCACACGAAGAATGGAACAATATGAATGAGGATAAGATCCGGTTTAAAAACCAGCTCCAGGAAATAGAAAAAATATTAGATCAAAAGAATATTCGTAAAAAAGAGATAGACAAATTACTTAAACCGGCAAAGGAACTGCTTGATGATAAAGAATTCTGGAATTACCAGAGTAAAGGCCTTGCAGTATTTATTTCACCCGGAAATTTTCACACTTATGTACTTCCGGTTGATGTAAAGGAAAGCCTTTATGTGGCGGATAATTTTTATATAAAACCTTTACTCCCCGCATTGAGCGGAAGTGAAAGATATTTCCTTCTGGCACTCGATCTCAATGGAATAAAACTTTATGAAGGCAGTACCTTCACACTAAATGAAATTGAGCTGCCGGATAATACACCCAAAACATTAAAAGCCGCGATGAAGTGGGATGATCCTGAAAAATCTGTACAATTTCACACAGGAACACAAACCCAGGCTGCAGGCCGTTCTGCTATATTTCACGGACATGGATCGGGCGGAATGGATGACGCGGTATATAAGGAAAAAATCCTTGAGTTTTTCAGGATGGCAGATAAAGGCGTTTACAGTGTCATCGGAAACGAAAATATACCACTGCTTCTTGCCGGTGTGGAATACCTTATTCCTATCTACAGAAAAGCTCACTCCTATCCCAACGTTTTTGAGAAGGGACTGGGTATAGATCCGGAAACTTTAAGTGAAACTGAACTCCATAAAAAAGCATGGAACCTGATCGAACCTCATTTCCGGAAAAACCAGCAGAAGGCGTTCACCAGGTATGAAAATCTGGTAAATAATCGTAAGGCTTCCGATGATCTTAAAGAAATCGTAAAAGCAGCCCACGCCAAAAGAATTGAATCTTTGTTCATAAATATCGATGAGAATAAATGGGGAGAATTTAATCCTGAAAGAAACGAGGTTATTCTCAGCAATAACAGCAATAAAGGCAGCAGGGAGCTGCTCGACCTGGCTGCTGCATATACCCTTCTGAACAGCGGGAAAATTTATGCGCTTCATACAGACCAGATGCCCGCGGAGAACCCGGCGGCGGCCGTTTTCCGCTATTAAGATAGCCATCGGTTAAAACTGTATAGTGGGACCAAACAGCTCCCTTTAGGAGGAGTGAGCTGCTAAAGAGCAGATAATGAACTAATTATCCTGCGGCGCCGGCATCGTGGGTCGCCATTACAAGGGTATAGAATTAAAACGACGATGTTCTGCTGAACCATGTTCTATACAAAAACGGAATTGTAGTATCCAATGCAACGGCAGCCCGGCAAGATATATTAGCCGATTTCATCATTTAATTTCCATTAAAAACAATTCGCATTACCAATGTTTAAATAATCAATTTGACAATAGATTTTATTTTTATTTAATTACTTCTGCGCTCACAGGAGTTTCTTTGAAATCGGGTACCTGAATTACTTCTTTTCTGAAACCCAGCAAAATTTTACTAAAAAGATTCGGGGAATTTATGAGAATATCTGTTTTAGTATTCGTTATTGTGCTATTTTCTCTCGGGCTTCTTTCTTGCAATAAAGACAACCCCATCCCGCCTGAACAACAGCCGCAAATAAGTTTATCCCTCGAAGATGTAAGCTGCACAGAAGCCTGGCTTAAATTAACAACTGCAAATATTACTTTGCCGGCAGATGTCGAATTATTGAAAGACGACATCCATTCAGAAACAATCAGTTTGACCTCAGCAGACACAATCCTATATGTTGATTCACTCCTACCAAACAACACATATATTTTGAGTTCAATCATTCAATCAGCCAATCAAACAATCAGAAGTGAATCTTTGCCCGTTACTACTTTGGACACCACCTCCCACAACTTCACCTTCCAGACCTGGACATTCGGCGGGGAGGCTGGAAGCTGCACCCTTTACGATGTTGCAATAATTAATGAGAATAATATCTGGGCGGTTGGTGAGATATATGTTGCAGACACAAGCCAGAATGGGTACACGATGTACAATGCTGTTCATTGGGACGGAAATCAGTGGGAATTGAAGAGAATTCTATATAATGGAAGTACCTGGGTAATTAGGACAATATTTACCTTTTCTGAAAATGATATCTGGTTTTCCGCATTTGTTAGATATGATGGTCAAAATTTTATTGAATTACCTATACCGGGCATTTTGATGGGATGGAGTCTAAATAAAATTTGGGGCACCTCAAGTAATAATCTCTATGTAGTAGGGAATAACGGCAATATTGCTCACTATGACGGTCAGAGCTGGACCAGAATTGAAAGCGGAACAGAATTAAATATAAATGATATTTACGGGGCGTATAATAATGGGACAGATGAGTGGGAGATACTTGCTGTTGCCGCGGATTATGGGGTTAACTTTGACAAAGCAATACTTAAATTAAATAACAATGAAGTTATTAGACTAACCACAACTTCAAATCCAGATATAGAACCTTTGCTAGGGGTTTGGTTTATGCCCGGCCAACAATATTATGTCGTAGGCAGTGGCATATATCAAAAACACTTTATGGATGACATAATGTGGAAGAATAATTTTTTTGCAATCACAACATTTGCTACCACTTCTATAACCGGGAATGATATTAATGATGTTGTAGCAGTGGGAGCCTTCGGTGATCTGGTTCATTTCAACGGAACAAGCTGGAAAAGCGATTACGAAGAACCGCTACTTAATAACGGTTCATATACAAGGGTAGCTATCAAAGGAGATTTGCTGGTTGCCGTAGGAGGCAACTATACGTCAATAAATTCAGAAGCAGTAATATTAATGGGGAGGAGGTAAAAGGAATGGATACTATACCGCCGGATAAAATTGAGTAACGGTGCGGCAACACCGTTACTCCAGACACAAACAAAGGAGCAATAGGCATTACTTCTGAAGTAGTGGGCGCCTTTATTTGCTCCTTTAATATAAAGCAAATATTTCAATTATAAAATATTAAAGGAAAACAGCAATGAAAAGAATTATTATTCTGTCAATTATAGGTTTTATAATAAGCCTTAACTTAGAGCTATTCGGTCAACTTAACTGGGGACCTGAAAACACATCCTATCGAAGGGACATATACAAATCCGGAACCAATGCAGCTTCAAGTCACGGTCTGGCAAGTTCAGATGCTGTCTTATCTGTGGGAAAAGAAAGTCTAACATATTGGGACAGAGCTGTGTATCAATGGGACATTTCATCTATTCCCGATGGCTCTGATATCCTGTATATAAATTTATATTTTCAATACTCAAAAAGCAGTACGACTGACGAATTATCCGCGGATCTATTTAACATAACCTATGATATAATAGGAAATGTTCACTTCGAAGAAATTTATAATCAGATGGACAACACAACATACCGTATGGTTCAGCAGTACCTTGGTTCAAATAATGAATTCAATTATGAGTCTAATATTTCGACAGCAAACTTTAACCAGGCAATTAAGAACTCTCTTTTAAACGACAAATTTGTACTGGGTATAAAATGGTTTAATGATCATTCTCCCTCAGTAAACTATAGATTATGGAACATTTCAACCCCTTCAATGGTTTTGGAAATTCAATACGACCCCCCGAATAACTCTGTTTTAGTTGATCAGAAATTATCTAATAATTCGAGAGTTGACTCAGTTGGTTTGTGGAACGCTTTGGAGAATAAGTTTGAAAATTTTCTTGTTCCTCAAACTTTCTCCTGGGATGTTACCTCAGGTCACACATTACGTGGTTCACAAAAATTGTTGAGTAATCAGAAGTATCACAATTGGGAACAAAATTCTCAACCCATTAATGATGTTACAAATCATAAAACTATGCCTATTTATTCATATACGAATAGTTTGACTTCTCGTTTTAATCCAAGTAACTCAGGGATTACAATCAAAAATTCTCTCGAAGGGACTTCAGTAAGCGGCGGTGATATCATATTTGCAGATCCCTGGTATATTGATTTTGAAGATCCCGATTTTGCCGACAGTGTTAGGAACCGGGGAATGAATGCTGCTTATGCAAGAGAACGGCAATCATTACCCTTTACCCCGGATTATTCGACAGTATTTTCAAATGGATCAGATCCTTCCCACGCATACCAGGGAGTATTCTTGAACCAGGGATATCCCAACTGGACTCCACCTTATTATTCCGTCCATGCCTTAGTAGATCAGATTATACCTATGGGTGTAAAATATGGTGATCGAAAATTTTATTTCCACAAATGGGATGGATTAGATGTTGATCTTAGTTCTTCTACTTATCAATATACAGGAGTAGTTTTCAAAACAAACAATGCCGAAGTTAATGCCGTATTAAAAGGACATCTGCTCTCAGGTGCCCAATTAGGCACCAACGGTCAGTGCCACCTGGTAAGAGATAATGAAGGTTATTATAATATGTTCTATGTCTCGATGGATAAACTTTGGTATACCCGCAGCCTTACAACTACAATGAATGGTGCCTGGGATGATGAGCTTTCTCTTTTCGAAGAAGATGCAAAAAGTGTATCAATTGATATAGATGGCGATTTAATAAATATAGTATTTGAAGGCAAATCAGGAAGTAATTATAAAATATTCCGGGCGTCTTTAGATGTTAGCACCTGGGAAATCGTGTGGCCGGAAGGATTAGCTGATATATCTTCTTCTTATTATGGGAATGCTTATCCGGTTGTAGCTGCAAGCGAGAATCAGAGATTTTATGTATACAGGAAATCTTCATCCGGCGGATTGTATTATATACGTCAATATTATGACGGAATTTGGCACACCTCCTCAGAGACCACTGTTCCCAATACCGGTTTTACTTCCTTAAACCCTGCAGCTTGTATGGGCAAACTGGGAACCTTTTATGATGCCGTGCATCTTGTATATCAGGACTTAAATCTAAATACTTATATAAGATATACTCATTGGAGTACTGGTACATTTAGTACCCCCGTTACTATCTCTGAATTCAGCGGCTACAGCATTAATACTAATCCATCTATCAGCCCTGTTAAAAAAGATAAAGGCAATGGCCTTTTCAGATATGATCCGATTGTGAGCTGGCTGGGCAGGAATAGTGGCACGCTTGGCAAAACAGATGGTACTTCAATACCGACCCCGAGGCTCATTGCCAGGGCGTGCATTGATTGGGAACATAATTCCTGGGGAGAAACTCGTGCCTATGGAGAAGAAGTTAATGCCACCCAGAATGCTTCAGTAGATGATTCCTTTAACCAGTGTGTGATTACCTGGGGTCAAAAAGGCGGGACTGAATCCAGATGGGTAACTAGAATTAATGATGTTTATTCTGTTTCTTATTGCCTTACTCCTGCCGGATACAATACCAACATCAGTAATGGTCCCAGTCTTTCGGATTTAAAAGCCTTTAGTTTTGATATAGAATCGGCTCCATATATAATAAATCCAAGCGGGACGGGATTCAATGGTGTCCCAGATTGCGGAGGCGAGACAAAGGCTGTCACTACTTATCCGTTCACCTACTCCAGAGCTGGTGTGATTCTAAAAAATGGAATTGAGTTCGCATTTCATACAGGTGATATTGTTGTAGCTGATAGTGCTGTGAAGTTTATTAACATTCCCGATACAAATTTGTACCTCAGTGCGCAGCAGTTGAATCAGGTGTTAAAAACAGAAGATTTCTCTCTCAACTCGAATTCTTCTTTGATATTTAGTAATTATTATTACGTATTAAACAAGGATTATGCTGACTCACTTAACAGTGATGAAACAATCGGCTTCAGAGTCGAATTAGTGAATAGTTCTTCCGGTGAGGTAGTAGGAACCTTCGATAATGTACTTTATAATAAAACAAACCTTAACGATTATGAGAATAAAAGTTATCAAATCGATTGTTCGGGTATAACAGAAGGTGATTACTTCTTTAGGCTGGTAACTTCGGTTACAGGTGAAGCGGAATTTAATCTGTTAAACTCAGTAAATGATGCAAGTACCGTTGCAAAAAGGACTTCTGATAAGGTTTCGTACACGGGGAATACTATACCGGTAACCTATGACCTTTCCCAGAATTACCCCAATCCCTTCAACCCTGCGACTACAATAAACTATCAACTACCTAATGCTGGATTTGTGACACTTAAGATATACGATATACTCGGGAAAGAAGTTGCTTCGCTGGTAAATGAGCAAAAGAACCAGGGACGTTATTCTGTTAACTTCGATGCTTCTCGGCTGGCAAGCGGAGTTTACATTTACCAGATTCGTGTCAATGATTATGTGAGTTCGAAGAAGATGCTATTTCTCAAGTGATTTAAGGGAGCGAAAGCTCCCTTTATTATTGTTTTCCTGGTCAAAAAGATTCGTCAGGATGGGACTTCACGAGCGGCAAATTTAAAATAATTCAATCCGTTGAATTTTTCTAATTGTAACTTCAACAAAATCTCTTTTATTTTCTAATCTTCCCATCGCCGAGAAGGTAGAAATTGGTTTAGGGAGGATGGAGGATTCATTGGATGATTAGTGATTGATCGGATGATTAATTATGGAGGATAAGTGAGATTTTGGAACTCACAGGAATCCGCAATGACTATACGGAATAATTGGTTAAATTAGAAATGAAAATAATTATGAATAAAAAAATTACATTTCAGGGGTGAACAAATATATGATAACATTCGCATTGATTGATGATCTCCAGGATTTATTGAAGAATGATGACCTGACTTCTGTAAAGGGACAGGTACAGAAAATCATTTCAGATATAAACCTTTTCGATAATGAATTGGTAATTCAATCTAATGGTGATGCGGATAAAATCTCCAAACCCTACCTTATAAAAGAGCTCAGCCAGATATTTGAAACTCATACTATCGAGAGGACGCATTATTACATCAGGAGACTTATAAAGAGCCTGTCGCAGAGAAAAGAAGGGAAAATTAATGATATAAATCTGAACCGTTGGAAGGAATATGATGACCTTCTGACCGACAGTCTCTGGATACTTGATAAAAGAGACAGAACCGGTGCGCATACCGCAGGCTACTGGGGTAATTTTATTCCGCAGATCCCAAACCAGTTTTTACGAAGGTATACCAAAAAAGGGGAATGGGTACTTGATCCTTTCCTCGGAAGCGGAACTACATTAATAGAATGCAGAAGACTCGGAAGGAATGGAATAGGCGTTGAACTTCAGCCGGAGGTAGTTGAGCTGGCAAAGGATATACTGAGCCGGGAAAAAAATCCGTATAAAATAAAAACTGAGATTATAAACAGGGATAGTACTGAATTCAAATTCAAAACAGAAATTAAGAAGCACAAATGTGAGTCGGTCCAGTTTTTAATAATGCATCCGCCTTACTGGGATATTATTAAATTCAGTGAAAGAAAAAACGACCTTTCGAATGCAGAATCGGTAGATGAGTTTTTAAAGATGTTCGGAAAGATAATTGACGGCACTTACCCTGTACTGGATAGCGGCAGGTTTGCCGCCGTAATAATAGGAGATAAATATTGTTCCGGCGAATGGATACCGCTCGGTTTTTATACGATGCAGGAAATGATTAAACGCGGATACAAATTAAAATCTACAATAATTAAAAATTATGACAAGACAACTGCAAAAAGAAACCAGAAGGAGCTGTGGCGTTACCGTGCACTGGCAGGAGGATTTTATATCTTCAAGCATGAATACATTTTTCTATTCCAGAAGCAGTAAAGCACTCCGGTTTCCCCTGATGATCCGCCAACAGGGTTTATATGAATATTGAGCTCCCGGTAATTGAATCAGAGCTGAAGAAAAGACTTAAGTATCCCTATAAATGGGGAAGAAAACAGAACGACCGTTACGATAAACTCACAAATTTTGTCTACAGCGAACCCGTCTTTGAAAATGTTTTAGCTGAAATAAAAAAAAGATTCAGCAGCGATCGTGAAAATGAAAATATTTCAAACTATGCCTTAAACAGGTGGTATAACTTCTGGTCGGCGTATGCAGTTGAGAAGATTTTCTGCGCAATGCCGAATGTTACTCCGGCAATCGATGAAAAAGACCGGCTGGTCGATTTCACTATACAGGGTGCAAAATTCGATCATAAGACATCCGTATTCCCAAAGAATTTCCCTTATCCTATAGATGAAGCAATTAAGAAAACGGATGTACTTATAAAGTGGCTTTACAAGAATCAATCGCAGCAGCAGAGGAAACATTTAAAGAACAGGCTGATTATCGTTCTTTATTCAGATGACGGAGATCACTGGAAACTAAAAGCTGAGATCACCTGGCTGAAAGCTGTAATTGAAAGGTATATGCTCGGTTTTAATCCTCATTATCTTCTTAAATTCTCTTTTGAACCGGGAGTGACTATAATCTCGGATGTTATCTGGGCAATCCATAATACCCATTCCTGATATCTGATTCCTTAAATATCCCAAATCTTTATCATTCGGTAACATTAATTAAAATGGTATATTAATTCATCCATTCTAAGACAGGAAATCAAGTGAGTGAAAATTTAATAGTTAATTTATCGGCAATTATTGTATCAGGCATACTTGCTCAATGGATTGCATGGAAATTCAGGTTTCCTTCAATACTGCTGCTATTGATTTTTGGCTTCATAGCCGGACCTGTAACAGGATTCATCCATCCCGATTCATTTTTCGGTGCGCTTCTGTTTCCTTTTGTTTCGATTTCTGTGGCCATAATACTCTTCGAGGGAGGACTTAATTTAAAGTTTTCCGAGCTAAAGGTCGGAGGATTGGTGGTCAGGAACCTTGTTACAACCGGAATAATGGTAACCTGGATACTGACAACCTTCGGGGCTTATTTTATCCTCGATTTCTCTCTTCCTCTGTCTGTATTATTCGGAGCTATACTTGTGGTTACGGGTCCTACTGTAATACTCCCGATCCTGCGTCATGTAAAACCGAAGGGACAGATAAACCCGATACTAAAATGGGAAGGGATAGTAAACGATCCTATAGGAGCATTGATGGCAATCCTTGTTTTTGAAGCCGTATTTGCACCGGGAGTAACAGAAGCAACATTACAGGTAGGATTTGCTATCTTAAAATCAGTCGTTATCAGCAGCTCAATTGGACTCCTTGGCGGATACTTAATTGCTCTTCTCATTAAGAAAGATCTTATACCTGATTTTCTGCAGAACCCTGCCAGTCTTACAATGGTTGTTCTGATTTTCACATCTTCTAATCTGATCCAGGAAGAGAGCGGCTTATTTGCAGTAACAATAATGGGTGTTTATTTAGCAAACCAGAAAAAGATAAATGTAAAACATATTATAGAGTTTAAAGAAAATTTAAGAACACTTTTAATCTCAGTTTTATTCATAGTACTTGCAGCCAGGCTGAATCCCGCGGACCTGAAAGAATTAAATATAAGCAGCTTTATTTTTGTATTGGTCTTGATTCTGTTAATACGCCCAGCTTCTGTGTTTATTTCTTCTATTGGCACAAAAATCAGCTGGAAGGAGAAATTGTTTCTTTCAATGATGGCGCCGCGCGGAATTGTTGCGGCTGCCGTTGCTTCCGTATTTTCTATCGAGCTAATAAACCTCGGGATTAACGAAGGATCAAGGCTTGTACCCGAAATGTTTCTTGTTATTGTAGCCACAATTACTATCTATGGACTCAGTGCTGTACCCCTTGCTAACTGGCTGGGACTATCAAATCTCAATCCCCAGGGATGTCTTATTCTCGGAGCTCATTCATTTGCAAGAGAAATAGCATCAGTTTTAAAAGACAATGGTTACAGGGTGCTTCTTGTTGATACAAACAGGCACAATATTTCCGAGGCAAGGATGGAAGGCTTCGAAGCTCACCAGGGAAGTGCAAATTCGAAAAGTTTTTATGATGAAACTGAATTGGCCGGGATAGGAAAACTGCTGGCGCTTACACCGAATGCCGAAGTAAATTCGCTGGCAGCATTACACCTTTCCAGGATATTCGGGGGTAATAATGTTTACCAGTTAACGGTGGAGGAAAGAGAAGAAGAACAGGGTAAAGCAGTGTCGGAGGAACTAAGAGGAAAAATTCTTTTCGGAACGAATTATTCTTATTATTATCTTTTGAGAAGGTTTAATCAGAATTCAAAAATAAAATCCACACCAATTACGGAAGAATATAATTATGAAAAATTCCTTGGTGAAAACGGCGGGGATGAAGTCGTTCCGATGTTCCTGGTCGGTAAAGATAAAAATCTCATTGTTTATACTTCGGAAAGCAAGCCCGAGCCTAAGCCGGGACAGACATTGATAAGCCTTGTTCCTAAAGATAGTCCCGTTGAAAAAAGAAAAGAAGCAGAATTGCTGGAAAGGAAAGAATGATAAGATTTATTCCGCTGGGGGGAGCCGGTGAAATAGGGGCAAACTGCTATTACCTGAATATAGCCGGCACTGGGATAATAATTGACTGCGGAATGCACCCTCAGAAAACAGGAAAAGAAGCTCTGCCCGACCTCAGGTTAATAGACCAGCGGGATGTTGATTACGTATTAATTTCACATGCTCACCAGGATCATTTAAGCGGACTGCCTTTCCTTGTGCAGCACCATCCGTATATTCGAATAATTACCACACCTCAGACGAGAGCACTTGCGGAATTAACTCTTCACGATGCAGTATCAATTTTATCCCGGCAGGTTTCTGAGGATGAACTGAAAATTTATTCGCACCAGGAAATCGATCTTCTCATTCAATCCATTGAATACAGGGCCATTGGTGAGGAGTTTGAAATAAAAGGGTACAATCACAATGATGCTGAATCCATAAAGGTTACTTTTCATGATGCGGGACATATTCTCGGTTCAGCTTCCATATTAATTGAACACAGGGGATATAAAATTTTCTATTCGGGAGATATAAACCTGAAATCACAATCGTGGATGCAGGGTGCTGTATTGCCCAAAATAAAAACCGGAACACTTCTTTTGGAAACAACCTACGGAGCGACTGATTCATCCATTATTAACAGCTGGGCAAAAGAATCGGATAGGTTAGCTGTTGAAGCAAATAAGATAATCAACCAGGGAGGTTCTGTACTGATCCCCGTTTTTTCTCTCGGCAAAATGCAGGAGATGCTGAAAACAATCTGGCAGCTGATGGAGAAAGGGAGAATTGCAAAGACAGATATTTATACAGGAGGGATTTCGAGGAAGATCAGCCGGGCGTATGATTACAACCGGTTTGTTGTAAATCCTGGTGACACTGAGTTTGAATTGAATGAAGTGCCGCAGAAAGATTTATATGAAGTTGAAGACCCGGGAGTATTTTTTAAGCACCCCTGCATTGTTCTTGCATCCAGCGGCATGATGGTTGAAGGAACCGCCTCGTACAGACTTGCACAAAGGTGGCTTAAACAGGACAAATCGGCAATCTTCACCGTCGGTTATATGGAAAAAGAAACCCCTGGTTTTGCAGTATCTGCTGCAGAAAGGGGAATGAAAATCAGGTTATCAAAACTGAGTGAAGAGTCGGAAGTAAAATGCACAATTAAACGTTTCAGGTTTTCGGCACATTCTTTAAGAGAAGACCTGCTGAAAGTTGTGGAAAAGCTGAATCCTGAAAATGTAATTCTGATTCATGGAGATCCGCCTGCAATAGACTGGGTAGGGGCTTCAATTTTGAAAAGAGATAAAAAGCGAAAAGTATACGCCGCAGAACCGGGAAAAGAAATCGTGCTGAATGATTAAATGGGATTTAGCCGCTCAACAAATTAACCGTCAAATCCAATCCAATTTCTCCCAATCGTCCCAATCTGGGATTATTTAATCCTCCAATCAATTTACAAAATCCGTCTAATTCTCCAATTCTCCCAATTAATCCGCCCAATTCGTACAATCCGCAAAATTCCCCAATTCCAATATTTGATTCTCTCTCCCGCAGGCTATAAGTTTCAGTTTTCAATTTTATAGAGTTTTGAATGATTTTATTAAAGGGGACTCAAAAAACCACGGATTTTATGAATAATTTACACACTCCCGGTTCAGATTCTTCTGAGGACCGGAAATGAAGAAAATAGCAGTAGTTGCACTCGGCGGAAATGCCCTTATCAGGGGAAATGAAATAGGAACAATTCAGCAGCAGGAAAAGAACACCTACAACACTTTAGTTAACCTGGCTGCACTACTTAAAAAGGACTTTAATATAGTCATCACTCACGGCAATGGTCCCCAGGTGGGAAACATCCTCTTAAGGAATGAAGCAGGATACAACCAGTATAAAATACCCAAGATGCCTCTGGATATCTGTGTAGCAGATTCACAGGGCGGAATAGGCTACATGGTTGAAAGGCAGATGAAAAATATTCTTACTGAAAATAAAATCAGAAGGAATGTTATCACCGTGGTTACTGAAGTACTGGTAGACTTAAACGACCCTGCTTTTAAGGAACCCACCAAACCGGTAGGCGCTTTCTTTCTGAAAGAGGAAGCGGAGCTGCTTGCACGCGTTAACAACTGGGTGATAAAAGAGGACCCCCGGAAGAGAGGCTGGCGGCGAGTTGTAGCTTCACCACGGCCGCTGGAGATTATGAATAAAAAGATTATCAGGGATCTTGTAAGGAAGGGAACTATAGTGATTGCTGCCGGCGGAGGCGGGGTTCCTGTATACAGGGACAAAAATAAACAGCTCCAGGGTGTTGAGGCGGTAATCGATAAAGATCTTGCTTCTTCCCTGCTTGCAAATGAAATTGAAGCTGATGCCTTTTTTATACTGACCGACGTTAAAAATGCATATATCAATTTTAACAAGCCGGGACAAAAAGCCCTTGAAACCATAACTCTGGATGAAGCAAAAAGGTACCTTGAGCAGGGTGAGTTCTCAAAAGGTAGTATGGGTCCTAAAATTGAAGCTGCGATCGAGTATGTTGAGCATGGCGGAAAAGAAACAATAATAACTGAATCTTCTGCACTTTCGGATAAAGATGCAGGAACGAGAATAGTAAAAGAATAAAATTAAAAATAATTACAAGGAAATTTTATGGCAGTCTCCATGAAAGGCAAAAGCCTTATTTCGATAAATGATCTGACACTCGAAGAGATGTATGAAATATTTGATGTCAGTAAAACACTTAAAGAGCTTCATCATACCGGTCAGCCTCATAAATGGCTTGAGGGCAAGACACTGGGAATGATATTCGCTAAACCTTCGACAAGAACAAGGGTTTCCTTTGAAGCCGGCATCTATCATCTCGGCGGTATCGGGATGTATTTCGGACCAAATGATCTTCAGCTTAAAAGAGGTGAGACAATATCGGATACGGCCAGGGTGCTTTCACGCTATCTTGACGGCATTATGATCAGAACATTTGATCACCAGGATGTTGCAGACCTCGCCCGGTTCGGCTCCATACCGGTAATTAATGGCCTGACCGATCTGCTTCATCCCTGCCAGGTATTAACAGATTTATTCACAGTGCTGGAAAAAAGGCGCGAGCTGAGAGGATTAAAGCTTACTTATATCGGTGACGGAAATAATATGGCACATAGTCTGCTTAACGGTTGCTCAAAAGTCGGAATGCATATAAGCATCGCTTCACCTTCAGGTTACAAACCGGATAAAAACATTGTGAACGATGCAAAGGCTAATGCAAAACGGATGGGCAGCAAAGTTGAAATACTGGATGACCCGGCGGCTGCAGTTAAGAATGCCGACATTATTTATACCGACGTCTGGGCAAGCATGGGCCAGGAAGCAGAAGCAAAAGAAAGACAGAAAAAATTTACAGGATTCCAGGTGAATGATAAGCTTGCAAAAAATGCAAAAGAGGATTACCTGTTTATGCACTGCCTGCCTGCCCACAGAGGTGAGGAAGTTGCTGCTGAAGTTATAGATTCAGAGCACTCGATCGTTTTTGATGAAGCTGAAAACAGGCTGCACGTTCAGAAGGCTGTAATGGCACTGGTAATGTAAGTCCTTAGGCATACCTCCGCTTTAAGCTTACAACGAAGGTAACAAAATACGGAAGGTATAAGTTGAAGGTTATATATTAAGATAATGGTTGTTCTTAAAAAGTGCTGTGCTATTGGGTGAATAGTTCGTAATAAGTTTTATAATATGGTCTTGCAGGTGATTCAATCAGAAAGATTTTTGAATTTTCCTGCAGGACTTTTATTTTCAAGGACTTCTCGGTTTCAATCCTGGCATAATCATCTTTAGACATTTCATCATCATTAAGTTCAATTTTACCCTCCAGCAGATAAATTGAATAGACATTCCTTTCATTTAGCTCCATTGTAATGCTCTCAGTTTTAAAAATAATTTCCCTTATCGATACAATTGAGGTATCCATATTCAGAGGTGCGTTCTCTCCTTTATAATCTTTGATTACCATTTCATCAGTTGTTGTAACAGGAAAGGAATCGGATTTGTAATCATCATAACTGGCAGGCTTTGCAAGAGTTTTACTTAAATCAGGATCGACCCATATCTGAAATATTTCTGATCCCGGTTTGAAATTTTCAGAATGGCTGATCCCGTTCCCTGCCCGTATAATCTGCATATCGCCTTTACTAAGAAGCCGCCATTCTTTATTACGGGTATCGTAATGTTCTATTTCCCCGTTCAGTACGAACGACATTATCTCAAATCCCTCATGAGGATGTTCACCCAGAATACTCCCCTCATCCGACCAGGCGTGGGCCCAGTAAAAAATATTTGAATAAGGACGCGATGATTTACCGTCATTCATCATAACAGGCCGGTTTTCTTTTATCTTTCCGCCGTTAAAAGATCCTTTTACCTGGTCCTCTTTTTTAATAACTAATACCGGCATACAAGCACCTCAATTACTTTGCTTTAGAGGAATTTTGCATTATTTTTTGAGTATAAATTAACGAAGACTTATTTTTTAATTACACTTACATACCAATCAACTCTCCTTATGCCGGATATTGTTTAATATCCCGGTAGAATTATATATCTATGCCAACTGATGAATGATGTCCCGGGCACATCATCATTTTTAACTATTCCAATTTTTTAAGGAGAAATCAAATTGATTGATTTAGAACAATATGGCTTTGATTCTTTTTTCAAGAAAGAATTTGAATCATTTCAAAGAGCAGGATTTGAACCCGGCCGGGTCACGGCTGAGAACAAACAAAGATACAATATCATTACGCGTCACGGGGAAATAACCGGGGAGGTAACAGGGAAGTTTTTATACAGTGCGGATAATTTGACTTCCTTTCCAAAAACCGGCGACTGGACTGCCGTAACATACTTCCAGGAAGAAAATAAATGTATAATTCATAATTTGCTTAACCGCAGATCACATTTTTCACGCGGACAGGCAGGAAGAGAAGCAGGGGCACAGATAATTGCTGCTAACCTGGATGTTCTTTTTATAGTACAGAGCTTCAATCACGACTTCAGCATAAACAGGATTGAACGTTACCTGGTTATGGCCGAAGAAGGAAACTGCACTGCCGGCTATTATTATAAATAAAAATGATCTGATGGATGACCCTCAGAAAAATTTTGATGAGATAAGAAAACGTGCGGGGGACATTCCGTTGTTTTCAACCAGCTGCGAAACAGGGATGGGTTTCAGAGAACTTAAGGACTTTATTTTGCCGGGAAAAACTTACGCTCTTGCAGGTTCTTCAGGCGTGGGAAAATCGTCGATTATAAATTATCTTATTGAATGAGACTGTCCTTAAAACTGCGGATATCCGCTCCGTCGACGGCAGAGGCAGACATACTACAACAAGACGCGAACTATTTCTTCTGCCGGAGGGAGGAATTATTATAGATACTCCCGGTATGCGGGAATTTGCTTTATGGAATAATAGCACTGCAGAACCGGATATTTTTTCCGATATTAACGGATTAGCCGCCGGATGCAGATTTAAAAACTGCACCCACACCAGCGAATCGGGATGTGCTGTTTTAACCGCTGTTGAAAAAGGTGTTCTTTCAAGGGAACATCTTGAGAATTATTTTAAGCTGAGGAAAGAGAGCGAATATCTTGATTCATTGATCGATCAGAATCTTTATCTTGAGAGAAAGAAAAAAGAGAAAAGACTCCACCGAGAAATAAGAAGATACAACAGAGGAAGAAAATCAAAAGGTGATTTATGAAAAAGAGAATAATTTTAATCATTGCCGGTCTTTTTTTATTCCTTTTCCATGCCTGCGGTCAGATCGATAAAGAACAGACTGACACAGAAAAACTAATGGGGAAATGGAAGGCTGCAGAAACCACATCATTCAAAGGAAAAGAAATAGAATTCCTGCCGGATCACAGGGTGAAACTTACCCTTGAGAACGGCGGAGAACCAATGGGGCAATATGAAATTAAGGAAAATACTATTATTTTCTCCATCGGCGACGCTCCCCCGTTTACAATGAATTACAGGATTGAAGATGAATATCTTTACCTCTCATTCCCCGGAAAAGAGACTGAAACAAAATATTTGAAGCTTAATGATTGAAATACTGCATAAGAAATATCTGATCCTCGAAGAAAACAGAAAGAAGCTGTACAGCCTGCTGGAGTCTCTTAATAGTGATCAGTTAAACTACAGGCCTGCTGAAGATAAGTGGTCTATTACACAGATTGTATTCCACCTGGTTAAAGCAGAACAGCTTTCTGTCATCTCGATAAATAAAGAAAGCAAAAAAACAGATGGACGCAAAGCGGGAATGTCGGCCCATTTCAGATCTCTGCTGTTAAACTCGTCGTTAATGACTCCTTTGAAATTCAAAGCCCCTTCAATACTGGGCAATATGCCGAAGGAATATGATATAAATGAATTATTAACAAAGTGGCTTACTGTAAGGAATAAACTGCACAATGCTTTGGGGGAGATAGATAATGAGTCAGGTAAAAGATATCTTTTTGAACATCCATACGCAGGAAGACTGAATATATATCAGACAATGGAGTTTCTCGTGAGACATTTCAATCACCATAACAGGCAGATTAAAAAACTGGCTAAACAATAACTTCCGGCTGCTTCCGCATCCCTTTAAAGGAAGGCGGATTTTATAGTTATGGTATCAAATTGTGACACTGACATTTTGTCATATATTGATTTTTTCAACAGCCAAAAACATCGTTTTTTCGCTGTTTTTGGACTGTCTCAATTTGAGTCCTAATACGGCACTACTCCGGCATTTCCCCGACACTAATCCGGCATAACAACGGCGACTGACATTTTGTCAAACCTGTTGAATATTTACACAAAACAACTTTGACTATAAAATAGAATTCTGCCTGAATCATTAGATCTGTTTAAATCTTCATCCGCAGAGGGATAGTAGTAAATGTGTAGGCAAGCCCTTGCTATAGATCATTAAGGGCGAGATGTTGAGTTCGGCAGCTACCGACGAAATCCTGAACCTAAAGGCAAAATCCCGCAACGGCTATCTGTTTGAATTTTGGTTTGTAGTGCAGGTCGGCTAGACGGATTGAGTCCTCGAAATTCCGCTCATTTTTTTGACTTATTTTCTATATCGGAACTACTTCGCAGAATATCGAAGCCTGCCATTTTCCTAACCTAGAGTTGTAGAACTCGTTGCGGTGGCTGAGTGTCCCGCCCCCTTGCTTTCTAACTTTACGGGGCGGGATGTATCGAAGCCACCGAAAAACAGTAAACGGTCAACAATTTAAAGCGTTTCCTGAAATCTCTTGATCATAAAAATCGTAGGGAAGCGAATATCCCGATTTTAGCCGGACAAAAATCTGACTGAGGTTTCCATATAGCCGTACAATAAAAAAATTTTACTAACCATACGCTGCAGCCTTTCGTTTATCCATTTCTGTTGGGATCTATCTAATATGTTCAAATCCGTATTCCATATTTGTTTAATAATTAATCGACTCACTTAAAATAAATCTTGCCGCTGCCACAACCGGGTTCTTCAAATTCCCTGCAGCATAGCGTAGGTTTAGCTCATAATCTTTGCGTCTGTGGGCTTTATTTAGCTCAGCCGGACAAATAGTCACCTTGTCATAAAATACCGCCCTCTGCTATTTTTTACTCTTCTCTTTCTTCTAAAAAATTCCCCCGTTTAACATAAATATTTTTACTTACTGCTTTACTCTGATTAAGTTTGAATATCGTAAATTTTGAAAAAATAATACGGGTGGACAAATGCTAAAGAATATATTATTACTTTCAGTCTTAGCTGTATGCCTGAATATTACGGGAACGGCACAAACGGACAACAGCGCAATCAAAGGAACCTGGCAGGGATCACTGAAGGTTTCCGGTTTCGAACTTCATATTGTATTTAATGTAACTGAGAGTGATGGAAATCTTTCAACTACTCTCGATAGTCCCGATCAGAATGCATACGGCATTGAAGTCGATTCAACTTCATTCAAAAACGACAGCGTTTATTTTAGTATTCCTTCGATTAAAGGTTTCTATGAAGGAGTGTATGAGACAGACAGCATAAACGGAACGTGGCACCAGGGCGGAAATGCCTGGTCTGTGGTTCTTAAGAAAACTGAAAAGGTTGAAGAACCGAAACACCCGCAGGTACCTGAAAAACCTTATCCCTATAATGAAGAGGAAGTAACGTTTGTTGACAGCGAAGCAGGAATAGAACTGGCAGGAACACTCACAATTCCAAAGGAAGGTGGTCCCTTCCCGGCTGTGGTATTGGTAACTGGTTCAGGACCGCAGGACAGGGATGAAACCCTGCTTGGTCATAAGCCTTTTCTTGTTCTGGCCGATTACCTTACACGGCAGGGAATTGCTGTACTCCGCTACGACGACCGCGGTGTTGGAAAATCTGCAGGAAAATTTTCATCCGCAACCACAAATGATTTTGTAAACGATGCGCTCGCTGCTGTTAAATTCCTTGAGAACAGGAAAGATATCAGGAAGGATGAAACAGGAATCATCGGTCATAGCGAAGGAGGACTTGTTGCTCCGCTTGCCGCTGTTAAGAGTAGTGATGTTAATTTCATTGTGCTGATGGCTGGACCCGGAGTACCGGGAAAGGATATCCTGGTTGAACAGAGCGAACTGATTGAAAAAGCTATGGGTATGAGCGAAGATAGGATTAAGGAAGGGACCGAACTGGCGAAGAAATTTTATGAGGTTGTGGAGAATGAAAAAGACAGTGCTGCAGCTGCAGAAAAGATAAAAAAACTTTACAGGGACTATTATGCTTCACTTGATTCGACGGAGAAAGCCGAATTCGGGAATGATCCGGAATCTGTGTTTGACCGTCAGGCAAGTACACTTCTGACTCCATGGTTCAAATTCTTCCTGACCTACGATCCCAAACCGACTCTGGAAAAAGTTAAGATACCTGTACTGGCAATAAACGGCGAAAATGATCTGCAGGTGCCGCCCAAACAAAACCTTCCAGTAATAGAAGAAGCATTAAAGGAAGGCGGAAACAAGGATTACAAAGTTGTTGAAATTCCCAAACTTAATCACCTTTTCCAGACCTCGGAAACCGGTTCGCCGACGGAATACGGAAAAATTGAAGAAACAATTTCTCCTAAAGCACTGGAGATAATAGGCAGCTGGATTTTGGAACATACTAAAAAGTAATTTCAATGGGATTAGCAGAACTAAGATCAGAATTAAAAAAGGAAGCAGATAAAGAACAGGCAATTAATCTTCAAAGATTCTTTAAAACCGGGAAAGGCGAATATGGCGAGGGGGATATTTTTTACGGAATTAAGGTGCCCGTTCAAAGAAGAATTGCAAAAAATAATAAAGAAATTTCCCTTGAAGATATCCGTGAACTATTAGACTCCCCTATCCACGAGGAAAGACTTACAGCTTTATTTATTCTTGTTGAACAGTACGCTAAAGGGGATGATAAAACAAAAGAAGATATATTTCAGCTATATCTGAAGAATACTAAAAAAATCAATAACTGGGATCTTGTCGATTTAAGTGCACCAAAAATTGTTGGTGCACATTTATACAGCAGGAATAAAGACATACTCTTTAAGCTTGCTGAATCCTCTAATCTGTGGGATAGGAGGATTGCAATATTATCCACGATGTTCTTCATAAGAAATCACCACTTCGAAACGACCTTTAAAATAGCAGAAATGCTTCTGACCGATAAGCATGATCTTATCCATAAAGGCGTTGGCTGGATGCTTCGTGAAGCCGGAAATAAGGACCTGCAGGAAGAAGAAAAATTTCTAAAGAAATATTACAAACTTATGCCCAGAACTATGCTGCGGTATGCTATAGAAAAATTCCCCGAAGAAAAAAGAAAGGCTTACCTCCGGGGAAATATATAGTAAAGCCAAACGCTGTTTGGCTTAAATCACAATTCAGACGGAGAGGATGGAGAAATGTGAAAACTTCGTTAATGAGATAAGCATAGGGATGCGCAGGAAAATGATTAGAGACGTATAGTAAAGCCAAACGCTGTTTGGCTTAAATAACGATTAATTCCGGAAACTTAAATTATGAAGTCCCGGGCGAGGCAAAAGTATCGAGGCAACCCTGTTTATTTTCATTTCTTCACTGATTAATTTCCCCCTGTAACTCTTTTATTCATTTCAATCTGACTATCGAGGATACAAATGAAGCATAACCACAAAAGCACTGCAGTCTGCCAGATATGTAAAAAAGAAAAGAAATTGAGTGAATTAATGCCCGGAATATCCGTGCCCAATTCAATAGTAAACCTTATAACCGCACAGAACTACCAGTGGGATCCTGAGGGATTTATCTGTCTGGAAGACCTTAATAAATTCAGATCGGAGTTTGTAAAGGGAATTCTTACAGAGGAAAAAGGAACGCTTTCTGAATTTGAAAAGGAAGTGTTCGATAGTATTGTTGAACGCGATATTCTTTCAAAAGATGTAGATGCGGCGTATGAAACAAAATCCTCCTGGGGAGAAAAATTATCCGATAAAATTGCAAAGTTTGGCGGGAGTTGGCCCTTTATCATCTTATTTCTTCTCTTTATTCTGATCTGGATGATAATTAACGTGATCATTCTGTCAAGCCGTAGTTTCGATCCCTATCCCTTCATCCTTTTAAATCTTGTGCTCTCCTGCGTAGCAGCAATACAGGCGCCTGTAATCATGATGAGCCAGAACAGGCAGGAATCAAAGGACAGGGCTCGTTCTATGCACGACTACCAGATTAATCTGAAGGCTGAAGTGGAAATAAGGAGACTTCATGATAAAATGGATCATTTGCTGAAACAACAGGGAATGCGGATGCTTGAAATTCAGCAGATACAGATGGAAATGATAGAGGAAATTTCTAAAAATCTAAAAAAATAATCGAGGGTCAAATGGCTGATAGAATCAATATTTCGTCCGGGGCGAAATGGGAGGCGATCGTGGGATATT
The DNA here is from genome assembly GCA_963811905.1 of uncultured Ignavibacteria bacterium. Lineage (GTDB taxonomy): Bacteria > Bacteroidota > Ignavibacteria > Ignavibacteriales > Ignavibacteriaceae > DATFVA01. Next base: position 62,779 of record CAWETK010000011.1, read on the forward strand.
CCAGAGCGGTGAGGATCGGTAATATAATCGAAATTGCAGGTACGGTAGCCTCCGAAGGGGAGCGGGTACTGGATGATCTAAATGCCTATGAACAGACAAAATTCATTCTCGCAAAAATTGAAAAAACTCTTAAGGAAGCCGGCGCCTCACTTAAAGATGTGATACGCACGAGGATGTTTGTAACCGACATTTCAAAATGGAATGAAATAGGAAAAGCTCACGGGGAATACTTTAAAGAAATAAAACCCGTTACTACCATGGTCGAAGTAAAATCTCTTATTTCACCGGGGCTTGTAGTTGAGATTGAAGCCACAGCAATTATAAATTGATATGAACTTTATTATCTTTCGGTGTATATGAAAAACATAATGGAATGTGATTGATGGAAAACAAAATTCATCCCGGCACAAGGATTGGGCATGTTCACCTGACAGTATCGGATCTTGATAAGTCATTAAAGTTTTACAGGGATCTGCTCGGTTTTGAGGTTACTGCCTGGTACGGTGATTCGGCGGTATTTTTATCGGCAGGTGGATATCACCATCATATTGGATTAAATACGTGGGCTGGAAAAGGAGTTACTCCCCCGCCGCCGGGACATACCGGACTATATCATTTTGCAATCCTCCTGCCCAGCCGGAAAGAACTGGCTAAAGTATTTAAGAGACTATGGGAGGTAAACTATCCCCTGGAAGGAGCATCAGATCATGGTGTGTCCGAATCAATATATTTAACAGATCCCGATGGGAACGGTGTGGAAATTTATGCAGATAAACCGGAGCCAGAATGGCAGAAAGATAAGTCAGGAAACCTGGTAATGTATACCGAAGCTTTGAATCTACCCGATTTATTATCAGAATTAGAGTGAATTTCAATACATTTTATTTACGTAATTGCTTACTTATATGGCGCAAGATGACTTAATAAAAGAGTTAGGGGAACTTGGTATGGCTACCCGCCTGAAACGTCTTGGCGAGAGACTCTCTTCAGATGTTGCCCGTATTTACCGGAGCAGAAAACTTGAATTTGAACCTAAATGGTTTACAACCATGTATGCTTTATATAAAAACGGATCTATGAGCGTGCAGGCACTTGCTCAATCACTCGGATTCACGCATCCTGCAATTATCCAGTTTGTAAACCAGATGAAAAAGAGGGACCTGGTGGAAACAAGACAAGGTGAGGATAAAAGGGTGAATCTTATCTCGCTTACTCAAAAAGGCATAGAGACTTTCGAATCAATAAGACCATTGCTTACCGATATCGAGGAGGTGACTTCTGAAGTAATTAATTCTCCGGGACTTGATATGCTCCTGCTGCTCGACAGAATAGAAGAAACCCTCGACCAGAAGAGCATATATGACAGAATAAGTGAAAGGATAAAAGATAGAGAGTTAAAGGAGGTCAGGATAGTAAGCTATGAACCAAAATATAAAGACGACTTTAAAAAACTGAATGAAGAATGGCTTAAGAAATATTTTTCCATCGAAGCGGAAGATGAAAAGATATTATCTAATCCTGAAGAGATCCGGAAGAACGGAGGAGAAATATTCTTTGCCCTTTATAATAATGAAGTGGCAGGAACCTGTGCTGTTATAAAAGCCGGCAAACATTCCTTCGAGCTTGCAAAAATGGGAGTTACAGAAAAATACCAGGGTAAACAGATTGGAAAGAAACTGGCGCTGACTGCAATCGGCTTTGCGGTAGCAAAAAATGCAAAAAGCATATTCCTTGAAACCAGCAATAAACTGACATCAGCATTAAACCTTTATAAAAAACTGGGATTCGAACAGATCCCTAACGATAATCCCGAAAAATATAAACGCTGTACCATTAAGATGAAACTGGATGTCTGAGCAAACACCATGAATAAATTAATTACCTTTCTTATCGCTGTTTCCTTTGCGGGAATAAGTTTTCCCCGGGATACAAGCGAAGTATCCTCCTACTTTTATAAAAGACTCGAAGGTAATATTAACAGTAATATGAAGATTCAAATGAATCTTACCCGTATGGATTCCGTCCTTGACGGCAGCTACTTCTATGAAAATAGCGGGGAGCCTATTTATTTCCAGTATTACAGTTATATAAAGGACGACGGAAGTATTCATATTGAAGAAGAGGGCGGATACGACGAAGAATACAATACCATTATAACAGGAATATTTGACGGAAAGTTTACTTCAGGCAATGAGATAACCGGCAAATGGCTGAGCCCGGATTCAAGTGAAGTCTATGATTTTGACCTGAAAGAGAATTATCCTCCAGGTAGTGCCCGGTTCGATATAAAACATTTAAGCAAGGATTATGGTGAATCCGAATATTCAGATTATGCAGTTTCAATTGACCTGAGCTACCCTGAAATGACAGGTTATCCTGACGAAACAGTGATGCAGAAAATTAATACTTACATAATGCATTTCTATCTGAGTGAGTCGATGCAGGGAGATAATGGATATACGGATATAAACGATCGAATGGAATCTTTTGTAGAAGATTACAGGAACGATATTGAAGCAGATTCGGAACTTTTCAAGGATTATAAACCTGTTTATGAAAACAATGAGTTTACAAGTATTGCATTCAATTCGGATTATATTCTATCGCTGGAAATAACCGAATATATCTTTACGGGCGGGGCTCATGGTAATTCTTCATTCTCGCTCTCCAGCTTCAACCTTGAAACAGGAGAACGCATCAGGCTGGAAGATATCTTCCAGGGAGATTACAAAGAAAAATTAAATCGTGTCGGTGAAAGAATATTCAGAGAACACTACCAGGCAGATTCCACTCAGTCGCTTTACGATCAGGGATTCTTTGGATTTGAGAATGGTTTTGCATTAAATGATAATTTTGATTTGTATAAAGGGGGAATAAAATTTCAGTTTAATCCTTACGAGGCAGGGGCATATGTACTTGGGGCACCCGAAGTTTTTATCCCTTATTCAGAAATAAGAGATATCATCCGCGATGATAGTCCGCTCGGAAAAATGCTGAGCAATTCTCAATCAAGGTAGAGATAGAGATATAAGCTCAGGGCAAACATTACTACAACAGCTGAGATGAACATTACCAGGAATGAGTTAAAAAATAATTCCATAGTTAAATCCTCCGCTGTTAATATGCTTTAATTCTTTCACTTTCGCAAGATTAATCTGCAGGAGATACATAAAATCCGGATCGATCCACAAAACTTAATGGAACCCGGATGACACATATTAAATGAGGAATAATTTTTAATTGCTAACTTATCTGGAAATAAAGGAATTTATTACCTCTTTAGTTTGGTTAAAATCCTTTTGTTTGAACCATCTGAATTCATTATCCATAGACCTCCTTCTTTTAAAGTTTGTATTAGTATATACAATTTGATGTACCCGCAGAATTATAAGAAGGATATGACTTCCTCCATCAAAAGTTAGCTCTAATCATACTCTTTTGCTTGCAGATCTGATTTTCCAGATATTTATTGTGGGAGGAGGACCATAATGACGCAGCAAATAAAAATTCTTTTTCATTTGGGGAAACAGTGCAATCTTCCAAATATAGATTTTTCATTATTAACATAATATAAGACTATCATTTCAACACTCGTATTCTATATTTATTCTTCTAATTACTAAACCTAAATAGTTTCCCTTTATTATCGGATGAATGATAGGTGTCATATGAGTAATATCTTTTATCTGACGTTTCATACTCCAGCTAGCATACACTTCCATATTGTCCAATGATTTTCGTTGTATAATCATTCATATTATATATGGCCTATTCCACATTCCGGATCACATATAGTATTTAGTAAATGCAATATAATTCCCATCAGGAGACCAGTTACAGAAAAAATCCTGATCTGAATATTAGTCAATCCTTGAGATGATGCTAGTGCCGTCTTTATTTACTATAAATATACTTCCTGTCAATTGAAACGGCGAGACGATTATTATCCGGTGCCCAGGTAGGAGAATTCAAATAACCATAATCTTTAAGAATATAACCAAGGTAATTTCCAGAAGTATCAATAAAATGTACGGCATAGATACTATCATATCGTCCCTTAAATACTATCGATTTTATTGTCAAATGAAAATTGGGGATCAATTTGCGTGAGGATATAACCACCTTCTTCATCGGATATTGGTTCCGTGCTTTGACTGCAATTACTGTTTGTTATAAGTAAAACAATCGGAATAAAAAGAATGATAATATATTTGTCATAGTAATACCTGGGGTTACTCTATAAAAACAATTTTAAGTTAAAAATACTTTTAAGTTAAACAACTCTAAAACACCCTGTAACAGGCTATCCCATTTCCCTAAATCAATATAGCCTTTTAACTCCCTTCAAAATCTAATTACTTCAAATTCCAGATTGCAGGGCTGCAAAAAAAGGAAACAAATTAGTTTGCTAAGAATGAAGAAGATTTTCATAATACCTCCCCGGATATAAAATCAGTTAATTGGTTTTTATTCGGAATGGACTTGTTCCGAATACCCGCCGTAAAAGAACAATAGAGAAACACGCCAATAAGTACAACTATTTATATCTTTTATTTTGGTGCTATGAATTTAACTTGAACATCCGCCTTGTAATTAGCTCAAAATCCTTCTTATTTATCTCAAAAAGCCCGAAACGGAACTTAAAGCCCCACGATTTCTTATTTTCTATGAATTGGAGTTCGCTGATCAAAGGGCGGATGGGAGTTTCCTCACAATCAAAATATTCCGCATTTCTTCTGAATGGTTTGAATGTTTCGCTTATTTCAACCTGGTAAATATCATCGTCCCTGATTTGAGCTGCAGCCGTAAAAGCCTGAAGCGGTTCACCATTTTCCAGGGATGATTTGGGGGAATAGAAAATAACAAAATCACCCTGATGAAGTTTTTGAAGCGGGGCTTTCTTTCCATGTCCTGCCTGCACAATACCATTTTGTTTTCCGATCATGACATGATCTTTTGAAACTGTATTAATGAAATACTTCATTCGGTAAAATCCGTTTTATTATAGAATTATAATTTGCAGTTATTAATTCAGATCTCATCAGAATAAAAAGCAGCAGGAAGATTTCTTAAATTATAACGGGATGCCATTACCTCACCATAGGCACCGGTAGTTCTTATTGCTATTAAATCGCCGCGTTTTGTTTCCGGCATCAGAATCATTTTACCGAAGGTATCGGATGATTCGCAGATTGGTCCTACTACATCGTATTTTTTCAGATTACTATCTGAAGAAAGGTTTTCAATTTTATGGTATGCCTGGTAAAGCGCAGGACGGATTAATTCTGTCATACCTGCATCAAGGATTACAAAATCGGTATTCACTCCTTCCTTTACATACAGCACCCGTGCTATAAGACTTCCGCATTGCGCAGTGAGGGCACGTCCCAGTTCAAAATGAAGCTGCTGACCTGGTTTTAATTCAATGATCTCATTAAAGATCCTGAAGAACGATCCGAAATCATTAATAGAATTTTCAGGCTGCTGGTAATCGACGCCTAATCCTCCGCCGGCATTAAGGTGCTGGAAAAAAATATTACGCTTTGCAAACCAGTCCTGTACCTCGTTTATATGAATACACAGGCTTCTGAATACATCCATATTAGTAACCTGCGAGCCGATATGGAAGTGAAGACCAATTAAATTAAGATTGCTTAAACCGGGAAGGGCCTTGACTATTTTTTCCAGTTCCCAGCGGTTGATGCCGAATTTATTTTCTTCTAATCCTGTGGTTATATAATGATGCGTTTTGGGATCAATATTGGGATTGATCCTTAATGCGATATCCGCCTTCCTGTTTCTCTTTCCTGCAAGATCATTTATTACTTCCATTTCCTGTATCGATTCGCAGTTGAAACAGAAAATATCATTTTCTAATCCGGTAATAATCTCATCATCCGATTTGCCTACACCGGCAAACACTATTTTATTGCCGGGAAATCCTGTACTCAGGGACTGTTTAATCTCGTTGCCGCTCACACAATCAGCACCGAATCCATATTCCCTGATAATGTTAAGTATCCTGCTGTTCGCATTTGCCTTAACAGCATAATGAACTATGTAGCCATATTTATCAATTTCATCCCTGACGGACTGAAGTGTATCTTTCAGCAGTTTGATATCATAATAATAGAAAGGCGTCTTCATTTCCCTGAACTTACTTATTAATCTTTTACTGAACATTGGTTAATCCGTAAAAAGATTTGTATGAAGGGACTGAAGTACTTCCTTTTTATCATCGGAGCTGATTAAAAGTGAAATGCTATGCCGGCTGCCTCCGTAAGAGATCATTCTGACAGAGATATGTTTAAGAGCTTCGAATATTCTGCTTATATGTCCTTTCTGCTCCACTATTGTATTCCCCACGAGGCATACAATGGAATTCGCCTGCGATACCTCAACAGAACCGTAATTTTTTAATTCTTCAATGATCTTGTCAAGATAGGAGGTATCATCAATAGTCAGTGAAACAGAGACTTCTGAAGTTGAAATCATATCAATGGGAGTTCTGTACCTTTCAAACACTTCAAAAACCTTTCTCAGAAAACCATAAGCCATCAGCATACGTCCCGATTTTATTTTTACCGCAGTTATGCCGTCCTTAGCCGCAATTGCCTGTATACCATCGCCGGGTGAATCTGAAGATATCAGGGTGCCTTCATCCTCCGGCTGCATAGTATTTTTCAGTCTTACAGGTATTCCCTTCTGCTGCGCCGGCAGAATGCTTGATGGATGAAGTATCTTTGCCCCGAAGTATGCAAGTTCTGCTGCTTCATCAAAAGTAAGCCGGTAGACAGGTTTTGTGTTCTTTACAAACCGGGGATCATTATTATGCATCCCGCTGATGTCAGTCCATATTTGTATTTCCTCCGCACCGATTGCAGCGCCTATTAATGAAGCAGAATAATCGCTCCCTCCTCTTTTAAGGTTATCGACCTCGCCGTACAGATTTCTGCATATGTACCCCTGTGTAATAAAAAGATTATCGTCGGGATATTTTGATAATTCCCTCTCAAGGTTTTCTTTTATATAAAAGTTATCGGGTTCCTGGTTGGTATCTATCCTCATAAAATTCAAAGCAGGAAGCAGCACTGATTTAATTCCCTGCTCTTCAAGGTAAAGCTGAAAAAGAGCAGTTGAGATCAATTCACCCTGGGCGAGAATTGCTCTTTCTTCATACCGTGTAAAAATGTCCTGAGTAAACGATCTGATATAAGTGAAATGGCTTGAGATTATCTCTTTACCTTTTTGTGCAAATTCTTTATTCGAGCATAACTTTTCAATAATACCGGAATACTTCACTTCAAGGTTATCAATTATTTCAATTGCTTTATCATTTTCTTTAGCATACAATTTTTCTGCAATTTGCACGAGAGTATTTGTTGTACCTGCCATCGCAGACAGTACAACTATTTTTTCACCATCACCGGCAATGAGTGATGAAACTTCTTTCATACGGTCAGCCGATCCGACCGAAGTACCGCCGAATTTGAGAATCTTCATCTTGCATTAAATAAACAATTGAAATTAGAGAATGAATATAAACCTGAAAGAGAAAAGTTTAAAGGACAAAGATGTCTCATTAACCAATGGCTTCAGCAATTGAACTTCATCTCATTAACCAACCTTCAGCAAATTGAACTTCATCCCATTAACCAACGCTTCAGCAAATTGAACTTTATCTCATTAACCAACGCTTCAGCAATTGAACTTCATCTCATTAACCAACGCTTCAGCAAATTGAACTTTATCTCAATTAACCAACGCTTCAGCAAATTGAACTTTATCTCATTAACCAACGCTTCAGCAAATTGAACTTCATCTCATTAACCAACCTTCAGCAAATTGAACTTCATCCCATTAACCAATGCTTCAGCACATCGGACTTCGTCTCATTAACCAATGGCTTCAGCCATTGGATCTCCTATGCATACAGAAAATATACTAAACGGTTTTAACCGTTTCAAAAAAATATTATTTTTAATTATAGAATAAATGGAAACTTTAGGAGGTTGCTATGTCAGTTCGCTCATTCACCAAAATTTGGATTCATATGATATGGTCTACTCATGATCGTGAGAGGTTACTTATTGACAGGAAGCTTCGTAAGGAGATTTCCGAATGGTTGTATAAATATTCTGACGAGAAAAATATTTATATGAAAATAAATTATGTAAATCCCGAACACGTTCATGCTTTAATTGATCTGCCCACCAGTTTAACTATAGAAAATACAGCCCAACTCTTCAAAGGCAGCTCGTCTTGCCAAATCAATAAACTAGTTAATTTTGAGTTTAGATGGGGAAAGGGTTATGGAGCGTTTTCGGTTTCTGAATCCACCATGGACCAGGTCGTAAAGTATATTATTAATCAGGAAGAGCATCATCGTAAGAAAACTTTTTCGGAAGAATATGAGGGTTTTTTGAAGAAGTATAATCTGCTGGCGGTAAACGGTTAAAACCGTTATGCTTCTCTTACGTATTTCCCGGTGGGGCTGTCCAAAAAGTAAGGAATGATAATTGAAAATAATAGAGAATAAACCAAAAAATCAGAGCTAATAAAATGAATGATTCTCTATTTAAAAGAAGATGCGCCCGGGGATTCTCAAAAGAGAAAAAGGAAAAAAAAGAGACCAAGCAAGCCAAAGTTTATCGAATACAATCAGAACCAGGTAATGCTGCTTCCTCCATCGATAGAGGAAATCATACCGGGGCAACATATAGTCCGGACAGTAAATAGGGTAATAGATACAATGGACATAGAAGCATTGATAAACACATATAAAGGAGGAGGAAGAAGCTCATATGATCCTCTGATGTTATTAAAGGTATTGATATATGCATATGTAATGAGGACATATAGTTCAAGAAGAATAGCAAAAGCACTAAGAGAAGACATAAACTTTATGTGGATAAGCGGGATGCAGAGACCCGATTTCAGAACAATAAATAATTTCAGGTCAGGGAGGCTAAAGGGAGTAATAGATCAGGTATTTTCATCGATGGTAATTTTCTTAACAGATAATAAATATATAAAGCTGGAAAACTATTTCGTAGACGGGACAAAGATAGAGGCAGATGCCAACAGACATAGCCACGTGTGGTCAAAAAATACCCGGAGATATAAAGCAATGACCATAAAGAAAGTAAAAGACCTGCTGAAGGAAATTGAAAGGATAAACCAGGAAGAAGATAAAAAATATGGAGAAAAAGATCTGGAAGAACTTGGTGAGGATACAGAGATAAACTCAGAGAAAATAGAAGAGCAGGTTAAAAAATTAAACAAGATTATCAGACAAATAGGAGAAAAGACCAAAGAGAATAAGAAGGATAAAAACATTGGAAAGAAAAACAGAAAGCTAAAGAGTGCTGTAAATAAGCTGAATAATAAATATCTGCCAAAACTCAGAAAGTATGAAGGACAGGAGAAGATAGAAGGCCCACGAAGCAGCTATTCAAAAACAGACAAAGATGCGACATTTATGCGGAATAAGACAAAACAATTACTTCCTGGTTATAATGTAATAATAGGAACAGAAGAACAGATAATAGTAAACTACAGCCTTCATCAAAAGTCATCTGAGACAGATAAGTTTATCCCTCATATGAATAAATTAAAGAAAACAACAAAAGGGAAGAATCCAGACAAAGTAATAGGAGACGGCACATTTGGTTCAGATGAGAACTATAATTTTCTAAGGCGGGAAAAAATAGGAAGTTATCTGAAATATCCTGGTTTTTACCAGGAGGTAACCGGGAAAGCACAAAAGAAGCGTTTTGGCAAAATAAACTTTATATACAGGAAAGAAGAGGATAAACTATATTGCCCTGAAGGAAGAGGAATGGATCTTAACCGTGTAGAAGAACAGGTAACTGAGAATGGATATAAACAAATAAAGAGAATATATAAGGGAGATTGCAGAGGATGCAAATATATTTCTTTCTGCAGCAAATCACCCGGGGGAAGAACCGTACAGATTAACCAAAAATTAGAAAAACATAAGCTGCAAGCTAAGAAAAATCTATGCTCGTCAACAGGGATAGAGTTAAGAAAAAAACGAAATGTGGACGTGGAGACAGTCTTTGGGGATATTAAACAAAACCAAGGGTTCAGGAGATTCAATTTAAGGGGATTAGAAAAAGTGAATGCAGAATTTGGGTTAGTAGCAATGGCCTACAACATTAAAAAAGTTAAAGCAATGATCAACTGAAAGGTTGATCACTATTTTAATAGATATAATAATTACTTATTAGTCAGCCCCTTAATGAGAGCTCATAACGGTCCTACGTCTGTTCATCTGCTCTCATCAACCAATCGCTTTAGCTATTAGAATCTATCTCATTAACCAACGCTTCAGCAATTGAACTTCATCCCATCAACCAATGCTTCAGCAATTAAACTTTATCTCATCAACCAACGCTTCAGCACATCGGACTTCATCTCATCAACTAATGCTTCAGCACATTGAACTTCATCCCATTAACCAATACTTTAGCATATTGAACTTTATCTCATTAACCAATGGCTTTAGCACATTGAACTTTATCTCATTAACCAATGCTTCAGCATGTTGAACTTTATCTCATTAACCAATGGCTTTAGCCATTGGACTCTATCAAACCCCTCTCCCATTAACCAATGGCTTCAGCCATTGGATTCCCATGCATACATAAAGTCCACCCCAACGGTTTTAACCGTTTTTTACATTGCTTTGGAAATAAAAGAAAATTTATTTTAGCAATGCTGAATTTAAAGTGATTAAAATATGAAGATTATAGTTTATTTTTACATCCTCATGAAAAAATATTTATTTACAATACTTATTCTGATTATTTATTCTGCATCTTCTTTTCCTCAAAGTCTTGAAAGCGGTGCATTTGGGGCGCCTGTTTTTAAATACACAAAATTGAATGGTCAATCGGCTCTGATCACCGGAGTAAAAGCAGGCTGGATAATAAATAAAAGAATTGTCCTTGGCGCAGGTTATTACGTTTTATCAAGTGATGTAAATTCGGGTTTCACCGATCCGCATTATAATCAGAATTTATTACTTGATTTCAATTACGGGGGACTGGAATTTGAATACCTGCTGCTGTACGAAAGCAAATTTAATATTTCGGTTGATATGCTTTTAGGAAGCGGCGGATTAAGTTTTCATTTAAAAGATATAAATAAAGGATATTCAAACCGCAATCTTCTGATATGGGAGCCGGGGTTAAATTTTGAAACTGAGATTTATGAATGGCTTCATGCTGATGCCGGAGTCAGCTATAGATTGATATCGTCCTATATCTCCCGTATATGATATTTCCAGAAATGATTTACAGGGGATAAATGTTTTGTTAACTTTTAAATTCGGCAGTTATTGAAAATCATTAAAGTTGTAAATAGGTCAAACAGAATTAAATCCCTTTTTATCTTTCACGGTAAGAAAAGAAATACCGCATTCTTATGCACTTTCTTATTTTTGATGCTGGCGGGTTCTGTAGTTAATGCTCAAAACAATGACAGTATGTCTGTATCACAAAATTCATATTCTCATTTTCTTTCTCCCGATAAATTTACATACGCCGGTGAAAGACGATATACTTTAGATGGTCTCCTCCCGAATACTCAAACTGAAATAAGACCGACAAGCGCGGCGGTTCTCGGCGGAATTTATCTCGGTACACTTACCTGGCTCCACTTTCACCAGGCAAATGCATGGTGGAGCAAAGACCGTGGAAGCTTTCATTTTGAAGAGGACTGGGTATATGCGCTTCAGGTAGATAAAGCAGGACATTTTTACGGAGGATATCTTATTTCATATTTAATGAGTGAGGGATTGCTTGCATCGGGATTTTCCTGGGATGATGCCTCTATATGGGGAACTGCGCTGGGTATTGCATACCAGACATACGTGGAAACAGAAGATGGATTTGCCACAAGCTGGGGATTCAGTCCTTCCGACTGGTACGCTGATGCAGCAGGCTCCCTGTTTTTCCTTGCACAGCATTATGTGCCGGCGCTTCAGAATATAACCCCAAAATGGCAGTATATTCCTTCCGAATGGACGGGTAAACCGGTGCTCAGCACCAGACCAAGAACTTTCATAGATGATTATAACAGCTCAACATTCTGGTGGTCTGTAAACGTATATAATATCCTTCCTGAAAATATGAAAAAATACTGGGTCCCCTGGCTTGACCTATCTTTCGGCTATGGCGCGGATGCAATTGATGCTGCAGGTTCCGGCGGTCCGCCTGATCAGCTGGCAACAAGAAGATATATGGTAGGACTCGATTATAACCTGGTAAAGATCCTTCCTGAAGGAGGATGGTTCTGGAACTGGTTCAGGCAGTCATTGAATTATATAAAATTTCCTTCTCCTGCGATTGAATTTAAGAACAACGTTACAAGATTTTATCTTCTGTATCCTTTCAGAATATCGATAGGAGACTTCAGCATCTGAATATCTTAAGATAAGATAAATTTTATCCTGGTATCTAATGAGATATGATGTTCGCATTTTATATAGTATAGAGTGAAACACAGTACAGCAGGGTGTGGCTCAATTCTGCATATTTAATTAGCAGAGACTGTTCTATCCATAGCCCATTCTCTCATAGCTTCAATATTCTCAGCCATAATAACCGAAAGCGGCTTTGTCTTTTTGATTTCATCGAGCAGTATTTCAGTAGTAAGCTGTTTGTACCCTCCGATAACGGAATAAAAACCGGATACAATTACCTGTTCAATTTCTGATCCTGAAAAACCCTCACAGGCATGCGACACTTTGAGTCAGATCAAAGTTTTCAGGATTTAAATCTCTTTTCTTTAGATGGATGATCAAAATTTCTTTCCTGACAGCATCTGAGGGCAAATCGACAAAAAATATTTCATCCATCCTCCCCTTTCTCATTAATTCCGGAGGAAGGTTCTGGATATCATTGGCAGTTGCAACCAGGAAGACAAGAGTTTTCCGTTCAGCCATCCAGGTTAATATTGTACCAAGTACCCTTTTCGAAGTGCCGCTGTCATTCGATTCGGAAGCAAGACCTTTTTCAATTTCATCTATCCATAACACGCAGGGAGCCATCATATCAGCCATTTTTAATGCTTCCCGTGTTTTGCGTTCTGTTTCCCCATAATATTTATTATAAAGCGTTCCGAAATCAAGCCGCAACAGGGGAATTCCCCAGGTCCCTGCCACTGCTTTTGCAGCCAGACTCTTTCCGCTTCCCTGAACACCCAGCAGAAGAATGCCTTTGGGTGTATCAATCCCCTTACCATTGCCATCACCTATAAATATTTTTTTCCTTTTATCGAGCCATTCTTTTAAATTCATCAAGCCCCCTACTTCGGAAAATGTCGAAGAATCATGTTCATAATAAAGAACATTATCCTTATTCAGCAGAAAATATTTTGCTTTTGCTATTTCAGGGATGTCATCCTTAGTAATCGCATTGTCACGCAAAGCATTATAGAAAATTCTTTTGATCTCTGAAAAAGAAAGTCCGTGAAGATTTTTAATGAATAGATCCAGTATGGCATCGTCAATACGAATTTCACGAACAGAGTTTTCCGCCTTCCATTTTTCAATCAGCTCCATCAGGTATGCTTTTATATCAGCATCCGATGGAAATGATACTTCAAAATTTGCAGATAAATGTTTTATTTCATCCGGAAGTTCAACCTGAGTTGAAATAAAAAATATCGTATGGTTTAATCTCTCCGAATTCAGAGCTATTTCTTTAATAAGTCTGACATTACGATCATTTTTCAAGTACGGATGGTAGTCTAAAAGTATAAAAATAGCAGAGCTGTAGCTTTCATAAATTGTATTTAATACTTCCGTTGGCTCAAGTAAGTTTGATCCGCTGATATTGCCGTACTTGTCAAGTAAAGAAAATCCTCTGATCAGGTTCCAGCCGTATACGGGTTTCCTTACTGAAGAAGCCAGACTGATAATTAATAAAACCGCTTCTTTTTCATCCCTGGTTTCAATTGTTATTAAAGGCACACGGGATTTGACAAGATGAAATAAATCTAAAAGATTGTTCATTATAGTACCGAAAGATTTGCAACTTCCTTATTACAGTAAACTTAAGGTAAATAGCCCAATCCGTCAATTTGTGAGGAAAATAATATTGGAAGTGCCCCCGTCTGCAGGGGCGGCGTACTAAGCTTAACTTTATGTCTTGTCCAATAAAACGACAGGTCAGGCACCGCGAAAGATTTAATAATTATCGCGGTTATCGAGTGTTCCGAATGAAGCGAGATTCGTAAAAATATAGCGAGCGGAATGAGGAACGTATCGAGATATGAAGGCAAGGCCGGGACAGGTCGGGCACGGCGAAAGATTTAATAATTATCGCGGTTATCGAGTGTTCCGAATGAAGCGAGATTCGTAAAAATATAGCGAGCGGAATGAGGAACGTATCGAGATAACCGGTCTTAATAGAAAATTAATTACTAGAGAACATTTTACAATTACCCTGTCCTCGATTTGGCTGCGCTCAACATCCCGACTTGAAAGAAACGAAGGCCTGCCTACACAAAAGTTCCAGCAGGTTAATCGGGACACTCCCGACCTAATGAAGGCAAGGGTCGGGCACCGCTACAAGTCCTCCCACAACAAGTTGAAAATTAAATTTTATTGATGCTAAGGACAAAATTACAACTTATTATATGTTATAATATTTGTGAATATGCCTACTAAGCAACTATTCAATTAAATAAATTTCCCTGTGTCCTCCGATCAGCAGATCGATATACCCTTCCATGATTTTAGCCATTTCAGGGTCTCCCGTACCTCCTCTGACTTCTTTTCCGAATTCCCCAAGGTCTTCTATTTCAGACTCAAAGACTACTGTCCAGTATGCGGCAGCAATATCTGTCATTATCTTAAAGTTTTTCATTCCCTGCTTTTCCATCAATGGTGCAGCTTGCTTAAACTTTTTTACCAGTTCTTTTGCTTTACCAGGTTTTGTATTGAACACATCACGAATCAGATACATATTATCCTCCAATTTTATTATTAATCTTAAGTGTTAACCTTCAAGCTCTTTACAATAAAATCCCATTCTCCCGATTTCACTTTCTATCTCTGAGATAGTATATGAATCAGAAAGTACACGCAGAACCTTATCCTTATCGAGAAGATCGATTGTGCATTCTTTTATTTTTTTCTTCCCGGATAATATCTTTTTAATTTCGAGGAAGTCATCATTTGAATTGATATTAGTTTTAAATATAAAAGTGTCCATATGAATACCTTAAATATTTATCATTAACCCGGTTTTATTAATGAGTAATGAAGAACAACTACTCCGGATTTGAGAGTTTTTAAATCAATCAGTTTCAGACTCATTGGTTTTTCTATTCCTTTCCATAAACGTTTCCCGGTATGGGATACTATAGGCTGGACGAGAAACCAGAATTCATCAATCAGGTCATGCTTTGCAAGTTCCGAGGCAAGACTTAAACCCCCTATTGATATATCTTTACCTGTCTGTTGTTTTAGCTTTATAACCTCTTTCACAGGGTCCCCACGGCTTATGGCTGTATTCCATTCTGCTTTTTCCAGGGTACCCGAGAAGACTATTTTTGATAGAGGGTTGAACTTATCAGCAAATCTAAGCATACTCTGTGTACTCTCCGGATAGCTTCGGGCATTTGGCCAGAAATCCACAAGCAGTTCATATGTTTTCCTTCCGAATAAAATGGTATCCACTTTATTGAGAAGATCAGTATGAAAATCATGGAGTTCGTCGTCGGCAATAACTGTGGTATGATCAGCTTCACCGTTTATTGTCATATTGATCGCAAATAGCAGTTTTCTCATCTGGTTCAGCTCTTATTTTTTATTTTATAAGATAAATGGGTAACCTCCGTTGAATTGACGACGTCACTGATCTCAAATGAATATTTTTCCTTATTAACACCGTCAAACAGCCTGAGACCATTTCCAAGCAGTAAAGGTGCAAGGTGTATGCTGCACTCATCTACCAGTCCAGCATTTACGAACTGCTGAACTGTATCTGCACCGCCTGATATCCTCACATCTTTCTCTCGTGCTGCTTCCCTTGCTTTCTCCAGAACAATACTAACAGTATCGTCTGTGAAATAAAAAACGGTACCGCCGGGACGTTTCCATGGTTCACGTTTTTCATGAGTCACCACAAAAACAGGAGTATGAAAAGGTGCTTCTTCAGGCCAGTTAGCCTCGCCTTCTTCAAACATCCTTTTTCCCATGATATTAGCGCCTATTCTGTGGAAAATTTTTGTAATGATGTCATTATCGGTATTATCCGTATCGCCGCCTTCCATACCGAGATGCTCCCTGAAGCTTTTCTGTTTAAACATCCACTCGTGTATGCTGATCCCTCCATCGCCTAAAGGATTTTCAGCTCCCCGGTTAATGCCGGCAATAAAGCCATCAAGTGACATTCCCAGATCAAAAAATACTTTTCCCATTCCTGCTCCGTTTCACCTCATAAAAGATTAACTTATGATTACATACCGGAAGGCTGAAGAAGGCTTACACGGTTTCCTTCAGTATCTTTGAATGAAACATACATCCCGATCCCTGGTATCTCCATAGGCTCGCCGAGTATTGTACCGCCGCCCGATTTCACTTTTGTAATAGATTCGTTTATATCATCTACTGCTATTACTACGGATGGATGATCAGCCGAAGAATCTTTCGGTTTGGGATAAAACCCGCCTCCGATGTAGCCGGGTTTTACAGGGTGACCCTTTTCGTCTGTCTCTGAAGTAGAAACAACCATGTAATTGCCCATTTCAGGACCCATCTGCTGGATGTTCCATCCGAAAGTTTTTGTGTAAAATTCCGTCATCCTTTTACCGTCTACAGCCGGCATTTCAAAATGTACAACCGGGTTCATTTTTGACATTTTATACTTCCTTTTGTTTAATGCTAAATAATGATTAAAGTTTTAATTCAATTAATTTTTAGTTTCGGAACCAGTATCTTCCAGGGCGAAGGATCCTGTTTTTAATTTCCCCCCCGGCTGATATTTATTAATTACTACCCCGGTGGATGAAACCTGACTTTCAATGAGTTTCCAGTCAGCTGCAATTGTCCCTTCACCAAACAGTCTTTTTCCTTCACCAACCGTAACCGGAAATATCCATAAGTTATATTCATCCGCCAGGTTATTTCTAAGTAGTGTCTGTACAAGATTGCTGCTTCCATGCACCTGTATTTCAGGACCCTTTTCTTCTTTCAGCTTTCTTATTTCATTAACTGCGTCAGATTTTATTAAAAGTGAATTATTCCAATCAGCGCTGTTGAGGGTTGTTGATACAACATATTTTTTTACAGAATTTAGTTTATCTGCAGCAGGTTCATTCTCTATCTTCGGCCAGTGAGCCGCAAATATTTCATAAGTCTTTCTGCCGAGCAGAAGATCAAAGGGCTGCACCATAAAATCATCCATGGTCTTACCCATCATATCATCCCAGTAATGGAACGACCAGCCTCCGTACTTAAAGCTCCCTTCGGAATCCTCTTCGGGTCCTCCTGGAGCCTGCATAATCCCATCGAGAGTGACAAAAGTATTAACCACAAGCTTTCTCATATTTCACCTTTATTTTTTTTCATTGTACGCTTTTTCCAGAACAGCAATATCAAGCTTTTTCATTTTAAGCAAATGTTCCATTACATTCTGACTCTTTTTACCGTCATTTAATAGTTTCGGCAGAACAGCAGGAACTATCTGCCAGGATACGCCATACTTATCTTTCAGCCAGCCGCACATTTGTGCTTTAGGATCTCCGCCCTCGGAAAGTTTATTCCAGTAATGATCAAGTTCTTTTTGATCCTCACAATTAACTACGAAAGAAATAGCTTCATTAAATTGAAAATCGTGTTCACCGGCGCCATCCATTGCAGCAAATAAATTTCCTTCAAGAGTAAAATCTGCAAACATTATAGCTTCCGGATCATTGGGAGGATAATCCTCGCCGTATTTAAATACATTCTCTATCTTAGCATTCTTAAAGATAGATGTATAATAATTTATTGCTTCGTTTGCTTTTCCGTAATCTTTACCTGTAAATAATAATGATGGTACTATATTCTGTTTAAAATCATTTTCCATAAACATCAGCTGCCAGGAAACTCCAAACTTATCTTCCACCCAGCCGTATTTTTTACTCCAGTCGTATTTGTTTAATTCCATCAGAACTTTTCCGCCTTCAGATAACCTATTCCAGAGATCGTCAATTTCTTTTTCATCTTTCGAATGAACAAAAAATGAAACTGAGGGATTTATTTTGAAAACCGGACCACCGTTAATTGCTGTAAAATTATAACCATCAATTTCAAATGAGGCTGTCATAACTGAACCAGGCTGCATGCCCGAAGCACCTGCGCTTGCATCGTTGTATTTTGTAATACTCCCCATTTTCGAATTACCGAAAACTGAAGTATAAAATTTTGCAGCTTCTTCAGCCTGTTTATCAAACCATAAAAAAGGACTTACCTTTTGCATTACACTTCCTTCCAAATAATTTTTTAAGATTTAGTTTTAGATTCATATTTATTTAGGACAATTCCGCAGTCGAACTTCCTGCTTCCGGCAAGCTTCATATCCATCTGTTTCTCAATATCTCTGAATATTGCTCGGCCATCTCCTAATATCACCGGATTGACGAAGAGGTTATACTCATCAATTAAATCTGCCTGGATAAGGGAAGACACAAAACCGGCTCCTCCGTAAACAATAATATCCTTACCATCCTGATTTTTTAGCTTTTCCACTTCTTTCTTCAAATCGCCTTGTACCAGCGAAGCATTTTTCCATACTGATTCCTGAAGTGTTTTGGTGAATACAAACTTTGGTTTATCCACCATTTTCCTGGCAAAAGGATATTCCTCACTATCAGGCTTAACATTCGACCAGTAGGATATAAATCCGTCTGTCATCTTTCTTCCCATCAGGATTGTATCAACTGAGTCTGTCAGATCATTCACATATATTTTCAATTCATCATCCCAGCCCCACGTCATCCAGTCAAGATTATCATTGATGCCTCCGACAAACCCGTCTACCGTCATCTGCACCTGCAGCTTTAGTTTTTTCATTTCTGCCTTCTATACTGAAAAATATTTACCCGTATATAAACCTGGTCTTCAGGATTGTTTGGGCGTATAGCCAACCATCCACTGAATTCCGAATTTATCATTCACCATTCCGAAATAAGAACCCCAGAAAGTTTCTGCCTGAGGCATCGTTACCTTACCGCCTTCAGAGAGTCCTTTAAATATTTTGTCTGCTTCTTCTTTGCTTTCGGTTTCAACAGAGAGTGAAAAATTATTCCCGGGATTCAATTTATGTCCCATTGATTCAAGCGCATCGGTTGCCATCAGGGTATTCCCCTTTCCGATTGGAAGGGAAATATGCATCAGCATTTCTTTTTCTTTACTATTAAGTTTCGACCCATCCTCAATGTCTTTGAACCGGGTGAGTCCTGCAAATTCTCCTCCGAATATGGATCGGTAAAAATTAAATGCTTCCTCGGTATTACCCGGGAAATTCAGATAGGGATTAATCGTCACCATTTTAAGCTCCTTTATTTTTATATTTATTATCTTTCTTCCATAATAGAAATAAAATTACCTGCAGGATCTTTAAACCAGGCGATCGTTGGTCCCATTCCGCGCATAATGCCTTTCTTATCAGTTTTCAGATTCTCATCATCAAAGTTTTCAAACTTTACCCCTTTAGAGGTTAATTCGTCAACTGTCTTTTCAACATCTTTTACCATAAAATTCAGGACAGTAAACGTTGCCGGCTGATGATTAGATTTGGGATAGATCATTATATTTTCACTGCCTTTGATATGAAGATTTAATAATCCCTTCATTTCGGGGACTTCCGTACACTTCCAGTCCGAGCGTTTTTGTATAGAACTGTTTTGCCTTTTCGGAATCATTAACCGAAAAACTGCTGAATGCCTTGCTGTCTTTAAGCATTTTGTTCACCTTTCATATAATTATAATTCTAACTCTCAGTTATTCATTCAAAGAGGTATCAACTATGTACGTAGTCAGTTCCTCTATCTTTCCGTCTTTGATTTTATAGATATCGCAGTTGCAGGAATTATTATTTTTTCCGGCACTTTCAACTACAACAAATTCACTTTCTGCAACAATGTTCTTAATATTTTCAAATGAAATATTTTTATCCTTAAGCGATGACTGCCATAATTCCATCATCTCCATTGCCTGAAGGAAATTGCGCTTACCTTTAATTGACGGCATACCAACTATATTCCATTTTATATCATCTGTTAAATAGTCTATGTAAGAATCATTATTTCCTTTTATGAACTCTGACATAAATCTTAAAACAATTTTTTTGTTTTTTAACGACATTACTCTTAATCTCATCTGTAAAACTGATCCTTAATCCTGTATTCCTTTTATTGACATATAATGATGTTCTTGACGATATTCAGTTTTAGGTTCTGAAATCATATTGATTGATCTTATTAATTTTTTGGGTTTAGTTTTAAGCTCAGTGTAAAGGTAACTGCGTTTTTTGAAAAATGGAAGGCCTGATTACGGCAATCCGGGGGGGTAAATGCGTCAATATCTAATTACTCACATTTCTAACTATTATTCAAAAATGAGTAAAATTCCAACTAATCATTTTTTGATTATTTATCTCCCGGTTATAAATTAGAGTTTGATAATAATTAAAACCAGATATGAAAGAAGACGGAAAATTAAGAATATTCCTGGGGAACTATGATAAACAAATTGCCGCCCGGGTAATGAAACTTCGTGAAGTTCTGTCTGAGCTCCTTCCCGGCATCATTGAACAGGTCGATCTTCCGGCAAGGATGATTGCATATGTTTACGGACAAAAATACAGGGATATGATCTGCACAATTATTCCCTCAAAAAAAGGTGTAAAGCTTGGATTTTATAGAGGGTTAGAATTGCCGGATCCTGAAAATTTACTCGAGGGGACGGCTAAATTATCTCGTTACGTGCAGATAAATTCGGATAATCAGATCGGATCATCAGCGTTAAGAACGCTATTGATGGAAGCCCTGGAATCGTATAAAAAGAGAATTTCGTAATTAAATGACCGGACATCGCGGGGTGACTTTCCTCATATAAAGTGTAACAACGGCAACTTAAGGGGTTGATTGCGACAAACCTGTTATCTATATTCAGTCTCAATTAACCAGAACTTTGCACTAACCTAATCATTGAAATATTATGAAACACATATCTATATTAATTCCCCTTGGACACTCAAGTATGGTAAACATTGAAGGTACCTACCAGATCTTTTCTGAAGTTAATGGAATACTTAAAGAAATAGAGCGTGAGCCTATTTTTGATATTCACCTTGTAGGCGTGTCCAGAGAAACCCTGCAGACTACCGGGTTATTTACGGTGAACCCTGATGTGCTGATCGGGAACGTGAGTAAAACAGATTTAATAATAGTACCTGCTCTGTTCGGTGATCAGAAGAAAGCAGTTGAACGAAATAAAGAAATTATACCATGGATAATTGAACAGTATAAGAACGGGGCGGAGATTGCGAGCTTCTGTATAGGGTCATTTTTCCTGGCGGCTACCGGTCTTCTTGATGGCAAACGCTGTACTACACACTGGAGGTTCGCAAATGAATTCAGGAGAATGTATCCCGAAGCAAATCTTCTTGATGATAAGATAATGACGGAGGATACCGGCATCTATACAAGCGGCGGGGCATATTCTTATTTAAATCTGCTGCTCTATCTTATAGAGAAATTTGCTGGACGTGAAGTGGCTGTACTAGCTTCAAAATCGTTTATGATTGATATCGACCGCGACAGCCAGTCGCCTTTTATAATGTTCCGCGGCCAGAAGGAACACGAGGATGAACAGGTTAAAAAAGCACAGGAGTTTATTGAAAGTAATTACCAGGATAAGATTACTGTCGAACAATTAGCTTCAATGCTCGCACTAAGCAGAAGAAACCTTGAACGCAGATTCAAAAAAGCCACCGCTAATACGGTGGTCGAATATATCCAGCGGGTTAAAGTAGAAGCGGCAAAAATGAGCCTCGAAACTTCAATGGAAAATGTCAGCGAGATAATGTATAAGGTCGGTTATACAGATACAAAAGCTTTCCGTACTACCTTTAAGAAAATTACCGGCCTGTCGCCGATCCAATACAGAAATAAATATAACCGTGAACTGGCAGCTTAAGTTTTATTATGATCGGGATAAATCCTAATAAACTCTGAGCGAGATGAATCCCTTTATCGCCCGGGCCGCAGTTTCTCCATTGGCAGATACCATTTGAGCAGTCTCCTGTAGAGGCTGACTAAAAAGTAAGACAATGTCATTTCGAGTTTACCAACCGATAGGTTGGGGAGTCTTCGACCGAGAAATCTTTTCGAATTCTAAGATTTCTTCCCTTGATCGAAATGACAGGGTTACTTTTTAGTCAACCCCATTAAAATCAATTATTTACGAACCCGGCAAAAGGTTAACACCTCGATTTATCGAGGTGCGGAAACTTAATTATAAGACAGCCTAACCGTTTTAACGGTTTTAACGTTAAACCAGTTATGTAGAACCTTCTGTAAAAGTTAATACCTCTGTGCAGAGGTTAAAAGTTGACTAAAAAATAATTTCCAATTTGGAAATCTATGGAAATCGTTTCCATTAGTTTTTTGCTTCGTCTTGATCCATATAGAACATCGTAGATGTTCCAACTATTGTAGATAAAAGCATCCCCGAAAAATTGTGGGATCCTTGTAGAGGATCAACTATAACTATTGAACTCTGTGTGAATCTATTTGATCCGTTAAATCCGTGTCCCATTTTCGTAACTTATTTAATCGATTTATTAAATTAACTTTCAATTTTCAATAAATGTACTATGGATACAAAAGAAGCATACAACCTTTGGTCAAAGCAGTACGACAGTAACAAAAATAAAACGCGCGATATTGAAGCGAAAGCGTTAAAACAGACTCTGGCATTCTGCAATTTTAATGACTGCCTTGAGATAGGATGCGGAACCGGAAAAAATACCGTATGGCTTTCAGAGAGGGCTGAACATATTACTGCTGTAGATCTGTCGGATGAAATGCTCAACAGGGCAAAAGAGAAAATCAATTCACAAAAAGTAAATTTCCTCACGGCAGATATTACTGGAGAATGGGATTTTATAAACAAAAAATATGATCTCATTGTATTCAGCCTTGTCCTCGAACATATTGAAAACCTGAACCATATCTTTTGTCAGGCTTCAGCATTTCTTCGTCCCGGAGGACTTGTCTACATTGGAGAACTTCATCCTTATAAACAATACCTTGGGACCAAAGCACGGTTCGAGACCGATGAAGGATTGCAGGTGCTGAAATGCTATACTCATAATATATCAGGTTTTGTGCAGTCAGCAGTTAATAATGGATTTGAGATAAGTATTATGAATGAATTTTATGATGACGATGATCAGACAATTACACCAAGGCTTTTAACCATTCTTTTAAAAAGAAATAGTTAACTTCCCACGATATTGGGAGTCCAGGCTCTTTCCCTCTTCCAGTTCCGGGATAACCGATAGGTAGAGACGGGTTCACCGATTACTCAACCTTTCCCTCACTCCATTCCTCCATTTCCATCAACATATTTAATTAAATCCCTTTGCCGTATATTTGTTCACAAATTATAGTATAAAAACTTGAAATTATGGCCGACAATATTGCCCCTGTTATTCTAACTGCCCTGGAACTTGAAGTACACTTCGGCGAACAGATCATCCTGGATAAAGCTTCCCTGAGTATTCACGAAGGGGACAGGATTGGTCTCGTTGGAAGAAACGGTGCAGGAAAATCAACTTTTCTGAAAATAATTTCCGGACTCCTGGGTCCTGATACCGGTGAAGTAGCTAAAAAGAAAAATCTTGTGATTGGGTTTCTTTCGCAGGAATTTACTCTGGATGAAGACAGAAATGTTTATGATAATATTCTCTCCGGTGCAGCAAAAGAACTTAACTTGATTAAGGAGTATGAAAAGACACCGTTCGACTCGCCGAGGAAACACCATCTTGAAGAAACTATTCTCCGCCTTGATTCCTGGAACCTTGAAAAGAGGATTAAAGTGCTTGCAAAATCCCTGGATGCCCCTGAGATCAGCAGGAACATTTCAAATCTTTCCGGGGGAGAAAAGAGACGTGTTGCACTCTGCCGTGCGCTGATCTCAAAACCCGATCTCCTGATTCTGGATGAACCGACAAACCACCTCGATACAAATTCTATCGAGTGGCTGGAGGATTTCCTTGCAGGGTATAAAGGAACCTGCGTTTTTGTTACTCACGACCGTTATTTCCTCGACAGAATAGCCAATAGAATTGTCGAACTATCTTCGGGCACATTCTATTCTCATCCGGGAAATTATACCGATTACCTGGTTAACAAATCAGAAAGACAGGCGGTTAAGGAAGTTGAGGAACGCAAACGTCAGCAGTTTCTGAAGCGTGAACTGGAATGGGTTAGGCGCGGTCCAAGAGCAAGAAGAACTAAAGCTAAAAGCAGGCTTGATAATTTTTATGAGGTTTCCGCTCAGTCAAATGCAGAACAGGAAGTCGATGTTGATCTCATTATTCCTCCCTCTGAACGGCTCGGTAAAAAGGTAGTTGAGCTTAAAGATGTAGGGATGAAGATTGGTGATAAAACTCTGTTTGAACATTTCAGCTTTAATTTTGAAGCAGGCAAGAAAATCGGTGTGGTAGGTAATAACGGTGTTGGAAAGACCACCTTGCTGAAAATAATTTTGGGTGAAACTTCACCTTCCAGAGGGGAAATTGAAATTGGCGAGACGACTGATTTCAATTATGTGGACCAGTCGCGGCTGCTGTTGAATGATGATGATTCTGTCATTAATGCGATTGGCGAAGGGAATGAGACAATTAAATTCGGAAGACATCGATTGAGCGTGTGGACATATTTAAGACGATTTCTTTTCACGGATGATAAAATCAATACTCAGGTAGGTAAACTATCGGGAGGAGAAAAAAGCAGACTTACTCTTGCAAAGATATTAGCCCGGGGCGGAAATTTTCTGATGCTCGATGAACCGACAAACGATCTTGATCTTCCTACCCTGCGTATACTTGAAG
Source organism: uncultured Ignavibacteria bacterium (assembly GCA_963811905.1). Taxonomy (GTDB): domain Bacteria; phylum Bacteroidota; class Ignavibacteria; order Ignavibacteriales; family Ignavibacteriaceae; genus DATFVA01. Next base: position 87,924 of record CAWETK010000011.1, read on the forward strand.
AGGCTCTCATATCTTTTGATGGATGTGTTATCGTTGTCAGTCACGATAGGTATTTCCTTAACAGGGTCTGTGAAGGAATCCTGGCACTTGAAGGAAACGGAGAGATATATTATAGCGAGGGTGATTACGATTATTATATCGCTAAGAAAAAGAATAGGCAGCGGGAAGAAATTGAATCAGAACCGGGAATAAAACAGGAACCTTCTTCCGGCCAGCAGCGCCCTAAATCAAAACCCAAAAAGCTTGGTTATAAAGAGAATCTGGAACTGGAGCAGATCGAAGAAAAAATAATTGACGCTGAATCTGATGTTGAAAAAATCGAAAAGATATTCACCTCTCCTGATTTCTATCTGAAATTTGCAGAACAGACAAATGAACTGAACCTGAAGCTTGAGGAAGCCAAATCTAAAGTTAAGCAGCTTTATGATAGGTGGGATGAACTGGAAAGAAAAAAAGAGGAGCTATCTTAAGAATCCGGATCTTCAGGAGAATCTGAGAACTTTTTCTTTTTACTCCCTTTATAACTGTCGATCTGCAGCAATACTCCCTCAAGTTTTCCATTATCAAGAGGAATTCTTCTTGTGGTTCTTAACCCGATATTTTTACGGAGTTCAGGATTCCCGGTATAAATAAATGCTGAAGTGCCTGTGCAGTTCGTTTTAAGAAAGTCGCCTAATTCCTTATAAAGCAGCTGCACCTCCTCTTTCTCTCCCAGCCTTATTCCGTAAGGTGGATTGGTAATAAGTACTCCGTTCTCAAAACTCTCCTTTTCCTGGAATAGTCTCTTCTTTAATTCGACCGAACCGGTGTACGGAATATGAGATAAATTTTCCCTCGCCACATCAATTGCATTCTGCGATTTATCACTCCCGCTAATGATATTTTTCGCCAGAGGCCGGATTTGACTGTCGTACTCTTCTTTTATTTTCTTCCAGGTATCCGGATCAAATTCAGGCAGATTAAAAAATCCAAATTTCTTACGCAATTTCTGAGCCGGTATTCTGCAGTAATGCATCAATGCTTCGCAGAGGATTGTCCCGGAACCGCACATCGGATCCCACAAAGGATTTTCTCCATCCCACTTACTTAGTCTTATAATAGCTGCAGCAAGAGTCTCCTGCATCGGTGCTTCACCCGCCAGCAGCCTGTATCCCCTTTTATGAAGCGAATCTCCGGAAGTATCAAGACTGATTACAGCAGTATCTTTTTCTATATGAAGGTTAAAACGGACATCGGGATTAACAACTTCAACATCGGGACGTTTGCCGTATCTATCTCTGAAGTAATCGGCTATTCCATCCTTAAGGCATTGTGAAGCGTAAAGGGAATTAGTTATCCTGCTTTTAGAAACGGAAGAACTGATTGCAAACGTCCTTTTAACAGAAACGAAATCCTCCCAGTGTATTTTCTTCGCTCTCTGAATCAGAATGTTTGTGGTATGACAGGGAAAAGTTACCAGAGGAGCCAGAACTCTTGATAGAAGCCTTGATGTATAATTAATTTTGTAAATCGTTGTAATATCAGCATTAAAATAAACGCCTTTATAATCCGGTTTGATATCAGTGGCACCTATTTCAGCCAATTCTTCTCCGCACAGGTTTTCCATCTTACCTGTTGCCTGCCCAAAGTAACCCTTTTCCAGATACTCATACATAGAATTAAAATTTTAATCAGTTATTAATAAAGAATAAATCGCCGAATCAAGGAACTTCCCGTTGAAATAAAAGTTTTCCTTAAAATATGCTTCCTGCTTAAATTTATTTCTTTCCAGAAGTCTGATAGATGCGGCGTTGCCGGGATTAACATTTGCCTCAATTGAATGAAGCTTCATTGAGTTAAACCCGTAATCAATTACCGCCTGGATAGCTTCCTGCATTATCCCTTTCGCCCAATAGTCGGGATGAAGATTATAACCCACTTCAGCCCTGTAATGTTCTTTCTGAATATTCCAGAGACAGATCGTCCCTATCAGATTATGCTCATTCTTAAGTGCTATTCCCCATGTAACAGCTTCAGAATTCTTTTCAAGTTCAGTTATCTTTTTAATAAATTCATAGGCCTCATCCAGGGATTGCGCAGGAGTCTTGTCGAGATAGCGCATTACCCTTTCATCCGAACGAAGCACAAATATTTCATTAACATCATCATTATTGACCTGACGTAGAAGCAGTCTTTCCGTTTTTATAATTGGGAACGGAGTAAAATTTAATTTAAGCAAATTATTTACCAGCTAATTTTTTAATATCATCAACTTCAAGTATTTTTTTATCATAACCTTTTATAACGGAATTGATCATCGCCTGTCCTATTTGTCTCAGACTACAGACATACCCCGGAAAGAATAATCTGACTAGTGGAATCAATGGAGCGAAGATCTTATACATCGTTAGTGTATTATTTAGCCCTATTGTAGGAGTAATTAACGCAGGACGAAACATATACGCATCTTTAAACCCAAGGTTAAGGATATAATTCTCAGTTTTTCCTTTAACCCTTGCCCACATAAGCTTACCTTTCTCAGAGCTGTCAGTCCCCGAGCCAGAAACATAACAGAAGGTCATTCCCGGATTAAGTTCATGGAAAGTATCTGCAAATGTCTTTGTAAGATCAAAAGTAATTTTTCGGTATACATTTTCTTTTTTGCCGACTGAAGTAGTGCCGAGACAGAAAAAGCATGCATTATAACCCGCAAGCTGGTCCCGGATAGGAGTCAGGTTCATAAAAATCATTATGTATGATCTCCTTCAGCTTTGGATGAGTTACATTACAGCTCCTCCGGTTTATCACTAATACAGATCCAACATCAGGATGATTAAGACATTCATGAAGAACACCTTCGCCTACCATCCCGGTGGCTCCGGTTATTACGGCATTAACTTTCATAACTAAAAATCTATTTTTTATTTCTCACGTATATCAGCTTAAATCTACCCTTCTGATTTTCAGTTATTTCAAATTTATTAATGGAATTTATCAGGGGTGTAAGTTTCTGAAAACCGTAATTTCGGGGATCAAAATTAGGCTGTTTCTTCTGAAGTAGATTCCCTACATCACCAAGGAATGCCCAGCCGTCCTCATCTGCAAGATCGGATATCGTAGTAGAGATCAGTTTGATAAGGGCAGGAGTAACTTTTTCTATTTCATTTTTCTTTATTGTCTTATCTTTTGAAACCTCAGCTTCGGTTTCGTCAGACTGGTTTTTAAGAATCTCTACATAAATAAATTTATCACAGGCAGCGATAAAAGGGCCGGGAGTTTTCCTTTCACCAATTCCGTAAACTTTCATCCCTGCTTCACGGAGACGCGTTGCAAGCCTGGTAAAATCGCTGTCGCTGGAAACCAGGCAGAATCCATGAACTTTTTCAGTATACAAAATATCCATTGCATCAATTATCATTGCGGAATCTGTAGCATTTTTCCCGGTGGTGTAACTATACTGCTGAATCGGTGTAATGGCATTTTCCAGGAGCAGGTTTTTCCACCTTGTGGGGTTCGGTTTGGTCCAGTCGGCATAGATTCTTTTTATGGTAGGACTGCCGTACTTTGCAATCTCTTCCATCATTTCCTTAACGTAGGCTGAAGGGATGTTATCTCCGTCAATCAGCACTGCTAACCTTAGTTCTGTTTCCATTTTACTCTTTTGGGTTTTATTTAATCTGGAAAATAGGAAATATTCTGCACTTATCCTCTCCCGGAATATTTAGCACCGTACCTCAGGACTTTCGAGGCTGTGTGAAAATGTAGAGCGAAACGCTGTTTCGCTTACCCTGGACCATTAAAAATCTGAATTTGTAGATTCTGCCGCCGCTGGGTTGTTCCCCGGGTTTGATTTTCACACAGCCTCTTTCATCCTTGGATATATTCGGAGTTAAAGCACTGCAAAGTTTACTTTTTGAGACGATAACGAGAACCTACCCCAGGTAATTTTTAAGATTGCTTCCTATAATCTCCTGCCAGCCGGCCGCAAAATTTTCTTTTGCAAAATCGGGATTATTTTCAGGAAAAGTTTCCAGGCCTCTGTGCGTAAGTTTCAACCGGGTTTTATCTCCTTCGGGGATGAGTTCGAAAGTGACATAAGAAATTCCTTCATATCCGTCATATCTCCAGCTGTGGGAAAGCTTCCTGCCGGGAATAACTTCCGTTATTTTACAAATGTGCAGGTACTGTTTATCTTCACTGGGTCCGCCCGAAAACCTGAATTCAAATCCCGGTTCGGGTCTGAACTCCTTCAGATCAAAGTACCATTTTTTCATTTCATCTTTATCAGTAATTGCCTTCCACACTTTTTCAGCCGGTACATTAAATGTTCTTTCTACTATAATAGGTCCATCCATATTTACCTCCTGCATAATTAACTTATTTCATCTTTCCCGGATTTAACCTTTTAATCATTCCGCCTTTGGTATCCTTAATGTTATTTTTGATTATGAATGCTGAAGGATCGATCATATCAATTTCATTTTGAAGACGTGCAATCTCCAGTCTGGTAACAACTGTATAAATAATATCGACAGGCTTTAATTCACCTCCGTCGGGAGCATAACCTTTTTCTCCCTTATATATAGTAGTGCCGTGGCCGAGTTCTTCTGTAATCATTTTCCGGATATTATCACTCCTATCGGATATAATAGTGATGCCGGTGTATTCTTCGATACCTTCGATGATAAAATCAACTGTCTTTGCAGCCGCGTAGTATGTAAGGATTGCGTAAAGAGCAATCTCAACGGATAAAACATAAGCACCGACAGCAAAAATTAAGACATTAAAAATCAGAATTATATCTCCGATTGTAAGTCCCGATTTCTTACTCAGGTAAATTGCAAGAACCTCTGTTCCGTCAAGCACTCCCCCGCCTCTTACGGTTAATCCGATTCCTGCCCCAAGGAAGAATCCGCCGAAAGCCGCAACCAGGAGTCTTATCCGAAGTTACTACAGGGTAATCAATAAAATAAACTGCAAGCGCTAAACCTATTATTGCAAGAATGCTTTTAACAGCAAATTGCAGCCCGATCTGTTTGAACCCCAGAATTATAAAAGGAAGATTTATTATTATAAGTAAAATGGAAAGTTCAAAACCAGTGACTTCGGCGATAAGGAGAGAAATACCAGTTACCCCGCCATCTATAAATGAATTAGGCAGCAGAAATCCTTTTAAGCCGAACCCTGCAAGAAGAAATCCCGCGGTTATAAGTACGAATTCCTTGAAAAACTGTATCAGCTTTAGTTTCATTAAATCAATTTCCCTGATGATGCTGTCCTCATCTACCCTGGTCTTTTTGTCACTAAGGGCAAATCGGGTGAATATTGTTTGAAATATAGGATTCATTTTTTGCCTGAGCCTACTGTCCGGTGACTATTAAAAATAATTTTGGGAAATATAATCAGATTATGAACCGAAGATAAGACGAGCAGTCTTAATTTGCAATTTATCCCGGCCGCAGAGCGGCGTAACATTAGTAGAAAATAGCATAAGCAGTAGTCATAAAGCCGCAGAGCGGCGACACGTCAATTTCTGGAATAACAATACATCAGAGAATACATATTAAGGTCAGATTTAAGTTAAGGGAACATTTTAAATAATAAGGCCATTAAGTGAAGTTCAAAACCGGCAGTTATACAATTCTCAAACGGATTATCCAATTGCTAAATAGTGAGACCACAAATCCCCCCTTTACCGCCTCAGCGGTTTTAATATAAAATCAGATATATTATGAGGCGGCGATTATGATACTCCCCTGATTAATGATTTGACTTTGATGCTTACATTAACTAATATTATCAAAAATAATTGCGGGAATTCAGTACAGGCGGAATGCATATTAAATACTGAGCGGGGAATATATGGTCCGGTTTCTCATTTACTTTGGCACGATATCTAACTCTCTCTCTCTGCGGACGCAAAGATGAGCCGGGAATTTATGTGCCCTGGGTTGTTCCCTGTAAATGAATTCTTTCAGTCCGCCATCTCTTATTTGCCGATTCCGGCAATTGTTAATTGTTCGTTACTCATTTCTAACTATTTCCCTACAGGTTTTACATAGTACCGAAGAAATAAAATCTCTTTCCCGGGTTTAATATTTATTAAGAGGAATTTATGATTATGAAATATCACCTCCTGATTCTTTTGACAGCAATATCATTACCTGCATTAGCACAGAAAAATATTTTAAGTAATTACTTAAATAATCCGAATTATACGGTTTCTGTATCTAATGATAGTGTGGTTGATATCTATGATAAGCGTCATAATCATCATTGGGAGAAAAAAATATCTGTTTATCCTGAGAATAAAAATACTGCTGAGGCAAATCTTATTATTGAGTTGGATACTATTAATTTCCTCTCATATGACAGCTATTATAAAGAATGGGGGTATATCCCGGCAGTAAATAATCTTGGATCAAAATACATTGTTGTTGATACAGATAACGATGGTAAAAATGAAATTTATGGTTATGGAGTTCAATATAACCAGGCACACTTTTTCTTTCAGCCAAGGATGTACAACCAGGTCAGTGACTCATTGTTTACCCAAACATATTCCTTCCCCGACTCAGGCGCACCATTCTATGATATCGGGGACATTACTGGTGATGGACTGTTGGATTTAATCTTTGGCGGTTTTAACCCTCTTAAATTTTATAAACAGAACACTTCAACTGATTTAGTAAACAATTTCAACTTTGTTTATAATCCATTTGGACCTGTTTATCAGTTTAACGATGTTACTTTTTACGATATTGATGGTGATGGAAACCAGGAATTAATTTATTACCTGTTTGCCGGTGAGGGGGATAGTGTTTGGTCATACAGTAATCACGTTGCAAAGTACAATCCTCAGATAAACAATTATGAGATGATTTATTATAACAAGCCCCAGCCTGAATATTTTACTTCAGGCATATCAACAGGAGATTTTGATCAGGATGGCAAAGGGAATTTTGCAACCGGAAGTATCGCCGGCAAATTCTATGTATATGAATTTATTCAGGGCACCGAGTATGGCATTGAATTTACCAGTGAACTTGAAACCTATAATGCTTTCCTTACAATTATGACCGATGATATGGATGGAAATGGTAAACCGGAAATATGGATTGGCGGGGATTTTGGTAGTATGCTTTATGGCGGAATAACAAGATTGTTTGCTTTTGAAGCTTCCTCTCCCGGCAACTACGAACAGGTTTACCAGATAGACATTCGCGGCTTGTTCTCGATGATTTATGGAAAGCTCCGCTACACTGACCTTGACGGAGACGGAGGGAAAGACTTGTTCCTAACCAATGCAAATCTGGCTTTCGGGTTTAAGTATGATGGAAACGGAAATTATTATATGGATTTTATAAAGAGAATGCCGGAGCTTGATACTGTTTATGTTTATCAGTCATTGGACAGAGTTGATATTGCTGATATTGACAGAGACGGCAAAACCGAAATTATTCCTGAATATACGTTATACAAAGGTTGGGATGGGTCCCTGGAAAAAAGATCTGTATTCCTTAAGCGGGACAACTTAACAAGTACCAAAGAAGCAAACACTTTTTATCCATCAGAATTTAATTTGCTGCAGAATTATCCAAATCCATTCAATCCTTCTACCAGGATAAAATTTACCCTATCATCTGAATCTAAAATAAACATTAGAATTTATAACTTACTCGGGGAAGAGATAAAAGAATTGCTGACCGAAACCCGCAGCAGCGGTGAATATGAAATCGGCTGGAATGGAACAGACAGCTTTGGGACAAAAGTTCCATCAGGCATTTATTTCATTACTATGGAGGCAAATGCTCCGGATTCTTCGCCTTTTCGGAAAACAATTAAATCAATTTTGGTTAAATAATTTTTATTAAGGGCAATAAAATGTTAAAGTTAAATTGGTTGAATTAAATGATAATGATCGTTTCGAGTTGTAATGTTATACAAATACCATAGTCCCTCTTAGGTAACCTTCCCTTTAAAAGTGTAAATCACTAAATCATGCAAGTGTTTTTCATATCTTTATTCGCCCTGCGGATTCAACCCTGTGTTTCCTTCCGCACTTGGGACATGTAATCTCGGGACTGTTCATTCCGAATCCCGGCGGCATCTTTATCTTTAATCCGTTGAGGGTTGTCTTAATTTCTGATTTGACTTTGATGCACGCATTAACTAATATTACCAGAAATAATTGCGGGATTCAGTACAGGCGGAATGCATAGTAAATACTGATCGGGGAATATATGGTCCGGTTTCTCATTTACTTTGGCACGATATTTAACTCTCTCTCTCTCTCTGCGGATACAAAGATGAACCGGGATTTATGTGCCCCGGGTTGTTCCCTGCAGATGAATTCTTTCAGTTTCTCATCTCTTATTTGCCAATTCCGGCAATTGTTAATTGTTCGTTACTCATTTCTAATTATTTCCCTACAGGTTTTACATAGCTTTGAAAAAATGAAAGTTTATTTCTTTCCATATCTATTTTTAAAGGAAAAATGATGTCGAGTCTTACAAGATCCCGCCTTATGGGAAAAGTTTTGATATTGATTTCTTACATACTAGTATTTACTGGATTTGCTCCCGCACACGAGTATAAGCCATACGACACCTTTAACAAAGAATATGAGCTGCGAAAGTTTGTTAACCAGGGCGGAAAAGTTGAAGAAGTATCCCCTGATGTTTATAAGCTTACAAACCGGGTTGGAGAAAGCAGAACTTTCTATCTGGACAGTAAAGAAAATGTAATTAAAAATAGCCAGCCTGCTGATACAACGATAATAAACATCTGGGAAATAGATACTACAAAGTTTGCAGGTATGTTTACTTTTTGGCAGAAAGTAGATGTTGCAAATATTTCCTTCTGGTTGCCTCAACCAGTTGAAGATTTAAATGATAATGGTCGTCCAGAGTTATACGGTTATACAAATACAGCTGATTTAGCTGGGCCGGTAAAAATATTTGAAAGAAATTTAAACGGAATTTACCAAAACATATTCAGCTATGATACGCTTACAGCATTTGTTAAAGGGATTGCTGATATGAACGGCGATGGGAATAAAGAAATTCTCCTGGCAAAATATGGTGACGGAGGATTGACCTATATCTGGAATTATGCCATTTATACAAGTGATTCCACAAGCGAATTGCCTATTACATTCGATTTCACCTTTTACGTAGATACACTCCAGATTGACAATATGGCATTTGGTGATTGGGATAATAATGGAATAACAGATTGTGCTTATACTACTGATTCTGGCTGGGATACTACAAGATTTGCCATAGCTGAATTTAGAGACAGCATACATAACTTTGCAGAAGTATTCAGATTTGCATCAGTTTTTGAGAGTGACTTGTCCGGATTTGCAATTGATGATTTTGATCAGGATGGCAAAATTGAATTGGTGAGTAGCTCAGGACCCGGTAATGTTTTTGTAATCGAAAATAATGATGAAAATGAGTATTCAATTGTTAGTCAGTTTCCGTTTCCTGTTCCGAACACTTATATGCAAACCGCAACAAAAGATATTGATGGAAACGGAAAACCTGAATTCTGGATTGGCGGGCAGGATTTTGAGGAAGGAATTACCGTTTACCAATGCTACGAAGCTAATGGAGATAATAGTTATAAATCCGTTGCCAGAATCGAACTAAGATATTCAACTTCATTTGCTGCAAATTACATTCAGACAATTGATATTGATAACGATGGTAAAGAAGAGTTGATTATTTCAAGCGGTAACATAATCCTGGTTCTCAAATTTGTTGGTTCTCCTGAGAATCACCAATATAAGCTTTGGTATGCTAAGCTCGGTGAAGCAACTCAGTCCGGAGCTCAATTTTTCCTTCCGGGAATTGCTGATCTTAACGGAGATGGGGAGAAAGATTTGGTTATACCTATGGACAAATATACCCCATCATTAACTTATGTTTTCAGTTATATCCTACGACAAGATAAACCAAATCGAGTAGCAGAACCGACAAACAATAATAAATCATTTGAAGTTATTCAGTCCTACCCCAATCCTTTCAACTTAGAAAGTACAATCAGCTTTAATGTTATAGAAACTTCTAACGTTCAGATAAGCATTTACAATTTATTAGGGAAAGAAATAAACTCGCTGCTTGATAAAGAACTCTCCCCGGGAAACTATTCCATCCCCTGGGATGCAAAGGATAAATTTGGTAATTCGCTGCCTAGCGGAGTTTACCTGATTGTCCTTAAAACAAATAAATCAGTTAAGATTTTTAAATCTGTTTTACTTAAATAAAAAGGTGGTATAATATGAAAAAGATTCTATTCTTATTCGTATTTCTGTTTTCAGCAGTTTTACTTGCACAAACACAAAACTGGACTTCTGTTAAAGAGACAAACATCAATGTCGTCAATGCAGTAAATTTGGGCGGTGTAGACATTTTCACTAACAGGGATGGGAATCATATCATAGTCCAGGAAGGTAATTATTTATTAACACGAAGTTATAATTATGAAAAAGTATTTATTAGCTCTATTAACCGTAACTGCATTACCTGCAATAGCACAAAATAATATTTTAAGTAATTACTTAAATAATCCAAATTATACGGTCTCTGTATCTAATGATAGTGTGGTTGATATCTATGATAAGCGTCATAATCATCATTGGGAGAAAAAAATATCTGTTTATCCTGAGAATAAAAATACTGCTGAGGCAAATCTTATTATTGAGTTAGATACTATAGACTTCGCTTCCTATGACAGCTATTATAAACTCTGGGGCTATATCCCGGCAGTAAATTCTTATGGAGTAAAATACATTGCCGTTGATGCTGATAAAGATAGTAAGAATGAAATATACGGCTATGGAGTTCAATATAACCAGGCACATTTTTTCTATCAGCCAAAGATTTATAACCAGGCCATTGACTCATTGTTTACCCAAATTTATACTTTCCCTGACTCCGGCGGACCATTTTTTGATATAGGGGATATTACTGGTGACGGGCTATTGGATTTAATCTTTGCTAGTTTTGATGGTAATAAATTTTATAAACAAAACACACCAACTGACTTAATAAACAGTCTGAATTTCATTTACAATCCATTCCCACCTGTTTATCAGTTTAACGATGTTACTTTTTACGATATTGATGGTGATGGAAACCAGGAATTAATTTATTACCTGTTTGCCGGTGAGGGGGATAGTGTTTGGTCATATAGCAATCACGTTGCAAAGTACAATCCTCAGATAAACAATTATGAGATGATTTATTATAACAAGCCCCAGCCTGAATATTTTACTTCAGGCATATCAACAGGAGATTTTGATCAGGATGGCAAAGGGAATTTTGCAACCGGAAGTATCGGGGGCAAATTCTATGTATATGAATTTATTCAGGGCACCGAGTATGGGATTGAATTTACCAGTGAACTTGAAACCTATAATGCTTTCCTTACAATTATGACCGATGATATGGATGGAAATGGTAAACCGGAAATATGGATAGGCGGGGATTTTGGCAGTATGCTTTATGGCGGAATAACAAGATTGTTTGCTTTTGAAGCATCCTCTCCCGGCAACTACGAACAGGTTTACCAGATAGACATTCGCGGCTTGTTCTCGATGATTTATGGAAAGCTCCGCTACACTGACCTTGACGGAGACGGAGGGAAAGACTTGTTCCTAACCAATGCAAATCTGGCTTTCGGGTTTAAGTATGATGGAAACGGAAATTATTATATGGATTTTATAAAGAGAATGCCGGAGCTTGATACTGTTTATGTTTATCAGTCATTGGACAGAGTTGATATTGCTGACCTTGATGGTGATGGAATAGTTGAAATTATACCTGAATATATATTATACAAGGGGTGGGAGGAATCGTGGGAATTAAGGTCCGTATTCCTCAAGCGGGACAACTTAACCGGTATTAAAGAAGAAAATACTATTCAACCTGTTGAATTTGATTTAATGCAGAATTATCCAAATCCCTTTAACCCTGATACCAGGATAAAATTTATTGTTTCCTCTGAATCTAAGATAAGTATTAGAATTTATAACGTACTCGGGGAAGAGATTAAAGAATTATTAAATGAAACCCGCATCAGCGGCGAATATGAAATCGGCTGGAATGGAACAGACAGCTTTGGGACAAAAGTTCCATCAGGCATATATTTCATTACTATGGAGGCACATAGTTACATACAAAATTCGTTGCCTTTTCAGAAAACAATTAAATCAATTATGGTTAGATAATTTTTAAAAATTCCGGCAATTGTTAATTGTTCATTATTCATTTCTAATTATTTCCCTCGCCGGCTCACCCGTAACTCTGGAAAGTTCCTCGTTGTCTTCCCTGGTATTTGCCCCTTATTTATTTAAATAATTCAGATCTTTATCCTGCCCGCTGATTCTACTCTGTGCTTCCTTCCGCATTTGGGACAGGTGATTTCGGGTCGGTTCATTCCGAATCCCGGCGGCATCTTTATCTTCAATCCGCATTCACAGGTAATGGTGGAATAATCATTAACTGCCATCATTATATTTCCAAACTTCCTTTTTTCTTCTACAGCAGTCTGCGGTTCTTCCTGATCCCCGGCAGCCCTCAAAGGAATAACTGCACCATCTCTTAATCCCGAAGCAGGAATAATTGCGGCTGATGATCTCTTCAATGCCGAAAACGATTTTTGATAATCATTATATCCGGCTCCATACATCATTCCCCGCAGAATTCTTATCCTCTCTGTAATGGGCGGATGTGTACTTGTCAGGTCTGACAACTTCATACCCTTTTTCTTTAATGGATTTGCAATATACATTGCGGCAGTTGCCTTGTTTGCAGAAGGAAGATCGTCGCGGCAATCGGATATTTTTTCGAGCGCTGATGCAAGCCCTTCCGGGTATCGTGTAAGTCTTGCTGAAGATGCATCGGCGAGGTATTCTCTTTTCCGTGACAAAGCAAAATAGAGCAGTCTTGCCATAATGGGTGCTAAGATTGCAAAAATTACTGCAATGGCAAGAATAATAATTTGTGCCTGTCCCCCGCTGTTCTTTGATCTCGACCCGTATCTCCTGCCTGCACCTGAAAAGAACATTCCCTTAACAAATATCTCAGAAATAATTACAATTGTTCCAAGCATAACAGCAGCATATGTAATAAATTTGGTATCGCGATTCATTATGTGAGATATCTCGTGGCCAATCACTCCCTGCAGTTCATCCCGGTTGAGTTTTGACAATAAGCCTGCTGTAACCGCAACGGCGCTGTGTGAAGGGTCTTTTCCGGTGGCAAAGGCATTAAGTGCAGGACTATCGATTATGTAAACTTTAGGCATTGCTGGCAGTCCTGCTGCTAATTTCATCTCCTCAACTACATTAAAGAGCTGCTGGTGAACTGCGGGGGTTACCTCTTTTGCCTGGCTGATGGATAGCACCAATGAACTGCCGGCCGTGACACTGATAATCGATAAAACTGTCCATATTATAATCGCTATGGAAAGACCGAATACTCCTCCGCCTTCGGGAACAAAAGCGCTCCCGATCAGATAGCCGAGAAGCATCAGTGTGACTGCCATTCCTACAAATAGAAAGATTGACTTTCTCTGGTTGGATTTTATTAATTCCCACATTTTATATGCAAAGCCTTATGAGAAACTTACCTTCGGAACTTCTTTCTCTGCCTTATCTTCTACTTCAAAGAAATCTTCCATTTTGAAATTGAACATTCCTGCAACAATATTCGAAGGGAACATCTGGATCTTATTATTATAAAATAAAACCTGGTCATTATAGCTCTGGCGCGAAAATGAGATCTTATTTTCTGTTGATGTAAGTTCTTCCTGCAGCGCAAGGAAGTTCTGGTTTGCTTTCAGGTCAGGATAATTCTCAACTACCAGGTTAAATTTACCCATTGCTTCAGTAAGCCGGGCTTCTGCTTTTGCTTTCTCCGAGACACCCTGAGCACTTACCGCCTGGCTTCTTGCATTTGTTATATTTTCCAGCGTCGCCCTCTCATGGTTCATATAACCTTTTACGGTCTCGATCAGGTTGGGTATTAAATCATGACGTCGTTTGAGCTGAACGTCAATCTGCGCCCAGGCATTCTTAACCTGGTTCCTTAATCCTACAAGTGAGTTGTAATTCCCAACAAAATACAGCACTCCGATTACAATTAATACTAAGACAATTATTCCTATAACCATTTTAACCTCATTAATTATTTAATTTATGAGCAAACATTTCCTTTAGAAGTCCTATAATCTTGTCCTGCTTATCAAGTCCTCCCATCTCTACAACCTGTTCCAGCTCGCCTTCATTGAACCAGAAGCCATGATCTTTTCTGCATTTATCAAGTGTAACCTTGTTGTCTGTCCCGCAGGTAACCTTTTCCATCTTCTTACGGCAGATGGGACATTTGATGATTTTCTCATCGGAATTCTTATTCTCAGAAAATGAATTCAGCAGCAGCATTTTTTCTTCCGAATCCTGAAGAAGAAGTTCCAGCTCTCCATTATCAAGCCAGATGCCATGACAGTTTGTACAATAATCTATCTCTACCTGGTTCAATTCGAGGATAACCAGCTGGTTATTGCAAAAAGGACAGTTCAAACTCGACTCCTTTAATATAGAACAAACTTAGTCAAAAAGAATTTCGAATTCATTATTATTTTAACGATTTATTCTTCCCATTCCATTTAATTCATAAAAAGCAAACCCTGAATTATATACTTATAATATGGTATTATGTAGGAATTTCATTTATAAAGTTCTTTATAAAACAAAGAACGAAAATAGTATATAGCCAATTAATCAGATTTCTTCTTAATAGCGGATCCACAAATCCCCCCTTAACAGCTTTAGCGGTTTTAATACAAAATCAGATCACTTATGGCAAATGACTACTTACCTGCTTGCTGATTTGACTTTAATGCCTGCATTAACTAATATTTATTCAGTACAGGCGGAATACATATTAAATACTGAGCGGGGAATAATGGTTCAGTTTCTCATTTACTTTGGCACGATATTTAACTCTCACTCTCTCTGTGGTGGAAAGATGAGTTGGGAATTTTTGTGTTTTCGATTTTTCTTTTCAAATGATATTATTCTTTCTGAATTTTTATTTATTGTCCTTCCACTTCTACCACATTCGGCAATTGTTAAATCTCCATTGTACATTTTTAATTTTTTTCCTAACGGTTTTACATAAAACAATAATTGATTTAATATTCTGCATCTTTTTATTACCAATAACGGAGGTTAATTATGAAAGCTGTATTATTATTTCTGATTTTTTTACCAGCTTATTCCCTGATTGCTCAAGAAAATTATAGTAAAAAGCTTACCCGTTTTGGGAAAATTGATTCAAGATTTATTCCTCAGTCAAATATTAATTATTATCCACTTACAGATGGTGACTACTGGGAATTTATTGAAACCGATACAGCAACTGTTACCGGTCAATTTTATGAGAGCGGACTGAATTTTTCTTTTACTAAAGAAATTCTTTATGATACGGTTTTATCAAACGGGAATAGCTATAACAGAATCAAATGGAATAATGAAGCCAACAGCGTAAATTATCCTCCGGTTTATGAGTATCATAGGAAAGATTACTTGGAAATGTCTTTTTGTTTTACCAGGGTAATGATTACCTGCTTTTTGATGTTAACGCAAATACAGGAAATACTTATCCGGCACATCTTCCCGGGTACGTATGGTTGGTAGCAAATAAATATAATATTGTTGGTTTTGGAGATACTCTTTCTGCTATCGATTTTAATCTTCTAGAGAATGGAATAACATTAAGGGAAACCTATACCTTAGTCGAAAACTTTGGTTTGACATATTATAGAAAGAATATAGGCGGCTATAATTTGCCCGAAGGCAATTTCTGGGGCGCAGTGATAAACGGAGATGAATTCGGAACCTTAATTGTTAATAAGCAGCAAGTTGATTGGTCAGAATATTACCCCTTACATATTGGTGACTATTGGGTTTATGAGGGGGAATCAGGAAGTATACCATTCGTAGAAACTCATAGAATAACAGGTGATACAATTATGCCAGACGGGAACACCTATTTTATTAAAGATTCTATAATTCTTGAGAGATTGGATAGCGCAGGTAGATTATTTGTATGGTCGGATAATAACTTATCGGGAGTTCTAAATTATAAATTTACTGATATATTGGGCGACACAGCAATTAATTTTAACATAGGTAATTCTTTCTGGCGACTTGACAATAAATTTTATAACAATAACAGATATGAGATATATAGGTTTTTATATCCTGACTTGATTTATTACGGTCAGTATTTTGATCAAGGTTTAGGATTGTATGAATGGACAATTGAAGGAGGATATGGAATATTAAAAGGCGCTTACATAGATGGGACTCTTTATGGGGATACAACTGTTACTTCACTATCAGAAAACTCAAACTATACTCCGGATAGATTCATCCTTTATCCAAATTACCCAAACCCCTTTAACTCTATAACAAATATCTCTTTCTATTTGCCTGTTTCCTCCAATGTCCAGTTAATCATTTATAATATGCTCGGAGAACAGGTGAAAATCAGCAGTAATAAATTTTACAATTACGGCTTTCATTCGGTAATACTTAATGCTAATAATATGTCTACTGGGGTCTACATATGCGTCTTGAACACAGATAAAAAACGAGTTAGCAAAAAAATGGTTCTTTTAAAATAAAGGAGATTATTAAAATGAAATACTTATTTAAGATTTTTATTTTATTTGTAATACTTTCTCTCAAAAAGGATCAATTCCAAGCGACTCTGTTATTGCTAATGTGCGTGGGGCAAATCCGAGTAAAGAAATCCCAGAGCAAGTTACTCAACTTAAACCTCTTCAATATGAATTAAGTCTGAATTATCCTAATCCTTTTAACCCAACAACAAGCATAAATTACCAGGTAAAAGAAAAAGGTTTTGTATCATTAATAGTTTATGATATGCTGGGAAGAGAAGTTTCCGATCTTGTGAATGAGAATCAGGACGCGGGAAAATATTCAGTAATATTTAAGGCGGCTAACCTACCTTCCGGAGTTTACATCTATTCAGTAAGAGTGAATGACATTGTTAAGAATAATAAGATGACTTTACTGAAGTAATTTTCTAAATCAAGGGGGTAACTACTTGTGTTACCCCTTTGTATTACTCAAACTCTTTTCAACATCTTCCGGGTGTTGCTGCTTAAACAATTCCATTACTTCCCTGCTGAAACTGTAAGGAATTCGAGAAGTTTTTCCGGGGATTCAAAGTTATTAGGCATGGAGAATTTCAAGACTGATTTCTGCTGACTGAATTTTATCCTGTCTTTATAGTTACCCATAATGAATCTCATCAGCTCCGCAAACCGGTATTTATAATAGTCCTCTTTTTCCCCTTTTGGAAGAATTATAAATATATTTTTCCTCTGGATGATTATCCTCTCGAATAATGCATATGAAGAATACAATTTTAATGCGGCCGCTGCAATTAATCTTTTGAACAAGTATCGGCAGCGGACCAAACCTGTCTTCCATTTCCTCCGTAAGTTCTTCCAGCTCTGATATTTCCTTTATAGAATAAAGTGAAGTATAAAAATTCAGCCTGTCCATCTGCTCAGGCATATATTCCTTCGGAATTCCTATATCAAAGTAGGCATCGATAGTGGGCTCTGTTCTTTCTTCCTGTTTCGGAAGGCTTTTGAATATTTCCTTGAATTCCTGGTATTTCAGCTCTTCAACTGCCTCATTGATCATTTTAACATAAAGATCGAAACCTACCTCATTTATGAATCCCGTCTGCTCTGTGCCCAAAAGGTTTCCGGCTCCTCTGATCTCAAGATCACGCATTGAAATATTAAAGCCTGCCCCAACATCTGTAAACTCTTCGATCGCCTGAAGTCTCCGTCAGTGCTTTTTTGTTTATTCCGTTGAGGGATGGCACTATGAAATAAGCATACGCCTGCCGGCTCGACCTCCCTACTCTTCCGCGCAGTTGGTGAAGTTCTGCAAGACCAAACCTGTCGGCACGGTTTACAATTATCGTATTTACATTCGGAATGTCAATACCTGATTCGATGATCTTGGTTGAAAGCAGTACATCATAATCCCTGTTGAGAAATCCATGGATAACATTTTCGAGCTGACTTGCTTTCATCTGTCCATGTGCGATCGCAATCCTGATATCGGGAATGTATTTATGTAAATATCCTGCAAGTTTCTCAATAGATTGTACACGGTCGTGAACAAAATATACCTGTCCGTTCCTCCGCATCTCATTCATTACCCATTCTTTTATTTTGTGAATATCGAAAACAGCAACCCGTGTATAAATCGGCTGCCTGTTCGGGGGAGGAGTTGCAATTATTGATAGATCCCTGGCTCCAAGCAGTGAAAGATTTAACGTCCTCGGGATCGGAGTTGCAGTTAGTGTCAGTGTATCCACATTTACTTTATATGACCGTAGCTTTTCTTTGGCTTTCACTCCGAAACGATGTTCTTCATCTATTATCAGAAGTCCAAGGTCCTTAAATGCGATATCCTTTGATAACAGCCGGTGCGTTCCGATGACTACATCAACCTTACCCTCCCTCAGATTGCCGGATATCTCTGTCAGTTTCTTTTTAGTCTGGAACCGCGACATCACCTCCACGGATACCGGGAACTGCGTAAGCCTGTCCTTAAAGGTATTATAATGCTGTTCCGCAAGAATGGTAGTAGGAACAAGTACAGCCGCCTGCTTGCCATCCTGTACTGCTTTAAATGCCGCACGAACGGCAACTTCGGTTTTGCCGAAACCGACGTCACCGCACACAAGCCTGTCCATCGGGTTCTCTGCTTCCATATCTGATTTTACTTCTTCGGTTACTTTCTCCTGGTCAGGGGTATCTTCATATAGGAAAGAAGCCTCGAGTTCCTTCTGCCACACTGTATCCGCACCGAAGGAGTATCCCAGCGTTGCCTTTCGTTTTGCATATAGCTCGATTAATTCACGGGCCGCTTCTTTAATTTTCTTTTTGGTTTTTGATTTTGTGTTTACCCAGTCGGATGTGCCGAGAGTTGAAAGAGTTGGACTAAGGTTATCGTTTGACGAATATTTTTTAACCAGCGTCAGGTAGTTGAGGTTAACATATACAATGCCTCCTTCGGCAAACTGAAGCTTCATAGATTCCTGCTCTGCTTCGCCGATACGTATGGTTTCAAGTCCGGTATACCTGCCTATACCATAATCCTCATGCACCACGTAATCCCCTCTTTTTATCGAAGCAAATGCCTTCGATTTTGACTTCTTGTATTTGCGGGATGATGGTATTTTGGTTCTGTAGGGTTTGTTGAAAATCTCATAATCCGTAAGTATCAGGAGCTTCTCCTCTTTCAGAAGAAATCCTTTTCTGATAGCCAGCGTTTCAATCTTTACCTTACCGGAATCGATTAAAGCGGCAAGCTCTTGTTTAAATTCACTTAAAAGATCGCGGAGCCTTGTGGTCTGCAGTTCATTTTCTGAAGTTATAATAATCCGAAAACTTTTTTCTGCGTAATCCTTCAGTGTATTGAACAGTATCTCATAGTTTGAATTTATAGAGGGGGAATCTGAAATTCCGGCATCGATCCGATTATCAGTAGATCCAAGCTCCTCTTCAATCAGCCACTTTGTGCCGTGAATATCCAGGTATTTTTTGTAATCTTCTGAATGATTTGCTGCATCCGGTGCTGTCTCCTCTTCTTCCTGTCCCTCGGGGAAATCATCGAGGTAGGTTTTTTCATCCGGTTCGCCTTCAGGTTTGTCTGCTGCTATGACCGGCTTCACCTCCGCGAAGCAATTAAATTTTTCAGGTTTGAAATTTTTCAGCTCGAACGAGGAGGCAATGATCAAAGGCTTATCCAGATGTGTAAATATATCAGTATATCTCTGCTGATCTTCGCCTGAGCTTAATGACGGGGCAAGAGTAACTTCCTTAATTTGTTCGATCGAACGCTGACTTTCCGGATCGAAGTACCTGATCGATTCGAGGAAATCACCATCGAATTCCAAACGTACCGGGTTATGCTCGCTGTATGACCAGAAATCAATTATTGCACCGCGCTGAGAATAATCGCCCGGGGCTTCAACAAATTTATCCTTCTGGTAATTAAGCAGACTCAGATATTCTATTACATCGTCATATGAAAGATTGCCGCCAACCTGCAGACTGGTTGTCTTCTCGTTGATCTTTTCTTTAGAAGGAAGTTCACAATTCAGGATGCTGTATGTTGATATAAGTATGAACTTTTCTCTTTTGGTGATCTCAGTGAGGGTTTCCTGCAGCGGTTCCGACCTGAATTCATTTACTACGAGAAGCTTATCTGTCAGTCCCAGCACAGTTAACTCAACCTTCAGCTCGTCGACCGACTTTGAATCGGGAAGCAGAACAACCAGTCTGCTTTCCTTTAATGAGAGTCCGTTTATGAGAAAACTTTTTGATGAACCATACAGCGGTGAGGTGTAAATTATATTCTTTTCGGACGTATAGGGCGCAGCTATCCCCGGGATATTTCGAATAACCTTTGTGTCAAGAAAATCTTTAACTATATAATTCATAAATCCGTAACTGCCGCAATCCCGCCGTTATATTTAATCAGTCCGGGATATTTATCAACGTCGCTTATTAATTGCTATTAGCAACTAATAAATAAAAATAGTAG
This sequence comes from uncultured Ignavibacteria bacterium, assembly GCA_963811905.1. Classification (GTDB taxonomy): domain Bacteria; phylum Bacteroidota; class Ignavibacteria; order Ignavibacteriales; family Ignavibacteriaceae; genus DATFVA01. The sequence continues at coordinate 108,583 of CAWETK010000011.1, forward strand.
AAGGTCATACCATTATAGTCAGCATCTGTTGCATCAGGAATAGTTTTTTAGTCTGCTCCTAATAATTTCTTTATTTCATTTTCGAAAAATATTCTGATGTCATTCAGAGAAACATCGTACGCCGGATAAAGATGTTTAATGTTCTCATCTTCTATATCCTCGGTGTATATCATTTGCATCACAAAGATTTTTTTGGTCATACCCGGAATATATTCTAATGAAATCTCCAAAACTTTGTTTATATCAAATATTTGTTTTGTAATTACATATAAATCATAATAATCCCGAAACCTTGCTCTCAAAGAAAGCGCATTGGTTTTCATTGCAGTAATTAATTCTAATCTGCCGATAAATGATTTATTTAATAAACTTTCTCTTTCCTTTAATTTATCCCAGTAGTTGGCAAAGAATATAACCTTTACACCATCCACAAAAATATCAAGTCCATCAGTAAAATTATTAACAATTTTTGTCGGGTATATAGCAGTAATAGCCTTCAATATCGGATCAATACCCGCAGCATCTAATTTTTGATGCCATGTAAAAAAATCCAGATCCTCCGAAAAACGATGATGAAGATGAATAGAAAGCGCTGAATCGCCTACTAATGTAAAGTTTTTGATTTCCTCTATTTCTGATAGAGAACTTAAAACTTCAGCTGTTTTGGGTTCCAGGTATTCTTTTATCTTTAAGTCCGGTGTCTTCCTAAATCTTATATCCGATTACTTGAAAGATTAACTCTTGTTCCTTGCAGGTTCAGGCTTCACTTCTTTGAATCTCCATTTTTGGTTTTCTTCCAGAAATTTCAGAATTGTATTCCTATCTGAGGATATATTGAAAATAAACCTTGCGAGAAAATAATTTAATTTATTAAATCTTCTGTCTGATATTATCTTTTTAATCCAGATATCCCGGCAATATTCAATGCCGAACTCTTCGATTACTTCAGCAATTTCATCTAAATCACCATATTTTAAAACGTATTCGAGCTTAACGGGATCAGGAACACTTTCTTTATCGTAGCTCCAGGTGTAATTTTTCATTTGCTTAGAAGTTAATTTTTATTTTCAATAGCTCTTCTTACAAATCCATCTGCCTTCTTCAGCCTGCTGTGAGCCTCATCTAAATCGACTTCAGCCAGTATCATTACCAGGGCTGTTTTAACATGCCCGCCTGCTTTGTTAAGGTAAACTTCCGCTTCCTCATAAGCTAAACCGGTAATAGTCATTATAATTCTTTTTGATCTTTCCACCAGCTTTTTATTGGTCATCTGGAGGTCTATCATCATATTTTCATAAACCTTGCCCAGCCTGATCATTGAAGCGGTGGTCAGCATATTCAGTACAAGCTTCTGGGCAGTGCCGCTCTTCATCCTCGTAGATCCCATTACCACTTCAGGACCAACATAAGGACAGATAGCAATATCAATTTCCTTAATGTTAAACTCGCTTCGGGGATTGCATGTAATATATAAAGTTTTTGCACCAAGTTCCTTTGCTTTCTTAACAGCGCCGATAACATAAGGCGTACGTCTGCTTGCAGCTATGCCGCATACAACATCATTTTTATTTATCCCGGCTTTGATAACATCCGCTGCGCCGTTTTCTTCATAATCCTCAGCACCTTCCTGCGCGCGGAACATTGCTTCCTTTCCTCCGGCAATATAACCCTGCACAAGTTCAGGATCAGTGCCGAATGTAGGAGGACATTCGGCTGCATCAATTACTCCCAGCCGCCCGCTGGTACCCGCGCCGAAGTAAACAAGCCGTCCCCCTGCTTTAAATGCAGAGACAATAAGCTCAACTGCTTTTTCTATGTAAGGAATTTCTTTTTCAACGGCAGAAGGAATTATTTTATCTTCATCATTAATTATCTTCAGAATTTCACTCACCGAAGCAGTATCGATATTCATCGAGGCCGCATTGCGCTGCTCTGTTTTTAGTGAACTTATTTCTTCAAATAACTTTTTTTTTTCTGAAGAAGAACTCATTTATGGAGTTCCAGTAAAACTAATTTCTTCCCTTTCTGGTTGCGTACATTAGTTGGTTTGTAGTAAAGGTCGAAAATAGTGGATTTCTTTATGTATGATTTGTACTTCATCTCGGCTTTCCGGTACTCTGTATCAAGGTCTCCTCCTTTGATGGCTGCAAGGTAAGCCTTTTCTTTAATCAATGGAAGCGCGTATCTGAATAGTATTATTAGTGGAACAGAGGCTCTGCTGACTATCAGGTCGAAACTGTCTTTGTATTTTTCGATGAACCCGGGACTCTCTACCCTTTCGTTCTCAGCAATAACATTCCCGAGTTTTAATTTATCGATAAATTCTTCTACTGCGTTTATCTTCTTGTTCGTCGAATCAACTAAAACACCCTGCAGCTCGGGCCGAAGAATTGCTAAAGGAATGCCCGGAAAACCGCCCCCGGTGCCGATATCCAGAAAATGCGTAGCCTTCTCCGGAATGTACCTGGTTATGTAAGAGCAGAGAAAAACATGATTCTCAATAATGTTGCCGATATCCCGGCGTGAAATAAGATTAACTGACTCATTTTTTTCCGCAACTAATTCCGCAAAGTAAGCCAGACGTTCTACTTTCATTATGTCGGGAGTAAATCCGTTTTCCCAATAAAATGATTGTAATTCTTTTAGGTATTGTTCCTGAACATCCACCATATAAGTTCCCTAAATTAGTTTTTCAAATATACCAATAAAATAGAAATATCTGAAGGTGTAACTCCTGAAATACGGCTTGCCTGGCCGATAGAGCGAGGTTTTATCCTGTTTAACTTCTCTCTTCCTTCAGTTGATAAGCCTTTTATTCCATAATAGTTTAATGTTAAAGGAATAATTACCCCCTCATATCTCTCAAGACGTAATATATTTTCTTCCTGTCTTTTTAAATATCCTTCATACTTTAATTCGATTTCAACCTGGTTAATGCAAACCGGGTCGTTTAATAATTCTTTAATTAATTTTTCTCCGCCGAAGCCGTTCACATTTAACAAATCACTAAGACAAATTTCCGGTCTTTTACACAGTTTTGAAATTGTTTCTGTTGAGTCAATTCCGTTGAGTCCTTTTGATTCCAATAAAGGATTTATATCCCTGGCATGCAGCTTTAGTCTGTTAAGAAGTTCAATACTTGCTTTTACAAGAATATCTTTTTTATTCAGTTCTTCGTATTCCTCAGTGCTGATAAGTCCGAACTCATATCCATATTTCATAAGCCGGCGGTCGGCATTATCCTGCCTCAGAACCAAACGGTGTTCAGCTCTTGATGTAAACATCCGGTAAGGTTCTTCGGTGGATTTATTTACAAGATCGTCTATAAGAACCCCGATATAAGCTTCGCTTCTCTTTATAACAAATTCCGGTTTTCCCTGAATTTTCAGAGCTGCATTTATACCGGCAACAATACCCTGTGCAGCAGCTTCTTCGTATCCGGAAGTCCCGTTTATTTGTCCTGCAAAATACAAACCCTTGATAAGTTTAGTCTCAAGAGTTAAATCCACCTGGTGAGGCGGAAAGAAATCATACTCGACAGCATAACCGGGACGAATCATCTCTGCTTTTTCAAGTCCTTTGATTTCATGTATAGCCTCCAGCTGAATTTCTGCCGGCAGGGAAGAGGAGAATCCGTTTAAGTATATCAGATCGCTGTCGAGTCCTTCCGGCTCAAGGAAAAGCTGATGCTGTTTTTTATCGGAAAATCGAACAATTTTATCTTCTATTGAAGGACAGTACCTGGGCCCAACTCCTTTTATCCTGCCTGTGAACATCGGGGAATCTTCAAATCCCTTTTCCAGTATCTTGTGTACTGTTTCGTTAGTATATGTAATATGACACGGAACCTGAGGTAAAAACGGAAAATTGGTTTTGTCTGTTTTATATGAAAATGGCTGCGGATCCTCATCGCCAGGCTGAACCTCTACAATATCCCAGTTAATTGAGTTTTTTGCCAGCCGTGGTGGAGTTCCGGTCTTAAGTCTGCCTGATTCAAATCCCAGTTTTAATAATGCTTCTGTAATGCCGGTTGCCGGTTTTTCACCAAAACGGCCTCCGCTTGTGGAATTCAAACCTGTATGCATTAAACCGTTCAGGAAAGTTCCGGAAGATAAAACCACAACTTTGCATTTAATTTCTTTCCCGTTTGCAGTCAGTACTCCCGTAATTCTGTTATCTTCGGTCAATATGTCTACCACAGCATCTTCAACTATGGAAAGGTTCGGAATGCTGCTTATAACATTGTATGCTTCTTCTGAATAAAGTTTTCTGTCTGACTGACACCTTGGGGACCATACCGCCGGACCTTTTGATTTATTCAGCATTCTGAATTGTATTCCAGTTCTGTCGGCAATAATTCCCATCATTCCGCCGAGAGCATCGACCTCCCGGACAAGATGGCCTTTGGCAGTTCCGCCTATTGCCGGGTTGCAGGACATTCTGCCTATTGCATATTTGTCCATCGTCACTAAAGCAACGGAACAGCCCATATTTGCCGCCGAAGAGCTGGCTTCTATACCTGCATGGCCGCCTCCCACTACTACTATATCGAATTCATTATTCATAAAATCCTGTTCCACGTGGAACTATTTATAAAATTAATTGAAAAATACCTTGTTTGTTTCACGTGGAACTACTTACCTATACAGAATTTTGTAAAAATATTGTTTAATATGTCGTCTGAAGTGACAATTCCTATAATTTCTCCAAGATCATCAGCCGCTTTTCTTAAATCCACAGAGATAAATTCTCCACTCATCCTGTTTTCTACTGATTCTTCAGCATTTTCCAGGGTTTCTTTTGCTTTTCGCAGGCATTCATAATGCCGGGAGTTGGAAACAATTGCACCTTTTTCACTATAGGAAGAGGAACCAAGCGCCTTTTCTTTCATCATTAAAAACAAATTTTCAATACCTTCTCCTGAAAGAGCAGAAATAGCAGCATCATAATTTTCTGTGTCATTATTCCCTAAATCAATTTTATTCAGGACCTTCAGGATTTTGTTTTCATCAGTAAGTTTTTTGATTTCCTCCAGTAATTCGTCAGATCTCCCTTGTTCTACATCGCTGATCAATAGTACTAAATCTGCATCTTTTACTGCCTGTCTGCTGCGAAGAACACCTTCTATTTCAATAACATCTTCAGAGATCCGTATCCCTGCGGTATCATACAATCTAAAAAGAATTCCGTCAATCGAAACATCTTCTCTGATAATGTCCCTGGTAGTTCCCGGGATATGGCTGACTATAGCGCGCGATTCCTTCAGTATATAATTCAGCAGGGAAGATTTGCCTACATTCGGCTTTCCAACCAGTGCCGCATTTACGCCGTCTTTAAGTACTTTACCAAATGAATAGCTCTTTAACAAAGTTTCTATTTCTGTCCTTATTTTCTTAATTCTTTCGCTGAGTTCACCCAGATTCACGAATTCCACATCTTCTTCTGCAAAATCAAGTTCCAGCTCCACAAAAGAAGAAACATTTATGAGCGAACTCCGGATCTCATCAACTTTTTTGGAAAGCATCCCGTCGAGCTGGTTCCTCGCACCCCTCAGTGAAGCATCTGTTCTTGACGATATTACATCAGCTACTGCTTCAGCCTGGGCAAGATCTATCCTGTTATTCAAATAAGCTCTTTTTGTAAATTCTCCCGGTTCAGCCTGCCTGGCTCCATTCCGAAGAAGGAGTTCTATAATTTGCTTTGATATTAAAGGATTTCCATGAGTGCTTATTTCTACAGAATCCTCTCCGGTATATGAATGTGGATCCTTGAATACTGAAATCAATACATCATCAATCAAAACACCTCTTTCATTAACGATCTCACCATAATGAATAGTATGAGATTCCGAATCAGATAATCGCTTTTTACCCCGGAATATTTTATCTGATATCTCAAAGGAAAGAGGGCCGCTGACCCGGATGACAGAAATTGCCCCGGCTCCCGAAGGAGTTGCAATTGCCGTAATTGTGTCTTCGGTATATTTATTCATCTGGTTTAATTAGCAGAAACAAGTCTGCAAAAATATGGAAATAATTGTGCATTAACAATCCAAAGATTCGACGCTATGCTCAACTCATCCCTTCCTCCCCATCTTTCCGTCTCCCGTCTCCCCGTCACTCAGTCTCCCCATCTCTCAGTCCCTCAGTCTCTCCTGTCTCTTAGTCTCTCAGTCCCCCCGTCTCTCAATCCCTCCATCTCCGCGTCTCTCAACCTCTCCTTCCACTTTCCACATACGTCTCACATACGTTCCACATACGTCCTACATACGTCTCATATACGTCCTACCTACCTTCCTCAAACGCTCAAAATATTTAATTGTCCCTCCTTCTCTCAGTCTCTCAATCCCTCCTTCTCTCCGTCTCTTAGTCACTCAGCCTCCCCGTCTCTCAGTCCCTCGTCTCTTAGTCTCTCCCTTCTCTCCGTCCCTTAGTCACTCAGTCCCCGTCTCTCAACCTCTCTTTCCACTTTCCACATACGTCTCACATACGTTCCATATAGATCCTACATACGTCTCACATACGTCTTACCTTCCCTCCTTAAACACTCAAAAAGGGTCAGCCCCCGCCTTTCCTCAATCTCTCCGTCCCTTAGTCTCCCAATCTCTAAGCCCCTGGGTATCTTCCCCCGTCTCTCCGTCCCTCAGTCTCTCCGTCTCTCAGTCTCTCAGTCCCCCCGTCTCTAAGTCCCTTAGTCACATAACCCCCCGCCTCACCGTCTATACAAAATTTGTCCGGTTTATTGCCATTTTTATGATTCCGACTATCATTTTGTATATAAAGTCTGCCATTTTGTCAAACAGTATCCTTTGCAGTTCTATCCTCGTAACTCTTTATGATATATATTGTTATAGGAATTCTAAGCGGCTGGCATTTTAGTTGTTACAGTGTAAATGACATTAAAAATTATAAAGGAGGAAAAAATTATGGCAATAGTAAGATGGAATCCTTCAAAGGATTTATTAAACATTGAACGTGAGTTCAATAGAGTGTTCAATTCTTTTAATAGAAGATTTGGTTTTGGAGATTCTGATGAAGAAGTGGCTGAATATGAAAATGCTGTATGGTCTCCTCTTACTGATATTACTGAAGATGAGGATGGCTATAAACTGAAGCTTGATCTTCCTGGTGTGAAAAAAGAAGATGTGAAAATAAATTATGAAAATGGTCAGCTGTCAATAAGCGGAGAAAGAAAACAGGAGACTGAGAAAAAGAATTCAAAATACCACAGGGTTGAAAGATCATACGGCAGGTACTTCAGATCTTTTAATCTTCCTTCAAAAATTCAGGAAGATAAAATCGATGCTGAATTTAAGGACGGACAATTAACCATTACCGTTCCTAAATCCGAAGAAGCAAAACCAAAACAAATTGAAGTTAAAGTAAAATAAGCTTATCTGTAAATCAGAAAGCCGGAATTCTATAATTGCTGTAAGGGCAGCTGAAGGTTTGTTCGGCTGCCCTTTTTGTTATTAAACAGAAACTTAATATCCTGTTCTGTTTATATTTTGAAATACAGGAAAAATAAATATGGACTTTAGAGACTATTACAAAATACTCGGCGTTGAAAAGGATGCTACACAGGAAGAAATTAAGAAGGCTTACCGTAAGCTTGCGCTGAAGTATCATCCCGACAGGAACCCCGATAATAAACAGGCTGAAGAAAAGTTTAAAGAGATCACTGAGGCAAATGAAGTCTTAAGCGATCCTGAAAAGCGTAAAAAATATGATCGGCTTGGTGCTAACTGGAAAAATTACCAGCAGCCGGGAGCCGGCGGTCCGGGTATGGAGGATTTTTACAGTCAGTTCGGCGGTAGTGGAGGCGGAAGAACACAATACCAGTACTCGGGTGATCTTGGTGATATGTTCGGCAATATCGGTGGTTTCTCGGATTTCTTCGAAAGTTTCTTCGGTGGTAGAGGCGCCGGCGCTCAGCGTAATCCTTTTACTTCTGCTAAGAAAGGACAGGATTACGAGGCAAATCTGAACTTGACTCTTGAGGAAGTGCATAATGGTGTAGACAGAACAATTAGTGTCGATGGTAAAAAACTCAAAGTTAAAATTGAATCCGGGACAAGAGATAAAACTAAGCTCAGACTCCGTGGAATGGGCGCTTCGGGAAGTAGTGGAGGGGAAAAAGGTGATTTATACCTTAATATCCATGTACTGGATCATCCCTTCTACGAGGTGAAAGAGAACGACCTGTATTATAACCTGGATGTCGATCTTTATACAGCTGTGCTTGGCGGCAATGTACAGATACAGACACTGGATCATAAAACATTAAGTATTGTTATACCGCCTGAAACTGATAATGGAAAACTATTGAAGCTTCGGGGTCAGGGAATGTTCAGGCAGGATAATAAAAGTAAGCGCGGTGATCTTTATATAAGAATATTGGTTCAGATACCAAAACATCTTTCAAAAGAAGAAAAGGAATTATTTAAAAAATTATCTCAATTAAGAAAGGACTAAAGGAGTTAGGAATGAGTAAGACTTCAACATCTCACAAATATGAATTTAAAGCTGAAGTTAAGCAGCTTCTCGATATCCTCGTGCATTCACTCTACACAAGCAGGGAAATATTTCTAAGGGAATTGATATCAAATTCCTCAGATGCACTCGATAAGTTGCGGTTTGAATCAACCCGCGGAACTGAAATTGAAGATAAAGATCTTCCTCTCGAAATACATGTGAATTTTAATGAAAAGAAAAAGCTGATTACCGTCTCCGATACCGGAATAGGTATGACAAAGGATGAATTGATAAAGAATATCGGGACTATTGCAAAGTCAGGATCATCCGAATTCATTAAACAGCTCCAGGAAAATAAATCTGAAGCAAATAATATAATAGGAAAGTTCGGTGTTGGATTTTATTCTGTCTTTATGGTTGCCGATGAAGTCATTATTAAGACAAAATCATTCAGGAAAAACACAAAGCCGGTAGAGTGGAAATCTAATGGACTGGGTGACTATGAAATTATTGAACCTGATGAAAAACTCAAACGCGGAACTATAATAGAGATCCACCTTAAGGAAGAGGCAAAGGATTTTGCTGATAAATACAGACTTGAGACTATTATAAAGAAACATTCTAACTTTGTTAACTCCCCGATTTATCTTGAGAAAGAGAAGATAAACACGGTATCGGCAATTTGGCGGGAACCTAAAAGCAGTGTAAAAAAGGAACAGTACACTGAATTTTATAAGTTCTTAACTCACGATCCTGATGAACCTATGGATGTACTCCATAACTCTGTTGATGCTCCTATACAGTTCCATAGCTTGCTCTTCATTCCTAAAAAGAATTTTGATCTTTTTGGCTTCAACAGGGAAGACTATGGCTTGGATTTGTATGTGCGCAGAGTCCTTATCCAGCATCAGAATAAAGACCTGATGCCGGAATATTTACGATTCGTAAAAGGCGTCGTTGAATCAGAAGACCTGCCTCTGAATATTTCAAGAGAAACTCTTCAGGAAAACATAATTTTCACCAAGATCTCAAACACGGTAACAAGCCAGGTGCTGTCATACCTCATTAAGAAAGCTAAGGATAATCCTGAAGAATATATTGAGTTCTGGAATGAGCATGGTAAGTACCTTAAGCTTGGCTATGGTGACTTCACCAATATGGATAAGATTAAAGAACTGCTCCGTTTTAATTCATCCCATAATGATGATGAAAAAGGACTGACTTCTCTTGAAGAATATGTTTCGAGATTTAAAGAAGGACAGAAAGAAATCTATTACGCTCTCGGTTCAGGTAGACAGGCTATCGGGCAGGACCCTCACCTTGAAATCTTTAAGAATAAAGAGCTTGAAGTGCTCTATCTTTATGATCCTGTTGATGAATTCGTTCTTTCTTCACTAAGAAAATACAAGGATTTTGAATTTAAACCGGTAGATTCTGTCGACCTTAAGAACATTGAATCATTCAAGGAAACTGAAGAGAAAAAGGAAAAACCAGCTGAATTGACCAAAGATGACCAGCTTCATTTTGACAGCCTTATATCGAGAATTAAGGAAATTCTGGGTGATAGGGTAACTGATGTTAGAAAATCGGACAGACTCAGCGGCAGTCCTGCTATTCTTGTAAATCCTGATGATTCAATGTCATCCTCTATGCAGAAGATGATGCGGATGATGAATAAGGAGATGGAAGTTCCTAAGAAGGTCTTCGAAATCAACAGAGATCATAAGCTTATCAGGAATCTGCTGAAAGTATTTAAGGCAGATAGAAATGATGAGTATATCAATAATGTGGTAGAGGAATTATTTGAGTCGGCCCTGCTTCTCGAGGGAGATCTGATGGATCCTCACAGATTGGTAAGCAAAATAAACCAGATGCTTGAACAGTCGAGCGATTGGTACACTGAAGTTAAAAAGATAAACTGAGTTGATTAATAAAGTTCAGATATGGTGGAATTTATGATCAGACTCTTAAGAAGGAATAGATGATATGCCATTTAATTTTAATAAACTAACAGTCAAAGCGCAGGAAATTGTTCAGACAGCGATTGAGATTGCACAGAACTATAACAACCAGATACTCGAACCTGAGCATTTACTTGCAGCAGTTATACAGGAAAAGGGAAGTATAGCCGATTCTATTCTCCATAAAACAGGAGGAAATGTCAGCGCTATCCGTCTTAAAGTTAATGAGCTGCTCGAGAGGCTTCCTAAGGTTTCCGGTGCCGGAATAGGCAATCAGCAGATGTCGGCACAGACAGGTAAGTTATTTGATGCCGCTGCCGAAGAAGCCCGCAATCTTAAAGATGAATTCATATCTACTGAACATCTTTTACTTGCACTATCCAAAACCGATAGCAAATCAGGACAGCTTTTAAGAGATAACGGAATTTCACACGATACAATTCTCGAAGCCTTAAAAGAAGTCCGTGGTACGCAGCGTGTTACCTCTCAAAATCCTGAAGAGACTTACCAGTCATTAAAGAAATACGGCAGAGATCTCAATGACCTTGTAAAAGAAGGTAAACTCGATCCAGTTATCGGAAGAGATGAGGAAATAAGAAGAGTACTTCAGGTTCTTTCAAGAAGGACAAAGAATAACCCTGTTCTGATAGGAGAACCGGGAGTAGGTAAAACTGCTATCGCTGAAGGCATTGCTCACAGGATCGTTGCAGGTGATGTACCGGAAAATCTTAAGTCTAAAAGGATCGTTGCCCTTGATATGGGCGCCCTGGTTGCAGGTACTCAATTCCGCGGTCAGTTCGAGGAGCGCCTTAAAGCTGTAATTAAGGAAGTGCAGGAATCAAATGGTGAGATAATATTATTCATTGATGAGCTTCATACACTTGTCGGTGCGGGTGCTGTTTCAGGCTCTATGGATGCAGCTAACATTCTTAAACCGGCTCTTGCAAGGGGTGAACTCCACGCCATCGGAGCAACTACTCTCGATGAATATAAAAAACATATTGAAAAAGATGCGGCACTTGAGAGAAGGTTTCAGCCTGTGCTGGTAAGTGAACCGTCGGTGGAGGATACCATCTCGATCCTGCGCGGACTAAGAGAAAGATATGAAATACATCATGGCGTCCGGATAACAGATGCAGCCATCATAGCAGCTGCTCAGTTATCACATAGATACATTGCCGACAGGTTTCTGCCCGATAAAGCAATCGATCTTGTTGATGAAGCAGCTTCTAAACTTCGTATAGAAATAGATTCGATGCCCGAAGAACTCGATAGCCTTGAAAGAAAGATTAAACAGCTTGAGATTGAACGCGAGGCTTTGAAACGGGAGAAGGATGAAGCCTCAGCAAAGAGACTTGAAGAGCTTAAGAAAGAACTGAGTGATCTTGAGGAAGAAAGAAATACTTTACGGATGCACTGGGATCTTGAGAAGGATAAGATCCGGAAAATAAGGGGAATGAAGAGTGAAATCGATAATGCTAAAACACTTGCCGACCGCTATGAGCGTGAAGGTGACCTTGGTAAAGTTGCAGAACTGCGTTACGGGAAAATCGCTACGCTTGAAAAGCAGCTTAAGGAGGAAACTCAGCAGCTTTCAACTATCCAGAAAGATAAAAAAATGCTCAAGGAGGAAGTTGATGCTGAAGATATAGCCGAAGTCGTTTCTAAATGGACTGGTATTCCTGTAAGCAGAATGCTCGAAAGTGAAAGAAGTAAACTCCTTAAACTTGAAGATGAGCTGCACAGGAGGATTATAGGTCAGGATGATGCAGTAACTGCGGTTGCAAATGCAATCAGAAGATCCCGTACCGGATTACAGGATATCAACAGACCGCTCGGCTCTTTTATCTTCCTTGGAACTACCGGGGTTGGTAAAACAGAGCTTGCACGTGCGCTTGCGGAATTCCTTTTTGATGATGAACACGCCATGATAAGAATCGATATGTCGGAATATATGGAGAAGTTTTCTGTATCAAGACTCATTGGTGCCCCTCCTGGCTATGTTGGTTACGAAGAAGGCGGTCAGCTTACGGAGGCCGTTCGGCGAAGACCATATTCCGTAGTGCTGCTTGATGAAATCGAAAAAGCACATCCCGATGTTTTTAATATACTCCTGCAGGTTCTTGATGACGGCAGACTCACTGACAACCAGGGCAGAACCGTTAACTTCAAGAATACGATTATAATAATGACATCTAATCTCGGCTCTCAGGTTATTCGTGAGAAACTCGAACACGTAAAAGATGATGAAATAGAAAACGCTATGGGTGAGCTGAGAGGACAGATGATAGATCTTCTGCGCAGAACAATAAGACCCGAATTCCTGAACAGAATTGACGAAGTGGTTCTCTTTAAACCATTAACACAGTCTGAGATCAGAGAAATCGTTGATATCCAGATCAGAAATGTACAGAAGATGCTCGACCAGAAAGAAATCACTATAAATGTAAGCGATGAAGCAAAAGACTGGCTTTCGAAACTTGGTTACGATGTAACATTTGGCGCAAGACCCCTGAAAAGAACAATTCAGAAATATCTTATAAATCCTCTTTCCCAGGAATTGCTTATGGATAAGTTCAAAGACGGTGATACCATTTCTATTTCAGTTGGAGACAACGGTAAACTCCTCTTCACAAAAGATGAGATATCACAGCGGATTTATTAATTGTGCCCAGGTCTATAGCGATCCTACTTCGATCTAGATCCTTAAATTATTCTTCTACATAGTGAAATATATAAATAGCGGTTATCTTCTTTAGAATTTCCGTTGAGCTTTACTTGACCTGCACAGCTCTAGCTGACTTGCCACGACTTTTAAAGTCGTGGGGATAGTAAAACTAAGAAGCTGAGGGCTTTAGCCAAATTTATTCAGCGATTTAAACCCATATTTTTTAATAAACTCTTCATACTCTTCTGTAAAACTCTTTTTCCTATGATGTTCTTTCTGGTTCTTTATATAATCTCTTACCCTATTAATCTGCGATTCACTTACAGATACAGCTATATACTCATCCTGCCATTCAAAATGACCCTTTGATAAGCCATATTTATTCACCCAATTTGATGATTCTCCCTTTAGCAGCTGGGCTACTTTACTAATATTTTGATCTGAACCCATTGATATTGTCATATGGATGTGCTCAGGTTCGCAGTTTATAAAATCAATATAGATATTTTTTAATTCTGCATTTTCTCTTATGTGATTCAATAATTTGGATTTAATATCTTCAGTAATTATTCGCTCCCTGTTTTTGGTTGACCAGATTAGATGAATCCAGATTCTAATATATGGCATAAACTTGTTTCCTTATATTAAGATGAATTGTAAAGGGTTTTAATTGAAATGCCCGTTTTTGTGTGAAACAACAGCAAACTTGCTCTGAACTTAAATTCAACTTTGGCTGACTTGCCACAAGCTTTGGCTGACTTGCCACGACTTTTAAGTCGTGGGGATAGTAAAACTAAGAGGCTGAGGGCTTTAGCCAAAGAATAAACCTATTGATTCAGACCACGACATCAGCCTTCTGCATATTCAGCTATATTAATCTTATTCATTTTATTAAGATTTTGCGGCAAGCTTTAGCCAAACTTTAGGCAATCCTTAACTGACCCGCACAGCTTTGGATTTCTATAAAAAATAAAATCCCGACTTTAGCCAAATTTAATTAAGATTTCCTTTTGATTCTATATTTGGTTAAAGCCATCCTCTCATTTTTAATATCCACCACGACTTAAAAAGTTGTGGCATCAATCTTCTCAATTCGGACAAATTAATTCAGCCCCGATATTGGTTTCTTCCTAATTTACCCTTAATTCCGGAGTATTTATGCCGCCCAAGTTTACTACTATTATCATGAATTAATATTAAATTTGAGGCTGGTCTGGAATAGTTTTTGAAACTATTCTCCTGTTATGCTGTTTAATACATTAGATATAATTTGGTTTTAATATGTTGGCCTTAATTCAATGCGAAAATACATCAGTTGCTGAACTTTCAAAGGTTCTGAAGCAGATGAATGTACATTTCAAAGTTACCGATAGCGAATCTGACATTTGCAAATCTGATAAAATCATCCTTTATGGAAGCGGTTCACCAAAACAAAATATGAAACAGCTTCATATTCTGAATCTTTTCTCCATGTTAAGGATGATCAAAAATCCAATTCTGGGAATAGGACTCGGCGTCGAACTGATGTGTGAGCATACAGCCGGGGAAGGTCTATCCTGCCTGGGATTGTTTCCCGTCGATTCTAATAAGATAGAAGATGAAAAGGTCCTCGTATCTCACTCCGGCTTAAAAAAGGTTGATATCCTCAAAACGGGAAGGCTTTTTGAAGGAATAAGCTCAGGCACCGAATTTTATTTTTCCGAAAATTATTATCTCCCCGAGAACAAGTTTACTACCTCGATTGTAAATAACGGGGGAACCTTCTCCGCTTCTGTCGAACGCGAAAATGCCTTTGGTGTGCAGTTCCATCCCGAAAAATCCGGTGAGGCGGGGGAAACTTTATTGGATAATTTTATAAGACTCTGACCGTTTCCCACTCTATTTCTTCCGGCATTCCTGTTATTTGTGTCTCTATATTTTTATTTTCGTTAAAACGCGCAGATAATTTTTATTATTTTTTGAACGATTATAAATATATACCTGTTAAATATGTAACAACAAAGTGTAACGACTTTATATAATTTGTTTGTTTGCTAAAAAATAGGAGATACTTAATGCAGAATTTCCTCAATCAGAGCTATTATGGGAACACTATCCTGAACTATATTATCGCCATCGTAATTTTTATCCTCGGAATAATTGTAATAAAAATATTTAAGGCAATAGTCCTCAAACGCTTAACAAAATGGGCCGAATCCACTGAAACCAAACTTGATGATTTCCTGATAAGAGGAATACAAAAAACCGTAGTCCCTCTGCTTTACCTGGGAGCCTTCTACCTTGCAATCGAATACCTTAAAGTTGATCCCAATGCAATGAAGGTAATCGATAAAATTGCTGTTATTCTTTTTACTTTCTTCCTGCTCAAGGCCATTTCCTCCGTCATACGCTTTTCACTAAGCGCTTATGTAAAAAGAAAAGGCGGCCAGGAATCACGTGAAAAGGAGCTGAGAGGAATTTCAACAATACTAGCTCTGGTTGTATGGACGGTAGGTCTTGTATTTCTCCTTGATAACCTGGGATTTAGGGTATCAGCAGTAATCACAGGACTTGGTATCGGTGGTATTGCTGTTGCTCTGGCTGCTCAGGCAATACTGGGCGACCTTTTTGCATATTTCGTCATCTTTTTCGATCGCCCTTTTGAAATAGGCGACTTTATAATAGTAGGGGATAAGCTTGGTTCTGTTGAGTATATAGGCTTAAAAACTACACGATTGAGGAGTCTTAGCGGGGAGCAGCTGGTTTTTTCAAATAAAGACCTGACTGATTCACGTATTCATAATTATAAAAAAATGGAACGAAGAAGAATATTGTTTCAATTGGGAGTTACCTATCAGACTACCCTGGAACAGGTCAAAGAAATACCCGGAATAGTAAAGCAGATTATTGAGAGTCAGCCCGATACTATGTTCGACAGGGGACATTTCGCAAAGTATGGCGATTTCAGCCTCAACTTTGAATTCGTTTACTATGTTTTAAGTCCCGACTATAATAAGTATATGGATACCCAGCAGGCAATTAACTTTGAGATCTACAAATCATTTGATGAAAAAGGAATTGAGTTCGCTTATCCCACACAGACTCTGTTTATGTCGATGCTTAATGGTAATGATTCAGAGAAGAAGGAAGTGAATTCTTAATAAGATTCTGTTATTCTTTTCTTAAAATAATCACCGTGATCTCGGGAGTTGAATTATAACGCATAGGAACCAGCGACATACCCAGCCCCCTTGTTACTACCATCAGCATTTTCCCGAAATGAAAATCCCCGCGGACGAACCTGGTCTCAATAAGAGTAGGGGATAGGTTTATAAATGGAAATAAGAAGGTTACCTGTCCGCCATGTGTATGTCCCGCGAGAAACAGATTATACCCCGAATCGGCTGCTTTCTGAACTGCCAGCGCATTTGGCTGATGTATTAACATTATTTTCAGGTCAGGATGATTCTGAGCATTGACCAGGCTGTCTAATACTCCAGCCTTGAGATGCTCTACATAGGTACTCGTCAGGAAAGTTATTCCAATTGAAGAATTTTTTATCCTCAGATCGATGTTCCTGTTATTGTACATTTCAACATTATATTTATCCATAGCTCCCTTTACTTCTCTGAGGCTCCGTGAATAATCATTCCTATAGGCCCAGTTATCATGGTCGCCTATGCACGAGTAGACCCCGTATTTAGATTTTATCTTCCCCACATATTCTGCAGCCTCGTCAATATAATCAGGAGTTGAAGTTATCATATCACCGCCAATCAATACAAGGTCGGGATCAGTATCATTTACCCTTCTTATATACTTTCCAAGCCGTGATGCGTCTGTATATGCATCCGCCTGGATGTCTGAAATAAAAGTGATCCTGAAATAATCCAGTGCGGCAGGCAGGTTCGCATCTTTGTATTCAACAATCCTTGTTGATACGGCATAATAATCAATGATAACCCTGACCGGCACATATAGTATAAAAAAAGCGAGTATCAGCAGAACTGCTTTTGATTCCATCCGTTTATATTTTTCTCTGTGCTTTCGGTATACCGGGAAAGTTATAAATTTGATTATTTCAATAATCAAATACAAAATTATGCACTGTACTACAAGAAAAGTCCAGAGCCAGAAAGGATAAAGGAGAAAATAATTGACGGCCCAATTCTCCGGAATATGCGGACTTGCCTCTCCTGTTAAAGACGAAAGAAAAACATATGCACCCAGCAGAAATACAGGATAAAGATTGAGAATTACAAGTAAGACTCTGAGAACTCTTTTGAGAACAATCCTGGAAACTTTGGGAAATATCGTTAAGATTGATTTATAAATCTTCCTGATGAAATAATATTGAATCAGAAAGATTAGAATAAATGTTATGATTATTACAACAATAAAGCCCATTAAATTCCGGTTAAGTTTTCAGTCTCCCCTGGTCAGAGAGTATTAAAAAGTGATTAAACAAATATATCATATCTGGATAAACAAATGTGCCTTAAAGCTCATTCCTTATTAGCTTAATAAAATTGGTCATTTTCTGATAATGAGTTCCTTTCCAGTAAATTTTATCACAGTGTTCACAGTACCGGAATTCATCCTGCCATTCTTTTACTTTCGGTGGAAGCCTGTCTTCAATTTTATCTTTTTCAACCAGAATAAGAATGCTGTTGCATTCAAGACACCTAACAAATTCACTGATATTTTCCTTAAGATCGAACCTTTCAATAACTTCCTTTACCTGTTCCTCAATGCCGCCATTACGGATCCAGTGACCGTGTGTAATCCGCCTGTTCTTTAATAATTCTCTGTCCTTTGTGAGTATGACTCTCTTTTCCAGAACAGAAGTTTCAATAAGTTCTTCATTCGAAAATTCACTTTTATACAGGACGTCGAAACCGAGCATCCTTAAATACTTAGCGAGCGAACCAAGATGAATATCTGCAATAAACTTTGGTTCTCTTAAAGGCTTCTTCCTCAGATGCTGAACGTTTGAAATGTCAAGTGATTCGAAGACAGGGTAGACACTGATTTCATCTTTATCCTGAACCAGGTAATTGAAATCCGCTGAGCTGCCGTTTACCAGGATCATGTCGATTTCTGAATGGGGTACACCCAGCGACTCGATCATATCTTTTACAGAAGTCTGGTCGATAAACTCGTGTTCAAACTTTACTTTTCTTTTTTCATCCGGCAGGAAGTCGTTTAACTCCTCATAAAACCGGAAGAAAGCTTTTTTGATCATCTTATGGACAGTTATTTTATAAAAAATATAATTAATTCGGTCTTTAAGATGTATATTACAGCAATATACAGCGGGGTAAGCAGAAGCTTCTCTTTCCTAACATTTTACCGGTCAAAATAGAGAATCTTACTATCTGAGTTTTATATGCAGTTCTTTTAGCTGTTCTTCACTTACGGGTGAGGGAGAATCATCCATCAGGGAAACTGCGCTGGCTGTTTTGGGAAAAGCTATCACATCTCTGATTGAACTCTCACCTGCAAAAATCATTATCATCCTGTCAAAACCGAATGCTATACCGCCATGTGGAGGCGCTCCGTATTTAAAAGCATTCAAAAGAAAACCAAATTTTTGTTCCGCTTCCTCCTCTGAAATACCCAGAGATCTGAACATTTTGGATTGAAGCTCAGTATTGTGGATCCTTATGCTTCCGCCGGCTATCTCTGTCCCGTTTAAAACAAGATCATAAGCCCGGGCCCTGACACGGCCGGGAGCACTTTCCATATATTGAATATCTTCGATAACAGGTGATGTAAAAGGATGATGCATTGCATAAAATCTTTGCGTTTCATCATCCCACTCAAACAAAGGAAAATCAGTAGTCCATAATAAAGCCGGTTCGGTATCCTTATTAATCAGTTCCAGTCTTTTAGCCATTTCTATCCTGAGATAACCCATTACCGTAAGACTTTTTGTTTTGGGTCCGGAGATAATCAGAATCAGATCACCGTCTTTAGCATCAAGTTCTGAAATAAGATTATTTTTTTCTTCCGTAGAAAAGAATTTTGCAACAGGAGCTTCAAGATCTCCGTCTTTAACTTTAAGCCATACAAGTCCCGCTGCACCAAGTCCTTTAACATAATCAGTCAGTGTATCCAGCTGATTCCGTGAATAACCCGAGCAACCTTTCGCCAGCAGTCCTGTAATTATCCCGCCGGAGTTAATCTGATCCTTGAATACCTTAAACTCACTTTCAGCAAAAACACCATTAAGGGTCTTAAGCTCAAGTCCAAACCTTGTATCGGGCTTATCGCTTCCATACTTTTCCATTGCTTCATCAAAAGTAAGCCTCGGTAGAGGAAGCTGCAGCTCTTTATTCCATATTTCTTTGTATAACACTTTCATGAATCCTTCAACCATTTCAAATATGTCTTCACTATCAACGAAAGACATCTCTACATCTATCTGTGTGAACTCTGGCTGGCGGTCGGCCCGCAGGTCTTCGTCTCTGAAGCATTTTACAATCTGGAAATATCTGTCGAATCCTGAAACCATTAATAACTGTTTGTACGTCTGCGGCGATTGAGGCAGCGCATAAAACTTTCCTTTGTGGAGCCGGCTGGGGACAAGGTAATCACGTGCCCCTTCGGGAGTGCTTTTCATCAAAACAGGAGTTTCTACCTCAATAAATTTATTTTCATCAAAATATTTTCTGGTCAACTGCGCAAGCCTGTGCCTTAACAGCAGATTCTTCTGCAGTGCAGGTCTCCGCAGATCGAGGTACCTGAATTTCAGTCTCAGATCCTCAAATGCATCAGTGTTATCTTTAATTGCAAATGGTGGCGTCTCAGCTTCATTAAGCACTATTACTTTTTTAACAAGAACATCTATTTTTCCGGTTTCAAGTTCGTCATTTACAGCATCAGCGGGTCTTATCCGGACGACTCCTTCAACTGAAAGCACAAACTCATTCCTTATATCTTTGGCAATTTCGAAAGCATCCTTGTTTTCAGGCTCAAATGCTATCTGGGTGATACCATAACGGTCACGCAGCCAGATGAAAATCAACCCGCCAAGGTCTCTTCTTCTATCTACCCATCCGTTCAGTACAACGTTTTCTCCCGTCATTATTTTCTCTTAGCTCACCGCAGGTATGAGTTCTTCTTTCAAATTTCATTTTTGTAACTTTGCTCCAACAAATAATTTTCAGGCGATAAAAATAATTAATATTAAAAGGGCATACAAATTAAATAATAATGCAGCTGAAGGCCTAAAACTACTATGAATCCTGTTGAAATCATACGAAAGAAACGGGAGGGAGAGTCCCTCTCTTCTGAAGAAATTAAATATATGATAGATAGTTTTACCCGGAATAAAATTCCCGATTACCAGTTCTCGGCATTTCTTATGGCGGTGTTCTTTCGTGGAATGACAACAGAAGAAACCTCTGTGCTGACAGAATCAATGCTGCGCAGCGGTAGTGTGATCGACCTTAAAAGTATAGATGGAATTAAAATAGATAAACATTCTACAGGCGGCGTGGGAGACAAAACCTCCCTTATCCTGGCTCCGGTTGCCGCTGCTGCAGGAGTCAAAGTACCGATGATCTCAGGCAGGGGATTGGGTCATACCGGTGGAACTCTGGATAAACTGGAGTCTATACCGGGGTTCAGAACAGATCTTAGCTTAAGTGAGTATAAGTCAGTCCTGAAAAAAACGGGTGCTGTATTGATTGGTCAGACTAAGGATATTGCACCTGCTGATAAAGCCATCTATTCCCTTCGCGATGTCACTGCAACCGTTGAATCAGTTCCTCTGATCACTGCCAGCATTATGAGTAAAAAACTCGCAGAAGGTATCGACGGCCTTGTGCTGGATGTGAAGGTAGGATCTGGTGCATTTATGAGAACTGCAAAAGATGCTGTTGAATTGACTGAATCTCTTGTTAATACTGCGAAGGATTTTAATAAGAAAGTAATTGCTTTTATTACCGATATGAACCAGCCTCTCGGTACGCATATAGGAAACTGGCTGGAGGTTGTTGAGTGCATAAATATTCTCCGGGGAGATGTAAAGAATGACCTGTATAAACTGAGTTCAAAGTTAGCAGGCGCCATGATCTACCTTGCTGAAAAGGCTTCAAGCATAGAAGAAGGAACGAAAACTGCAGAAGCACTGATAGCTGATGGCAAAGCATTGGATAAATTTAAAGATATAGTTAAGGCCCAGGGAGGAGATATCTCATTTATTGAAAAACCTGAAAACTATCCCCATTCAAAACATATAAAGAACATTATCTCTGAAAAATCAGGTTACATCTCTGAAATAAACACGTATGAAATAGGGATGTCTGCCGTTGAACTGGGAGCAGGGAGAAAGACCAAAGAAGATAAAATTGACCATAAAGCCGGTATAATATTTAACTGTAAAATCGGAGAAAAGACGGCTAAAGGCGATATCCTTGCCCGGCTTTTTGCAGATTCCTCAAATGCTGTTGAAGCTGCCCGGGAAAGGATACTGAAGTCAATTACCATCAGCAAAGAGAAACCCGCTGGATTGAAGCTGATCAAAAAAATCATATCCTGACTCTCGTACTGGAATTATTTTATCGGGAATGCGTAGCATAGCGTAGAACGTATCTAACCCGCTAATCAATCCGTTAAGTTCGCTCAACTTGCCTGCCGACAGGCAGGTTCGCAAATCAATAATCCTGTTCACCAGTGTTCCAGGCGTACCCGGCCAAAATCCGATAATGTTGAATTCTCATTTCAATTCTTTCACAGTACCTGTATATTTCACATATCTTTTAATAATGAAATCAATAGAGGAGTACTTATGTTATTTATAATAGCAATTCTTGCGGCTGCAGTTGCGGCTGCAGTTTATTTCGGAGCAAAGAAGAGAGCTGCCAAACAGGAGGCTTCGTTTGCTTTAATAGGTATAAGTGTGGCAATCTTAATTGCTGTTTTGCAATGCTGGACAGTAATACCGGCAGGTCACGTTGGCGTAATCGATTTCTTCGGAAATGTCAGCGATAAGACTTTATACCCTGGTGTTAACCTTGTAAATCCTTTGGCTAATATTATAAAGTTTGACGCCCGTACACAGGAATTAAAAGAAACTATGACGGTTCCTTCTAAAGAAGGTCTAAGCATAGAACTCGAATTGAGTCTTTTGTTCAGTCTGAGTTTTGAAAATGCAAACAAAATCTATAAAACCGTTGGAGAAGATTATGTTGATAGAATTATTGTCCCGCAATTCCGTTCCGTAGTCAGAGGGGTAACTTCACAATATGATGCAAAGGCACTTTATACTGCAGAAAGGGAACAACTTTCTAAACAGATTGAGACGGATTTATTAAAGCTTGTAGGTCCGAGAGGAATAAATATTGAATCATCGCCTATGCGTCAGATAACCCTTCCGCCGGGGTTAACTTCATCAATTGAAGAAAAACTAAAAGCAGAACAGGAGAGTCAGCGGATGCAGTTTATCCTTCAAAGAGAAACTCAGGAAGCTGAGCGGAAAAGAATTGAAGCGAAAGGGATCGCAGATTTCCAGGAAATTGTTTCTAAAGGCATAAGTGAGCAGCTGTTAAAATGGAAGGGAATTGAGGCAACCGAAAAACTGGCTGGGTCTGGAAATACAAAAATTGTGGTTATAGGTTCCGGGAAAGATGGATTACCTTTGATTCTTGGAGGTAATTGAACAATCTAAATGTATTGACCGGGGAGTCATTTTATTCTTGCCTGATGTCAATTAATTACATAATTTTGTACCCGTAAGTCATATAAGAGATTATTATGAAGGGTTTAATAGATTTTCTAAATATTCTGCTCCCTGTTCTTTACATAACAACTTTCATATTCTATTATTTAGATTTTATGAAAGGGGGAAAAGTATTTTCAAATTCAAAACGGCTCCTGCTTTTTCTGACGTTAATATTTCATTTGTTCTATCTCCTGTTCAGAACTCTGTATTTTGAACATCCTCCTATAACAAATGTATTTGAAATATTTACTGTACTCGCCTTTGCAGTGGGTTTCTCATATTTCATACTTGAACTGTTGACCGACATCCGGGGAACAGGTTTATTTATCATCATAATTTCTATCCTGTTTCAGCTTATATCCTCATTTTTCATCCAGGATCTGGTAGCTGTAAAAGATGTATTGAAAAGTAATCTCCTTGGTATCCATGTTTTCAGTGCATTGCTGGGATATTCAGCTATTACAATCTCCGCTGTATATGGATTTCTCTATCTAATCCTGTATAAAGAAATTAAACTGAACAAGTTCGGATTAGTTTTTAACAGGCTTCCCAGCCTGGAAGTACTGGAACTTTTGAGTTTCTATTCGGCAGTAATCGGATTTATTCTTCTGACATTAGCCATTATAATAGGCATCATCTGGCTGCCGAAAGCATTTCCTGATTTCTCATATGCAGATCCTAAGCTGATAGGAACCTCTATGGTCTGGATATTATATGGTATTGGTATTGCGAGCAAAGTATTTGGAAAGTGGCGGGGCAAGAAGGTAGTCACCTTATCCATCATAGGATTTGTTCTGGCAATCGCCTCGACTATGCTTACGAACTTTTTAGCACAGAGTTTTCATTCTTTTTATTAAGCCGGTATGAATTTATCAGCCATATCAATAAATCACCGTTCGGCCCCGGTTGAGTTGAGAGAAGCTCTTCACCTGAGTGAAGAGGAAATAGCTGAACTGGTAGAGAAAATTAAGGGCAGTCTTTTTAAGGAAGGTCTGGTAATTTCTACGTGCAACCGTACAGAAATCTATGGTTTTCCCCTCGATAAGATTACTCTGCCGGAAATTGAGAAAGTCCTGATCGAACATAAGTCAGTCCTCGATATCAAGACTGAGAACTTTCAGTCATTCCATTCATTTTCAGCTATTGAACATCTCTTCAGGGTTGCAGCCGGTATTGATTCACTCCTGATTGGCGATAACCAGATTTTCAAACAGGTCAAAGATTCATTTCAGCTTGCAGAGGACCTTAACTTTTCCGGAGTTCTTTCTAAACGGATTTTCGACGCAGCAATTAAAACCGGTAAGCGGGCAATAAATGAAACTTTAATAAGTGAAGGTGCAGTAACAGTTAGCTATGCCGCTGTTCAGCTTATAGAAAAAATATTTTCAAACCTTAGTAAAAAATCTGCCCTGATAATCGGAGCCGGTGAAACCGGAGAGATCGCGGCAAAACATCTGCGCGACAGGGGAATAGGAAGACTGTCAATTACAAACCGTACAATTGAACGTGCAGAGAAACTGGCCGCCCCGCTTAATGCAAAGATAATTCCTTTCGGCAACTTTAAAGATTATGTCTACGATTATGATATAATAATCAGCGCTACAAGCGCATCCGGCCTGATTTTATCTAAAGAAGATGTCGAAAACGCAATGAAGCGGAGAAACTATGCATCAATGGTTTTAATGGATATTGCAGTCCCCCGTGATATTGATCCTGCTTCTAAAAAAATAGATTATGTCTTTTATCATGATATTGATTCATTGAATATAATCGTCGAACAGAACCTTGCAAAAAGAAGAGATGAGATTCCCAAGGTTGAAAGGATAATAAAGGAAGAACTTGAATCCCTTATCGGCTGGTATAATTCACTTGAAGCCGGTCCGACAATAAAATCACTTCGCGACTATTTTGAAATAGTGCGTGCGGAGGAGGTGGAAAAGAATAAAAACCGATTTACTGATGGCGACCAGGAAAAGCTTGATATAATTACGAAAAGAATAATTAACAAGATATTACATCAGCCGATGGTTGAACTCAAGAAACTTTCGGGAGAAGGCAAAAACTCTGACGAAATGGCCGCCAGGATAAGCATAATCCGTGAGCTGTTCGGCATCGATAAAACAAATAATGAAGAAGATAGTAAAGAATAATATTTCCGGGTAATTAAATTGAAACAAAAAATTATTATAGGATCAAGAGGCAGCGAACTTGCTTTATGGCAGTCAAACTTCATAAAGAGAGAGCTTGAAAAAAGAGACAGGAACCTTGCCGTTGAAATAAAAATAATAAAAACAAAGGGAGATAAAATCCTCGATGTTGCTCTTTCGAAGATCGGTGATAAAAGCCTCTTTACCAAAGAGCTTGAAGTTCAGCTCCTCAGCAGGAAGATAGATCTCGCTGTTCATAGCCTTAAGGATCTTCAGACTCAGCTTCCTGAAGGATTAAAACTATCAGCAGTTTCAAAAAGACACCCTGTTGAAGATGTCTTGATCGCCAGGAAGAAAGGCACTACCATCCACACAATCAGGGAAAATGGTTCAGTCGCAACAGGCTCCCTCAGAAGAAGGTCCCAGCTGCTTCATCTCCGTCCCGATATTAAAATACACGAGCTGCGCGGAAATGTTAACTCGCGTATCAAAAAGTTTCTTGAATCGGACTGGGATGGAATTATAATGGCTCGGGCAGGAATAGAAAGGTTGAACCTCAAAAAATATATATCTTCCTACATCGATAAAGAAGATATTCTTCCTGCCGTCGGTCAGGGTGCCCTTGGAATCGAAATTCACGAAGACAATAAATTCGTTGACGATATTCTTCAATCCATTCACCATGAAGAAACATATAAAGCGGTACTTGCTGAAAGAGCCTTTCTCAGGAAGCTTGAAGGCGGCTGCCAGGTCCCTATTGGTGCTTTGGCAGAGGTTAAATCAAACGGTATTTACCTTGATGGACTTGTTGCGTCAATTGATGGAAGCCTGACTTTTAGAAAAAAAATCAGGGGCAGCAGCAAAGAACCTGAAAAGGTCGGCATAGAACTAGCTAAAGATTTAATAAAAGCAGGGGCAAAAGAAATTCTTGATGAAATCTATAACAATGTGAGGGTGAAATGAAATTTAATTTACCAGCTAAAATTCTGATAACCGGTCTGACTGCAGTCGTATCGGTAACATTATTTGCATGTTCGTGCAGCTGCACTGATTCACAATCAAATGTTCCTGACCAGATTCTGAAAAGCTCAAATCGGTTTATTGTCTCAAAAGTAGGTCAGGACTTTTTTGATAAATATATTAAACCGGATTTTCAGAATACAAAAAAGATTAACTCACAGTATCAAATGGTGTATACTTTTAAAATGCCTGAGAAGCCGTATGTTGATGCAAAAATAAAATTCACAGTTGATACCACAGGACAGGTTAATAAAGAAACTTCCTCCGGACTGCCTGATTGTCTCTCATCCCCTGAAAAATGTCAGTTTAATATAAATGAAAACCAGGCGATTCAGATTGCAAAAGAAAATGACTTCGGGGAAGGTATTAAGGACTGGAAAGTAGAATTTAAATGGGAACCAAAGTATAACCAGTATGTATGGAGCATCCTCTCTACCCTGGAACAGTCTCAGGGTTCATTCGGAATGAGAGGTAATGGAGAGATATTGTTAATTGATCCCAATTCGGGAGTAATTGTCTCTAAAGATACCTGGAGAATAATGTAGCCGGACTAATGAAATGATTATTAAGGAAAAAAGACAAAGCGGCAAGATCCTGAAGAAAGGAAAAATAATAGAAGCAGCATCGCTTCTGTTTTCCCGTAAGAACTATCATGAAGTGATGATGGAAGACGTTGCAAAACTTGCATCTCTCGCTAAAGGCACCGTATACAATTATTTTAGTTCGAAAGAGGAACTGTATTTTTCGATTATGCAGCAGAGAATGGAGAATTTACTTTCTTCGCTTAAGAATAAAATTGCTGATGAAAGAACAAGCATTGACTCCCTTCATTCCTTCATCGTCCATACATATATGTTTATGATGAAATACCAGACGTTCTTTCTGATGTACCAGAAGGAATCGCTGAAAGCTGAGAATGAAATCTGTGCTGAACTTTGTACCCTCGAAAAAGATCTCAAGAACCAGCTGAAGGGTATAATTAAATCTGGTAAAAACGAAAACCTTTTCCGTGATATAGAAGAAGATTTTGCAGTCGATCTGATACTTGGAAGCATCTATGGCTCCGTATCGCGGGGAATCGAGAAAAGGTATTCTGAAGAAGAAATGGTGAAGGACCGTGAACGTACTTACCAGTTTATAGTCACTGGATTATTTTCGGGATTCGACAGCAGCCGCCTTACCCCGCTTAAAAACAAAACGATTGTAATTACCCGCACCCTGGAGCAGTCAAAGGAATCGGCCGAAGTTTTTCAAAAACTCGGAGCGGAAGTTTTGACGTTTCCTACATTGGAGATTACTCCCCCTGATTCCTGGAAAGAGTTCGATGCTGTTGTCAACAGACAGTCAAGGATTGATTTTATAATTTTTACCTCCGCTCACTCTGTAAAGATGTTCGTTAAAAGATGTGAAGAACTCTCGCTTAAGTTCGATTTCAACAGGATAAAGGTTATTGCTGTAGGCAGTAAAACTTCGGACGTTTGTCAGAAGAACGATATACCTGTTCATATTATTCCCAAAGAATTCAGTGGCGATGGGGTAATAGATGAACTTGAGGAATATGATCTTAAAGATAAATTAATATTTATTCCCCGTTCCGCTTTGGGGAGAGAAGAACTTCCTGAGGGACTGAAAAAAAGAGGAGCAAAAATAAAGACAGCTTCTGTATATAATATCGGTCTTCCTTCTGATGAAAATATTAGTGAATATAAGGAAAAACTGAAAGAGAGTAACCCCGATCTGTTTGTGTTTACCAGTCCTTCAACATTTAAAAATTTCCTCGAAATTCAGCATATAGCAGACCCTGTAAAATATTTCGGTAATTATACGGTTGCGGTAATCGGACCCACTACAAAGGCTGCTCTTGAAAAGAAAAAAGTTAGAGTGGATATAATACCCGGTGAATATACGATAGATGGACTTGTAAATTCGATTGTTGAATATTATCAAACGGAGAAGAATTGAGTAACCTGAAAAATGATTTGTTCCTGAGAGCTTGCAGAAAAGAACCGGTCGAAAGAACACCTGTATGGATTATGAGACAGGCAGGAAGATATCTGCCTGAATACCGTGCTGTTAGAGAAAAAGCTGATTTCCTTACTATGTGTAAGACTCCCGAACTTGCCTCAGAAGTAACTATTCAGCCCGTTGATATAATCGGGGTGGATGCTGCCATTATTTTTTCCGATATACTTGTTATACCGGAAGCTATGGGTATGCACCTGGAGATGCATGAAGGAAGAGGACCTGTTTTCCCTGAACCGGTAAGAGACGCTGAAAGTGCTAAGAGATTAAAAATAATCGACCCCGTAAAAGACCTGAAATATGTTCTCGATGCAGTTGCCCTTACAAAGAAAGAACTTAATGGAAGAGTACCTTTGATAGGCTTCAGCGGATCGCCTTGGACTCTCCTCACCTATATGGTTGAAGGAAAGGGATCAAAGAATTTTGCACACGTAAAAAAGTTGATCTATAATAATCCTCAGCTGGCTCATAAAATCCTTGAACAGATCAGCGATGCTGTAGCTGAGTATCTCTCAGCAAAGATTGAAGCAGGTGTTGATGCTGTTCAGATCTTTGATACCTGGGGCGGTATTCTTTCTCAACATGACTTCAGTGAGTTTTCTTTATCATATATCGAAAAAGTTATCTCAAAACTTAAAAGGAATAATGAACCTGTAATTGTTTTTGCCAAAGGCGTTCATTTTAATTTGGAAGGACTGGCTTCCTGCGGGGCTGATGTCATCGGACTGGACTGGACAATGGATATTGGTGAGGTAAGAAAATCAATCGGAGATAAGATCTCTTTACAGGGAAACCTCGATCCGACAGTTTTGTTTGCCGGCAAAGAGATTATCAGGCGTGAAGCAAAAAGAGTACTTAAGTCATATGGAAACGGATCAGGACATGTTTTTAATCTTGGCCACGGAATACTTCCCAATACTGATCCTGAAAAAACAAAAGCCCTTGTTCAGATCGTCAAAGAAGAAAGCCTGTCTTTTCATAGCAGGGAGATAGGGATAAAGTAAAGAATGAGTTTTAAGATGCAAACAAAGGAGATTTTATATGTTTGAAGTAGATTTAACAAAGTTTAAGAAATACGATAAGCCTGGTCCCCGCTACACGAGTTACCCTACAGCTCCGCATTTTAGCGATAGTTTTACCCAGGAAGAATATCTTGATGAAATTATAAAGACTAATTATGGCGGGAATCTCCCTGATCTTTCATTATACTATCATATCCCGTTCTGCGATACGCTATGCTACTTCTGCGGCTGCAACATGATCGTAACCCGGAACCGCGATAGGGTAAAAGAGTACCTGCGGTATGTGAAAAAAGAGATAGATATGCTCAGAACATATATCCTCACTGACAGAAAGGTTACTCAGCTGCATTGGGGAGGCGGTACGCCTACTCACCTTTCACCTGATGAAATAAATGATCTTGCCTCATATATAAATATGTCATTTAACTTTAAAGAAGGGTCAGAGAACAGCTGTGAAATAGATCCCCGCGATCTGAAAAGGGAACACCTTGAAGCACTGCGTAACAACGGCTTTAATAGGATTAGTATGGGAGTGCAGGACTTCAATGATAAAGTTCAGAAATCCGTTAATCGCATTCAGCCTGAAGATATAACCAGGCAGACAGTTGAATGGATTAGAGAGCTTGGCTTCTCAAGTATAAACCTCGACCTGATCTACGGACTCCCGCATCAGACCGTCGAATCATTTAATACAACAGTTGATAAGATTATAGACATTTCTCCCGATCGAATTGCGGTATTTAACTATGCTCATGTTCCCTGGATGAAAAAACACATGGCTCTCATCCATCCTGAAGATATACCTGCAGCAGAAGTCAAACTCGATATCTTAAAATCAACTATTGAAAAACTTACAGATGCGGGTTATGTATTCATAGGTATGGACCATTTTGCAAAACCGGATGATGAGCTGGCCATAGCACTAAGGGAAAAGAAGCTATATAGGAATTTTCAGGGATACAGCACAAATGCAGGTGCAGATATGTATTCGATGGGAATCACAGCTATCAGTCAGCTCGGAAATATTTACGCTCAGAACTTCAAAACTGAAAGAGAATATTTCAAAGCCATTGATGAAGAAATTCTGCCTGTAGCTAAGGGTTATAGGCTTACAGAAGATGATATTGTACGCGGCTTTGTGATTATGAGACTTATGTGCGACTTCGAACTTGATTTCAAAAAGGTTGAGAAGAAATTCGGTATAAAATTTAATACTTATTTCGCCTGGGGATTAAGTAACCTCAAAGAAATGGAAGCCGATGAACTGGTTGAAATTAAAAATGATCATCTGAAAGTTTCTGAGATGGGAAAGCTGCTCATCCGCAATATCGCGATGAACTTCGATGGATATATCGAACGCAAGGAAGATACAACAAAGTATTCCCGTACAGTATAGCCATTACACAATTGTGAAGCCTGCCTGACTTTTAATCAGATTGCTGGCGGTTACAAGAGTTCGAAGCCTGTAAAGCGACCTGCCTCGCCGGCAGGCGGTGTCAATACTACATTCCTCCGCCAGCAGATTAAACTCATTTTTTTCTCCTTTCAGACCCTGCCCTGCAGATCGATTCTACGGAACTTCCCGAATTAAATAACCCGCCTCTCCTTGCTTGACTTTTCAACTAAAACTAAGTACACTTATTAAGGTTATTACGGGGCTTTTATGAAAAGTACATATTTCAGGGCATTCTTTTTTTTAAGGCTCAGATCACACGGGTTATTAAATTATCAGCCGGGGCCGTTAAACGTTGGAAATAAGTACCAGATTAAAAACGAATGGGATAGATTCCTACCTGGGGGTCTCTGGGACGGTGGAACAATTTATAAAGTCTCTTCAGTACTGAATGATTCCCTTATCAATGGTGATCATTTCTATTCAATAAATTCGCTGGGTCCGAGAAGTCCTTTCACACAACATTTTCTTTTTCATTATGATTCATTGAATCAAAAATTATTGATGAAACTTCCTTCCGACGATACCGTTAGATTGGCTGTCGATTTTAATGCCCCCGCAGATTCATATTATACGTCATACCTTTATGGAGAGCCGCTATTATTCATTTCCAGAGGTGGCTCCCCTGATTTGGTTTTAGGAGATACATTATTGGTTTATCAAATGGATGGAAATCTGCCTGCCGAGTACACATCCGTTCATTATAATTTTGCAGATAAAATAGGATTTATCTATTTCAGATACCTTGCAATTGAGCCGCCGGCTTATGGATACGATTCAAGGTTTAATACAATTTCTGCAATTATAGATACCATAGCTTTCAATCCCTTTGTCCTTAAAATTGATTCACTATATCCCGTTATCGACAGACCCCTCGACACATTTCCTTTTATAGTTAATATTCCATTTCATGTCAGCTATTCAGCTTTTATCAATACTTTCCAGCTTGCTCTTGAAGTAGAGAGAGATTCTGAAATTGTCTATAATTTTAATTATAACGTATCAATTTCAAATCCGCATATACAGGTAAATCCGCCTGGCTTACAGGTGGGTGATATTATTAGATTAAGAGCATCCATTTCTGATACATCTATTTATTATAATTCTGACGCATTTCCAGATACCGGCTGGACTATATTCCATGTTTTGTCCCCCGTTCTGGGTGTTGAAAATAAACCCCCGGAATATACTTATACACTCTTTCAAAATTTTCCAAATCCCTTCAATCCGGCTACCGTTATATCATATGAAATACCTGAACGTACATTTGTATCGGTTAGAGTATTTGATATCCTGGGTAATGAGGTTGTGAGTTTGGTGAACAAAGAACAGCTCCCGGGAAATTATAATGTAGATTTTAATGCCAAAAACCTGAGTTCCGGAGTTTATATATGTCGGTTCAGAACACCCGAATTCAATAAAACTATTAAAATGATTTTGACAAAATGAAGGGTTTAAAATGATATATAAAGTATTCCTATTTTTATTTATCGTATCATTTCAAATTTCCGCGCAGCCGGTTCCATCTCATTATTATAAGTTATTGCAAAAAGACAGTTTGTATTATCTCCTTACTGACAAAGCATTATTTAAATTTTATTCAAATGGTGCCAGTGGAGAATTTTATCTCACAAGATATATTGAAGGGAATTTTAATTCATCTACAAATCTTATGCTGAATGACGATCATTTGTTCATATCCAGCGGCGATTCAATTTTCTTCTATACAAACAGTGGAGCCTGGGATTTATCTTTTGAAAATGTTTTTATTACTCATTATACTATTACCGGAATGTATGGCTTTGGACCTTATTTCTTTATCCGTTCCGGAAATTATTATAATCTTTTGAAAGTTAATAATGGTCTTGTTGTTCCCGTTGAAGATTCATTATTTACACACCCTTCACAAGAATTAGTTTTTTTTGTTCACCCTTATGTGACAATTGCCCAGACAGTGTATAAATATATTGAGGGGTTTGATTTCTTCCAGGTTGGGCAGATCAGCATCGGGAATGGAAATACTGGATTAACCGGAGATACGCTTGTCGCATACTATTATTATATCTCTGGACCCTTCCCCGGAGTTGAACATAGTACATTAGAAAAAACAGCTATAGCAGAGCCATCATTCCCCACTTATACTTTCCAAAACTGGGGAATGAATATAACTCAGTTACATGATGATTTTGGATGGGGAACTTTGATTGCAAAACAAAATCTTTACTATATGACGTGGGTAAACGTAATTACCACCAGGAATTCTACTCTTGCTTATTTACCATCTCAATCGGATCAGGTTGCTCTGACAGATAATTATATCTTTCTCTTGGGTGATTCTGTTCGATATTCTAAATGGTATGCAGGTTCTACTTTCTATTCTTTTAACTGGACCGATGTTACTTTAATAAAAGATGGGTGGGATCAACCATCAATCTGCTGTCTCTATCAAAACTACCCCAATCCTTTCAACCCAATCACTAAAATAAAATTCCGCGTTGCCGGAATAAAAAAGGTTAAACTTAAGGTTTATGATGTTCTTGGAAAAGAAATAAAAACTCTTGTCGATGAAATGAAATCCACTGGAACTTATGAGGTTGATTTTGATGGCACTAATCTGTCAAGTGGCGTTTATTTATATCGAATTGAAATAGATAATTATTCTGACGTAAAAAAAATTATTTTGCTGAAATAAAAGAAAGTGCAGCCTCTATGAAATCAAACTTTCACCTTTTGTTTCTTTTTGTACTAATTGGTAATTGTTTTGCACAATCTGTTTTTCTAAATGAGTCTGCCTGGAAACCGAATGGTATAATAAATACGACTGCAGTCGAAGGAGATTATATTTATATAGGCGGAGAGTTTTCCTACGTAGGTCCAGATGTTAAATACGGTGCGCGAATTACCACCTCTTCTATCGTTCCGGATTCAGGTTTTCCGGCTATAAATGGAGCCATTTCTGTTGTGATCCCTGATTATGAAGGGGGATGGTATATAGGTGGTAATTTTACAGAAGTGGGTGAAGAAAACAGGAATGGAGCTGCAAGAATTAATTCAGATGGTAGTATTCATCCATGGAATCCGGATGTAAATAACTCGGTCAGATGTATTGCGGTTATTGATAGCGCTGTATATTTAGGGGGTTTGTTCACTACTGTGGGAGGTATTGCAAGAAATTATCTTGCAAAAGTTGATAATTTGACAGGGAAAGTTGATTCAGTGTGGAATCCTGATCCAAACTGGTATGTTGGTTGTATAACTATAGTCGGGAATTGGCTTTATACAGGAGGCCAGTTTTCAAGTATAGGGGGTAAATCTATGAATTGTATTGCACGTTTGAACTTAATTAACGGGGAAACTGATGAATCGTGGAATCCTCATTCTAATCATTCGATTTTATCAATAACTTCCAAAAATGAACATTTATATATTGGTGGATGGTTTTCACAAATCGGTGGTCAAACTCGAAATTATTTGGCGAAGCTGGATACTGTTACTGGCAATGCGGATACACTCTGGAATCCTGATCCTGATAATGATGTGCGGAGTATTGCTTTTATTGGAGATGATATATATGTCGGCGGATGGTTTACTTCAATTAATGGAATTAATCGGAATCATCTTGCAAAACTGAATGATATAACTGGTGAAGTAGATGCCAATTGGAACCCATCAGCAAACAATCTGGTCTATTCAATTCTTTCAGTTGATAATGATTTATATGTTTGCGGGGGTTTTACATCCATTGGCGGAAAAGATAGGAATTATCTTGCCCGTTTAAACTCAAGTAATGGTTCTGTCGACTCATTATGGGAGCCAGCGGCTAATGATAATGTCATCTCATTAGCAATATTTAATGATGAGGTATATGTCGGCGGGAAATTCACATCTATCGGTGGCTGTAGAAGAAATCATATAGCCCGGCTTCTAACATCCACTGGGGAGGGCGATAGGAACTGGAATCCCGGAGCTAATGGTACTGTTTATACAATTTGCACTTCCAGTGAGGCATTATATGTGGGGGGAGATTTCTCAAATATAGGGGGTAGAGATAGAAATTATCTGGCAAAATTAAATAACATAAATGGATTGGCTGATTCCCTATGGGATGCAAATGCAAATGGGAGTGTCATGAGTCTGGCAATCCAGATTAATGCTATCTATGCCGGTGGTTTTTTTACTATTATTGGGGGACTACAGAGAAACTATATAGCAAAGCTAAACGCAGCAAATGGGATGGCATATCCTGATTGGAATCCTGATGCAAGCTATGTCGTTCAATCAATCTGTTTAAACGGAAATGAAATGTTAGTTGGGGGTGGCTTCACTTCAATAGGGGGATTAGCAAGAAACAGAATCGCAAAATTAAATAACTCAGATGGCAGTGTTGATCATAACTGGGATCCAAACGCCGATCAATATGTAAACACCATTTTAGTAAATGATGCTGATATTTATGTCGGTGGATGGTTTACAGCTATCGGGGGTAAAACACGCAGAAGGTTGGCAAAATTAAATAACTTCGATGGTCAGGCTGATTTAGTATGGGATCCAAATGCTGATAATACGGTATACACATTAGTTTATAACAATGATGCTTTATTTGTTGGCGGCAATTTTAACTACATCGGAGGTATTTACAGAAACAGAATGGCGAAACTAAATTCAATAAATGGAAACGCCGATGAAAACTGGAATCTTGATGCAAATGATAAGGTTAATTGTTTAAGCATAAATAATAACCAGATCATTGCTGGAGGAAGGTTTACAAACATTGCGGGGGTAGAAACTCCTTTTTTAGCCTTTATTAATTATGAACCGACATTAATAAAAAATGATTTAATATCACCGACAATTTTTTCCCTCTCCCAGAACTACCCCAATCCCTTCAACCCCACTACTAAAATAAAATACCAGTTGCCTGAGTTAAGTAAAGTGAGGCTAACTGTTTACGACGTTTTGGGAAGAGAAATTAAGGTCCTCGTCGATCAGGAAAAACCAACTGGAACTTATGAGGTTGAATTTAATGGGGCTGAGCTCCCTACCGGCGTCTACTTCTACAGGATTGAAGCCAGTAAGTATTCAGACACAAAGAAGTTTCTGCTCCTGAAATAAAATATACAGGGATATAATTATGAAAATAACATTTTGCGTACTTCTACTATTGATTTTGCCCGGCAGGAATTCTGCACAAAACTTCTTTCCTCTGCAGGTAGGTGACGTTTATCAGATAAAGGATGTTGAAACTTGGACCGGCCCGGGAGGAACAGGGGGATCGGAAACATACTTTAAAGTAAACTCAGTCATATATGATTCAGTGATAAATGGCGAAACCTTTTATGCCGTATCATTAGATGACAATTATGGACCATTTCATCCTGGATATTTATTCAGGTACGATTCGTTAAATCAAAAATTATTCGTTAAGATCCCGGGAGATGATACTGTTAGGCTGGCGGTTGATTTCGATATTCCGCAGAATTCAAGCTATATATCATATTTCAACGGAGAGCCATATGAGTATATTTCGGGTGGTATTATGCCCGAAGTTTTTTGGGGAGATACTTTACAAGTCTATAAAATGGAATCGCCCTGGTTAACCGGTTCGTACTATTCTTATAATTTTGCCGGAGATATAGGCTTTTCCTTTTTCAAGCATTCCAATGGAGGCGGCTCGTTGTGGGCCAGTTCTGAATTTGTTACCGTTTCTGCCATTATAGATTCAAATATATTTCATCCCCTGATTCTGCAAATCGATTCTCTCTATCCTGTAATTGACAGACCGATTAATACATTCCCATTTTTACTTAGCACACCCTTTCATGTAACCTACTATCAGTTGATTAAATATTTTCAGCTCACAATGGAGGTTGAACGTGATTCAGAAATAGTCTTAAGCACAAATTCCAACATTTCGGTATTTGATCCGCACATTCAGATAAACCCTCCGGACCTTCAAATAGGAGATCTTATAAAGCTGAAAGTAACAATAACTGATTCTTCGATATTTAATAACGTTGATGTTTATCCTGACTCAGGCTGGGTTACATTCAGAGTGCTGGGCCCTGTTTCTGTTAATGGGGAGAATCTGTCAGTATCTAAATATAAACTGGAACAAAACTTCCCCAATCCGTTTAATCCAGTTACTGTTATATCATATGAAATACCTGAACGTACATATGTATCTGTTAAGGTATATGATATCCTGGGTAATGCGGTGGCGAGCATGGTAAACAAAGAACAGCTCCCGGGAAATTATAATTTAGAATTTAATGCCGAAAACCTGAGTTCTGGAGTTTATATTTGCCGTTTTAGAACAAATGAATTCAGTAAAACCATTAAAATGATTTTGGCAAAATGAAAGTACGTAAAATTATATATAAAGTACTCTTCCTTCTCGTTATCGCATCATTTAAAATTTCAGCACAGCCCGTTCCATCCCATTATTATAAGATATTGCAGAAAGACAGCTTATATTATCTTCTTACCGACAAAGCATTATTTAAATTTTATTCACATGGTGCCAGCGGAGAATTCTACCTCACAAGATATCTTGAGGGAAATTTTAACTCTTCCACCCAGTTAGTACTAAATGATGATTACCTCTTTATTATAACGGGTAATTCTATAAAGTACTATTCCAATCATAGTGCCTGGGATTTAACCTATGTAAATACCTTCGTAGCTCCCTATCCTCTCACCAGTATGCATGGTTTTGGACCTTATTTCTTTATCCGTTCAGGGTATTATTATAATCTCCTCAAAGTTGAAAATGGTCTTGCAGTTCCGGTTGAAGATTCATTATTTACTCATCCTTCACAACAGTATGTGTTTTTTATCTATCCTTATGTGGTTGTAGGGAGTTTATCCAGCGATGCAACCATTTACAAATATGTAGAAAACTATGATTTTTATTCTGTAGGTCAGATTCCTTTAGGGAATGTTAATACAGATGCAACCGGCGACTCTTTAATTGGTTATTTTTATTGGGGTTGGCCCCCTGGGGATCCATATATTTTTTATAGTCAATTATGTGTTGGTGTAATTGAGGAACCATCCTTCCCTTATACTGAAATTGAAGATTGGGGGCTGAATATACCTCAGATACACATACTTGTAGGAACAGGAACAATGATAGCAAGTCAAAACCTATACTATATGATGTGGACACGTGCTGTTGTAACAAAAAATCAGCAATTAGCTTATATGGTCTCTCCAACAGATCAGGTTTCTATAACTGATTACTACATATTCTTGTTAGGTGATTCTGTACGTTATTCAAAATGGTATGCAGGTTCAACTTTTTATCCGTTTACCTGGACGGATGTAACCGCTGTCAAGAATCAATTGGTTCACCCTTCTGAATTTATCTTGTATCAGAACTACCCCAACCCCTTCAACCCGACAACGAAAATAAAATACCAGATATCGGAACCGGGCAAGGTTAAATTAGTTGTTTACAATGTTCTCGGAAGGGAAACTAAAATCCTTGTTAATCAAGAAAAACCAGCAGGCTCTTATGAAATCGAGTTTGATGGCACGAGCCTCCCCAGCGGCGTTTATTTCTATAGGATTGAAAGCGGTAATTATGCGGATACAAAAAAATTAATTCTTCTGAAATAAGAAAGATCTTTTTAACAGTAAATAACTTATTTATGGAAATATAATGAAAATCATATTTCTTTTAACAATTTTACTTTCTTTTGAAACTCTTGCCCAGCCTGTTCCATCTCACTATTATAAACTCTGGCAGAAAGATAGCTTATATTATCTGCTCACTGATAAAGCGCTTTTCAAATTCTATTCTCAGGGAACAAGCGGTGATTTTTATCTCACCCGGTATATTGAAGGTGATTTTACTTCATCCATGTCTTTGGCGTTAAATGATAATTATTTGCTATTTAAAAGAGGTAATTCTGTTGATGTATATTCCAACCATGACGCTTTTGATTTAACATATAAGAGTACGTTCGTTCCCGGTTATGAAGTTTCTGGCGTTCATGGATTCGGTCCATATATTTTTATTCGAACAGGGAATAAGTATAATTTGTTAAAGATTGTGGATGATAATATAGTGCCTTTGGAAGATACACTGTTTTCACAGCCGTCACAGGAATTGGTATTTTTTGTTTATCCTTATGTCGTTATCGCACAAAATGTTTATAAATATGTAGAAGGATTTGATTTTTATGCTGTCGGCCAGACCAGTATCGGCAATGGAAATACGGGGGTATCGGATGATACTTTAATAGCATATTTTTATTGGGTGGAATCTATGCCTCCCTATACTGTCCATAATGGCTTAGAGAAATATGTAATTGAAGAACCATCCTTTCCGGTTTTTCATTATCCGAACTGGGGATTGAATATCAATGAAATACACCTAAATTTTGGATGGGGAACAATGATTGCAAAAGAGAATCTTTATTATTTGATGTGGGTTAATACCGTTACAACGAGTAATTCTCAGTTGGCTTATCACGCCTCTCCAACAGACCTGGTGTACATTACAGATAATTATATTTTTCTATTGGGTGATTCTGTCCGGTACTCAAAATGGTACGCCGGGTCAACTTTCTATCCTTTCAGCTGGACAGACATTACAAATGTAAAAAATAAGACATGGCAGCCTTCTGCTTTTAGCCTGTATCAGAACTACCCTAACCCCTTCAATCCAATCACAAAAATAAAATACCAGCTGCCGGAATTAAGTAAAGTGAGGCTGACTGTTTACGATGTTTTGGGAAGGGAAATTAAGGTTCTCGTCGATCAGGAAAAACCTGCAGGAACTTATGAGGTTCAGTTTGATGGCACGAGCCTCCCAAGCGGCGTTTACTACTACCGAATTGAAACCGGTAAGTATTCTGATACTAAGAAACTTCTTCTGCTAAAATAAACATTGGAAAGAAAATGAAAATCTATATTTGGTTTCTTTCAATATTTTTGTTGTCTCAGTTGGTTTTCGCTCAAAACCAGTGGATTGTTTATGATTCCTTAAACTCTCCATTGATTAATAATACTGTGCTTTCTCTTAAACACGACAAAAAAAATAATATCTGGATTGGGACGAATTATGGGCTTTTTAAATATGACGGATATTTTTGGACGCTTTATAATTCTGCTAATTCAGGACTTCCATCTGATATTGTTGATTATCTTGTTATTGATACTCACAATAACCTGTGGTTTATGGTCAGTCCCGAAAATTATCCCTACTTTGTAAAATTCGATGGTATAAACTGGATCAAAACAGACACTAATCAAACTTGTCTTCAGCAATGTACAATTAAAAAATTTGCTGTCGATGGGAATGGTGTAAAATGGGTATCGGGTCAACAAGTGGGGGGAGGTGGTGGAATAATAAGAGTATCTGGAGATTCTTGTACCAGATATATACCAGACATAGCCTATTATAATGCAAACACATTTTTTGTGGATCAGAATGACAATTTTTGGATTTCCGCCGAATGGACTGTTGGGTCAGGTGTGGCTAAATATAATGATGCGCAGTGGTTGTATAACCATTATTACGTCCCATTTGGAGTTGTGGTAGATACTTTATATTCTGAAGCTTGGTTTGGTAGTACTACTTCATTAGTCAATATTGATTTAAATACCTTAGTAACAGAAGCCTCATATGAAAATGGTTATCAATTTTTCATTCAAAAAATATATCCCGACAAGAATTATAATCTGTGGTGTCAAACATTTTTCCCTAATGGTATAGGGATGCTCGGTATAATTGAATTTAATCGGATAACCAAAGCTTTTACACTTTATAATAAATCAAATTCCGAACTCCCTTCTGACTCCGTTAATTCAATTGCCGTTGATGATACTAATAATGTGTGGATTGCAACAGAAAATGGATTGGCTGTTTATAATGAAACCGGCCTTCAACTGCTTCCATCAATTTCAAACAAAGACACCCTGGATCTTGATACGGTTTTTGTGAATTATACATCTCAAACTAAATTCATTATACATAATCCATTATCTTCTGATCTAATAATTAATTCGATAGAAACTAATTCACCGGTTTTTACCGTAATTGATACTTTACCTGCAATAATTCCTGTTGGCTTTGATAAAGAATTCGAAGTTGATTTCTCACCGGACACTTCAACTATTTACAAAAATAAACTTACCCTTATTACAAACAAAGGAATGAAAAGTATATTTCTTCGTGGTTATAGTAAATACCCCACATCTGTTGATAATATCCAAACTAATGCGCCAGTAATCTTTTCACTTTCTCAAAACTATCCTAATCCCTTCAACCCAACTACTAAAATAAAATATCAGCTGCCGGAATTAAGTAAAGTGAGGCTAACTGTTTACGATGTTTTGGGAAGGGAAATTAAGGTTCTCGTCGATCAGGAAAAACCTGCAGGAACTTATGAGGTTGAGTTCGATGCCGCAAATCTCCCCAGCGGGGTCTACTTCTACAGGATAGAAGCCGGCAAATATTCGGATACGAAGAAACTTCTGTTACTGAAATAAATTCCTTAGTTGCCGGGAGTGTCGGCAATCGGATGCGTGGCAAAAAAATCCTTGTAGAAACTTTCTGTGTACTGTTTTAGTAAATCTTCTATGCGTTTATAATCTGAAGAACTGATTATTAAACCTGCATGATTTTTCTTCTTCATTCTCCAGACGATTTCCTTATCAGCATAACCTGATAAGTCCGGCTGTTCCTGCCTGGCCAGTGAAATGATTATCCCCGCATAATTGTTTTTTGCCGCTGGAACCTTGTATTCTCTTTTACCGTAGCCAATTTCTATCTTCGCCCATTCTGCCCAAAGATTTATCCCCGTCGCTGCCTCTACCAGCTCTGCAATATTTGCTCCGCCAACCCTTGCGGATGTTTCAAGGAAGTAAAAGCTTCCGTCCTCTTTTGATTTAATAAATTCTGTGTGTGAAACTCCTCTTACCAGTCCCATCCCTTTCATTACTTTTCTGTTAATCTCAATCAGATTTTCTTCCTCAGGAGTCCCATGCTTTACTAGTCCGGCTGCCGAAAACCCTGCCTTCATGTGCAACTTCAAAAGGGGGGAGGCTGTATTGACTGGCAATGGCAAATCTTACTTCCATATTATAGATTATAGAATCTACATGATAAATCTCGCCTTCAATAAACCTTTCAAGTACGTAGAACGACTGTTCATCTCCAAGTCCGTTTATAGTATGCCATAAATCTTCAGATGAACTGATTTTTTTTATTCCATGAGCTCCGGCCTGGAGTCTGGGTTTGATTACATACGGAAAAGGAACTGTTGCAGCAAATTCGTTTATTTTCCTGTAATTCAGTACGTGAACAAAATCAGGTACCGGAATTTTTTCCTCCCTCGCTCTCGTCCGCATCGCCAGCTTATCCCTGAAATATCTCGCTGTCGTATCTCCCATTCCCGGTACACGTAAGTGCTCTCTTAATGAGGCTGCTTTTTCAACATCGAAATCATCCAGGGCAACTATCCGGTCTATCTGTTCGGTGCGGGCAAGAAAGCTGACCCCGTAAATGACGTTCTTCATATCCCATACTTTGTTTACATCAGGAATATAAAATATTTCATCAATGCTCTCCCTGGGCCAGTCAGCATCTTCAAGGCTTTTGGATGTAAGAAGAATTACCCTTGCCCCCTCTCTTTTACATTGCCGCATAAATTCCTGTCCTTTTTCAAAGCTGGCAATGCATAGTATAGTAAAATTTGAATTCTCTGCCATAACGGCCTCTATTTTTTAAGGCTGTGTGAAAATGTAAAGCGAAACGCTGTTTCGCTTACCTGCATTGTAAAAATGTTATTATTTTTCAACAAAATTACGCTATTTGATCTCCCAGGTTTAATTTTCACACAGCCTCTTTTATATGTGGAAAGTGAAGAATTGATGTGGAAGTATTTTACAACTAAAGAAACTCAGATTCAATCTTCAATTTTTTCCATAAGACGGAAAATAGGATAAATATTTTCTCTCCTGTCAAAGTACTCAGACTTCCTGTAAAAATAATCCAGCCTCTCCAGCGGATTATTTCTGAATCCCTCATCTTCATTTAGTTTCTTTTCAAAATCATTCTTTAATTTGAAACTATCTTTTAACATTTTCTGTGCAAGCGGTTCCATTACAAAATCCTCAGCATATTCTTTTCTCTCAAAGAAAGTGTTGAAAAATCCCCAGCTTAAGAATGAATCGGGACCTTCAGGCTCCAATAGGTTTGCGATAATTCTGATCCCTCTTTGCTTGGTTTTGATAATGAATGTTCCTTTCGGAAAACTTAACTGTTCAGTTAAGATCTCGCAGCTTACAGTTACCCTCTGTCTTCCTTCGTATGGTTTCTCGGCAAACCTGTAATTACTAAAATAATATTTTTCGACTGTTAACACCCGATCTTCATTCAGTTCTTCTGCTTCGATCCCATGTAGCCTGATGCACCTGATTATGTTTTTGAACTCCTTCGGCACTAAATAGGCAATAGGAAGATTAACCCTCTTGGTTATTTTTACTTTATTATATACAGGTAAATTAATTACCAAAGGTCTTCCCGTGTAGCGTTTAATGTGGGTTCCTGTTATCCCGCTTTCTTCTTTCTTGTATTCAATGCCTTTGAAATTCCTCATCTCATATTCATCAGTACCTGCAAAAGATAATGGAAATGAAGTTTTTCCGTCTGCATATCTCTTCACTGATTCCCTGTCGGCTCTCCTGTTTATATCTTTCAACTCTTTAAAGTTCTCATTGAGATATTCCAGGGATGATTCAATCATTGCTTTCGTTGAGTATACTCTGTTGCTGAAAGATTTAAGCGAATGGGTTTCTATTAAAAGAAGCAGCCTGTTCTGCAGTGCAGAGTACCCATTGGAATACATTGGTCTGGATGCCCAGTCAGTTATACCATCCTCAAGCTCCTTCTTTAATAGTTCAATATAGGTCGTACTTAAAAAGCCTTTCTTTTCGACTTCAGTTTTAATGTAAGGAAGAAATTTCTCCTGTCCCCATTTACTTAAAGCTCCAAAAATAATCTGGTGTTTTTCCATTCCGTATGTTATATGATACTGATAGTCCATTCCGTTTGTTGTATGGTTATCGATGTAAAAATCCGGGACCCAGGCAGTGAATAATCTCAGCAGCGCTTTCATTTCAGGAGTATCTGCCTTCATATAATCACGGTTAAGATTCAGGTTTAAAGCCGTTGTTCTGAACCCCATCATACGTGGACCGTCCTGGTTAGGACGATTATAAGGACTTAATCTCTCGTGACCATCTACGTTAAGTATGGGAATAAATATAAGTACAAGATTATCCAGTAAATGTTTTTTCTCTTTCGTTATAAGAATCTCCCTCAGCAGAAGCATTGAAGCATCTTTGCCTTCAATTTCACCCGGATGGATTCCGTTCTGAATCAGAATTATTGCTTTCCCGCTTCTTTTTGCTTTCTGCGGTGTGAAATGGTTCGCTTTTGAAACAATAAGACAATTTATATCCCTTCCCATGTGAAGAGCTGCCCAAAGAAATGAACCTGGCCATATTCGTCTTTACTGCAAAATTCTTAAAATACTGCATCGTTTCATTGTAAGCGGGAGATTCGGTTTCGCCCGATTGTTCAAAATGCGTTATCCATTCATTCATTTGGTGCTTTATTTGTATGTTCTAAAGTTCTCATTTATTTGGTAAATTACCATAATATTTTTGATATTATGTAATTAAAATTAGGCATAAATGAGCAAAAAAGTTGTAATCCTCGGAGCTGGAATTTCAGGACTGACATCCGCGTATTTTCTTGCAAAAGAAGGACTTGATGTAACAGTCCTGGAAAAGAAAAGGGAAGTAGGCGGATCCATAGATACTGTAAAAGAAAAAGGATTCTTGTTCGATAGGGGACCGAATAGCGGACTTGAAACTACTCCCGTTTTATCTAAAATTGTGTCCGACCTTAAGCTTGAAGATGATCTTGTTTATGCGAATAAGGAGGGCTCTAAAAGGTATATCCTGCGCGATAATATGCTCCATCCCCTTCCTATGAACCCGCCCGCGTTTATTAAATCAAGGTTATTCAGCAGTAAGGCTAAGACAAGGCTGTTTGCGGAACCTTTTATTGGTCGTTCAAAAGATGGCTATTATCAGAGTATTGCAGAATTTGTGAAACGCAGACTGGGACAGGAATTTCTGGACTATGCCATAAATCCTTTTGTCGCAGGTGTTTATGCCGGGAACCCCGAGGAATTAAGCGTTAAATCTTCGTTCCCGAAATTATATGAACTCGAGGAAAAATACGGGGGATTGATCGTCGGTACCATAAAAAGTATAAGAGAAAGAAAACAGAGAGCCGAAAAATCCAAACAGAGTGCGAGAATGTTTTCTTTTACAGATGGAATGCAGAAGCTGCCTAATGCAATTACTTCTTATCTCGGCGATAAAGTCCATACTTTCTGTGATGTAACTTCAATTGAAAAAAACGATAACGGTTTCAGGATAAAATATAACAATGCCGGTCATCTTAAAGAGATTGATTGCGA
Organism: uncultured Ignavibacteria bacterium; assembly: GCA_963811905.1. GTDB lineage: Bacteria > Bacteroidota > Ignavibacteria > Ignavibacteriales > Ignavibacteriaceae > DATFVA01. Next base: position 153,566 of record CAWETK010000011.1, read on the forward strand.
TATTCTTCTGTCTACTGTCCCTGCTTATATAGCTGCTGAATTATTTAAGCATTGGGATGAGAAACTTACTGAACACTTTAATGCGATATATTATCCTCCGGTGCTGGCTTTAATGTTGGGTTATAACAAGGAAAGTATCCGGCAGGCACTCGATGGTTTCGGATTCCTTGTACCCGCAAAAGAAAGACGGTCATTCCTCGGAGCTATATGGAGTTCTGTAATATTTCCAAACCGTACTGATGAGAATAAAGCGGCGTTCACCTTGTTCGTCGGGGGCGCGCGTGATCCTGAAATCGGAAACATCGATAAAGAATTGCTGATTAAAAAGGTGCGCGGAGAGTTTGAGAAGATTATGGGAATAACCGAAGATCCTGTATATATCGGTTACAAATACTGGACGAAGTCGATACCACAGTATAATCTTGGCTATATTGAACACGAAAGATATTTCGATGAGTTCGAGAAAAATAATCCCGGACTTTATATCAGCGGTAACTATCGCGGCGGTATTTCTATCGGAGATTGTTTGAAAAATGGCGAACTGATTTCTGAACGAATAGTGAAAGAATCGACAAAAAATTAGAATGAGACTAACCCCGGGATTTAAGAGGCTGTGTGAAAATGTAAAGCGAAACGCCGTTTCGCTTACCTGCATTGTAAAAATGTTATTATTTTTCAACAAAGTTAGGCTATTTGATCTCTCGGGTTTAATTTTCACACAGCCTCTTAAATCCAGGGGTCGAGAATTAAGAATTAAATACATAACCGTTTTAATTTATCTATCGATAGGTAGACGGTTTACATAGAATTAATAAATTAGATTATTCAGGAGATTCAATGGCTGCATATCCGGTAAAAAGAATGAGAAGACTTCGCTACAACCCTCTTGTAAGAGATATGGTTAGAGAAACGGAGTTATCAAAAAACGATTTTATATATCCTTTATTCATTGTTCCGGGAGAAAACATTAAAAAGCCTATTAAATCAATGCCCGGCGTTTCCCAGCTTTCTATTGACAACGCCGTAAAAGAATGTAAAGAAGTTGAGTCCCTCGGTATTCCTGCAGTAATTCTGTTTGGTATACCATCTCATAAAGATGAGAAAGGCTCTGAAGCATACGATCCGGAAGGCATCATTCAGCGAGCTGTCCGTGCAATAAAAGCAGAGGTTAAAAACCTGCTCGTTATTACCGATGTCTGTATGTGCGAGTATACTTCTCACGGACATTGCGGATTGTTAAACGGGGAAGAAATCCTTAACGATGAAACTGTAGAGCTCCTTGCAAAAGAATCTCTCACTCACGTTCAGGCCGGTGCAGATATCGTTGCCCCGTCTGATATGATGGATGGACGCGTAGCAGCAATCAGGGAAATACTTGATGATAATGGATATCAAAAAACTCCAATTATGAGTTATGCAGTCAAATATTCTTCAGGATATTACGGACCCTTCCGCGACGCTGCTGAATCTGCTCCTGCCTTCGGCGATAGAAGATCGCACCAGATGGATATAGCTAATAGCGATGAGGCTATGCGTGAGGCGGAATCCGATATTGAAGAAGGAGCCGACATAATAATGGTAAAACCAGCAGGCCCTTATCTTGATATTATAAGAAGAGTTAAGGATAAATTCGGAATGCCGACCGCAGCTTACCAGGTAAGCGGGGAATATGCAATGATCAAAGCCGCTGGAATAAACGGCTGGATTGACGAAGAGCGCGTTATGATAGAATCTTTAATGGCAATTAAACGTGCCGGTGCCGATATGTTCTTAACCTATTTTGCAAAAGATGCCGCACGCTGGCTCGATAAAAACAGAAGATAATGAATATAGAACAGGTTAGAGAATATTGCATTCATAAGAAGGGAGTAACTGAAGAACTCCCTTTTAATGAGGATTCCCCCGTTTATAAAGTGATGGGGAAAATATTCCTGATTGCCAACCTTAATCCGCCTTTTTCAATTAACGTAAAATGTGACCCTGAAAAGGCCGTTGAACTTCGGGAACGCTATTCTGCTGTAACACCTGGATACCATATGAATAAACTTCATTGGAATACTGTGGAAATTGAAGGAACTGTGAAAAACAGCCTGATAGAAGAGTGGATAGACCACTCGTATGAACTTGTCGTAACAGGATTAAAAAAATCTCTTAGAGAAAAACTAAACAACTATAAATAATTAATCACAAATTGCCGGGGAATTCCATGTTATCTAAACTATATACAATTACAATTCTTTTTGTTCTACTTTCAATTCCATTATTTTCTCAGGAAGTCTTTGACTCTACTGAAATAAAAGCTGAAGTGCCTGCGCTGGATAACTTTCACGATGTAATATATCCTATCTGGCACGTTGCCTATCCTTCAAAGGATTATTCAGAACTGAGAAGCTATGTTGTTGATATCGATACCGGGGCTCAAAAAATATATGATGCTAAACTGCCGGGTATTTTACAGGATAAACAGGAAATGTGGGATAAGGGTGTAGATGAATTTAAAGTAGCCGCTGAGGAGTATAAAAAGATTGCAGCGGGAGATAATGATGAAATGCTGTTAAAGGCTGCCGAGAATCTTCACTCAAAATTCGAATCTCTGGTCCGTATTGTTCACCCAGTACTGCCTGAGCTTGATCAGTTCCACCAGGTATTATATATAATTTATCACAAATACCTTCCGCAGGAAAACTATCAGCAAATTTATCTCGTAAGTGACGATCTTGTAAATAAAGCTGAGACTTTAAGTAAAGTCACCTTGAAAACAAATGATGAAAAAAAACAGAAGCAATTTGAAACGATTACTACTCAATTACTGCATGCCTGCGTAAAACTAAGAGAGCAATTAAAAAGTAATAACTATGAAACTGCAAAGTATGGTGTGGAGGATGTTCACCGTGCATATCAGAAAACAGAAGCACTATTCGGAATAAAATAAATCGGAAAGGAATTATGAAATACAGAAAACTTGGCAAATCAAATATAGAAGTATCGGAAATTAGTCTCGGCTGCTGGACCCTTGGAGGTTTGAATTGGGTAAACGGAGATCCCAATGGCTGGGCCGATGTTAATGAACCGGAAGTAAAAGATGCAATAGAATATGCAATCGATAATGGAGTAACTCATTTTGATAATGCAGATGTTTACGGCAACGGCAGGGCTGAAAGAATGCTGGCCCGTATACTGGGTAAAAGGACTAACGATTTTATAATTGCCACAAAAATAGGTTGGTTCCCCGGAACAGCCGCACACGCATATGAGCCTCAGCATATTCGTCACCAGTGCGAACAGTCCCTTAAAAATCTTAACCGTGATTATATTGACATCTATTACTTTCACCATGGTAATTTCGGGGAAAACGATGAATATCTTGATAATGCGGTTGAGGTAATGTATAAACTGAGAGATGAAGGAAAGGTAAGACTTATCGGTCAGTCGGCTTATTCACATTCTGATTTCAGTAAGCTGATCCCGAAGGTTAAGCCTGATGTGATCCAGAGTTTCTCCAGTGCAATAGATGACCGTTTCCTGCAGGAAGGAACTCCGACGCGAAAACTTCTGGATGAAAATAATATTTCGTTCGTTGCTTTTGGTCCTGTTGCACAGGGACTCCTCCTCGATAAGTATGATAAAAATAATCCTCCAAAATTTGAAGCAGGGGATCATCGTAAAGATTCTGACCGCTTTAGTAAAGAAAACCTCGCAAAGCTTGAGCCTATACTTGATAAACTTAAATCAAAGTTCGGCTCATCCGTGGAAGATCTTGCCCGTGCTGCTTTGCAGTATCTCCTTCACTACAAAGAAGTAGGATGTGTGATACCCGGATTCAGAAATCTTAAACAGGTTAAATCAAATCTGGCCGGTCAGGATAAACCCCTCACAGAGGAAGAATTCAATTATATAAAAGAATTATTTAAGGACTTTAATAACAAATAGATTCAATCGGTTCTCCCGGGATTTATCCCGGGGGAATCTATAACCAATCTATTTTGCTTGTTAAATCTGTGCTCCATCAAGCTTTGGGCTTAAGCCCGTATCTCTCAACAACAAATCCCATTCCCCTCACAGGAGTATCTCAGATTTTTTCGTTCAGCCGCAGAGCGATTCCTGTTTTTATTTTACTCACAATTATGCTAAATTTGTATGAAAATTTAATCGGTTTTGGGGTCTTTCATCCTTAATTTATCTAAATTTTCTCGGCCATCTCTCGGCCTTCTGCCGGCCTTCAACTACGGGATAACTCCGATGAAATGCCGGGGCTGATATGGATTATAAATATCTGGCAGACCGCTTTTCGCGTATGCCAGGAAATGAAACACGAATGCAACGATCAAATAGATTTACTCGGAATTGAAGTAACGGCAAGCTGCCAGGGGTACTACTTTTGTATGGTTGTCTGATGTGGTATGATTGTATGGGGCGACTCGAAACCTTGTGATCATCAAATTAAAACTTACCCCACTGCCGTAGACCTATACAAAGATGATATTAAATTTGTGTTTTATTTTTTCCGCATTGAATAAATCGATCCGTTATAGTCCGGCCTACCCCCTGTGATAGCCGCTTACTTAACCATTAACATCTTCTTCGTTGAAATCTTATTTCCTGCCTTCAGAACGTAAAAATATAGTCCGCTCGATATTCCGGTTCCATCGAACTTCAACGAATAACTTCCTGCCTCCTTTTCTTCATTTACCAGCGAACTGATCTGACTTCCTAATACATCAAATACCTTTAAGGAAACTAATGTCTTTTCCGGTATATTATACCTTATCGTCGTTGTCGGATTAAATGGATTGGGATAATTTTGGTCAAGTATAAATGCAGCTGGTACCGAAACATTCTGCCTCAATAATATTCGAATATTCAAAACTTCCGTCAAAATCCATCTGCTTCAACCGGTATTGATATCTTCCCGGCTGAACATCTTCATCTTTATAAAAATATGAATGGCTTCTCGTCGTCGTCCCATTCCCTTCGATATATCCAATGTTCTCCCATCCATCCTGACTTCTGATCTCTGACTTCCGACTTCTTTCGATTCTAAAACCCCTGTTATTTGTCTCTGTTGCTGTCATCCAGTTCAAGCTTACCCCGCTTCCATTGTTTACAGCTGTAAAGGAAATCAGTTCAACCGGCGTTATACTTGGTACAAGCTGAACATTCAATATGGTGCTTTGAAAATTAATAGCCTGGACATTTGATATAGTCTGACTGAAATAATTCTCGGCAGAAAATGTTAATGAATATGTTCCTCCGGCAATCATCCTGTAATATCCGCCCGTTAATGAATCAGAATATATTTCTGAATTATCCATATCGTGACCGGTTATTTCAACTTTTGCCTTAACTGGGTTTCCTAATGTATCGGTTACAATTCCGCTTATTCCGTAATAAGTATTTTCCATATAATCCAGAAACGATTCCTTATTGTAATACCAGTAAGCCGGCAGTGAAGAAGCTGCAGGAGTTTTGGTATCCGATATTTCTATCGTAACCTCTCTGCCATGATGAAAATAAGTGAAGAAATCCTGCCTGCCTCCAGTTACGCGGTACCAGGCATAGCCGTTTGTTATCCCGTCATTAAACCCGCTCATATAACCGGCGGGACTATTTGCCTGTGCGGTATCTGCATATAAATGTGAGATCAGCATCCACCAGGTATTATCGGGATGCAGCCTTGACCAGGTGTCCCATGGATAATTAACCACTTCAGCTCCGCCATGGAAATTTGCCGATAAAATAAAATTATTGTTCTCCGCCAGGGTTTTCATTATTATGGTTTCAGGCTGCCAGGCATTACCATCAGGGTGGGGTCCCGCAGCAGGATCGGGAAAGTTTCTGTTCAGATCTACGCCGTTCGCATTATACCTTGTAGCCCCGTAAACCGTGTTGTTTCCCCCGTGATATGTACCGTCGGGATTAGCAAGCGGGTTTATCCAGATCTCATCATTAATAACCAGATCGGTTAACCTTGCATCCGTACCGTAAGAAGTAAGCAGCGTGTCTATAAGCCGCAGCATTAAAACATAGCCTGTGATTTCGTCGCCATGCATTGATGACGAGTACATAAACTGCGGTTCGGCTTCCCGTACGCTTACATTATCTGAAATCTTAACAAATAAAATATGCCTTCCCTGGACTGTAGTTCCCGCATCAATAAGCTGGCAAATGTCAGGATGATCAGCAGCAAACTGGTTCATCATTGTTACATACGCATCGTAAGTAGGGTAAACGTTCCAATCCAGAATTGATTGTGGATCATCGCTCATCCTGGGCACGATCAGTTTTCCCGGGGCTGTCAGTATAATTAATTCATATCCCTGCTTCAGAAAGTTGCGGTATTGTTCCTCATTAGCATAAGCAAAAGCTGTATCACCCTTGACATTATCAACAGATATCATCCGTGAAAGTTCATTAAGATCCATTTTGGATGTGAAATGAAATTTAAAATAAACTTCTGTATTTTCCTTGAAGTAGTTATGGTCCAATTCCTGTGAAAGGACTGAGATGGACACTAATAAAGTAAGCAGGCCTGATTAATAAAGATCTGAACATTAACTCCACCTGAGAATAATTGAAAATTCAACCATTAAAGTTACTTCATTCAAAACTTTAAATCGATAATATTTTCACCAATATCATTTTTTTTATCCGGGAAAACCCGTATCCTCACCTTGCTGACGATTAACAGTCACTCTTTAGAAAAGAATAATTATCAACATGGATTTTGCGTTAAATTCGCCTTAGAGAAACATCTGGAAAGATTTATCTTGGTTTCTATTTAAGCATCTTATTTTTTCTCATCAAGTCATCTTTGTCCGTCAATAACAGGAATTGTCAGAATGTTGCAGGTAGTAATAGTTGATATGGAATAAAAATATGAATTTAATTTGCCGGAATAATATTTGTAACTGAATCAAGCAGAAAGTCATTTTATCACACGGCGATTTTTTATATAAAAAAAGATTTGATTTGACTTTCATTTATTTTATGATGTAATTACAATTGTATTTCTTAGTACTTATACTGTGGGTACTTCTAATCCAGAAACTCATAATAATAGCACTCAATATTTCGGGGACAAGAATGAAATTATCTTTATTTGTTATTGCTGCTTTACTTACATCTGTAGCCTTAATTTCCTGCAATAAAAATCCCATTCCGCCGGAACAGCAGCCTCAATTAAATTTGACCCTCGAAGATGTAAGCTGCACCGAAGCCTGGCTTAAGTTAACAACCTCAAATATTAGTCTGCCGGCAGATGTCGAATTATTGAAAGACGGCATTCATTCAGAAACAATCAGTTTGACTTCAGCAGATACAATCCTTTATATTGATTCACTCCTTCCAAATAAGACATATAATTTGACTTCATTCATCCAATCAAACAATCAATCAATCAATGCTTCTGTCCCAGTTTCAACTATGGACACCACCTCCCACAACTTCACTTGGCAGACCTGGACATTCGGCGGAGATGCAGGCAGTTGTAACTTTTATGATGTTGCGGTAATAAATGAAAATGATATCTGGGCTGTCGGCCAGGTCAATATTGCGGATACAAGCATAAATGGGTATACGACTTATAACGCTGCTCACTGGAATGGACTCGAATGGGAGATGTGGCGATTACAATTTTACACTTTTTGCGGTGAAACTTCAACGGGTTCATATCCTGCCAGATCGATCATTGCATTTAGTTCTAATGATTTGTGGATCACTTCAGGGTCACAAATAACTCATTTTGATGGAGTAAACCAATTAAGCATAGAGTGTATTCCAGTTTCTGTAAATAAGCTTTGGGGTAGTAATGATAATGATCTTTATGTTGTTGGACAAATTGGTAAAATTGCTCACTACCAAAATACTCAATGGACAAAAATAGAAAGCGGAACTGATATGTCTCTTGTGGATATGGTTGGAACTGAGGGGAATAATATTTTTATGTGTGGAGGCGATGGTAATAATTTAACAGGAATAATACTGAAAAAGAATGATCCCGGCTGGGGAACAATTGCAAACTCAAAAATAGTCACACGAGAGGAAATATTTAAGCCTGATTTATTTGGATCAATATCTGCGATATGGTTGGATGACAAAAATACACTTTATGCTGCAGGAAATTTATTATACCAATATAAATTCGGCAGATGGGACTATGTACATTCGTTGCCGGAAAACTTTATAGGGGGAAATCCTAATGTGTATTACCGCGGGTACATCGGAGATGTGAAGGGTTTGAAATCAAACGATATGTGGATTGTTGGTGATAGAAATACACTCAGACATTTTAATGGAGTAAGCTGGAAACAGATAGGATTTCCATATAGTCCTGATAGCGATATTGTCTGGTATACTGTTTACCCGGCAGCAAATTGTACTGCTGTTGTGGGATTCAAAGGAAATTCAGCAATAGTAATGTTGATTACAAAATAAACTCCTGGCGCGGGCGGCACCAGGAGTTATAACGCAAACAAAGTGAAAGAAAAATACCTCCAAAATAGCGTATTATCTTTTTATTCATCATTTTCTAATAATTTTTAGGGTTAAAGCTCCAGTCGAATCTTTTTCTGAACTTTTTTTGGTGTCTTCCTATTAATCTCCTGCTTAACTTTCACTTCTCACCTCAGTTGTTTTTATTAATTTAACCTTTTCTGAGGCGACAAATGGCACTATTTTAAGAGTACCATTTTTTTTGTCTGAACGAAATTACCTGATTGTCCATTCACGGGTACAGCCTCAATTCTGTAGAAATATACTCCTGATGCCAGCGATGATGCATTAAAATCTATGTTATGCCGGCCTGATTCCTGAATACTGTTCACCAGGGTAGTTACCTCCCGGCCGAGAATATCAAAAACTTTAAGCTTAACTTTTGCCTGCTGCTGAAGAGTGTATTTAATAATTGTAACAGGGTTAAAGGGGTTAGGATAATTTTGCTCAAGTGAGAATTTAGATGGGGTTTCGGGTTTATCTTCTGTATCAGTCACCAGAGCTCCATTATAGAAACGTTGAAGATATACAGTTGCCTGCCGCAAACTTGTTATACTCTGAAAATAGTCATCACCCCTCGCCATAAAAATTGCGATACCTATTTCCTGCGTATCTTCTGCAGCAAGGTTAAAGGGACCGGAAGTAATTAAATATCTATGATCGCCAGGTGCTGGTCCGGAAGGCCATCCGCTTCCCTCATACCATCCTATCCCGGTAATCGGGTCGCCAGGCACAACAAATTTAGATGCCTCCAGGATCCATGGATCAATAATTGGCTGACCATCCCAGACAAGCCCTTTCATATTATTATTAATCTCTTCCGCAGTCTCAGGATCATGATATACTGCACTTCCATTTATATAAAGCATGAATGCAGTAACAGGCAGATTCTTATATCCTTTTTTCCATCCATCACCATATCTTGCGCTGTCTGTAGGCATACCAGCAGCAACAGGAGGTTGGACTATAAGGTGACCTACCGCCGGCGGAGGAGTGCCGTATACCGGATCGTCCGGATAACCATTCCATGTATATCCAAGGTTAAGCGATGTATCAACACCTGTAAAATCATCATCTCTGCCTCCAAGCTCATCATCTGTATAATAACTCAGGTACATATCATTTATTTCTGAACCGCTGCGATTAATGAGTTTATATTTTTTAAATACGGCATCTTTTAATCTATTTGTACTGTTAAATCCAAAAACCTCACATTGTACTTCCAGCCCGATCGGGTCTGTACCATATAATGAATTCGTAAGGGTTGTATCAAGGTCATTGGCTGCAAAAAATAGAATCTCATCCCCGATGTATTTCGGATGATCAACCCCCGGAGTATACATACCATCGCCATCTTCATCTACCCAGGGAGCTCCCAGGTCCACAGGCCAATTATTATAATCGTACGCATAAGCATCTTTTTCGGGTCCTGTTGGAAGTTGTTCCCAATCGATTCTTGATTTCCAGATTTTGAACCTTGGGTCGTTGGGATCAGCTGGACTTCCATCTTCGAGTATATTACCGGGCTGCAGACCGTGGTTTCCGTAACTTCCTCCTGCTTTTAGCTGCCCGTTAACCATACCGGCCCAAACCAGTCCATCTTCTGCTATTGCGCCCTGCGTCGCATTAACCCCTCCCGGCCAGAAAAAACCCTGTGCTTCTGAAGAGGGGCTGTGAGAGCCGTCGCCGTTATTTCCGATCCACATCTTTATTTCATTAATTGCTATATAATTGTAATCACTATTTTGAATAATCGAAAATAATGAGTCGTTCATATCATAAATCAATGGGTCTGATGAATCTGTAATTTTTAAAAGGCAGCTGTCTGAATAGCTGTAAGGAATTAACCAGGGAAATTTTTCTTCACTTGCAGGGTAAGATTCAGCAATATTTTCCCAGCTGCCGCCCCCATCAATTGAAAAGTCAATGTTTATTTGCGACGAACCTTCATTAATCCATGCGATATTATAAGTATCACCTCCATGCAAATCATTAAAAGGAGAGATCAGTGACAGGTATTTATAATTTCCAAGGGAGTCAGTTTTGTGGATCCAGAAAAAATCTTTTTCAAAAGTGTCGGAATAATAATCACCAGCCAGCACTAATTCATGCCCCGAAGTTTCAATTATATCATTAACAGTTCCGTTAATCTCTTTTTGCCAAATTACCTGCCTTGTTGAATTTAATCTCATTAATTTTGGAATCCCAAATTCTCGCGATTGACTTATGAGAAATCCTTCATCATCTAGATTCTGAAGGTCATTCACCCACAATACTCCGGATTTATACCAAACCGTGTTCCCATTTAAATCATAAGCTGTTAACTTACCACCTCTGCCCAGAACTATCAATGAATCCCTAAAAATGTCTAAAGCTGTTACACCTGGATAGGATTGTATCTGCCCATTTATCTCACCATTAACGTTAATAACTAGAGCTCCATTATAATGAGCCAGAACAAGTATCGAATCGTTAAATTCCTGGAGTAGATAACCTCGGTCTGTAATACTTGGAAATGAATAGTAATTTTTCCGTATTTCATTACCCTGGTCATCAGTCTTTACCATTATTGCCTGTCCGAATGAATCACCATTGCCATTAAATCCCGGATTCATTCCTCCAATGACGTAATATCCTCCTTCAGAATTTTTTAATAATGTATTCCCAAATTGATTAGAGCTGTCGCCATATGTTTTTTGCCATTCAACGTCGCCGGTTGAGTTTAATTTTAAAAGTTCAATTTTGGGTATCCCGCTCTCTTCTGTGGTTTTAACTGCCAGGAATCCTCCATCAGAAGAAGAAATAATAGATTTGCTTAGATCATTTTTAGACCAGGTTGTATTCTGCGGAAATTCTTTCATCCACTGTAATTTTCCATCAAAGCCTGTTTTTATCACGTACATTTCAGAAGGACCGTATCCCCCGAACACATACCCATCGGCAGCTTCAATTACCGAAGTTCCCCGGGAAGGATTTGAAAATGTATAAACCTGCTCAAAACCTGACGGCTGTGCATTAATGGAATTCGACAATAAGATTATGAATAATACACCTGCAGCAAATAAGATGAAAGTTTTCATAAGTGCCCCGTTATCCTGATTAGTTATTTTAAAAGAACCATTTTTTTTGTCTGAACAAAATTACCTGATTGTCCGCCTGCTGGTACGGCTTCTATCCTGTAAAGGTAAACTCCTGAAGCAAGGGAGGCTGCGTTAAAGCTTACTTTGTAATGCCACGGCACCTGCTCTCCCTGGTTTATGGTTTTTACTTCTCTTCCCAATATATCGTATATCTTTATTGTTACATTAGACTTTTCGGGAATTCTGTATTCAATAATGGTGCTTGAGTTAAATGGATTTGGATAATTCTGTTCAAGATAGTAATCATTTACTGGTGTAGCTGATGGCGCCTTTGTTTCATTGACAAGTTCATTATTATAATAATTAAGCAGCACAGGAACTTTTTCTCTTAAAGCTGCTATACTCTGGATATTGTTACTTCCCTTAGCCATAAAGATTGCAATAGCCAATTTCCTGCGTATCACCCGGTGCCATATTGAAAGGACCGGATGTTATATAGAATCTTCTGTCTCCGGGCTGCGGATGAAATCCCGGCCACCCGTCTCCCTCATACCAGCCAATTCCGGTTACGGGATCTCCATCTAATGCAAACCTCGTGGGTTCGTTAGTAAAAGGATTATTAAAGGAACTGCCATCATTATATAATCCTCTTATAAGATTGTACAGCTCAATTGTTCCCTGGTATAAACCCTGAGAGGGGTCAGTTGGCCAGGCGAGGGCATTTTTGAAGTTGGCCCCAAATGCAGCTAATTCTAAATTCCTATATCCCCTAACCCATCCATTGCCAAACCTTGCACTATCATTAGAGGATGCTGCAATCCTTGGTCCCTGTATAATCATATGTCCGATTGAAGGCGGGGGAGACCCATAAACCATATCATCATTCGTCGCGTTCCAGGTATAACCCAGATTAAGTGCTGTATCAACCCCTATGTAGTCATCATTTGCATCCCCCATATCATCATCAGTCCAGTATGATAAATACATATCTGTTATTGTTGAGTTGCCCTTATTTATCACTTTATATTTTTTAAATACCGCATCTTTCAGAGCAGTCGATGTATCTTTTGCAAAAGTTATGCACTGCATCTCGATTCCCATCGGATCCGAACCATACAGATACCTGGCTGTGGTTGTATCAAAATCATTTGCGGCGTTGAACAGCATTTCATCACCGTAAATTATCGGGCGGTCAATACCGGGAGTATAATCTCCATCACGGTTAGCATCCAGCCAGGGAATGCCTGTTTCAACAGGCCAGTGATTATAATTGAATTCATACTGATCCCTCGCCGGTGCTTTGTGGTAAATTCTGCCAGTTTTTTCTGATCTTCCAGACCTGTGTACTAAGATCTCCGGAATCTGCCGGGGTTCCATCCGGAAGAATATTCCCGGGCCGCAGTCCCGATCTGTAAGTACTTCCTCCCGTCCTTATTTCTCCGTCAACTTTCCCTCCCCATACAAGCCCGTCCTGAAACACGGCTCCTTTTGCAGCATTTTCGCCTCCCGGCCAGAAAAACCCTTGTCCATCTGTGTAAGGATTATGAGACCCATACCCATTATTACCGATCCACATTTTAACTTCATTAATAGATACATTGTCATAAGGATTGAATGGAGGAATAATAGAGAAGACTGAATCGCTCTGATCAGAAATTAGTGGATTATTGGAATCCTGTATCCGCAGGAGGCAATTATCCGAAAAATCAAATGGCACAGTCCATATAAAATTGTGTTCTTCCGTTGAAAGCGAACGTACAAGTTCTTTCCAGGTTGAACCGTTGTCAGTAGATAAATCTATGTCGATATTAGGAACATTGTTGGACAGCCATTGAATTGAATAATCCCACGAAGCATTCAAAGAAGTCACTGGAAATGAAAGCGCAGCTGAAGTGTAGTTTCCGTCAGCATCTGTTTTTATCATCACCGGCATTACTCTGCCAATTTGGGCGGGCACTGGGGTATAATAATTAACAAACCCTGCCATCACAAATCCGTTATCGGCCGACTGACCGGCATACTGGATGTATGTTTGGATATCTCTTTGCCAGATCAGATCTCCGCTGCTATTGAACTTTAAGAGATGACTATCGGGCAAATTAGGCAGAAGTCCCGCTATACCTCCGTCAGAGGTTTCAAAAATCCTGTATAGTGGAATTCCGGAATCCTGCGACCAGATTATGTTTCCGGATTTGTCCATCTTCACCAATTTGGAATCTGCCGAGGCAAAAACTATTTCATCATCGCTTGTTATTAAAATTGAACGTACCGCAATTGACGGCAGATGTATTTCGTTTAATATACTTCCGTCGCTGTCTAAAATTTTTATATCTAACAATCCAGCCAGCAGAATGCTTCCGTCGCTGAACTCCTGCATCTGCATCCCATATATCGTCATGGGCCTGAAATGGAAATCCTTACCCCAAATTACACTCCCATCCTCATCTATTTTGAATAGAGCGGCATCTGCAGTGTCATATTGAACAGAGACATAAACAGAACCATCCCCGCTTTCAAGTAGATTGAAGTTTGTATAGGATATTGTTTGATCAATATTCTTTCTCCATAGCAAATTACCAGATGAGCTGGTTTTTATTAAACTGAGTCCATAATTTTTGCCGTCGTAGGTGCTGTCCCCGTCAAGAAAAATAAATCCGTAATCCCTTGTTTGTATTATCGGCGAATAATAATTTGTGAAGTAAGGCTGCTTTATATGGATATTCTTTTCTATAAACTTTACGCTGACAGGGTTACCATTTCTATCCGTTTTCTCTACAAAATACCTGCTTCCGTACCCTGCAATTGTATAACCATCATTTGCTTCAGTGGCTATAACAGCGCAGGCCATACTTTCAGGTGACGGATATATTTGTATGAATCCGTTCTGTTGTGCATTTAAGTAAGGCAGGAAGAATAAACAGTAAGTGAATACTAATTTACTTTGATAGATGAGGTTCATCTTTCCCTCTCTTTTAAGAAAGCGGACTATTGAAAGGCCCAATTATACTTCCCCGGAAATAAATATTGCGTGTTAATGTAAATTAAATCGCCTCTAAAATCAACAACTTTGCAAGTACTCCCAAATTAAACTTAAAACATCAAGTTTTATAAAAAATAAAGAGGTTTACCGGTAGAGGAAATCCGGCTCCAAAATATTATCTTTAGGAAAAATTCTCCGGAAAATAAATGAGTATTCCCAGAAAATTCCTGCTGTGGGGCTCACAGAATACCTGGATGAAGAAAAACATCCCGCGCCTGTTCTTTGTAAAAAAGGCTCTAAGGCGGTTTATGCCCGGTGAGGCTGTAGAATCTGCCATAAACGAAGCAGGGAAGCTTAAAGAAACGGGTATAGGTACAGTCTTTACAAAACTGGGAGAGAACATAAATACTCTTTCTGACGCCGAAGTCGTTGCCACACATTACCTTGATGTGCTCTCAAAAATCGAACACTTCAGCGTGCCTGCAGAGATCTCTCTGAAACTCACTCAAATCGGATTTGATATCTCAACCGGAGCTGCTTCAGACAACTTTGAAAAAATTGTAACCCGGGCAGCAGAGAGGCACAATTTTATCTGGATAGATATGGAGCAAAGTTCTTATACTCAAAGAACTATCGATTTTTATAAATACTTCAGAAAGAAGTACTCTAATATCGGAATATGTCTCCAGGCTTATTTGAAAAGTACTCAGCGTGATGTTGAGGAGCTTCTGTCTGTCTCACCAAATATCCGCCTTGTAAAGGGAGCCTATATGGAACCCCCTGATATAGCATTCGCCGGAAAGAAACAGGTTGATGTAAATTATCTTGCACTTGCCCAATATCTCCTGGATTACTCAAAAAAACAGCAGGGAAGAATTGCATTTGCCACACACGACCTGTCCATTATCTCGGCAATAAAGGAATATGCCTCAGCAAATAATATTGCTAAAGATAAATTTGAATTCCAGATGCTTTACGGTATTAAACAGACAGAACAGCTAAGAATTGCTCAGGAAGGCTATAATATGCGGGTACTCATCAGTTACGGAGAAGCCTGGTATTCATGGTATATGCGTAGACTGGCTGAAAGACCTGCAAACGTATGGTTCGTCCTGAGAAATATCTTCATTCGGTAAAGCTGTTCCCCCCATCCCGCTTCTCTCTTCCTGTATTCACCCAAATTTAATCCCTTTATTAAAGTTCATTCGTCTGATGAGCATGATTTCATTTCGCCAGATGCTGGTGTATAGCGAGATTTAACTGTTCAAAGGAGGAAGGTTGACCTTATTTAGAACGTATGTGAGACGTATGTGAAATGTATCTGAGACGTATGTGAGACGTATGTGGAACGGTGTTGGGATGGGATACACCAGAAATATCCAGGGGATTTGCGGATTGAGCAAATTCAGGCATGATGTCGGGATGAGGGGTAAATTAAAAAGTAATTTATTATAATTTTGAGATCCGCGGAGAGGCTCGTCTATAACTATTGAGTTCTGCGTGAATCAATTTGATCTGTTCAATCTGCATCCCATTTTTGATCTATTGCGGGTTGATCCCCTGAAGCATCTACTGAACTTTTACGCAATACAATCTAAACCTATCGGAATAAATAAAAAAAGCCGTGAAGCATTTCCTCCACGGCTTTAAATTTCAATTTGGATTGATAAAATAATATGACAGATTGTTTAGATCTGTCATATCTCATTAAGAAAGATTAGAACCTTCTGTCAGCACCGGTATTGTTGTATATCCATTTTACTTCAACCCAGGCAATATTATTTACAGTTCCGGAACCTGTAATAATTATTTTCGAATAATGTCCGTCCGCATCATACAAAAATGCATAATGTGTTTCTGCATCGTCCATATAGTTAGTCCATCCCTGTTGGAAAGCTGAATTGGGAGAATCAAGTGTATCATCTAAATTTGTAGAGTTACTCACATAGAACATTGTTGAGCGGGTAAGATTAGGATAAAGATCAGCACTTTGAACAAGGTATGTATTACCGCTCTGCCCATCTGTCGAATAATATAAATCAACTTTATCCTTATCAGTTCCTGTCACTGCATACGCATTTCCTGTAGAGAGATCTAAGCCGCTGGGTTGGTTTGTACCGGTTCCTGCAGTTTCCCAAATCCTGACAGGACCATATGTTGAAAGACTCAATGTTGTAGTTAAATTCACAAACTTAGATACTAATTGATTGGCTACCACAGTGACACTAATTGTTGTATCCCTGTATCCGTTCAAACTTATTGTAACCGAATGACTTCCGGCGTCAATATTGTTTACACTATCAGGAGTAAATTTACCAGTATTAGTGCCGTCCAGAATTATCTGAGCTCCCTGTGGCGAAGAATCAATTAAAATGGAGCCTGTTTCTGTCACCGGGGGAGGATTAGTAGTAGTATCAGAACACGATGCTATCAGCACCCCTAAAAAGATAACAATTGGTATATAGATATATTTTCTCATGCTTTTTCCTTTCTTATGTATTTATTTTTTTGTAAAAGTAAAACTTTCATTATTTCCATCCACCTTAAAATGGGCTGTTCCTGATAATTTCTTTCCATCTTCAGATAAGGTTGCTGCATACGTAGCTTCCCTTCTGCTTTTTACATCATCACTCATTGATACTTTATTCGTCTCAGGGTTGATAGTACCACTGATTGTTTTATTCATCGGGTCACGGTAAGCAACTGAGAGGCTGGCTTTGAAATTTTCATCTTTTTGATCGCTTATTTTTAATGTGGCATTATGTGATTGAAATTTTCCTGTCCACGTACCGGTTAAATCGGGATACTTTTTCGTTGTATCAGCTGCTGCTGTCGTATCTGTCCCGGGCTGAACCATATTGGTGGTATCCGTCTTCGTTGTTTCTCCTTCGGGCTTCTCAGCATTTTTTTGACAACCCGCAGATATTACAACAAGGGAACTAATTAAAATGAGAACGGAGAGATATTTACTTAAAGATGTCTTGATTTCCATATTGAACATCTTAACTCCTTTTCTTAAAGTGTTTTATAATTTTTAAAGCTGCATTGAAACATACCGAAATAAACAAAATATATCTATGATTCTTTCATCAATATTTTAATGTGTGATCTGGCTTTTTATGAACCATATCAAGTAAATAAATGGCTAATTTGAGTAAAAAATAACCTTTAATTCAAGATGGCCAGCTATTTGCAAGTGTGTATGTGTTCGATTTTTCAATCACTCAGGGCAATTCCTGCCTCCATTTTCACTGAATGACCCGAATGTAGAGCCTGACAGCTGCCGGCCGAAATCCCGCTCATTTTTTTAATTTCTGCGGCGGGACTGCCTCTGCCGGAACAATCAAATCACAAACGATTGACTATCGAATGCCTATAGATTCCTCCCAAACCTCCAATATTCCATTAACTTTCACACCGTTTTGAAGCTCTGGAAGTTGTGTAGAATTGCAAGCCCGAATACAATAAAGAATACTACGTATAGTACAAAGAGCGCAATTGATATGATAATGAAGATTTTTTGAATGAAGAAGAAACGGCTTTCCCGTTCCAGTGCTCTTTCCAGCGTCATAGAATCGCCGGAGTTTAAGTACATCTTGAAAGAATCGGATGATTCTCTTAATCGTAACCCGCTGATGATTAATGGAATACCTAAAACCGCCCCAATAATTGTCAGACACTCTATCGCGCCGATAATTATATAAAAGATACCGACGAAGCTCATATCGCCGGCCATTTTACTCACTGTAATATGAAGTACTGGAGAAACAGTAGCTGCCTGGTCCATTTCCACTCCTTTTGTTAATTTTTAATCCGGGTACCCGCTATTAAATTAACTTAAATATTTCTTCAAATCAAAACTTAAGAACCTTGGCCGAACGAATGACAATTGTAATCACAATGAATTACTTCTCCTTGAACCTGTGCCGCGTGGTCTGCCCGCTGGTTTCCCACCCTGAAGTTCCAGTAGGGGAGCAGGCAATTTCGCCCCATACCTCGAAACTTCCTACATTCCATTCCTTCATTTCCCCATCTCGTCTCACCACTTAATATTTGAAAGAATACATGATATCTTAGGCATATAAATTGTTGTTAACAGAGCAATCTTTTTAAACCAAAGATTATCTGGAAAAAATTACTATTATTATTATGATGAAAAAATATTCATATCTATTTAATTCCAATAAATTATTTATAACACTCATTATCATGAGTCTTATACTGGTATATTTTCATTCTTTTTTTCATGGATTAATCTTTTTGGATGATGATACATTAATTTTTACCAAATTTGACGGAATGGGGCTTGCAGATAAAATTTCATCATCTTTCTCCTCTAATTACCTGGATGTACATTATTACAGACCTATCGCATTATTATCTATCATTCTGGATTCACTTTTGGGAGGTAAATCTTATTTTATTTACCATTTTACTAATTTTATTCTCCACCTGGCGACGGTTCTTCTTATTTTTGCAATACTCAAAGAATTTGGAATCTCCAATTTTATTTCTTTTTTGACTGCCCTGCTATTTGCGCTCAGTCCCATACACATTAATGCGGTAGGCTGGATTGCAGGCAGGGGAGATTTGCTGGCCGCTTTTTTTTCAGCGGCGGCATTGCTCCTCTATATGAATTTTATCAAACGGGAAAAGCCTTATTTATTATTTTTTGTAGCAACATTCTTGTCCCTCGCTTTCTTATCAAAAGAAGTCTCGCTGCTAGTCCCTTTTCTTTTCGTAGGATTATATTTCATTGAAAAAAAGAATTATGAATTAAACAAAAATAGTATCGCAGTTTTAACGATGGTTGCCGTGGTGATAGGGTCTTATTACGTGCTGAGAGGGGTATTTTTAACAAGCGTACACATCGATAAATTCTCTTTTACAACTTATTACCAAAATATACTCGTCCTGCCTGAAACAGTTTCAAAGTTTTTTATTCCAGCCGGTATAAAGGCATTGGCAGGTATTGAGAACTTTACAACAATAGTCGGGACGATTCTTTTATTAATAATGATTACTCTGCCGTTCCGATTGAAATCAATTAACAAGGTCAGGTACTACTTTGGTTTGCTGTGGTTCATACTTCTACTTATTCCCGGAATGGTATTCAGAACAATGGGGCAGGACGGTTTTTACTACTGGGACTGCCGATCCTATCTCCCTGCGATTGGCTTTGCTTTTATGATTTCCGAAATATTAAAATGTATCCCGACACAAAAATATTACTATTCTTACTCTACAATTATGATAATATACCTTCTGATACTGGGTACGATAACTTTTACTAAAATTAATCTATATGAAAGTCCTTTAACCTATTGATTCGGTTAAGGCGGATTATCCGTCCTCTTTTCTTCCATATGTTGGATTATTCAATTATTACAGCTATAAAAAAGATAATGAAAAAGCTGAGAAGCAGTTATTACAGGCTATAGCTATAAGACCTGAAGAATTAAGTATTAGAATTAAACTTGTGGTTTTCTACGACAAACAAAAATCGTATACTGATGCTTTTTCTTTTCTCAGAAGAACTTTAATCGATGATAGGATATACTCAGATTATTTGGCTGAAAAATATATAAGTCTTTCCGATAAAATTACACATAACTCTAATAATTCTTTAAGGAACTTATCGAATACATACATCGAAAATAAGTAAATTGTTCAATGATTCAATAAATCTTAAAATATCTTTTAGACCCAAATCTAAATCCGTCATCAACTGAAATATTCCCGATCCTTTCCTTTAATAATATTTTTTACAAATCTGATCATATATTCATTATTCAATTATGGTGGGATAAGATCTCCTGACAGCGAAATAGTATTCCGGACAACACAATCATTGGCTTTACGAAATGAATTTGCGGTTCCTAATCCTATAGACTGGTCAAACTTTGGATTAAGTAAAGGAATTGATGATAAGCTATATTCAATCTTTGGGCCCACTGAAGCATTAATTTCAGTCCCATTTTTTGAAATTGGCCGTTTATTCGAAAATAAAAACCTTTTAATTGATAGTAACTATATCCCTCTAAGTTTTCATGTCTTAAGTGGCAATGAAGATGCTGGTTTATATTTCATCCAAGGAAAGAGACCCCCTTCTATGAACGGGCAGTATGTAAGATTTATAACTTCTTTCTTTAACTCGGTTATTGGTGCGATAGCAGGATTGTTTTTTTATTTTGTTCTTGTTGAAATAACAAAATCTAAAGTAACAAGTTTTGTCACAACATTTCTTTTTTCATTTGGTTCATTGCTCTTCCCATATACAGGAACATTTTTTAGTGAGCCGTTATGTACATTATTCATTATCATTTCATTTCTGTTTATAGTGAAAAATGAAACTCCAGGTAGATATAATTATAGGAATTATTTCTATTCGGGTCTGTTCCTGGGATTAGCAATAACTACTCATATCTCGGCAGTTCTCTCTGTGCCATTTTATTTTATGTTTATACTAGGTCAGGTTACGAAAGATAAATTTAAACGAAAATATTTTCTGTTTTCTAATTTGTACTTTACCTTAGGACTGCTTGTTTTTTGCGGTCTGCTGCTTTATTACAATGATTTAAGGTTTGGGAATGTTCTAGAAACCGGAAGAACAGCGTCGCTCTATAGCTATGCTATCTATTCTAATCCAATTACAGGATTGTATGGACTACTTTTTAGTCCTGGAAAAGGTTTATTTATATACTGCCCTATTATAATTTTAAGCATAATTTCCTGGAAATCTTTCCATAAAAGGTATTCTCATTTATCAATAGCGGTATTAGGGATGATCATTATCAGATTATTTTTTATAGCAAGCAGGAGTGATTGGCATGGCGGCTTTTGCATGGGACCACGATATTTTGTCATTATTATGCCATTTCTTTTTATTCCAATTGCATTTGGACTGAAGGAAATACTGGTTAAAAAGACCCTTAAATGTTTTGTTTCATTCTGTTTATTCGGTTTTATCTGTATCTCTCAGCAAATATTTTTTTCGGTCGGAGAAATATTTTCATACCTTCATATTATTTATCGTCAGGAAAAAATTCAGGGGATAGAGATACTTATACACAATTCTTTGTATTTAGATTGGAAGTATGCCCCTGCTATATACCTTCTGAATTATAAAGAGGGACCTTTTCTACTGAAATTTATTTCTTCTAACAATTACTTCTTATGGTTTCTAATGTCAATTATCTTTCTGTTATTCTTTTTGATTATACTTTATAATGCTTATAGATCTAATTACCCTGACCAATCTGTTTTATCATAAAGCAAACAATCAGACCTATGTTTAGGGTAAGTTTTTTTTAAGCAACCACGCAATCGCAATTCTTGTCACCTTGAATAAAATAATTGTTAATGAAAAAGTTATATCCAATCTATTGTAATTACTGCTTTTACAACAATTTTACTTGTAAAACTTACATTTACCAAAAGTGTCACATCAAAACTCTCCAAATATTTTTTATTTCCCGCTTTTTCACAACTGGCATATTATTTTCTTTTATAACCATCTTTGAAATTATGAAAAAACTCTTATCAGTTGATAAAAACAAATGTTTCACTGATGAAATGTAAGCCCCGGTAAATAATTCTAAACAAGAAAACATTACCGGTAATCAGATAAGAATTCAAAAGGATTGACTGCACAATCGGACAGAGAGAGTAAAAAGAAGTAATGGCACGAATCCTGTTAATCAGAAAAGAGCTTAAGAAATTTTGATCGTAACTAAATTAAAAAGAACACTTAATAAACTAATCACAACAACATAAGGAGATCTGTAATGGGTCAACAACAACTTCTTTTAATTGTACTTGGTGTTATCGTAGTTGGTATAGCTGTAGTAGTTGGTATCAACTTATTCAATGCAAACGCTGAAACATCAACTCAGGATTCTATCGTTTCTCAGGGAACCAAATTGGGTGCTTTAGCTCAGCAATATTACAAAAAACCTATTGCAATGGGCGGTGGCGGAAATAATTTTACAAATGGACCTAATGGCACTGATTTCTGATTATTTCGCTAAATTACCTGCAAATCTAACAACTTCAAGTGACGCAAACTGGGCAATTGTAGCCCCAGTAGTGATGATTCTCAAGTTGCATTAACGGCTACCCCAAATGATGCTAAGTATCTGATGGTTGGCAAGTAATAACTACAGTTACTCCATCCGATATCAGTTCTGTAGTGGATCAATTGTAATACAAGTTAATTAAGCATTTTTGTTAATAAAAGGCTGTATTTATACAGCCTTTTTTTTATGCCGAAGATGATTCGGTTAAATCCAAACATTCTTAGAAAATTCGTGACTGAAAAATCATCCATATTAAATCGTACCAAAATTATTCAGAAATGGTTACCAATAATTTTATTAGTTCTTGCAGGTTTAACTATTTTTATAACTGAGCCAAGGGATGGGGGATCCATAGAAGGAAGTAATAATAGTGAAGTATCAGCGCATGGAATGACTTTGTCAAAGAATCTGATGAAAGGTGACCATTTATTGTTTATGTATTCAAAAAGAGAATTACAAAATGACAAAATTTTGTATGATGCTTACAATCGGTTTCCGGTATTTCCATTTCTGTTAACCGGAGTACTCACCCATCCTTTTGAGGGAGACTCAGCTCTTCAAGTTTATATTGCACGACAGATAATGAATATCTTTTTCTTCTTAGCTTTGGTTTTCGTATATAGAATAATTGAGTTGTTGGTTGAGAATAAATATCTTGCTTTGTGTTTGACTCTTATAATCTTTTCTTCTTATTATTTGCTTTCATTCAACGATTTAATATTCAATGATATACCTGCCTTTCTTGGATTTGTGATTGCCTTAAACGTTGTTGTTAAATCGCAAAAACAAAATCTAAAATTGCAGGAGATTTTATTTTATTCAATGTTTCCAGTTTCTTTAGGGTGGCAACCATTCGCCGTGTTCGCTGCCTGGACTTTTGTAGATATATTAGAATCTTTTAAAGATAAAAGAATCCCGGTGACATTCAGAATAAGAAAATTCTTAAAACAGCCTTCGACAATTATTTTTGGAATAGCAATTATTTGGGGTTCACTTATACTAGGCTTTCAGTTATTTAATGAATGGCGGATTGTGGGAGGTACCTTTCTTGATCTACCTAGTGTAAACAGCGGCTTATGGAGGAGCGGATTGTCTTCTTCTGCTGGACATACTAACCTATCTTGGTCATTTAACTGGTTAACCTACCTTCCCGGGCAACTTCACAGTATGATTCTAATGTTAATTCCCTTTTGGCCGATTTTTCAGATCGAACCTGGTTATAATGCTCCTATTTTCATCGTGGGGATATTTCTATTATACATTCTAATAAAGTTTTTCAATACCAGAGATTCATATACGAAGATAATTCTGATAATGACGTACTCCGGTTTTTTTTGGTCAATCCCAATGAGGCACTTTGTCGCACTTCACGATTTTCAAACCATGTTTTATGTGGGATTTGTAATAAGCATTTACTTATCTTTATTTTCTAAAATAAATATTAAATCATGGGAGATTCTGGCTTTTAATATCACCTTGTTTTTTATGATTTCGGTTGCACTAACCAATAATCACAAAACTCCGTTTTTAAGTAAACAGCTGAAGAGTTTCCAAAACATTTCCAACTAATTGCCTGAAAATAGCAGAGTTTATTACGAGGGGAAATTGAATGGACAGACAAGATATATAGAATTTTTATTGTCTGGTTGCATTTTTACTAACAGGAACGAAGCAGATTATGTTATATCCAGGAATTTAGACTTGGAAAGGAATCAGAAATGACAAAATCAAGGTTTCAAAATAGACTCCTTTATTTTCCGCAAATAACTAAAATGCTCGACCATTTAAAAAGTTCCAATACAAAAATTTACATTAATACTTTTGCAGTTGGAATACTGCTTATCCTTGGATTTAAATATTTGTATGGGTTCGAAAGATTTGTCGATATTGCATTATATGATGAGAGTAATTATCTGTATCATGGTATAAATCTTTTCCAGTCCGGCTTTCCGAATGCACAATTATCACCGTTTTATTCAGCATGGTATTATTTCCTTTCGTTATTTCAATCTGATAATATTAAGCTTTATTATTTAAACTATGAACTGCTCACGATTGGTTTACCAATTTCGATATATTATGTTCTGCGCAGATATCTGGTTCCTTTAATTCCATCTTTCTTGATCTCATTATTCTTTCTTATTTCATATACAAATTTTGCTTCGTTTCCAAAGGTAAGTCATTTTGCTGTAATACTCATCCTGTTATCATTCATAATCGCCTCATTTTACAAAAGTCGTTTTAACAAGTTAACAGTGGTTTTGGTTGGTAGTTTTTTGATTTCCTATGTGAGGCCCGAATTTTTTATCTCCTTTTTACTCCTAGTTGAGTCTATATGCAATTGATGCTCGCTTATAACTTCAGGTCAATTGATACTAAGGAAGCTATATAAAATTTCAGCTGTTGTTTTAATTATGGTAATTTCCCTAAGCCTCGTTGGATTACCATTTTCCTCGGGAGAAAGGAGTTTTCTCGCCTTCAGCCAGCATTTTTCTCTAAATTATGTAAGCTGGGAAAAGAGTAATTTATCTCCCTGGTCAAGAAATGTCAGTAATCAGATAATGCAGGATAACTTTAATGACTCGAAAACAATAATCGAATGTTTTAGATCTAATCCTGCAACGTTCCTTAAACATATAGAATCTAATGGACGGAGATTTACCTGAAATATGCACTTCCCAGTTGCAGCACTCGACCCTGATATTTCCTGATTCAAAATCCTATAACAAATTAGAATTCCTCCTTCTAATCCTTGTGGTGTGTCTCTCTGCATTATATAAAGTATATAGGCAAGGGGATAAATTTAAAAAGCATATTAGAGACAACTTTGATCATAAGAAAAGAATTATGGCTTTTTATTATTATTTATAGTATTCCTGTCTTAATATCCACGATAATTATATATCCCAGGGAGCACTATCTTACCATACTCATCGTATTAGTGACAATATTAATAATGACGCTGATTTTTTCACCCGAGAATAAATTTAAGACGATACCCAATACTATATTTCTTTTCGCACTAGACTTTTCATTGTACTTCGCATCCCCTAATTTGTCGAATCTCAAAAACTATTCTGATTACAAACACCAATCTCACTGTAATCAATTATTTGAGATCTTATAAATATCGCGGGAGAAGTGAATGTCCTGGAATCCGAGGGGGGTTATAATATTTATGCCGGAGCTAATTATCATAGAGTAGCTGAATATAATAAGGATTGTGGATTTTATGAATTCCTACATAAATTTCATATTAATATGATACTTTTTGGAGGGAGACTGCAGCATGATGAACGTTTTGAGAAGGATAAACAATGGAAAGATTTTTTATCAAATTATAAAGATTTCGGATTCGTTAAAAGGACCATTCCTAATTCTGGATTTGAGTTATTCCTAGTTCAAAACATAAAATGAGTCTATATTAACGTAGTATCTCACATTTTGTTTTAACCTTAAGCATAATTTATTATATATCTTATCCCCCATTTCAGAAGCCAATCTTAGCGCCTTCAAATGTAACTCTTTCAACCTGTTTATTAAAAAATCCTTAAAATCAATCAAAACCACGATTTTAGTTTTGGAATGAGAATTGCTTGATAAGTGAAAATTTAATAACAAAAGCAATTTTAACATGGTAGAACTAAAATTTACAGCGGAAAAGTTAAACGGTCAGGCTATTAATGGTTCTCTTTCAGCTAATTCCTTCACCGAAGGGAAGAAAAAGATACAGCGTCTTGCTGAAAAAAATCAATTAAAGATCAGGCTTATTGAAAAAAAATCGACATTTCTGTATAAAGTCAAAAAAGGAAATGAGAAACCTATAACAGGGGAACAGAAGGCGTATACTAAGAAAGAAGTTGAAGATGCCTTATCCAGGCTTAGGATACCAGGTAATTTCTGTAAATAAAAAATTATTGGACTACAACAGAACCCCTCCAACTGCAGAAATTGTAACCTTCGTAAAAATCAGTTCAGAGCTCCTGGATCAGAAATTACCTTATAATGAAATACTCACTCTGCTGATGAATGATACTGAAAATAAAACTTTAAGAGATACACTTAAAGAGGTAAACAATGATCTGAAAAAAGGAGCTGACAGTGAAGCAACTTTTCTGAAGTATCAGAACGTATTCGGAAAATTCACAGCTTATATGCTTGGTTTAGCATCTAAAAGCGGTAATATGGCAGAAATATATAAGGCCACCGCAAAATTCCTGGAAAGAAGACAGGAATTTAAAAAGAGTCTTCGAAGCGCTTTGATTACACCAATGGTGACAATTTTTGTTCTTTTTCTGGCAGTAGTATTTTATGTGGCTTATATATTTCCGGAGACGGCTAAACTCTTTGTCAGATTCAAAATAGAGCTGCCTCCGATGACTGCATTTACCCTTAAGATGAGTGATTTTATGATCGACAATGTGTATTTGCTTCTAGCTATATTTGTTATTCCGCCAATAATATTCTGGAAATGGGCTACATCCAAAAAGGGAAATGTAATTTTTCACAAAATGTTATTTCAGCTCCCCCTTGTCGGGAACCTTATTCATAAGACAATTATAGAAGTTTACTGCAGAGTATTTTATACTCTTTACAGCGGTTCAGCAGAAAGTATTGAACCGATAAGAATTGCAGCTGAAGCAGCCGGCAATAAATATTTTGAAGAGCGGATCAAAAATGTGGCAATCCCCCTTATGGTTAAAAAAGGAGTAGGAATGACCGATGCTTTTACTGCATCAGGTGTTTTTACCGAAACTGCTCTTTCACGATTGCATTCAGGTGAAGAAACAGGTACTATCAAAAATACATCTCTTCAACTGGCTAATTATTATGAAGCTGAGACAGTCTACAAACTTAAAAACTTTATTGAGATTGTACAGGTAGTAATCGCTATGATAATTATGGTTGTAATGATTCTGTTGACTCTTGTCTCCGCAGAAACAGCTACTGTACATCCTAAAACTCCCGGAATGGCAAATAACATAACTTATATGCAGAGTGATAAAGTATGATTGAGACCAATCTGGAGATGACCGATAAAATCGGTTTTCTGCTTTTCAAAAAAGGAATAATTGACGCAGCAACTTTAGAAAAAGCACTTAATGCTAAAGCTAATGATACTAATAAGGTAAAAAGAAACCTTGCGCAGATATTAGTGCAGGATTTCGGTTATGATCACGATACAATCTTCAGAGAAGTTGCAATATTATATGCATTCCGTGAGCTTGATACCCGTCCGGAAGATATCCCGGAAAACCGTCTTGACTCAATAAAACATATGATAACAAGTTCCGGCGATGCATTGAAAAGCCAGATGCTTGAGCATAAGATAATTCCATTCATGTATGACGAACGGCTTAAGGATAAACTGATTCTTGCAGCAATAGATCCTACAGACCGTAATATTCCTAAAATCGCTTTCGGCTTAAATGCTAAAAAATATGAGATAGTCTTTATAAGAAAAAAAGATTATGAAAAGTTAATCTCGACTATTCTTCCTCCTGAAAATGTATACCTCAAGATGATGGAGGAAATGGATGCTGAAATCAAAATTGAAGAAGATGAAAATTCCTTTGATGAAGATGAACTTGATGCAGAGATAAATAAAAGTGCTTTAATTAACCTGGTTGAAGCAGCTCTTATAGAAGGAGTAAGAAAGGGAGCAAGTGATATTCATTTTGTTCCTAAAATGAATAATAAGACCGACATCTTAATTAGAATTGATGGTAACCTGCAGCACTGGCATACACAGGATGGAACACTCCCTGAGGCTGTAGTGGCTGTTGTAAAGGACAGATCAAAGGGAATGGACCGCTTCGAAAGGGAAAGAGCACAGGATGGATTTATTCAGAGGGAAATTGATGGTCACGTTATAAGATTCAGAGTTTCAGTTCTTCCTATGGTCGGGACTGAATTAAAAAATAAGTTTGAAAGTGTTGTAATAAGAATATTAGATGACAGAAAAGTTATTACAGATCTGGATAAATTAGGATTAACCGGATATGCAAGACAGGCTTTCGTTAAAGCTATCAACCAGCCGCAGGGTATGGTTATTTTAACCGGTCCGACAGGAAGCGGTAAAAGTACGACGCTTGTAGCGGCTCTCTACCAGGTGATTGATCCTTCGCTTAATGTACTCACTGTCGAAGACCCGGTTGAATATGTAATACAGGGTGCACGCCAGTTAAAAATAGGATACAAGATGAACTTTGACCAGGCTATCAGGTCAATCCTTCGTCACGATCCTGATGTTGTACTTGTGGGTGAGATGAGAGATAAAGAAACTGCAGAAGTTGCTATTAAACTTGCTAATACAGGACATTTAACTTTTTCGACTCTCCATACAAATGATGCCCCCAGTGCTGTCTCCCGTTTATATAAAATGGGCATTGAGCCGTTTCTTATTGCTTACGCTATAAATATTATTGTTGCTCAGCGCCTTGTAAGGAGTTTATGTAATAATTGCAAGAAGAGAGTGGTAAATTTTGACGAAACCATAATGAGTGCGGCTGGCCTGAATATTGAAGAATGGAAGAATTATACGATCTACGAGCCGAAAGGATGTGAAAAATGCAATGGAACAGGTTATAAGGGCAGATTGGCAATTCATGAATCATTGTATTTCACAAAGGAAATCAGACAAATCATTGTTCGTTCTGGTATTGAAGTTGATGAAGAAAAGATCAGAAACCAGGCAAAGAAAGACGGTACACTTACACTAAGAGATTCAGGACTTGATAAAGTGAAGCTTGGTTTGACATCAATACAGGAAGTACTTTCAGCAACTACTGATGAATAAATAATTAAAAATATAAATACTTATTAACTATGACTACTAAAGAAACAAAAGATATTGGTTTAACGATCCCGGAAATCAAAAAAGTTTTAACGGAATTCTGTAATATGATCCCTCCTGTTTTACAGGGCCCCGACAGAGTTGCCTATCTTCTTGAGAATATTGAAAAATTGGACTCCAGCAAAAGAATATTGTTAAGGAACTACTTAAATAAGCTCCTTACCGGTATGATTGAAATGGAGGCATCTGATATAGAACTCGGAGGACATGGTAATGCCGGCTATGTTTGGTTAAGGGTACATGGAGACAAAGAGAGGGTAAAAGAATTTATCCAGCTGAATGATGATGAAGCAGCAGTATTTATAATTAATATGCTGAATAGTAATCAGCGTAAACATCTTGCTTTAACCCGTAATCTTGATTTCAGTTATACATTCCATTATACAAGAAAAAATGTGGATGTCCGTTTTAGAGCAGATGCATATTTTGATCTTGATTCTCTGGCTCTGAATATGCGCGCAATAAATTCCACTATAAGACCGCTTGATTCTTATGGATTCCATCCTAATGTAGTGCGGACACTCAGCCATACCTATATTAAAAACGGCCTTACCCTGATTACGGGAATTACAGGTTCTGGCAAATCTACCACATTAGACGCCATTGTTGACGCCCACAATCAGATTGACCCGGCACATGTCGTGATCATAGCTTCTCCTGTTGAGTATGTGCATACATCAAAAGCTTGCATTATCCGCCATAGAGAGATCGGAAGGGATGTACTTTCTTTTAAGGATGGAGTAATTCAATCCTTACGTCAGGACCCGGATATTATAATAATCGGAGAAATGAGAGACCCGGAAACAATTATGTCTGCACTGGAAGTTACCGACACGGGACATAAAGTATTTTCAACCCTCCATACATCATCGGCTTCTGAAACAATCGACAGAATAGTCGCAGAAGTTAATCCGGCAGAACAGGACCGTGTGCGTCATAGATTAGCGGATGTATTGGTCTGTATTGTGTCGCAAAAACTTGTACCAAGTCTGGACGGTAAAAGAGCTTTGGCAAAAGAGGTACTCTTAGTAACTCCCAGTGTTAAAGCAGCAATAAAAAATAATAATGTCAGTGAAATTTATATGATGATCAACCAGGGAGGACCCCAGGGAATGATCACACTTGAACAGGACTTAAAGAGGCTGTATATGTCTAAGAAAATTTCCCTTGAGACAGCCATAGCATACGCAAATAATAAAACAAGAATACATCAAATATTATCGGCAGCATAATGAAACCATTAATTTGTATCTACTGTGAAGGAACAGAACTAAAAGCAGCCGTGCTCTCAGCAGAGAACGGAAAGCTTAAAGTGCTAAAAACGGCATCTACCGATGTTGTCTCACAGCCTGCTTTAGCAACAGATGACAGCCTGGGAAATCTCCAGCTCGACACCGAAGATCTTCAGATAGACGGGTTGAGGAAAAGTACCGGACCTCTTAATGCATCGCATTCCGAATCAACATCGCTCAGTTTAATGAACGATGCTCTTTCGGGAATAAATCTCAATAATGCGCAATTCATCCCCGCATTAACGGAACCGGCTATTTTCTATCACGTGTTTGAAGGTTCAAAATATCCAAAATCGGCAAAGGTAACCCAGGAAATCATTAACGATATCCAGGAAGCTAAAAATGTCACTATTGACAGTGAAAACCTCGGATATATTGAGCTGGCAGACAAATCTCTTTTGTCTGTATTTCTCGGCGGGGAGGTTAGCTGTATCAAATTCATTAACTCCCTTGCCCGTTACAACAATAAAAGGTATTACAAGATACCTTCTGTAAAAAGTGCGGAAATTTCCCTGGCATATTATGTGTCAAAAAGGAAAAAGTTTTTCCCTGATGATAATTCACTCATTGTATATATCGGGAAAGAATATAGCAAACTTATTTTCCTGCACGGCAGAAAGTTAAAGCACATTGGGACTACCCTCGATATAGGAACATCCAATCTCCATACTTATGACGTATACTTTTCAAAGATACTATTGGAAATGGAGAATGGCGGAATCTCATCACTTGATAATATAATTGTCTGCGGCGAAGATGATTCTGAAAATCTGATATTATCATTTTATGGAACATTTCCGGAAGCCAATGTATCCCGCCTTGAATTTGACGATCTGGATCTTTCTTCTCTCGATGAAGAAACCAAATCAAAGTTCTCCGCATTCAGTGTCCCGATAGCGGTGGGAACAGAATTCATAAATGAAGAGGAAGAAGGCACAAAAGGTATAAACCTGCTGCCCAGATATGTAAAGGAAGATCAAAAAATCATCCAGTTTGCATGGCATGGTTATTTAATGCTTCCCCTTTTGTTTATTGCTGCACTATTTATGACTCAGTCAATTCTTAAGAATCACCTCGAAATCGGTGAATTGGATCAGCAGATAACAGAAGAAACAATAGCAATGAGGCAGAACCAGGAGATCCTGAATGATATCTCTCAATTAAAAACGAAAATTGAAGGATTCGACCAGACTCAGGCAATACTCGATTCGGCATCGCTGGGAACCGGCGCCTGGACAAATGTGCTTCAAAATATATCCGACTTTTTTGCCACAAGGCATAATCTCTGGCTTACTCAGCTTTCTGTTGATGGCAATAAAGATGTTGTCTTAATCGGTTATGCAGTCAATAAAGATGTTGTAACCCGTTTTGCATATTCACTGGAAAATGCAACCTTAAAGAGCATGCAGTTTGAAGCATTACGTGAAGAGAATGCTTATAAGTTTACTATTAGTTTTAGTTTATTAAATAACAATAAGAAGAGCGTAGCAAAATGAACAGAAAATTAAAAAGCACACTTGGATTAGTCGCTCTGCTTATTTTTATACTTGATTGTGGGCGGCGTATACATCCTGGTTTTTCAGAGAGGAGATCTCAAAGAAAGAAGAACCAAAGTCGAAGAAATGAAGGCACACTCCTATAATACTGCCGATCTGAAGGCGCAGTACCAGGATATGCAGGCACGGGCTTCTGTGCTTGATTCTGTGCTGGCGGCAAGGAAGTTTAATATTCCTAAAGATTTATCATCCATAAAATTCTATGATTTTGTGAATGACTCTGAGCGATAGTTATTCTCCGCAAACCACAATAGATATAGAATATGCAGACAAGAAACCGGACAAAAACTTCTTCGTTCATGAATATAAACTGAGCGGAGGCGGGGCATACAATGACGTCTGGCGTCTCATCTATGCTATCGAGCAGAGCAAAGAGCTGAAAAAAATAAAATCAGCTTCACTCAGTAATCTCATCAAAACAGATGAAGAAGGAATGCCGCATTTCCTGGTGAATTTCAACCTTGCTGTTGATGCATATTACTCAAATGACAGCCGTTTTGCAACTTCCGCAATGGTGGAAAATAATCTTACGGCAAGACCTCTATATGATGCTTTCTATCCATTGATAAGAAACGAAATTCCTCCTAATCTTGACAACCTTCTTGATGTTCAGGGAGCTAAATTATTAGCACTCGTACCGGAAGGTGCTTTTATAGGCGACAGCAAAGGAAACACCTACTTATTATGGGAAGGCGAACAGGTTTACCTGGGCTATTTAACCAAAATAGATTATGAACGAAACCGTGCAAGCTTTATCCTTAATAAAGGCGGTATCATAGAAAAGGTTGACCTCGGACTTGAAAAAGAGGACAATAAAAAAGACAAAAAAGGCAAATAAAAAAAGAGAGATTGAAAAATGAAAACATTTACAATAACATTGTTAATAATGATAGGACTTGCATTCCAGTCTTATCCTCAACAGTACCTTGAGAACGAATTCAAGGGATACACAAATCCCGATGAATTAGTTACTATGTCTGCTTCACTTCCTTTTAACCAGGCCATTGATTTGCTAAGTAAGGTTAGTGAAAAATTCACCGGGAAGAATATTGTATCTACAGTAGTTTCTGATGCCCCGATCGGCATTGAAATAAATAATATGCCTTACGATAAGGCATTGGTCGTTATAGTTCAATATGCCGGTTTAATGTATGAAGAAAAAGACAATGTCATAGTGGTAAAAAAGAAAGGTGAAGCTGATCAGAACCGGACTCCTGATAATTATGCGGCAGTTGACTCTCGTGAAGTTAAAATTTCTGCCGTATTCTTTGAACAGGATGAAAATGCTACAAAGGAAAGAGGCATTGACTGGAAGGTTTTACTATCAGGTAAAAACATAAACTGGGGATCACAATTATATACAGGGGCAAACCCTCAGACTACTACTGGTTCCGGAACACAGACAAGCCAGGGTAATAATTTCAATATAACCGGTGATGGAACTTTCCAGAGCGGAAACTTCTTTGGTGAAGTTACCGCAGCCTTCAAATTCCTTGAGTCAGAGAACCTTGGAGAAATAATTGCAAGCCCTAATGTAATAGTACGTGAAGGACAGAAGGGCAGGATACAGGTAGGATCTGATTTTTCAGTTAAGCAGAGGGATTTTGCCGGAAACGTAGTTGAAAAATTCTTCCCTACAGGAACTATAATAGAAGTTACTCCTTTTGTTTATACAGAAGATGGCATTGATTATACGCTGCTTAAATTAAATGTCGAAAGAAGTACTTTCCAGGCCGGTGATATTACTACTGAAATACGTAAAACTTCTGCAGCTACTCAGATAGTAATGCTTGACGGTGAAGAAACCATCCTTGGCGGCTTATATGATAATGAAAGAACCACAGAAAGAGTGGGGATTCCATTCCTAAAAGATCTGCCCTGGTGGGTTTTTGGGATCAGGTATCTTGCCGGAAGCGATAAAGTATCAACAATTAAAAAAGAATTGGTAATCTTGATTAAAGCTGAGCTCGTGCCGACATTGAAAGAAAGACTGGCTGGACCAAAACCCCTCAATCCGATTAAGGAAGATATCCTTAAAAACAGAGAGAGAATAAAATATTATCAGCTCAATTCAGTAACAGAGGATAAATAGACACTGATATTATGGAAACTATCCTGATTGTTGATGATGATACTAATTTATGTTCGGTCCTTAGAGAGGAACTTAGTGAAGTGGGTTATGATGCTGAATCTGTAAGTAATGGAGACGATGCTTTTTCCTACCTTGTAAAAAAACCGGTGGATTTGATTCTGCTGGATTTAAAGATGCCGGGGAAAGACGGATTCGACGTCTTGAAAGAACTCGAAAAGAAGGAGATAAAAACGAAGGTAATAGTGCTTACAGCATATGCTGACGTTAAGAGTGCTATTGACTCTGCTAAAATGGGAGCCAGCGATTTTATCAGCAAACCTTACGATTTTGATGAGCTTCTCATCACTATTCGTAAGGTCCTTCAGCGGGATAATTAGTAAAAATATACTCTTTTGTGGTTTACTATGAAACTCAGTTTAAGAATATTACTCATTAATTTCACCATTGTGGTACTGATACTGGGGAGCGCTGCTTTTGC
The DNA here is from genome assembly GCA_963811905.1 of uncultured Ignavibacteria bacterium. GTDB lineage: Bacteria > Bacteroidota > Ignavibacteria > Ignavibacteriales > Ignavibacteriaceae > DATFVA01. The sequence continues at coordinate 188,468 of CAWETK010000011.1, forward strand.
CTTCTATTCAGTTATGTATAATGTCCTTACCACCCAGCAGTCAAAACAGCTGCAGAATTCTCTGAATGAGTTCCTTTATACCTATAGGGATATGCAGCAGAATTCTGATGATGATTTTTATAAAATTATAGAAAACAATCAAATCAACTTCATTTCCCCAAAGTCTCTTACAAAGAATCTGGATTTCATTCTTGAAATTCAGCCGGGCGGGGAAAATATTTCCCGGTTTACGGGAAAGAAAGAAATTATATTTCCTAAGGGAACCTTCGATTTGAATATCTTCCTTAAGGAAAATCCATTTGTGAGTGTGAATGTCTTTACAAATGAAAAAGGGGTAATTTTTTATTATGGCAGGTTGATCTCGGCTGACTTGCTGACTGACATTTCCGGAAAAATTAATGCCGATGTTGCTTTAATCTGGGATAGCACCCCCGTAGAAATATCCAATGCTGAAATTAATACTAAGTTCATTGTTAGTCTGCAAAACGCATATTCAGATTTAACAAAAGATAAAAAAACTTCTGTGTATGCTTCGGATAATGAATCATCCGACTTTGTTGCGGCTGTCTTCAATCCCGGAATAACACATAATAATAAAATATCTTTCCTTGTTTTTAATACAATAAATGAAGCGGCCGATCTTCGGGCAAACATCCGTTATGTGATAATAATTATCGGGGTTGCCGGTTCAATTCTTTCACTTATTCTCACCCTGGTTTTTACTGATAAAATCAGAAAACAGGTCACGCAGCTGAACCTTGCAACCGAAGCAACTAAAGCAGGCGACTTTAGTACCAGGATTGATGTGAAGAGCAAGGATGAAATAGGACAGCTTGCCGGGGCATTCAATTTAATGATGAACGAATTGAATAAGAATCAAAAAGCAAAGAATGAATATTCGGAATTTATTACTCTGCTTAATCAGAATCCTTCACTGGATGAAATTTCAGATGCTGCATTAAAGAAAATAATAAGCACTTGTAATTTTACTGTAGGAGCTTTGTATACTATTGATTCTGATAAGATTAAAATTGTTAGTTCTTATGGAATAAAAAAGGATATCTTAAATGAGACTCCCGAATTATTCACCCCGGTCTTAAGAGACCATAAAGCATTGGAAATCGACTCGGAAGAAGCCCTGCCGGTGATTAATTCAGGACTGATTTCATTTAGTCTTAAACACCTGCTGCTGCAGCCGATTATTTATAATAACAAGGTGATTGCTATACTTGAGCTTGGCGGCATTGAGAAACCTTCTAAAGAAGCAAGAGAGTACTTGCAAAATATACAGGAACAGCTGGCAATTGGCTTGACAAATTCTTTAGCCCTGGTGCAAATGGAAAAACTCATTTCCGACCTGAAATCCCTCAATGAAAATTATCAGGAACAGAACATTAAAGTTATAAAACAAAATGATTCCCTGACCCGGCTGCATAGTGAACTTAAGCAGAAGGCTGAGGAGCTTGAGGTCGAAAAACAGAAAGCGGAAGAATTAACAAGACTTAAATCTCAGTTCCTTGCAAGTATGTCTCATGAGCTAAGAACACCGATGAATGCTATTTTAGGTCTGACTGAACTCATGCTCGACGATGCATCTATAAAAGCAAAAGACAGGGAAAGATTATACGTTGTGATGAACAGCGCCAAGCGCCTTATGGGTCTGATTAACGACATTCTCGATCTTTCAAAGATTGAGGCAGGCAGGATGGATGTAGCTCTCGAGGATTTCTTCCTGGAAGATTTGCTGGCAGAAGTAAATGCTTCGGTAACGCCTTTGCTTGTTAATAAAAATATCGACTTCAAGGTGACTAAAAAAACCGATACCCGCATTATTGTGAATACCGACAAAGGAAAAGTTATCCAGGTATTAATTAACCTGCTCGGTAATGCTGTTAAGTTTACAAATGAAGGAAGCATCGAATTAAAGATCTCAAGCATTGATAATAAAGAATTGAAATTTGATGTCACCGATACAGGGATAGGAATTTCTGACGAGGATCAGAAAATTGTGTTCGAAGAATTCCGTCAGATAGACGGGACTTCGACTAGAAAATACGGCGGCACAGGACTGGGCCTGGCGATCTGCAAAAAGATAGCAGAATTAATGAATGGGTCAATCTCAGTAGAAAGCGAAAAAGGCAAAGGTTCCACTTTCACATTTATTATCCCTCTTGTTGTCGTTGAAAAGAAAAAGAAAGAGGTTGTTCCTCATCTTAATATTGAAAAGCTAATTAAAAACCGGCAGCACCCTATCCTCGTCATTGATGATGATCCTGATGTAAGATATACCATTGGTCAGTACCTTCTGTCGAAGGGATATGAAGTCGAGTATGCAGAAGATGGTGAAAAAGGCATTCAAATGGCCATAGCAATCCAGCCCTTTGCTATTACACTGGATATAATGTTGCCAAGGAAAGACGGCTGGAGTGTACTTAAAGAACTTAAAGGAAATCCGGAAACAGAAGATATACCGGTAATCCTCGTGTCCATAATTAGTGATAAAAATCTGGGATATGGACTTGGTGCTTACGAATATATAGTAAAACCCATTTCATCTGATAAGTTGACTCACGCCTTCAACGCCCTTGAAGAGAAGGCCCACAAAAGAATCGAAAAAATTGTAATTGTTGACGATGATGAAAGTGTTTTTGAGAATTTCAAAAATGAATTTAGTAATGAGAATGTAAGAATCGATTATATAAAAGACAGCGAACTGGCTTTCAGCAAGATTAAAGAAGTTCAGCCTGACCTTATCATCCTTGATCTTCTTATGCCTAAAATAGATGGAATAACACTTTCCCACAAGTTGAAGACGCATCGTGAAACGCGTGATATCCCGATAATAATAAGTACAAATGATGAGATGAGCGAAGAGGATAAAGAATCCTTAAATCATATAGTAGAAAATATTACGGTAAAAACAAAAGGCCATCCGCTTGATGTACTGAAAGTTGTCAGGGACAGAATACACCTTCAGGAAGAGAGTTCAGAGGATCCCAATTCTATAGAATTACCGGAGGTGCCAAAGTTAATAACTGTTGACGAGACTCCAATAGAGGAAATACTCCAGGAGATGGAAGTGATCAGGAACGGCAATGTTCTTATAGTTGATGATGATGCTGATACACTCTTTACTCTGAATGAAATTGTTACATCCTGTAATTGTAATACTAAAATGGTGAGTGGCGGGAAAGAGTGCCTGGAAGCCCTAAGACTTGAAATTCCTGATCTTATATTACTTGATATAATGATGCCGGGAATGGATGGTTTTCAAACATTAAACAGGATCAGGCAAAATAAAGAATGGCAGAAAATCCCTGTTTTTGCAGTTACCGCCAAAGCGATGGTAGAAGATAAAGAAATTATTCTCAGGCATGGATTTGATGATTATATATCTAAACCCGTAAACTCTGCCGCTATGGCATTTAAAATTGAACGACTATTCTCCAAATTAAATACTGTGGTCAAATGAAAAAAATTTTAGTTATAGACGATCTCCCGGAAAATGTTTTCCTATTGCAGGACCGGCTTGAAAGCGAAGGCTACGAAGTAATTACTGCGTATGAAGGTAAATCAGGACTAAATAAAGCGATTTCAGAACAGCCGGATCTGATTTTACTTGATATAATGATGCCGGATATTACCGGTCTCGAGGTTTGTAAAAAACTTGTAACCAACGAGGAAAGTTCGCATATACCGATAATTCTCGTTACTGCTAAGATAGAAGCCGAAGATATAAAAGAAGGACTTGAAGCAGGCGCTTTCGACTATATCAAAAAGCCATTTAACAGGATTGAATTACTTGCAAGAGTTAAGTCGGCATTGAAACTATCCGATGCCAGGAAACAATTGATTGAAGTGGAAAGAAGTAAATTATTTGCCGCTACCGTTGTTACAGCCAACCATAAAATCAAACAACCGCTGACCCTGATGAGTCTTTCAGCTGCGGCTATAAAAAGAGAAATCGGGAAAGAAATTATTTCTACTGAAGCAATAAATAAGCGCCTGGATTATATAACAACTGCTATTAAAGAAATCAATAATATTCTTAACCAGCTTCATACTATTAAGAAGCCCGTGCTTTCGGATTATGTTAAGAATATAAAAATGATAGATGTAGACAAAAAAGAAGAGCAGATCCCCTGATCCTGGTATTTTGGACAGGTTTGGATCAGATGAGCTTTTGAATTGTCGAAAACATAGTATCAAACTCGTATGGCTTCGTGAGTGTAGCTGTAATACCGGCTTCCTCCAGATTTAGTTTGTCTTCCAGACCCATACTTCCGGAAGATAATATAATGGGCATCTTAAAATTTAAATCCCTTATTTTCTGGATTGTTTCAAGCCCATTCATTTCGGGCATATTGAAATCAACTATGACCATGTCCGCTTTTATTTCTTCAGTTAGAATTCTCAAAGCTTCTGCACCGGATCCGACTTTAATAACATTATAGCCGTTCGATTCAAGCATTTCAGCCAGTAAATCCCTCAGCATCACTTCATCATCAATCAATAAAATAATTTTATCGGTCGGTGTCAGCTTTTCGGTTACAGCTGGTTCGAAAGATGGCAGAAAAACATCGAACGTGGTCCCCTTTCCTATCGTGCTTGAGACTTCGATATGGCCGCTATGCGCCTTAATTATTCCATAGGTGACATAAAGTCCCAACCCCGAACCGGTTTCTTTTTCCTTTGTTGAAAAATAGGGATCAAATATTTTCTGCAGATGGTTTTCTTCTATGCCAGAACCGTTATCGCTTACCGAGAAATGAACGTGGTTTCCTTTGTTAAGCAGTGGATATTTAAATATATTTTCTTCATCAATTTTAAGGTTTGAAGCCTCCAGCTTTATTTTGCCATTCCCATCAATTGCTTCCTTCGCATTTACGCATAAGTTTAATAGCACCTGGTAAATTTCAGTTCCGTTTCCCAGAACATCATGCAGATTCTCTTCTACCTTGCTCTCAAAATTAATCTTTCGTGGAAATGTCTGGGTTATTACTTTTGAAATTTCATTCATTAAAATGTTGGGCTTAATAAGTTCTTTCCTCCTGGGCGTTGGTTTACCGAAAGAAAGGAGACCTTTCGTCAGATCCCTTGCTCTTACAGAACAATTCTCAATGTTGTCAATTAATCTGTAAATGTTCTCATTTTCCGGCACCCTTTTTTTAAGAAGATTCAGACTCCCGAAAATGCTCGACAAAAGGTTGCTGAAATCATGAGCCATTCCGCTGGATAGCTTTCCGATGGTTTCAAGTTTCTGTGCCTGCAGAAGCCTGTTTTCTAATGTAGTATTTAATTCCCTGGTCTTTATGCTGCTGATTGAAAATGCGAGAAGTACTGCAAGCTGCTCGCTGTTGTTTATTTCGAGGGTCGTATAAACTTCTTTCTTTTTCCCGACTATAATTGAAGCTATAAGTTTATCATCAAAAAAAGCAGGGGAAATAATCAATGATTCACATTGAAAATACCTTGTAAGGTTGAACCCGATATTATTCGGATAATTAAGCGCGAGGAGGGAATGCTTATTTACATTAAGCCATTTGGTTATAAACGAGAAGTTGGCTCCTACTTCCCTTTCCATTTCTTTCTGGTTTTTTATTATTTCCTTATTATCATTAACCAGGTATTCATATTTTCTTCCTTCATCAAAAATTACGACAACACCAAAATCACTTTTTGTAAGTTCCACACTTTTCTTAAGTATTTCTCCGGCTAAAGCATGGAGAGACTTTTCTTTAATTACCAGGGTCAGAATACCCTGCTGCTCTTCCTGGAACTTTAGATTCTTTTGAATCAGGTCAGAATCAGAGAATTCCTGCTTAGTCTCCTGATGGATATTATGTACCTTAATAAAATATCCTTCAGGCTTTCCTTTTGCAATGAGCGGGGTAATTAAGATTAATCTTTTCTCGCTGGTTATCTGTAATGGTTTTGATATTTCCGGAAAGTTTTCCTTAAACTCATTTTGTTCAATTTCCAGAATTGCAAATAACGATTTACCCTTTACCCGTGTTAACCCGATTAACGATTTAAACTGGTGATTGTACCATATGACTTTAAATGAAGAGTCTGTGACAGCATATGCTGAATCATCCGTTTCCAGAATATCAGTTAATGAATATTTAGAAACCAGGGATTTTGACATATTAGCAGCAGCTTAATCTTGTTTGATTTCGTACTTTTTGATTTTTGTGTAAAGAGTTTTAGGACTGATCCCTAGCTGATTGGCTGTTTGGGTCCTGTCCCATCTGTTTCTCTTTAACACTTTAGCTATATGTCGTTTTTCAATCTCTTCCATACTTAGTACAGCAAGATCCTCTTCAGACTCAGCTATACTTAAGCTTTCTTTAAAAGCAGACGTATGAGGAAGGTTTAAATCATCCGGTTTGATACTATCGCCTTCTGCAAAAATAATTGCTCTTTCAATAATATGCTCAAGCTCCCTGACATTCCCGGGAAAGCTATAACTGAGCAGTACTCTTTCGGCTTCGGAAGATAATCTTTTGGGAGATCTGATTGGCGATTTTGTCGATAGGAAATGACTGGAAAGTAAAGCAATATCTTCCTTCCTGTCTCTTAAAGGAGGAATGGTTAAAGTAATTACATTTAATCGGAAAAGCAGATCTCGTCTGAAATTTTTATTATCAGCCTCTTCCAGCAGATTCCTGTTTGTAGCTCCAACAACCCTTACATTCGAGGTCAGGTTTGTTACCCCGCCGATTCTTCTATATTCTCCGTTCTCCAGAAATCTTAATAATTTCGGCTGCAGGGTAAGACTTAGCTCTCCTATTTCATCAAGAAAAAGTGTTCCTCCATGAGCTATTTCAACCAGTCCCTGCTTGGTACTTTTTGCGTCGGTAAATGCTCCCTTTTCATGTCCAAACAATTCACTTTCAATGAGTTGATCAGGAAGCGAGGCACAATTAATTACAACAAAGGGTTTATCATTTCTTGCAGAATGTTTATGAATATATTCTGCAAACAATTCTTTACCAGTTCCTGTCTCTCCTTCAATAAGAATATTCGAGTCTGACATCGCTGACTTATTTGCAAGGTTAATAACTCTCTGCAGTTCTGAACTGTCCCCGATTATGGTATTCGAAAGTTTCTTATTTACCTGGCTGGAGAGAATGGCATTTTTAACAATCAATTCTTTATGTTCAACAGATCGGTTAATTGTAATAAGGAGCTCATCAAAATTATAAGGTTTTGTTATGAAGTCGTAGGCCCCGAGTTTAATGCACTCAATCGCCTTGCGTATTTCGGATTGTGCGGAAAGGATAATAACCTGTAAAGAAGCATTATATTCAGATACAAATTTCAGCACCTCTTCGCCTGAAACTTCTTTCATATTGAGGTCAAGCAAAAGAATATCATAATTTTTCCTTTTGATTGCTTCAATTGCATACTGACCATCGTAAACAGTATCTACCGAAAAGCCTTCCTCAAGCAGCTGCTCTTTTAATAAATAACAAAGAGTTTCATCGTCGTCACATACTAAAATCTTAGAATTTTTTGTCATTAGTACCCTATTTTAAAATGAAGCGAATTAGCCAATTTGGAATAAAAATCTCTATTTTTTATATTTGTAGCTCTCAATTTTTAGATGGGCGCGTAGCTCAGGGGTAGAGCATCTGCCTTTTAAGCAGAGGGTCGGTGGTTCGAGCCCACCCGCGCTCACTAAATCTTTCAAAAACCATCTTCTTGCCTCCGCGTTTGCGGAGGCTTTATTACAAAAATAATCAAAAACTACAATATTTAATATTAATATATTAATTAAATAACAGCAAATTATAGAGAAGGTCGCCATGTCCTAATTAAACTCAGAATCGATGCAGTAGGCTTCCTCTTGGCAACTCTGCGTATTTAGCTGCAAATAATACTTATTTCGAAACTTTCCACACTATCATCTGCTTGCTTGCCTTCATTTAGTTCCGTTTGGCAAACCGGCATGGATAGGTTGAGACAGATCTGCCTATGATAAATTCTAAAGGTGGTGAAACTCCGGGTTGAAATCTATGACTATTTACATTATAATTATAGTAGTTGAGTGATTTAATTCTGGGGTTCAGTTATTTTATTTTCATTGAGGAATGAATCTTGGGAGAAATAGTTTTCTGGACAATTTTACGAATTACAGTATTAATCCCTGTTTTGTGGATTACCAGGAGCTATATTGATTTCCAATTCTGGTGGACCATTGTCCTTATGTCTGTGTATGGAGTTATAATTCATCCGGCTGTAATACATTACCGACTTTTCGAAGAAAAAAATAAAGAGATAATAAATGGGACTCTTTGTTCTTCCTGTAAACATTTCGACCGTTCTGCTGTACTTTGCATGAAGTATGACAAACATCCGACTAAAACCTTTCTTCCCTGCGAAGGCGACGATTGGACCCCAAGGGTCCCCAATAGAGGAACAGAAGATATCTATAATCGGTAGCAGGGTTTTAAGTTAATACCTTTCTTATTTTTACAAATTGTATTTGCTTCCTTATTTTTCTCAGGAGACAATTAGATAATTTTTCCCAAATGCGGTTTGTTACTTTAATATGAAATGAAAAAAGACAAGACTCGTTTCATTTACATGGATTTACTGAGGGGCTGGGCATTAATTATTATGATAGAAGTTCATATTTTTAATGCCTTCCTTAACCCGGCCTTAAAAGATTCCGGTTGGTTTCTTATACTCAACTTTATTAATGGACTCGTAGCTCCCGCATTTCTATTTGTTAGCGGGTTTGCCTTTATTATTTCTACTGAAAGAAGAATTGATGATTTAAGAAAATTTGGCAAATACTTCTGGAGTAAATTAAGTCGGATCGGGCTGATCTTTCTGGCAGGATATTCACTACATCTTCCTTTTTTTTCGTTTTCCAGAATAATTAATCATTCAGCTTATTCGCACCTGATCACGTGGTTTAATGTTGACATCCTTCAATGCATAGCAGCAGGATTATTGCTGCTGCTGATTTTAAGGCTTCTGATAAAAAATGAATTTATATTTTATAGTGTATTAATATTTTTAGCGATCTTCATAAGCCTTATCTCTCCTGTCTTCTGGAAAATTAATTTTGAAAAATTTCTGCCTCTGTTTTTCGCGAATTACTTGAATCCAACACAAGGCTCATATTTCCCTTTGTTTCCCTGGCTCTTCTTTCTCCTGTCAGGTGCCGTGTACTCTAAATATTATATCAGTTCAAGAAGTAATGACAGAGAACGGGATTTTATTAAAAAACTTGGCTTATATAGTCTGATCCCCATATTTCTTGGACATTTGTTCCTTTCTGGTTTACTTAATTCACCAATATTTATTATCCGTCCTAATCCTTTGTTTACCTTTCAGCGTTTAGGTTATATACTCCTGATCACTTCATTCTTCTGGTATTTCGCTGAAAGGAAACAAACAAAAAGATCATTCGTACTTGATGTGAGCAGAGAATCTCTCCTGATCTACTGGCTTCATCTGGAAGTAATCTATTCGAAAATCTGGGATGGGAAAAGCCTTGAAGAAATTATTGGGCCTGATTTCACGGTAATAGAATGTCTGGGGGCGACCTTATTGCTGCTTATCTTAATGATAGTTGTCGCTAAATTCTGGGGCTGGTTCAAACATAAATATCCTGATTATACCGCTGCGATTACTTCAGCCGTAATAATCATAAGTATTATTATTTTCATCCTTCTGTAATATTAAATATACTATGTAATAGGATTCTATGATAGATTTTAGATAAACCAAACCAGACTTAATTTTTCCCCTAACAGGCCTCTAACCGGCCTGCTCCCGGCCTTTAAACATCTTCTGATACCTAAGTAAAATTAGCAAATTTGTTTTTATTTTTCCTTCCTGATAAGATGTTAATAAGTTAAAAGAGTTATAAAAATAATAGCTGACAAAAAAAGATTCCTTTCTAAAAAATATTCATTTAACTTATTTTGTAATAATACTTATACTATTTTCTTAAAAAGGCATAATGCAAAGAATAACTTCCATCGGAGAAATATTATATGATGTATATCCTGATGGAAAAACTCTTGGGGGAGCATCATTTAACTTTATTTATCACATTATTAAACTTACCGGCAAAGGCCATTTCGTAAGCCGCGTTGGACAAGATGAAGAAGGCTCTGATATTATAAACTTTTTGATAAAGAATAAAATATCTGCAGATTTCATACAGGTTGATAGCCGGCACCCAACCGGGGAATCAATAGCCGCTCTCAATGACATGAAAATCCCCTCCTGGAAAATTAAAACAGGCACCGCATACGATTATGTTGAACTAAATAATGAACTGAAATCACTGATAAAAAATAACACAGAGTGTATTTATTATGGAACGCTTGCCCAAAGAAATTCCGTAACGAGGGAAACTATCCATCACTTTTTTAACAGAGAACTGAAATATTTTTGTGATTTGAATATTCGTCAGAACTTCTATACCCGGGAGTTAATTAATGATTGTATTAAAGCTGCGAATGTTCTGAAGCTAAATGTTGAAGAACTCCATCTGGTCAACCAGTTGCTGCTTAATAAAAGTTACGATACAGAAGATACTCCTAAAAGATTGTTAGATATGTTTAAGCTTGATCAATTATGTGTTACATATGGAGATCAAGGTGCCATTATTTACGAAGGAGATAAAAAAAATCATTGCATAGTTAAAGTAGAGGATGTAGTTGATACAGTTGGGGCAGGAGATGCATACGCATCAATTCTGTGTATCGGGTATTTAAAAGGATGGCATATTGAAAGAACTAATGAAACCGCTTCAAAATTTGCCGGGGAAATAGTCCGAATAAACGGAGCATTGCCTGAAGACTCTGCTCTATATGCAGAATATAAGGAGTTGATTAATGAGTAACCGGGAACAAATAAGAGATAAAAGGGGTTCGGAAAAGTATTCATAACCGCTCGAAATAATTAATGATCTTCTCAAAAAAACTATTCTGAAATTCAATCAACATTGACCGGCAATACTTTTAATACATTTCCTTTCTTCCCGGATTTATTAAACAATTCAATGATGTCATTAACCCTGCCCCGGTCAGCCGAATTATTTAAATATTTCGCGGCATCCTCTACAAGAATTTTTGCTTCATTAAATATGATTTCTTCAAAATTCGGTTTGGTTGAAAGTAAAATCTCCCTGAGAGCATCAAAAAGTTTTAGAATCAGCACAATATCCTGTTTACCATACTGCCTTATAGGAGCAAAACAATAGTAAATCAATGTTCCATTTGAAGGTGTCCGGAGTAAAATTCGGGGTTTGTTTTCGCTATATAATAATCTTTTCTCTCTTAATGAGAACTTATAACTTATTAGATCAGTAAGATAATCAATCGCTTTAATAGCCGTTCCGGGATCGTTTATTCCGGGACTCAATGCTTTTACCGCCGTTTCAGTAATCTGTTTGAATCCCAGATAATAATTCTCCTCAACAATTTCCTCTTCGAAAAAGATAAAATTGCTCAGAATCAGTTCAATTGTTCTTTTTTCAATATCATTACTTATCCTTGCTAATGGAGAGCCTTTAAGAACAAAAGATCCAAAAGGAATCAAAATTTCGAGTCTGGCATTGTTTCTTTTCAAAATGCTTAAAATCTTATTCTGTTCTATTCTTTGTAAATATCCCGATTGGGGGCTTCGAATGCCTTTCCAATTGTCCGCGTCTTCAAAGCCAGATTCAACAGCATTCTTGTTTTCTTCCTCGCTCTTGTTTCATTCCATCAAGAGTTTGAATATAAATCTCCTGAAGAATATTACCAATCTGGATAGAATTAGAAATGGAGTGGATGAAGTAAACAAAAAGAATCAAACAGATTATTCCGAAAAACACTCCTATAAATACAGCAAAAGCAGGGACAGAGATGCCGAAATGCTCGGAATCTATATTTATCATAATAATAAAACAATAAATTAATGTCCCGACATAAAAACCCAGCACCACCTGGTGAAATTTCCTTGAAATCAGTCCGGGTATAATTCTAGGTGAATAATTGGTAGCAGCCTGATTGAATACTATCATAACCATAGTGAAACTAAAAACAGTAAGAGATATTACACCGCCTGCTATAGTACTAAGAATTATTCTCGCTGTATCTTTACTCGATATCATCAGTACCGGGAAGTGTTTTATAAAGTATTTTGTTCCCCCTCGCGATTCAAGGAAAATCATTACAAGACTGAAAATAAAAAATATTATACTGATTAAAGTAGGATAAAAGCCAATACTGTTAGCTAAAAGGTGATACCATACTTTTATTTTATAGGTAAGTTTATTCATATTTTACCTTTAATTTATTTATGATATATGTTTTATCTTATGAATTGTATCACGGCAAAAGCCGGATGAATGAACTTCGAATTATGTAGATTGTCTTCAGGTTATCTCTTATCTTTTATTTTTAAATTTCTAATCATTTTAATTCATTAAAGGATCATGAATACAAGTAAAAGTCAGCATTTATTTGAAGAAGCTAAAAAGGTTATCCCCGGTGGAGTCAATTCCCCTGTAAGAGCGTTTAAATCCGTTGGCGGATATCCCCTGTTTATAACAAAGGGGGAAGGTTCGCGGATATTTGATGTCGACGGCAATAGTTTTATAGATTACATTGGAAGCTGGGGACCGCACCTTTTCGGGCATAATCCGCCTTTTATTATAGAGGCTTTGGAGACGGCAATTAAAAGCGGAACCAGCTTTGGGGCCCCGACCTCCCTGGAAGTGGAAATGGCAAAGTTAATTACCGAACTCGTTCCTTCTGTTGAAATGGTAAGGATGGTGAATAGCGGGACAGAAGCAACGATGAGTGCAATACGAGCTGCCCGCGGTTATACAAACAAAGAAAAGTTCATTAAGTTTGAAGGCTGTTATCATGGACATGCCGACCATTTTTTAATTAAGGCCGGATCAGGGGCACTGACGCTGGGAATACCAACCAGCCCGGGCGTAACAAAAGGGACAGCAGCAGACACCTTGCTTGCTGATTATAATGATATTGAATCGGTCAAAAGATTAATAACAGCCAATAAAAATGAAATCTCAGCTATCATTATTGAACCAATCGCCGGAAATATGGGAGTGGTAAAAGCTTCGGCGGACTTTTTAAATGCCTTAAGGAAAATATGCGATGATGAAAATATTGTTTTAATATTTGATGAAGTGATGACCGGTTTTCGAGTTGCGAAAGGCGGTGCACAGGACGTTCTGGGAATAAAACCCGACATAACAACTTTTGGCAAAATTATTGGCGGAGGTCTGCCTGTTGGTGGATTCGGAGGGAAAAAAGAAATTATGGAAATGGTTGCGCCTGCCGGACCGGTTTACCAGGCTGGAACGTTGAGCGGAAATCCTCTCGCTATGGCTGCAGGATACGCTGCATTAACACATATCAAAGATAACCCCGGCATTTATTCTGAACTTGAACGAAAGGGGAGTTTCCTGGAAAACGGCATGAGAGAAAATCTGAAAAAACTCGGGAGGAATTTTGCTTTAAACCGTGTTGGGTCTATGTTGTGCATGTTCTTTACCGAACAACCTGTCTCTGATTTCAAATCAGCAATTACTTCTGATACAGAACTTTATGGTAAATACTTCCATGGCATGCTGGAAAGAGGAGTATATCTTGCTCCGGCACAATTTGAAGCAGTATTTATTTCAACAGCGCATTCAGATGAAGACCTGGAGAAGACTATAATAGCTAACTATGAAACTTTGAAATCGATTCTTTGAGAAGGGTTATTTATTTATCTATAAAAGGCAATATAGTCTGTTAAAGGTGGTTCGATATTTTCAGCCCTTAGAAGGGATGCGATTTGTGCACGATGGTATGTGGAATGATTGATTACATGTGTTAATATCTGAGCCAAAGTGTTTTTGTACTCTATCCCCTTCGAGTTAATATAGGAACATGATTCCTGTAAATCATCCTCTTGTTTTTTATTTAGATATGTTTTCCAATCAATGGAACTCCTTCTAAATAAAACTTCCATCTCCGGGAGACTCAGCATTTGCCAGAAATCTTTGAATTCATATTCTTCATTTTTTACTCTGTTTAACCAGAGTATTTCTGAAATGATTATGTGGGAAAAAAGAGAAAATATTTTGGGATTGGAGATCCGCTTCTCAGCTAAAGAATGGAAAACTAAATTGTTAGCCCAATAGTCGTACTCGATTAAATTCAGGTAATGCTCTTTCATCTATCCACCTCGTCTGCAACTGGCGGCCATATAAAAGTCAGCGCTCCGGGAAAATCTTTTTCTATTAAACTTTTAATTCTTCCTGCATCTATAATAAGATTTAGAGTTTCATTTTTAAGTGATTCTGTCCAGTCGAGGATTACTCCCAGAGCAACCATAGATTTAAGAACTGACTTGAGAGCAACGAAAGCACTTCCATTTGCATCGTCCATTGAAAATTCAAATTCCTCATCTTCAGGATCATTTTCAGCGGCGGAAGAAATAGCCCGGGTTATCTTAACTGGGATCATAGTATGATACCACTGAAGCACCTCATAACATTCAACTATTTGACGAAGCTTAAGCATACCTGGATTCCGAGGAATGATTGCTGAAACAACGGAATTCTCTTTTATTTCATTCATTAATTCATTCAGGTAAACAGCTGCGTCCTCAAAATACTTTGTCGAAAGAAATGAAAGCGGGGTTCCGGGAGTCTCTTTTTCAACTTCTTCTTTAATCGTGGAAAGATCTATATTGAATTTCTCCGAATATTCTTCAATCAGTTTTCTTGTCTCGGCAAATGTTTTTTGAAGTTCTTCAACAAAATTAAATTCCTTCCCTTCATTCTCTTCGTTTCTCTTTTCCTCCATAGAAAATAGTCTGCATCTGTCTGTAAATGAACAATGCTCACACCATCTATCACAATAATTGAATATTGACGGGATAAATTTATTTTCTTCGACTTTCATATTAACTAATAATTCTCGACCTGTCAGCATAATATTTTGAGGCAAAATATCAGAAAGTCCTGATCTTCTTAAAATTACTCAATGGCAATTGGAATTTCTTCTTCATCTTCGGGAATTACCTTGGCTATATCAGCGATGGAATCTCCTTCATTGAGGCGGATAACCCTTACTCCCTGGGTGTTCCTGCCCATAACCCGGATATCTTTTACGCTTTGACGAATTACCATTCCGTGGGATGATATTATAACCAGTTCATCGCCGTCAACCACATCCATCATAGCAATCATTTTACCAACCTTCTCATTGGTTTTCACAGTTATAACTCCCTTGCCTCCACGGTGTGTAATTCTATAATCATTTATATCAGATCTTTTACCAAAGCCTTTTTCTGTTACTACCAGGATACTATCGTTACGTTTAATAACCAGCTGCCCGACAACAATATCTCCTTTCGCAAGTCTTATGCCTCTGACTCCCGTGGCTACTCTTCCCATATCCCGCACATCTTTCTCGGTAAAGCGTATTGCAAATCCGTTCCTGGTACCCAGGACAATGTCATTGTTTCCATCCGTCATCTTAACAGATATAAGCCGGTCATTTTTAACTATGTTAATTGCGTTTATACCGCCCTTTCTCACGTTCCCGTAAGCAGAGAGAACCGTCTTCTTTATAGTACCCTGCTGTGTCGCCATTAAGAGATAATGGTTCTCATCAAATTCTTTGACTGTAACGAATGCAGTTATGTTATCTTCCTTATCCTTTTCAATCAGGTTCAGAATAGATCTTCCCCTGGAAGCACGCCCGCCTTCAGGAATCTCAAAAACTTTAAGCCAATAGCATTTACCTGTGTCTGTAAAGAATAAAATATACTGGTGCGTGGATGCGATAAACATGTGTTCTATAAAATCATCGTCTTTCGTTCCTGCACCGGTTACGCCTTTACCTCCACGTCCCTGCTTCCGGTACCCGCTTACAGGGAATCTTTTTATAAAGCCTTTATGAGTCATAGTTACAACTACATCTTCTTCTGCAATTGTATCCTCAAGGGAGAACTCTTCATAATCATAAACAATTTCCGTCCTGCGGGCATCACCATATCGTTCTTTAATCTGGAGAAGTTCATCCTTTATAATTGAATATCTTTTTTCTTCACTGTCTAATATCCCCTTCAGTCTTTCAATCAGCTTAATGGTTTCTTTATATTCGTCTTCAATTTTCTTTCTTTCCAGGCCCGTTAAGCGCTGCAGCCTCATATCCAGGATTGCTTTTGCCTGAATTTCGCTCAGCTTAAATCTGCGCATCAGGTTGTTTTTGGCGGTCTCGGTATCCCTCGATTTTTTAATCGTTTCAATAACTGCATCTATATTGTCCAGGGCAATTATATATCCTTCTAAAATATGTGCTCTTCGCTCTGCTGCGTCCAGCTCATATTTTGTCCTTCGAATGAGTACTTCCATCCTGTGTTCAACGAAATGCACCATCATTTGTTTGAGCGTAAGCACCACAGGGGCTCCGTTCACCAGGGCAAGTAGAATCACGCCGAATGTTGTCTGCATCTGGGTGTGCTTAAACAGCTGGTTAAGAACAACCGACGGCTGGGCATCCCGCTTTAATTCAATTACAACGCGCATGCCGTCTCTGTCAGATTCATCCCGGATATTGGATATATCGGTTAATTTTCCGCCACGGACCAATTCCGCCATTTTCTCAATAAGATTTGCTTTGTTTACCTGGTACGGAAGTTCTGTAATTATGATATTTTCTTTGTTATTCTTGAGGGTCTCTATATTTGCCTTAGCACGGACGATTATCCTTCCGCGACCGGTTTTATAGGCCTCCTTCACCCCTTCATAACCAAAGATAATTCCGCCTGTCGGAAAATCGGGAGCGGTAACGATCTTCATTATTTTTTCATCGGTTATATCGGGATTCTTTATATACGCAATAAGGCCGTCAATGATTTCAGTAAGATTATGCGGCGGGATATTTGTTGCCATACCGACAGCTATTCCGCTGGCGCCATTCACTAAAAGATTGGGCAGGTACGAGGGAAGAACAACAGGTTCCTGCAAAGAGTCATCAAAGTTAGGAGCAAAATCGACTGTGTTCTTGTCAAGGTCGCGAAGCATGTCGTCTGCAATCCTGTGAAGTCTTGCTTCAGTATAACGCATAGCTGCAGGTGAATCACCGTCAACTGAGCCGAAATTTCCCTGACCATTAACCAGGGGATATCTTAAAGAAAATTCCTGTACCATCCTTACCATAGAATCATAGACAGCAGTATCGCCATGCGGATGGTATTTACCAAGAACCTCTCCTACTATTCTTGCAGATTTTTTATATGGTTTATTATATGCCAGACCGAGTTCATGCATCCCAAACAAAACTCTTCTGTGAACCGGTTTTAATCCATCCCTTACATCGGGCAGTGCCCTTGAAACAATTACCGACATGGAGTAATCGATGTAGGATGATTTCATTTCTTCTTCTAATGAAACAGGAATTATTTTTTCAAAAATCGTCGCCATATTTAGTTTCTTTTTAGTTTAAATCTTTTATTTAATTATACGTCAAGGTTTCTAACATACTTAGCATGTTTTTCAATAAATTCTCTTCTTGGCTCAACAGCATCTCCCATAAGCGTCTCGAATATCTTATCAGCAGTTGCGGCACTGTCAAGAGTAACCTGAAGAACTGTCCTCGTCTCGGGATTCATTGTTGTTTGCCAGAGCTGCTCAGGATTCATCTCGCCAAGACCTTTGTATCTTGAAATATTTACGCCCTTAACAGAACCTTCTTCTATCATTTCCTCAACCAGTTCTTCGGTATCCCCTTTTCCATCAATTTTGAGCCGTTTTAATATTTCGTCTCTCTCTTTGTCATCGAAGGCATAAAATTCCTGTTTCCCTTTTTTGACCTTATACAATGGAGGCTGGGCAATATAGACTTTCCCCGAAGTAATTAAATCTACCATATAACGGTAAAGGAAAGTTAGAAGCAATGTTCTTATATGGCTTCCATCGACATCAGCATCTGTCATCAGGATGATTTTTCCGTATCGTGATTTTGTCTGATCGAATTCAGGTCCGAGGCCGGCACCTATTGCGGAAATGATTGCTTTAATTTCATTATTCTCCAGTATCTTGTTCATTTTTGCTTTTTCTACATTAAGGATTTTTCCTTTGAGAGGAAGAATAGCCTGGAATCTCCTGTCCCTGCCCTGCTTTGCAGAACCCCCGGCGGAATCACCCTCAACAATATAAATCTCACAATGTTCAGGATCCGTAATAGAACAATCCGCCAGTTTTCCCGGGAGGTTCATACTATCAAGTGCATTTTTTCTTCGGGCCAGATCTCTTGCTTTCCTGGCGGCTTCCCTTACCTCGGCAGCTCTCATACATTTTTCAATTACCTTTTTCCCGACTGCCGGATTTTCTTCAAGAAATTCTGAAAGTTTTTCTCCAACCAGAGTTTCTACAGCTGATTTTGTTTCACTGTTGCCCAGCTTGGTTTTTGTCTGCCCCTCAAACTGAGGGTCAGCTACTTTTACAGAGATGACGGCGGTGAGACCTTCACGGAAATCATCCCCTGTTAGGGTGATTTTATCATCTTTTATCAGTCCGTTTTTTGAAGCATAATTGTTCATTGTCCTTGTTAGTGCTGTTTTAAAGCCAACAAGGTGAGTTCCGCCTTCGTGAGTATTAATATTATTAACATATGAAAAAATGTTTTCGCTATAACCGTCAGTATACTGAAAGGCAATCTCGACCGGGGTATTATCTTTCTCTCCCTCAATATAAATTGTTTTATGGAGAGCCTGCCGGGATTCATCAAGGTATTTAACAAACTCAATGAGTCCGCCTTTAAAATGAAAACTTTCTTCTTCACCATTCCGTAAATCTTTTATATTTATGGTTACATCTTTATTCAGGTAGGCAAGTTCTCTCATTCTTTCCGCGATCGTATCGAATTTAAATTTATCAATTTTAAATATTTCCTGGTCGGGGAAAAAGGTTGTTTTGGTACCTGATTCATTCTTCTTTGCTTTCCCGATTTCCGCTACGGACTTAACAGGAAAACCTTTTTTGTATTCCTGGAAATAAATCTTCCCATCTCTTTTAACTTCAACCTTACACCATTCCGATAACGCATTTACAACCGACACCCCCACACCATGCAGTCCCCCTGAAACCTTATATGAGTTTTTATCAAATTTTCCGCCGGCATGCAGAACTGTCATAACTACTTCCAGTGCTGATCTTTTTTCTTCCGGATGCAGATCAACAGGAATACCCCGTCCGTTGTCCTCCACCGTCAGGCTCTCATCTTTATTTATTGTAATATCAATTTTATCTGCATATCCTCCCATCGCCTCGTCTATACTGTTATCCACAACTTCGTTAACAAGGTGATGAAAACCTCTTGTGCTGACATCTCCAATATACATTGCAGGCCGTTTCCTTACGGCTTCAAGACCTTTCAATACGTTTATACTTTTTGCACTATATTCGCTTGATGAATTCACTTTTGTCATATTTTTTCAAACCATTCTTTTAGTTTTTCCTATAGGGATTTCACTGAAATTTAATCCCTTTGATTCTTTCTTCTTTAAAATATTTATTTACCTTACTGACTATCAGACTTTCCTGAAATCTGAGTTCGCTTCGCAATATTGAATTTTCAACCTTAATGAAAAGTATTTGTCTATCTACCTTTACCGGTTTGACTACCTTTTTCAACTCGGGAAAAATATCGTAAAAATCTATAATAACATCAGACTGTTTAATTATTTTTCTGACTGGTGCCAAACCGGGATTTTCATTTAATAAATCCCTGATACTTTTAAATTTATCAGGCATATGCTATAACACCGTTTTTTATTCTGAACACAGCATCTTCATCTTTCATTTCCAGGAAAGAAAGATTGGTAAAATCTGTGAGGGTAATGAATGCCTGACCAACTTCTCTCAGATATTCGCTTATTTTGATTGACCTTTCGGTATCGAGTTCGCCGAACACATCATCCAGAAGAAAAAGCGGGGTCTTTCCGGTAATCTCCTTCAGATAAAAGAATTCTGCAAACCTCAAAACAACCTGAAAAGTTTTGTGCTGACCCTGTGACCCGTATGTCCTCAGGTTAATGCCATTTATCTCCATTATATAATCATCACGGTGAGGACCGATCAGATTTGTTGCTCTTCTGAGTTCGTCTTCTTTCCGTTCGCTTAACAATTCTATGAACCGGTCTTTAATTTCGGTGCCTTTAAAATCATCTAAATAGGAATACGAAATACCGGGAACCTCACTTTCATCCAGAATTACTTTATAAGATTCTCTTATGTATTCATTGAATTCTTTTATAAAGCGCAATCTGTGCTCAACTAATTCTGTTCCTGATTCCACCAATTTTTCTGTCCACGCATCAAATTCTGCATTAAGGTTTGAGTGCCGGAGTTCTTTCATTTTTGTTAAAAGAGAAGACCTGTGACGCAGTATTTTATTATAATCCAGAAGTATTCTCAGGTATGTTTCATTTGCCTGTGAAATAACAGAATCAACAAATTTTCTTCTTTCAGATGGAGAGCCCTGTGTTATTGCATGATCTGCAGGTGTTAAAATGACTACAGGAAATCTGCCAATTACTTCAGTAGACCTGGACACAATTTTACTATTCTGAAAATAGTTTTTTTTGTTCTCCGGTAAGGAGTATATTACTTTTACTTTATCTCTTGTTATATCTGCAAACAAACCATCAATTTCAAATTCCTGTTCATCAAATTTCACAACTTCGTAATCAGCTTTTGCATTGAAGCTTTTTGTTGTACACAAATAATAAATCGATTCCAGTATAGAGGTTTTGCCTTCTCCGTTTCCTCCAACTATATAATTCAGTTTACCCGAAAAATCTAAAACTGCTTCTTTATGAACCCGAAAATTTCTTAAATGGATGGACTTCAATATCATATCAATTATTTAAACGTACAGGCATCAGCAGCAGCATCAATTCTTCATTTTCCTCAGTTTTAGAAGGTTCAATTATACAAGCTTTCGTGGGTGAGTGCAGTTTGAAAATAACCTGTTCATCATTTATATGTGTAAGTACATCGTTAACATAACCTGTGTTAAAACCGATATCCATAGAGTCGCCCTTATAATCACACTGGATGTTTTCTTTTGCACTCGAACCATGATCAATATCTTCAGCTGAAACCTCAAGGTTATCGCTGCTGATTGAAAATTTCACCTGCTTTGAACTTGCAGTTGAAAACAACATCATTCTCTTTACAGTGGAAAGAAGTTCATTCGTTTTAATTGTAAGAATATTTTCATTTTCTAATGGTATAACACTGTTGTATGCAGGATATTTTTCACCAATAAGTCTTGAAATCAGCTCCAGGTCCCCGAATTTATAGGATATATTAGTTTTGCTGAGATATATTTTTATATCTGTATCACCGATGAGTTTTGTAAGTACAGATATAGCCCTTTCGGGTATGATGTATTGTTCATCTTGTGAGGAAACGATTGTCTTATTTATATATTTAACCAGCCTGTGCCCGTCTGTCGTTACAAATCTGAGACCTTCTTCAGTGAACTCCATAAGTGTTCCTGTCATTGCAGGACGCATATCCTCTTTGCTCATTGCAAAAGAAGTCTGATCGAGCATTTTCTTCAGATCCTGGCCGTTCATAACTATTTCTTTTTCCTTCGAAACTTCCGGTATATCAGGAAAATCATCCGAAGGGGAATAACTGATATTATAAACTCCGTTGTCTGTCTGGATTATTAACTTTGCGTTGCCTTCTGTAACAAATCGTATCTGGGTGTCACCCAGTGACCTGATAATATCATAAAATAGTTTTGCGGGAATAACCATTTTTATGTCTTCCTCGGAAGGAACATTAAGAGATGAGCGGAGAGCTATTTCCATATCTGTTGCGCTCACTGTCATCAGACCGTCCTTAATTTCCACGAGAAAATTCTCCAGTACAGGCATTGGTGTACGACCCGGAACAGCGGGAATAATTTTAGATAATAGTTTTTCTAAAACTCTACTGTTTACTTTGAATTCCATTGACTCATTCTCCTTTTAAAGCATATAAAAATAGTAAAAAAGGCTGCTAATCTCAATGAATTTAGCAAGTATAAATTAGGTTTTTCGCTTATAAACGGGGGATTTATTTTACCTGAAATATAATACATGCAATCGGGATAATAAAAGGAATTTAATTAACAGCTTATTAATTAATATTAAGTATTTATTTAAAAGTTAATAATAATAATAAGGATGTGGATATGTTAGTTAAGAGGAATAACACTCTTTGTTGGACATTTAAGCACATAATGAAATAATCATAATGTTGATAACAATTCACAAATTAAGAGTTACAAACAGTAACGGGATAACTCATGACTTATCAACATGTTCAGCAGGGGTTGTTAACAGATTCCCAACAGAATTTTTATTTGAATAAAAACAATTTTCAACATATTTTTTTTTTATCGAACACTTCAAATAAATATAAAGTACTAATTTTATTGCGTATCAGAGGCTGTTTAGAGGCCGGGAGTAGGCCTTTTATATAATCGTTGAGGAAAAAATTATCAGCGGAGTGAATTTGTGGAACAGGTGGAGAGATTTATTTAAATTATAAAATAAACGTCCCGAAATTGAAATATCTCCCCAAAAAACATAAAACTAAGAGCACTTTAATTCTATTTGTGTGCGGACGCTATTTACAGTGTCTTTTAAAGCCTGATCTTTTGACATAGATTCTTCTATTGTAGTGCATGCATGTATAACGGTGGAATGGTCCCTTCCTCCGAAATGAAGCCCGATAGTCTTGAGAGAAGACTTGGTTAGTTCCTTTGATAAATACATTGCAACCTGGCGTGCAAGTACTATTTCCTTTTTTCTTGTTTTATCCCGGATCTTATTTTCAGCAATATTCAAAACTTCACATACAACGTTCGTAATTGTTTCTATAGTGACATTAACTTTTCTATCTGTAGCAATTTCCTTAACGGTTTTTTTAGCCAGGTCGAGATTGATCTCTCTTGAATTAAGAGATGCATTAGCAAGCAGTTTTATTAAACATCCTTCCAGTTCCCTGATATTAGAAGTAATGTTATTTGCGATATACTCGAGAAGATCAGAGGATAATTCCATACCGTAATCTTCCGACTTCTTTTTAAGAATGGCTATTCTCATCTCTAGTTCCGGCGGCTGAATGTCAGCTGCAAGTCCCCACTGGAACCTGGAAATTAATCTGTCATCAAGACCTTTAAGATCTTTTGGAGCACGGTCGCTCGAAAGAATTATTTGTTTCCTTGACTGGTGAAGAGTATTAAAAATATGAAAGAAGTGATCCTGTGTTTTTTCTTTCCCTATTAAAAACTGGATATCATCTATTATCAAAGCATCCATGCTTCTGTAAAAATTAGAAAATTCATTGACCTTATTCGATTGGATGGCTTCTACAAATTCAACAGTAAAAATATCTGATGAAAGATAAATTACTTTTTTTCCCGGAAAAACATCAAGAATTTTATTTCCTATCGCCTGAATAAGGTGAGTTTTTCCTAAACCAACCCCGCCGTATACAAACAAAGGATTAAAAGATGTCCCTCCAGGGTTTTCGCTAATTGCCCCTGCGGCTGCCCGGGCAAGCTGATTGCCTTCACCTTTTATGAAATTATCGAATGTATACCTGGGATTAAGATAAGTTTCATGACGTGGCTGCTGTGCAGCTGCTTCAGGAGCCAGCTGGATCACCGGTTTACGTGCTTCCTTGACAACATCGGTGTTTTCTTTCTCCTTTTCCTCAGCTATGAGGTATGAAAGCCTGGCTTCCGGTCCGATAATATCAACGATTGTTCTGTTTATGAGTGTATTATAATGTTCATCAATCCATTCCCAAAAGAACTGACTCGGAATCTGAACTTTCAATGCAGAACCGGATAACTCCAGGGGCTTAATAGGCAAAAACCACGTATTGTAAGTCATTAAAGTTACATTTTCTTTTATGGATTTAAGGCATTCTTTCCATACAGAGGCAGCATCGCGATAGTCAGGTTTATTAAGGGAGGCAGCATTGATCATTTTAAATTATCCACAGAATAAAAGGATGAAAACATTAGAAAAATCAATTATTTAAGGACGAGATTTTTATGACACACAGAAAAATTAACAATTTATTAACATTAGATACCAGCTCTTAAGTCCCTGTAAAACAAAGACTTAGAGGCACCGATTTCAGCAATTCACATTTTTATCAAAAAACTCAGGGAAAATATTAACCCCTCAGGGTTCGTGAAACGTTTTCACAAATAAAAATTATCAACAAGTTATGCACACAAATTATGAGTGTTGCAACCATGGAAAAAATATGAAGTATTTTCCCATCCCGCAAATTAATCTCTTTAAAAAGTGCAGAAAAAAATCTCCAAAGCAAATTCGCCCATAATTAATTGTCTTGCTTGTTTAGTGTATAAAGGCTACTTTTGTAGTCTTTTTTGATAATTAGGAGAATAAATGAAGCGGACTTTTCAGCCCAGCAACAGGAAAAGAAAGAACAAGCACGGTTTCAGGGAAAGAATGAAAACCAAAAACGGAAGAAAAGTACTTTCCCGCAGAAGAGCTAAAGGAAGAAAAAAGTTAACGATAAGTGACGAGTATTAGCCGCCTTGAAGCGCTTCGGACTTCCGGCCGGGGAGAGGTTAAAGAGCAGAATTGAATTTGAACAATTATACGCCTCCGGCAGGATCATTTTTTCAGACGATAAAAAGATTAAAGCTATTTATCTGATTGAGGAAAATTCCGGTTCTTCAAATGTAAAGATAGCGGCAGTCGTATCCAGCAAGGCAGGAAATGCTGTCTGGAGAAACCGGATAAAGAGGTTAATCAGGACTTCATACAGACTGAATAAAGAAAATCTTTTCAACCTTTGTTTATTGAAAAACCTGGTTTTGAAAATTATTTTTTCTCCTTATCGTTTTAATGAAAAGAATAATCGGATGGTTACACTGGATGAGATAATGCCCGGGGTCAGAGATCTTTTGTTTAAAATAGGAAGAAGTTTATAGATGTGGAGAATTTTTGTTTTTCTCATCAAATTGTATCAAAAATTTATTTCGCCTTTATTTCCACCTTCCTGCAGATTTTATCCTACCTGTTCTGAATATTCAATCCAGGCGTTTAAGAAATATGGCGTTATTAAGGGTTTCGTAAAATCGGTTTGGCGAATTTTAAGGTGCAATCCTTTTAACAAAGGAGGATTTGATCCTCTGAAGTAATGGAATTATAAATGGATAGAAATACAACACTTGCTTTTATTTTAATCGGAGCCATCCTGGTCCTCTGGTTTTATCTGAATACTCCCAAGCCCGAAGAAGGGCAAAAGGGGAAGACGGCGGATACTACAGCTGTTCACATAGATTCAACCCAGATAAAAAAAGAGAAAAAAGAAGCAACAGTTGATTCCACCCTGCTCAAAAAATCCGGAAAACAGGTCGCCGAAAGCGACAGCTCTAAATACGGTAAATTCTTTGCTGCTTCAAATGAGAAAGCAAAAACAATTACGATTGAAAATGATTTTGTCCTTATGGAAATATCCACCAAAGGGGCGAACATCAGAAAATACTACCTTAAAAAATTTAATAACTGGTATTCTGCAAATTCAAATGACGGGAATAATTTTTATAAAACTCAAGTTCAGCTGATAGATTATTCGGAAGGAGATCCGTATAACCTCTCTTTTGTAACTGCAGACGGGAAAGCAATCACCACAGCGGACCTGGTTTTTAATACAGATGCTTCAAACACACGTTATAAGGTTTCGGGGGGTGATTCACTTGTCCTGAGCTTTAAACTGCCGGCGGGAGATAAATCGTACATTGTAAAGAAATTCACTTTTTACGGGGATAAATACAGCTTTGAAAGTGAGATTGACCTTGTTAATATGACAAATCTTATCAGCAACAATTCTTATGATCTGGTTTGGAATAACGGCTTAAGGTTTGTAGAGGAAAATTCTGTTGATGAAGCAAATTATTCGGATGCAAGCGTCTATTACGGCGGCGAGCAGGTGATAGTTGATGCCTCATCAGTGGGGGAAAAGGAAACGAAAGATTTTAACGGAAGGGTCGACTGGGCTGCCGTAAGAAACAAATATTTTGCTGCGATAATCGCCCCGAAAAATCCCGATGCGGTGAACGGAGCCTATATAGAGGGAAACCGTAAAGCAGTCGGAAAATCAGGAATAAAAGAAGATTACACCATAAGAATAAACGTTCCTTTTAAGAATACTGATTTTGAAAAAAGTCAGTTTATGGTATACCTTGGTCCGGTTGACTATGACCTTTTAAAAGGATACGGAGATAAGTTCACAGCATTAGTGGATTTCGGCAGTTTCTTCGGATTAAAAATTATTGTCAGACCTATAGCTGAATATGTACTGCTCCCGCTTTTTAATTTTCTTCATACTTTTATTCCCAATTACGGCTTTGTAATTGTCGTATTTTCATTGATTATAAAATTCATTCTTTATCCTCTTACTAAGACCAGTTATCAATCAATGAAGAAGATGCAGCTTCTTCAGCCGAAGATTGCTGAAATAAAAGAAAAGTATAAAGATGACCCGCAGAAGCTGAATAAAGAGACAATGAAATTGTACTCAACCTACGGCGTTAATCCTGCCGGAGGGTGTCTCCCGCTGGTTCTGCAGATGCCTATTTTCATTGCACTATGGGGATTGTTCAAAACAGCCATTGAATTAAGACAGCAGCCTTTTATTTTGTGGATGAAGGACCTTTCTACTCCTGATATAATTGCAAATCTGCCGTTCAAACTTCCGTTGTTCGGTATCGACCAGATCAGCGGACTTGCTTTATTAATGGGAGTAACAACTTTCGTTCAGCAGAAGATGAGCGTCAAAGATCCGAAACAGGCGGGACTTGTTTATATTATGCCCATAATGCTTACTATTATGTTTATGTCGTTTCCTTCCGGGCTGAACTTGTACTACTTCATGTTTAACGTCTTTTCGATAGGACAGCAATATTATATCAACCATAAACATGACGGAATGGAACTCGTTCCGGTGAAGAATCCTAATAAGAAAAAAGGGTTTATGTCGAAGCTTATGGAAGCAGCCGAACAAAATTCAAAAGTTCAGCAGAAGAAGAAAAGATAAAAGTGTAATAAAAAGCTTATTTTCCTTCGATAGAAAATTATTACATCGGGAAAAGCTTCACTAAGAGATGGTCCGCTTTAAACACATACTCGTCTTTCTGATGATGGTTGGATTCACCGGGGTATATTCTCAAACCCCTTACGTAATTTCCATTAAGCACGAAAGCAAATCTCTCCCCTTTGGTCTAAAAAAAGAAGTTCCCAAAACAAAACCTGTTGTTGCCCTTGCCCTTAGCGGCGGAGGAGCGAGAGGCCTTGCGCAGATCGGGATATTAAAAGCCCTGGAAGAAGCAGGGATACAGGTTGATATTATCGTAGGGACAAGCATGGGCAGTATTATAGGGGGCTTATATTCTGCCGGTTATTCCGTTAAGCAGCTCGATTCTATCGCAGTGAATACTGACTGGAATGACCTCCTTTCATCAGAGCGGGAAACAAACAGGAGAGAACTTTTTATCGATCAGAAGGTTACGGAAGATAAGGCCATTTTTTCTTTACGATTAAAAGGACTTACCCCCATACTTCCCACTTCCATAAACAACGGGCAGAAATTATCTAATTATTTGAACCTTTTAACCCTGCAGGCTCCTATCCACGTCAATAATAGTTTTGATGAACTCAGAACCCGGTTCAGAGCTGTATGTACAGATCTGGTTACAGGCAGTCCCGTGGTTCTCAGCAAGGGATCGTTAAGTCAGGCGATGAGAGCAAGTTCCAGCGTCTCTTTCTTTCTCTCTCCGGTAAGAGCAGACTCTCTGATATTAGTAGATGGGGGATTGGTTGCCAACATTCCTGTTAAAATTGCAAAGGAACTCGGAGCGGATTTCATAATAGCCGTTAATACCACAAGCGACCTTCACCCGGAAAATGATCTTGAATACCCGTGGATTGTTGCAGACCAGGTTATAAGTATTCCAATGAAATTATTAAATGAGGGACAGTTAAAGGATGCTGATATTGTTATATCGCCGGATCTGGACGATGAATCTGCAACCGATTTTACTAAAATAGAAGAAACGATACAGAAGGGATACAATTCGGCTCTTCCCGAAGTCAGCAGTATTAAAAGAGATGTCGATTCCCTGATGATTAATAATTATCATTCTCCTGATAAATACTTCCATAATCTGTTTCCTGAAGATGATGATTCTTTATCGGAAAGTTTCGTTAAAAAGCTGCCGGCTGCGGATTCCATCTCCGCAGAAGAAATCAATTTTAACCTTTGCAGACTTTTCAGGAAAGGAGAATATTCTTCCCTGAGTGCAGTGATTGACAACCAGCACCGGTACTCTGTACTAAAACTGAATGGCAGCCTGAATCCCATTATAAATTACGTTAATGTAAATGGTGCGGTCCTGATTCAGGAACAGGAGATCGATTCCGTATTTTCCTCTTTGTATGGAATGCCCTATAATGCAGATATAATAGAAGCAAAGCTGATTGAATTTATGAACCTATACCGGCGAAACGGGTATTCGCTGGCTGAAATAAGAGATGTCAGCTTTAATGCAAGGGAGGGGCAGCTGAATATAAATGTCGATGAAGGTATCATTTCCGAAATCCGGATAGTCGGCAATAAATCTACCAACGAATCAGTTATAAAACGTGAGTTTCCCCTGGAAGCCGGAGATTACTTTGTTTATCAAAAAGTAAAACAGGGGTTAACCGATCTCCGAAGTACAAACCTGTTTAATGATATTGTGCTGACGGTTAAAAGAGGGAAAGCTACAAACATTGTTATCCTTAATGTTGATGAAAAAATCTCAAGCCTGGTCCGTGTCGGTTTCCGTATTGATAATGAAAACAAAGCTCAGCTTAGCCTGGATTTGCGGGATGAAAATGTGTTTGGCAGCGGAACTGAATTCGGGATGCTTCTCTTCGGCGGGACAAGAAACCGGGCTTATGTACTCGAACATAAATCAAACAGAATTTTCGATACGTACCTTACTTATAACATAAACGCTTTTTACCGTTTTAATGATGCCTTTGCTTATAAAGATGACTCAACTACAGATGTGCATAGATTTTCCCGAAGTGCCTTTGGAGAATACCGGCAGATATATTATGGAGCATCTCTTTCTCTCGGCACACAGGTAGAACGGTTCGGCAACCTGATCCTTACCGGCAAATACAAATACGATGAAATAAAGAACAAGATAGATCAGCCGATAAATCCGTATAAAATTAAAATCGTTAGCCTGAAAGCCAGTTCGACTATAGATACCCAGGATAAATATCCCTACCCGGAAAGAGGGTTTTACTTTAATGCCGAATATGAGGTGGCCCAGAAAATTCTTGGCGGGGATGTAGGCTATACGAATTTTGATTTTCAATATAAAAGTTATTTTACCATAAATGATGTAAGCACATTCTCTCCAAAAGTTGTAATGGGCTTTGCAGATAAGACCCTTCCGCTAAGCGAGGAATACTCGCTGGGGGGGCAGGACTCATTTTACGGGATGAGAGCTGACGAATTCAGAGGCAGACAGATATTTCTTTCTTCGCTGGAATACAGGTACAAACTTCCGGTTGACATATTCTTTGATACATATTTTAAAATGAGGTATGACCTTGGGTCGACCTGGGAAGTGCAGGACCAGATTAAATTTAAAGAATTAAGACATGGCGTAGGTATTTCCCTGTCATTTGATACTCCGGTTGGTCCGGCTGATTTTTCTGTCGGCAGAAGTTTTTTGTTTAAGAATCTCCCCAATAACCCGATCTCCCTCGGCGATGTTTATTTTTATTTCTCCATCGGTTATTACTATTAACCTGCTTCATTCCCATCTTTATTATCTAATCACAAAAGGACTGCTGTATATATAGTGATCTGGCGAAGAACTGTTTATCAGCTTCAGCTGGTAATAAGTAGAGGGAACTATATCATCAGGTACTTTCCAGGTAAATGTTCCCAGGTTGGAAGCATTAGTCAGCATCACCACAGGATAATATTTTTTCTTTTTCAGCAGTATCATATCTACATTATATTCAGGCGCAAATTCTTTCCATCTGATAGTATAAGTGGATCCTCTGTCCCATACGTCCCCCGCGGCAGGAGAAATAAATTCGCCTGCTTCGGTTACTTGAGCGTCGGGCTGGCTATTCTCATCGGTACTGGTTGTAGCATTCTCTCTGCATCCCGAATATACAAACAATACTACCGTGAAAAGGAAAAGAAAATATATTTTCATATTTCACCTGTAGATTTGCAGACAGTATAATTAAAATATTTATCTAAATCAAAATCGAATGGAAAGCCCTCTCTATTATTAACGGATGTGTGATAATTCAACCCGGAGAGCAATCCAGCAGAATAAGAGTCATCGTGTAAATCACCTCAAAATATAAATGCTGCAAGTAAGCGAAAGAGAGTTTTAACAGAATCAGCCGGGAATGATATGAACCCGGCTGATTAAAAAATTATTATTTGAGGATATACATCATTTCAGCAGCGTCATTTTAATGACCCTGTTAAAATTTCCTGCTCTCATCCTGGCAAAATAAATTCCGCTTGGAAGTGCAGAAGCATTAAATAATATTGTATGGGCACCTGCCGACTGGTTCCGGTTAATTAATGTCTGTACCTCTTTCCCTATCGAATTATAAATTTTTATTACAACCTTGCTTTCAGCTGGCAGCTGATAATTTATTTTAGTTGATGGATTGAACGGGTTAGGATAATTCTGTGAAAGGTCAAAATTTTGAGGTGTAATTGGATCATTTGAAACCTCCGTTAAATTAGCCGGAATTTCCCAGGAAATATGCTCCGCTGCTATCTGTCCGCCTGTACTGGTCGTATCATTCGTTACTACCATGAATCGTCTGCCGGATGCAGTAAGCCATTCATAAGTTATTTGTCGTGAATAATCTCTCTGGATTTCTTTGCTGACGTCATACTTCATTCTTAAAGCATTTTCGGTTGAACCATCAGGCATTGTAAGATTTCCGTAAGCATCAATAGTTACAGTAATCATAAAAGTTGCTGAATCAATTGTCGTAGGGAGTCCGTCATGCCATAAAACAATCCTGCCGTCAAGGGTTTGGTTCCAGCTATTGTTATAAACCAGCGGGAATGCATAATCTATCCTTGCAGGGGAATAAACTGTCTGTGTAATATCCGGCACCTGAGGCTGTCTTTTAATATCTCCATAACGCAGCAGATTCTGCTGATTTAAATTATAATATAGCCAGTGCTCATATGGAATTCCGCCTATTTCATCCTGGTAGTAGCTGGTTATATTGGCGGCAGTATAACTTGTATCAAATTCGGTACGTGAGGGGTTTATTACCTGGACGTCGTAATTTACGTCAGCGTTTATTGCTGAAAAATCCCACGACATTTGCGCTCCGGGAGTTCCGATATCTATCATCTGAGTAGTTGTATCAGAATGGGCGTTTAAGGTGTTCCCTATGTTAAGCCAGCTTGCAACATCATCCTGGGTGATAGTTATCTGCGCATAGCCGGCTGTAAAAAACAATAAAATTAATATTAAACTTAACCGTAGTGTACGTTTCATTGCTGAGTTCTCCTTCCTTGCTTAGTCTGTTAAATCGTGTCGATTATATTGTAAGCATAAAGTCAGGCTAAGTCAGTTAATTACATCACTTCACAGTTTAAAGGCAGCTTTTTGATATAAGTCAAGATATGATTCAGCTGCGTTCTGCCACGAATAAACCCTGCTCATACCATTTCTTTGAATCTTCTTCCAGACCGGTTTATTATGAAAAGTATCAATTGCTCTTATCAGCGTTGTATAGAGAGCATGCCCCGTATAATCATTAAAAGTGAACCCCGTTCCTGTTTCTTCCCCTGCCGACTTTGCATCATGCCAGTCCCGCACCGTATCATTTAATCCTCCCGTTTTTCTGACTACCGGAACCGTTCCGTACTTCAGGCTGTAGATCTGGTTTAATCCGCATGGCTCGTAGCGGGAAGGCATTAAAAATATATCGGATGCCGCTTCAACGAGATGCGAGATTTCATTATTGTAGCCGATATATACGGCAGCCTTATCGCTGTTATTATGTGCAATGGCATTAAACATTTCCTCAAATTTACTATCCCCGCTGCCGAGTACCATCCATTGGGCCTCAAGGTTCATTAACTGGGTAATGACATCACCGACTATATCAAAACCCTTCTGTGAAACCAGCCTGGATACGATCCCTATCAGCGGGATAGATTCGTCAAAGTCAATTCGGAAATGTTCAAGGAGATATTTCTTATTATGTGTTTTACCCGAGAGGTAATCAGGGGTATACCGAAAAGGAATAAGTTTATCATTCGCAGGGTCCCATGTTTTATAATCAACACCATTTAATATTCCATAAAGATCACTCTCCCGGAATTGCAGGATATTTTCCAGTCCCGCTCCGTATTCAGGAGTCAGTATTTCCTTTGCATATGTGGGACTAACGGTATTTATAATCTCAGAAAACAAAATACCGATTTTCATAAAATTCACATCTCCATTCAGTTCAGCCGGTCCCCCGGGATAAAAGAGTTCTTCACGTATTTCCGCCGCAAGGATTGTCTTTGGGGAAAAGATTCCCTGGTACCCTATGTTATGGATGGTGAAGAGAAAGGCCGTATGCTCAAACATCCTGTCCCATTTGTAATTATCCTTTACAAAAAGCGGCAGAAGGCCTGTCTGCCAATCATTGCAATGAATTATATCAGGGGCCCATTTCAGGCGCTGCAATACTTCAATGACGCCTTTGCTGAAAAGAATAAACCTTTCATCTTCGTCAGGATCGTTAGTATATACCTGTCCCCGGAAGAAATAATGAGGACAGTCGATAAAATTAATTTCCACATTTGAGTCCGGAAGTTTTGCCTGGTGCAAATGCATGAACCTGATTGTGCCGTTTACCCTGACAGGTATTTCCCCTATATCCCAGCAATATTTAATGTCGTATTTGTCCTCATCGACAAAATTATACTTCGGCATAAATACCTTTACTTCATTTCCGAGCTTTGCAATGTCCTTGGGCAGGGCTCCGGCAACGTCCGCAAGTCCCCCGGTCTTTGCAAACGGATAAACTTCAGAGGCGGCAAATGCGATCTTCATAAAATCCTTTTAATATATTAAGGTATTTATATAAAAATACCTGCAGAATTAAAATCAGATAAAACACAACCGGTACTTTTATAAAAGCGTATACGTGAAGCCAAGCTGCAGCGCTTCTTTAATTTGTGTCTTAAGCGATTGATCTTTCTGGTAAATTAAAAGGAATGAAAGGTTTACATTCAGCCAGTCATTAACTTTAGCAACAAATGAATTATCCCATCTTACATCCCATACGTCCATACTCTCAAACCTTGTAAATAGTCTCAGGTTGCTCTTGTATAAAAGATTCTGCTGAAGAGTAAGCTCGGCTGTAGTAACAGATTCAAGACCTGTTTCCACTTTCGATTTTTCTAATTCCGGAGTTGAGGGATCGTCTGCATATTGATTGTATTTCCTGGTAAAGGTTTCCTGAACAGCAAAGCCCAGTCTTGTCGTAAAATTCTCCATCTTATCATATGTAAAACCAATACTCTGGGTTACATACCCGGGATCAAAAAAGCCGGCAATTGCATATGTGCTGTCGGCATCATACTTATATCCGGTACCTAAAGCAGTTCTCACAATATTGCTTACATAGGGATCGATAGCCCAGCCTATGTTATAAGAGAGAACACTTTCCAGGTAAAGTTCATTATCGGTTGTCCGGTAATCCTGGTCGCCGAGTTTTGTTCTTCCATAAGCAAGTTTAAGATCATTCCTGAACTTCCATAATTCGGTATAATATTTTAATCCGCCGGTTCCAAGAAATGATACAGCGAGTGCATTTTCTCCTCCCTGCGACCAGTTGCTTAAGGCTACCTGGCTTAGATTTATCCCAACTACCGCTAATGGCGTCCAGGTATATAATTTAATAGAGTCCTCCTGTGCGAAATTAATGCGTGATAGAAAGATCAGGCTGATAAAAAGAATGGTAAATTTAACTTTCATTTTTTTATCCTTATTTTTATTGGAGAAAAATTTTGGGAAATCAACATATGAATATAAAGAAAAACGGCATTTCCATATTTGTCGAAGGTGATGAAGGAAAAACCCCGGTAATTTTTGTGCACGGATTTCCTTTTGATCACCGGATGTGGAACAACCAGGTAAGCAAATTAAGTTCAAATTATTTTTGCATAACATATGATATAAGGGGATTGGGCGATTCTGATCCGGGGGATGGTCAGTACACAATAGAATCGTTTGTTGACGATCTTGAAATGGTTGTTAAAGAAATGGTGATCTCCTCACCGGTGCATCTGCGGATTTTCAATGGGCGGGTATATTTCATTAAGGGCTGCAGAACGGCTGCAGAGTAAATTAAGCGGATTAATACTGTGTGATACAAAATCCGGAGCTGATAATAATGAAGGTAAAATAAACCGGGCGCTCGGTATAAAAAAAATCAATACGGAAGGGGCTAAAAGATATGTGGAAGATTTTATACCGAATTGTTTTTGTGAATATTCTCTTGAAAATAAAAAAGAGCTGGTAAAAGACTTAATTTCGCGTTCCGGATATTTTTCTGCCGCGGGGATTAAGGGATGTCTGCTTGCAATGGCAGGAAGAACAGATACAACGGAATCTTTATCAAAACTCGAAGTTCCTGCGCTGGTTTTATGCGGCGAAGAGGATAATCTGACACCTCCTGATGTAATGATGGGGATGTCTGATAAAATCCATAACTCTGAATTTTATATTATTCCGAAAGCCGGACACCTTAGTCCCCTGGAAAATCCTGATGCAGTGAATAAACACATTGAAAATTTCCTCAGAAAAGTGAATAAAAAATGAAAGCTGTGATTGTTAAAAAACCTGGCAGCGCTGAAGAATTGGAAATCGGAGAGGTTGAAACCCCGGTACCAAAAGAAGATGAACTGTTAGTGAAAGTTTTTGCGGCAGCCATAAACAGGGCTGATATTCTTCAGCGTGAGGGTAAGTATCCTCCGCCGGCAGGAGCAAGCGAAATTCTGGGACTGGAAATAGCAGGAGAAGTTTATTCAGCTGGAGGTAAAGTTAAGAAATGGAAGAAAGGCGATAAGGTATTTGGACTGCTGCCCGGAGGCGGATATTCTGAATATGCTGTGATCAATGAGTTAATGGCAAATCCCATTCCGTCAGGCTTAAGTTATGAAGAAGCTGCAGGAATACCGGAGGTTTTTTTGACGGCTTACCAGGCCATAGTCTGGCATTCAAAATTACAGAGCGATGAGAAAATATTAATCCATGCAGGCGCCAGCGGCGTGGGAACAGCTGCAATCCAGATTGCTAAACTGATCGGGGCAGAAATTTTTATTACAGCATCTAAAGAAAAACATAACATCTGCAGGGAATTGGGGGCTGATCATACTATCGATTATAAATCTGAAGATTTTGCGGAAAGCATAAGTGAATTAACACATAACGGCGGAGTTGATGTGATAATTGATTTCGTAGCTGGCCCGTATTTTAGTCGAAATCTTAAGTCCTTGAGGAGAGACGGCAGACTCGTTATGCTCGCGACCCTTGGGGGAGGTAAAGCTGATGATGCCGATATCCGCCAGATACTTGTTAAAAGATTGACTATCATCGGCTCAACATTAAGATCGCGTTCAGTAGAATACCAGGTCAGGCTTAACAGGGACTTTATGCTTTTTTCAGAAGAGAAATTTGAAAAGGGATTATTAAAACCGGTAATCGACAGGGTGTTTGACTGGAAAGATGCCTCTGATGCCCACCTTTACATGGAAGCAAATAAGAATACAGGAAAAATAGTCCTGAAGATATCAGATTGAATATCCGCCCCCGGGATTCCAGAAATTTCAGGCAATAAGAAGCAGAGATGTGAGAACCAAAAGAATGTATAACCAGATTTTACTCATTACACACCTCAATTATTTAATGATATATATTATGGCTCTTTACGGAAAGAATACTGTTTAGAAAATAAAACTATTTTCGGATTAAATAAATAAAAATCTAAAGGAAATATGTTCTTGTGATTAATGATAGCCGCCCTTTCTGGCCGCCCTCGTTAAATCAGTGCCGGTGTATCATTTTCAGAATCTTTAAGCCATCTAAAGGACAAAATTCTTTATTTTTTTCTGCTATTGAGGTTCCACGTAAAAATTAACATTCACGGTTGAGAATATTATTCGTTTTTTAACAGACTTCGTGTTAATGTGATCTGACCGAGATGATACATATCGTGCTGAATTAATCCTGTCAGAAGAAATTGATAAGTATAATTCCTGAGGGAAATTTGTTTATCCAGCAGATCTTCCTTGAAATTATTTAGTTCAGAGACGAGGAGTTTATGTGTTTCGTCGAATTCCGAAAGAGCATTAGCCCATAAATGTTTATCACCGTAGTCCAGTTCCCGCCAGTCATTTTTATCATTCTGTTTTACATCAAATTCTTTATCACCCTTAAGCTGTTTAATTACAAATACCCTCCACGTTATCATATGATAAAGCAGGTCTGCAATTGTGTGTTTTCCATTAATGGGTCTTCTAACGGCGTCTTCCGGTGCAACATTCTTTAATATGCCGGAAACAGAATCCCCGTACCAGGGTTTGCCGGAATAGATCTCCTCCAGCTGGTTCATATATTCATTTATCTGCATAATTCTCCCTCAGAATTTTCAATAAAAACATACAGAATAGTTCTTGTATTTCCCATTCTCATAGTTGAATTTTGCACTGAAAAACTTATCCTGGTAAAGCCAGTCAAGAAAAATCTTATCCCCTTCCCAGAGGTTCAGTCGGGTGACCTCATCATTGGGAATCCATTCAAGTCTGCCTTCCGGGGAGTCTATCAGATCTCCTTCAAAATCGTTTGCGGTAAATATAAAGACATACCAGTCATCAACCCCGTCAAAGTCGGGAAATGTTATAAATCCGTGCATATGGGGGGATTTCACCTCCAGGCCGGATTCCTCTTTTATTTCTCTTACTGCGCATTCTTCCGGACTTTCTCCTTTCTCAAACTTACCGCCCAGACCATTCCACTTTCCTTCGTGATAGTCGTTTTTCTTTTTGGTGCGATGTATCATCAGTGTGGTTTGGTCTTTTTTGTTCATAACATAGCATAAAGTGGCAAGTTTCATTTATTTTTCCGTTGTGAATTCAAATTGATATTGATAAACTCGTTGGACTAATTTATGTTATCTGTAAAGAAATAAAAAATGTGTCCTAAATCTAAGGGAAAATTTTATTCCTAAATTAAATTCATTTTGACTTTGCACTTTAAATTATTTTGAAAATATTTGAGTATAACTTTTAGTTATAATTTAAAAACAAGGAGACCCATAGTAATGACTGCTGAGATGAATTTCTCCGAAGAAAATCCAATCAACCCTTTTGAGTACTCCTCTGAAGAGGGTGATGAAAGAGTTAAGGCATTCTTTGCTTCACGGAAAGACGAGGACGATGTTGAAGATGAGGATTTTGATGATGAAGAGGAGGATGACTACTATAAAAATGATGAAGAGGAAGAGGAGGTTGAAGAGGAGCCGGATGAAGAAATTTTAGATGAAGAAGATGTATACGAGGAAGACTTTGATTTTGAGGAAGATGAAGACGATGATTTATTCGATGACGACGAGGTTCCTTATAACTAATACCCCAGGTAGAGGTCTTTCATCAGGTAATTTTTAATATAGTCGGTTACTCCATCCTCTAACGAGGAGATCTTACCGGAATAACCGGCTTTTTTTATTTTAGACATCTTTGCTTCTGTAAAATACTGGTACCTGTCTGCTATGTCCGCAGGCAATTCAATATATTCTATATTTACTGGCTTATTCATTGCATTGAATATAGCTGTAGCCAGGTCTTTCCAGGTTCTTGCTTTACCGGTCCCGATATTGTAAAGTCCCTCGGAATTATTATCCAGGAAGAACAGCGTCATATCAACTGCATCTTTCACATAGATGAAATCTCTCATCTGTTCGCCGTCTTTATATTCCGGGTTCATCGATTTAAATAACTTCACTTTCCCCGTATCCCTGATCTGTTCGAATGCTTTGTGAACCACGCTGCGCATATCGCCCTTGTGGTATTCATTTGGTCCGTACACGTTAAAATATTTTAATCCGACGATCTTATCGAACCAGCCCTCTTTTACCGCTCTGATATCGAAAAGGTTTTTGGAATATCCATACATATTCAAAGGACGAAGAGAGGCAGGACAGCGCCGGACTGTCATCAAATCCTGATGATCCGTCGCCGTATGTTGCTGCTGAAGAAGCATATATAAAACGGATGTTTTTCCGCAGGCAGAATTCCGCTAATTTCCTTGTATACTCATAATTGTTAACAAGTAAATGATCGGCATCTTTTTCTGTGGTAGAGGAATTGGCTCCCATATGTATGACTGCTTCAATATCCAGGTCAAGGCGATCCAGCTTTTCAATGAAAACGAGCTTATTCATAAAGTCATAGAAATTCAGCGGGACAAGATTTTTCCATTTGTCAGTCAAGCCCAGCTCATCTATTATAAGGATATCTGATTGCCCGCGCTTGTTAAGCTGCCATATAATAGCGCTCCCTATAAAGCCCGCACCGCCTGTTACTATTATCATATATTATTGAATATGTTTTTAAATAGGATTTATAATAGAAAGCAATTTAGTTATATTTGGAAACTTTATAAAGCTATCGGCTTATTCAAAATAATATTACTCACTAATAAAATCATTCATTTCTGAAATGACCGAACCAAATTTTAAAATATTGAAACAGCTGCTCAGGGAAAGAATACTCGTTTTCGACGGGGCGATGGGTACATTAATTCAGCAGCATAAACTTACTGAAAAAGATTTCCGAGGTGAACGCTTCCTGAGCCATCCCAAAGATTTAAAGGGAAATAATGAAATTCTCAACCTTACACGGCCGGATATAATCATGGATATTCACCGGGAATATCTTGAAGCCGGTGCCGATATAATTGAGACAAATACTTTTAACGGCACTGAGATATCCCAATCGGATTACGGAACAGAAAATCTTGTTTATGAAATAAATTTTGCTGCAGCAAAAAATGCAAGAACAGCTGCAGATGAATTCATTAAAAGAGATCCTGCAAAACCAAGGTTCGTTGCCGGCAGTCTCGGCCCGACGAATAAAACGCTTTCACTTTCCCCCAAAGTAAATGATCCGGGATTCCGCTCCGTCACGTTTGGTGAGATGGTAAAAGCCTATTACAACCAGACAAAAGCGCTTATCGAGGGAGGCGTAGATATTCTTCTTATTGAAACGATATTTGATACGCTTAATTCAAAAGCTGCAATCTATGCCGTTGAGGAATACTTAAATGAGGCTAAGAAAGAGATACCGCTTATCATTTCGGGAACCATAGTTGATTTAAGCGGAAGGAATCTTTCAGGACAAACTACCGAAGCTTTCTTTATTTCTATTTCTCACGCTAAAAATATTTTAAGCGTTGGCTTAAACTGCTCTCTCGGAGCTGTCCAGATCAGGCCGTTCCTTGAAGAACTTTCACGGATTGCGCCCTATTATGTTCATGTTTATCCGAATGCGGGACTGCCGAATGAACTGGGGGAATATGATGAAACGGCAGAAATAACTTCGTCATTATTAAAGGAATTCGGAGAAGCCGGT
Source organism: uncultured Ignavibacteria bacterium (assembly GCA_963811905.1). Classification (GTDB taxonomy): domain Bacteria; phylum Bacteroidota; class Ignavibacteria; order Ignavibacteriales; family Ignavibacteriaceae; genus DATFVA01. Next base: position 228,252 of record CAWETK010000011.1, read on the forward strand.
TTTTATAATCTTGTTGGCGGATGCTGCGGCACAACTCCCGAACATATAAAAGCTATTGCCGGGTTTGTGGCTGATATTAAGCCGCGTGAAATCCCTGAGGTTGAACCGTATTTAAGATTAAGCGGCCTGGAGCCTGTAGTTCTTCGTCCCGATTCAAATTTTATGAATATAGGCGAAAGAACCAATGTTACAGGGTCAAAGAAATTTGCCAGGCTCATTAAAGAGGAGAATTATGAAGAAGCCCTGTCTGTAGCCCGCAGCCAGGTGGAAGGAGGAGCCCAGGTTCTCGATGTAAATATGGATGAAGGTCTTCTTGAATCGGAAGTTGTGATGGCAAAATTCCTTAATCTTCTTGCAGTTGAACCGGATATTGCAAAACTCCCTATTATGATCGACTCATCAAAATGGAGCGTCATTGAGGAAGGATTAAAATGCCTTCAGGGCAAAGGCATCGTTAATTCGATAAGTCTGAAAGAAGGGGAAGAAACATTCAGGGAAAGAGCAAAGAAAATACTTCAGTACGGCGCTGCAGTTATTGTGATGGCTTTTGATGAAAAGGGACAGGCAGATACTTTTGAAAAGAAAACTGCGGTGTGTAAACGGGCTTATGATATTTTAGTTGATGAAGTGGGATACCCGCCCCAGGATATAATTTTCGATCCGAATATTTTAACCGTTGCCACAGGAATAGAAGAACATAATAATTATGCGGTGGATTATTTAGAAGCTGCCCGCTGGATAAAACAAAATCTTCCTTATGCAAAAGTAAGCGGCGGAGTGAGCAACATATCGTTTTCTTTCCGCGGGAATGATCTTATCCGTGAAGCTATGCATTCAGCATTCCTTTATCACGCTATTAAGGCGGGAATGGATATGGGAATTGTCAATGCAGGTCAGCTTGAAATTTATGAGGAGATCCCAAAAGATCTGCTGGAGCTTGTTGAGGATGTTCTTTTAAACAGAAGACCCGATGCCACGGAGAGGCTGGTGGATTTTGCAGGGAATGTCAAACAAAAAGGAAAAGCTGAAGCAAAGAAAGATGAATGGAGGAACGCTCCTGTTCACGAAAGATTGAAACATGCACTCATAAAGGGTATTGTTGATTTTATTGAAGAGGATACCGAAGAAGCAAGAAAGATATTTAATAAACCAATTGAAGTGATTGAAGGTCCCCTGATGGATGGAATGAATGTCGTCGGAGATTTATTCGGTTCCGGGAAAATGTTTCTGCCGCAGGTTGTGAAAAGCGCAAGGGTAATGAAGAAAGCTGTTGCTTATTTAATTCCCTATATCGAAAAAGAGAAAGAAGAAACAATGGACACGCGCGAGGCAGGAAAAATCGTTATGGCAACCGTGAAGGGCGATGTTCATGATATCGGCAAGAACATTGTCGGGGTAGTACTTGGATGTAATAATTATAATGTAATCGACCTTGGAGTTATGGTGCCGGTGGATAAGATCCTTCAGGCTGCTGAAGACGAGAAGGCCGACGTAATCGGGCTCAGCGGTTTAATTACTCCGTCTCTTGATGAAATGGTGTACGTTGCTAAAGAGATGGAAAGAAGAAAATTGAAAACACCGCTGCTGATAGGCGGAGCTACTACATCAAAAGTTCATACTGCAGTAAAAATTGCACCGAATTATTCAGGACCAGTAGTACACGTTCTTGATGCTTCGCGAAGCGTCCCGGTTGTAAGCAGTCTTATAAGCCCTGATGAGACTGTCGTTTCAAATTTTATTGAGCGGATAAAAACAGAATACTCAAACGTCCGTGAAATGCATAATAAGAAGAAAGGAGAATCAAATCTCCTGCCTGTTGCAGATGCAAGAAAAAATAAGCTGAAAACCGACTGGATGAAAAGCCGCATTGTGATGCCTGAAAAACAGGGATTAACGGTACTAAATGAATTCCCTCTTGAAAAGCTGAAAAGTTATTTGGATTGGACGCCCTTCTTCCTTACTTGGGAGATGAAAGGAAAATACCCGGCAATATTTGATGACAAGAAATACGGCAGTGAAGCAAAAAAATTATTTGATGATGCAAATGTTCTGCTTGATAAGATTATAAAAGAAAAACTCCTGACTGCTAACGGAGTTTTTGGGTTATTCCCGGCTAATTCTGTCGGGGATGATATAGAAGTCTATACCGATGAAAACAGGAAAGGAGTAAGGAGAGTTTTTCATACGCTCCGCAGTCAGACCAGGAAATCGGATAACCTTCCGAACCTTGCGCTGTCTGATTTTGTTGCTCCGAAAGAATCCGGAAGAATCGATTGGATTGGCGCCTTCGCAGTAACTGCCGGGATCGGTACGGGTGAGCTCGTAAATAAGTTTGAAGCTGACCACGATGATTATAACAGCATTATGGTTAAGGCACTGGCAGATAGACTGGCAGAAGCCTTCGCTGAATGTCTCCACGAACTTGTCCGTAAAAAATACTGGGGATATTCTCCCGAAGAAGAATTCGAAAATAAAGATCTTATAATGGAAAAGTACCAGGGTATACGTCCCGCCCCCGGTTATCCTGCCCAGCCTGATCATACAGAAAAGATCATAATTTTTGATTTGCTCGATGCCGAAAAGAATACTTCTATAAGGCTGACTGAAAACCTTGCCATGTACCCTGCAGCTTCAGTAAGCGGACTTTATTTCGCTCACCCCGAAGCTAAATATTTTAATGTGGGCAAAATAGGTAAGGACCAGGTGCTTGATTATCACAAGCGCAAAGGAATGAGTCTTGAAGAAACGGAAAGATGGCTGGGTCCTATATTGAATTACGATGTTTAAGCCTTATGGATGTAAATAAGTATTTAGATAGAATACACGTTAAATCTGCTTTAAAACCGGACCTGGAAACCCTCCGCCTGCTGCACCGTCAGCATTTATACACCATACCTTTCGAGAATCTGGATATCCATTCAGGCAGAAAAATCATTTTAGAGAGAAGAAAAACTTCTTCATAAAATTATACGATGAAGAAAGAGGGGGTTTCTGCTATGAACTTAATGGAGCTTTTTATGAATTACTGAAAGCCTCCGGCTTTAACGTTAAGCGTATCTCTGCGGGTGTATACACTAAGGCGGGGAAATTCAGTCCCGACTTTGATCATATGGCTCTGATAGTCAGAATAAATGATGAACAGTTCCTTGCCGATGTAGGTTTCGGGGATTCTTTTATAGAACCCATCAGGTTTCAGATGGATATAATTCAAAAGGATCTGAAAGATTATTTCAGAATAACCAAATCGGCGGAAGACGATTATTTTATCCTTGGCCGTTCAGCAGACGGCAAAGAATTCACACCTCAGTATAGGTTTACAACCGCCCCCAGGCAATTAAGCGAGTTCGGCGAAATGTGCCTTTACCATCAATCATCTCCCGAATCTCATTTCACACAACAAGTAATCTGCAGTATAGCAAAGCCGGATGGGCGCATCAGTTTAAGCAATCTTAAACTGATCACTACAAGCAACGGGAATAAAGAACAGCAGGAGATTTCCGAAAACGAAATTCCATTCATATTGAAAAACTATTTCAATATTTCACTTCAAAGCAGACTGATTATCCCTTCTGATACTTCACAGAAAAGTTAGACTGATCACCCACAGGGTTTATTAATAATCACATATTAATTGTTCAGTCTGAAATTCAAGAGAGTTAATGAATTTTTTCCATGTTATATCAGTTTTAATTGTTCTTTCTGCGGCCTTCGGATATATTAACTACCGGTTCCTTCGGCTCCCGCATACAATAGGAATGATGCTTATTGCTCTGATAACCTCACTCGGTTTAATCGGACTGGGATACCTCAATATCGGCTTTAAACAGGAAGTAGTTAAAGCCTTACAGGGGATTGACTTTTCATATGTGCTGCTTAATGTAATGCTCAGCTTTCTTTTATTTGCAGGGGCAATAAATATCAATTCAAAAAAGCTGCTCGAATCGAAATACCCCGTAATGATCTTTGCTACGCTGGGGGTAATAACCTCAACTTTTATTGTAGGCACCATCTTCTATTATTTTATGGAACTGATAAGTATTCATATTAATTATATTCATTGTCTTCTCTTCGGTGCCCTTATTTCACCCACAGATCCTATTGCAGTGCTGGGAATATTAAAAGAAGCAGGAATTCCTAAAAGTCTTGAAGTAAAGATCACCGGAGAATCGCTTTTTAACGACGGTGTAGCTGTCGTTATATTCCTCAGTCTATACCAGGTAGCAAAAATAGGGATTGCAAACCTCTCCGCCATCGATGTAGGATTACTGTTTCTTCGTGAAGGAGCAGGAGGGATCGCGCTTGGTTTTGCTCTTGGATATGCAGGGTTCTATCTCCTGAAATCAATTGATAACTACAAAGTAGAAGTAGTTATTACCCTTGCGATTGTTACGGGAGGATATTCGCTGGCAGAAATAGTACAGGTTTCAGGACCATTATCGATGGTCGTTGCCGGCATAATTACAGGCAACAGGGGAAGACGCTATGCAATGTCGGATACAACTCAGTCGTATGTGGATAAGTTCTGGGAAATGTCGGATGAAATACTCAACGCACTTCTGTTTATGCTTATAGGGTTCGAATTCCTTGTTATCGATCTGAAGCCATTTTATCTGCTGCTTGGTTTGTTCGGAATCGTAGTAATATTATTCGCAAGATTCGTTTCAGTAGGAATACCCGTACAGGCTATGAAGCATACATTTACCAGGCACAGCATATTAATATTAACGTGGGGCGGACTACGCGGCGGCATCTCAGTTGCACTTGCCCTGTCGCTTCAGCCTGATATGCACAAAAGCTTTTTTGTTGCAGTAACCTATATCATCGTGCTATTCTCAATAGGCGTCCAGGGCTTAACCATAGGCAAGCTTGTAAAAAGACTCAAATTCGAAGTCAAAGAAGAAGAACAGGAACAAAAAATAGAAAAGCGAAGGGAAGAAAAGAAGTAATCCTAACATCGTGTAACTTGAACTTAAACTTGAACCTGTCTGCCGACAGGCAGGCTTGAACTTTTCCGCCTCACCGCTTAAGTATATATTCAATCCTCTCAGGTTTTCCGTCGATTAAAGAGGCTGTGTGAATATTCTCGCCGTTTTTGTTTCCCCGGTTTTATTTTATATACAAATATGTTAAATTTGTACGAAATGTAACATTTCATCTTCAATTTTTCCATTTTCTTTCGGCCATCTCTCGGCCTTCTTTCGGCCATCAATCAGCCTCAAACAACGCTATAACTACGGCATAACAGGCTCCCTCACAAGAAAATGTAAAGGCCGGGTACTAATCTGTTAACCTTTAAAAAAGTTAGCGAAAACGCTGTTCTTGCCTCGCCGCTAGGCGGTTGCTTCCCCAGGTCGTAAAAAAGGTTATTTTTTGCAGGATAAGTTGGACTGTATTGCCTTCCCGGATAAATTTTCACAAAGCCTCTAAAGGGTTGGGAAGAATATATTACCTGTGTGAACTTAAAAGTAAAATTGGTTAAATTGTAAACCATAACCGATGGAATTTGTCAATAAATTATTAAAATCAGCAGAGATAAATGAATAAAACCGGAGTATTGTTGATTCAGCTGGGGACGCCTGACAGTCCTTCTGTTCCTGATGTGAGGAAATATTTAAGGGAATTCCTGAATGATGCAAGGGTTATTGATATTCCCTGGATTGCCCGGAAGATCCTTGTGAACCTGATTATAGTACCTTTCAGGGCGCCCAAATCTGCAAAGATATATCAGAAGCTGTGGACGGATAAAGGTTCACCCCTTCTCTACTATAGTGTTAGTCTGCAGAATAAACTTCAGAAAATGATGAGGGAGAAATATGAAATTGAGCTCGCGATGCGGTACCAGAGCCCTTCAATGGATGATGTCCTTGAAAAAATGAGAAGAAAGAATTATGACAGGATACTGATTCTTCCTCTCTTCCCGCAGTACGCTTCGGCAACTTCCGGTTCAGCAGCCGATAAGGCTATGAAAATTATAAAAAAATGGTGGGTTATACCGGAAGTAAAGATAATTACCCAATTCTGGGATGACGAAGGGTATATAAATTCATTTACTGAAAGGGGAAGGCGGTATAATATTAATGAATATGATCATGTCCTTTTTAGCTATCACGGACTCCCTGTCCGCCACGTCGATAAGGTGTACATCGACGGTAAACCATGTTCCGACCATAATTGTGAAAATGAGATCACTGAAGAGAATAAGTACTGCTATAAAGCCCAGTGTTATGCAACTACCAGGACCCTTGCAGAAAGATTAAGCATTCCATCTGAAAAATATACCGTCTGTTTTCAATCCAGACTTGATAAAGACTGGCTTACTCCCTTTACCGATAAAACAATAATTGAACTTGCCGATAAAGGAGCAAAAAAACTCCTTGTATTTAGTCCTGCTTTCGTAGCTGATTGCCTTGAAACTGTAATTGAGATAGGAGATGAATACCAGCTCCTCTTCAAAGAGCACGGCGGAGAAAAGATCCAGCTGGTTGAAAGTCTTAACGACGACGATAAATGGGCCTCTGCCGTTAAAAATATTATTGAGAAAAATATATAAGCATTATTCTACATAAATGTCCATTTACAGGAGCCCGGTAAAATTATTACATCAGTGAAGAAATATTTTGTCGATTTACTTTTGAACCACGAGGCGAACGCTGAGTGTATAGGATACACAAGGTAAAGAATTGTCAGCGTAACTTTCGCCCCGTGGTTCGATCCGCTCAATCTGCAATTCGCAATTCGCCAAATCCCCCCCCCCCATAGATATTATCTATGAATTCCATCGTAATTATCTATTTGATTTATTAAGCTGCTCCGTCTAAATTAGCCTCAAGTTTTTACTTTTGGTTTCTGTCTCGTCAGAATAAAGATTTGAATGACAGGATAGAAATGACCGGCATAAAAATAGATTAAGATATGACATATCAGGCTTAGATTAAGCTGGTTTATGGGAGGGCAGCAGGCTGCTCTCCCATTTTTATTTTAAAATTCAGGCAGTCCTTATTTTCCGACGTTTACCAGTACTCTTCCTTTTATTTTTCCCTGTAAGATTTCATCGATCTTTTTATTCGTTTCTTCAAGAGAGCATTCCTCATACATAATTCCCGGATTTTTCGGTTTCCATTCATTAGCGAGCTTTTCCCACATTTTCTCTCTTAATTCTATTGGTGTTTTCTCTGAGTTAATTCCAAGAAGACTGATTCCCCGCAGTATGAAAGGGAATACGGTTGTATGCAGTTCAACAGATGCTGCATTACCGCAGGAAGCAATTACACTCCACTGTTTTGCAGATGCAATAGCTGTAGAAAGTATTTCCCCGCCGACGGTATCTACAACGCCGCTCCATCTTCCCGAAAGCAGAGCTTTGCCGGATTTATCAATCATTTCATCCCTGGAAATGAGGGAAGCTGCCCCGATTTCTTTTAAATAGCTTTCCTGGTCTCTTTTTCCTGTGCCTGCAACTACATTGTACCCTTGTCTTGCCAGAATTGCTATCGCCATTGATCCCACTCCTCCTGAAGCGCCTGTTACAAGGACTTCCCCATCTTTATCCAGGCCATTTTCTTCCATTCTGTCGAGGGCAAGTGCGGCAGTCAGTCCTGCAGTCCCCAGTATCATACTTTCCTTTATGAAAAGCCTGTCGGGAATTTTAACCACCCATTCAGCAGGTACACGGATGAATTCTGCAAATCCGCCTGAAGTATTCATTCCCAGATCATAACCCGTTACAAGGACTTCATCACCTTCAGTGAATTTACTGCTTTTTGTATCGACGACAACACCGGCAGCATCTATTCCCGGAGTATGGGGATACCTTCTGGTTACACCCTTATTGCCTGATGCTGATAATGCGTCTTTATAATTCAATGAGGAATACTGAACGTTTATCAAAACATCTCCCGGGGGGAGGTCGGCTATACTTCGGTCTGTTATTTCCCTTATGAATTTTCCATTTTCTTCTTTTACTAAAAGTGCCTTAAATTTACCGGACATTTTTGCTCCCGTTTTGCTAATTTCATTTTATAATCATTTAAAAATATAACAAATTCTTATGGAGTTCAGTTTTTCAGAACATATTATCCTTGAAAATGATTTCGCTCTGCTGCGGCCGCTGGAGAAAAAAGATTTTGATGAACTTTCCGGAATCGCATATGATTATGATATCTGGAAATTCAATGTATCAAGATGCATGAATGATGAAGAGCTGAATGAGCATATCACCAGGCTGCTGGAGATGAAAGAAATCGGTGTATTGTATCCGTTCGTGATTATCGATAAGAAGGAGAACCGGGCAGCGGGAAGCACAAGTTTTGGAAATATTTCTAATAAGGACCGCCGCCTGGAAATTGGGGGAACCTGGCTGGGTAAAAGATTCCAGGGAACAGGATTAAATAAAAGCTGCAAATATTTACTGCTTAAGTATGTGTTTGAACAACTTGGTTATGAAAGAGCAGAGTTTAAAACCGATGTACTGAATCAGCAGTCAAGGAAGGCTTTAATGAAAATAGGGGCAAAGGAAGAAGGTATATTGAGGAGTCATACCATTATGCAGGACGGCCGGCGCCGTGATACTATTTATTACAGTATACTTAAGCCGGAGTGGGAAGGTATAAAAAATACAACCTTCAGCGGCGTAGTTTGACGGGGATAATCCTTATTTTTATATACCAAATAATTTTTAAGAGAAATGAAGAATAACAAACGCCCCTCCTGGGATAAATATTTTCTGAAGCTTGCAATGCTGGCATCTGAGAGAGCTACATGTCCGAGGATGCATTGCGGCTGTGTGCTGGTGAAAGACAGGTTTGTTCTTGCAACCGGATATAACGGATCTCTTCCGGGACAGCCGCATTGTGAGGATGAGGGCTGCCTGGTAGTTGAGAACCATTGCGTTAGAACGAATCATGCCGAGATCAATGCCCTTGTTCAGGCGGCAATACACGGAATTAATATAAAAGGTTCAACTGCTTATATAACAAATATGTCGTGCACCACCTGTGCAAAAGCACTAATAGCCGCAGGCGTAAAGCGAGTTGTTGTATTCTCGGATTTTCACGATACACTGGCAACCGACTTCTACACAAAAAGCGGAGTGGAAATAACAAAAGTTGAAATGCCCGAAACCCGCATTCACTATGATTTAAAGAATTATTCCTCAGCACGTAAAACAGAAAAATCAAAATAAAATTATGGGCGGAAAACTTTGTCCCAAAATCATCCTTGAAGGAACGCGCCTTACCTTTAAAACAGAAATTGCTTTTACTTTAAATGAGCATCCACGGATCGTGGGACCGAGAAAATACAGGTATCATTCGCCTTTAATCTCAGCCGAGTGGTGTTCATTTACTAACTTTCCATGGGGGAGGGGGCTGATCAATTTTGATCCCGGAGAGGAAGCAAAGGCAATGGAAACCTACCGTACATGGCTGAAGTTGTTTGAGCTTCAGAGATATTACTCGTGGATCATCGACCGGTTCCATATTTCCACGAAAGCGTACCAGCTTAAAGCACATCAAAAAGAATATGACTTTAACTGGCTGGAAGAGGGGCTTAAAAACCTCGGCTTTCACCTTGTCTTCTGCACACGGACGGCAGCCTCTTTCTTTAAGGCAAGGGAGGAAAGATTAAAGGTATCTGGCAATCCCAAACAGTACGATGATATTCATATTTTTATCGAAGAACAGGCGCTTATGAAAAGTCTTATAAGCAGATCTGTGCTTCCTGTTCTTGAAGTTGATGTCTCAGATAATGATGTTAATAAAGCAGCTGATAAGATAGCCGGCTGGCTTGAACAGACAGGCGGACTTTACGCAAAGTAATTTCCTTTAACATTTATGAAGAATAATCCTGCCGCATATTTAAAACCGCTGCTTGCAACATTATTCTGGGGTGTTTCATTTATTGCAACTAAAACGGCTTTAAATGAATTAACCCCGCTTATGATCATTATCTGCAGGCTTCTCCTGGGGATTACTTTCCTGACGATTCTTGCCTTATACACCAAAAGGGATTTTTCAATCAAATTAAAACAGCACACATTTATACTTCTGCTTGCAGCAATTGCTGTTTTTCATTTGTGGATACAGGTAACAGGACTGCAGTATACCTCTGCAGCCAATACAGGATGGATAATTGGTACCGCCCCGATATTCATAGCTATAATGGGAGTTATTTTTTTCAGGGAGAAGATTAACCTGAAACAGCTGACCGGAATTATAATTTCATTTACCGGTTTGCTTCTGCTGATAAGTAAAGGCGATATTTCTTCGATTGGTTTCATTTCAAACAAAGGTGATTTCCTTGTCCTTGCAAGTGCATTTACCTGGGGTGCCTATTCAATGGTCAATAAAAAAATCAGCTTAACATATCCTCCGCTGATGACTATCCTGTATCTTTTTATTATGATGGCCATTTTAATCCTTCCGTTCACTGCAAATGCAGAAACGTTACACAGAATTGAGCACCTCTCATCTATAGGATGGATATCAATTATATTCCTGGGAATTTTCTGTTCAGGCATCGCATATGTGCTGTGGGCTCAGTCACTTAAGGATATGGATTCTTCAAAAGTAGGCGCATTCCTTTACTTTGAGCCATTTGTAACGGTATTTTCTGCGTGGATTTTCCTGCATGAAAACATTACACTGCTTATGCTTATAAGCGGCATAATTATAATTATCGGAGTGATTATAGTTAACCGCAATTAAAGCCCTTTTTATCGTGATCTGAATTAATTATCCTGCTCAGTGTGTTCTCTTTCGAATCTTTTTGCAGTCTATTTTGTTAAAGTGCAGTGTATGTAATAATAACTGAAAGAAATTTATATGTCAGGAAAAACAGCAATGTATAAAATATTATTTGTCTTAATCATAGCATTATCATTTGCAGCCTGTGAAAACTCCACAGGAAACAATCCTGCTCCCGATAATACAAAGACTTTCCCAAATAAAGTCGGGGATAAATGGGTATATGCAGTTCACGACAGTGTGAACAATTCTGAAGATACCCTTACTATCAGCATTGTGGGAACCACAACGGGAAATGGAAAGAATTTAACGATCTGGACAAGGAAATCGAATTTTTATAACGATACTTTTTATGTTTTTATCGACAGCAGTACTGTCTATTATTATACGGATTCATATCCGAATGTAGTTGATAATAAAATTGTATTCCCGCTGCAGGTTGGAAAATACTGGAAAAACCCCGACCAGATTTCCGACTCATCTAAGGTGACGGCCAAAGAAGCTGTTAATGTACCCGCAGATAACTTCACCGATGCATACCGGATAGAAAGAAACTGGAGCAGCTTCAATGTTTACGGACATTCAGTAACATGGTTTGCAGATAATGTGGGTATTGTAAAAGAATACCGGAGAATCCAGGGTTTTGATAATATCCGGGAAACCTGGGAATTGTTAGACTATACACTTCAGTAGAGAATGACCATTGAGTGACAATCAATGACCATCTAATATTGAGTCCGGCAGCTGCCGGACGAAATCCCGCTTCTGCGCCGCTTCTGCGGAAACCATCGGATGCCGCATCCTTCCTCCATTCCTGTCCACCTATCCATTTCCGAAAAAGTGCATTATATTTGTCAATTCAATTTTAAGCATAAGGAAAATTCTTGAATCCGTGGAAAGGTGTTAAAGGATTATCACGCGACCTCTGGGTTATTTATACTGCTACGCTGATAAACAGGTCAGGTACAATGGTTCTGCCTTTCCTTGCCCTTTATCTTACTACCCGGCTTCATGAAGATGCTGCAACGGCGGGACTGATATTAACATTTTACGGGATAGGAGCATTGGTTACAGCTCCTTTAATGGGCAGACTTTCAGATAAAATCGGCTCATTGACGGTGATGAAACTTTCACTGTTCTTATCCGGATGCATTTTAGTTTTTTATCCGATGATACAGGGGTTCGGACTGCTGCTTGCGGCAACTTTATTGTGGGCAATCATCAACGAAGCTTTTCGTCCGGCTGTTATGTCGCTCATTTCGTATATCGCTCCCCCCGAAAAAAGAAAAACAGCATTTGCGATGAACAGGCTGGTCATCAACCTGGGTATGAGTATTGGTCCCGTTGCGGCAGGATTTTTAGCACAGATCAGTTTCTCAATAATATTCTATGTTGATGCAGTAACTGCAATTTTGGCCGCGGCATTCCTGACCTTTTACCCGGTGCAGCATAAGATAGATAAAGAAGAGCTTGAAAAGGAAGGTGAAAAACTGCAGTCGCATAAAGGAAATGTACTTAAAGACATCAGGTTTATATTTTTCCTGCTGGCTTTAACACCTGCCACCATGGTAATATTCCAGCATATCGGAGTGCTTCCGCTTTATCTTGTAAAAGATCTGCATTTTCAGACGTCAACTTTCGGAATGCTGATTGCTGTGAATACAGTGCTGATCATCTTTATTGAGGTACCTCTGAATACTGCGATGACTAACTGGTCCGAAAAGAAATCTCTGGCACTCGGTGCACTTTTAATCGGCATCGGGTTCGGGGCGACTGCTTTTGTAAGTAATGTAATCCCCCTTATTATTACAATTATCATCTGGACATTCGGTGAAATGATAATGTTTCCATCAAGCTCCGCATTCGCCGCTGAAATTTCTCCTCCCAGCAGAAGAGGTGAGTATATGGGATATTTTCAGATGTCATTCAGTCTTGCCTTCACTCTCAGTCCATGGCTCGGCACACTAATATATGATAATTACGGCGCGAAGGTGGTCTGGCTTGCATCGTTTGCTGTTAGTGCTGTTTCAGCTGCAGCTCTGCTTATGATACCCGCAAAAAGAGTACCTGCTAAGATACCAGAGGCATCAGCCGATTGAAGGAAAAGCTTTTTTTAATGATTCAAAGATGAAGCTGACGGCAATTGCTGCTATTATCAGACCGAATATCCTGGTAAAGACATTGAATACGAGCTTATCAACTTTCTGATCCAGCCAGCTCGAAGAATAAAAGAAAAGAAACAGCACCAGTATAGTAAGCAACAGAATAACAGATAATGCTGCAAAATCAGCAGCGTCCCGGGCCTTAATTCCGTAAATCAGTACAGTAGTAATTGAGCCGGGTCCGGCAAGCATCGGTATACCAAGCGGCACAAATATTTTACGGAAGCGTTTCTTTGCAATTTCACCAGGGCTTTCCCCATCCTCATCACGGTCTTCAAGCTTCGTAGTTTTTCCTTCGAGCATATGAATACCTGTAAGCAGGAGGAATATGCCGCCCGCCATCTGAAAAGATGCAAGGTCGATATGGAACAGCTCCAGCACCTGTTTTCCAAATATGAGGAATATAATAAGTATGATGCCGGAAGTTGCCGTTACAAGTATTGCGATTTTTGTCTGTATGTGTTTTTTTTCATCTCCTGCAAGCTCGCTCCAGATGGGTATCAATCCAATTGGATTTAGAATAGCCAGCATTGCCAGTGAGAAGTTAGTGATCAGTTCCCAGTTCATAAAATAAAGAAGTATTCCATTGACGTATTAAATCAAGATAAGATATCCCTGCATCCTCCCGGGTGACAGGATTCACTTTCAGCCAGATAAATATTAAGCCGGGTATTCCAGCTGTAAAAAACTTTTAATACAGTATTTGGAACGTATGTGAGACGAATGTGGAACGAATATGAGACGTATGTGAGACGTATGTGAGATTGGTTTAAGATGGGGTTTGGATGGCTTAATTCGCCGGGATGAATGAGCGAAACAGCGTTCCCCGGCCATGTTGGGGATATGTCGGGGCAGATCGCTTTACCACGATGAGCGAAACGGCGTTTCCCGACCATGGTTGCGGTTATGTCGGGACAGGTCGCTTTACAAATATCTTATGGCATGAATTATTTTTACAATTTTATGACAATTTAGTCTGCCGTGAATCTTATTATTACACATATTGATTATCTGTAACTGAAATGAAAAAAATATACCTGGCAATACTGCTCATCGGATCTGCAATTACTGTATATGCCCAAAGCGAGACCACAGCCCCTACCATAACAGAAGGAATTGATTGGGAAGTTTTCCCCATTGTAACTTATGATACCGATGCCGGATTCGGCTACGGCATCAAAGGATATATCCGAAATCCTCTTTCAGGAAATGAAAGTTTTGACCTTACTTTATACAACAGTACTGAGGGAGAAAGATGGTACAGGCTCCAGTTCTCTTATCCTGATTATGAAGCGAGACAGGGTACAGATTATGGCTATGCCCTGGATCTGACAGCCGATTATGATAAATGGATCAGCTATTACTTTTATGGAATCGGCGGCTCTTCCTCCTATGATAATCGGGAATTATATACCAGGGAACCACTTGAGCTGAATATCATTCTGAACAGAACTCTAACGGCAGAAGTAATTCTTCAGGCGGGAATCAGGTACAAGACTATTAAATATACAGACTTTCCTGATTCATCTCTTCCCCCTGGTTATTCATATACAGATAAGACCGACCGGTTTTCATTTATAATCCAGGGCATTTTTGATACAAGGAACAGTATAATAAATCCCGTCTCCGGAAATGCCATTACAGCAGGCTTTGAATTTTCACCCGGTTATACCTTTGCTAACTCATCATTCATTGAAGCGCGTTTAACCTTTCAGACTTATAATAAAATCATATTCCCCGAACTGGTTTTTGCGGGGAGACTTGATATACAGCAATTAATAGGGGACAAAATTCCTGTGCAGTTCCTTCTCCCTATCGGGGGTAATCTGACTTTAAGAGGATTTTCACAGGACAGGTTTTTAGACAAAGGCAGTGCTCTCATCAATGCCGAATTGAGATTTCCCATATGGTGGAGATTCGGAGGCATTGCCGGGATTGATGCCGGAAGAGTGTTCCCATCCCCTGCAGAATTTTCATTTGACAGATGGAAAATCAGTCCTGCAGCAGGCTTAAGGTTCTATATGAATAATTTTGTAGTCCGTGCCGACATCGGTATCAGCAGCGAAACCGTAGGGTTTTATTTTAATTTCGGACATCTTTTCTGATCCTTCCAAACATTATTCTTACAAAGCTTTTACAATCCTTTGACAACTCACTGATGATTTGAAAATATCTTTCAGCAGAAACCGGATAAAAAAATGTCTGCTAAAAAAGTACATATTATTTTCAATCCCGCATCAGCAGGAGGGAGAACCTGGAAAAGAAGAAAACTGATCTTAAATGAAATAAGAAAATGCTGGAATGATTTTATTATTGAGTACACAGGAAAACCAGGTGATGCAGTTTCTAAAACCCGGCACGCTGTTGCTTCAGGAAGAGATCTGATTGTTGCAGTTGGCGGAGACGGAACAATCCGGGAAGTTGTGAATGGTTTTTATAATGACGGAAAAATGATAAATCCGGACTGTACATTCGCGGTCATAAATAGCGGAACAGGACAGGGATTTGCACAGAGCCTGGGATTACCTAAGGGAATAAAAGGGCAGTTTAAAGTAATACTTGATGGAAATGTTGAGAAGACGGATATCGGAAGAATTACCTCCGGTTCGGGGGCTACTTCATACTTTGTAAATGAATTTCAGTCGGGTATCGGCGGACAGGTTGTAAAGGGAGTCTCTGATATCCATAAAAAGTTCGCTCACCGTTTTGCCTTTGGTCTTGGGGTACTGAAAGTCATTGGCAGCTATAGTCCCTCTCCCTATACTCTCCGGTTAAATGATACCCTGGATATATATGAAGAGTTAACAGGCATAGTAATATCAAACGGAAAATATACGGGCGGCGGAATGAAACTGACCCCCGATGCAGAACTTAATGATGGCTACCTGGACATTCTCCTGATACCAGGGCTTACCTTTAAAGAGATGCTGTCGGTTTTTCCAGGAATATATTCCGGCCGGCATCTTAAAGACAAAAGGTTCAAAAGTTTTAAGGTTAAGAGTATTACAATAGATTCTTTAAAGAGTGTAATATCGGAAGCAGATGGTGAAATAATAAATGGCCTGCCTTTGCGGATTGATATTGTACCTTCATCATTAAATGTCATAAGACCGGAAAGAAAGGAAAATTAAAAATGAAAACCCTGAAAAACTATTTATTAATAACGGAATTTGAGTACCGGATTTTCATATCGCTTTCAATCGTAATTGCAAGCTGTTTAATTTGTTTTGGATATTTCCCGGATACCCCTCCATTGTACAGACAAATTCTGAAAGAGATTTCGTTAAATCAGTTTCCGTCTTCCGCTGCATTTATAACTGCGGCATTTTTAATGATTCTTGTCTCGCTTTTGAGGATGTGGGCGGGTACTGCTCTATCATCCGAAATTGTAATGACTTTCAGGGTAAGAACAGATATTCTGAACAGGGAAGGTCCTTATAAGCTTGTACGTAATCCAATTTATTTAGCCGATTGGATCGCGATATCTGTTTTTACATTCTTCCTTCCCCCTGCTGGTATCATAATGCCGGTGCTCTTTTATATTCATTATGTGCGGCTAATCGTCTATGAGGAAGAATCCCTCGGTGTGCAGTACTCTGAGGAATATATGGATTATTTAAAATGTGTTCCGAGGTTCCTGCCGAACTATAAGAGTCTCTCTGATTTTCTGCCGGAACTGAAAAAGATTAAAGTCAACTTCGATGGGTTCAGACATAATGCTCTATACACCATGTTTATTCCCGGTTTCATGGCTGCCGCATACTATGACAGCTTTATATATGCAATGATAATCGGGATTCCTGCAGTAATTGACTGGGCGGTAGTGCATACCCAAATTGGTGTCGGGAAAAAAAAGAAGAAAAATACAAAAGTATTTGAGGGTGTGCTTTATGCCCAGTGCTGGGAAGATCCGGCAATTGACAGGGCCGCTTTCAATATAAAGTCCGGCGACACTGTATTTACAATAACCTCAGGCGGATGTAACGCCCTTGCTTTCCTGCTGGATAACCCGAAGAAAATCATAGCCCTCGATCTCAATCCGCATCAGAACTATTTATTCGAACTTAAAATAGCTGCTATGAAAAGGTTAAGCTACGACGAAGTACTGCAGCTGCTTGGAATAAGAGAATCAGATTCAAGAGTCAGTCTTTATCAGGCATCCCGTGATCTGCTCAGCAACAAGGCACAGGATTTCTGGGATAATCACCTTAAAGAGATTAAAAAAGGTCTTATCCATTGCGGAAGATATGAAAGCTATATGAGGCTATTGAGAAAGATCCTCATTATCCTGATTGGCAAAAAAGCAATCAAGGCACTCTTTAGTTCATCCACGCAATCTGAAAGAAAAATGATTTATGACAGGAAATGGGATAATATGGGGTGGAAAATCTTTACGCGTATATTCTTAAGCAGAAAGGTAATGAGCCTGCTTTTTACAGATGAGTTTTTCAAATATCTGGGGAACAGATTTTCATTCGGTGAAAACTTTGCCTGTAAAGTAAAGAGAGCCATAACAGAACTGCCCGTCGCAGAAAATTACTTTCTGAGCTACATTTTGCTGGGTAATTATATGCAGAATAATTTCCCTCCGTATCTTCAGCGTGATAATTATGAAATAATTCTTGGCAGACTTAACCGAATTGAAATTGTAACAGCAGACTGCGAGCAATATTTTATCAGACTCCCCGAATCCTGTATAGATAAATTTAATTTCACGAATATATTCGAATGGATTTCCCCGGAGCAGTTTGAAAAGCTTCTTATTCAAACAATCCGTACAGCAAAGGATAAGAGTATAATAACTTACAGGAATCTGCTTGTACCCAGGATACATCCGCCTTCTCTCAACAACAGAATACAATTAAAAGAAGAACTATCTGCAATACTGCATAAACGTGATCTATCGTTTATTTATGACAGGTATGTTGTTGAACAAATCAATAAAAAGGAAGAATCATGTCATTTATCACCTATGGAGTCACAAACAAAAGACAGCTCAATGAATTTATCGGGCTGCCATTCAGGATCTATGCGGGAGATCCCCGCTGGATCCCGCCGTTAAGATCCGAAGTAAAGAGGATCCTTAATCCTCTGAGAAATCCTTATTTCCTGAATGCGGATCTGAAGCTTTTTAATACTTACAATGGGAGCCTGATAGTTTCAAGGTGTGCTGTCATTATTGACCGTTTGCATCAGCAGAAGTTTAACACCCCCAATGCTTTCTTTGGTTTCTTTGAATCAGTTAATTCTTCGGAGGCGGTGAGATCATTATTCGGAGAAATTGAAAATTACTGCAGGTTAAGACAGATAAAATTTATTGAAGGACCTTTTAATCCGAACCTCTATTCAGAGATCGGGCTTTTGACAGAGAGTTATGATAGTGCTCCTTCATTCTTCCAGAATTATAATCCTCCCTACTACGAAAAACTTCTCAGGAATGAGGGTTTCATAGTGGGGAAGAAGCTATTTACTATGGGCAATCAAAATCTGAAGGAGTACATAGTGAAAAATTATCCGCATAATTTATGTACAGAATTGAAGGATATGAGGATTCGTTCATTTAACCTGAAAAAGAAAGAGAGAGATCTGGATTCTTTAAGGGAGATATACAACGATGCATTTTCAGACAACTGGCATTTTACCCAGGTAAGTAAGCCTGAATACATCTTTGTGTCAAAGTATCTTCACTTTGTTACTACCCCCGATATGATAAAGTTTGTTGAATATAAAGGAGAACCCGTGGGGGCAGTGCAGTTTGCTCTCGATATAAATCCTTTGCTCAAAAATCTTGGGGGCAAATTCAGACCTCTGAAATATCCGGGACTCATCAGAAACAGAAAGAGAATAAAGCGTGCTTTAATATTCGCAGTGGGGATAAAAAAAGAATTTCAGCATACAATGGCTTATAAGCTCCTTCATAATGCTGCAGTGATAACAGCCCGGCAATTCGACGAGCTGGAAACAACCTGGATGTATGAGGAGAACTTCCTTGCAGTAAAAGCTGCTGAAAGGTTCGGGATGAAACCGGATAAATATTTTCTAATCCTGAAAAAGGATTTATGATCCATCCTGACGTTCCGCATTCATTCTCTTACTCTGTCTGATCTTTTACAAAATCCTTACATTTTTTTGACAACGGCCATCCTTATTAGAATTAAACTTGTACCGGAGATGCATAAAAGATGAAAAAGAAAAAAGCAATATTACAACCTTCAGACTGGGGTTTATCTATCTCTTCCGCCGGTCAGCTGATGATCCATAATTTCAGCCTTACAGAACTGGCAGATCTTTATGGAACACCTCTATATGTTCTGGACGAAGTCAGGTTAAAAAACAGGGCAGAAGCTTTTAACAGCTCAGCAGTACGCAGTTACCCCGGAAAAGTCTCTGTTCATTATCCCTTTAAATGCAGCTCGGTTTCTGAGGTCGTCAATATTATAAGAGCTTCGGGATTAAAAGCCGAGGTTATGACGGAATTCGAGCTCAGCCTTGCTCTTTGCTCGGGATATTCAGGGAGTGAAATTATAGTAAACGGACCATGTAAGACAGACTCCTTCCTTAACAAATGTCTCGATGCCGGCGTCAGACTTATAAGCATTGACTCAATTGATGAATTAAAATCGCTTTCTGCTCTGACAATCAAACGTGATAAAAAAGCTAACCTTTTACTCAGGATAAATCCCGATATTACTCCCGAAGGGATTCCTGCTGGTACTGCTGCGGGTTCTGCAAAAAGTGTATTCGGTCTTAGTTTATCCCCCAAAAGTATGAATGAGGCAATCGAAATTATTCAACAGAACGGCCGTCTTTTTTTTGAGGGATTCCACTTTCATATCGGAACAGGAATTATAAGTCCCGATGATTATCCGCGAACGATTAAAAAATTATCGCCCCTGATTAATCACATTCAGAGAAGTGGATTCAAAATAAAAATTATTGATACCGGCGGCGGGTATCCTTCACCTGCTACAAGACAGCTCAGAACGAAGGAACTTATAGCAGCAAAATTATTCAGCCGGTATCAATTTAAGCAGAGTTTTAATCCTTATACATTCGACGATTTTACAATGGCTATTGGAAGATCGATTTCAGAATTATTTGCCGGGAGTCTTCCCGAATTAATATTTGAACCGGGCAGAAGTATATTAAGCTCCTGTCAGACTCTGCTGCTGAAAGCTCACAGAATAAAAGAAAATAGCTGCGGAAAATGGGTAATTACAGATGGCGGGCTTGGAACCATAACGCTGCCGGCATATTACGAATACCATAAAATATTTTTAGCTAATGATGTCAGAAGACCGTACACCAAATATTATTCTCTTGCAGGACCATGCTGCTTTTCCGGTGATATCATATATAAAAACCTGTTCCTCCCTCACATCAACCAGGGAGAGATTCTTGCGATGATGGATACCGGCGCTTATTTCAACGGAATGGAATCAAATTTTGGTTTCGCCCGTCCGGCAATTATATCAGTTTCTGCCGACCAACGCAGGCTGATAAGGGAAAGAGAATCTGTCAGCACGATGGCTGTCAGGGATCTTACATTCAAAAACGACATAAACAGAGAGGTGAGTGATGAAATTCAAAGTAATTGAAAATAATGGTTCTCTTTTCAGTTATAATACTGCAAAAGATATTATCAATGTCTGTCTTCAAAACGGCGATCGACAGACAGATGATATGGATGAAGTAAACTACATTCTTAATTTTACAAGTTTTGAAAATCCCAGGGCAGTCCGCAGAAGATCAAAATCTGTTTTTGTTGTCTCCTTCGTAGCTGACGGGGAACAATTGAAGGACGATTTGAGATCGGTCTGCTATACAACATTAATAAGGACATTATCAAACCAGTTTGTTTTTATTAACAGGATGAATGAAGTCTGGTTTACAACCCCGGAAGCAGGTTTTTATTCCGGCTATTATGACCCATCTGAAATATACAGGAAGATCCTGCCGGTTATCAGTGCACACTTCGCTACAGAAAATAAGTTTCATCCTGATCTCCCGCAGAGATTCTATGATGAATCTGAGGCTGTCAGGGAAATACGGCATTACGGCAAAGTACTGGATGAGCTTGGTGTGCTGCCTGTCCCCTTTCCTCTTAAAAACTATCTGAGTGAGCAGCAGATGAGTCATATTTACAAAATCTTCGGAATAACAGGCGCCAGTTACGGTAACCTCAGCGCCCGCGAATATGTACCTGAATTTGGTACTACGGCTTTCTGGATGACAGGAAGGGGCGTGAATAAGTCGGACTTAAAAGAAGTCGGGCGGGATATTCTTCTTGTAAAGGATTTTAATGTTCCGGAAGGTACAGCATATCTAAGTATGCCGATCAATTACTATTCCAAAGCAAGGGTTTCAGTCGATGCTGTCGAGCATTATCTTATATACAGGAATTTTCCTGAGGTCAATGCTATCGTCCATGTCCATGCCTGGATCGAAGGTGTGATTTCTACTGAACAAAACTTTCCTTGCGGAACACGGGAATTAGCGGAGGAAGTGGTAAGTCTTCTTATGAAGACGGAAGATCCTGCATCTGCAGAAATAGGATTAGTAAATCACGGACTCACAATAACCGGTCAGTCTCTCCGGGAGATATTCGAAAGGATTACCGGCAAGCTTGTTACCCAGGTTAAAATGTCTGCATAGGAGATAAAATGTATTCACTCGGAATAATAAAAAGCCAGCCGTTAAGATTGGTCCTAACTATGGGGGCAGTATCTCTGTGCATTATGCTAATGCTGTTTCTGCTGGGTATTTATAAAGGAGTTTCGGATGGTTCTGTGGAATACATAAGGAGAAATAATGCTGATCTCTGGGTGCTTCAGAAAAACTGCACAAATATTCTTCGGGGAACTTCTTTACTATCTGCGTGGCAGGAAATAACAATAGGTGAAAATCCGGAAGTTGAATCAGTCTCTCCTGTTTTATTCCTTTTATCTTCTGTTAAGAACAGGACAGGGAATTCGACAGTCTTCCTGACAGGCTACGATCCCGGCAGCCGCTTCGGAGGTCCCCCCATTCTTATTCAGGGAAGAACTGTAAAAAATGGAAGGGAGATCGTTCTTGATGAAGCATACGCACAAAAATCCGGAGTTGATCTGAACGAAAATATTAAGATACAGGATCAATCCTTTAAGGTTGTTGGATTTAGTAAAGGAACTAATGCATTTGTAATTCAATACGCGTTCACTACCATTGATAAAGCAAGGTCACTGATAGGCTTTCCGGGATTGACCACCTGTTATATAGTCAAAGTTCAGGCGGGGTCAGACATAGGCAAAGTCCGATCAGAATTATCGGAAAAATTAACAGGGACAGCAATATACACACAGCAGGAATTCCTGAATAATAACATCAGAGAGATGGAATCGGGATTTTTGCCGATCCTTTATGCAGTCGCCTCTTTGGGTGCTGTAGTGCTAACAGTAATATTAAGCCTCATTCTGTCTATAAATATCCTCGAGAAGAAAAAGGATTTCGCAGTCATGAAAATACTGGGGGCTACTTCACGCTTTCTGGCGATATCCGTTATTCAGCAGGCTATGATAATAATTATTGCCGGGGGAGCCGCAGCAGTTATTCTATATTTTCCTGCAGCTGCGGGAATACATTACCTTTCTCCGGAGGTCAATACAGAAAATACCTTTGCACAGTTATTGGCAGTGTTTGGTGCTGCAGTTGGGATGGGATTAATTAGTTCTTTCTTTGCCATCCAGAGGATAAGAAAAATATATGCCCTTGAGGTCTTTTATGAAAATAAATGAAATAGTCCGTCTTGAAAATGTAAATAAATACTACCGCTCTAATTCTCATAAAAGCACCGGGGTGAGAAATGTTAATCTGAAAGCTGAAAAGGGGGAGATGCTTCTTCTGCTCGGCCCCAGCGGGAGCGGTAAAACAACATTGCTGACGCTGATAGCAGCCCTGCTTGAACCTACTTCCGGTAAGGTCTTTCTCTATGCTAAAGATATTGCCGGGATGAAAGCAAAAGAGCTTCAGCGGATCCGGGCAGAGAAAATCGGATTCATATTTCAATCTTTTCTTCTCATCGAATCTTTATCAGCATTGCAGAATATTGAACTGGCATTAAGGTTTGCTAAGCACGATAAGAAAAGCATCAGGGCGACTGCTCTTACACTTTTAAGACAGTTCGATATAGAAGACCTGGCATTGAAGCCGGCCTCAGCTCTAAGCCAGGGAGAAAAACAGCGAGTGGCTGTAGCCAGAGCCATAGCAAATAATGCCGACTTAATTATTGCTGACGAACCAACAGCCAGCCTGGAAACCAGTCAGGGTAAACAGATTATTGAACTTCTTCATAATTATGCAGTCCGGGAGGATAAATGTGTCATAGTTGCCAGTCATGATCTGCGCCTTAAAGATTATGCCGACAGAATTATTCATCTTTGTGACGGTGAGGTTATTTACTGACTATTTCTTCAGCTTATCTTTAAATACCTTCTCAAACTTCTCCACTTTCGGGGCAATTACAAATGAGCAGTAGCCCTGGTAAGGATTGTTTTCAAAATAGTCCTGGTGATAGTCCTCAGCTTTATAAAACTTAGTAAATGGAACAATCTGAGTAACGATGGGTTTATCCCAGGCGCCTGATTTCTCAAGTTCCTGTTTATAATATTCCGCCTTTTCCTTTTGTTTCCCGTTATGATAAAGAATAATGGAGCGGTACTGATCGCCCACATCAGCTCCCTGCCTGTTCAGGGTTGTGGGGTCATGAGTTTTCCAGAATATTTTCAGCAGGTCGTCATATGAAATGACATCCGGATCATAAATGATCTGCACTACTTCGGCATGTCCTGTTTTTCCGCCGCAGACTTGTTCATAAGTCGGATTTTCAGCATTGCCGCCGGCATACCCGGAAACAACAGATTTAACTCCCTCAACCCTTTCAAATATAGCCTCTGCACACCAGAAACATCCCTGTCCGAAAGTTGCTGTATCAGTTTTCGACGATGGATTATTCATAGCAGTTTCATCTTCTTTCATCTTGTTATTTAATCCGGTTTCCTTGCAGTTAACTGCTGCGAAAACCATTAATGTCATTATGACTGTCAATAATACGCTTTTCATATTCTAATATCTTTTTAATCCTAATATGGTAATGATAACGAAAATATTTATAACGGATTAGTCACTTTTATTGAACAAATTCAGTAAAACAGACTATGAATTTAAAATCACGGAAGGCCGGGAAAATTATATAAACTATTGCGTCTTGACAATTAATAGAATATTTTTAACGCCGTTTCCAATTTAAACGTATTTTATTCCGGTTTTTACAAACCGGGGCAGTATATTCTCCAACTTTCACTGCACACGTTTGTATTTTAAAAAAGTATAATCTTTATCCAATAACTTAAAAATGAGGCGTAATATGAGAAAGGTTCGCTTAGTATCCGTGTTCCTTGTACTTGTTTTCTCTATCCTGGTATTGGTTCAGGCAGGCTGTAATAATCCAAAGGAGGAGAAAGCTCCGACCCAGGCAGAAAGGATTGAAAAGGGTAAATATCTTGTTGAATTGGGAGGGTGCAATGACTGTCATTCTCCAAAAGTTATGACGGAAATGGGTCCGGTGCCGGATACAACCAGATTATTATCAGGCCATCCGCAGGATCAGCCCGTAATGAATGTCGACCCTGCAATGCTGAATTCAAAGATGTGGATACACTCAACGATGGATGCAACCGCCTGGATTGGTCCCTGGGGCGTATCTTATACACAAAACCTGACACCAGATCCTGAGACAGGACTGGGAAACTGGACCGAAGATTTGTTTATAAAGGCTTTGAGGACAGGAAAGCATATGGGAGTCGGCAGACCAATTTTACCTCCGATGCCCTGGCCGGGAATCGGTAAATCGAGCGATGAGGATCTGAAGAATATTTTTGCCTACCTGCATTCAATTCCCGCGATTCACAATAAAGTTCCCGATCCGATTACCCCGGATATGGTTGCTTCTATATTAAGTAAAGATGATTCGAAAGGAAATGTTGTAAAGGCTAAAGATGTGCAGTAATTGAAAGTAATAAACCTGCCCGTTCAGGAAACGGGCAGGTTTGAAATTAATAATCTAATCTCCCTTCGAAATTCCTGATCCTCCGCTGAAATCTGTCCTGCCAGGTTTAGCGCTTCCATAGTATACTACTCTTGATCCTCCGCTGGCATCCACATCAAGTGTTCCGTTCATATTTGTTTCCAGGCGTGAACCGCCTGAAAGGTCAACATTCACATTTTTAACACTGAAATCTTTTAAATGATAAATGCTGCCGCCCGATGCATCAGCAGTAAGATCGGCCGCTTTACCCGATAAATTTATAATGCTGCCGCCGGAAATTTCCAGGTTTATATTTTTACAGGAAAGGTTCCCTGAAATTTCTGCACCGCCGGATAATTCGCCATCAAAATTTTCCTCTGTATTCATAGTTAATTTTCCCTGTGCTCCCCCGCTTAAACTGATCCCGGTCAATGACGGCATATCTATGCTGATGCGGATATCACCATGCCTGTGATAATTATTTTTGTCGATATAAATCCTTAAAGTATTTCCGCTTTTCTCCACCTTAAGGTATTCAAAATCCTCCTGTTCTGCGTTAACCGATATACTGTAGGAAGACGACTGGTTTATATCCAGAAACATACCGCTGCCTGCTTCAACTTTGCTGAAATCTTTATAATCATACTTTTTTGTAGTGCGCTCTGCCGAAAAGGTACTGGCCGTTCCTGCCAGGATAATGCTCAATACAAACAGAATTGTTAGTATTTTTTTCATTTTATTCATCCTCAAAAATTTATGTATTTATTAGACCAGCATTTCACAGAAAAGGTTGCTATAAATTCAGGAATCTGTTGTTTATTCAGGAGGACGGCTTTAATTTTCACGGTAATCAATAAAATTTTTGAGGTATTTATGAAGGATATTGATCATCTGAAATACCCGATAGGGAAGTTTAAAGCTCCTAAGGAATATTCCAATGAATTGCGCGAGGGGTTTATAAATGAGATTGAGCAGACACCTTTTTATCTGCGCGAGGCAGTTGAAAATCTTAATGATGACCAGTTGAACACTCCGTACAGGGAAGGCGGGTGGACTTTAGAACAGGTTGTCCATCATCTGCCTGACAGCCATATAAACGCTTATATAAGAACAAAACTGGCATTAACTGAAAAGGTACCGACTATTAAACCATATGACCAGGCTGCCTGGGCAGAACTTGAAGATTATTCAACTACACCCCTGGAAGTCTCACTCTCTCTCCTTGACTCGGTACATACCAGGTGGGTTATTCTATTAAAATCATTGAAGCCTGATCAGTTTGAACTTAAACTTAACCATCCTGAAAATGGAATAATCGACATCAACTGGATCCTTGCACAATATTCCTGGCATGGAAAACATCACATAGCGCATATCAATTCGCTAAAACAGAGAATGGGCTGGTAAATGAGGCTGCCGTAATAAAATTACGACAGCCCTGATTAATGATTAAAATGGTTCGTTAGCAGGCGGTTTGGATTTAGGTTTGAAGCGGAAAATAATCAGGATAGCAATTACAACTACAAGAACTCCTATTACTATATATAACCAGTTGAATCCGCTCCCATAAAGACTGTCTTTCCACTTTGAAATTTTATTTTCAATTGTGTCTTTCTGCGCTTCGGTAAACATATTATTTTCAAGAAGGTAAGGAACCCACGTCGGTTTTACCTGTCCGTACCAGGCACTATCGGCGAAACTTTTATATGTAATCTGTGAGTCGCCGCTGTTCTTAATCCCCACATTTTTAATTTCATCATTTATAAAGTTAGCTGCTGTCTCAGTGAACTCTTTACCGCTTGAGAACTTCTGAAGGTTAATACCATAATCCTGGAAAGTCAATCTGACAGAATTCCACGCCTGCTGATTAAGGGTAGCTTTCCACGTAGTAAAGCTCTGATCAATTTCTTTCAGTTCATTTGTTCCCGCATTCTTTTCGGAATAAATGCTGACAAGCTTGGGTCCTACGCTCTTCCACAGTTTTGCAAATTGTTCCTGTTGTTTCTTTATCTGGTTAAGATCCTCCGGGGTAAGGGTTGCAACCTGCAGAAACTTAATATTATCCTCAAGAGATTTCTTAACATTATTTAACACATTATTTTTCTGGGCTTCCGAGTATACTTTTTGTTTTTCCTGTGAGCTCAATTCAGATTTCTGCCTGTAGGAAGGGGGGATGAGGCTGTCGATCATACTTATTACAAGTTCATCTCTCTTTTGAAGTGATGCTTTAAGATCCGCCACTGTCCTTTCCAGCTGTGTAATACGGCTTTTATCTCTCTTACTCTCAGATTCAAGTGTCTGAACCCTGGAGATCAGGTCGGTATTCCTCTGGTTAAGCACGTCTACCTGCTCCCTCAGACCGGAAACCTGCGTTGTAAGCACATCGATTTTCGTAAAATCTCCCTTACGCAGATCATAAGCCATCTGCAGGTTTTCAAATGTTTTGCTGAAGTTGAGCGGATAGAGGCTTTTATCAAGAAGTTCCCTCTTATCCGAATATTCGCTTCTCAGCTGATCGATCTTATTACCCGCACTCTGAAGCTCCTCAAGTGAAGCTGCGTTCTTTATTGAATCATCTATTGCCATCGCCTTATTTTTAAAATTCTGAACTATTTCATAATCCGACTGGGCAAATGTTGTATATGAAAACAGCAGACATAATAGAAAACTATTTATTAGAATCTTCCTGTTCATTTCTTCTCCTTATTCTCAATTCCATTGTTCGATAAATAATACTGTTTACTCCCTTCAACAAGTTCTATATAAGGCGGTCTCTGGTTGAAAACAGGTTTTGATATTCCGCTGTCTGAAATTGAAATCTCATTATAAATATTGAAAGCCCCGTCTCCCATTGTAAAGACATAAACATTTTTGAATTTATCACCGGTTATATAGTAATAACCAAGAGTATCTCTGATCATTCTGAGGTCACGGTCAAGGTATGCAAGCGAGTCGCCTGTCTCCTCAAAGTAGAGGGGTTTCGCATTGAATGAAATTGCGTACCTTTCTTCTTTTGCCATCCCGTTATTGTCGATATGAATCACAGATTCAACGGGCCAGGAAAAGTCGGAGGGCATTAATCTAAGTGATGTACATCCTGCCAGAAAGGCAGCCGATAAGAGAATTATATATTTTAATAGGCGCATAAGTAATCCTTCCAATTTATGCATGCTAACATAATGAAAAATAAGGATTTCCGGCGATTACCAAATGTGATGAAATGCCCATTTAGGAAAAGAAAAAATGATACCCTGCTTATCAGCTGAAACCTGCAATTTCAGGAAAAATTACTATAAAACCGGCAGGAATATTCAAATTAGTGGTCCTGTTTTTTATTATTTTTGTATATAAAAATTTTTGCATAATGGCGGGAATTATGAACCTTATCGAGTGTCTTACCGGGAACCAGGATCAGATAATCAGAGCTGCATTTGATTCACTTTTACGTTCAAACCTGAAGCACTATTCTGCCTCAGGTGCAAATGAAAACTGGGAGAGGATAGAAAAATTATTTGATCTTTCACTGAACAGCATTAAGGATAAAAGTCTTGTTGAAATGATAGACTATTCTGAAAAAGTTGCTGCCGAAAGATATAATTCAGGATATGACCTGCACGAGGTTCATACAGCGTACAATGTTCTGGAGGAAGAAATCTGGAAAGTTATCCTCAGTGAACTTGATCCTAAAGATATAGGTAAAGCACTTGGACTTGTAAGTACAATCCTTGGTACAGGAAAAGAAACA
Source organism: uncultured Ignavibacteria bacterium (assembly GCA_963811905.1). Classification (GTDB taxonomy): domain Bacteria; phylum Bacteroidota; class Ignavibacteria; order Ignavibacteriales; family Ignavibacteriaceae; genus DATFVA01. The sequence continues at coordinate 256,962 of CAWETK010000011.1, forward strand.
CTTGCTTTGACTTATATTTCATTAACGGGGAAATCCAAAACCAAAAGCCTCGACCTTTCGGAATTATTCAAAGGGAATTAATCAAACCGGTTACCGTCATAGTGACAGCAGGAGCGTACAGTAAATGAAAATCCCCGACGATTTTCAATCGTCAGGGATCATGACTTTAATCAAACAGGCTGTGTACCTGAAGCATCCTCATCCTTGTTTGATTTATCAAATTTTTCGTGCCAGTATTTCCTGCGGCCGTAAGAATAGGGACTTGGTCGTTTACCTATACCTGTCAGCAGTATCTTGGATAAGATTAACAGTCCAACTGCCTGAAAATAAGTGATGGCGGTTATTCCGAAAATCAAGGGCATCAGCCAGTTCCATAACAGCATTACGGCAAGACTTAATACTGCAAGGAAAACCAATACGAAGATGAAACCTTTAAAGAACCATCTTTTTTTATTATGAATCGCGCACATTTTATAACTCCTTGTATAAATTTTTTAATTTCTTTCTTAAATAGAGTACCGCATAACGCTTTCTTGAAAGGAGCGTATTTACTGCCTCACCTTTTATTTTTGATATTTCTTTAAAACTCATTCCTTCGAATTCATTCATTACAAATACATCTTTCTGTTCCTCAGGCAGCTCTTCAAGTGCTGCCTCAATCTCTTCCCAGAAAAGGTTCTGCCAGTATATTTCATCCGGCAGACTGCTGAAATCGGGCATAATGTCGGACAGCGATAAAACTTCATCTGAATCACTTACTTCGTTTACAAGGATTTCATCAGAAAAAGCAGTCGTTTTTTTCTTCCTGTATGAGTCTATTATTCTGTTTTTGGCTACTTTAATCAGCCAGGCAGAAATCCTTTCCACGAATTCTATCTCTTCGAATCCGCTTACAAGACTATACAGAACATCCTGGAGAATATCCTCGGCATCTTCTTTAGTGGCAACCTGCCTCCGGATAAACCTCAGTAGTTTACCCTTCTCCTGTTTTACAACTTTATCAAGCGCTGCTTCTTTGGTCATTAACCTGTTTCATTTATTAATTAAGACGCACAGCCGGATGGAATATTTTAAATGACAATAAAACTTTGATTTTTTGAGATAAAAAAAGGATTATTTGACAAAGTTAATTTATTTTGGAGAACAAATTTTTCCGATCAATAAATTCTGAGGATAAAGTTTTGAAAATTCAATTTATAGGAGCTGCCCAAACGGTTACCGGTTCACAGCACTTACTGCATGTTAACGGCAAAAAAATCCTTCTTGACTGTGGTCTGTACCAGGGAAGAAGGAAAGAGGCATATGAAATAAACCGGAATTTTATGTTTAATCCCGAAGAAATCGATGTTATGCTTCTCTCCCATGCACATATTGATCATACAGGTAATATCCCTCACCTTATCAGAAGCGGGTTTAAGGGACATATCTACACGACTTCTGCAACTGTAGATCTCTGCCAGATAATGCTGAGAGATTCTGCCTACCTGCAGGAAAGAGATATATATTTTGTGAATAAGAAAAGGAAAAAACAAAATAAAAAATTATTTGAACCTCTGTATACAATTGATGATGTAGAAGCTGCAATGGAGAACTTCATCGGCGTTCAGTATGATAAGACTATCGAAGTTGCCCCGGGTGTAAAAGCGACATGGAGAGATGCAGGACATATTCTCGGCTCAGCCGGATTATTAATTGAAATAAGAGAAAACGGAAAATATACAAGACTTGGTTTCAGCGGCGATATCGGAAGACCTGAAATGCCTGTTATAAGAGATCCTGTTATTCTTACTGACCTTGATGTTCTTATAATGGAAAGCACATACGGCAACAGGCTTCACCCTGTTACAGGTGAGGTTGAGGAGGAAGTTGCCGCGGTTATTAATGAAGTGCTGGAACGTAAGGGCAAGATTATTATTCCTGCATTTGCTGTAGGAAGAACGCAGCTTTTCGTTTACATACTGCATAAACTTTTTAACCAGAACAGAATTCCTGCTTTACCAATTTTTGTCGATAGTCCGCTTGCCGTTAATTCTACCGAAGTATATAGAATGCATCCGGAATGCTTCGACAGGGAAACCTACCGGGTATTTATTGATAACCATGAAGATCCTTTCGGATTCAACAGGCTCACCTATATTCGGGATGTAGAAGAGTCGAAAAAGCTGAATGAATTCAGGGGATCCTGTATAATTATTTCCGCATCGGGGATGGCAGAAGGCGGGAGGATACTTCACCATTTGAAGAATAATATAGGGGATTCAAATAATCTTATTTTGTTCGTCGGGTATGCAGCTCAGGAAACCCTGGCCAGAAAAATTATGGACGGCGCTGAAGAGGTTAATATACTCGGTGATGTCCATAAAGTGAGAGCAAAGATCAAACAAATGGACTACTTCAGTGCCCACGCTGATCAGGCAGGACTGCTTGAATATCTAAAATTTTCACCTGTCAACAAATTAAAAAATATTTTCCTTGTACACGGAGAAGAAGAACAGGCTTTGCCTCTTAAAGAAAAAATTGAAAGTAAAGGCTATAAATCTGTTAACTATCCGAAAAAAGGAGAAATTTTCGAAATTTAGTCAGGAAGCCATATGGATTTCTGACTGATCTTTTACAATTCCATGACAACCGGTTACTAAGGGGTTCTTATTTTTTCTCCGTATCTAAGGAGAGAAAATCATGACAAACATATTTCCAACCATCCCGGTACTCCCAAAACTTAATGGCAAACGCCGGAATAGCTTTTCTTCACAAAGCAGAAATGACATGAGTGCAGACAGCAAAATCCCGAAGATAAATGGAAGGATATTTTTATGAAAAAAATATTAATAAGTATTCTCATCACAGCTTTTCTTAATCTGATAGGGTGTTATTCTGTTTCTGAGGTCAGTAAGGATGAATTTATTGGGGCCAAAAACAGCGATGCTTATCTTCTGACCAATAGCCTTGAAAAACTTCATTTCAAAAATGGAAATTATTTTGTTGAAGAGGATACTATTCAGGGAATAGGGGAAAGACAATTCGGCGGAATGAATTTCCCTTTCAAAGGATCTGTTCCGTTAGACTCGGTCAACAAGTATCAGATTGAATACCTGGATGGTTTAAAAACAACTGGTTTAATCCTTAGCATAGGTGTATGTGTATTCGTCATAGGCGGTGCTATTTTCGCAGGTGAGGTATTGTCAGGTATTTTCAGAAGTGCACATTAGTTATGTTTCACAAATTTATAATACTGTGTATGCTGCTCAGCATGATAAATTGCATAGGATGTTATTCGGCTAAAATGGATACTGCTTTTATTCGTAATTCGTCGGATTGATACCTTAGACCATAGATGCAAAAAAAAGGGAGCTTTCGCTCCCCTTAAATTATTTGAGTAATAACATTTTTTTTGAGCTGACATAATCATTAACCTGCAAACGGTATATATAAACTCCGCTGGCAAGTCTGGAAGCGTCGAAATTAACAGAATACCTGCCCTGGTTCTTCGGTTCATTCACAAGAGTAGATACTTCACTTCCGAGGATATCATATATCTTTAGTGTGACATAACCATTCTGCGGCAGCTGGTAATTTATTGTAGTCGCAGGATTGAAGGGATTAGGGTAGTTCTGCGACAGATCGTACTTTAATGGAATTTCCTCACCTGAGTAAGCGACCTTATTGTATGACTTTTTAGCCATATTCGAGGCATCGTTCTGAGTGTTTATCAGGCTATAAGATGCATCACCTATCTGAGAAGTAACAATCCTCAGAAAATATTCACCTTCTGAAATCCCGGAGCAATCTATCTCATAGCTTACATTCTCAAAGTCATCCAGATTTTCCTTACTAAATGTAATGTTATCAAAAGTGCCTGCAACCTGGTTGGTGCTGCTATTTACTAGCTCAACCTTAAAGCTTACAGCGTCGTTTCCTGAGAGTAATGAATCTGCAGCTTCTTTATTTATAACGTAGTAATAATTGGTAAATAGTAAGACAGAGTTTTGGTTAAGATGGAAATCTTGTGTTATTAAGGAACTATTTAGTTCTACTGGTGAATTATATATTATTGTATCCGGAGCCTCCTTGAATTTTACAACGGTATCACTATTTATTATATCTCCTGTATTAAATACAAATTCAATTCCATTTTTTAAGATAACCCCTGAGCGTGAATAAGTTAAAGTATACGGCAGCATTACTTTCTGATTTCCACTGCATATCGGGGTGCCATTAAAACTTGTTACAGCGGGAAATAGCACTGCGGGCATAGTAGAGGCATCAGAAGAAACAGCTTTGATATTTGTCAGGTCAGAACCAGTACTGATATTTGGTATAAGGCCGGCAGGTTCAAGGCAGGTTGCACCACTATAAGTTGAATTTTCCCGACGCACCCACTTTGACTCGGTTCCTCCCGACTGGCTCCAGGCGATAACACTTGTGCGGGTATTTGTCCTGATAACAGAATTGTTAGCACTGAAATTAACAGACTGACCGGACGAAAATACATCCCCCCAGGCGCCATTATCATTTTGCGGCCGGCATATCATTCTCGGTTCCGGTATCTGATTCCCTTGCTGAGAGTCATTTTTATTCAGAGTACCGCTATTGCTGGCTGTCCAGCTTACTAAAGGCTTATATACATTATTCCCGAGATAGAACAAACTTATGCTTGGATAAGAATTAAAGGTGAAGCCGCTAGTTTCTGAGATGGGGTAAGGGTTAAAACTGAGGTTAGCACCCTCAGGCAATTGTCCATACATTATTGAAGGTCTTAGGTTCCCTTCCTGGAATGCGATATGAAATATGTCGCCGGAATAACCGGTCTTTGTCACAGCTATTGTAGGGTATGAACTGGTAAAACCAGTATGCGGCAGTAAATTATTCTCACTATAAATCCAGGGATCATTATCGTAAAATTTATATTTCAGGGAGCAATATAACCCGCCGCTAGCGGACGCTCTGTAGATAACCATCAATTCTTTCTTGGTATAGGCTACCACAGGTTTGACAAAGGCTCCATATCCGTATTCGATATTAGTTTGGACGTAACGTGTGCTGATTAAGGCATTAGTAGCAGCATTTATAGTTGTATAACCAAGGGAATATCCATCGGTATATGCTATTGCGATAGAATCCGGACCCGGGACGTTTGCTGCATCGACGGAGATGCTTATAGGTGTATCAAAAGAAGCTTCCATTGGAACAACTTGTTCCTGGCTCCAGGCCCCGTCAAAATTTGTAGTTAAGCTTTTAGTATGCCATATTTTACCCATTGATACATAAAAAAGATGATAATATCCATTGTAATCGCGTACAAGGTGCTGCTGACCGTTATAATTAAATACGTCGTTATAATCCGAGAGTAAATGTCCCTTCATTACCGCGGTTGCTGTGGCATTAGCCGAAGTAAACACTACTCCGGTTGTTGCATTTCCGGAATGCTCAAATTGCACACCGGATCCCGTCCATCTATTAAAATAAAAGGTTCTGTTTCCGTATTTCCCGCCAAGATTAATTGGTTGAGTTGGGGATTGTACAATATAATTGGGGTGTTCGGAATCAAAGGTGGGGTTTTGATTAAAGAAAATACCTTGATAAGAATGAGGCGGATCTTCTACACCATTTTCAATATTAGCAAACTCTGTATTGTAATCAGGGTAGAATGGAGAATTTCTGTTTCGGTATTTCAATGCATCCTCCCCATCGATTTTCATACCGCGGTTTCTGGAATTATTAACAATAAGGTTTCCAAATAAAGGATCAGCATAATCAATATACCAGGGATCGGCAAATTGGACACTTCCACTGTTTAATGTAGTTCCTTCCAGAGAGTTCTCTATAGTTATTCCTTCAACTGCAGTTTTAAATTTGGCCTCAAACCTATCACCTGTGTATATCGTAACAAATTTATGAGGATTGGGAATATCAAGAGCATCATTCTGTGTCCATTGCCAATATTTTTGATAGGTGCTGCTTTTAAAATCCTGACTGCTTCTTAATCCTAAAATTGAACCTGCCGAAAGAGTCTTGTTAAAAGGAACATTTTCGTCGAGCCAGCTGCTTCCCTGCCAGTCGCCAACCTGTCCGAAAGGGAGTCCATCTTTATCAAGTTGTGTTACGGTAATCTGATTGGAATAATATGTAACACTTAAGGAAACATTATAAGTGTAACTGACATATTTATCATAGTCTAAAAATGCTTCATTTTGATTTTTTATACCAATATGGACTTCACTTGGGCCACCATTAACTGCAGCTTGGACTTTATCCGTCAGCTGGGTAAAGGAATATTCAGTAATTGTAGCAGGTTTGATATCCCATAAAGTTCCGGTTCCAATATTAGAATAGTTCTGGGGTAAACCAACACCGAATGAAAAATCGTGATATTCTATCTGGGCGGTTGAATAATGACCACCCCAGGTAATAATAAATTTTACCTCGGCTATCTGTCGATTTGCAGGCACATAAGAAAGAATATTGTTCCAGATAATATAACTTCTAAAGGACGGCCCATTTCGACCCGCACCCAAATAGCCACTACCAGATTCGAATGAATTATCATCAGAATACCATTTAATATAATGGCTTTCTCCCGGAATACTCACAGTATATGTTTGCTGAGCCTTGGTGATCGATCCAAAAAATAAGCAGAACGATGCAAGAATAAATATGAGATGTTTCATATCAACTCTCCTTTACAATTTGTTAAAGATTATTTAGTTGAGTATTTTTACACCGGAAATAGAAAACCCCGAATGATCCTATATAGTTAGGAGCAATCGACTTGGTTACCAGCCAATGGGTTAAAATTTCCATTTTCCCGTCTTCGACGGATAAGGCGGGGTGGTGCAAACACCCCGCTTAATTTAAATTAGTATAACGGCTCCTTTCTCAGTTTCTTTCTCCTAGTATTATCAGAGCTGATTCACCACTAACGCCCACTATTGCAATGATATCATCTTTTAGGTTTACTGAAAGAAAATGAATGTATGATTGTTGAATAAATTCTGGATATACCTTCCATTTTTTGCCATTATAATGGCCAAGAAAACCATAATTACCACAGACAAAAATATCAGTAAGTCCATTTCCTCTAACCCTGTAGGTGTAATAATCAGGAAAGACTATTTCTTTCTCCCAGCTACCTGATTTATTAGTGTATATCCCCCCACCGCTTGTATAGATAATACCACCCGACGGTGACCAGCTGGAACTAACTATATTTCCATTACAGGGAATTGAATCGACACTGTTGTCCTCGTTTATTTTCAATATCCGTCTTTTTGATGATTCCAGCCCTGAAGGGACAGAGCAATAAATCTTGCCTTCATTTGATCCACTAGAAGGTATTCCCCAAATATCAGTTATGTTTGCATCAGTTCCGCTTTCTATTCTTGTCCATTGCCCATTTTTTTTATGAGCTAGACTCCCCGAATTTCCAACAAAATACATATCATCTGTGTCTTCACCCCAGGCTTTTGATAAGGACAAATTTGGGTCCACTGTGGTTCGTAAATCATATATTACCCAGTTTTGTCCGTCCCCGTGAATAGGCAAGCTTCCTACCATCCATATATCCGTTGAAGAAAAAGCAAATATACCGGTTAAAGGAACAGTTATTAGATTGCCCCGAAAGATTGTCTGTACCCTTTTTAATTCCCATTCCACGCCATCCCAGTGAACAGCATTATAGGTTGTAAAGCCATTTATACTTGTATCCGCGATATCAATATCACCCACAGCCCAGATATCATTTTGATCAATTATTGCAACATCATAAAGTTCACATCCACCGGCATCTCCGCCGAATGTCCAGGAATGCCAGGTAAAATCGTGGGAGGTGGTATCCATAGTAGTAGCTGGGGCAGAACTTTTTATTGATCCATCTGCTGTGTGGATGATTGAAGTAAAGTTATATGATTTATTCGGGAGGAGTGCATCTATGTATAGTAGTGTATCTGCTGAAGTCAGACTGATTGTTTTGAGATGAATTTCGTTTTTTAATAATTCTATATCTGCAGGCAGGCTGATATTTGCTGTCGTTAACTTTAGCCAGGCTTCGGTACAGCTTACATCTTCAAGGGTAAGGTTTATTTGCGGCTGCTCTCCCGGTGGAACCGGGTTATCTTTATTGCAGGAAATTAAAATTACGGTTGAAAGTAATGCTGCAGTAACAAATAATGATAATTTCATTCTATCCCCAAAATATTTTAATAAACAAAGTTATCGGGTTACAGGATTAGAAGTAGTTCGGGTACCCGCTGTAAAAGAGCCCTAAAGAACTATTACAATAATTATACTATTTATCATTAAAGTCAAATTAAATCTTTATTAGTAAAAATCGCCGTGTGATAAAATGACTTTCTGTTTAATCAGTAACAGAAATCATTCCGATGAATTTTTAGTTCATATTTTTATTCCATATCAACTATTACTATCTGCAACATTCTGACAATTTAAGTTATTGGCGGACAAAGATGACTTATTGGGAAATAACAAAGTGAGAAGTTGCGATAACAGGAAGTCAAAAAGCGAGGCCCTCCCAATAAACAGTTCTCTCGTCAAGAAACAATTCAGCCTAGATAAATGATAATATTACAAATGCTTATAAGTTTTTTAATCAGGATTTAACAGTGAGCCTTTTATTATCTCAATAATTAGTCGTTCTGTTTTTTATCATCTTCTTTTTTGGGTGACAAATATCTGCCTGCTTTTTTCACCGAATTCGATAATATAAATTCTATCTGCGCATTAATGCTTCGTAAATCATCCGCCGCCCACTTTTCAAGGGCGGCGTAGAGATTGGAATCAATGCGCAATAAAAACTTTTTCTTTTCTGCCATAACTAATCATCTTTTCTTATCCCGCAGCAGCGGCCTGCTTCCGCTTTCTTGTTAAATACCAGGCGAGTATTATAACCCATGGATATTTATCAAGTAATTCCGAGCTGCTTTCAATGTACACAAGACTTCTTGCTTTAAATGAAACTTCATCTTTAATACTTGCCAGGCAAATGCCGCTCATTGCAAATACGCCGTATTTTCTTTTTATTATCCCGGACTTGATTTTTAACCTTTGTCCTCTCGGCAGGAAGACAGTTCCTTCCCGGCTGAAGAATTTTTTGTTATAAGTGGCAATCGGGTTTTCTCTCCCTTTTTCTCTTACAGCGATCTCTGCTTTCCAGAAATTCGGTTTGTATATTTCCCATTCGTCTTCTCCAATAGTAATAAATAATCCGAAGCTGAATACATTCCGCAGAGTTATTTTCCCAATCAGTTCTTCATCATATTTTAACTCATAATTATTCTTCCAGATTGACGGCTGGGTAATCTTTAATATTTTTCCTGAAAGATGTGAAAGACTTCCTGGCATTTTTAGTAAATCTTTATTGATATAATGTTCCGGTATTTATGACAGGCTGCATTTCTCTTTCAGAAACCAGCGCCACCATTAAATTATTAACCATAGTAGCTTTCTTGTCTTCATCAAGCTGCACTATATTCTGCTGACTTAAAGCCAGCAGAGCACTCTCAACCATCCCAACGGCACCTTCAACAATTTTCTGCCTTGCCGCAACGATTGCTTCTGCCTGCTGCCTGCGCAGCATTGCCTGTGCAATCTCCTGCGCATATGCAAGGTGACTGATACGGGCTTCCACTACTTCCACTCCGGCTATCTCAAGCCGTGACTGAACCTGTTTCTGAAGTGCTTCTGCAATTTCCTGGGGACTCCCTCTCAATGAAGCCTTATCTTCTTCTCCATCATAGGGGTATTCGGAAGTCAAGTGACCGGATTGCAGTCTCACTCTGGATGGCAACGAATTCTTCATAATTATCAACATCGAAAACTGCCCGGGAAGTATCGAATACCCTCCAGACAATGACTGCTGCAATCTCAATTGGATTCCCCCGCAGATCGTTTACCTTTATTTTATCGCTGTTAAAATTTCTTATCCTCAGGGTTACTTTTCTTTTAATGGTAAAAGGATTTATCCACCAGAAACCTGTTTCTCTGACCGTTCCGCTGTAGCTGCCGAAGAAAATGATGACTCTGGAATCATTGGGCTGAACTGTAATCAGTCCGGCCAGCGAGATAATGATCAGGAGAGTGAGAGGGAAAAAATACCAGAGAAAAGAGGGGTCATTTGCTCTTACTCCGCTTATAAAAAGAATTACGTCCATGGCGATAAGGACTAAAATCATTAATAAAGCAAAAAATCCGTTTATTTTAATTGCTTTTTTTTCTGATACCGTTTGCATTTTAAACCTCTAAAATATTGCTATCACTATGATATCATAATAGTATCAAATAGTCAATAGGAATTCAATATTTTGAACCTTTAAGCCCTACAGAACATTAATAATTTATTCCGTGAAGATTCTATTGCCATCTATAATATTTTTAATCAATTTGCATTAGCTAATTCAAATAATTCGGGTGAAAGAACCATATGAAAAAAGTTTTTATAGCTGTTCCGCTCCTCCTATTGTTTTTGGGCCTTGCTGCAGGCAGAATGATAGACGATAAAATGAAACACATTCTTCAGCAGCTGGCTATTGACGAAGGGTATGCAAACAATATGATCTGGTCTAACTGTGCCTATTCCAATTTCAACTTTCCCAGTCCTAAAACTCTTAAAGGGTTAGCTTCAGGTGAGAGAGCGCCCCTTGTGCAAACAGTTGCAGCCTACGTAAAAGAATATTCAACGACCAGGGAGTTTCTGGCGAAATACAATGAACTAAGGGAAAGCAATAAGCCGGCACCGCCTGAAAAGCCCAAAACTATGGATGAAATGAAGGCTGAGCAGAGGCAAAGTTATGAAGAGGGAATTAAGAATATGGAGGAAACAAAATCCAAAATGCCTGCAGATCAGCAGAGCATGTTTGATGAATCAATTAAGCAATTTAAGGAGCAGTTGAAGGAAATTGATAATCCTGATAACCCGATGTACGGCAAGGACGTTGAAAACATGTATAAGCAGATGTATGATCAGCAGATGCTTGATTACAATACTAAGCTCATTGAATGGGAAAAAGAATATCCTGAGAATAATCCCAAACCTTTACTAAAAAAGTGGCTCGCTAAATTTTTAGATGAAACAAAGGATATCGATTTTTCTGCAGTAACTGCAGCCGATCAGAACAAAAGGGAGGTATTTGTAAAGCAGGAGTATGAAAGAAAAAGTTATGTATGGAAATTATGCTACCGTGCAGGAAAAGAAGCTGCTGATGCGGGACGAAGTTTTGCACAAAAATGGATGAATGAACTGTAAAGAGCAGACATTATGCAGGGGCCTGGCTAAAAAGTAAGACAATGTCATTTCGAAATGACAGGGTTACTTTTTAGTCAACCCCTATAACAAATATTACGTATAGGCAATAAGTGCAATTACTGTTTTCTATTTAAAGAAACCATATTTTTTAATATGCTGGTACGCAAGGTATCCCACGGCCGCTGTCTGAGCCATCCCTAATACATATCTTACCGGATTAAATTTTGAATTTTCAATGAATTGCTGATGCAGCGGCTCGATCATACTTCCCGGAGACTCTCCGGCATGGGATTCCTGTGATCCCGGACTATTTATCGAAAGTTTTGTCCACATCCATATTGTATTTTTGTCATTGTTCGCCTGCAGATCCAGTCTCATATAATTCAGTTCACGGTATATCTCAAACTCCTCGAATTTCGTCTGAAGTTTTAGCAGCGATTCAAATGAATTAATTTTTACCACCGAATCCCTGTTTTCCTCCTGTGAATAAATAAACGAGGAAAGCAGTATAACAAAAACACATACTGGTTTAAGCATTCTCATCGTTTTTATAAAACAATATTAAATATTGTTAAAAAATTTACTCATATAAGATTTGCCTCCTACTACAGCAAACACTACTGCAATGATTGCGAGTGTGATAAAAATAGTTGTAAATCCAATGATCACTATCTCCACTGCTATTTCTATTTCAGCCAGGGCCATCGCCGAGAAGAAGATAAGAATTGCAAATCTTATAAACCTTGAAATAAGGGAGTAGTTAGGCACATTCTCCTTACCAAGAGCGTTATAGACAGAATTGGAAACTCTTCCCGCAATTATCCACCCCAGACCGAAAATTATCAGGGCAACAATAAGTTTAGGTATGAAAAGAACGCCATTCTGTATCAGGCTTGAAAGCACTGTCAGCTTCATTGCGTCGAGAGCCGTATATAAAAAGATCAGGAAGATTACGAAGAATAATATATTTCCTATAAAATTAAAGAGTGCATACCTTATATCTGCTTTGGATAAAGTCTGACGCCATCTGACCCTGGTAAACAAACGCTCAAGTCTGAATGCAATAAGCAGCTGTACAATTATTCTTTTTGCGAGCCATCCTACAAACCAGCCGATCGCTAAAAGAAGAAAACCTCCCAGCAGGTTCGGCAGATAGCTGATTATTTCTTTTCCGAAATCAAAAAAAGGACCCTGAATCGAATTATCCATTTTCAACTCCGCTTTCTTTTGGAGATTTCAATAAAAGTTTCCAGAATGATTCCCTTTCCTCATATTCTTTAACCCATAGAACGGGACAGACAGACTGCTCGGTAATTTCCTGTGCAAGTGAACGTCCGAATAACAGCTCAAGAAAGTCGCCTGTTTTCCCTCCCATTACTATCATATCAGCATTCCTTGATTCATCAACAATACTGGTTAAAATATCTGAATCCGGCATTATTATAAGCTCAGCCGGAACATGGTTCAGCCTGATCAGTTCTTTTGCTTTCACTTCCCGTCTTTCCTTCTCTTTTTGAGATGTATTGGGTTCGTAAACCAGCAGCAGTTTAACTTTGCATTGGAAATAATCTACAAATGCAGGAGCAACTTCTGTGGCAAGTATTGCGTGTATATCAACATTGAAAGGGATCAGGATGGTCTTTACCTTTTCTTTAATAAAAGTCCCATGCAGTACAGCCACCTCTCCGGGAAATCTCTGAATGACGCTGTCTATTATCGATGAGAAAAATCTTTCAAGGAAAGTTGGATTCTTCTCCCTCCCCACAATTATAAAATTGCAGTTCTCCTCCTCGGCAGTCTGTACAATTCCCTCCGATATTCTGTGGCTGACTGCGACAATCGGGCGGGCGACAATTTCAGATTCGCCTATCACATTTTGCGCTGCGTCGAACAATGGTTTAGCCCTTGCTGTATCACTGGCCTCTACGGCAAGAGGACTCCCTTCCTTTATTTCGTTCACATGAAGGAACAATATCTCTGAATTATCCTTTGAAGCGATCGCTTTTGCAAGATGTGTAAGACTTGAAACAGAATTTCTGTTGGCAAGAGAAACCAGTATTTTGTATTCCTTTCTTTCAAGTCTCTCAAGTGATTTAACTTTTTTCACATGTTCTATTTCGCGCTTGGATGCATACGTCCTGTATACGAATAACCCGATGGTAACCCAGATACCTGTTACGATCCAGGCTGTCGGACTGTAATTGAACATATAGATTGCGAGGAAAAGAAGCATCAGTATACCTGCAACAGAAAGGTAAGGAAAGAGAGGAGTGAAAAAACCTCTGTCAAGATCGGGTCGTTTTTTCCGCAGTCTGATTAAGGTAATATTAACCTGCAGGAACAGAAGCAGGAACATGATATCGGCAGCACTGGCTACATCCTCTATAGGAAGAGAAACTGCCATTATGACAACAATAAAAAGCGAGATGACAATTGAGAGATGCGGAGTAAAGTTTTTCTTATGAACATGGCTGAAGAATGTCGGAAAGTTTCTGTCGCGTCCCATCGCAAAGGCAACACGGGAGGAAGAGTAGATCGTAGCATTCAATGCAGACATTGTTGAAATTATTCCTCCTATAAGCAGCATTACACCCCCGCCTACAAAGAAGGATTTTGCTACTTCCACTAGTGCTGTTTCTTTATTGGATGCCAGGTAAGCCCAGGGAGTCATACCTTCCGGTTTTACTGCTCCGAGTGCTGTAAATGCTATCAGAAGATAAATCGGTACTACAATTATAAGCGAAAGGAAAACTGCGCGGGGGATATTCTTCCTGGGATTTTTAATTTCTTCCGAGCACTGGGAAATAACTTCGAAACCCTGGAAGGCAATAAATGTAAGTCCCATCGCTTTAAATACTCCGCTCCAGCCGTTGGGCAGGAAAGGTGTAAAAGCCTCCTGCCAGTCGGGACGATGCAGGATCAGATTTAATCCAAACCCGATAAATATCATAAGGATTACAATTTTAGCCATCGTTACGATATTTCCAATTTTCCCTGTTTCGGAAGCTCCGCGGAAATTAACATAAGCAAAAAGAAGAGCTGCCGCAGCAGCAAGGATTTTTTGCGGCGATAAAAATCCCCAGTGAGGCATAACGATATTAAATTCGTGGAGCACTAACTCGAAATAAGCTCCGAAACCAAGCGCATAAAGACTGCAGGCGACCGCGTGTGCAAACCAGCTCATCCAGCCGGATATAAAGCCGTTCCATTTCGGGAGCCCTTCCTTAACCCATAAGTAGCCTCCTCCCGCATCGTGAAAACAGGATCCAAGTTCAGCATATGAGAAGGCAGTTAAAAGGGCAACGATGCCGTTTAATCCGAAGGTAATTATAAGACCCGGTCCTGCAACCCCTGCCGCAATTCCTGTCAGAACAAAAATTCCCGCGCCTATCATTGCCCCAACTCCTATCAGAGTAGCATCCATCAGGCGCATTTCCCTGCTGAGGTGAACTTCAGTCTCAAATTTTTTTGCCACCGAGCCTCCTGGTTAATTGCTCGTATCAGGAATTTTAATTTACAGAAGTAAGATAAGAAAGATTTTTTATAGTTGTAAAAACACGGTATTAATTTTCCTTGAATAAACCGGACTTATTTTCTAATTTGAAACAGATCTCCAAAGGTTCAATTAAATGACTGTTGATTTATAATTGCGTGAACAAATAATTCGGCTCTTGAGAATTTTCAGCCTTCTCTTTCTGATATATTTGTTAAACTCCATAATTAAGGAACAGACAAAAATTTGAACAGCGCTGCACTGCGGCTTAACAGAAGAAGCCCTGCGAGAATAAAAAGGTTTGAGAAAATAAGTTTTCTTATGGGCGGTGCAATGCTTCTGCTTTCTGCTTATGACAGGAACCAATCAGGAGGAATGAGCTCGGGATTATTCGCTGTTATTTATTATTCCGGGTATATAGCCGGGGGAATAATTAACCTGGCAGCCGGGTACTTTTATTCAAAAATACCCGATACTAAAAAGGAAATAACCGGAAGAATATTACAGTCGTTCGTCGCTCTCCTTCTGATTTTTGATTCAATCGACAAATTTACCAGAGGGAAAATATTGTTACCTGTAGTTTTACTGGCAGCAGGAATACTTTATTTTCTTGTTGCTATTTTTACCCCGGTTTTGAAGGAGAGACGGGTTATCACCGTTGACGATGATAAAATAATATTTCGAAGATCTTTCTTCACGAAGAGATCTATAGAATTGAAGGACCTTAGTGAATTTTCATATACAAATGATTCTTTCAGTATTAAACTGAAAAAAGGAAAGACGATAAAATTATTTCCCGGGGAGAATGATCAGGACAGGATTAAATCATTTACTGAAAAGGTGAATAAATTAATTCGGGGTGAAAGTGGAATAGCGCTTGTTTTATAGTACTGAAAGCAGCCTGAAGCTTCTCAGGTTGTTTCTCAAATCACCTGCCGGCAGTATATTCTGAACGCCCTTCCTCTGCAATCGCCTGCAATAAATGGGCTTATACGGATATTGACGTCACGCACTGTTCGAATCTATAACTTGAAAAAATAGATTATGATTTTAAATTGATTAATGAACTATATGTTGAATAAAATATGGAGGAAATTATGTGGCAGGGATGGATGGATCTCGCAGTAGGAGTATGGCTTATTATCAGTGCATTTGTGCCGGCATTCCAGACACCTTCAAGTATGATTGTTGCCGGAATAGTAGCATTCGTATTTGGTTTCTGGGGCGCTGCCAGAACTAATAGCTGGCAGGGTACGGTCAACGGTATAATCGGTATATGGTTATTCCTTAGCGGAATTGCTTTTGCATTAGCTGCACCATGGAACTTCTTTATTTCGGGTGCAGTAGTCGGTATACTGGCAATATGGAACGTTACTCAGCATGACTCCCCCGGACAAGTACATACTGCACGCTAAAATAATATGCAGATAAAGAAAGAGCCTTATCTCATTATAGGGATAAGGCTTTTTTTATTTCTTCAAAAGCTTAAATGCATGACTCCATACATTGTTCTTAAACCCAAAATGGATCCATAGCATTGCAAGCGCTTCAAGCCAGTATGCTTCGGATATATCTCCCATATCAATTATACTTTTCCATCCCCATTGTTCAGCGAATTCAGTGATCTTCTTTTTAGCCTCGTCATCATTACCGCATATAAAAAGATCCGGATCACCTTCTTCCCTCGGAGGGGCTATCATTATGTACGCACTAATTATATTAAAAGCTTTGACAACCTTTGACTCCGGGAGCCAGGACTGAATTTTCTCCCCTCCCGAATTACCCGGGGAAGCATCCAGAGCAGGAGGACCTCCTTTTGAATGAGCAAGGGGATTGGTAACATCCATTACTATTTTACCCTTGAAGTTTTCCCTGCCGGCAAGGTTAAGTGCATTCTCTGTTCCGGCCCAGCCTGTAGCAAGCACTATCAGCTCACCGAATTTCGCAGCCTCTTCATTAGTTCCCGCGGAAGCATTTTTCCCGGCTTGTTTTGTCCAATCAGAAAGTTTTGCCGGCTCTCTGCTCCCGATTTTCACTTCATGTCCCAGCCTGCACAGACCAATACCCAGCTGCTTACCGACTACTCCTGATCCTATGATGCCTATCTTCATATGCCCTCCTTAAAATTTAAATTATTAATTGCAGCGCAATGCGTGCGAATTTAAACCTGCCCGGCGGCAGGCAAGCTTGAACCTGAACTTAAACTTTACTGTTCATAATTCTCAACCGTATCGGTTCCCCTAAGATTTGCCTTATCAGGATTTTCTCCGTATTCTTTCAAAGCTCTTCTTTGTCTTAGTAAATCCCAGTAACGGTCAAGTTCAACCTGAAGTTTTTCAACCTCTTTCCTTTCATCAAGTGATAAACCATCCTTCGAGTAAAGCTTGTGCTCCTTATCAAGGAGAGCCTTTATTTTATCCATAACTTCTTTATCTGTCATCAGATGCTCCTTTTTGGGCGAAGATATTTAAATATCTGCACAACTGATGTGAGAAAGGTAATCTTCCGTGATTTTTTCGTGATGAAATTATATAAAAAAAATTGCAAATAGATTAAAGGTTATACATCTCCTAAAAATATAACAGGAGTCTTATATGAAAATATATTCAACAACCATTTTAATTGCTGCTTTCGTTTCTACCATAAGCTTTCCTCAGTATGACTGGCACATTCAAAATTCAGGATCGAACAGGGAATTAACGGACGTTTGTTTTGTTGATGAGAACAACGGATGGATATCGGGCTGGACGGAAACCATGCTTCATACTACGGACGGGGGAGAAACCTGGGCGCCGCAGACCATCCCCCCTGCTAATGCATATTACAGTGTATTTTTTACAGATTTACAAAACGGCTGGGCCTCAGCTTATGCCGGAAAAATAGCACATACCCCGGATGGTGGCAATACGTGGGTTAGTCAGACCACACCAACTATCTCCGACCTTAATAATATATTTTTTATTAATCCGGATGTTGGCTGGGCAGCCGGCGGTCAGTATGCCGGCTTTGAAAATGATGCTGTAAGAACAATACTGGGAACAACAGATGGAGGAAGCACATGGGAAGGTCAGTACGAACAGGCTTATAAATCTCCTCTTCTGAGCATTTTCTTTATCGATAGTAATAATGGCTGGTCAACCGGATCGAATGGAGTATTGATGCATACTACCAATGGCGGTGCCGTTTGGATGGAACAGACAATTGCAGCTTCTTTTACTTTTTACGATGTATTTTTTACAAATATAAATATGGGTTACGTTGTCGGAAGCGATGGGAACCTGCCGCACCATGCTTCTGTATTCAGGACGCTGGATGGAGGAAACAGCTGGACTGAAACTCCGCTGGGTAATGGTGAAACTTTAACCGGCGTATATTTTACTGATGAGCTTAATGGTTGGGCCTCGGGTAATGATTTTCCGGGCGGAAATGTTGGTATAATGTATCATACATCGGACGGGGGAGAAAGCTGGTCATACCAGAGCATACCTGTTGTAGATGCATTACATAATGTATTCTTTCTTGATAATACTCATGGCTGGGCTACAGGTCACCTTGGAACTATTATTGCCACTAACACTCCTGTCCCTGTTGAACTTGCCTTATTTACTGCTGCTGTTGAAAACAGGACTGTATTATTAAGCTGGCAGACAGCAACAGAGACAAACAATTCCGGCTTTGAAGTACAGAGATCAAATGTGAGGAACGGGAAATCAGGAACTCAGAACTGGGAGATGATCGGGTTTGTTAAAGGGAGCGGAACATCAGCACAAAAAAATAATTATACTTTTATTGACAGAAATATAGAAAGCGGAAGTTATTCTTACCGGTTAGTTCAGATTGATTTTGACGGAACAAGAACTGAATCAGAATTTGTTAATGTTGAAATTAATGCTGTGCCGTCCGAATATGCTTTAATGCAGAATTATCCAAATCCCTTTAACCCGGCAACAGCAATAGAATATTCAATACCGGAAAACGGAAACGTTAACCTTGATATATTCAATACACTGGGAGAAAAAATTAAATCCCTGGTAAATAGTTATAAATCAGCCGGAAATTATAAGGTTAATTTAGATGCCCGGGCGCTTCCGAGCGGAATATATTATTACAGGATTGAGTCCGGTAATTTTACCAAGGTGAAGAAAATGATTCTGTTAAGGTGAGCGCTGGTATGATATAGCATGCAGGCACATCAGCATATTAAATAAATTTCGCGGCTTAGCACAATCATTGCAAAGCCGCTTCATATGGATTATAATTTATTTCAGCTTTCAGATCCTGGCAGCTACTCGCCTGAAATGATATCCATAAACAGCCATGGTCATTGCCAGTGCAAATTTCTGTGGATGCTTAAATATTGTAAAGGCCAGCAGTTTCCAGAAATATTTTCTTCCCTCTTCCAGAGTTCCTAATAGCCAGACCAGCCTGATAAAAGCTTTTATCTCAGTGAACCTTATCTTATTCCTGCTCCATTCAGGAAGTCTGTAATTATTAAGGAATTTTTTAAGACGGTAGTAGTATTCTTTTTGTGAATAAATAGTATGAATGATTTTGGAATAGCCCGAGATAAGTTCCCTGTAATTCATCTTAGGGATAAAGTTCATACTGCCATCCATATTATTTCCGCTGAATATATCAAGAAGACGGTTTTCCGACTGCATTCGCTTGAAAAGCTTTGTGCCGGTTGGCGCATTCAGAAGTCCTACCATTGCCGAAACAATTCCGCTCTTCTGTATAAAGTTAATCTGTTCCTGGAAGACACTCACAGTATCATTATCGAATCCTACTATGAATCCGCCTGATACAATGAACCCATGCTGCTGAAGAATTTTAACTGAAGAAATAAGATTGCGTTTCAGGTTTTGAAATTTACCGCATTCTTCCAGACTCCCTGCACTCGGTGTTTCAATTCCTATGAATATACTGTTAAACCCGGCTTCGATCATCATATGCATCAGGTCTTCATCATCGGAAAGGTTCATAGACACTTCGGTTATAAATATAAAGGGATAGTTTTTCTCTTTAGACCATTTAATCATTGCCGGAAGGATCTCTTCCTTTAATTTCTTCTTGTTCCCTATAAAGTTATCGTCTACTACAGATAATGTTCCCCTCCACCCTATCCGGTATAGGGTATCAAGCTCGTTGATAAATTGAGTTTCAGACTTGGTTCTTGGTTTCCTTCCGTTCAGCATCGTAATGCTGCAGAAATCGCAGTCGTAAGGACAGCCTCTTGAATACTGTAATGACAGTGAGGCATATTTTTTTATATCGAGCAGCTCCCACTGCGGCACAGGCGAATAGTTTATATCAGGATAATCATCTGAACTGTAAACCGGTTTGGGGTTTCCGTTCTTTAAATCCTCCAGGAAAGGGGGAAGAGTATTTTCTGCTTCATTCAATATGAAATGATCAACACCAAGGAAGTCTTTGTATTGAGTTGTAGCCAGCGGGCCTCCCGCCGCAACTTTAACATTCAGTTTATTACATCTCCTGATCACTTCCCTGAAAGAAGTTATCTGGATGTTCATTCCGCTCAGGAAAACATAATCCGCCCATAGAATATGCCGGTCCTCAAGTCTGGACACGTTCATATCAATTAATTTCTTCTCCCAGTCATCCGGAAGAAGGGCAGCTACAGTAATCAATCCGAGAGGAGGCTCAGGTGCTTTTTTGGATACAAACTTTAAGGCGTCTTTGAAACTCCAGAAGGAGGAGGGCGTTTCGGGATAAACCAGCAGTACTTTCATAACTATTTCCCCGCAATTATTAAAATAAATTTCCGTTTCAATAATGCAGAAAAAATTTATTATTGTTTGTAAAAGTAATGTAAAAGATGAAATATGAAGTTTGACCTTCATTTGAGATTAGGTGATATTACACCGGAGGAAATATTTTAAGTACGAAACCAGGGCGGGAGTATGAGAGGAAAACACTCTCTTTTTTACCACATCTTAATATTTATTATAGCTCAGGTTGTGTGGCTGTCGCTCCTTGGTATATGGATATACTGGTACGTCTCAAATTATATTATCTATGAAAAGGTCGGTGACCAGGTTTCCCCGCAGCTTCTTTACGATGTTCAGAATGCCCTGCCTTTTGTTCTTGGATTAATACTCCTGATAGGTCTTTCCTTTTTTACTTCCGTGATCTTCAGGGACCTGAACGTACAGCTCAGGTTAAGAGAACTGTATGATAATTTTATAGGAAATGTAACGCACGAGCTTAAATCTCCTCTTTCCTCCATTCAGCTGTACCTCGAGACATTGAAGCAAAGGGATGTACCGCCGGATAAACAAAAAGAATTTCTGGATATAATGCTGAAGGATGCTGACCGCTTACAAAGATTGATAAATTCAATCCTTGAAATATCTGCACATGAAAGAAAAAAGACACTGCAGAATTATGAAGTCTACCCTGCTGATCAGCTTCTTAAGGCTGTAATGGAGGAATCTTTTGAGAGGTTCCGTATCAAAAAAGAAAACTATGAAATAACAGGCAGTGCTCCATGTGAAATCGCTGCGTCTAAAGAATCATTGAAGATCGTTTTTGATAACCTTGCGGATAATGCACTGAAATATTCTCCGGATGACATTGATATTAATGTGAAGCTGAGCTGTAATTCAAATAAGCTGACAATTGATTTTTCTGATAAAGGTATAGGAATTCCGGTGACTGAAAAGAAAAAAATATTCAGGAAATTCTACCGGATAAATAATAAGGAGATCCCGAACGTGAAAGGAACAGGACTCGGTCTCTACCAGGTAAAACAGATAATTAAACTGCATAGAGGAAAAATCAGCCTTATCAGTAATACAGGGGTGCGCGGGGCAGCTTTCAGGATCGAGCTTCCGGTTTACACCGGATCTGATAAGCGTTTTATAAAAGGCAGGCAGGTGAGTAATGGATAATGAAATTGCGGGCAGCCGAATACTGCTGGTTGAGGATGAAGAAACCCTGGCAGGGGGACTTGAATACAACCTGAGCGCAGAGGGCTACCTGGTTACATGGGCAAAAAACGGAAAGGATGCCGTCAGGATCTTTAATAATGAAAAATTTGATTTGATAATACTTGATATTATGCTTCCCTTCCTGAACGGGTTTGAAGTTGCAGAGATTGTGCGTGAAAAAGATATCAAAATGCCGATACTTATGCTCACCGCTAAAACAGAACCGGCTGACAAAGTAAAGGGACTGGAAACAGGAGCCGATGATTATCTTACTAAACCATTTCACCTGCAGGAGCTCCTGCTGAGAGTAAGGGGTATGCTTAAAAGAAAAAGCTGGTATAAAAGTGCATCGGAAAAACAGCCGGTTTATACTTTTGGTAATAATGAAATAAACTTTGAAAACCTTGTCTGCCGGCATGATAATAAGGAAATGAGGATCACACCGCACGAGGCGATGCTGTTAAAATACCTTGTAGAACGCAAAGGGGAGATAGTTACCCGGAAGGAACTGCTTGAAAATGTCTGGCATCTGAATCCCGATATTGAAACCCGGACGGTCGACATATTTATTGCCCGCTTGCGTAAATACTTTGAATCTGATCCATCGAACCCGGTGTTTTTCAGGAGTGTGAGGGGTGCCGGTTATATATTTTCGATAGAATGACCGCCCGATCTCATTATTAAGAAAAATACTTTAATTTTAATACCGTTATTTCCTGCTGTTCTGCCCCGATAATAAGCAATTAAACCTGTATTTATTTGTATCTTGCAGTCTTTTTACTTATGTATGCTTAGCAATGAATTTTTAACCTGACATTATTGAAAAATTCCCATAATTCCTCAAATACAAACAAATGAAGCCGAAATAAATTGAAAATTACCAAACAGTTAACTAACCGCGAAGATAAATCATTAGATCAGTATTTCCAGGAAATCGGGAGATATGATTTGTTAAAACCCGATGAAGAGATAAGCCTGGCAATAAAAATCAGGAAAGGCGACGTTACTGCTCAGAATAAATTAGTGAACGCTAATCTCAGGTTTGTCGTCTCAGTTGCCAAAATGTACCAGAACCAGGGTTTATCACTCGGTGATCTGATAAATGAGGGAAATATAGGACTCGTTAAAGCCGCCCAGCGTTTTGATGAAACACGAGGGTTTAAATTTATCTCCTATGCTGTCTGGTGGATCAGGCAGGGTATAATGTCGGCTATAGCAGATCAGTCAAGAGTTGTCCGTCTCCCTCTTAACCAGGTTGGTAATTTAACCAGGCTGGGAAAAGCTTACAGAAATTTCGAGCAGGAGTTCGAACGCAAACCGACCACTGAGGAGCTTGCTAAAGTCCTTGAAATTACTTCCGATGAGGTTGCACATATTCTTGAGATTGCAGGCCGTCAGGTCTCGGTTGACGCCCCTCTTAAAAACGGCGAGGAAAAAAGCGCGACTCTGATGGATGTACTTCAGAATGAGTCGCAGGCTATGCCCGATAAAGCATTAATGACCGACTCCTTAAAGAATGAGGTGGAGAATATACTTGGGATACTGGATGCGCGGGAGGCTGAAGTACTCAGACTGACCTTCGGCATCGGATGCAGCCATAAAGCAACGCTTGAAGAAATCGGACTGAAATTTAACCTTACAAGAGAGCGCATAAGGCAGATAAAAGAAAAAGCATTGAGAAAATTAAGAACTTCAAAGAGAAGTACAAAGCTTAAAGAATATCTCGGTTGAATTATCAGTAAGGAGAAATAAAATGAGTAAAGGGCTCAACGCAAAAAAGGATTCCAGAAAACAGCCGCAGAAATCCTTGAAAGAAAAAAAAGCAGCAAAGAAAGAGAAGAAAAACAGTAAGAACAGACCGGGATCGCTCGATCCGAAATTTAATTAGTACAGTTTGGCAGAGAGTACTGTTTTTATCGATTTCCGGAAATTCAGAAATCTCTCATCTCTTCAAATAATTTCTTCATTTCAGAAGGAAGCTGCGGATCCTTTTCTGCAAGCCGGCTGATCAGGAGTTCCCCGCTGTAATAAAAAGAAACCCGGTTGTAAGGTTCATCTTTCCCGTAATTATTCCGGCTGATATTAAGTTTGTCAAGGATTTTGTTTTCAACGTACCTGGCTAAGCCCTCTTTCCATTCCTCCCATACCATATACTCAAAATCAGTTTTGTTCAGATGGCCCTTAATTATATTTCTAATTTCCCGCGCTTTCTCAATATTATTTTCCTGCAAAGCTTCTTTATAAGAATCATAATCGGACTGGTGAATAATTGAATCATCGTATGGAAACGGATGGACAATCTCCCAGGAATAATCACGATTCTGCATTGCCGACTTATATATTTCAAGTTCCTCTTTTATCTCAGGCTCAACGCTGTTAAACTGGCAGCAGTGGATGAACTCGTGCATCACTGTAGCGTATCCCGCGGTAGCGCTGAATGTTTTTGTGTTAACAATGCAGGTTGGTTTATTATCGTAAACCGGTAAAGGAAATGATGCCTGTATTCCTTCCGGTAATGGAAAAGGCTGCCCGGTTTCTTTAATAAATTGATAACTTTTTTCTGCACGATTGTAATCAAAAATAAGCAGGCTGTCTTTGTACGGAATAGCAACAGGATGAAATTCATTAAGACAGGGGTGGATATCCTTAACTTTTGTCTGTAATTCCACCAGCACCTTCAGAGAAGAATCCATTATTGAAATAAGTTCACCTGAAGATACCTGTGCATTTACCGATGAGCGAAAAGCTATTAACGAGATGAAAGCAATTAAAAGATGTTTCATATTCTGCCTTAGCAGGGGTTTAGGATTTGATCTTTGTAATATGAAACTTAATAAAATCAGAAGGAAAGTTCACCAAATATGGGAGGCAACAGTGTAAAGCGAAACGCCGTTTCGCTTAGACCGGAAATATTAGAACAGGACAAAAATACTCGATTCAATAACTGGTTTTTGAGAATCTTATACTGGGTCGCGGGCCTAAAACATATTCATTTATTTACGGCTTTTGTTTTGCTCTTTCTTCGCTTCTCCGCTTCATTTCTTCAGGAGAAACTTCCTCAACGTGAGATGCAATCCACCAGCTGTTGCCGAATGGATCCTTTACGCCTGCATTCCTGTCGCCGTAAAATTGATCTGCCGGTTCCATTAAAGACTGTGCACCCGCTTCTACCGCTTTCTTATAAGCTGAATCAGTGTCTTCAACATAAATGTAGATCATTGCAGGAATCGGAGGCCATTCCCTGCTTGATTTTCCCATCATGATAACTGATTCACCAATCCTCACCTCAGCATGATTTATTGAACCGTCAGGCAGAGTCATCTTTTCGCTCTCTTTTGCTCCAAAGACCTTTATCAGAAATTCCATTTGCTTTGAAACATCTTCTACTATTAAATAAGGAATCACTCTCGGGTAATTATCGGGAATTGGTTTTACTGCCATATATATATCCTTTAAATTTATTTGCTGCATCAGGTCAGTATAAGGTGGTTGAGACTTAAATTATAATTTATTGCTTTGCCCGTCCAAAGGCAATAACACTGCACACTATATACGATGCACAAATTTATTTTGTATTTTATCTTATAATTAAGGTTGAAATTTCGGAAGGAAAATAAAGTGCGCTATTTAATAATAATTTCTGTCCTTACTTTAATATTTGCATCAGGCTGTGAAAAAGACCAGGGTAATCCCGAATATGTAAAATCTATTAAGCAATGGCATGAAAAAAGAGTTGCCAGGCTTAAGACAGAAACCGGCTGGCTTAACCTTGTCGGGCTCTACTGGCTGCAGGAAGGTAAAAATACTTTCGGAAGTGCAAAGGACAATGATATTATATTCCCTGAAAATGCACCCGCTCATATAGGTGCCTTTATTTTAAATGACAGTTCCGTTTCAGTTAAAATTAATCCTGATGTTGAGGTAACGGCAGATTCCCATAAAGTAACAGATATGCCTCTGAAGGATGATCTTACTGACAGCACTACCGTCTTGCAGCAGGGTCAGTTCAGATGGTTTGTTATAAACCGCAATGGGAAGTTCGGCATAAGACTCAGAGATTTAAATGCTCCTCTCGTGAAAGAGTTTAAAGGAATAGAAACATATCCGGTTAATGAAAAGTGGAAGACCGAAGCAAAATTTGAAAAATATCCCTCACCCAAAGTTATAGAAATTCCGAATATCATTGGTTCTGTTGAGAATGACACAGTAGAGGGGAGACTCGTTTTCAGACTGAACGGGAATAATTATACCCTGGATCCCGTGAGCGAAGGGAATGAATTCTTTATCATATTTGCAGATGAAACCAACGGAGAAGAAACATACGGTGCCGGAAGGTTTTTGTATTCCGATAAACCTGATTCACTCGGTATGGTTGAGCTGGATTTTAATAAAGCTTATAACCCGCCCTGTGCTTTCACTAAGTTTGCTACCTGTCCGCTTCCTCCCAAAGAAAATTATCTTCATCTGAAAGTTACAGCCGGGGAGAAAAAATATGGCAATCATTAGTCCTTAGTGACTTCGCCGCCGGTGGGGTTCTCACAGATTAGACCAAGGGTTTATGTCAACCTGCAGGATTGCCCGACTAATGTCACTTCGCCTCTCCTTATCACATAACCGGATAAATAATTTATTTACTCTTAACAAAAATTTCACCTTGACAAAAGCAGTAGAATAAATGAAACCGGAAAACCCGTTCCTCCTTTCAGATTATATTTCACCCGACTACTTTTTGAACCGGGATGATGAAGAAAAGAGAATGATCTCTGCAGTTAAAAAAAAGAAAACCATCCTTCTTACAGCTTTGCCCGGGATAGGAAAATCAGCACTCATACACCATTTATTTTATAAATTAAGCGAAACAGGAGGATTCGCTCTTTATTATTTTGATATCCTCCCCTCATCCGGGAAAACTGATTTTATTAATATTCTGATGAATGTTATAATGAAAATGCGGGCAGAAGATCCTTCTCCGCAAAGGCTTAACCTGCAGAATTTTTTGGATGGACAGGATCCTCATATAATTATTGATCCACTTGTAGACAAGTCTGCAGCTTCTTTTGAAACTGCCGGTAAAAAATCAGCTGAAGCAGTCGCCTTAATTTTTGAATACCTTCAACGCATAAGAAAAAAAACTATTATAGCTTTTGACGGCTTTCATGTAATTAAAACGTATAATGATAAAAATTTCGAATCATTGGTGATAAGGAAGATTCTCCGGTCGGATAAGATAACTTTCATACTTGCCGGTATTCCACGAATGGAGGAATTCACCGGAACGGGCTGGAAACGGCTGCTGAGGAATTCTGAGCAGATTAAACCCGGGAACCTTGAAAGAGATAAATACCTCGGGTTCATAAAAAGAAAATTTAAGGAGGGTAAGTTTACTATACAGGATGAAAGTATCGGGTTTATACTTGACTGGACCCATTCGCACACTTATTCTGTACAGTATATATGCAGTAAACTTTTCAACAGGAATATAAAAAACCTGACCCTGGATCATGTTAAAGAAACGATCCTCAATATCCTGAAGGAAAACGAGAAGATATATCTTAATTACCGGAACATGCTGACGGATTATCAATGGAATCTGATGAAGGCTATTGCAAAGGAGGGAAAAATAAAAATGATCACTGCCAGAAATTTTATAGATAAGTACAATTTAACAAGTCCGAGCTCGGTAAACACAGCCATCAATGCTTTGATTGATAAACAGCTCATATTTAAAAATGAAAGCAGGTATCATATTACCGATATTTTTCTCTGGAGATGGCTGGAAAGGGTGTGAGGAGTTCATTGAGAAGAGCACTTGCACCTGTCTGCCGGCAGTCAGGCTTGAACCTGTCCGCCGGCAATGCAGGCTTAAACTAACGAAAATCCGCTAATTCTCAATCCCCAAATCAGGCAGCAGCAGTCAGCAAATCTTTTTCGATTACTTCTTTTATATTGTTCTTAGGTAATGCGCCTACTGCCATTTTAGGCTGACCTTCAACCGGTACAAAAAGGATTGAAGGGATACTCCTTATCCCAAACATAGCTCCCAGTTCCTGTTCTTCATCTGTGTTTACCTTGTATATATTAATCTTACCCTGGTATTCCTCGGAAAGTTCATCAAGGACAGGTCCTACCATTCTGCAGGGACCGCACCACGGTGCCCAGAAATCAATTATACACGGAATATCACCTTCAAATTTCCATTCCTGGTTTTTCTCAAAATCAAATACTTTTGTTTTAAATGTTTCCTTATTAAGATGTTCAGACATTAGGTCTTCTCCTTTTTTCTTTATTAAAATTAAATAGCTTCGAAAACTCTGGTCATTTTGGTTTTAACTTCTTCGGCAACGGTTTTCAGTTCATCGTTGTCTATTAATTGAGTCATAATCATCGGGTCGAAAAAGGAAACCATACTGCCGCCGTTCTTCTCGTATACTATTACATTGCATGGTAATAAAAGCCCGAGTTCCTCTTCACTCTGAAGGGCTTTATGCGCCAGCGGCGGATTACACGCACCAAGAATTATATACTTCTTAAAATCGACATCGATTTTCTTCTTGAGTGTTTCTTTTACATCTATTGAAGTAAGTACACCGAAGCCTTCTTTTTTTAATTCTTCGGTTACCTTTTCAACGGCCTTTTCGTAAGGCATTTCTGTCTTTTTAGAAAATCCGTAATTCACTATCTCTCCTTTTTAAATTAAAATTATGCTGCTTAAACAGGGTGATTCAAACGACAATATTAAGCTGTTTTTACTTTTTCTTTAAGGGTGCTTATCCCTAAGGCTTTGTAAATAGGACAAAAACTCATCATTCCTGTACCAAGTAAAACTACCGCCAGGATCCCGGATATAATACCTGCGGTTCCTGAGATTGTTCCTGTGAAAATTAAAGCTGCCAGTACTAGTGCAAGCACTATTCTTACAATTTTATCAACTGAGTTAAGGTTCTTCTTCATTTCATTAATCCTTTTTGTTTATAAGGATTAGATTCACTTCTTTTCATTTGGTTTCCACGTTGTAAAAACCACGCCTATCAGTGCTCCATACGCTGTACTTAGCCAGGGATTGCTGGTAATTGCGCAGGTGCCGGTTACGCATCCTACGTAATTGTAATAAAGAAACCCGGCCAGTGCTCCAAGCGTTACCGGCAGAATTCTTTTAGTCCACTTTACTGCTGTTTTTGATTTCGATAATTCCACTCAGCTATCCCTCCCTTAAGATTTGATACATTGAAACCCTGCTTCTGAAGAAAAACTGCGGCATTAAGACTCCTGCTTCCGGATCTGCAGTAGCATACAATTTCCTTATTCCTGAACTTTTCCAGTTCAGGCTGACGTTTCCTCAGCTGGTTCAGCGGAATGTGGACAGAACCCTTGATATGTCCTTTTTTTCTTTCAGGATCCGTCCTTACATCCAGAAGAAGAATATTATTCTGATTCTTCAGTCGTTTGCTTACCTCGCCGGCATCATGATGTTCAATTTTTCTGTTATTTAAGAATTTTCTTACATAAGAAAATAAAATAAAAGCGATAAATGCATATATAATTATCTGTCCTGCGCTCAATTCAGCTCCATAAGTTTATTCTGATATATAACGAATAATAAATTTAAGAAACAATATGATTCGTACCGATGCAAAAAGTTTCGGGTTTATAGCCGGAATCACAGTAAATTTTAATAAAGGGGTTAATATTGAATGTATAAATACTATAAATAAATACACAGAATTATGAAATTAGGCAGCCTGGTACAGTTCCATATAAGCACAAGTGATGTGGCAAGATCAATTTCATTTTATAAACTTATGGGCTTCCAGGAACTGGCCTACAGTAAAAAGCCTTATAAATGGGTGGTGCTTAGCGATGGAAATCTGAATATCATTTTTGCTGAAGACGAATTTTCGGGACTCGAGTATTATGCTGAAAATATGCAGGAAAAGGTGTCTGAGATTGAGGGCCAGGGAATAGAATATGTGAATAGAGATATGCAGCTTGGAGATACCTGGTATAAAGTTGTAAAAGATCCCAATGATTTCCTTATTGCACTTATTGAAGACAAACCGAAATACTTCAGCGAAGTCGGGAAGAATGAGTATGAACCGCGGGGCAGATTTACAGAAATCAGCATCCATTCCGATAAAATAAAGGAGTCGGTTGAATTTTGGCAGAAATTCGGATATAAAATAACGATGGACGAAAGAGATGCCGAAAATCCCGGCGTTTCATTAAGCGACGGGTCGATGGGAATCGGGTTTTACAGCAGCGGTTATTTCAATCATTATTTTCAGGGTCCCGCCATTACCTTCCGTGATAATAATATGCCCTCCGTAATTCAAAACCTTAAAGATGACGGACTTCAGTTCCAGGAAGAATTGAAAGATAAAGACGGAAACCTTACCGGCGCCGTAGCCCTCTCACCCGAAGGACAAACCTTCTTTTTGCTCAGTTTGTAAAGCGACCTGTCCCGACATAGCGACGACATAGCGGGAGCGACACTGCAGGGGGTCACTTTACAGGTAACCTGTGAGAGTAAGATATCAGGAATGCTTTTTTGCTCAGTTCAGAGAACTGAGCTACGCGACTGCTTCAATGCGGGCCTACAAGCAAGCGAAACAGGCGTTCAATAAACCCTTTTTGACAAATTCATTTTTAATTTTTTTATTTAGGGATACCATTTATCTCTTTATAAAAACAGGAACCATCATGGAACACTTATTTGTTTCATTTAAAGTGAAAAAAAATAAGATTGAAGAGACAAAAAATACCATCCGCAAATTTGTTGATGAGATCAGTCAAAAGGAGCCGGGGACGATTCTCTATAATTGTTACCAGGAGAAGAGCGACAGCACCTCCTTTATCCATACAATGACATTTGAAAGCGAGAAGGCTGAGGAGCATCACCGTCGTACGGCATATGTAAAAGAATTCGTTGATAAGCTTTACCCTGTGTGCGAAAAAGAGCCTGTCTTTACGGAATTAAAGCTCATATGTTCAAACAATTCAGACCAGTTTAAGCAATAACTTTAGAAGAGGATCAATATGCCTGCAGATAAGTCAGTTTACAAGTTCCAGCCGCTTGAATATGAAAGATGGAGAGATGTGGAAAACCTTTTCGGTGAGAAGGGAGCCTGCGGCGGATGCTGGTGTATGTACTGGCGTGAATCCGGCAGAGAATTTAAAGAGAAAAAAGGTGAAGGGAACAGGGTAGCGTTTAAGCGCCTTGTTAAAGGGAAGACACAGACAGGAATAATAGCCTACGACAACAAAACTCCCGTTGGATGGATTGCCTTTGCACCGAGAGAGCAGTATACAAGATTAAGCACTTCAAAGATCCTTAAACCTGTTGATGATAAACCAGTATGGTCCGTCGTTTGTTTTTATATAGATAAAAATCACCGGCGTAAGGGTTTAACCGTTGAACTTCTCAAAGAAGCAGAAAAGCACGCAAAGAAGAACGGCGCAAAAATAATAGAAGGCTACCCTATCGATCCCGAAACGAAGAACTACGCCCCCGCGTTCGCCTACACCGGTCTTGCCTCCGCATACAGAAAAGCAGGCTTCACAGAAGTCGCCCGCCGCTCCGAAACCAGGCCGATAATGCGAAAGGTCCTGAAGTAGATCAGCAATGGAATGATGTAAAGCGAATCGCTCATTTGAGCCTGTAAAGCGATCCGGCAGCTGCCGGACTGTTTAGCTCATTTGAATTGTAAAACGACCTGTCCCGACATAGCTGCAAGTGATCGGGAAACGCCTGTTTCGCTTACCATGTAAAATCTAATAACAATGATGGGATTGGTGCAATTCCGCCAAAGGACAGACAATTAATGTGCAAATGAATTTATCCGCCAAATAACCGCCGGTTATTAGGCATTAATCAATTTTAAGATGCTTACCTTCATCGGATTCGTAAAATGCGTTGTGTGCCTCTAAGTTGTTATATAAATCGTCATAATTTTCAAAGTGGAGATTTTCGCTAAACTGATATGCCTTTGTAAGCATTTCAACATAAGGAGCGGGGTCTTTTTGATTAGTTAATCTTTTTAGCGTAAGCAGATAATCATCACGGAAAACTGTTGGAATAATGATCTTGCTCTGCTCCTTATTTACGAGTTCTCCGTTCATCATAATACGTGCAATCCTGCCATTGCCGTCTTCAAAGGGATGCACTTCGCTGACAAGGAACATTATATATGCTGCTCGGGCAAAGGGATCTGTAAGAATTTTATAATAATCAAATCCGCGTACTAAGGTCCCACGGACGAGTTTGAAATCAACAAAAAATGTATTACCGGCTTTATTGTTTTTTGTTTTAAATTGACCGGGCGACTTACTTACACGCGCTGAAAGCAATGTTTTGTGTCTTAATTGAAGCAGGCTTAAGAGCTCATCGGCGGTAGCAGGAATTATTTTCATTTCATTTCTATTTGAGACTACCTGATAAGTGCCAAGAATATCGTGTGAATCATCTCCACGGTTAGGCAATGGAACTCCGGTATCTATAATATTCTTAGCTTCGGAAACTTCGAACATAGTACCTTCTATATAATTTGAAAAATAAGCCTCGAAGAAAGCAAAATTTCTGAACGAATTTAACGATACGTTTTTCTCAGGGCGCTCTTTAAAAGTTTTGTTGTGCAGATAGTTAGAGAGTATTTCAAAGAGTTCTATTCTGTTTCTGTCGTAAGGCAACCCGGCAGCACGAGACAAAGCTAAATCAGATTTTAATATTTTAGATGGCTTAGTAGTAAATAGTGCACCGATAATTTTATTTAACAACTCAAACTCTTTTTGCATTCCAAGAATTTCAGATAATTTTCTTGCATCATCACGTAATTTATTTAATCCGTCTTCACCTTTTATTCTTAAAATATCATCCAGCTTTTCTTCAATTTGTGGAATGCCCAATGTCTTGGAATTTGGGCCGGATTTTTTTGTTATTTGAAGATTCTCAAGGTATCTTCTTGCTTCTGAAGAGACGTAAAGATTGTCGATAAATTTATTATCCCCCTCAACCGGTCCTTTGCCTTCAAGAAAATTTATTGTTACTCCGGGAAGTTTTATTTTTCTTGTATAGGAATATGTTACAAATATCTGGTTAGTTGATGTGGGTTTAAATTCAAAAGCAGAGCGATGGCTTAAAATAGAATCGGGATATAAATTACCCAGAATTTCGAGAATATTCCTTAGGATTATTTCTGATGGTTTCTCCTCAGGATTTGTTGAATAAATCCTTGGTGCAATCTTCCGAATTTTCTTCTCTTGAAGCATTTTAGAGATTTTATAACTTTCTTGAGGATTAGATGATGCAAATATTATTTCACTCATTTCCGTCTCCATTTCCCGTCTTCGCTGAAGCTTTGTCGAACAAGCATTTCGCCCGACAGGTTGAATTATTTTCCGGTATAATTGTAATTTGAGTATAAAATTATGAAAACTTTCCAGAATAAGCCAGATAATTATGAATATTTTCCACAATAGACCATTCAGGATATTTTCCAGTATAAGGCAGAAATGGACGAATAATTTAGATAATTTTCCAGGATAATGTGATATTTTTAGATTATTTTCCAGTATAAGGAAATGTTAAGTATTTATAATATAAAGAGACTGAAAAAATTCCCTAATTATAAATCCCTATATCGAAGATTAAAAAATTCCAGGAAATTTCCTGAAGCATTTTCGATTCTTGAAATAGCAAGCAAGTTTTGCAAAGCTGGATTTAATATTGAATTCGATCCGAAAGTTAAAGTAAACGGAAGACCGAACTAACGGCGGGGCAGGTGAAGTTCCAACAATTTCCTCCTTCGGGGGCTCAGTTCAGAGAACTGAGCTACGCGCAAGCTTCAATGCAGCCAGTCTTAATAACTCTCAGCGCCCTTCTTCCTTGTCACTTTTATCTTCTTCCTTGATACCTTTTCCTTATTCCTTTTCTTTGTTCCTTCTTACTTTTATCTTTTATCTTGTATTATGAGTTCCTGCTTACCTTCTTATCTTCCAATCCTCTTAACCTCTTCCCCGGTTTGCCCCATCCCTCCAATACTCCCTTACTCCATCCAAATTGCTTACCCTCTTCTCATCCTCTCATCTTCTTCCTGCTTGCCTCCGTCAGATGTGCCGCATAAATATTATACCCCAGCATAAGCAATGCGGCAACTACTCCTACCATTCCGATGATAAGAAAAACAAGGTCGGGACGGTGCTGGTCGGTTGCGAATGTCTGGTAAACCCAGCCGCCGAATGTGCCGCCTACAAGCCAGGCAATCGCTACCGGCAGAAAAGCAAAGCCCTGGAATAATGCTGCCTGACCTTTGGGAGCAAGATCGGCAAGGTATTCGTAAAATCTCGGCGCCTGCGTCTGCTCGCCGATGGAAAAGGTCAGTACCATTGCGATGATTAAGCCAAGTCCGATTGTTATGCCTGCCAGTGAGGCAAAGTAAAGCAGGAACCAGCTCAGTGCTGCAAATACAAATCCTATCATTATTGCTGTGGGTGTGGGTATTTTTTTTGTCAGCCTGTTGATCGGGTATCTGCATCAGGATGATCGTCCACGCACCTACTGATAGAACAATTTCAATCGGGGCGTCCGGTGATATATAATCTGAAATGTAGAAAGGTACTACTATGAAAAATTCCCAGAAGACAATCCAGTATAGTGCAAAGATCAGCAGGAAGATCATAAACTTTATGTTCTTTACAACTGTCCATAGATTTTTGATTACTGTTCCAAGACTCTCTCTTTCTTCATTCAGCTTAAGTTCCGGTTCCTTAAAAATGAAAATGGAAACAAGGAACATCAGGCCGCAGCTTACTGCCGAAACAAGGTAAACAAACTCTATCCCGAATGAATCTCTTACAAGGTAGGCAAGTAAGGGACCGATAGCAGCGCCTATGTTTACAAGCCAGTAGTATATTGCATAACCCAGAGATTTGGATTCGGAGGTGGTTGTAAGCGCCACGGTCCCCAGTACGCTGGGCTTTATAAATGAGCCGCCGACAGCCGTGAAGATCAGTATCAGGGAAAGTATTGGGAAAAGATCCGATCCCGAATACCATCCTGAAAAAGCGGATATTCCTGTGGAACCGATCAGGAAATATCCGATTGCAAGTACGAAAAATGCAAAGGAGAATGCTTTCTTAAATCCGAACTTGTCTGCCAGTGCACCGGCAAAGATCGGCAGAAAATAAATCAGTCCGCCGAATATGGAAGATAACTGTCCTGCCTGAACTTCACTGAATTTAAGATGATTCCTGAGGAATACACTTAAAATTGTAGCCTGTCCGTAATATGCCAGCCTTTCAAAAAGCTCCATTCCGTTGGCAGTCCAGAAGGACGCCTGGAACCCTGTTTTTAACTTCTCAAACCTTGCAGCCTGTTCCACAAATCTCCCTTCCGCTTATTTGTTCAGGAAAAAACGGTAAGCGTTAATGAGGCTTGCCGTTAAAAAGTAATTGCAAATATAAGTAAAATCGGAAACTGTGAAGAGGGAGGGAGGGAGGGAGGGTGAGAAGATGAGAAGATGAGAAGATGAGAAGGTGAGAAGATAAGAAGATGGGAAGGATAAGAAGATTGGAGAAGAAAGAGGATAAGAAGGTCAGAGGATAAGAAGATTAGAGGATACGCTTTGTATAGAGTTATGTGACCTTCCTTAGTCCATATATACGTAATGTCGGAAACCCATATCTTATTTGTTTCTGTAGAATGAAAATTCTGCCCAACTATATTTTCTGCTACCGGGTAATTATGCTGGGAATTATATTGTTACCTTGTATTTCCGTTTTGTTTTTGTTCTTATTCGGTGCGTTCGCATTATTCTTACTACTCTTTTACTATTGCATTTGAAACCTTGTTTCCTGAGTTCTTTATATATTCTTGGGCTTCCATATACTCCTCTATAATTATGATAAATCTTTTCTATTTGTTCTAACAAATATTGGTCATCTAGTCGTTTTTGTGTCATTTTCCTTCTTACATATTTATGATATCCGCTCCTTGATACTTCTAGTATTTTACACATCTTCCCAAGTCTGAATTCCTTTCGATTCTCCATTATAAATATGTATTTCATTGCTGTGTTTTTGAGAAGATGTTTATTACTTTTTTTAATATGTCGCGCTCCTCTTTTACATCTATTAATTCTTTGCTGACGGTTGCTGACTTGTCCCGATCTTATTTTTCGTCAGGTCGGGAGTGTCCCGCTCTTGCGATTGTACTTTAGGCGGGACGTTGAGTCCGTCTGGACGATATCCGGCTCCGACGGACATCGAAGACACCGATATTAATAAGAATCATTCAAGCGATTCATTTATTTTTGATATAAGAAGGTTAGAGGATAAGAGGATAAGAGGATAAGAAAGTAAGAGGATAAGAAGATAAGAAGGTAAGAAGGTAAGAAGGGCAGAGGATTAGAGGATAAGATAGAGGCTGGAATAAAAATTATTTATGACTTTTTTATTTATCATGAAACTTTTTAACTTAGTACCCGTCAAAAATACTTTACCAGGTATAAATTTTCATCCACTAAATTCCGGATATGTATGAATATTACGGTTGAGAATTTAACCAAACAATACGGTTCTCAAAAAGCTATTGACTCAATTTCCTTTGATGTAAAACCGGGAGAGATCCTTGGTTTCCTCGGGCCTAACGGGGCAGGCAAAACTACTACCATGAAAATCATTACCTGCTTTATGGCGCCCTCTGACGGCGACGTTAAGGTCGGCAATTTTTCTATCCACGACGACCAGGAGGAAATTAAAAAACAGATCGGCTACCTGCCTGAAAATAATCCTCTCTATTATGAAATGCCGGTGCTGGAGTATCTTGATTTTGTGGCGGAACTCCAGGGAGTTGAGAAAAGCAAAATAAGGAACCGCATTGTCGAGATGGTCCATCTCACCGGGTTAAATGAAGAAAAACATAAAAAAATAGGGGAACTTTCTAAAGGCTACAGACAGAGAGTGGGACTTGCACAGGCGATGATCCACGATCCTGAAGTCTTAATTCTTGATGAACCAACTACCGGACTTGATCCCAACCAGATAATTGAAATCAGGAAACTGATCCGTGAACTCGGCAGGGAGAAAACCGTTGTCCTTAGCACTCATATTCTTCCCGAGGTCGAGGCTACCTGCGACAGGATCCTTATTATAAATAAAGGAAAAATTGTTGCCGACGGAACTCCCGATACTCTCCGTAAACAGGCGCAGGGAGAGGAAGTTCTGAAGGTTCAGATTGCTGATGCCGCAAACCGGGACGAACTGGTTTCATCCCTTCAGCATCTCGAATCTGTGGGTATGGTTGATCCTATTGCAGATGAGGCGGGAGGCTTCATCGTTCAGAGTAAAGGGGGAAAATCCTCACGAAGACCCATATTTCAGTTGTGTGTGCAGAAAAACTGGATACTTACTGAAATGACCCCGATTGAAACTAAACTTGAAGATATTTTCAGAGATTTAACAATAGAGTAAAATGACAAAAATCTGGACAATTGCAGCAAAAGAGCTGAGAACTTTTTTTGATTCGCTTACTGCATATATTCTTATAATTGTATTCCTTGGATTGAGCGGATTCTTTACATGGCTTTTCGGCTCGGATATATTTTTTATAGGACAGGCAACTCTGCAGCCCTTTTTCTCGGTGGCGTTCTGGACCCTCTTCTTTTTTACACCCGCGCTGACGATGAGAATGATTGCAGAAGAAAATAAAACAGGAACGATAGAACTCCTGCTTACTAAAGCGGTGAGCGACTGGGAAGTGATTGTCGGGAAATTCCTGGCCTGCCTCCTGCTTATCGTCATCGCCCTGGCTTTGACACTCCCTTATTATATAAGTGTGTGGTCAATGGGTCCCGTTGATCACGGTGCGGTCTGGTGCGGCTATCTCGGACTGATCCTGATGAGCATGGCATATATAAGCATCGGACTATTTGCCAGCAGTATCTCAAATAACCAGATAGTTGCATTCCTTCTTGCACTGTTCATAGGTGTTTTCTTCCTGATCATCTTCCAGGTGCTTGCAGGTGATTTTACGGGAACGATCGGTGAAATTCTCGACTACCTTACTATCAATAACCACTTCGAATCTATTTCAAGAGGTGTTGTCGATTCAAGGGATATCATCTACTTCCTGAGTATTACATTTTTAGGACTCGTGCTTGCCGAAACTGCTTTATCAAAAAGGAATATTGTTGATTAATTATGGTAACTAAACAAAAAATAATTACGTCGCTTCTCCTGCTGGCAGGAATATTAATTGTATTAAATTTTCTTGCGTATAAATTCTTCGTCAGACTGGATTTCACTGAAGGCGGTCAGTATACTTTAAGTGATGCCACAAAAACTATTCTCAAATCGCTTGATGAACCGGTAACTGTAACTGCCTACTTTTCGGAGAATCTTCCTCCTGATGTTCAAAAGGTTAAAAGTGATTTCAAAGATATCCTTACTGAATATAATAGTGTATCGGGCGGGAAAATTGCCTACCAGTTTATAAATCCGGGCGAGGACCAGCAGCTGGAAACAGAAGCTCAGCAGAGCGGGATCAGACCCGTGGTTATAAATGTCCGCGAGCGTGACCAGATGAAACAGCAGAAGGCTTACCTTGGCGCAGTTCTTCAGTACGGCGAAAAGAAAGAGGTCATCCCGCTGATTCAGCCGGGCACGGCTATGGAATATGATCTGTCATCAAATATTAAAAAAATGACCCTTCAGCAAAAGACACAGGTCGGATTCCTGCAGGGCAACGGCGAACCAACGCTTCAGGCCGTTCCTCAGCTTGCGCAGCAGCTGTCGATTATGTATGATGTAAAACCGGTTACTTTGAATGATACTACAAATATTCCCGGCAATTTGAAAACTCTCGTTATAATTGCCCCCAAGGATACAATTCCTCCTTCAACTTTAAGTAAACTCGACGGCTTCCTTTCTAAAGGCGGAAGAATACTTGCCGCCCTTAACAGGGTGGACGGCGATCTTTCAAATGCCTCGGGGAAAAGTGTGAGTACAGGGCTGTCCGACTGGCTAAGTAAAAAAGGCGTTAAGGTTGATGATGAATTTATAATAGACGTCAATAGCGGGAATGTTATGGTGAGACAGAACCAGGGAATGTTTATGATGAATACCCCGGTGAAATTTCCTTATCTCCCGATAATTTCGAAGTTTGATAAACACCCTATCACTACAGGTATTGAACAGGTGATGATGCCGTTTGCAAGTCCTGTTACTGTTAATCCCCCGGATACTTCTCTTCATTATGTGAACCTTGCGTATACTTCGGATAAAACAGGACTGCAGAAGCCTCCTGTTTATTTCGATGTAATGAAGAACTGGACCAGGGCGGATTTTCCCAAATCATCACTGCCTGTTGCTGTCGCCCTCAGCGGGAATATAGACGGTGCAAATACCAAGATGGTTGTCTTCGGCGACGGAGATTTTGCTGTAAACGGCGAAGGCCAGGGCCAGCAGAAACTTCAGGCCGATAACGTTAACCTGATGTCGAATGCAATCGACTGGCTGTCAGACGACACCGGTCTAATTGCCCTGAGAACAAAGGGCGTAACATCGCGTCCTCTTGATCCCGACATTGAAGAAGGTACAAAAACTCTTGTTAAATATTTAAACTTTCTGCTTCCGATTTTCCTGATAATAATATACGGTGTGGTCCGCTACAGGGTCAGGAAAAACAAAAGGAATAAATGGATGAGTGAAAATTATGTTTAATAAAGTCTCTAATAAATCTCTGATTATTGTCTTAGGCGTTCTCCTCGTACTTGCAGCAGTTTATATAATTGTTGAATCCAGCCATGGCGAAAGATCGTTCAAGACCGATATCGTAAACATAGATACAGCAAAAGTAACTGCAATTTCTATTTTCCCGCGGGCAACAAACCATCAGGAAGTAAGGATATATAAAGAGGGCAATAAGGACTGGAAGGTAAAGCTCGATAATAATCAGACTGCAAATGTTCCTTCAAATAGGGTCTCATCCCTACTTGGTATGCTCGTACAGGTTAAACCCACACGGGTTGCCGCACAGGACAAATCAAAATGGCCTGAGTTCAAAGTCGATTCTGCCGGTACCCGCGTTGAGGTATATGAAGGGAATGACAGAACGCTTGATCTGATAGTAGGGAAGTTTTCATTCCAGCAGCCCAGGCAGATGAATAACTTTGTAAGGTTAAACGGCGAAGATGAAGTTTATGAAACCCAGGGTTTTCTTGATATGGCTTTCAATCAGAAGCCCGATAACTTCCGGAATAACTCGCTGGTCAGCGATGATCCTGCGAACTGGAAAAAGATTACTTTTACTTATCCCGACAGTTCATTTGAACTTGTAAAAAATGATGATCACTGGACAATAAACGGAGGCAGGACCGATTCGGCAAAAACAGCGACCTATCTGAGAACACTTGCACATACAAGCAGTACCTCGTTTGTTAATAATCCTTCAGATTCTGAATTGGGTAAGGCTAAATACACAGTGACTATAGAATCAACTTCTCTCGGCGGAGTTGTACTCGCAGCTTATGAAGGTTCTTCGGGAACGATTATTACTTCCACAGAAAATGACGGTGCTTATTTTAACGGAAAACAGAATAACCTCTTTCAGAAGATATTCATCGGGAAAGATCATTTGCTGAAGTAATCTGAGGAAAATATTTCCTTACCGCTTAGTTTTATATATTGCACCAACGACGCCACTTAGTTGAACGTGCACGATGGCTGACCTGTCCCGACTCATCTACAGTAAATCAGTGTCGGGAGTGTCCCGCCCTTGCGATTTTAATATAAGGCGGGATGTTGAGTCCGGCAGCTGCCGGACGAAATCTTGAGTCCTCGAAATCCCGCTCATTTATTTCCTGCGCGGGACGTGCTCTGACGGATCTCGAGGCAACCGATGGCTTCGATGCTTTCAATGACCACCGAATGACTCCAGATACAAGTCTGTTTTATAGAGTTACTTAAACGATACTACACCGGGAACAGAAGCCTGAACCTGCTTCCCTTTCCCGGAGCGCTTGAGAGTACGATCTTTCCTTTGTGTGCATCCACAATCTGCTTTACCAGGGAGAGTCCCAGTCCGGTTCCTTTAGTATTATGAATGTGTCCTGTTGAAACCCGGAAGAATTTCTCGAATATCTTTTTCTGATCCGCCTCCTGTATGCCTATCCCCTTATCCTCAACCTCTATGAAGACATAACCATTTTCTTTGCCCGTTCTCAGAACCACACTCTTATTCTCATCGCTGTATTTAACCGCATTATCTATGAGATTTATGATTGCTTCTGAAACTGCATCCTTGTCAAGATAAACCTCCGGTAAGTTCTCATCTTTGCAGAACTCAAATTCAAAATTATTATTCTGAAGATGAAAACTATATGTGCTGAATACATTTTCTGCGGTGCTGTTCAGATCCGCAATCTCGAAATGAAATGACCTTTTGCCGGCTTCCATCTTCGAGAAATTAAGCACCTTGTTTACTATGCTGCTTAACCTGTTTGTTTCGGAGTGGATGATCGAATAATATTCATTTTTCTTCTCTTCTGTTTTTACTCTGCCCAGCTGCAGGGTCTCGGCAAAAAGACTTATCAGCGACAGCGGCGTCCTGAGTTCGTGCGAAACATTTGATACAAAATCTGCTTTTATCTGCGCCAGCTGTATTTCCTTCTTCAGATTTCTGAATACCAGCCAGATGCCGAGAACGATCAGCACACTTATTCCGCCGATGAGGATAAGGTTTTGATAGGTCCGGGCTTTAACAAGGTCATCGATAGTCTTCCCCTTAAGTGTTATACCGAGACTGTAATGCGGGAGCAGCCATAAGGGTTTCTTCTGCCGGATATCCGCAGTGTTTATCCGGTCGGTGGAAAGAACAATATTATTGCCGGATGGTCTGTACACTGCAAGGATAAATTCATTTCCGGCAATGCTTTTCATTTTTGAATCGAGGAGCTGATTTATAAATGATGCAGAATTGAATACCACGCAGCCGACTGAATTATCGTCCAGCAGGAAAACCACTGCAGTACTGTCCGATGAGACATCTACAGGTTCAAGCTTAAGATATCCGCTTTTTTTATATGTATACAGTCTGTTTATTACAGCTGTATTTGCTCTCAGGATCTCTGCTGCAGACCCTCTCTCTTTTTCATATTCCCCCTCCCGGGCAAACACTCTGAGATTTTCTCCGTTTACGCTGTCGGCAGTAAACACATAACTTACGGTTTTGTTAGCATTCAGAAAGGAAGCGATCGATTCATCATTTTTTTCCGGTACTGAATTGTTGATCTTGTTTCTCCAGCTGCTCACCAGGTCCTCAGAATACTGGTTCACCGAAAACAATATCGCATCGAGCTGATTGGAATAGATCTGGTCAAGCACCTTTTCGCTGCTGTTCAGAGAGCTTATTTCATATACAGTAAAGAAGAGAATGGGTATAAATATTACCGCGATCAGTATAGTGACGATCTTGAAAAGGGGACTTTTCATTTACTATTTGCTCTTCAGCTTTTTAAGCATTTCTACTGCATTCTCATTATCGGGGTTTAACTCAAGCGACTTCTGATAATTCTCAATTGCCAGCTGTACATTTCCATTTGCTATGTACCCTTCACCCAGACTGTCATAAACATTTGCTGATTCCGGGTAAACTTCAACGTTAAGTTTGAATATCTCTATAGCTTCTTTGATCATCTGGTTTCTGAGAAGGAGATATCCAAGTGTATTTAACTGCGGTTCCCTGAAATCGTATTGCTCAGGCATGGTATTCTTAAGATAATGATATTGACTTATTGCCGAATCAATCCCGCTTTCAAAAATAGTAACCAGCAGGGTATCTCCCAGAGCCAGTTTAGGCTCTGAAACTCCGAGCAGCTGAACATCAAAAATAAGTGTAGCATTGGGCGGAATAACAGTGCCCGCTCCTCTTTCACCGTATCCCAGCTGCGGGGGAATGATAAATCTGAATTTGTCACCCACGCGCATCAATGCAACCCCTTCTTCCCATCCCTTTATCACCTTATCTTCGCCTATAGTAAAAGAGAGGGGCTGATTTCTTTTAACGGAAGAATCAAACTCTTTTCCATTAGTTAAATAACCAGTATAATGAACCGTTGCTTCCTTCCCGGGTTCAGCTTTTATGCCGTCTCCTTGTTCAATTATTATATATTTCAGTCCCGAATCTGTTGTTACTGTATCTTTATCCTGGGCTGTGATTATCACTGAAAACAGTCCGACTATCATAAAAAAGAGATATATTTTCATTTTTATCCTTATTTTCTTTGCGAAAAACGAATTACTTCAGAAAAATAATTGAATTGAATGCCCTGAAAAATAGTGAAATTTTTACAGAGGCATAGATAAATATCTGAGAAAATTATAATTGGATACAGTTAAAGCATTTATATTGACCGGTGAGTGGCAGGACATTCATGGCAAGAATGTTCTCAAATTTATGGGGGTGACGGAGAATCCCCGTCCGGTGGAAGTTCTTATAACCAATGTACGGCCTGTTTTCTTTATACGAAGATCGGATGCTGATACCGGAATAAAAGCTCCTCATAAAAGAAAATCTGTTAAGCTTAAAAACTTTGCCGGAGAGGATGTGGATGCTGTCTACTTCAATAGTGAGAGAGACCTGAGGACAGCAGCAGAAGAACTGGATAAAAACGGGATAAAAAATTATGAGGCTGATGTTGATCCGGTAAGAAGATACCTGATGGAACGGTTTCTAAATGCACAGATTAAAATTACGGGGAACGCCTCTTATGAAGGCAAACTCACCAGGTTCACAAATCCCAAAATAGAAGCGTGTGAATTTACTCCCGATCTTAAAGTCGCTTCGATAGATATTGAAACAGGATCCGGCAACACGGTGCTCTATTCGATAGCAGTAAACCTTACTACCGTAAAGCGAAACGCTGTTTCGCTTCCCGATTCTGTAAAGGGTAACGCCGGTTTGAGCGAAACGGCGTTTCGCTCTACAGAAGGGCAAAAAGTCTTTATACTCGGAGAAGGCAAGGATGATGAAACCGTTACCTTTTATCCGGATGAAAAAATATTACTGCAGTCCTTTATCTCCTGGTTTAAAGAGAAAGATCCTGATTTAATAATCGGCTGGCACGTAATCGGATTTGATCTGATGTTCCTCGAAGCAAAATGCAATGAACTCTACATTCCGTTTGAAATAGCACGGCGTAATGGAAGAGTGTCGCTGCGAAGCCGCAAAGGCGGAGGATATTTTGCAACGGTATACGGAAGAGTGGTTATTGACGGACCGCAGTCGCTGCGTTCTTCATTTTTTACATTCGAGGATTATAAGCTTGAGACAGTTGCACAGGAGCTGCTG
Organism: uncultured Ignavibacteria bacterium; assembly: GCA_963811905.1. GTDB lineage: Bacteria > Bacteroidota > Ignavibacteria > Ignavibacteriales > Ignavibacteriaceae > DATFVA01. Next base: position 301,001 of record CAWETK010000011.1, read on the forward strand.
AAGGAAGGGAAAACAATTACACCCGATGAAAATAAAGTAGCAGAGATAGAAAGACTGTTCGCCGAAGATAAAAAGAAACTTGCAGAATATAATCTTCAGGATGCCGTACTTGTTACGGAAATCTTTAAGAAATCCGGTTTGATAGAATTATCAATCAGACGGTCGCAGCTTTCGGGTTTACTGATGGATCAGCTTGGAATGATGACAGCAGCCTTTGATCACTTTTTCCTTCCAAGACTGCACCGCAGAGGATATGTTGCACCGAATATAAAAGATCTCGAACTCTCGGAACACGCTGCCGGTGGATACGTATTTGATCCTAAACCGGGAATTTATAATAATGTAATCGTACTGGATTTCAGGAGCCTGTATCCGTCAATTATCCAGACATTCAAAATAGATCCTTTGTCGAGACTTCTTTCCGGTACAAATACTTTAAGGACTCCTGCCGGCTATAAGTTCTCTGATTCAGAACACTTTCTCCCGGAATTTATTACACAGCTGATAGAACAAAGGACCAAAGCCAAAAAGAAAAAAGATAAACAGCTTTCACAGGCAATTAAGATACTGATGAACAGCTTCTACGGGGTAATGGGTTCCTACGGATGCAGATTCTATCATCCGGATCTTCCTTCTGCCATAACGGGAACGGGGCAATGGCTTCTTCTCAGGAGCAGGGAGTATCTTGAACAGAAAGGCTACAGCGTTGTTTACGGCGATACCGATTCCCTTTTTGTGAAGCTGCCTGAAAATATGAAGAACTTTACAGCACAGGACGGCGAAAAGTTAGTCGGCGACCTGAACCTTTACTGGGAAAAAAGATTGCATGATGAATATAATGTTGAATCGTTTCTTGAAATAGAATATGAAAAATATTATAGAAAATTTATTATCACTCCGGCAAGAGGAGGCGAGGCGGGAGCCAAAAAAAGATATGCCGGTCTGCTTAAAACAGAAGGTGGGGAGAAGCTGGAGTTTGTGGGTCTGGAATTTGTCAGGAGCGATTGGACAAGACTGGCAAAAGAATTCCAGGTTGAGCTTTATGAACGTATATTCTATGAGAAAGAGATCAGGAGCTGGATTAAAGAAGTCGTTAAAAAAGTGAGTACCGGTGAGTTGGATGATAAACTGGTATACAGGAAAAGACTCAGGAAGGATATTGCTGATTACACAAAGAATATTCCCCAGCATGTACGTGCTGCAAGGTTGATTGACCAGAACAGCGGCACAATTTACTATGTGATTACCAAACGCGGTCCCGTACCGGTTGAACTGAAACATAATGATATCGACTACCAGCATTATATAGATAAGCAGATAAAACCCCTGGCGGATTCGGTACTAAGTCTGATGGGAGAATCCTTTGATTCTATAGTAAAAACAGGGCAGTTGAGTTTTTTCGATTAAATTCTTATTATCAGGCAAACAATTTGGAGGGCATTTGAGAAAAAGGGCAATTATTTATCTCCGGGATGATTCCAGTCACTTTGATGAAACTTTTCAGCCGTTAACAGCGTCTATTAAGACAGAATCCTTATAGAAGGACGAATTTTTAACTTATTTATTGCAGAAATATTACTTATATTGTATAGTTATATTTAGATGGAATTTCTGAACCGAATTCATTGTTCTTTTATCTAATGTAATAATCCATAAACCAATTTATTAGGAGTTGATAAAATTGAAGATAACCAAGCAATTCACTAACAGGGAAAGTAAATCACTCGACCAGTATCTCCAGGAGATCGGTAAAGTGGACTTACTTACTCCTGACCAGGAAATTGAACTTGCGATCAGGATTAAGAAAGGTGATAAACAGGCACTCGAAGCGTTGACTAAAGCAAACCTTAGATTCGTAGTTAGTGTTGCAAAACAATTCCAGAATCAGGGATTATCCCTTGGCGATCTGATAAATGAAGGAAATTTAGGATTAATTAAAGCCGCGCAAAGATTTGATGAAACCAGGGGATTCAAATTTATCTCCTATGCAGTATGGTGGATAAGGCAGTCGATTATGCAGGCAATTGCCGAGCAGTCAAGAATCGTAAGGCTTCCTCTCAACCGCGTCGGTTCTCTTGGTAAGTTAAGCAAAGCTTACAGGGATCTCGAGCAGGAATTTGAAAGAAAACCTACTACCGAAGAACTTGCACAGGTTCTTGATATGAATGTTGATGAAGTTGCCGATACAATGCAGCTTTACGGCCGCCATGTCTCTATGGATGCCCCGTTAAAAGAAGGTGATGACAATAAGAATAGTCTTGGCGACATTCTTGTTAACGATCAGCAGCCTTCACCCGACGGAACTCTGATGAAAGAATCTCTGAAGCAGGAAGTTGAAAACGTGCTCTCAACTCTCAATGAGAGAGAAGCAGAAGTAATAAAATTATACTTCGGAATAAACAGCGAGCATGCAGCTACCCTTGAAGAGATCGGCGAACGCTTTAACCTTACCCGTGAGAGAGTAAGACAGATTAAAGAGAAAGCCCTCAGAAGTTTAAGATATGCATCCAGAAGCAGTTCTTTAAAGGCTTACTTAGGTCAATAAATTTTCTGAACCATAGTTTGAACCCCTCATCCGAAAGGACTGAGGGGTTTTTTATTTTAATCCCCCGCCACGTACTTCAATTTTGCAGGAAATAGCGAGTAGGAACTTTATTTATAAAGTTCTTAAATAGCATGAAATAGAAACTTTATTTATGTAGTTCTTAAATTGGTATTTACATAGTAAGATATTTGTTTATATTTTCTTCATTCAATTTTTAATCATAAAAGTTTGACTCCTATGAAAAAGATTACCCCGCCCAAATTGTATACATTCCTCCTGGGATTTATTGCTGCAGTTCCGTTTATGTTATTTCTCCCGGATATCGGAGGAACACATTCTGCATCTCCTGTTTCCGCTGATGACGATAAATTCCCGCAGGGCTATAAGATTGTATCTCCCCCCGTTCCGGAACAGCTTGATTTTGCAGGTGAAAAAGTGCCGCTGGACAACTTTGAGGTTAAAGAAAGAATGGACAGGGAATTTATAGTTAATACATATTATCATTCTTACACTATAATCTCCATAAAAAGGGCAAACAGGTATTTCCCGGTAATCGAACCTATACTAAAGGCCCACGGTATACCGGATGATTTTAAGTATGTCTCCGTTATTGAGAGCGGACTGTCCAATGCAATTTCTCCTGCGGGAGCTGTCGGGTTCTGGCAGTTTATGGAAGCGGCAGGAAGGAAATACGGACTTGAAATAAATGATGAAGTTGATCAGCGGTACGATCTGAAGAAATCTACTGAAGCCGCATGTCTTTATATCAAAGATGCATATGATCAGTTCGGGAACTGGACGATGGCTGCAGCATCTTTCAATATGGGAATGAATGGCGTTGAGAAACAGATGACCCGCCAGAAAACTAATAACTATTATAACCTTGTACTGGGTGATGAAACATCAAGGTATGTTGCGCGTATTATCGCAATGAAAATTATCTTACAGCATCCCGAGAATTACGGATTTGCTATTGAGAAAGATGACCTGTACCCTGAACTGCCGACTTATGAACTGAGTGTAAGCAGTACTATACCTAACCTGGCAGATTTCGCCATCGATAAGGGAGTAAACTATAAAATATTGAAAATGTATAATCCCTGGCTTCGTGATATCGTACTAACCAATAAAGCAGGTAAAACCTATACTATTGAACTTCCGGTGAAAGGAAGTATAAAAGTTATCGATGAGCTAGAGCAGTAAATAAAAAGAAACCCGGACTGATAGATAAATCAATCCGGGTGAGCTTTGGAAGCCATTCAATGATCATTTATTTTTCTTCAATCTGAAAAACCGGCCTGATATCTACAGGCAGGTCTTTAAGCTCTGATCTTAATGTATCCATTGATGCAGAATTTACAGCATACTTTGCAATGAGCTGCTTCGCTCCATCATAATCACCGGTTGCCTGTATGGTCAGGATCTTATTCGCCAGGTCTTTCAATGCGGGATAAACTTTATCAAAATTAACTCTGACTTTCTTCGTATCGGAATTATATTCATAACCGCCGTTTTCCAGGAGATAATTATATATAATAGCATTTCCTCCACCGTGGGCTTCATTTATTCCAAACCTGACTGATCTGAATATGCCGGCAAGGAATGTAACATAAGTCTCTTCCGCAAACTCTTTGGGATAAACACCTTTCTCAATCATAAAAACATTATTGTACATTCCGAGTATATCTGCTTTGCATTCTTCAAGTGTTGAATATGTTTCCTTCAGTTCTTTATTAACCGCTGTTTTACGTCCGTTAATTGTAATGTTGCCGGGACCAACGCCGTGCGACATTTCATGCATCAGTGTATGATTGAAGAATCCGGCAAATGTAACGTACTTCAGCTGATCTTTATCCAGTACAATACCGGCAATTGGTTTAAGCAGTTTATCGAACTTTGCTTCATGCACGTTCTTCAGCAGGACCTTCTTTGAACCTTTTGCTTCTCTTACTCTTTCGTCATTAGGTAAATTGAATGCCAGCGTCTGCACACCTGACTTTGCATCCCCGGCACAGTACACTTCATTTGCAACTACTATAGGAGATTCGGAGCCGCGCTCAGTATTTTTATATTTATCATCTATCGGAAGATGTTTTTCAATATCCTTCAGATATGTGCCGAACTTAGCAAGCTTTGCACTCTCTTCAGGATCCTTGATCGTAACAAAGCTTTCAAATGAAGCCTTGTAATTGTAAAGTGCATCCTCGTATACTTCATAGGGCCCGATAACAACTTCTATGTTATTATTATTCAGATCCATCCAGGCCATATCGCTTTCATAATAATCATTACTTTCGAATGCATTGGCCCGAAGGGTAAGATATTTTTTCAGTGAAGGGTTATCCGCATAATCGGCTGCTTCTCTTAACAGCTGCGCTGCTCTGCCCAGTTCAGGCTGATAAAATTCACTGTAAGGGATTGCTTTGAGTGAATCCTTCTTCCCTCTTATAACAGTAAATTCCGATGTAAAGCTTTTTTCATCATCCGGGTGGTTTTTAATCCAGTTCTCAAATACATCTTTTGTCATATCCTGAGGATAAAAATTAGCGCCGAGAGGCTTCTTATAACTGTCGATAAAAGCCGCATCGTGGTTCAGGCGGTCAAAAGGTCCGAAGTTAATATTAAAGTAGACAAGCTTCAGACTGTCCTCTTCAGATTTACCGTCAAGAAGCTGATTCTTGATCTCAACATTTTCGGCAAAAACCTGTCTCAGGAAAATGCTGTCTATTAGTCTCGAAGCCTGGTAAAGTTTTTCGACTACCATTTTTTGTCTTTTGTCAAGCAGAGTTGAATCGTATGTAATTTCCGTAGGGGCAAATTGCGATATCATTGTCTTGAGTGAATCCATTGCCTTTCCTGCTGATGATGGCTGATTAGTTTCTTTTAAGCACCCTGCAAACAGTAGAAAAATAAACAGGGAGGAAATAATTATAATATTCTTCATAAATCTTCACCGATAAAAAGTTGCGTAGTAATTGGCCTCAAAAATATAAATAAACCGGCAATTATCACAGTTTTTATAATTGAATCAACCCAATCCTGTCAATTGCACTGTCTGCCTGCAGTGACCGGCCTATTCGGTATTCAGAGCGTATTCAGAGCGTATTCAGAGCGTGTTCAATGCGTATTCACAGCGTATTCAGTGCGTATTCAGATAGGAGTTATGCCGTATTAGCAAGGATTTTCCAAACCGGGCACGTTTGGTATAGAGATTTGATTTTTGTTCTCTTTTTGTGATACTATTCGAATGATTATTATTTATTATCAGAATTCAAATAATTATATTTATTTACTTTGGATTAAGGATGATCATAAAAATCTATGTCTCACCTTATAATCATCGGCAACGGAGTAACGGGTATAACCTGCGCGCGTTTCGTGCGTAAACAGAGCGATATGAAAATCACCGTGATAAGCAGCGAGACGAAGTATCACTTTTCACGCACAGCACTAATGTACGTCTATATGGGGCATATGCGATGGCAGGATATCAAACCTTATGAAGACTGGTTCTGGAAGAAGAATAAAATTGACCTCGTTTTCGCCCATGTAAATAAAATTGATACGGATAATAAGAAACTACTTCTGGATAATAATTCTGAAGTTAAATATGACAAGCTTTTAATTGCTACCGGATCAAAAGTAAATAAGTTTAACTGGCCGGGACAGGATCTTCCCGGTGTGCAGGGGCTGTACGGAAAGCAGGATCTGGATCTACTTGAAGAAAACACGAGGGATATAAAACATGCAGTTATTGTCGGTGCAGGACTGATTGGAGTTGAGCTGATGGAAATGCTGCACACCAGGGATGTTCCGGTTACGTTTCTCTGCCGTGAATCTCACTACTGGAGATCAAGACTGCCGGAAGAAGAATGTATAGTAATAGGCAGACATATTTCGGAATATGGAATGACTCTGAAATTCAATACCGGGTTAAAAGAGATCAGGGCAGATAAATCCGGCAGGGTCGAGGGGGTTATTACAACCAGCGGTGAGGTAATTGCTTGTCAATTTGTAGGCCTTACCCCGGGGGTTCACCCGAATATTGATGTTGTCAGGGAATCAAAAGTTAAAACCGCAAGGGGGATTCTGGTAAATGAATACCTTGAAACAAACATACCCGATGTCTATTCTGCCGGTGATTGTGCAGAAATAGTAAGTCCTGAAGGCAGCATAAAAGGGCACGTTGAGCAGCTTTGGTATACTGGTAAAATGCAGGGCAGGACGGTTGCCGATACAATATGCGCCCGCAGAAGGAAATATGAACGGGGCGTCCGCTTTAACTCTGCTAAATTCTTCGATATAGAATACCAGACATACGGATATGTTCATAATAATATCAGGGATTGGGAAGATACTTTTACGTGGGAACATCCTGGCGGGAAGATATTCTTCCGGGTAGTTTATAACAGATCAGACCGGGCTGTAACCGGATTTAATGTGCTTGGAATGAGACTGCGTCAAATCGTTTGCGAGGACTGGATAAGAAATAAAAAAACTGTCGATTTTGTGATGGATCATTTAATGCAGGCTAATTTTGATCCTGAGTTCTTTGAAAAATATGAACTGGCGATATCTGCAGAATTTAAGAAACAGAAAACCAGAGCTGCCTGAAATATTTATGATAGAAAAAGAAATCAGATGACAGAGATTACCCGTCCATATAATTATTTTTCTCATAATAATAACGTTGAGCTTATTAAAAAGATCAGTCTCGCCGTTCTTTCACTGGGCTTCCTTTTTTTATTGGTTTCATTGACGGGTATAGCTGATAACCGTCCTGTAGTCTTTCTTATTCTGAGTCTGGGTTTAATCATAGCAGGCACGCTCGCATTTTATATTATCCAGGTAAAAGAATCACCCGCAGGAATTAAAAATGACGGGAAGTTTTTCCACCCGATGACAAACCGGGGAATACCCGCCTGGATAATAGGAATAATGATCACGGGATTTTATACTATACTTTACTGGTTTCCTTCACTCGTTGAAAACTGGACGCGGCTTGCCGACCCGATCAGCTATACGCTCCGCGGTAAACCTGCCAATCAATGGTTTTTGTACGGGACATTCTACACCGCTGCTGTCCTTGTAATGGGAATAAGAATGCTGGTGAAATACAGGCACAGCAAATATCATATTATAAGAACCTGCTCCGTCATGTTTTTCCAGCTGGGCTTTGCTTTCCTGATCCCCGCTTTCCTGGTATACCTAAATAAACCCGAATTTTATTTTACATACTTCTGGCCCCTGAAATACGAGTACCTTTTCCCATCAAAAATCAGTTATCTGACCTCGAACTATGCTGCACTTGGTACCTTTATGATATTCTGGGGAGCAGTAATGACGTTTATAGCAACGCCGATCCTTACATATTTTTTCGGCAAAAGATGGTACTGCTCGTGGGTCTGCGGATGCGGAGGACTGGCTGAAACTGCCGGTGATCCATACAGACATCTTTCGGATAAATCGCTTAAAGGCTGGAAGATTGAAAGATGGATGATATATTCTGTTCTTGCATTTATAGTTGCTACGACAGCCCTGCTCTGGCTGAATCTTTCATTAAAAGGTGCAGTGCTCGGTTCGGTTTCAAAAACATTTGCATCTGTTTACGGATTTATAATAGGTGCAGTGTTTTCGGGAGTAATTGGTATTGGTTTTTACCCGATAATGGGGAGCAGAGTATGGTGCAGGTTCGGCTGTCCTATGGCTGCTGTGCTGGGACTTCAGCAGAAGTTCTTTTCCCGGTTCAGAATTACAACGAACGGGGGACAATGTATTTCCTGCGGCAACTGCTCAACCTACTGCGAGATGGGAATAGATGTTAAATGGTATGCACAGCGCGGACAAAATATTATACGCGCATCCTGTGTGGGCTGCGGAATATGTGCAGCAGTCTGCCCCCGCGGCGTACTGAAACTTGAAAACGATAAAAGAGAAGGAAGATACGATAAGCAATGGGAGTTGATGGAAAAGTAGAATCAAGGTGAAATTATATATCAATCGAAAGAATTAATCCCATTTTCATACCTTTTTCCGATAGGATCTATTAGAAATAATGAGTTAATTATAGTATCTGTACAGGCAAGAGAGATAAAACGATATCAAAATAAATAATTACAAACTACGTACAACAAAAGAAGGAAAATAAAATGGATATTTTAAACACAGTTAAATCCGTACTTGGGGGTGATGAAAATAAACAAAACGACTTAATGTCATCAATAATGTTTTTAGTCGGAGGTGAAAGCGGTGGATTAAATGGTTTGATTAGCCAATTTAAATCGAAGGGTTTGGGAGATGTTATCTCATCCTGGGTTGGAACTGGTAAAAATCTTCCGGTTTCTTCTGATCAGATTAAAAATGTTTTAGGCAACGATACTGTTAAAGAAATGTCTTCAAAACTTGGGATGGATTCTAATGCACTGACGGACCAATTATCAAATTTGCTGCCTCATGTTGTTGATAAATTAACTCCCGAAGGAAAAGTTCCTGAAGGTGATTTTTTAAGTAAAGGAATGGATATACTCGGAGGATTGTTGGGTAAAAAATAGCGCGTAAATTTTTATGATCAGATTAGTCGAACATGATCTGCTGGTGTTATTAAAAAAGCAATTTGCAAATAGAAAACAAATTAGTAAAGGAGCAGTTATGAATCATATTAATGAAGGTGCGGTAAAGGTTATTGAAGTTATTGGAATCTCCTCTAAAAGTTTTGACGATGCAATTCAGCAGGCATTGAAAAAGGCCTCCAAAACCGTCAAAGGTATTTCTGGTTTTGAAGTAAAAAAACATATGGCAAGCGTTGAGGGGGGTAAAATAATTCAATACAAAGTTAATCTTAAACTTGCATTCCCAGTAATATAAAATCAAAGGAGTTATTATGTCACTACAGGTTAAATATAGCCCCGTTTTATCTCTGGCAAAGGAATTAAATGTCCAGGGATTAAATGTTAAAGAAGATGCGGGTAAACTGAATTTATCTGGTTCAGTTAATACCCAGTACGAAAAAAATAAAATATGGGATAAAATAAAAGAAGTTGGCGGAGAAGGACAGAAAGAAGTAAGTGCTGATATTAAAGTTCTGAATACCGGCTATTATCATCTTCATACAGTTGAAAGCGGCGAAAACCTGAGCAAAATTTCAAAACAATATTATAAAGACCCGAAAAGCTATATGAAAATATTTGATGCAAATAAGGATCAGCTTACAAATCCGGATATGATTAAGGTAGGACAAAAACTAAAAATCCCGAATCCTTAATTATTATTTAAAAAAACACGACAGATTTGAAGTGTTAAAAATAATTAACCTGCATTAATCCGCAGGTAAAAGTAATTCATAGAGTTAATAAAACGGAGGGTTTAAAATGAGTAGATCAAAGTATCAGATTTATAAAGATAAATCGGGTGAATTCAGATTTCGTCTGTTGGCGGGCAACACTCAGGTTATACTCACAAGCGAGGGATATAGTTCAAAAGTTGCTTGTAAAAATGGTATTGCTTCAGTTAAAAAGAACAGTACAAATAAAGAAAAATTCGCTGTTAATACTGCAAAAAACGGAAAGGTATATTTTAATTTAATCGCTGGCAATAAAGAGGTGATCGGATCAAGCCAAATGTATGCAAGCCGGGCAACATTAAGAAAAGGAAGAGATTCCGTTATGCGCAATGCAAAATCATCCATTGAAGAAATATAAGTTATTTTTTCTGAGATAAAGCTATTAAACAGTTCATTAATTTATTAAGGAGGAGAATATGAATCTATCCAATAAAATGTTGGCTGAATTTTTTGGAACTTTCTGGTTAGTGTTGGGTGGATGCGGCAGTGCAGTTCTCGCCGCAGCATTTCCCGGCCTGGGTATTGGTTTTGTCGGGGTAGCTCTCGCATTTGGTTTGACTTTATTAACGATGGCTTATGCTATCGGGCATATTTCCGGTTGTCATATTAATCCCGCGGTTACCATTGGTTTATGGGTGGGTAGAAGAATAAAAGGTAAGGAAGTGCTGCCGTATATTATCTCTCAGGTACTCGGCGGTATTGCCGCTGCAGGAATATTATACATAATTGCAAGCGGGCAGGCGGGATTTGATGTCAGCGGCGGATTTGCAGCTAACGGTTATGCCGAACATTCCCCGGGAGGCTATTCTCTGACTTCCGCCCTGGTCACTGAAATTGTTATGACCTTTTTCTTTCTTTTAATAATCCTCGGGGCTACAGATGAAAGAGCAAACAAAGGTTTTGCGGGAATAGCAATTGGTTTAGGATTAACTCTTATACATTTAATCAGTATCCCGGTAACGAATACATCTGTCAATCCGGCAAGAAGCACCGGTCCGGCTATCTTTGTCGGCGGATGGGCTTTATCTCAATTGTGGATGTTCTGGGTTGCTCCGATTATCGGGGCTGTTTTAGCAGGATTCGGTTATGGTTTAATCGCAGGAAAGAAGGCTCTAAATAAATAATTAATTGATCTCACAACGCATTATATTGCTGCGTTATTCTTTTATTAACTTTATCAGGACTTTTAATATGGATGAAAGTTTTTTAAGCAAAGCAAAAGCTTCCGCAGCTGCAGTAAAAGATAAGGTTTCTGATCTGAAAGAAAATTTGTGGGATGATGAGAAAAAAGAAATCATCGAAGAATTTAAAGACGGTACTGCCGAGAAATTAAAATCTATTCTGGAAACACTGTATAATTATACAAACCTTTTTAGAGAAGCCGGTTATGAGTTAAACAGTATAAATGCAAGCGTTGCTTTGCCGCCTGATATGAGTATATCATTTAAATGTCTGGAAGCTATCCCGTTTTCTGAAAGAGTTAATATTTTTAATAGAGTACAGGAAAATAAAATTGCAACTATACTTTTAAAAAGTCTTTTCAGAGCGAGTGATTTTTCAGCTACTGTTACTATAGGTGAGTTTAAATTAAGAACTATAAATATTAAGATGGGACTGATACCCGGTATTAGTGTTTCATATTCTTAAAGTAAATAAATGGACCTTGAATTAATACTTACTATTCTGATGGGTATCGGCTTAAGTGCAGCAAGCGGATTCAGGATTTTTGTACCCTTCCTTATAATAAGTATTGCTTCATTATCCGGAAATTTAATACTGGCAGATTCCTTCAGCTGGATAGGAACAGTGCCGGCCATGATCACCTTCAGCATTGCCGCAATTCTGGAAATTGCGGGATATTACATTCCCTGGGTAGATAATATTCTCGATACTATTGCCTCACCCGCTGCAGTAGTTGCCGGTATTATTTTGATGGCTTCAGTTGTTCTGGGGATGTCACCACTGCTTAAGTGGAGCCTGGCTATTATTGCCGGCGGCGGTATAGCGGCTGCAATTCAGGCATTAACGGGAGTAACAAGAGTAACTTCGACTGCAACAACTGCCGGATTAGGCAACCCGGTATTATCATCTGTGGAATTGGGGAGTTCCGTGATCTTAGGAATAATTGCTGTTTTCATCCCTGTTATCGCAGCAATTGTTGTTGTACTATTGCTTGCGTGGACTGTAAAAATATTGATGAAGAGACTTACTCTCAAACGTAATACACTTAATTAACAAACAGAGGCAAAAAATGTCAATAATCTGGACAATTATTATCGGTCTTATTGCCGGCGCACTCGCAAAACTTATTATGCCTGGTAAAGATCCGGGTGGAATTATTATTACAATATTAATTGGTATTGCGGGCTCAATTTTATTTACCTATCTCGGAAAATTTTTGGGAATTTATCATGAAGGTGAAGCAGCAGGATTTATAGGGGCGACAATTGGCGCCATTATACTTCTTGCTCTTTATAGACTATTTAAAAAGAAATCTTGATATTAATTGCCGGATCGATTTTTTTTACGAATCCGGATATTTATCTAATTATTCTTTCAGTTTGAGAGGTTTGCTATGCGTTGGAAAGGCAGAAGAGAAAGCTCAAATGTAGAAGACAGACGCGGTATTTCACCCAAAGGTATTGTAGGCGGAGGTATAGGAACTATTATAATTGTCGCCGTGATTTTACTTTTAGGCGGCGATCCGACTTCTATACTTCAGAATATACAGGTCAATGATCAAACCACCAGTTCGAATTATACCGAAAGTGCCGGGGATAAAGAACTTGCACAATTTGTTTCTGTTGTTCTTGCCGAAACCGAAAATATCTGGAGTGAAATATTTAAGGAAAAAGGAGAAATGTATCGTGAGCCTAAATTGGTTTTATTCAATGGAAGAGTTGAATCTGCCTGCGGAATAGCGGGCTCTTCAACCGGTCCTTTTTATTGTCCCGGTGATGAAAAATTATATATCGATCTGAGTTTTTATAATGAGCTCCAGAGCCGATTTAAAGCTCCGGGAGATTTTGCTATGGCTTATGTTATTGCTCATGAAGTAGGTCATCACATTCAAAAGCTGACCGGGGTAATGGATAAGATGGATGAGCTTCGATCGCAGCTGAGTGAGGAAGAGTATAATAGGTATTCTGTAAGACTTGAATTGCAGGCGGATTTTTACGCTGGCGTTTGGGCTCATTATACCCAGCAGGAGAATCTTCTTGAAAGCGGAGATATTGATGAAGCATTAACCGCAGCAAGCGCTGTGGGCGATGATAATATTCAAAAACAATCACAGGGGTATGTTGTACCGGAATCATTTACTCACGGTACCTCCGAACAAAGGAAGAAGTGGTTTTATAAGGGATTTACAACTGGTGATATAATGCAGGGAAACACATTTTCTGCAAGAGATCTTTAACTGAATCTGCTAATTAAAATTTTAATGACGCAATCTGCAGCTGAAACGTGACAACTTTTTATAGCTTATCCTTTGTCTTATTATTTCTCCTTATATCTTTAAGTAATAATTGATTACTATCAAATATATCCTTAACGCATTATAATAATTACGCGTGTTAATATGAACAAACTGGAAATAAAAGGGGTTAATTATGATGTTGGTATGGGATTGAGGTCTGACCATAATCCCGGTAATATTTTAATTGCTGAGGTAATGAAAGAAGAAATTGGAGTAATAAAAAATGAACTGCATTGTAATGCCGTCCGGATTTATGGCAGTGATTTAGAAAAACTTTTAGAGTGTTCGGAAATTGCTATAAAAGAAGGGTTGAAGGTTTGGTTCTCGCCGCGTTATATAAATGCTTCATTGGAAGAAACTATTGATTATATAATTAAATGTTCGGGAGCGGCGGAACAGTTAAGAAAGATTTCGCCCGAGTTAGTTTATGTAATCGGGAATGAATTTTCTCTTGATGTAAAAGGGTTTATCGAAGGTGAAACCATTTATAAAAGGATATTAAATTTGGCTAAACCGATATCCATAATAAAAAACAGCCTGAACCTTGGATTTAATAAGGAATTAAATAATTTCTTAGTAAAGGCAGTATCTGAAGCCCGGCAGAATTTTAAGGGTAAAATAACCTATGCCTCCGGTCAATGGGAAACAGTAGATTGGGATAAATTTGATATCATCGCAGTCAATTATTATAAAAACAGATTCAATTCGTTGAAGTATAGACGAACTGTCAGAAAGTTAGCCCAAAAGAAGAAGAAGTTTGCCATAACAGAATTCGGATGCTGCAGTTTCAAAGGTGCTGATACAAAAAGGAGCGTGGGGATATTCGATTGTTGATTGGAAGATACCAAGCCCTCGTCTTAAAAAGTTGTTAGAGAGAGATGAAAGTGTTCAATCAAATTATATTATTGATTTATTGAATATATATCGAAAGGAGAATGTGCAGGCAGCCTTTGTTTATACCTTCATTGCCCGAAGAGCAAAATATAACGTAAACCCGGAATATGATTTGGATATGGCCAATTTTGGTCTTGTTAAAGTTCTCCCTTCAGAAAATAAAGATTCAAAGTTTTCTTATGCGTGGGAAAGAAAAAAAGCATTTTATGAATTAGCTAAATATTATGCTGAATTCTAATAATTCATGGTATTTCGTACAGACTCTATAAATCATTATCCGCAGAAAAGCCAAAGAGATGCACTTCAAAATCTTTCAGGATATCCTTTGCTGCTTCAATATCTTTTTCATTCACGAATAAAACCATCGGCTCATAAATGCTATTCTCGCCTGTCAGATAGTAATCAACTTCAGCATTTTCCATCATCGATTTTATTATAGCAGCGTCTCCCTGGTTTGTGGTGGTGAGCATCCGGACATAATTATTATCTTCCAGTGATTCCGGTTCTCCATTCATCAAAACTATATAGGTATCACACTCAGGACATCGAAGGCCGGAATACTGCATCTCTTCAGAACTTAATTCCAATTTACTTTGACAATTTGGACATATAATTTGCTCCCTTTTAGAATCAATTTCGGTATCTTCCTTAAATTTTTGCCGGCATTCAGGTGATTTGCAGTAGTAGAATTCTGTGCCTGCAGTAAGGCAGTCTTCGCAAAAATGCTTTCCGCAGTTATGACATACGGAGTATGCCTTCCTTTCAGGATGGTTGTAACAGCTTTCCATAATTTTCCTCCCCGGTTAATGGGAAAATTCTTTTTAACTTTGTAAAGCGAATCGCTGATTCGCTTAAGAAAGAGATGAGAGCGATTCAGCGAATCGCCTGATTCGCACAAGAAAAAAATGTAAGCGATTCAGCGAATCGCTCTACAATATGCTATGCTGTGCACATTCCTTCAACTTCATCTATAGTTTTGGGAATTGCCTGTTTACCCAGAACTCTTGTATCCTTCTTTTGTTACAAGAACATTATCTTCTATCCGTATCCCGCCAAATCCTTTATAAGTATCAACTTTATCATAGTTAATAAACTGGCGGAACTTATTATCGCCTCTCCAGAAATCGATAAGTTCGGGCATAAAATAAATGCCGGGTTCAACGGTTAATACATATCCGGGTTCGAGTTCTTTACCCATACGTACATAAGCAAGTCCGAACTGCCCGCTTCTTTTAACCTTTTCAGTGTATCCGACATAGTCTTCT
Organism: uncultured Ignavibacteria bacterium; assembly: GCA_963811905.1. Classification (GTDB taxonomy): domain Bacteria; phylum Bacteroidota; class Ignavibacteria; order Ignavibacteriales; family Ignavibacteriaceae; genus DATFVA01. The sequence continues at coordinate 316,522 of CAWETK010000011.1, forward strand.
CCAAGTCCTTCCATATCGTGAACATCCAGTCCCAGCATATGTCCTAAACCGTGCGGGAAGAACATAGCGTGTGCACCGGCTTTAACGGCTTCATCTGTATCCCCCTTCATCAAACCGAGTTCTTTTAATCCAACAGCAATAGTCCTTGCAGCAAGCAGATGAACATCCCTGAATTTCCTTCCGGGTTTCATTGCTTTAATAGAATCCATCTGGGCTTTAAGTACAATCTCATAGACTTCTTTTTGCTTGTTTGTATATTTCCCATCAACCGGGAATGTCCTTGTAATATCACTTGCATAATGAAGGTAGGATTCGGCGCCTGAGTCATTCACCATCAGGTCGCCCTTCTTCATTTTATTTGAATGGCTATGATTATGAAGGATCTCCCCGTGGATCGATACGATCGGAGGGAAAGATACACCGGGACCCATCGACAGTGCTATTCCCTCAATTGCTCCTGCTATTTCCTGCTCAACCATTCCCGGTTCAGCCATCTTCATTGCCGTTGTATGCATATCGTAAGCAATATCAAGAGCATACTCTATTTCGCTGATCTCTTCCTTAATCTTTTTAGAACGTTGGGCTATTACAGCTTCAATTAAACTCGAAGAAGTATAATTGTTTATAGCACCCGGTTGAATCCCGAGAAGTTCACTCATCTGGCTGATTACCTTATAACGGTACTGAGGCAGGTAATGGATCTTTATTCCTCTCCTGACTGCATCATTTACTTTTAGTGAGAGATCTTTAAGAGGTTCAGTTTTCTTTATTCCTGCTTTTGCAGCTTTATCGCGGATAGTTGTCTGCTGGCCCATCCAGATAATATCATAGATATCAAACTCATTGCCGTAAATAATATCTTCATCATTATCGATATCAATAACACCGAAAAGATCTGCCTGGTCAACTCCGAAAAAATAAAGAAAAGAGCTGTCCTGTCTGAAAGCATAAGTATTAGCGGTATAGTTCATTGCCGGTTCTTCATTGCCGGGGAAGAGAATTAGTCCCGATTTTAATTGCTTCTTAAGTTTATTTCTTCTGTCCGTATAAATCTTTTTATCAAACATTGTGAGTCCTTTCAAAAGAAAATGGAGTAATGGAATTTTTGGAGTATTGGAATAATGGATCAGCACTCTTCTGCTTAATCATCACATTATTCCTTTTTATCAAATATAACTTAACTATATAAAATATTCACTTCAATAAAACACAGCGAGCCATATCGTTTCATTTTCCGGATCCGTCCATTCAACTCTGTGTTTTTTGTGTGCGGGGATATTCAGATAATCCCCTTCCTTTAATTCAATCATTTCATCTTCGGGAGCGAATGAAAGTCTTGCTCTGCCTTTAATTAAAATCACCCACTCACTTTCTTCCTGATCATACCAGTAATTTTCAGGGGAAAACTGACCTTTCGAGATAATTCTTTCAATCCTGATTTTATCATTCGAAATTATCTGTTCTGTAATTTCCTCCCGAATATTTGAAGGAATTTTGTCTGAAAAGTTATTTATATTCATTGCATTATCTCGAATTTCTCAAATTTACACAATATTATCTTGCTTATCAGGCTAAGTACAGATAATTTTCATATGTAAATATTTTTATAAATCTATAGTTAATCTATGGGGATTAAATATGAGTTTAAGCTTAATTGCCAAATCGATCAAAGCCTCACCCACTTTAAAGCTGAATGAGAAATTCGCCATTTTAAAAGAGAAAGGTGATCCGGTAATTCACCTTGGCGGCGGTGAACCCAAAAGTAAAGTACCGATGGATGCAATACTAACTACAGTTGCGCATGTTAATACCGGTGAAGTAAGATATGCCCCTGCGGATGGAATTCCTGCCTTAAAACAGGCAGTCATCCGTTATACTGAAGAATTTTATGGAAGGAAAGTCAATCCTGAGAACGTTATAGCCTCCAGCGGAGCCAAACAGGCAATAATGGTTGCCATGCAGGCAATCCTTAATCCCCAGGAGGAAATTATTTATCCGGCTCCTTACTGGGTAAGCTATCCTGATATGGCCAGGCTGGTCGGTGCAATAGGAGTAGCAGCTCACGCGGAGGACGGCACATTTTATCCAAGACTGAAGGACATTGAAGACCGCGTCGGCTCATATACTAAAGCTGTGATAATTAACAGTCCGAATAATCCTTCAGGGGCGATGTATTCGGAGGAGTTCATAGCCGATATAGTTGAGTTCTGCGAGAAAAAAGATCTCTATCTCATCATGGATGATATATACCACCGCCTGATATTTGACGGAAGAAAACCTATCAACTGCTATAAATACGCGAAGAAGCTTGATGAAAACTCAAAGCTGATTGTTATAAACGGAGTATCAAAGCAATATGCTATGACAGGCTTCCGCATCGGATGGGCAGTAGGAAATAAAAAGCTTATCGAAGCAATGTCGAACATACAGGGACACCAGACATCGGGACCGTCGGTATTATTACAGAAGGCTGCCGTTGGTGCTATAAATGGAATTCAGTCGGGTGTTGAGAGTCTCCGCGCCACCCTTGAGAACAACAGGAACGTAATGATTGACCTGCTTAAATCATTCGAAGGCGTTAAGGTTACAAAACCCGACGGTACGTTTTACTGCTTTGCTGATTTCTCGGCGTACGATAAGAGTTCGAATAAACTTTCGGAATTCCTCATCGATAAGGTTCAGGTGCTGACAGTACCGGGAGCCGAGTTCGGAATGGAAGGTTATCTGCGCCTTAGCTACTGCGGTTCAATTAAAGATATTACAGATGGAATAGAAAGAATGAAATGGGCTCTCGATCCTAATTCACCGAATGAGCTCTATATTGGCGACAGAAAATTAGTGAGGGATTGGTCATGAAATATTTAGAATTCAATACCCCCGCAACAAAGCAGGCAATGGAGCTTGCTTCTGATTTCAGGCTGAAGAGTCAGGGACTAACGGGCCTGGACCGGGTGTTCTGGAATCTTCCCGAAGAAGCTCTTTATGAGGAAATCGTTTTCCGTAATGAAGGAAGGCTTACAAAGCATGGGGCGCTGGTCGTTAATACCGGCAAACATACTGCCCGTGCAGCTGCTGATAAGTTTGTTGTGCAGGAACAGTCGACTAATGATAAGATCTGGTGGGGGGTTTATAACCGCCCGTTCAGCTCTGAAAAATTCAACCAGCTTATGGGCAGGGTTCAGGCTTACTGCCAGGGTGAAGAATTATTTGTGCAGGATTGCTACGCCGGTGCAGACCCCGATTACAGGATGCCGATCAGAATAATTACAGAAAAGGCATGGCATAGTCTCTTCGCAAGGAATATGTTTATTACTACTAACGACAGGGATGAGTTGAAAAAATTTATTCCCGACTTTACAGTAATAGCCCTGCCGGGGTTTAATACCGAACCTTCTATTGACGGAACAAGGACCGAAACTGCTATTGTCCTCAATTTTGCTGAAAGAACTGCGGTTATTGCTAATTCACTATACGGCGGCGAGATCAAAAAGTCGATATTTACAGTTCTTAATTTCCTTTTAACATTTGAAGATGTGCTTCCTATGCATTGTTCAGCAAATGTCGGATCTAAAGGAGATGTTGCACTCTTTTTCGGATTAAGCGGTACAGGTAAGACTACTTTGTCAGCTGATCCGACAAGAGGCCTTATAGGAGATGACGAACACGGCTGGAGCAGTCAGGGTGTATTTAATTTTGAAGGCGGATGCTATGCTAAAGTTATAAGACTTTCGGCTGAACACGAGCCTGAGATTTATGCAACTACCAGGAGCTTCGGAACTATCCTTGAAAATGTTGTTTTCGATCCGGTATCAAGAAATATCGACCTGGATGACGACCATATTACAGAAAATACAAGGGCGTCGTATCCTCTTGAATTTATTCCCAATGTAGTTGAAGACGGTTATGTAAGGAGTCATCCCAAAAACATTATATTCCTTACCTGCGATGCATCAGGAGTTCTGCCGCCGATTGCACGGCTGAACCCTGAACAGGCACAGTATCATTTTATCAGCGGATACACGTCCAAAATTGCAGGTACTGAAATAGGACTGGGAATAGAGCCCCAGATAACTTTCAGCGCCTGTTTTGGTGCCCCGTTTATGGTGCGCCATCCATACGAATACTCAGAAATGCTGAAGCAGAGGATGCTGAAGCATCACGCAAACGTATGGCTTGTAAATACAGGGTGGGTCGGCGGAAGGTTTGGAGTCGGAAAACGTATCAGCATTCGTCATACCCGCAATCTGTTAAATGCGGCGCTTGATGGTAAACTTGAAAAAGTAAAGTATAGAAAGGATAAGCTGTTCGGATTTGAAGTGCCGCTAAGCTGTCCCGATGTACCCGAAGATGTACTGGATCCTTCCTCGAGCTGGGGAAACAAGGATGAGTACTGGAAAAAGTATGATGCCCTTGCTGCCAGGTTCATCGATAATTTCAAGCTATTCGCAGAAGGAACATCAGACGAAGTAAGAAAAGCCGGTCCGGTAAGGTTAAAGTAAAGTTTCTTGTAGAGATGAGCCGACGGTTCATCTCTACCGCTCACCATAATTTTATTCCGCTTACATAATTCATCAGAATTTAATACTCTTTTATTTACAAATACCTCATTAATTTCCTAAGTTTGGAATGACTTTTTATTCATTTCCTGAAACTCAGTCGGGATCTGGATAAAAAGGGGAAATAATCAAAAATTTTATGTGTGCGGGGGAGATTAATGAATCTCAGGTGCTTACCAAATTCCATCAATCCGGAGCGAAAAGGATTAACCTTTCGTTTTCGGAAATCTATTTCTTTCCCGTCAGTAAAAATCAAAATCAGAACCGGAAGATAAATGAAAGCAAAATCAAAGTATTTGTTATTTACGCTATTAGTGCTGTTCAATTCGTCATATCCTCAAAATAAAACGTTTAATCTTGATGAAGCAATTAAAACGGCGCTTAATAATAATAGCGATGTCAAAATTGCTGAGATGAACGTCAAGAAAGCATCTGCTGCTGTTCATGAAGCATTCGGATATGCATTGCCCAGCCTTGATCTGAGCGCAGGCTTTACCCATTTCCTGGAAAAACCTAAAACGCCGTTTCCCGACTTTGAAGCTCTCCTCGGCAATGCTACGTACTCAATCCTTTTTGATGAGAATGTTATCCCGCGTGATGATAATAAATTCAAACCTGTGGGATACAGTCTGCAGTCATTCGCACTGGCAAATAATTATGAAACAAACCTGCAGTTAACCCAAATACTCTTCAGTTCTGCCGTATTCAGGGGGATAGGTGCTTCGCAGATATACCTCGATCTTTCTAAAGCTCAGTTAAAAAACACGATTTCAGCGACTGTGCTTAATGTTGAAAAAGCTTTCTATGGTGTTCAGCTGACAAAAGAAGTTTACCTGATAACTAAAGCCAGCTTCGAAAATGCTCAGGAGAACTATAAGAATGTAAGTGCTCTGTACGGACAGGGACTTGTATCAGAATTTGATAATCTCCAGGCCGAAGTTCAGGTTGAAAATATCAGACCAACCCTGCTTGATATGGAAAACAGGTTAAAAGATGCGGCAGACGGCCTGAAAATCCTGCTGGGATTAAATCCTGAAATTGAAATTGATGTTGAAGGTGAGATTACCTACCAGCCGATGCCGATACCGGAAACTCAGGATATGATTGATGAAGTCCTTAAATCGAACCTTAGTCTGCAGACTTTAAGCCTTAAAGCGCAGGTTGATGATGCATTTATTGATCTTGACCGGGCAGAATACTGGCCGAATATTGCAGCCTTTGGAAACTATTCATATGCCGGCTCAGGCGAAAAGTGGGACTTCCAGAATTATTCGTCTATGACGGTTGGAGTTAATTTCTCTATAAACCTCTGGAAAGGACAGCGGACTTCACACCGCGTCGAGCAGTCTACCCTTACATATCAGCAGACCGAAGAGCAGGTATCGCAGTTAAAAGACTACCTGACTGCGCAGGTAAAGTCAAAAATAAACGAGCTTCATAGAGTGCAGGCAGTAGTGGAAAGCCAGGATAAAAATGTGTCTCTTGCGGAAAGAGCCTACCAGATATCAACCGTAAGATATAAAGAAGGTACCAGCAGTCAGCTTGAAGTTCAGAATGCAGATATCGCATTAAGGCAGGCCCGCTTGAACAGGCTCCAGACCGTCTACAGCTATTTAATAACCAGGTACGAACTGGAGCAGATGATAGGCAAAGTCGCTCCTGAATACTACTCGTTATTCGATTTATTAAATGATTAAAGATTTTCAAATAATCCAATAGAGGAGAAGATGATTAAAATGAGACTTATAAACAAAACATTTTGGTTTTATACACTTACTCTGATACTCGGACTTTTTGTTTTCGGATGCGGAAGTAAAAGTAATGAAGAAACAAAAAGTATGGAGCAGATACAGAGTGAGGAAGGGATTCCTGTTAAAGTAGAAACCGTTGCGTATAAACCCTTTCAGAAATATCTGAGCTTTTACTCAAAGCTGACAGGTATAAAGGAAGCAACTAAAGGCGCTATGACCGGAGGTAAGATTGAGAAAATAAATGTCAGGGTGGGAGATTATGTTAAGGAAAACCAGGTAATTGTTGAATTTGACACCGATAATCCCGCACTCCAGTATGAACAGGCCAGAACTTCTTATGAGAACGCAAAGAAGAGTTATGACAGGATTAAATCTCTTCTTGAAGCGGGAGAAACTTCCCAGGCAAATTTTGATGGCGCAGAAACCCAATACCTTGTCAGTAAAAGAAATTATGAATCGCTGAAACAGATGCTGTTTGTTGAATCCCCGCTCGATGGAAGAATAGTTGACCTGAAGGTAAATGCGGGCGATAATGTTAATAAAGATGTTCATCTCTTTACAGTTGCACAAACCAGTATTATGCGTGCAAAGATCTGGGTATCTGAAAAAGAAATCGGCTTAATAAAAAAAGGAATGAAGGCTGAGGCAGTTTATAACGGGAAAAATTACCAGGGGAAAATATCGGATGTCTCACTCGGCATCGATCCTGCACGGCAGTCATTTTATGCTGAAGCCGAATTTAATAACCCGGGAAATGAACTGATGAATGGGGTTACTGTTGAAATCAAAGTATTGATCTATGAAAATCAAAACGCAATAATTATTCCGCGCAACCTTATGATGTCTGATGAAAAGGGTCATTATCTCTTCACAGAGAATAACGGCAAAGCCGTAAAAGTATATGCGGAGAACGGCCGTGAAAGCGGCATCTATTATGAGCTTAGTAAAGGATTGAAACCCGGCGACAGGCTGATTATCAAAGGCGCCGATCAGATCGAAAACGGCACAACTGTAAAAGTGATTCAATAGAAGGAATTTTAATATGTTTCTTGCAAAAGTTTCGATAAACCGACCGGTGTTAACCACCGTAGGTCTTCTTGTGTTTGTAATCTTTGGAATAATTGCTTTCTTCAGATTGAACCTTAACCTCCAGCCGGATGTTGAAATTCCTTATGTGACTATTTCAACTGTTTATCCGGGCGCCGGTCCTAAGGAAATTGAAACCCTTATCAGCAAAAGAATAGAAGAATCAATTTCTACCATTAGCCGGATTGAGAGAGTTGAATCATATTCGCTGGACGGTCTTTCAATTATTATTGTAGAATTCTCTATGGGGAAGGATGTTGATGTTGCAAACCAGGAGGTGAAAAATAAAGTTGATGAAATCATAAATGATCTGCCGGAAGATTCAAAGAAGCCGATTGTCCAGAAAGTTGATCTGAAACAGTTCCCGGTTGTCGACCTTGTACTCAGCGGAAATCTTGACCCGCGCCAATTATATGAGATTGCAGATAAAACTTTGAAAGATAGATTTTCTCAGATTGAAGGAGTTGCAAACGTACAGATCACCGGGGGACAGGAAAGAGAGGTGCGTGTTATCCTTAACAATAAGGAAGTTTATGAAAATTCGATATCTCTGCCCCAGCTGAGCCAGATCCTTAAAATGCATAATATGGATATTCCCGGGGGCTATTTCCAGATCGGCGACCAGGAATATACTGTAAGACTGAACGGACAGTATGCAAGTCCTGATGCAATAAATGAATTAGAAGTGCCCACTGCCTACGGACCTAAAAAAGTAAGACAATTTGCGGATGTTGAAGATGTCGGAAAAGATATAAGGCAAAGGGCAGTGTATTATAATGTCAAAAAGAATTTCCGGAATGAAAACGTTGTGCGCCTCGGGATAGTAAAGAGTTCTGAGGGAAATATCGTTAAGGTTGCCGAAGCAATAAAAGCATCCCTTCCTGATATAAAAGCTGTCCTTCCCCAGGGTGCCAGTCTTGAAATAGTAAATGATGAATCCGGTTTCGTTCAGAGCAGCGTTGACGATACAATGAGCAATATTTATCTCGGGGTTATTTTCACAGCAATAGTCCTTTTCCTGTTCTTACACGATTTGCGGTCTACGCTTATTGTAGCCCTGTCGATGCCTACATCTATAATTTCTACTTTCCTGCTTCTGCAGCTTTCCGGACTTACATTGAATATGATGACGCTGATGGGCCTGTCTGTTTCAGTGGGCGTACTTGTGGCAAATTCAATCGTCGTAATTGAAAATATATTCCGCTACAAAAAAATGGGTCACAATATAAAGCAGGCAGCCTTTAAAGGAACTTCGGAGGTTATGGTTGCTGTGCTTGCTTCAACACTCACAAACCTGGTAGTGTTTCTGCCTATAGCTAATATGTCGTCTATGGTTGGTATGTGGCTTAAGGAACTCGCCCTTGCCGCTGTTTTCGCTACTATATTTTCTCTTATAATGTCTTTTACGCTTACACCTATGCTCGCGTCATTAATTTTGAAAAAAGAGCATAAACCCGGCAGATTAAGTCAGAAGCTTAATGAGTTCGAGGAAAAACAGACGATATTCTATAAGAATACGCTGGCGAAATTCTTAAAGAATAAATTCACCAGTTTTCTTGTAGTTCTGACGTCTTTTGTAATCCTCATCCTTGTGATGATGACATTCGGTTCAAAGATCGGTTTCGAGTTCCTTCCATCCTTCGATGATGGAAAGATCAAAGTATCTGTGGAAATGCCCGAAGGCTACAATCTGCAGGCTACGGGAAACCTGTTGAGTCAGATAGAGAACAGAATTAAGAAGCATCCTGAAGTTACTCATATGATAACCAACCTGGGACGGATGAGCGAACTGGACATTGGTACAAATATGGCATTAATGGATGTTCAGCTTGTCGATGCAAAAGACAGGAATATTTCATTAGAGGATATGATCTCTGTCTTTGTAAAAGATCTTGCCGATGTTCCGAATGCAAGAATAAAAGTAGATCTTGGTTCTTCTGCTGGCGGTCCCGGCGCCCCTGTTGAATTCTTTGTAATGGGACAGGATCTGGATAAGCTTGATGAATTAAAAAATGAAATAGTTGCTAAAATTAAAGATATCCCGGGTTTAATTAACTTCGACCAGAGCTCGCGCGCCGGTAAGCCTGAAATAACAGTTTTCCCGAAAAGGGAAAAACTGGTTGAAGCAGGACTAAGCATAACCGACCTGGCTCTTACACTAAGATCATCGGTTGAGGGAATTCAGTCCTCCAAGTACAGGGAGTTTGGAAATGAATATGATATTACGGTAACTATGGACGATAAATCCGTTAACTCTCCCGAAAAAGTCGGTAATATAACCGTTGCCTCTCCTGCCGGTCCGTTCAGACTTGCACAGCTCGCAGATGTGCAGTTCACTAAAGGATATACAAAGATCCTTCATCGTGATAAATTCGTTTCTATTATGTTTACAGGAGCCCCTGCGTCCGGTGTCCCCCTTGGGAATATTACCGGTGAAATAGACAGAAGACTTGCAGGCCTGGATCTTCCCCCCGGGTACTATATCCGCTGGGGCGGCAATGTTAAAATGATGAATGATATGATCCAGGATATGATCTTTGCATTCTTCCTTGCAGTATTCTTAACATATATGCTTCTCGCCGCAATACTCGAAAGCTTCTGGCAGCCCGTTTCAATTATGCTTACAGTATTGCTTGCAATGATCGGTGTTGTCCTTGCCCTTTATATTACAAACACAGCCTTCAACATTGTTTCCCTTATGGCAATTATTATGCTTATCGGAATTGTAGTTAATAATGCAATCCTTATTCTGGATTACACCAACCAGCTTAGAAGAGAACAGGGAATGCTGCCGAAAGATGCACTGCTGGAAGCCTGTCCCACCAAGCTTAAGCCCCAGATAATGGCAACCGTTGCGATTATCCTTGGTATGCTGCCGCTTGCATTGGGAATCGGTGCTGCGGGAAAAGAGATGAGGATCCCGATGGGTATAGTTGCTATAGGAGGCTTAATAGCTTCAACCATACTTACTTTGTTTGTAATCCCCGCTTTCTATTATTTAACCTCAAGATCAAAAGTAATTGATGCATCAAAAAGAGAGAAAGTCTGATAAGGAAGAGATAAAATAGCCTGTTCAATAAGCCGGCGGTGAGTAGAAATTCAGTGTTTCAAGATCCTGCTCGCCGCTGTTCTTTATTTCGTGCGTATCGCCGGCTTCAATAAGAATAAGATCACCCTTATTTAAATTTACATTCTCCCCGTTTACAATTGCTTTTGCTTTTCCTGAAACAACTTGGCGCGGCACAGCCGGCAACCAAAAGCAACCACGGATAGGTAAGACTCTATAAATTATTGAACATTTTCTGATTTTCGGTGGCTTCGATACATCCCGCCCATAAGGATGTGTAGCAAGGGCGGGACACTCAGCCACCGCTATACGTTACAAACTGTTGTGAGTTCTAATATCTTAACCAAAAAATCAAAAATCTGACTGAGGATACTATACAGCCTGGTCGCTGTTATTATGCTTATTATCCGGTCCGCCTGTAGTTCCGCCCGGTGTTAATACCATCGTTGCCCCCTGCGAGCTTTTAACAGTATGCTTTACACTAAACCCGCTCGACATTTCTGTATTTATTTTCTTCAAAACATTTCCCTTTCTTACCTTAAAATATGAAACTGAATTCTTTCCGCTCTGTTTTCTTATATCATTGATAATAAAGTTTCGTTAGTTTTGCTGTGATAACAGGGACTACTGCCTGCTAATTGTCCTCAATTTTTTCATTCTAGAATAGTAGGGATCCTCCTTTAAAGCAGTTAAAATATCGCTGGGAATAAAAAATATTCTTTTACCCAAACGCTTAAACGGAATTTTTCCGGACCGCTTATCTTATTTTCTACTAATGTTACGCCGCTCTGCGGCTGCTTAACCTGCTTACCTTCTTACCCTCTCATCTTCTCATCCTCCAACCCTCTTCCCCCTTGCGCCGGAACTTTTATAAATTGCCTGCGTGAAAGGGTAGTTACAACTTTAATAAATCCCGGTACTCGGTCTCGTCTGCGGGTCATCGAGTTTTTCGAACGGAGTTTAACGGAGTGAGAAAAGTATCGAGATGACAAACTAACAAAAGGAGCCTGATATGTCTTTTGTTACAGCAAGGGTAAGTGCCCTCGAACGCAGTTATAAACGGGGAATTGAAGTCAGCTTCATAATTGTCCTTCTTCTGATCATTGCGGCTTTTAAGTTTGCGCCTGTGGGAACGCCGGCAAATCTTTCCAGCCGCACTAATGCCGAATTATTTATTCCGACTCTTGTTGATCCGTCCCGGCAAATTAGCCTGCCGCCCTCCAGACCTGCACCCCCTGTCCCCGAGATCGCTCTCTCTGCCGATGAAATTCAGGATATTGTACTTGAATCGTCGGATATATTCGACAACCCTGTTGCTTCTCTTCCGCCTCAACATCCGAAAATTCCTGAAATAAAAGAAGAACCTGTTCCGTTTTATCAGCTCGAATCGTATCCTGAACCTGTCGGCGGTATGAAGTCGATTACTGAGAAAATTCATTATACGGAATTGGCCAGGAGAGCGGGAATTGAAGGGACGGTAACAATCGAAGCACTGCTTGGAAAGAATGGCGATGTGCTCCAGGCAAAGGTAATTAAAGGTATTGGCGGGGGACTTGATGAGATTGCCCTCAAGGCGATCATGGAAACTAAATTTATCCCGGGTATGCAGCGTGATAAACCGGTCATGGTGTGGTTGTCAATTCCGGTGAAGTTCAGTCTTCAGTGATTATTCGGCCGGGTAAGCTATTGTTGAAAGCAATGCATTCTTAGCCTGACGTGAATCAAGCCGTGTGTGCTGAACTATAACTGGTATGTCTGATTTTATAATACTTGAGTAATCTGTTCCTTCCGGTACAGGCTCCGGATCTTTCAGGTTGTTGAATCTGATGTGCATTGTTCTTCGCGCCGGTATTGTGATTTTGTAGGGACCGGCAGGATCTCTGTCGGAAAAATAAATTGTAATTTCTATGTGTGCTTCCTGATCTGAAGTGTTCAATATACACGCGGTCTCGTGACTGAGCATCTCGGGCTCAGGTCCGTTGCTGCTCTTTGGTATGTAGCCTTCTGCAATTGCCCATACCTTTTTTCCTAATGCGTTCTTCATATTTTCTTTCTCATATTTTAATTAAGGGTAATCCGGTCTCTTCATCCATCTCGCGGTGCAGATAGTCGGGAGATTCGGTCAGTACAATTTCCAGCGTCGGCCTGACGATCCCTTCCTTTAAATGACCTCCCATGGCATTTCCGCCTCGTTTGCCGACTACAGTGTGAATGTGAACTTTCGGCTTGCTCTTGTATCGTGAAATGTTGCCGATAAGCGATACTACCTCGACCTGTTCCCTGATCTCGTTATTTATGTAATCCTTTTTATCCATGTCAAAATAAGCCAGGGTTACTTTTCTGAATGCGCCTATCGCTGTTAAATGACTGTCCGTCAGATTGTTTTCTTCGGCAAAATTTTCCAGTCCTGAAATAACTTCTTCGTCTTTGTCAAATACTATAACATATGTTTTATGCTCTCCGGCATTGACCAGCTTATTTTTCATTGCCTCTTCCTCCTTAATTGATTATTCAGATCTTTGAAGACTTCTTCAGCCGACGCCTTTTTATCGTGGGAAGCAAGATACATTACTTCAGCAAAATGCATTGCTTTCCTGTTGCTTAACTGGCTGATCTGTTCCCGGCAGCTGAACCCGTCGGCAATTATTAGCGTATCTTTATCCGCATCTCTAACGGCGGGGATAAGAACCCTTTCACCGCACTTGACCGATACATCATATTTCCCTTTCTCAAATCCGAACGATCCCGCCATCCCGCAGCACCCGGTTTCAGGCGCACTGTAATCTATATTCATTTTTGAAAGGATGTCTGTTTCATCATCCATTCCCATAATCGACTTGTGATGACAGTGTCCATGCACAAGTGCTTTCCTGCCGAGGTTTTCATAATTGAAATCTTTTACTTCTTTCGAAAGGAATTCGCTTATCATATATGTATTCCCGGATAATCTCTTTGCGTCCTGGTTGTTCGGAAACATATTGCCAAGTTCATCTCTGAATGTAGCTATGCAGCTTGGTTCAAGTCCCACTACAGGAATTCCTTCTTCTATTTCTGCCTGCAGGGTCACTAGTGTCTCCTGCAATAATTTTTTTGCGAGGTCGAGCATTCCGAAATCATATAAGGGACGTCCGCAGCATAAATTTTTCTCGGGAAGGATTACTTCGTATCCAGCTTCTTCAAGAAGGAGCTTGCCGGCAAGCGATGTCCGGGGAAAAAACAAATTGTTGAAGGTATCATTCCATAAAATAACTTTGGGTTTTCCTGATGACTTACCGCTGGATTTACCATTGCTTTTAAAATACCAGTCGCGGAATGACTGCTTTGCGAACTTAGGGATTTTCCGTTCCTGTGCGATGCCGCCTGCAAATTTTGCAAAGTTATTCAGACCGGGAGTAGACATAATGAAGTTCACTAATCCCGGTACTTTCGTTGCCGCCTTCCCCCACCAGTAAATCAGTCCCATTGAATATGCAGCCATCGGCCGCGCTTTGTAACCATAATAGTGAGATAGAAATTCCGCTTTATAGGTTGCCATATCAACGTTAACGGGACAATCGTTTTTACATCCTTTGCAGGCAAGACATAGATCGAGGGCTTCCTTCACCGGCTCACTGTTCCATCCTTCATCAAGTTCTTTTCCGTTCAGCATTTCAAAAAGCAGCCTTGCTCTTCCTCTTGTTGAATGCATTTCCTCCCGGGTAACCATATAACTTGGGCACATGGTTCCGCCGTCATGTCGTCTGCACTTTCCCACACCAACACACCTTAAGGCTGCATTAGCAAAATTGAAGTTATCCTCCGGATATTGAAAGACTGTCTCGTATGCCGGTGGATTGTAGTCTGTTCCCAGACGGAGGTTCTCATCAATGCCGTAAGCATCAATTATTTTCCCCGGGTTCATCTTCCAGCCGGGATCCCATATTGATTTGTATTCCCTGAATGCATCAATTATTTCTTCCCCATACATTTTAACCAGCAAGGCACCTCTGGCCTGGCCGTCGCCGTGTTCACCCGACAATGATCCGTTATAGCTTACAACAAGGTCGGCAGCCTCATTCACAAATTCTTTGAATAATTTTATTCCATCAGCAGTGCGTAAGTTAAAGGTGATCCTGCAGTGAATACATCCTTGCCCGAAATGTCCGTATACTGAAACATCATAATCGTATTTCTTCATAAGCTTTTTAAGATCACGCAGATAATCACCCACTTTCTCAGGATCAACAGCTGAATCTTCCCAGCCGGGCCAGGTAGATTTATTCCCGGGTACGTGTGCCGTTGCACCAAGTCCTGATTCTCTGATCTCCCATACTTTTTTCTCCTCATCTTCATCATCATATAGTTTCATTTCTGGGGGATCATCTTCCTTCTTCAGCGCATCCATACATTTCTTTGCCTGCTTGTCGGCTTTCTCTTTTGTTTCGTCTCCGAACTCGACGAGAAGCCACCCGCCTCCTTCAGGGAGCAGTTTGGTATCCTGAATATTCATCCCTTTCTTTGTCATATAATCTATCAGAAGATTGTCAATCCCTTCAAGTCCTATCGGCTTATACTTTAGTATTTCCGGAACATGATCGCCTGCGGAAAAAACATCGGGGTAGCCGAGCACAAGGAGAGAGCGCTTCCTGGGACTATCAACTAGTTTCAGTTTTGCTTCAAGTATTACGACGCAGGTGGATTCCGATCCTATTAAAGCCCTTGCAACATTAAAATTCTTTTCCGGCAGAAGATCATCGAGGTTATATCCTGAAACTCTGCGCGGAATATCAGGGTATCGTTTTCTTATCAGTTCAGCATAATTATCTCTTAATTTTTTTAATCTTTTGTATATATCAGCTTTTCTTCCGCCTTCATTTATTATAGTCTCATACTGCTCATCCGTAGTCTCGCCGACTGTCATTCTTATTCCGTCGTATGTCAGAATATCAAGTTCAATAACATTATCAACCGTTTTCCCGGCCATAACAGAATGTATACCGCAGGAATTATTACCCATCATTCCGCCCAGCGTGCAATGGTTGTGAGTTGCAGGATCAGGTCCGAATGTAAGATTATATTTTTCGGCTTCGTCTCTAAGACTGTCAAGCACTACACCGGGCTGAACCCTCGCATATTTTTCGTCGGGGTTCACCTCTAATATTTTATTCAGATATTTTGAAAAATCCATTACTACAGCGGCATTGCAGCACTGCCCTGCCAGGCTGGTACCGCCTCCCCGTGAAAGTAAAGGTATGCTGTATTTATGACATAGATTGACGGTTTCAATGACATCGTTTGTTTCTTTGGGGATTACAACTCCTATCGGAACCTGCCTATAGTTTGAGCCGTCGGTTGCATACAGTGCCCTGCTCCCTTTGTCAAACCTAACTTCTCCCTTTATTTTATTCTTAAGACCATTAACAAGTTCATCAATATCTATATTATTATTCTGCATTTATCACCTGACTCTGTTTGACATATTTATCGCGTCGGTTTATACCTCATATTTTTCTATATCACTCTTCTTTAATTCAAGACCAAGACCGGTCAGACTTTTATCGGGAACAAGTCTTCCTCCCTCAGGCTGAGGGAAGCCGTCAAAAAACATTCTCTCAATTCTTACATGATCATGAAAATACTCTATGTGTCTTACCCTTTTTGCACAGCTTCCGGCATGCATATGAACTGCCGGAGCAGTATGAGCAGACAGCGGAATATTTGCTGCTTCACATAAAACATTTGCCTTCAGGAAACCGGTTATGCCGCCGCAGCGTGTACCGTCAGCCTGGAGTACATCAACGGAACCTGCATCAAGCATCCGTTTGAAATAGAAATAATCATAGCCGTATTCTCCTGCGGTCACTTCAATCGGTGCGGGAACCCGTTCTCTTAGCAGCCTCAATCCTTCCAGGTCGTCGGAAGTAACAGGCTCTTCATACCAGCTTACTCCATATTCAAGAAACTCAACAGCTTTTTTCAGAGCCTGCTTTTTTGTGTATGCCCCGTTTGCATCCACAAATAGTTCTGCTGCATTACCTATGGCTTCTCTTGCCGCTTGAACTCTTTCAAGATCCCTGGCAGGCTCTCTGCCAATCTTCATTTTTACCCTGGGGATTCCTCCATCTACCCAGCCCGAAAGCTGCTCCTGTAATTCTGAAATGGAATAGGAAGTAAATCCTCCGCTGCCGTAAATTTCAACCCCATCGTTATACTCACCTAAAAGAGTAACTAATGGTATCCCAAGTATCCTGGCTTTTAAATCGTAAAGAGATATATCTACTGCAGAGATAGCCTCCGATACCATGCCCGGCCTGCCTATATTCCTGATTTCGTGAAGCAGATCGTACCATAGGGACTCAATATTCATAATATTTTTGTCCTTAATTATTCCGGCGAGCTTATCATTTATGAGCTGTGCAGCCGATGAGTGAGTATAAGAATAGCCGATCCCTCTTTGTCCGGCTGCTTCCGCTTCAGCTATTACAATTGTCGTTGAATCCCACTTGATAGTACCGTCGGATTCCGGCTTATCAGTCGGGATCCTGTACGCTTTAGCTGATAAATTCTTTAGTTTTATATCTATCTTTTCTTCAGCATCTACATTAAAGCTGCTCATCGCTAAAATAATCTTTTAATAAAAGTGCCCAGTACCGCAGCAGCTGCCAATCCCGCCGCCGCCGCACCTATAAAGTTTTTATTCTCATCAATCTTTAACTGCCAGCTATTTCCTTTTGATATATTATCAAAATCTCCATGCGTTCCGAAGTCACCTTCTACAGGTTCGTAAAGATTATTCGGTCTGTTTTTGTCAATTGGCTGATCGGTCAGCTGGGAATTAAAACCGTTCTTAGCAAGATACTTATCACCATACCCCGGAAAGAATTTATTGCCGTTAACAATTACTGCGGTGCTCATACCGACATACATCTCACGTTTATTATTAAACGCAGCATAATGTATAGCATCGGCAGCAACCTCCGGCTGATAAATTGGAGGAACCGGCTGCGGTTTTTTATCGAAAGTTGTCTTACACCAGTTGAATTGCGGTGTGTTAAGTGCGGGCATCTGTACCATTGCAAGGTGAACGCTGCTGCCCTCATGCAGTAATTCACTCCGCAATGATTCGGTAAATCCCTGTATGGCATGCTTCGATCCGCAATAAGCCGACTGAAGAGGTATGCCCCGGTAAGCCAATGCTGAGCCCACCTGGACGATCGATCCTTTATCGCGTGATTTCATTCTCTTAAGTGCAGCCATTGTCCCATAAACCTGTCCAAGGTAGGTTACTTCCGTTACTCTTTTAAAATCCTTCGGTTCAATTTCCAGAAAAGGAGCGAACACAGTAGCCATTGCATTATTAATCCAGATATCTATCGGCCCGAAGTTTTCCTCAACCCTGGATGCGGCCTCGTCCACCTGGTCAAAATCTGAAACATCACATTGTATTGTCATCGCCGTGCCGCCAAGCTTCTCAACTTCTTCTTTTGCTGCCTCCAGTCCTTGTTTGCCTCTTGCTATAAGAGCTATTTTATGATGGTCTCTGGCAAATCGTTTTGCAGCAGCCCTGCCTGCACCGGCTGAAGCTCCTGTAATTACAACAACTTTCGGATGTACATAATCATTATTCATTGAAACATTCTTTATTAAATTATTAGATCGCCCGGGGGCCATTCTAAAAGATAAACCATGATAAAAACCGATAATCTTTTAGAACGGATTTCCCGGGAATTGGTTATATCAGTTCCCTTACCTTATCTGATGCAATAGTAAGCGCTATTTTTCCCTTGTTGGGTTCACCTCTTACAAGGGATTTTGCGAATGATTTCGCCTGCTTGTATTCAATCTTTGCAGGCAGCGGCGGTTCGTAAGGATCAACTACAGCTTCAACTACAGCCGGTCCGTCATACTCCAGCGCTTCTTTCAGTATCTTTCCGCAGTCCTTTGCATTTTCAATTGAGAATCCTTTTGCACCGCAGGCCTCGGCAAACTTTGCAAAATTTATAGGCTCCAGCTTTACACCGTATTCAGGGTTGCCGAGGAATACCATTTGCTCCCATTTAATCTGACCGAGAGTATTATTTTTAATTATGATTACCTTAACAGGAAGATTATACTTAACGCAGGTTGATATCTCTGCCATAAGCATTGAAAATCCGCCGTCGCCGACGAATGCTACACACTGCCTCTGCGGATAAGCAACCTGTGCTGCAATTGCATAGGGGAGTCCGTTTGCCATAGTTGCAAGGTTCCCCGAGAGGGAATACATTTGATCCCCTTTTGCCTTAATTTGTCTTGCCCACCATGTTGCTATAGTTCCCGAATCTGATGAAACAATGGCATCATCTTTTAATAATTTTCCAAGCTCCCACGAAACCACCTGCGGTTTCATTGGTTTATCTTTCCTGGTGCCTCTTTCCTCCATCAGCGACCACCATTCTTTCATACCGTCCTGTGCTTTTTTCAGGAAGCTCTGATCTTCTTTCTTTTTTAACAGCGGGATAAGATATTTAAGCGTCTGTTTACTCTCTCCCGCGAGTCCTGCCTCAACAGGATACCGCAAACCTATCCTGGTGGGATCAATATCTATCTGTACGCACCTTGCTTGTCCCGGCTCCGGATAAAATTCGATGTAAGGAAATGAGGAGCCTATAATGAAAAGGGTGTCGCATTCCTCTACTGCTTCCTGGGAAGGTTTGGTACCAAGCAGACCAATACTTCCGGTTGTATAAGGACTGTCATCAGGCACGCAGGCTTTTCCAAGAAGCGGCTTGATAATAGGGGCTCCTAATAGCTGTGCAGTCTGTTCAAGTTCTTCCCGGCATCCGAGAGCTCCGCGGCCTGCAAAGATTGCAACCTTCTGTCCGTCGTTAAGTACCTGGGCTGCTTTCTGCAAATCCATCTGTGAGGGGATCGGGTGCTGAGGTGAATAAACATTTGAGGTATGATGAGGAATATTTCTCTTGGAACGATTATTTAAGCCTTCGACACTCTGTAAATCACTTGGAAAAGTAATGTGTGCAACTCCTCTTCTGTTCAAGGCATACCTGCATGCAAGGTTCGTTACGTTTTCAACATGGGTTGAGCCCATAATTCTAACATTATATACGGTTACATCCTCAAATAACCTGTCAAGTTCAACATCCTGCTGTCCATGTGTATTCATCAGATCGTGAAACTGGTTCCCCGTTATAGCCAGTACAGGCTGACCATCCATTTTAGCATCATATAAACCATTTAATAGGTGTATGCCGCCGGGACCGCTGGTTGCAAGGCAGACGCCAAGTCTTCCTGTGTATTTCGCATAGGCACATGCCATAAAAGCAGCCGCTTCTTCATGCCGGACATGAATAAATTTTATTTTATCCTGTCTCTTCCGCAGCGCTTCCATAATTCCGTTTATGCCGTCACCGGGCAGACCAAATATATATTCTACATTCCATTGTTCCAGAACATCGACAAGTATATCTGATGCAGTACTCTTCATATCAAACCTCTTTTTTTCATAAATTCTTTTAGTGTCTATTACCTAAGTAATTAAAACATTTAATCCAATTAATTTGTGATTTGTTATTTAATTCCCTGCAGCAGTGTTTATTGTCATCCTATTCGGGAGATGACTTATTATATTTAAAGTTTTTTACATAAAGACATAAATACCACCAGTACTTATAGGGTATAACTCTCTCAAGCACGGGCGTATGTCCTGTTCCTGTAAGCATATTTTTTACGAGTCTGCCGTCAGGCTGATTTCTGATAGTATCTTTTCTCAAGTCAGATGGTTTTGGTATGTAACTTTTGCCTACGGGACCATTGCCGTCAAGATCCGCACCATGACAGAAGACGCAGTAATAATTGTAATATACACGGCCCTTTGCAAAATTTTCAGGAGTATTCTTTAACTGGCTCGATTCATTCCCGGCTGGCAGCGTCGGAAACTTTTCTACCGGAATGGAATGAGGCGGAGGAAGCATCTCGCTTTTTTCGAATGTCCGTAAATTCTCCTGCTCTTCCATATGCGGTCCTGTAAAAAGCAGGTAAGCCGCTGCCGCAAGAACAATAACTACTGCTACCGCAAGTCCTATGATATATTTTTTCTTCATTTCAAACTGTCTTCCGGAGATTTTACAGTAACCTTATGCTCTTTTGTCTCTTTAAGTATTTTTGCCTCCGGCAAATGTTCTATCTGATCCGGCGGAAACAATTCATCTTTATATTCCCTTGTTGAATAGATTGATTGTGACGGGGCGTCGGGGAGTATTTCGTAGTCCCATTTCCGCGGCGGTTCCTTTATAATCGTCATCATAACCATTGCCCAGCCTAAAATGAATACTGCAAACATGATTACAAGAAACCATCCCATTCGATTATTTCCACTCTCAGTATATTCTTCATATTGTGCCATAATATTCTCTACCAGTTTGGAGGTGTAATAGCCCTGTAGACAGTATAGAGGATTACAAACAGGATAAGAGCCGCATATGTCAGTTTCAAAATCCAGGGAATAGCCTGCCACCAGGTAAGCCATCCCCGCTCTGTTTTTCCATCCTTCATTTTGCGTGGCGTCCACATATCGAGGTAAGCTACTGCTGTATAAAAGACCAGGAAAATTCCTCCGAGTATTGCAAGTATCACCCAGCCGTTTTGTAAGACATCAAACCTCAGCATAAATTATTACACCTTTGTTTTTTCATTATTGTTTTCATCGTCCCCCGGGATATAACTTTCCAGGGGAAGATGCCGCGCCCGTTCCTGGCTGCTGAACTGATGATTTTTAAGTGCCCATCCTATAACCGCGAGTATGCCCGAAACGGCTATCAAAGTAAAACCTATCCAGAACTGAACTATTGCATCCATTTTAACGCTCCTGTTGTGTCGTTCCATTCCGTATGCATTGAATCGGGGTAAAGTTTCCCGGTGGTATCAGGAATTGTATACGGATTTTTCCATTCAGGCTCATACGCCGCATCAATACCTTTCGGTTCAATGTCGGCATCTGTATAACCTATAAATGATACGGCAATGTAATTTGCAAGGTCCCATATCTTTTCAGATTCCAGCGCACGTTTGAAATAAGGCATTGCAGTTCCGGTTATTCCATTCATTATCTGGTAATAAAGAATCCCGCCTATATATTTTCCATCAATAAGATTTCTCCTTAAAAGTGTAAAATTCAGAGGCGGAGGATTAAGATATTTTGCCGCAGGACCTTTTCCATCACCCACCGGACCATGACAGCCGATGCAGAATTGCTGATATATTTTCTTTCCTCTCAGGACAGCAGGCTCGGTTGCCGGATAAGGATTCGGCATTGCATGCCACATAGCAGGAACCTTGCTGTGCAGCCATTTTATGTTTGCATCAGGACCTTTATCATAAGCCTCAACCGCAAGCTTTTTCCAGTACTTCTGTCTTGCCACCCGTTTTTCTGCGTCTTTTCCTCCGAGGTATTGAACATACGCTATCAGTTTTTTTATTTTATCCGTTCCGAGGAATTCCCAGGACGGCATTACAGAAACCGGACTTGTATATCGCGGATCGGTGAAGTGAGCTACATGCCAGTCATCCGGATGTTCGCCTCCTTCTTCCGAAAGATCCGGTCCCGTTCTTTCAGAACCCAGTATAGCCGGTTCCTGTCCCACATAATCGCCCCGCTGAGCTATCCTCTCTGATCCTTTTCCCCAATCCGAAATCCTTACATATAGAGAATGACAGTAACTGCATCCGTTGCTTACATAAACGTGTAATCCCTCTCTTTCAAGTTTGTTCATAGGTCTCCAGTTTTTTGACGGCTCCTCTTTCATAGTCAATGCAGGGAACAAAACCATTATCGTTATTGAAGCCCAGAAAACCATCAGACCTCCGAAGACAACTACACTGGATTTCATCTTCATACGGGACTCTCCTCAGCAACCGGGGTTTCTTCTGTTACAGGCTTCGGCTCAAATAATTCACCTTCGCGAATGGTTTTATAGATATTGTAGAGCCCGATGAAAGCGCCTGCAATAATGAACACACCGAACATTGCACGCAGAGCCATATAGACTGACAGTTCAGGAAGGACTCTGTATACTACTTCACCATTCTGCCATGCAGAACCCTGTATTAATCCTGCAATTGTCAGGACAAAGAAGAAACCGGTTAATCCAATCATTACCAAACCAAACTGAAGGTTGACAAGCTTTTCCGAGTACAGTTTTCTTTTTGTGATCAGCGGGAGAATGTGCCATAAACCTCCGATGGCAATAAATCCTGAAAACCCCAGCACAGCAATATGTGCATGACCCACAGTCCAGTTTGTAAAATGGGTTACTCTCTGTACTCCCGGTAATGACTGAACAGATCCCTGGATGCCCACAATAAGGTACCAGATAATTCCCATCATTACCCATCTCGCTGCCGGGTTTGCAAATACCGGGGCACCTCTCTGCCTTGCAGTTAAGAATATATTTGCGATAACAGTGAACACCGGGATCAGCATCAAAACGGAATCCACAACAGTAATTACTTTCAGCCAGTTGGGAATAGGGGACTGCAGCAGATGGTGGCCGCCGATATGTGAATACAAAATAACCAGCGTCCAGAAACCGATAAGTGAAAGGGTGTGTGAGTAGAGGGGAGTCTTCGTTGCACGCGGTATCACAAAATAAGCGACACCTACAGCAAGAGGCGTCAATAACATTCCGGGAAGATCGTGACCGTAGAACCAGAGAAAAAGAGAATCAAGCAGTCCGGGCATTGCCCCTGTTGACGGATGCCACATTACATTCCCCAGCGGGTAACTCGTTGATGTCCACATTATTGCCCCTACAAAGTACCAGACGGAAACATATAAAATCGACTCGCGCCGTATGCCTATTGTTTTAATCAGGTTAAGCACAAGGAGCAGTAATGACAGCCACAGGGAAACATCAAAGATCCATATGTATTCAGAGTATTCTCTTCCCTGCGTTACTCCGAATGAAAAAGTGAGCGGACCGCTGAGTACTGTGATATTCCAGAGCAGGAAACTCAGCCATGCAAGCGGTTCCGACCATAGTTTTGTTTTAAGCAGCGCCGGGGTGTAGTATAAGCCGCATCCTATCAATGTCGATGTAACAAAACCGTATAAAACTGTATTAACATGAATAGGGCGTGTTCTTCCGAATACAAGGAATGGAATATTATTCCAGAATTCAGGAGCCATCAGATGAATGGCGGCAACCATGCCGTATAAGGTTCCTACAATAAACCATACTGTGCCGGCAACAAGGAATGCCAGTGCTGCACTTGAAGGCTGTCTTGTGAAAGCAAATATGTTCTTCTTATTTTCTATCGGTGACATGTAAAACAATCCGTTGTTGCATTATTATCTCTGTGGCACTGGATACAAAAGCCCATTGAAATATGTTTGGCTTCTATTATCCTGTCCATATCTTTTACGTTTCCATGACAGGTTCCGCAGTCAATCCCGTTTATGATATGCATGCGGTGACTGAAATAAACGAAATCCGGCAGATTCAAAACCCTGTTCCAGGCAACAGGTTCATTATTGAAGTAATGTTTTCTGAGTTTCTCAATCGGAGGATAATTTATAATTATAGAACGATGACAGAGCATGCAGGTCTGAAGGGGCGGCATTCCTGCTAAATCCGAAGTTGCTGCTGTAGCATGACACATCATGCAGCTGATATTTTTCTGTCCGGCGTGCAGCCGGTGGCTGAAGGGGATAGGCTGTTCAGGACCAAATTTTATCTTGTAATAATAGTTATACATTCCTGTCATTATTATGAGTACCAAAAGAGCAATTACTGATAATCCTGCCGAGATCTTCCAGTATTTCTTTGCCTGTCTTTTAGCTTCACTATTTTCGTTAACTGCTTTCAATTCTTATCCGTCTGGTATAAAACGTTTTTCATTCTCATAGTAAATTGTATCATTCCAAGTCCAAGGATCCCGGCAAAAGCGGCGAATGAGGATATCTCAGCCCAGCCGAAATTCAATGCGTGCTGAAAGGATGCATCGACCAGCCACCATCTTTCAATCCACATTACGATGAGCAGGATAAAACAGATCAGCCCGAGGTACCATGTTGTTTTCTTAGCCCATATTGTCAGAAGAAGAATGAGAGGACCAAGATAGAACAGTCCAATAAGCAGGAACGAGATAGTTTCCCAGGGTACAAAATTCATCCTCGGAACTATAAAGCGTGTTTCAGAAGGAAGATTTTCATAATACATCGGGAGAAGCTGGCAGAACATCATATAGGTAGTAAGGATGCTGAATGCAAAAATAAGTTTTCCGAGGTCGTGCCTTCTGTCAGCATCCGGTTTAACTGTAAAGAGGGAGATAAAAGTTAATGCTGTAATGGCTATATAAAGTCCGCTGATAAAAAAGTATGCACCGAACAATGTACTTTTCCATTCAGGATCGAGAGCCATGACAAGATCGAAGGCAAGCAGGGTGAATACGACGCAGTAAACCACGATTAATACTCCCGCTGCAAAAAGTTTCCTCTCGGTGTTCCGTCTGTTAATGTACCAGAAGGCGGTAATCCAGAACACGATTAACGCTGCAAGGTCCCTGATGAATAAATATGTATTATTCAGCCAGCCGCTTTTTTCATGAAGCTCACCGAACCAGCTTGCCCAGTGACTGCTTCCTATCCATAGTAGTCCAAGGAACAAAACAGACGGGATAGCAAAAGCCGCTCCTGTTATGCCAAGCGGTTCAAGTTTTCCGAGCCACTTTCCGTTTGAAGCTTGAACAACTGCTACCCAGACTACCATTCCTGCCGAAAGCGGAGTGAAGTAAATAAAGTTTATTAACAGGGCACGCCATGCCCGGGCATCATTCTGTCCGCCCAGGGTGAAAATCCAGATAACTGTGCCGGCAATAAAAATCAGCCCCCATACTATGCTGAACCTTATAATCCTTTTTTTATTTTCATTCTCTAACATTAAATTCCTCTGCATTTTCAGAAAGTACTACTTCTCTCAGATCATTCAATTCATTGCTTTCGCAGGCTATAAGGATCCCATACTTGTCTTTGCTGAATCTCGGATCATAATAAGGATGAATTCTTTTTTTGTATAACCTGGAATGGTACAGCAGGCCAATAAGTGTCGCCAGAGTACCGAAAAGGATAAGCATCTCAAAACCAACTATTGTATAAGGGATAGGAGCGGTTGGGGGCTTTCCACCTACTATAAGCTTATTCGTATTCGCTGTCGCAATTGCCAGAGTATATCCGCAGACTATTCCAAGAATTGCACCGAACAGAGTCCATAGCCTTACTGGACTTTTGGGTTTATGAAGTATATCACTCACTTCTTTAATCTTCAGCGGCGAGAATGCTTCAACTACATGATATCCGGCCTCGTATACTTTTCTGACGGATTTGAGAAAATGTTCGTGGCTCGAGAATATTGCCATAACCTTTGTCTTCCCTTTGATCGACTTAGGAACGACTCTTTTCTTAGGGGGAGGTTCCGGTTCAAAGCCTTCTCCTTCAACCAGCTGCTCTTTATAATCTGCCATGGGAACTGTAGGGAGAGTTTTACTGAAGATTAAAAACCACATCAGGAAAAAAGCAAGTGAAGCTGCCGTTATGCTTATCTCTACCCAGCTTGGTGTATACTTGCCCCAGTTATGAGGAAGAAAATCATGTGCCGTAGATGCAGCAACTATCATTACTCTTTCGAGCCACATCCCGACGTTGACTACCAGGGAAATGATGAAAAGATATAAAAAGTTCCTTCTGAATTTCTTAAAGATGAACAGCATTGGTATGATGAAGTTGCATATGATTATCAGGTAATAAACCCATGCAACCCAGCCTGTCTGTTCGAAGTTCATAAACTGCGACTCAAATTTATCTCCCGAGTAAAAAGCCATAGCCGGTTCTATTACATACGTGTACCCAAGTATTCCGCCGGTTACCAGCATCGTTTTTGCAACCATCTCGAAATGCTTTATCGTCATCAGTTTTTCTAACTTGAAGATTTTACGAAGGGGAATCAGGAGCGTTAGCACCATTGCAAGTCCCGAATGGATTGCCCCCGCAACAAAGTAAGGCGCAAAAATAGTTTCGTGCCATCCCGGGAGTAATCCCATGGCAAAATCCCACGACACTATAGAGTGTACAGAGATAACCAGCGGTGTTGCAAGAGCTGCAAAGTAAAGATATGATCTTCCGTAATGTCTCCATTGACTTTCTGCCCCTGACCATCCAAGCGCAAGTGCCCTGTAAATTCTTGTTTTGATATGATTGGGACCTAATAACTTTGTAAACCGGTCCCTGCCTGATGCAAGATCTGGTATCATACCGACATACCAGAATATCAGACTAACTGTGAAGTAAGTTGATACTGCAAGAAAATCCCATACGAGAGGGCTCAGAAAATTCGGCCAGAGTTCTCTCTCGTTTGGATAAGGCATAATATAGTAGAAGACCCATAGCCTGCCGAGATGCATCAGGGGGAAAAGTCCTGCAGTCATTACTGCAAAAATTGTCATCGCCTCTGCTGCCCGTGATACTGCATCACGGAATTTTGCCCTGACAAGAAAAAGTATCGCTGAAATTAAAGTACCTGAATGAGCTATTCCTACCCAGAAGACAAAATTTGCAATATACACACCCCAGCCTACCGGATGGCTTAATCCTGCAACCCCCATCCCGCGCCGCACCTGGTATATCCATGCGAATAAGCCCCAGACTACTACTAATGCAAGAAAAGCTACAAAAAAATAATAAAGCGGTATGGGAGGTTTGGTAGATGACAATACATCATCATTGACTTCTTTTAAGGTTAATTCTTTGCTGTACTCACTCTTCATACATTTTTCTCTGCATCAATTCGTTTCAGATAGGTAACTGCCGGTTTTGTATTCAATTCTTCGAGTACGTGGTATCTTCTCAGGTGATGCCTTGTTATGTCGGTTACTCTTGAATTATCATCGAGCAGATCACCGAATACTATGGCGCTGGTGGGACAGGTCTGAGCGCACGCCGGGGTAATGTCCCCGTCTTCTATCCTTTCTCCTGCCGTCTTTTTATGATATTCAACGTTTCGTATTCTTTGCACGCAGAAAGTACACTTCTCCATTACACCTCTTACCCTGACCGTTACTTCCGGGTTCAGCTGCATATCAAGCGGCCACTCAAAATGAAAGTTAAACCAGTTGAACCTCCGTACTTTGTAAGGACAGTTATTAGAGCAATACCTCGTCCCGATGCACCGGTTATATATCTGTGCATTTAAACCTTCTTCATTGTGTACGGCGGCGAAAACAGGACAAACAGGCTCACATGGCGCCGCATCGCATTGCTGACAGGGGAGCGGAAGCCAGGCGACTTTATGAGGATTTCCGTCCATTCTATATGGTACAACCTTTATCCATGACATTTCCAGCCCCTCATTAACATTTTCTTCACCGACTACCGGAATATTGTTTTCTGCATAGCATGCAGTTTCACAGGCTTTGCAGCCGATGCAGGCATGCAGGTCGATAGACATTGCCCACCTGTGTTCTTTATAAGTGTGAACCGGGTAGAGATCACGTTTTTCATCATACCCTTCGGGCAGCGGCATAATCAGGTGCTCGCCGTCTCCCGGTTTCATTTTTTCTAATATATCAAGCTCAATCCATTCCAGAATTCCTTTTCTTCCGAATTGATGATCGGTTGCTGCTGCGAAAACAGGATGCTTATTGCCTCCCGCAGATTTTATTTTCACGAGTCCTTTTTCGTTCAATCTGTTTATCAGGACAAATGCATTTGCACCCCTGTCAGCTGCATTTTTGCCGAGAGCCGTATGTCCCTGCCCGTATCCTATAGATAAAACATTAACAGGAAGGTCGATTGTCAATCTTACCGGAACTTTAATTTTCCCCGCATCGGATTCTATTTCGACGATGATCGAAATTATCGAGCCCAAGTTCTCTGGCTTTGTCAACATTAATGTCTATCCAGCTGCTCCAGGTAATATTTGTAAGGGGATCAGGAATCTCCTGCATCCAGCCTCTGTTTGAAAATCTTCCGTCAAATAAAGTAATGGCAGGATAAGTCCAGAGCTGAAGTTCATTTGTTTCTTTATTGTTGAGGGAATCAGAAGTTAAGTTGAGCGAACCGGATTTTATATCGATATTCTTTTCGGGATTAGACCCGGACGCCGAATTCGTTTCAGTGTATAAGCCTTTCCGCAATGCATCCTGAAGTTCAGTATCAGATTTATAAATACCCTTCTCCTGCCAGTATTGTTTAACCCAGTCTTCATAGTGATCGGCAGGTTTAGCTGAACCTTTTCTGGCAAGCGGCTTACCGGTGTTCTCCGACAATGCGAGTAAAATATTTCCTGCGGAATAAGTGGCATGCAACTGCTGCATAGTCGGCTGCATCAGGCTGTGAGTTCCTTTATATGGTTCGTAATCCCCCCATTCTTCAAGCGGATAATTAATAGGCAGTATCCAATCGGAAATCTTTGCTGTCTCATCTTCCATCGTTCCCATATAAATAATTTTACCTGCGTTCATCAGGTATTTTTCAGCTCCGCTCCATGTATACACAGGGTTCGAATTATGGACAATGATTATATCGTCTTTATTTATCGATTTGAAAAAATCATTTACCTCATCATTCATTGCTGTTTTTGACAGCGCGTGAGGAGTTGAAAAATCAATATTAGAAAGATTTCCCGCCGCATAATTCAGCAGATTAACTGCAACGGCAGTATCGAAATTATCTTTCGTATATACCCCGGAAGCACCTGCTAAAGCAAGCGGGGAATTTGCATTTGAAAATTCTTTTGCAAGCTCTTCGATTTTCTTATCCGGTATTACTGCATTTTGAGTATTCGCTGATAAATAATTATCAATTTCCGGCTTCAATGAACTGACATCCCTTTTACTCCAGCCGTTCGAAATAATTTTAGAGAGAATAGAGTAGGCAGTATATTTCATAGATTCAGGAGAGACCATAATAAATTCATCAGCATTGGTTGCTGTTCCGGAAAACCGCGGACCGGCATAAATAAACTTCCCCATCTTACCATCTTCAAATTCATGCATTTTTTTAAACTGAGCGGCATATTCAACTGGGGATATCCAGGTTTCAAGAAAATCAGCACCGAAGCTCATAATAAAATCTGTATCATCAAGTTTGTACCTGGGGATCAGCGGCTCTCCGAACACCAGCTGGTTAGCCTTACGCAGAACTTCGTAATTAAAGGGTTCATACCATAAAACTTTTCCATTTAGATTGGATGCAAACATTTCCATTATTTCAGCCAGTGAACCGGTCTGCAGGTCCGAAATAATTAATACCCTTCCTTTTGAATTATTTATTTGCTGTGAAATTTCTGATATCGCAGATTCCCAGTCGCTCTTTAACTTCTCATCCTTATTTCTGTTCCTACTGTAAAAAACATTCTTAAGTCTGTCCGGATCATACAGCCCCTGAACAGAGGACTGACCCCTCGCACATAACTTTCCATTATTGATGGGACTTTCCGGATTTCCCTCAGCTTTTGTAACCCGTCCGTCACGGTGCCACATATGCATACCGCATCCTGCCGGACATTCACGGCAGGTAGTTGCATAATGGATCCATTCACCAGGCTGAGGATAATGAGGAGGATTGACATATGGGATTAATTTATTAACTGTGGTACTGCATCCCGAGCCGGCCAATGCTGCGCCTGCAGAACCGGTAAGGATTAAAAATGAACGACGCGAAATTTTCTTCATGTAAGCGAAGACATCTTTCTGTTGCCCTCCAGCAACTAAATATTTTTTTAGTTTCAGAACCTCGATTTAAATTAAAATTATAACGGAATCGCATGGTGCTTTTACTCACCAATTATTTTTCTTACGTAAAATGCGAAAGCATAATTTGACAACAGACACAGTAAGCAAAAAAAAGACCGTCTGACAGACGGTCTTCAATTGGTTTATAACTTAAGCTGAAATTATTTCAGCAATAACATTTTTTTGATCAATACAGAATTGTTCTGCTGAAGTTTATAGAAGTAGGCTCCGCTCGGCAATGAGGATGCATTAAAAGTAACCTGGTGCCGTCCGGCTGTAACCTCTCCGTTAACAAGGACTGCTGCTTCTTCGCCGAGAACATTATAAACAGTCAGGTTTACCAGACCTGCTTCCGGAACATCGAATACAATGTTCGTTGCGGGATTGAAAGGGTTAGGATAGTTCTGCGAAAGGTTAAATGTTAAGGGTGCTGATTCACCGGTTGTTACTTCCACAGGAGTCTGTATTTCGTACGCCGATATTCCGCCGTCGCTTCTTACAGCAATTATCAGACTATCATTCCGGGCTTTTGCCATCGCGTAGTATGCCCCTGAACCGGGAGCAGTATACTGAAGAGTCCAGGTATTACCGCCATCTGTTGATGTATAAATCATATTATTCTGCCTTGCAGCCCACCACTGATTATTTACTCCGGTTAGTGAATTTATACTTCCGCTGCCCGGAAGAGCCGATGTAGTATCCCACATCATCCCTCCGTTTGTAGTCACATTCAAAGCAGACTCTCCACCCATAAGTCCGTTTGATGAATCATTGAACCATATGGAGTATGAATTAACCTGCGGAGTGGTTTGAGCCATCCACGAATTTCCCATATCACTTGAGTAATATATTGTTGAATTATTTGTCCCGAAGTAAATAGAAGAATCCATCACAACCATAGCATTATTCCAGCCTGCCTCACTGCCATTCTGAGCAAGGGCGTTGGCAGCAGTCCAGGTCTGGCCGCCGTCCGATGTTCTGTATAGTTCCCAGTTGCCGCTTACCGGATCTCCATATACAAACCCGTTGACTGAATCCCACATCCAGATTGCATCAAGGAATCCGCCGGCTTGAGTAAAGACCTGGGTCCATGTTGCTCCCCCATCGGTTGTTTTATAAATAAACGTTGCGGAACTGGAAGATGTTGTGCACAATGCATTCATATCATCCATACCGAAAATATTATATACGGGGTCGGCCCCTAACGCTCCGCCGCCGGTTGATGTCCACATAGTGCCGCCGTTAGTGGTTCTCAGCACTACACCTCCATCTCCTCCGATCCATGCTGTAGAGTCGTCTACTACTGAAACGCTATACAGTGCAGTAGATACAGGAGAAGTCTGCTCACTCCATTGAGCCTGTATTTTGAATGATGATATAAAAATGAATAATAATAGTGCGGTTATAGTAACAGAGCCTTTCTTCATAATATGCCTCCAAATCTTAAGTCTTTTTATAATTACATTATTTAGCTTGCATCTTCATCTTATCTTAGCTTCATCATAATATATTAAATGAAGATAACCGGTCGTAAAAATCTGAGAAATTTTTGAAAGAGTTTGTGATCAGAATTAAAAAGAGAAGGAGGAATTATGAATGAAACGTACTTTACGGAATATTTTCTGTGATAAAAAAGACCCCCTGCTCTCTCATTAGCCAATGGTTTTCAGCCATTGGATTTCCGGGATAGGACGGAAGCGCCTTAGCATCATATTAAAAAAAGGGGCTGACTAAAAAGTAAAACAGAAATGACAGGGTAACTTTTAGTCAGTCCTTAAAGTACAACCGGCAGAATATTACTTTAGTAACAACATCTTCCGGATCAGTACTGAGTTATTCTGCTGAAGTTTATAGAAATATGCACCGCTTGGTAATGAAGATGCATTAAAAGTTACCTGGTGTTCACCAGCTGTAACTTCCTTATTAACAAGGACGGCAGTTGCCTGACCGAGAATATTATAGACTGTCAGATTAACTTGTCCTGCTTCGGGAACGTCAAACACAATATTTGTCGTCGGATTAAAAGGATTGGGATAATTTTGTGAAAGGCTGAATGATGCAGGTTGTGCTTCACCGGTCTTTACGCCTACCGGGTTTTGAATTTTGCAGCTTGATATTCCGCCGCCGCTTCTTACAGCAATAATAAGACTGTCATCTCTTGATTTTGACATATCCCAGTAGATTTCGGAACCAGGGGCTGTATATTGAAGTGTCCAGGTTGACCCATTATCGTTCGAAAAATAAATATTACTATCCTGCCTTGCAGCCCACCATCGTGTGCCTAAACCTGTAATTGAACTGATACCGGCTATGCCGGGAAGAGCCGATGTGGTGTCCCATATAGTGCCGCCATTTGTAGTTTTATTTAAAGCACCTCCGCCGCCAACAAATCCAACAGAGGGATTATTGAACCAAATGGCAAAAGAAAGTGCTTGCGGCGTTGTCTGCGGCGTCCATGAGTCGCCCATGTCACTTGAATAATACACCCTGGAATTATTCGTTCCGAAATAAATTGATGATCCTGATACATACATTGAATTATTCCAGCCCGCTTCGCTTCCGTTCTGAGGCAGAGGATTGGCAGCATTCCAGGTTTGTCCCCCGTCAGTGGTTTTATAGAGTTCCCAGTTCCCGCTGACAGGATCTCCGTAAACAAATCCATTGTTTGTATCGTACATCCATATTGCATCAAGGAAACCGCCTGCCTGTGTAAAGACCTGTGTCCAGGTGGTCCCGCCGTCTGTTGTTCTGTATATAAAGGTAGAGGATGACGAAGAGGTTGTGCATAATGCCGTCATATCATCTATTCCAAAAATATTGTAAACGGGATCAGTGCCGATTGCACCACCACCCACATTAGTCCACGTAGTTCCGCCATCAGTTGTTCTGAGCACCGTTCCGCCATCGCCGCCTGCCCAGGCGACAGATTTATCTACCGCTGATACAGTCCATAAGGTAACTGAAACAGGAGATGTCTGCTCCTGCCATTGAGCCTCTATCTTTACAGAAGCTGAAACAATCATAAATAATATAGATATAGTTACAAAGTAATATTTCATCATAAACCTCCGGGTAATCAATTGATAGTTAATTTTCTGGTAAACACGGATGAATTTCCGGGAAATAATTAAAAGTGTATGTGATTATGATGAAGACTATTCTGCGTTTTTAGATTTGTGTGACGGGCAAAGCTTCGTGATCTGCTCTTGCGGGGGACGGAATGAGAAAAGTATCGGGATGGCCGTTGAAGAGAGAAGGTGAGAAGGTGAGAAGGTGAGATGATAAGAAGATAAGAAAATGAGAGGGTAAGAAGGTGAGAAGGTGAGAAGGTAAGAAGATAAGAAGATGAGAAGGTAAGAAGATAAGAAGATAAGAAGGTGAGGAGGTATGAAGATGAGAAGGTAAGAAGATGAGAAGGTAAGAAGATGGGAGGGTAAGAAGATGGGAGGGGCATTGCATCGGAGTTGTCCCGTTGTTTGAGGCCGACAGAAGGCCGAGTGATGGCCGGGAGATGGCCGAAAGATTTCGGTAAATTAAGGATGAAAAACCCTGA
Organism: uncultured Ignavibacteria bacterium; assembly: GCA_963811905.1. Classification (GTDB taxonomy): domain Bacteria; phylum Bacteroidota; class Ignavibacteria; order Ignavibacteriales; family Ignavibacteriaceae; genus DATFVA01. The sequence goes on from CAWETK010000011.1 coordinate 350,296, forward strand.
ACCCGTTTGATTTTCGTACAAATTTAGCATAATTGTGAGTAAAATAAAAATGGGAATTGCTCTAAGGCTGAAGGTCGGAGGTCAGAAATCGGAGATCCGAAGTCAGAAATCGGCGGAAGAGAGCATAAGAAGGTTGAGAATGTGAGAGCGAAAGAGTAAGCCGGAGTAGCCTGCATAATGATTCATAAAAAAAGACCGCCTGATTCAAGCGGTCTTTATAAAAAAATAATGAATTTGTCGCAGATTACTTGAGCAGCAGCATTTTCTTTATTGAAACAGAATTTTCACTCTGGAGTTTGTAGAAATATGTACCGCTGGGTAATGATTTCGCATTAAATTCAGCCTGATGCATTCCTGCACTCACTTCACCATTCACAAGTACAGCTGCTTCCTGTCCCAGCAGGTTATAAACCGCAAGTTTAATTTTTCCGGCCTGCGGAACACTATAAGTTATAGTAGTTGTAGGGTTAAAGGGATTAGGATAATTCTGAGCAAGGCTGAAGCTTTCAGGGATTGTTGTTGTAGTTTCTATTCCTGATGGAGTAGTAGTTTCAACAACGGCGCGGATATGCCAGTTGTAGTTTAATCCGAAATCATTTAAGTGCTGCCAGGTACCTGAATCGTTAACAAAGTCACCGTCAGGATCAGCGGGGCCTGTATCAACACCGAGAGGATAAGCAGCAGCAGTAGCATCTTCTACCTGCAGACATACCCATAAGTCATTTCCCGAAACAGGAATACTTGTAGTAAGGGCAACATCATTCCAGTCGCCTACTGTTAATGAATCTAAGACAAGGGTCTGGCTCAATAGTAAAGCACCGGGATCAGTGGCAGTTCCGGCATCATATATCATTATAGTCAAACCTGTTGCAGCCTGGCTATAATGAAATTGAACAGATTGTAATTCGCCATCCGTATAGCCTGCCATAATCCCGGCTCTGAACCTTGCACCGCCGATAAAAGTAGCGCCGCCGTCGCCTACAGAATTAGTTACATCATCGCCGTCATAATGAACTACAACAACGTCATTTGGTGAATCAGGTAAGTTTGATGCATTGTTCGACTGATGCACTGAGAAATTCTGGCTGTATCCTATGGAGTACAGGAGAAAAGAAAATATTATTGTGAATAGAAATTTGCTGAAATGTCTCACGGTCTCTCCTTATTTGTGTGGAAGAATAGACAAAATAAAAGACCGCCTTATTCAAGCGGTCTTTTATGTAAAAAAAAGATCAGGAAAATATTACTTCAGGAGCAGCATCTTCTTAATCTGAACTGAATTATCGCTCTGCAGCTTATAGAAATAAGCGCCGGTCGGCAATGATTTTGCACTGAATTCAACCTGGTGGAATCCTTCTGTTACAACACCATTAACCAGCACAGCTACTTCCTGTCCGAGCAGGTTGTAAACTGCCAATTTAACTTTACCTGACTGAGGGACGGTAAAGCTGATTGTGGTAGTAGGGTTGAAAGGATTAGGATAGTTCTGAGCAAGGTTGAAAGTTTTAGGACCGGTAACACTAACTTCAACTTCGTTTGAATATTCAAAACGGCCATTGAAATCAAGTTGTTTCAGTCTGTAAGTATAGTTTCCGTTGTTTACGTTCTGATCGACAAAAGAATATGCTTTTGGATCTGTTGTAGTGCCTGAACCTCTAACGAAACCAACAGTTGCGTAAGTTCCGTTATCGCTCTTTCTTTCAACTTCAAACATTCTGTTATTGGTTTCAGTAGCAGTCTGCCAGTTAAGTACAACCTGACCGAGTGTGTTTGTATTTGCAGTGAAAGATGTTAATTCAACAGGAACTATGGTGAGGTCGGTTACCATGTAATCATCTACGTACATTTCATCAGTTGCAGCAGCGCCGAAGAAATCATTTGCTGCTACAGATAAAGCAATAGGTGTACCGCTTGCACCAAGAGTCCACTGCCATGAATAAATCATCACTACCATTATACCAGTATTCAGCCATATCATTGTCAAGATCGACAATAACAGTATTCAGAACCCAGGTATCAAATGAATATGTGAAAGTTGCAGCCGCGTTCCCGCCTGCATTCAATGAACCGGCACCGCCTGCATTGAAATAAACTTCAAGTCCCCATTCCTGGGCAGCTATAAACTGACCAAGGGTATTGAAGTATCCTGTTTTTCCAGTAGGGATATAATTATAGAAATCAATTTCCCATTTACCTGCGGTTTCAGGACCCCAGTAATGAACTTCGTCATTATTCTGAACAACAACAAAAGAATTAGCACCACTGTGAGCCCAGGTGCTTGAAACATTGGCATCTTCTGTAGCATTGCAAGGATCCTGGCTCCATGTTGTCCAGTCAGTCGGGTTCTGGCATGCAAGCTGCTGACCTGCAGTATAGGAATCAAAATTATCGGAGAAAATAACTGTACCGGGGGGTGGTGTAGTCTGAACAACAGCGCGGATATGCCAGTTGAAGTTTAATCCGAAATCATTTAAATGCTGCCAGGTACCTGAATCGTTAACAAAGTCGCCGTCAGGATCAGCAGGACCGGCATCAACGCCGAACGGAAAAGCAGCAGCAGTAGCATCTTCTACCTGCAGACATACCCATAAGTCATTTCCCGAAACAGGAATACTGGTTGTAAGGGCTACTTCGTTCCAGTCGCCTACTGTTAAAGAACCTAAGTCAAGGGGCTGGCTTAATAATAAAGCACCGGGATCAGTAGCAGTTCCGGCATCATAAATCATAATAGTAAGACCGGTTGCAGCCTGGGCATAATGAAATTGAACGGACTGTAAAGTACCGCCTGCATAAGCACCAAGAAGGCTGGCTCTGAACCTTGCACCGCCGATAAAAGTAGTGCCGCCGTCGCCTACGGAATTAGATACATCCTCGCCGTCATAATGAACTACAACAACGTCATTTGGTGAATCAGGTAAGTTTGATGCATTGTTCGACTGATGCACTGAGAAATTCTGGCTATATCCAAATGAATATAGAAGAAAGGAAAAGAGTGCTGTGAATAGAAAACGGTTGAACTGTTTCATGGATCCTCCTAACACGATTGATAGTTAATGAAAAAAAATGGAAAGCATATATTGCCCATCATAATGTACATTTCCATTACTTTTTATTGAATTACTAAGGCTTTTTCATTAAATGAATTTAACGTATAAATAAGATATGATTTTTTTTTTATAATTATCAACAAAATTATAGAAAAAAATTGTGATCCCGGATAAAAAAAACCGCTCATCGAAGGAGCGGTTTTCCTGAATTTTAATATTTTGCAGATTATTTACTCTAATAATAACATTTTTTTCATTCTGACTGAGCCATTATACTGCAGCTTATACAGGTAAACTCCGCTTGGGAGATTATTGGATTTAAAATTTATCTCCTGATAGCCGGATTCATAATAACCGTCTGCCAGTACAGCTATTTCTTCCCCAACCACATTGTAAACCGAAAGTTTCAGGTATGAAGCTTCGGGGATACTGAAACGGATTTTGGTTTCCGGGTTGAAAGGATTGGGATAATTCTGCTCAAGAACAAATCCATTTGCGGGGTTCAAATTAAGTTCAACTACCGGAGAATATTCAAATGACCCGTTATTATCTATTTGTTTAAGCCTGTACGAATATTTACCCGGCTGAGTGATTTCCGGATCAGAATAAGAATAACTTTTTTGTAGATTGTGTTGTTCCGTTCCCTTTCACAAATCCGATTAAATACCATCCGCTATTTTCTGTTTTCTTTTCAATTTCAAAACCGTGATTGTTCAGCTCAGAGGCTGTTTCCCATCTCAGATTCACATTTTTATTATCCCAGCTTCCTGTAAATGAAGTAAGCTCTACAGGCACTATACCCACGACTTTTGCCATCAAAGCCAGGGTACCTATACACAGCTTAGAACATTTTTCAAAATAGGGGAAATTAAAATGTGAGATAAGATCATTTGATGTATGATAGTACTGGTTAAAATCACCATAATAATTTTCTATTAAAAGTACGGCTGTGTAGCCATGGTTCCAGAATGAAGCATGGTCGCTGGCCGTTATTCCGGGATTAATTATTGAAGGCTGAATACCGACTGAATAGGCGGAATTCACCATCACCATTGAATCCTTTAAAGCAACTGAGTTAGCTATATTTTTGGTATGAATTTCAGCCAGGTTATCATTATTGCTGTCCCAGGCAATCATATCCATATTTATTACACCAAGGATGTCGAGATTCGTATTTGCAGCATAATAAGCGCTTCCAAGAAGTCCCATTTCCTCTGCATCCCAGACGGCATAAATAATTGTATATTCAAATTCAAAATCCTTCAATACCCGTGCTGCTTCAATTACTGCACAGGTACCGCTTCCGTTATCGTCGGCTCCGGGTGCAAGTCCGCTTGAAGGCATATCATCATAATGAGCACAGATTATAAAATACTGATCAGGATGAAGGGTTCCTGGCTGAATCGCATAGACATTTCTTCCGCTGCTGAATGTCTGATCGAAAGCCTGAAGACCATAGGATTCAAATTTTGCTTTTATGTAATCTGCTGCTTTGTCATTGACAGTAGAACTATAGTAGCGGGTTGTAAGGGTAACCGGCTGACCATTAATAATAACAGGAACCTGTCCTGATAATTCATTTACAAACTTTGTTAAGGAATCAATACTGACATTATTGACTGTCTGCTGGACGAGGGGATTGATCTGTGCCATCCCCTGATGAAGGAAGAAGAATGCAAGGAAGATAGTAACAATTTTTTTCATTGTCTTTTCATGCCTTTGTTGTTGGAATAATTGACCGGATTAGTTGAAATCTCTCCTGATTTAATAAATGATCAATCAATACGGTTACCAACTACGATGCCATAAAAAGAAAGTTCAGAATACTTGATTTTCCACAGAAATCAGAGTATGAAATAGCAGGGTATTGAATTTTTCTCAATTCGAAAGAAGAAAATTATTAGAAATGAAAATCATTTACATTTTTCATTAAAGATATCCCCATAACAAGGAGATGGGTCATTATGACCCATCTCATTATGTATTGCTAATGATTCAACTTAAATTACCGTACAAGCATCATCTTCTTTATAGTACTGAAACTGCCTGCTTCCATTTTATAGAAATAGATCCCGCTGCTCAGTCCCGATGCTTCAAAATTAACTGAATGTATTCCGGCCTGCTGAAATCCGTTCACCAGGGTTTTAACTTCTTTGCCGAGCACATCATAGATCTTAAGGCTTACATTTCCATCATAGGGAATGGAATATGAAATCATAGTAGTGGGATTAAAAGGATTGGGATAATTTTGTGCAAGGTGATAATCCGGAGAACTTGTTGAATTAATTTCAATAATATTTGAATAATTATACCGGCCGTTAAAATCAATCTGCTTCAATCGATAGTAGACTTCACCATCAACGCCTTCGTCGGTGAAAGAATAACTATGGGGCTGTTCCGTGGTCCCGCTGCCTTGAATAAATCCTCTTGTAATATACCGAGTTCCGTCAATACTTCTTTCAACTTCAAATCCCCGGTTATTCTTTTCTGTTGAAGTCTGCCATTCAAGTATATTTTTCCCTTGTGAAGATCTTGCGTTAAAGCTAACCAGTTCAACGGGAACGTTGTTTATAGTTGCCGTATATATATCCATATCTGTGCCTCCGGCTCTTTCATCTGTCCATACCGGGACAACAATATTTCCGCCGTAAGCATCGATGCCGATGTAATCGCCGAACCTTACATCACTGTTGGGTGTATTAGTGGGCGAAGGCTGAGTGCTGATCAATTCATTGGTGAAAGTCTGTCCGCCGTCAGTGGACCTTGCCAGCCAGGCTTCAATGATTGAGTTGTTTGAAGTGTTCCTTGTATCATAGAATATAAGATCTATTTCACCGCTCTCAGCCACTGTTATCCATGGCCAGTATTGTTCACGTCCGTTGCTGACCGGGTCATTATTTATTCTCAATGCAGCCGACCAGGTCTCACCTTCGTCTGTTGATTTACTCAGGAAAATATCACCATCGCCGTTTCGTTCATCATTCCAGGCAACATATATATCGCCGTTATACTGACCGCCGCTCAGATCAACCGCCATCGAAGGGAACCATGCATTGGGACAAGGACTGATTACTTTATCAATGCCGAATGTTACTCCTCCGTCAGTTGATTTATCAAAATAGATATTTTCAGATGAGAAATCGGAGCCGTACCATGCAACATAAACCTCTCCGTTTGGACCCGTGGCAGGGATTGAGCCCTGTACACCCGATTGATTGCTTATCTGCACGGGAGTACTCCATGAAACTCCCTGGTCTGTTGATTTAACAAGGTAGATGTCAGTCCCGCTGCCGAACCTTGTCCAGCTTACATACATATCATTATAGTAAGGACTGGCGGGAGAAAAATCGGTTGTTACATATTCCTTATCCTCAAAAACTCCGGGGTTATATGCAAGCTGATAGACTGAGTCAAATGTAACTCCGCCGTCCACAGACTTAAACAGCCACAACTCACCGTTGCCGTTATTATCGTTCAGTGAAATCGTTACTATATAGAAATTACCTGCGGTATCCGTAGCTACTGCAGGATCACTTGAAAGCGCACAGGTCGGGATTATCTGGGGAGTAAGCTGACTTACAGACCATGTCAGTCCTCCGTCGGTCGAATAGCTGTAGCCTATCCTCCGCAGGGCGGGAGAAACTCCTGTTCTGAAATCACGCCAGGCTGCAACAACTCTGTTCGGATCCTTACGGCTTATCTTTACAGAAGGTTCATTCTGCGGATGAGTTTCATCTGAAATATTCAGGTTGTCGAATACAGATGGCATTTCGCCCCGCGGTACAAAATCGTGTTCGTCATAATGCATCTTTTCCAGCCAGGGTTCCGGGCTGGCCTCGAGGGGTCTCTGAAACAGTTCTCTAAGGTTTTGTGCTGAAATAAAGAATGGAATCGATAAGATCAGAAGCACTGCAAGCAGTAGGATTTTTTTCATCGGTGATCTCCAATAATGAGGATAGAGGATTTAAATTATTTATTAAATTACATCTAAATTCATTTAAAGAGAAGAGGAAAGTGAGAGGGGAGTGGAATAACG
>CAWETK010000012.1:0-219274 GCA_963811905.1 uncultured Ignavibacteria bacterium
CACAGTTGAGGACCCAATTGAATACGTTATTAAGGGTGCAAGGCAAATTAAACTTAGTCATAAAATGAATTTTGACCGGGCAATAAGGTCAATCCTTCGCCACGATCCGGATGTAGTAATGGTTGGTGAAATAAGGGATAGGGAAACAGCAGATATTGCTATAAAGCTTGCAAATACAGGACACTTAACGTTTACAACTCTACATACTAATGATGCACCAAGTGTCGTTTCACGTTTGTATAAAATGGGAATTGAGCCGTTTCTTCTCGCATATGCGATAAATGTTATAGTTGCACAGCGGCTTGTCCGGAAGTTATGCCAGAAATGTAAAAAACAGGTCGATATCCGGGTGAAAAATTTTTAATGAGATTAAACCTGAATCCCGAAGAGTGGAAGAAATTATAATATTTATGAAGCGAACGGATGTGAAAAATGCGGGCATACCGGGTTCAGCGGCAGACTCGCCATCCATGAAACATTATTTTTCACCAAAGAACTAAGCCAGTTGATATTTAATGCAGGCGATAAGATAGACGAGGAAAGCATCCGGATTGCGGCTAAAAAGGACGGGATGCTGACTTTAAGAGAATCGGGATTTGAAAGAGTAAGAATGGGACTGACATCATTTGAAGAGGTTCTCTCCAATACAGCAGACGACTAATAAATTTAACCTGAGATTTAATATGCCGACTTTAACATCAGTAAAAACAAATCCAAGGACTATAATTCCCCCCGAAGCACGAAATGTGTCCAGAAATATACTTCCAAAATTCCCCGTTTTATAATGGGTCCTGACCGGGTAAGTTTTTTAATGGAACAGTTTTCCATCATGGATAATGAAGAAAGGTTCCACCTCATAGAGGTGATGAATAACCTTCTCAAGGTTATGACTGACATGGAAGCATCTGATATTGAACTGGGAGGGTACGGAACAGAGGATTATGTCTGGTTCAGGATCTATGGAAAAAAAGAACCGGTAATGGAGCTGCCGAAATTTACCCATGATGAATCGGCCTTAATAATATTATCAGTCCTTAATGATAAACAGAAAAAAGTACTTGAAGAGATACGGAACCTGGATTTTTCCTATACCTTTGAGTATGTAAATAGTCATGTATGCCAGGAAGAACGGCGACCATGCAGAAATCCGTTTCAGAGGAGATGCTTTTTTCGACGTAGATTGCCTTGCAATGAATATGCGTTCTATAGTGCCCGATTCTCAGAACACTGGATCAACTTGAATTTCCTTCCAATGCACTAAGAGTGTTTCATATAATTATGTTAAACAAGGTTTGATTCTCATTACGGGTATTACAGGTTCCGGTAAATCGACAACACTTGATGCAATAGTCGATTGGCATAATGATAACTCAAATGCACATATTGTTACCATTGCCTCGCCTCTCGAGTATGTACACAGATCAAGGAAATGTATAATAAGACAGAGGGAAGTAGGAAGGGATGTTCTGTCTTTTCATGAGGGAGTAGTTCAGGCATTAAGGCAGGATCTCGATGTGATGGTAATCGGTGAAATGAGGGATCCTGCAACCATAATGGCAGCGCTGGAAGTTACAGATACCGGTCATAAAGTTTTTTCAACACTTCACACTTCTTCAGCAGTCGAGTCACTTGATAGGATTGTTGCCGAGGTTGATAAAAGTGAACAGGAAAGAGTCCGCAACAGGCTTGCAGACGTTTTAACTGCTGTAGTTTCACAGAAACTTGTACCCGCAATCGATGGGAAATTAATACTCGCCAAGGAAATCTTGATAGTTAATTCAAATGTCAGGGCTGCAATCAAAAATAATAATACCGGGGAAATTTATATGATGATCAACCAGGGTGCGGGATCAGGGATGGTTACGATGGAACAGGATTTAAAAAGGCTGTACATGGAAAGAAGAATTTCATTAGAAAATGGTCTGCAGTATGCAAATAACAAAGAATTGTTCAGACAAATAATCGGAGCATCGAGCTATGAGTAAGATAGCATGTCTTTATTTTGAAGGCAACGATAGTAAAATAGCAATATTTGAAAAAGAGAGTGATCAGCTTAAATTAGTAAAAGCTGAATCAATAGATACATCTTTAGCCTTTACAGAACAGAAAGCCGGTGAAAAATCAACGGAAGCGATAAACCTAAGGATAAGTATCAATATAATTTCGTAGCTGGAAGAATCAACTGCATTTAACAGAACTTTCCTCCAGAAACTTAACAATTTTTTCCTTGGCGAGGATCTGACAAAATGCAAATTTATTCCTATACTATCGGAACCTGCTATTTATTTCCAGAAAGTTAATGATGAAAAAGATCTCGCTTCCCTGAATATAAATCCAAAGGGAAAGATTGAAACGACAATTGATTTTGTGCAGCTTTATGATGACACCAGGCTTGCTGTTTATCCTTCAGGACAGAGCAGTTATCTGCAGGCAATAGATTCACTCGCGAGGATGAATAACAGGAAGTTCTTTAAGATTCCAACTGTAAAAAGTGCTGAAATTTCACTTGCATCCTATATAGCAAGAAAGAAGAAATTTGCTGATAAAGAAACATACTTTAATCCTCTATGTAGGCAAAGAATATTCGAAATTAATATTTCTCAGGGCGGATAAATTATTCCATATCGGTTCGACATTATCCGTCGGGAAAAACAGCTTCAATGCACATAATGTTATTGTGAGCAAAATACTCCTCGAGATGGAGCATGGGGCAATAAATAATCTTGAGAATATTATAGTCTCCGGAGAGGATGAATCAGAGGATCTGTTAATGGTAGTGAGTGAAGCTTATCCCCTGGCAAAAGTGTCTTTCCAGAGAATTGAATCTGTAGAAATTGAGGGAGTAGATTCTTTCAGCACTGAATCTTCTTTCATAATCCCGGCGGCTGTTGCTGAAGAATATTTTGCGGAACTTGATAAGAAAATGGCAGGAATAAATCTTCTGCCTAATTATATAAAAGAAGAGCAGAAGATTATCCAGTTAGGATGGCAGGGATACTTGATGATTGGATTGATTATTCTTTCGGCAGTCTTCTTCATCAATAAAACATTTTCAAATATTGTTTCATCAAAAGAAAAGGATAATGAAATAAATAAACTCCTTGTAATTCAGGCACAGAATAAAGAAACTGTTGAAAAAATAAAAAGTTACGAAAGCAAGATCCAGAATGTGGATCAGACCAAAGCAGTGCTTAACCAGCTTTCCAGCGGGACAGGAATAGTAAGTGTTCAGATGAAGAAACTTTCAAATTTCGCTAATCAAAAAAGAAATATGTGGATGAACCAGCTTACAATGGATAAACAAAAGAATGTAAAGCTCGGAGGGTATACATTCTCACGTATAGTTGTAAAAGAATTATCCGATTCATATAACGGAGCTATTCTGCAGAATATCCTTTTTGAACCTTTACGCGAAACACGGGCATTTAAGTTTTCGATCGATGCAGGAAACCTGATGGGAGGTAAACAAAATGAAGAAAAGAAATAAATCTTTAATACTATTAATTGTAATATTTGTTCTTATTACTGCTGCCGGCAGTATTTATACTCTGGGAATACAGCAGAAAGATCTTGATATTAAAGATCAGAAACTGGTTAAATTAAGAGCAAATTATTCGAGTCTTGAAACCCTAAAAATTCAATTAAAAAAAGCGGAAGAGAAAGTCTCGGTCATAGATTCACTCCTGTTTTCAGGCAGGTTCACTATCCCGCAGAATTTACCGCAGTCAAATTTTTTCAATTTTGTTGACTCCTACAGCGGAGATTATTCTCTATATACTTTTACAAATACTGAATTTGTAAGCAACGGAACGGAAAATGGTTTTAATTTCTATACTTATAAAGTAAGCGGGAATGGAGCTTTTGAGAATGTTTACGGATTAATCTATGCAATTGAACACAGTAAAGAATTAAAGAAAAATAGAGTCGGCAAATGTTACCGGGACACGAGTGTAGATGATAAAGGGGTTCCTCATTACCTGGTTAAATTCGAACTGGAAGTAAAAGTTATTATTCATCAAGCGACAGGTATGCCGAAGTTAATTATTCTGAAAATGATTTTAGAACCGGCGGACTTTACGATGCGTTCTTCCCTCTTGTCAGGAATGAAATACGTCCTAATGTTAACAATCTTCCCGACATTCAGGATGCCACATTAATATCGCTTGTTCCCCAGGGAGCTTTTATTTCAGATTCAAAAGGTAATACATTGCTGATGAAAAAGGGAGACGCTGTTTACCTTGGATACCTGATGGATATTGACTATGAGAATGAAACAGTGACATTTGTACTCAACAAGGGAGGGATCCTTGAATATCAGACTCTCAAAATAGGGAAGAAAAATAAAAAAGAAGGACAATAAAATGAAATTTCCCGTAATTATAATATTATTTTTAATAATTATTTATCCCATCAGTGCACAGCAGGATCTTGAGAAAAAATTATCCGGGGAATATAACCCGGTCGAGCTTGTATCCATTTCACAATATGCCAGTTTTGACCAGGCAGTTAAAATGCTCAGTGCTGTAAGCGAGCTTGTAACAGGGAAAAGCATTACTTCAACAGTATCCATTTCTTCCCCTATCGGGGTCGAAATAAAAAAAATGCCTTATAAGGATGCACTTAATTTAATCGTGAATGCTTTCAACCTGACATATGAAGAAAAAGCGGACCTGATCGTTATCAAAGGAAAAGAAAAAACTGAGGAAGAAGTCTTAAAAGATGATATTTATGCTGATATAGATGCAAGAGAAGTACGATATCGCAGTATTTTTTGAAGCTGATGTTGAAAAAACCAGGGAACTGGGAATAGATTGGCAAGTATTATTTCAAAAGGCGGGGTTAATATTGGTTCTGATTTCAGCACACAAACAGTGGCCCCAAGCTAATATTTCTCAAAATCAGGCTACTCCCCCGCATGCAAATATAAGCACTGATCTGGAATATACGGTCGGAAGTTTCCATGGAAATACAACTGCAATGTTCAGGTTTTTTGAAACTCAAAATCTTGGAGAGATAATTACAAGTCCTTCAATAACTGTAAGAGATAAACAAAAAGGAAGGATCCAGGTAGGTTCTGATTTTTCAATTAAACAGAGGGATTTTTCTGGAAATACAATTGAAAGATTCTATTCTGCAGGCTCAATTATTGAAGTTACACCGTATGTATATAACAAAGAATGGAATAAATTATATTCTATTAAAAGTAAATGCCGAAAAAAGTTCATTCCTGCCAAGTGATCTGACAACTGAAGTTAAAAAAGACACAGGCGACTTCCGATGTACTCCTACTTAACGGCGAACAGACAGTTATAGGCGGTTTATTTATAAATGAACAGAATATTGTAAGGACCGGAATCCCATTCCTGAAAGACCTTCCATGGTGGGTTCTGGGAATAAGGTATCTTACAGGAAGCGATCAGACAATAAACAGGAAAAAGGAAGTAATAATTGTGATAAAAGCAGAACTACTTCCCACACTTGAACAAAGAGTAGATGAAGCAGAAAAAGAACATATAATTCAGGATGAACTGGAAAAGCATAAGCAGGAACTGGAAAAACTTAAACCAAAACCTGATTACATCGATAAATTCAACAAATAAAAACTTTGAATAATTAAGCAAAGAATAAAATGAAAAATTTTTATATCCACATATTATACGTACTAATAATTTTAGGCTTGACTTTATCAGGCTGCAAATTTACTCTCAATCGCCTGAAAATCCGGTTCAGACAGGCGGTACTGCAACATTATCAGGAACCGTGGTAAACTTCTCTACAGGCAATCCTGTGAGTAATGCTTCAGTTAATATTTACGGCGGAACATCGGCTCAGGGACATCAACGGATAATTCAGGAAATTATACAATAGAAGTTAATTTAGACCAGGATGCCGATCTTATAATTAGTAGCCAGTCATTCCGGGTATCTAAACGATACTACATCAGTATTTGCACAGGTTGGCTCGACTGCGGACGTGCCCTTACTAAGCCTGATTCAGCAGCAAGGTACAGGCGGAGGAGCCTCCGGACAAGCAGCATCAATATATCTTTATTCACAATCTGCCCAAAATATCGGGGTAAAAGAGAGCGGTTCTAATGAAACTGTACAATTTGTATTTGAAGTGCTTGATTCTGCGGGTACTCCGATAAACTGCAGATAACCCGGTAACAATAAATTTTACATTAGGTTCGGGCCCCGGAGGCGGTGAATATTTGTCCCCTGCATCGGCTGTAAGCAACACTCTCGGCCGTGCATCTGTAACACTAAATACGGGAACTATAGCCGGTGTAGCACAGATTATTGCAGAGTTTACTATAAATGATGTTACCGTCAGGTCAAAGCCGATTCTTATAGCGATTTACGGCGGATTTCCTGATCCAAACCATTTTGCAGTCGCGGCCGAATAAATTAAATTATCCGCGTTATGGGATAATAGGCTATGAAATTCAATGTCACAGCTTTTGTCGGTGATAAATATTCCAACCCGGTAAGACCTGGAACATCAGTTTATTTTTCTACCACTTCAGGGATTATCGGCGGTTCAACAATACTGATGAGCTTGGAAGAGCCATAGTTACATTGCTGACACAGCCTTTCCCCGATCTGAATGAACCCGGTTATGGACCAGGATTTTTCAGGGTAACTTCTTCAACTGTAGATGAGAATAATAATACAATCCAAACTTCAACAATCAGATTACTTTCAGGGTTTCCCCAAATTACTGTTAATCCAAGCTCTTTTGATATACAGAATGGCGGTTCACAATCATTCAATTATACTGTAAGCGATGGAAACGGCAACCCGTTGTCCGGAGGACAGACAATATCGGTTAAAGTGAAAAGGGAGATCTTGAGGTTTCAGGTGATACGGATATAAGATTACTGGATACACAAAGTAAGGCATCTACACTATTTGTTTTTACAGCCTCGGACTCAAAACCCGATACGTCAAAACTTAACCAAGCTATAATAGATATCTCAACATCAGGACCCAATGGAGAAAAAAAGATAAGTATTTATGGTACGGCGAGGTAATAAAAAATAGTTTAGAAATTAAGAATTAACAAATTAAAAATGGCTGCTATTAACGCAGCCATTTTTATTTCTATACAAAACCTAAGGACGTTTTAAGAAAATCTCTGCTGTAGGTCTACAAACTCACCATCCTGATAAAATATTATATTAATTATTTCGCCTTTTTCGTTGTAATATGTCCATGCACTCTGCTGTTTGCCATTCTTATATTTCCCTTCGCATCTGATATTTCCGTCCGGATAATAAGAATCCATTTCCCTTCAGGTAAATTGTTCTTAAAACTTCCCTTACTTTCCATCTGTCCATTTTGGTAATAATATTTCCATTCACCCATATTTTCATTATCTATAACATATCCAAACTTTTCAACTTGGCCGTTAAGGTAATAGGTCTTAAATTCGCCGTTTTTCTTCCCATCGACAACCTGAAATTCAATTACTACATCTGCTGTATCTAGAATCGTTCCTGTATAAAGTTCATCATCGCCAGCGTTATAAATTAACCCATCATCCCCGACCTGAAAGCTATATTTATTTTGATAGTTCCCGCAGGAGGATAGGAGAAATGATGAAGTAATTATAGTCAGTAAGAGAGCTAGTTAGTAGTATTTTTCATAACACTCTATATTTTGTATTATTTATTTCAATATCAGTGCCATACAAATTACATTTCGATATATTTCCATAATATCAATATTCCCCGTCATTTCCTTCTGGAAAATATTACATTAAATCTCATCATGCACTTAATAACTTACCATTCTAACTGTTCATTTTTATCCGGAGGGGTCACAATCTATAAATGTTATTAAAGTCGGATCCCAGTAATTTTAAATTTGTATCTCTACTGTTCATTAAATTTGTATTTAAACTTAATCTAAGAAGGAAAATCCAATGGCACAGAATCATTCTTTCGATATTGTATCAGAAATCGACCTGCAGGAAGCCGATAACGCTATAAACCAGGCATTGAAGGAGATACACCAGAGATATGATCTTAAGGATTCCAATACCACAATGGAGCTCAATAAAAAGGATAAGCAGATCTCGATCAATACGAAGGATGATTATTCCCTGAAAGCCGGCATCGATATTCTGCAGACAAAATTCATCCGCAGGGGAATTTCAATAAAAGCATTAAAGATGAATGAGCCCGAACCGGCGGCAGGCGGAAGGCTGAAACAAATCATTGACCTGCAGAGCGGTATTTCTAAAGATAATGCAAAGAAAATAACTAAAATGATAAAAGATTCAAAGCTTAAAGTCAGCGCCCAGGTACAGGATGAACAGGTACGTGTGCAGGCTCCTAAGATAGATGACCTGCAATCCGTAATTCAGATGGTTAAGGATGCGGAGCTGGATTTTCCAACACAGTTTGTAAATATGAAATAGAGAACAAAACTTCCAATGCGGCTAAAGCCCCAAATGTTGTTTCACTATATTTCCCCGTCGGTTAAAACCGAGGCAAAGACGGCAAAGACGGCAAAGATGGCAGACCTGGCAGCTTTCACTTATCATGCACGCATAATTACTGTAGCGAAAAGGTATCCCGGTTCAACTTCTTCCATCCTGGGTTTAGTCAAACAAATCGAGATGAATCATATCTTTATCTTGGTTTATAAAAAGTAAAAAAGGAGGGTGGGGATGGAATCCCGCCTTTATACATAAATAGCAAAAGAAAGTTTTTTAATTTGTACAAGGCAGCCGTTACATTGCCGTTGGCTTTAGCCAACGGAATCAATGAATTTCTTAATATCACGGCTTTAGCCACATAAATATTTTATAATTTAGTTTTCCAGATAATAAAAAAAGGGCAGATCAATGAGCTGGGTCAGAATATGGGTACACCTGGTTTTTAGCACAAAAAATAGAGAGAAAATTATTCTTAAAGATATCCGGGATAGTATTTATGACCATATCAGGCAGAATGCTGAAGAAAAGAAAATATGGTTAGATGCTATAAATGGATATCATGAACACCTTCATTGCCTACTTTCCCTGAATAGGGAATATTCAATAAGTAAAGTAAGTCAATTAATAAAAGGTGAATCATCATCTTGGATAAATAAAAATAATCTTTTAAGGAATAAATTTTTTTGGCAGGATGATTATTGGGCAGTTAGCGTAAGTGAAAGTCATCTGAATGCAGTCAGAAATTATATTTATAATCAGGAGGAGCATCATAGACACAAATCTTTTTCAGAAGAAATAGATGAGTTTATGAAAAAATATGGGTGGCAATATATTAAGAGTTGATTTTTCTCGATTATTTCTCAAATGTGGCTAAAGCCCTAATGTTGTTTCATTATTTTTTCCGTCGGTTAAAACCGACGGCAAAGACGGCAAAGACGACAAAGACAGCAAAGACGCCCAGGAACGGCAGACCGGGCAACTTTCACTTATCACGCCCCGCATAATTACTAAAGCGAAAAGGGATCGTGGTTCAACTTCTTCCATCTTGGGTTTAGTCAGACATATCGAGATGAATCATATCTATATCCTGGACAGCTTTATAAGAAGTAAAAAAGGCGGGATATATCCCTGCCTTTAACTTGCGTAGGCTCTTCTGAGTTTTTCTTTGCCGAGGGAGTTGACAAGGCGGAAGTCTTCTTCGGTGACTTTCTCTTCGTCGCCGTAATAGTTATGGTCTACACTGTCTTTCTGGATGCTTTCCCTGATAGCCACAGTAGAAAGGACTTTAAGGTCTTTAACTATAATATTATTGGAATCCTCTGTATCGATTACTCCTTCAATAAGGTAAGGACCCATAGACATTGTAAGCTCTGCGCAGCGGGAATATACTTTCGGGAATATCACGGCTTCGAAAGTTCCCGTCATATCTTCAAGCGAAAGGAATTTCATTATATCCCCTTTCTTCGTTCTTATCCTTTTTGAGGTCATATACCAGCCTATCATTTTAACTTTTCTGCCGCGGTATTTATCCTTCTCCCCTGCCTTTATAACCGATGGGTGATCAGCCCATTTCCTGAAAAAATAAAGGGGGTGCCGCGTAACCATATAGTTGAAAGTCTCATATTCCGTACGGCACATTTCGGCAGCGCTGAAGTTAATATTTGTTTTAACCTCCTCTTCAAGATCAAATGTTTCATTCATAAAGAGGTCATTAGCATTATGATTAAGGAGTTTACGGCGGTGAACATAGATATCAAGCAGGCGGAGAAGTTCGGGACGCGTCTGCCTGAAGCATCCCATTGCACCGCATTTAATCAGCATTGCTGTTTCTTCATAGGCAAGACCCGTTCTTACAAGGAAGTCCGCGAGGGAAACATACCTCCCGTTGTTTTTCCTTTCTTCAACTATTATTTCAATTGAAGAGTAAGACAAGTTTTTTACAGCCATCAGCCCGATGCGTATAGTATTCCCTTTGCCGGTGTACTCATAGAAGCTGTGATTAATTGAAGGAAGCTCAATAGTCAGTCCCATCCTCTTTGCTTCCCATATATAAACAGCGGACGAATAAAATCCCCCGCCGTTATTAAGGACATTAGCCATAAACTCTGCCGGGTAGTGCGCCTTCAGGTATGCAACCTGGAAGGAAAGAAGAGCAAAAGAAGCACTATGCGCTTTGCAGAAGGAATACCCGGCAAATGATTCTATCTGCCTCCATAATTCTTTTGTTGTTTCTTCACTGTGCCCTTTGGCGCGGCAGGAAACAAAAAACTTGTCGGTTATTTCCTTCATTGCTTCGTGCGAGCGCATCTTCCCGCTCATTGCCCGCCTGAGAAGATCGGATTCCTCCAGGGTTAAGCCTGCAATATGATGAGCCACCTTAATCACATCCTCCTGGTAAATCATTACACCGTAAGTTTCACCGAGGTGCATCTCCATTTCAGGCAAAAGGTATTTCCTCCGTGAGGGATCTTTGTGCCGTGCAATGAACTCCTGCATCATCCCGCTTTCAGCCACACCGGGACGGATAACAGAACTGGCTGCGGTAAGCATCTCGAAAGTTTCCACATCAAGCCGGCGGAGAAGCGAACGCATTCCCGGCGATTCAATATAGAAACATCCTATTGTTTGTCCCGCACGCAGAAGTTTCCTCGTCTTCTCATCATTAAAAAGCATTTCGAAATCAAAAATATCAAAGCGGATATTTCCTTTTTTTCGCGGGATCGGCGGGTAAAGGGAGTGTATCCTGGTCCCCTCTCTCCATTCGGGCGGAACCTGGTAAGTTAGAATATCGACCGTATTTGCACTATTTGGTAACATAAATTAGTGTACATTTGCCCACTATATAAAATATATCGGGAATTAAATTTGCAAATAACTTTAAGCATAAAAGGAATTACAAATGGCACAGAATCATTCTTTCGATATCGTATCAGAAATCGACCTGCAGGAAGCCGACAACGCTATAAACCAGGCACTGAAAGAGATACACCAGAGATATGATCTTAAGGATTCCAATACTACCATGGACCTCAATAAAAAGGATAAACAGATCTCGATCAATACAAAGGATGATTATTCCCTGAAAGCCGGCATCGATATTCTGCAGACGAAATTCATCCGCAGGGGAATTTCAATTAAAGCATTAAAGATGAATGAGCCTGAACCGGCGGCAGGCGGAAGGCTGAAACAAATCATTGACCTGCAGAGCGGCATTTCTAAAGATAATGCAAGGAAAATAACCAAAATGATAAAAGATTCAAAGCTTAAAGTCAGCGCCCAGGTACAGGATGAACAGGTGCGTGTGCAAGCTCCTAAGATAGATGACCTGCAATCCGTGATTCAGATGGTTAAGGATGCGGAGCTGGATTTTCCAACTCAGTTTGTAAATATGAAATAAAGAACAAAACTTCCAATGCGGCTAAAGCCCCAAATGTTGTTTCACTATATTTCCCCGTCGGTTAAAACCGACGGCAAAGACGGCAAAGACGGCAAAGATGGCAGACCTGGCAGCTTTCACTTATCATGCACGCATAATTACTGTAGCGAAAAGGTATCCCGGTTCAACTTCTTCCATCCTGGGTTTAGTCAAACAAATCGAGATGAATCATATCTTTATCTTGGTTTATAAAAAGTAAAAAAGGAGGGTGGGGATGTAATCCCGCCTTTATACATAAATAGCAAAAGAAAGTTTTTTAATTTGTACAAGGCAGCCGTTACATTGCCGTTGGCTTTAGCCAACGGAATCAATGAATTTCTTAATATCACGGCTTTAGCCACATAAATATTTTATAATTTAGTTTTCCAGATAATAAAAAAAGGGCAGATCAATGAGCTGGGTCAGAATATGGGTACACCTGGTTTTTAGTACAAAAAATAGAGAGAAAATTATTCTTGAAGATATCCGGGATAGTATTTATGACCATATCAGGCAGAATGCTGAAGAAAAGAATATATGGTTAGATGTTATAAATGGATATCATGAACACCTTCATTGCCTACTTTCCCTGAATAGGGAATATTCAATAAGTAAAGTAAGTCAATTAATAAAAGGCGAATCAGCATTTTGGATAAATAAAAATAATCTTTTAAGGAATAAATTTTTTTGGCAGGATGATTATTGGGCAGTTAGCGTAAGTGAAAGTCATCTGAATGCAGTCAGAAATTATATTTATAATCAGGAGGAGCATCATAGACACAAATCTTTTTCAGAAGAAATAGATGAGTTTATGCAAAAATATGGATGGCAATATATTAAGAGTTGATTTTTCTGGATTATTTCTCAAATGTGGCTAAAGCCCTAATGTTGTTTCATTATTCTTTCCGTCGGTTAAAACCGACGGCAAAGACGGCAAAGACGACAAAGACAGCAAAGACGCCCAGGAACGGCAGACCGGGCAACTTTCACTTATCACGCCCCGCATAATTACTAAAGCGAAAAGGGATCGTGGTTCAACTTCTTCCATCTTGGGTTTAGTCAGACATCTCGAGATGAATCATATCTATATCCTGGACAGCTTTATAAGAAGTAAAAAAGGCGGGATATATCCCTGCCTTTAACTTGCGTAGGCTCTTCTGAGTTTTTCTTTGCCGAGGGAGTTGACAAGGCGGAAGTCTTCTTCGGAGACTTTCTCTTCGTCGCCGTAATAGTTATGGTCTACACTGTCTTTCTGGATGCTTTCCCTGATAGCCACAGTAGAAAGGACTTTAAGGTCTTCAACTATAATATTATTGGAATCCTCCGTATCGATTACTCCTTCAATAAGGTAAGGACCCATTGACATTGTAAGCTCTGCGCAGCGGGAATATACTTTCGGGAATATCACGGCTTCGAAAGTTCCCGTCATATCTTCAAGCGAAAGGAATTTCATTATATCCCCTTTCTTCGTTCTTATCCTTTTTGAGGTCATATACCAGCCTATCATTTTAACTTTTCTGCCGCGGTATTTATCCTTCTCCCCTGCCTTTATAACCGATGGGTGATCAGCCCATTTCCTGAAAAAATAAAGGGGATGCCGCGTAACCATATAGTTGAAAGTCTCATATTCCGTACGGCACATTTCGGCAGCGCTGAAGTTAATATTTGTTTTAACCTCCTCTTCAAGATCAAATGTTTCATTCATAAAGAGGTCATTAGCATTATGATTAAGGAGTTTGCGGCGGTGAACATAGATATCAAGCAGGCGGAGAAGTTCGGGACGCGTCTGCCTGAAGCATCCCATTGCACCGCATTTAATCAGCGTTGCTGTTTCTTCATAGGCAAGACCCGTTCTTACAAGGAAGTCCGCAAGGGAAACATACCTCCCGTTGTTTTTTCTTTCTTCAACTATTATTTCAATTGAAGAGTAAGACAAGTTTTTTACAGCCATCAGCCCGATGCGTATAGTATTCCCTTTGCCGGTGTACTCATAGATGCTGTGATTAACGGAAGGAAGCTCAATAGTCAGTCCCATCCTCTTTGCTTCCCATATATAAACAGCGGACGAATAAAATCCCCCGCCGTTATTAAGGACATTAGCCATAAACTCTGCCGGGTAGTGCGCCTTCAGGTATGCAACCTGGAAGGAAAGAAGAGCAAAAGAAGCACTATGCGCTTTGCAGAAGGAATACCCGGCAAATGATTCTATCTGCCTCCATAATTCTTTTGTTGTTTCTTCACTGTGCCCTTTTGCGCGGCAGGAAACAAAAAACTTGTCGGTTATTTCCTTCATTGCTTCGTGCGAGCGCATCTTCCCGCTCATTGCCCGCCTGAGAAGATCGGATTCCTCCAGGGTTAAGCCTGCAATATGATGAGCCACCTTAATCACATCCTCCTGGTAAATCATTACACCGTAAGTTTCACCGAGGTGCATCTCCATTTCAGGCAAAAGGTATTTCCTCCGTGAGGGATCTTTGTGCCGTGCAATGAACTCCTGCATCATCCCGCTTTCAGCCACACCGGGACGGATAACAGAACTGGCTGCGGTAAGCATCTCGAAAGTTTCCACATCAAGCCGGCGGAGAAGCGAACGCATTCCCGGCGATTCAATATAGAAACATCCTATTGTTTGTCCCGCACGCAGAAGTTTCCTCGTCTTCTCATCATTAAAAAGCATTTCGAAATCAAAAATATCAAAGCGGATATTTCCTTTTTTTCGCGGGATCGGCGGGTAAAGGGAGTGTATCCTGGTCCCCTCTCTCCATTCGGGCGGAACCTGGTAAGTTAGAATATCGACCGTATTTGCACTATTTGGTAACATAAATTAGTGTACATTTGCCCACTATATAAAATATATCGGGATAAAAAGCAAGAGGGCGGAGGAATGGTATCCTCAGTTAGATTTTTGTCCCGCTAAAATCGGGATCTTCGACTTCGCTGCGATTTTTTTGGCCAAGATATTTTAAGGAACTCTGTAAATTATTGAACATTTACTTATTTTCGGTGGCTTCGATAACATCCCGCCCCCAATGATATCAAGCAAGGGCGGGACACTCCCGACCTGATGCTAACAAGAGCCGGGACAGGTCAGCCACCGCTATACGTTACTCCGCTTATCTAAGGTTGTTATTGGTTGCCGGCTATGTCGCGCTAAGGAGTATGGGAGTTTTGGAATGATGGGACGAACAACGGGATGTAGAGTTCCCGATTTTTCATCAGTTTATTCAAGGAAAAGGGATGGGTGGAATATGGGAGTTTTGGAATAATTGGCGAAGTGAAGACAGGCGGGTTCATCATAATTCATACATACCCACGCGGGAAGTTGGCGAATTGAGAAGAATGACTTGCCACGACTTTTAAAGGCTGTGTGAAAATCGTAAACGCCGCTTTCGGTTGATAAACCCTCCTATCGGCGGTTTAAAACGGTTAGTAATTATTCGATTTTACCTTGTAATCCAACACTTAAAAGTGTTGGTTAATGATATTCACACAGCCTCTTTAAGTCGTGGAGATAGTTGAACTAAGAAGAAAACGGCTTTAGCCCAAAAAGATAGAAGCAGAATAAAATCTGCTCATAACTTCATCAGTGGGCTTTCAAATATGTGCAGCATAGCGTAGGTTTAGCCCATAAAACCTTCACCTCTGAGATCTTTTTTAGCTCGGCTGAACAAAACGACGCAATGGAACCGTTGAGGCTGCCAGATTACAATTCGCTCAATTCTCAATCCGCCCATCCGCTCAATTCCTAAAGATTTGACTATAACTAATGAAATCTTTACCATACAGGTGAGCTTTATAAAATTGTATGTCAGGTGAGTTATGAAAGAGGAACCGGAATCGTTTCAGACTGATGATGATTTTGTCTGGACGTGCCAGTACTGCGGTGTAAGAAATAGTGTATGGGTGGATCTGACTGTGGAAGGTAAACAGGACTTTGTAGAAGATTGCAGAATCTGCTGCAGACCAAACAGGATAATAATTACAAAGGATATCGAGAATAATAGTTTTGCCGAGAGCCGTCCCCTCGACGAATAATCCCGGAACTTACGATTTCCTTTGTTACAACAGATTCCGCAATATCAATCCATTATCATACGTAAAAATGAAGAACTGTCTTCATCATCATCGTTATCAGCTTCTTCTTTCTTTTTAGCTTTTTCTTTAGCCCAGCTGTAACGCGATGCGTCAAACTCAAATCCGCTTTTCGGGGTTTCCTCTTCTTCTTTTTCTTCTATATTAGATTTAGGACTCTTTACCCGGTAGATCGTAGGAATTTCAAGGTCGTCTTTATTTATCTCATCGCCTGATTCCAGGAAACTAAAGCCTCCTCTGAATGTTTCTTCTTCTTTATTTTTAGGCGGCGCGATTGAAAATGTTTTCTTAGCATGACCATGGTGAGTGGTATCGAAACCTGTTGCTATAACAGTATAAGAGACATAATCATTCATATCTTCTTTCTGCACACAGCCGAAGATTACGTTTGCCTCTTCACCTGCAGCCTCGAAGATCACATTATTACCGTCATTTATTTCCTGCATTGTAAGGTTGCTTGAACCCGTAACATTAAGCAGCACGCTCTTTGCGCCTTTTATATTCACGCCTTCGAGGAGAGGACTTGAAATAGCCTTCTGGGCGGCTTCAATTGCACGGTTTTCACCGCTTGCAATTCCGCATCCCATCAGTGCATCGCCGCTCTGATTCATGACTGCCCGTACATCGGCAAAATCGACATTTATAAGTCCTTCTACAGTAATTATATCTGCAATTCCTCTTGTAGCTTCATAAAGAACCTCGTTCGGTTTATCGAATGCTGCAAATGCATTCACACCTTTATCAAGGATGTTCAGAAGCCTTTCGTTCGGAATGACAATAAGGCTGTCTACATGATTCTTCAAATCCTGTATGCCCTGCTCTGCATTCAGCATTCTCTTCTTCCCTTCCCAGCGGAAAGGTTTTGTAACTATGCCGACAACAAGCGCACCGATACTTTTTGCTATTGAGGCAACAACAGGTGCACCGCCGGTTCCTGTACCGCCGCCCATTCCTGCAGTAACGAAAACCATATCACTTCCTGCAAGGACCTCGGATAATTTTTCCCTGTCTTCCTCCAGCGATTTTCTTCCTACATTAGGATCCGCCCCGGCACCGAGTCCGCGCGTAATACTGGAACCGCACTGAATCTTATGAGTTGCACTGCTTCCGTTTAATACCTGTGCATCAGTATTAACGGCAACATATTCAACACCGTTTAGTCCGCGTGCGATCATGCTCTCGATAGCATTGCATCCGCCGCCGCCGACTCCAACCACTTTAAGAACGGCGGACATAGGCCTGCTTTTATCAATAGTTGCAAATCGCGACATAGTTACCTCCTATAATTGAATTTATAATTCATCAAAAAACTGCTGTACCCGTTTAACAATCAGGGATATTTTATTTTTGTTTTTTTGTCTCTTCGCTTTTATCAATCCCTGGTATTCACTCGACTTCCCGCCGGGTATTCCCCGGATTAAGCCTGCAACGGTTGCGAATTCAGGACTCTCAATTTCATTTGAAAGCCCTGCTCCTAATTCCTGTGGGACACCCATTCTTGTAGGAAGTCCGAAAACCTCCTCGGCTAATTCCGGACAACCTTTTAAGAGTGACCCACCGCCGGTTAGCACAATACCGGCCTTTATTTTATTTTTAAAACCAGCACTTCTTATCTCGTTATCAACCAGTATAAATAATTCCCTCATCCTTAGACTGATGATCTGAGTAAGAAGACTGATCGGTATTTTTGTATTTCCTCTGGCACCAACACCCTTTATAAGTATATCCTCATCTTTAATGATTGCGTTCTCAGTTGCGTAGCCGTAATCTTTCTTAAGCTTTTCAGCCTCTTCTGTTACAACACCGAGCGATTCCCGTATATCGTTAGTAACCTGGTTTCCTGCAACACCTATTACTTTAGTATGTTTGATTGCTTTATTATGAAATATTGCGATATCCGTTGTACCGCCGCCGATATCAATCAGTGCAACTCCCAGGTCTTTTTCACTTTCCTCAAGCACCGATGTACTCGATGCGATAGGCTGAAGTATATAATCCTGAACATGCAGACCGGCCCGCTCTACCGATTTTCTGATATTCTGGATTGCCGGAATTGAAGCAAGCACGATATGATTAGTTGCCTCAAGCCTGGAGCCCGACATACCGATAGGGTTCTCTATTCCGGGCTGATGATCAATTGAAAATTCTTCCGGAATAATATGCAGTATCTGCCTGTCAGAAGGAATGTGAATTGTACGCACATCATTTTCCAGCCGTTCAAGATCGGCTTTCGTTATTTCCCTGTCCTCACCGCTGATAGTTACATAATTCCTGTGCCTCATACTCGTAATATGTTCGCCTGCCACACCTACATTAACATGAGTAACCTCAAAGCCCGCCCTGTTAGAAGCAATAGAAACAGCGCTTCTTATAGCTTCAGCGGTCTTACCTATATTCGCAACCAGACCTTTGTGCAATCCTTCCGAAGGGGCAACACCAAAGCCGAGAATATCAAATCTATTCTCATCAAGTTTTTCTGCAATCACAGCACAGACTTTTGTGGTTCCTAAATCAAGTCCCGCTATTATTTCTTTTCTCATTCAGTTAAACCCGTTTTATCATAATTACCGAGAAAAATTTCATTGTTGAATCTTAAATCTATATAGGAGCTGTTCATAACCATTTCTTTATTTGAATTCTCACCATCCCATAATTGGTTCAATGAGCATATTTTTCTTGTTATATCACCTTTTCCGAGGATTACAGGGGCTTTAATTCCTGAAAAAAGTAAAATAATATCTCCGCCCTCCCTGAGATTTATTTCAGACAATTTCCGGGAAAGTTCTTCATTTGTTAAATCTTCTGCATCCATTATTTTAAAAGCATCTACCAGTCCCGGGGTTTTAAGTATTTCATTATTCTTTATTAATACATCATTATTCAGATTCGATACAACCGGAACATCGTTTATCTTAGTGTCTGCGATAAACGTGAGTATTTCAAATTCATCAGTTGCAAGGAACAGCTGATTGCCGCCAGTCAGAACAGCTTTTATTTTCTTTTCATTTAGGTTTATATGAACCTGATTATCACCGCTGAATTCCACATCGGCTCTTTTTATATAAGGATGTTTTTCCAGCCTGGCTTTTATTACCGGCAGGGTAATGTTTTCCAATTCGCCGTGATTCAATCGTGCAAAAGCAAGATAATCGTTTTCATTGAGCAGGTTATTTCCTGTTAGTGTTATGCTCTTTATTTTTCCGCCCGGTTCATTCCTTTCTGAAGAAAAAGAAAGATATAGTATCCAGGTGATCAGAAAAATAAAGACCAGAAGTCCTGATATTTTACTTCTTGTTTCGCTTTTCACTTAAGCATCCTTACAAACTCTTCTCCGTACTTCCAGATATCGCCCGCTCCCATTGTAACTATAATATCATCAGCTTTTTTTAATTCGTTCAGAACAGCAGGGATATTTTTCTTGTCAGGGACATATATTACATTTTTGTGTCCGAATTTCTTCGCCGCATCAGCAATCATTTCACCGGTAACTCCGCTTATAGGCGCTTCACGTGCCGGATACACATCAGTGCAGATAAAAATATCTGAATTAAGAAAACTTCTGCCGAATTCCTGGTAAAAGTCTCTTGTCCTTGAATAAAGATGAGGCTGAAAAACCGCAACCAGCCTTCTGTTCCACCCTGCTCTTATGCCTGAGAGTGTTGCACTTGTTTCTGTGGGGTGATGTGCATAATCATCTACGACTAAAATTTCCTTGTTATATTTTATTTCAAATCTTCTATAGACACCGGAGAACGATTCGAGCGCTTTTTTAATTACCTGGAAATCTATCTCAAGTTCTTTCGCAATTATTACTGCCGCAAGGGCATTCTTAACGTTATGGATACCGGGGATATTTAATTTGATCCTGCCCAGCTCAGTTCCTTTATACTTTACAGTAAACTCGCTCGAGAATTGTTCATGTTTAATATCTATAGCACGGACATCAGCTTGCGGAGTAAGACCGTATGTAATAATTTTTTTATTGATCGAAGGAATAATATCCTGCAGTCCAGGTTCATCAAGGCAAAGAACTACGAATCCGTAAAAAGGAACTTTATTGGCAAATTCTGTAAAAGCTGCTTTTATATCATCCAGATCCCGGTAAGTATCCAGGTGCTCTGTCTCCAGTGTTGTTAATGCGGCAATAGTCGGAGTAAGCTTTAAGAACGTTCTGTCGAATTCATCAGCTTCGACTACTATAAATTCGCCATGTCCAAGCCTTGCATTCGTTCCGCCCAGTCCGCTCAGTTTACCTCCCACAATGATAGTCGGATCAATATTCCCTTCAGTAAGTGTTAGTCCAACCATAGACGTCGTGGTGGTCTTGCCATGAGTGCCTGCAATACCGATTCCATATTTCATTCTCATCGATTCAGCAAGCATCTCCGCACGTTTAATAACAGGGATCTTTCTCTCGATTGCTGCTTTTACCTCGGGGTTATCAGTTGTTACAGCAGATGAATATACCAGTACATCGACATCTTTAAGATTCTCAGGTAAATGGCCTTCATAGATAGTTATCCCGAGTTTTGAAAGATGATCTGTAATTTCAGTCAGAGCCCTGTCTGAACCGGATACTTCAAAGCCCTGGCTCAGTAGTATCTCAGCCAGACCGCTCATACCGATTCCGCCGATTCCAACAAAATGTACTCTGTGAATATTCTTAAACATTAAACCGCTTCCACTCTGCCTTTCAGTTCCTCAAATTTATTTAAGAGTATTTCTTCGTTTTCATAATCATAGGGTCTTATTATCACCGAACGTCTCCGGTTTTTAAGTTTTATCCTGACAAGCCTGAATGCATGGTTATGAATTCTTTCTCTCTGCCTTGATATCTTAATCCTTTGAATCTGGCTTACTAATATTTTCTTTTCACCGGATCTCGTGACAAAAGAAATTCCATTCGCACTTATCTCAAGGTATTTATCTCTGTAAATATTATAGAGAAGACTTACTAATGAAATAACCACAATAGCTCCCAGCAGATAGATTATCGGATCTCTTGTTATCAGGGTAAAAGTTTCCTCTACAAATTCTCCCCGGATAACCAGGTAAAGAGCAAATACAACGAAATAAATTATAGTGGACTGATAATAAAAAGACATATTATACTTAAACTTCTCTGAATTATTTAATTCATCTTTACTCATAAAGAGTCTGCAAATTTTATTGCACTGTCCGCTATTAAAGAAGCTGCATCCGGTCTGCCGAGCTTCTGCGAATTAATTCTCAAAACTTTTAATTTTTCCTGATCAAATATTGTTGAAATAATTGTATCCGTCAAAATCTTTTTAACATCCTTATCTTCAATAAGTATCACTGCATTTTCATCGGCAAGAGACTTAGCGTTATAGTATTGATGATTTTCTGCCACATTAGGTGAAGGGATCAGAACAGACGGTATTCCAAGCACAAGCAGTTCAGCAATTGTAGTTGCTCCGGATCTTGCGATGACCATATCTGCGGCTGAATAAGCAAGATTCATATCCTCAATAAAAGGAGATATTACCATTCCCTCACCTGCAAGGTTTTTATACTTTGCATAGTAGCTGCTTCCGGTCTGCCATATAACCTGCAGATTCTTTTCTTTAAATGATGCAAGAGATCCTGCAACGGCCTCATTAATTGAACGAGCACCCAGGCTGCCGCCAAGTATTAATAATGTCTTCAGTCCGGGATTGAGATTGAAATAACTCAGCGCCGTTTCCTTATTAGTTTTATTAAGGTTCTCTCTTACCGGGTTTCCCGTAATCCTGATCTTTTCCTTCGACTTTAAATATTTTACGGAATCGCTGTAGCTGATATGTATTTCATCTGCATATCTTTCAAGCAGACGTGTTGTTACACCAGGGTAGCTATTCTGTTCAAGCAAAATAATTTTTGCTCCCATCACGGATGAGGCCCAGATTGCGGGACCTGAGACATATCCGCCTGAACCAATAGCAACCTTCGGTCTGAAACTCATATTTATAAATAATGACTGCATCAAAGATACAATCAGTTTGACCGGGAAAAGAATATTTTCTAGATTAAAACTCCGTGAGAAACCTTTAATCCAGATAGACCTGAATTTATAACCAAGTTTTGGAACCACCGTTCCTTCAATTTTAGTTTTAGTGCCGACGAATAAGATATCAGCTTCAGGAAGTTTCGCTTTTATTCTTTCTGCGACCGCAACCGCCGGAAATAAATGACCGCCTGTTCCGCCGCCCGCAAATAAAAATCTGTATTCTGTTTTAGAAGCCGTCATTAGTTTAATCTCATATCTGAAGCTGCCGGGTCATTCTTTTTATTCTGAACCATTGCATTTGACATTCCGATATTCACAAGGATACCGGTTGAAATACACATAAATATCAGGGATGTACCGCCATAGCTTATAAATGGGAGCGGCAGACCTGTTGTCGGCACAAGTCCTGTAGCCACAGCAACGTTAATGAACGCATTAACCAGTACCGAGACTGAAATTCCGAATGCAAGGAGCTGCCCGAACACATCTTTACATTTTTTTGCAATCAGAATTCCTGCTGTAAAGAGAACCAGATAACCAAATAGAACTATCACCGAACCAATGAACCCTAATTCTTCACCGAGGATTGCAAATATAAAGTCGCCGTATGCCTCCGGAAGAAAAAGATTGCTCTGTCTGCTGTGGCCCATACCAACACCAAGAATGCCGCCGCTGCCCAAACCAAGTAAAGCCTGTTTCACCTGAATATTTATATCACCGCCGTTGCTGAAACTGTGAATAAATGTTAATATCCTTTCACGGGAGTGAGAAAATATCATCGCACCTGCTCCCCCAAAGAGAGCACAGATGCCTATTGACCCGAGTATATGTTTTAACTTAGCCCCGCCAACAAATAATATTGTCAGCGATATAATAAGAACGAGAATTCCATTGCTGAGATTAGGCTGAATGAAAATCAGCGCTGCAACCATTATTACCCATATAAACAAATAAACAAAACCATGCTTAAAATCTTCTATCTCTTTACCTTTGCTTTCAATCAATGCCGCAAGGTGAACAACAAGAGCCAGTCTTGCAAAGTCGGCAGGCTGAAAAGTCATAAACCCGAGGTTAATCCATCTTCCTGCGCCCTTAATATCGGGAGCTATCAGATAGGTTATTACAAGTAAAACAACTGCACTGATCAATGCCGGTTTGCTGAATTCTTTATATATCTCATAAGGTATCATTGCGAAGAGTATCATAAGGGAAATTCCCGCAATAACTTTAAAGAAATGCGAGTTGAATAAATGGAAAAGACTGTCAAACTTGAAAGCACTGTAAGTACTGCTTGCACTCATAACAAGCACCAGTCCGAGAAGGGTTAATACGAATGCATCAAGGAATATTGTTAAAGCCAGTTTTTTCATTATAGTTTATTTACTGCTTCCTTAAATACTCTTCCACGGTGTTCATAGTTATCGTACATATCAAAGCTTGCACAGGCAGGTGATAACAAGACTATATCTCCCGGCCTTGCTTCAAGGTTTGAAGCATTCACTACGTCTTCCATGGTCTGCTTTACTTCAACTTTAATATCTTTATGGAAAAAGTTAAATACCTTATCGGCTGATGAACCGATAGCATAAATTTTAATAACCTTTTCAAGTACCAGAGGTCTTATCTGGTTATAATCATTTCCTTTATCCTGACCGCCGAGGATCAGGAATATCTGTCCGGGAAATCCTTTCAAAGCATACCAGACAGAGTCAACATTTGTCGCCTTGGAATCATTAATATACTTTACACCCTCTATCTCACGCACAAATTCAAGCCTGTGCTCAACGCCCTCAAATGTTCTGAGTCCTTTTATGATCTGCTGGTTATCAAGTCCAAATATTTTAGCAGCGGTTATCACTGCCATTGCATTTGCAATATTATGTTCACCAATCAGGTTTATATCAGAAACTTTGCAGCTGAACTTCAGATCGCTTTCTTCGTTGAAAAAGATATCCTCATCCGAGTTATAGGTGCCGTTATTAAGCGTCTCCCTCAATGAGAAATAGTATGATTTACTTTTATGCTTCTTTATTGAATTCATTAAAAGATCATTGTCCTTATTCAGGATAATGAAATCTTTTTCATCCTGGTTTTTATAGATCCGGAGCTTTGACTTAACATAATTTTCTATTTTATTCTCATAGCGGTTCAGATGATCGGGAGTAATATTCAATATCATTGCGATCTTAGGTTTGAATTTCTCAATTAAATCCAGCTGAAAACTGGAAACTTCAAGCGCCACGAATTCATCCTCTTTTACATCGTGAGCGATTTCAGAGAAAGCAAATCCAATATTGCCTGCCAAATATGTTTTCTTCCCGCAGACATTGAACAGGTGTCCGCATAAACTCGTTGTAGTGGTCTTGCCGTTCGTACCGGTAATTGCGATTATATTGCCTTTACAGACAGATGATGCCAGTTCAAGTTCACCAACGATCATTATTTTTTTTGATTCTGCTGTCTTAATAATCTCAGCATTTGAAGGCACACCGGGACTAACTACCATTAAGTCGCAATCAAAAGCTCTTTCTGAATGACCCCCTGTTTCAAACTCAATTTTATTGGCCTGCAGAGTATCAGTATATTCCTGTACAGCTTTTGCTGATGCCGAATCAGTAACAAATGCTTTACCGCCCAGCCTGGTGATCAGCTTTGCTGCTCCGACACCGCTTCTTTTAGCACCTACTACCGTTACTTTTTTACCAGCTATATTCATATTTTATCTTATCTTAAATGAAGCCAGGCTTATTATGGCCAGTATTATTGCAATAATATAAAACCTTATTACAATCTTTGGTTCAGGCCAGCCCAGCATTTCAAAATGGTGATGGATGGGAGCCATTCTGAATACTCTTCTCCCCTCACCATATTTCTTTTTGGTTATTTTGAAATAAACACGCTGCACAATAACTGAAATTGTCTCCAGGAAAAATATTCCGCCCAGGATGGGTATCAATAATTCTTTTTTAATGAGTACTGCCAGGATACCGAAAGCGCCTCCGAGTGCCAGGGATCCTGTATCACCCATAAAAACCTGGGCGGGATAAGAGTTAAACCAGAGAAATCCCAGTGAAGCTCCGACCAATGCAGCAACAAAAACTGTAAGTTCACCCGCGCCGGGGAGATAGATAATATTCAGATAATTTGAGAATATTGAATTGCCGCTCACATAGCTTATGATTGCCAATGTAAGCATTACTATTGTAATCACTCCGATTGCAAGTCCGTCAAGACCGTCTGTTAAGTTGACAGCATTAGAAGTGGCGGTAATAATAAATACAACAACAGGTATGTAGAAAATTGAAAAATCAAAATTAACATTCTTAAGAAAAGGAACTGTTGTTAACGAATGTATTCCGTCGAACTGCGGAGCAAAATAAATTACCGAGCCGACAATTACACCGATTATGATTTGTCCCAGCAGCTTATACCTTGCTATCAATCCGTTAGGAAGTTTCTTAACTACTTTCAGGTAATCATCAAGGAAACCCACTGCACTCAGCCAGATGGTGCCGGCAAGGATAAGAATAATATAAATACTCAGGATATTAGACCACAGCAGTACCGGAATAACCACGCACAAAATAATTATTAGCCCTCCCATAGTCGGGGTGCCTGCCTTTGACCAGTGAAATTTTGGTCCGTCAATCTTTTTTGCTTCTCCTATTTGTTTCTGCTGAAGCTTGCGGATAATTTTTGGTCCCAGGTAGAACGACAGGAATAATGCCGTAATAGCAGACAAAGCCGATCTGAAAGTGATAAACCGGAATACATCAAATCCCGGCGGATTAAAGACTTTGTTTATATATTCTGATAGAAAATAAAGCATACTACACGGCTTTTTCTTCAATGGTTTTTACAAATTCTTCCATCTTCATTCCACGTGAACCCTTTACCAGGATTACCGAACCTGAAAAGTCCTGTTTAATTAAAAAGTTATGAAGCTTCTTCCTGCTGCTGAAATATACGGCAGTCACGCCCTTCTTCAGGAGTTCTTCATAAAGATTTTCCATCAGGGATCCAATCAGATAAACTTCATCAAATTTATTTGACTTAAGTGAGGAGGCCAGCTTCCGGTGAAATTCAGGCGCCTTTTCACCCAGCTCAAACATATCACCAAGTACAGCAATTCTTTTTTTATAAAGGCTGACCCTTCCGGTAAGGTTCATTGCCTCTTTCATAGAAACCGGACTCGCGTTATACGTATCATCAATTAACAGGATATTCTTTTTCCGTTTAACATTTAATCGCTTCTCTATATTCCTGAGTTTCTTTATTCCTTCGGATATTTCCTTAACCGAGAGTCCCAGGGTAAAGGCCACTGCGGCAGCTGCCAGGATATTCTTAGCATTGGCCTCACCGTACAGAGGAGTATCGACACTCATTTTATTTTTCTTATAAGTGATTTCGATTTCGGGTCTTCCGTCATCGGTATATCCTGTAACTTTTCCTCTTACGGCAGAATTGGAATTGAATCCATAGGTAACTTTCTTCTTATACCTGCCTGCAGCATTTTTTAATAATTTATCATCTTCATTTATAAAAAGGGTCCCGTTCATATCAGCGGTTGCTTTAAATAAAGCGGTCTTTTCTTTCAGGACTCCCTTCCTATTAATAAGAAATTCAAGGTGAGATTCACCGATATTTGTAATCATCGCATAATCAGGCAATGCAATGTTTGCAGTATATTCAATCTCTCCGAAATGATTGGTCCCCAATTCGGCCACCAGGACGTCATGTTTTTCATTCGTACTGAAAAGAGTGAGCGGAACACCAATATGATTATTATGATTGGCGATCGTTTTATTCACTTTATATTTTGTACTTAGAAGCATGGCTACCATCTCTTTTGTTGATGTTTTACCTGCACTGCCGGTTATCCCGATTATTTTAGTACTAAGTTTCTTCCTCCAGGTTCCTGCTAAATCACCTAACGCCTTAATTGTATCTTCAACTGCTATAAAAGGAATTTCAATTTCATTTAATGATCTTAATTTCTTTTTATCGATTAAAACAGCACTTGCACCATTAGACACTGCCTGATCAATAAAGGCATGCCCGTCAAACCTTTCACCTTTAACTGCAATAAATAAACACCTGTCAGGAATATTCCTTGAATCAATCGATACATTCCTGATGGTCTTATAATTATCAGGGTTATAAATCACCGCTGATTCTAAATTGAATACATCTTCAATTGTGATTCCGATCCTTTTCATAGATCCAAATACTTGTCAGCCACTTCCCTATCGGAAAAATGTCTTCTTACTCCTTTAATCTCCTGATATGTTTCATGTCCTTTTCCTGCAACAAGAATAACAGCATCAGGTTCACTTCTATTTATTGCCTGTTTAATAGCCTCTTCCCGGTCTTCAATTATTTCATAATTCTTTTTGGTAATTCCTGATTCTATTTCCTTAATGATGTCCATAGGAACTTCATTTCTCGGGTTATCTGATGTGATGAATACTTTTTTGCTCAGATCTGAGGCGATCTTTCCCATAACCGGCCGTTTGGTTTTATCCCTGTTTCCGCCGCATCCGAACACAGTATATACCGGGTGCATATCCTTAACTATACTTTTAATTGCCAGCAGAGTCTTTTCCAGGCTGTCGGCATTATGCGAATAGTCAATTATAACTTTCTTATCCCCTTTACCTGTCATTTCAAATCTGCCCGGTACCTGGGGAGTATTTTTAATACCCTTTACTGCTGTATCAGGATCAATGCCGAGCAGGACCGCTACAGCAAATGCAAATGAAGCATTATATGCATTAAATTCGCCAACCAGCGATGTTGTTATTGTATAATTCCGTTTTTGGTTCTCAAGGGTGAATGAGGTACCATCGAGGTTGTACGAAATGTCTTTAATAATAAAGTCTGCACCCGGCATCTTACCTAGTGAATATAGAGGAGCCACTCTATTTTCGATGATTTTTTGGGAAGATTTATCATCAACGTTGTACACGCCGAATGCAGACAAACTCAGGTTATCAAATAATATTTTTTTTGCCGAAAGATAATTTTCAAAATTATTATGGAAATCGAGGTGATCTGAGGAAATATTTGTAAAGACAGCCGCCGAAAAATTGAGACCATAAACACGTTTCAGTGCCAGTGAATGAGATGATACCTCCATAACAACATAATTACATCCGCTGTTGTACATCTCAAACAGAAGCTCATTCAGGTCATTTGATTCGGGCGTCGTAAGCGAAGATTCTATCTTTTTATCTCCTATATAATTTGCTATCGTTCCTAATAATCCTGTTTTATTTCCTGCAGTTTCCAGGATACTTTTAATTATAAATGAAGTTGTTGTTTTTCCTTTAGTTCCGGTAATTCCTATCAGTTTTATTTTTTCAGATATATTCTTATAAAATCCTTTTGATATTTCAGCAAGTGCCGTTCTTGAATCTTTTACCAGTATCTTCGCTGTTTCTGTATGAAGAAAAATTTCATCGGGAACGGCATCATCATCTTCAAGTATTACAGCAAGAGCACCTTTATTAACGGCTTCATTTATAAACCGGTGTCCGTCGGCATTGAAGCCTTTTATAGCAACAAATACAGAACCTCTCGTAACTTTACGGGAATCATAGAAAATCCCTGTAACATCTTTTCGCTGAACATTTCCCGCTACCTGAATAACATGAACACTATTTATAAGTTCTGTCAGCTCCATCAATAAACAGCAGTACCATTAACCGAAATCTCTTTGCATTCCAGTTTACAAACCTGACCTTTTTTAATTGCAGTGCCCGGGGCAAGGCTCTGTGAGACTACCATGCCTGTCCCGTTCATTTTATAGCTTATACCAAGTCTCGATAAAATTGACATGGCATCTTTAATATGATAATTACTAAGATCGGGCATAATTTTTTTGTCGATACAAACATCGATCAAATCCGGATCCGGTATATGATAGGAAGCATTTGTATAAACTACATTGTCATTCGAATTCTTATCAGATGCCGCAACTTTAAGGTCCTTATTTATTAACTGCTTATCTGAAGGTTTTAATAAACCCGGATCGTGTTCAATAATTTTTTGAGCTACATTTTTAAAAATAGGAGCCGCTGCAAGTCCTCCGTACCTTCCGACTTTGGGAGAATTCAATAAAATCAGGCAGACGATCTGCGGGTTATCCGCAGGAAAAAATCCAATAAAGGAAGAATTATAGTTTGCTTTCGAATAACTTCCGTCAACCAGTCTCTGAGATGTACCGGTTTTTCCGCCTACCGATAGTCCTTCTATCTTAGCATTCTTTCCTGTTCCGTTCTCAACAACTCCCACCAGCATTTTTCTCATCCTGAGGGAGGTTGATTCCGATATAACTCTCCTTACCTCCCTGGGTGAACTAATCTCCACAGTCTTGCCATCCCTGCTTACTTCACGGGATAATATCTGGGGTTCGTACAAAACTCCGCCGTTGACAATTGCGCAGTAAGCCGTAATCAATTGCAGAGGAGTCACCGCAATTTCATACCCGAAAGACATAAATGTTTTGGTCAGACTTCCCCATTCGTCCGGTTTTTTAAGCGTCCCTTTAACTTCACCCGGCAGGGAAACAGAAGTAAAATTTCCGAATCCAAAACCGCGGATATATTTGTAATATGATTCATCATCTATTCTCTGAACGAGCTTTGAAATCCCTATGTTGCTTGATTGTTCGATTATGCCCGCAACAGATAGATAGGCATGTTCGTGGGTATCGCTTATATAAACAGATTTAACTTTATACCTTCCATTCTCCACAAAAACCGTCTCGTTTTCTTTGCACAGATTCTGATCCAGAAGTGAAGCCAGGGTAAAGGATTTAAAAGTAGATCCGGGTTCATATGTGTCGGTAATGGCCCTGTTCCTTCTCTGATCATCAGAAAAATCCCAGTAATTGTTAGGGTCGTAATCCTCATCATTTGCCAGTGCAAGTATCTCACCTGTATTTGGATTCATAATTATTCCGACACCGGAAGCAGCCTGATACTCCTTTACACCGGCCGATAATTCATCTTCAAGTATCGACTGGTAAGCTTTGTCAACTGTAAGATATATATTCATCCCTGGAACAGCAGGTTTAGTCTGTTCTTCCTCAACTGTGATCATATCACCTATGGCATCTCTTTCAACAATCATAGCTCCATCTTCACCTGAGAGTATTTCGTCAAAAGTTTTCGCAACTCCATTTACTCCGGTATAATTATTATTAACATATCCAAGAACGTGAGAAGCGAGATCCTTGTAGTAATAAACCCGGGTAGGATCATCCACCGAAAATACAGACGGCATTCTGAAGCTTTTCAACAGTATCGCTTTTTCTCCAGAGACTTTCTTTTCGAGGCAGACATTTTTTCCTTTGGTTTTCATCAGGTTGAGATAATAAGCTCTGGATTTTCCTAAAATCGATGAGAATTTATCAGCTATTTTAATTTTATCCGATGCAGAGGTCATCCGCATATCGGCAAAGAAGGAAATATCATCCCTGTTGTACACCAGGAGAGAATTGTTCCTGTCGTATATAAGCCCCCGCTCAGCTCTTATTTTATCAACGGAAGTCTGCTGCCTTTCCGCATAATACCTGAGCTCTTCGCTTTTTACTATCTGAATATCAACAAGCTTGATAACCAGTATCACAAAACTGATAAAAGCAAACAGGACTATAAGCAGCACTCTTCGGTTAATCATACTTTTCTTTTAACTGGTTTTCAATATTTTCAATTTGTTCTTTATCTACCTGTATCTTTAAGACCGGCGGGCCTCCTCTAATCATTCGAAGTTCTTTTTCTGCAATCTCTGTAATTCTTTCTTCTGAGGATAAGGACTGATGTTTAACCGTCAGGTTTACCTGCCAGTTGTTTTTCAGGTCAAGCTGTTTTTCGGCGAGTATTTTTTCTTTTGTAAGTTCTTCACACTTGAGTTTTATACCGACATAAAAAAGGATCAATACAATAAAAGAAGTAAACAGCAAAATGCTGAAAAATAAAAATGGTTTTGCTCCTTTTTTCTTCATACTCTCTCAGCTGCTCTTAATTTTGCGCTCCTTGCCCGGGGATTGACCGAAGTTTCTTCCGGTGAAGGAACAACAGGTTTCCTGGTTAAAATATTCAGCCGCCTTTCCTTATCGCACTGACATACGGGATATTCCTTAGGGCAGATGCAGTCAAGCATTTCATACTTAAAAGTTTCCTTCACAATCCTGTCTTCCAGTGAGTGGTAAGATATAATTACAATCCTTCCTCCTTTTTTAAGAAGACCGACGGATTTATCGAGGAAGGTTTTTAATACGCCTAGTTCATCATTTACGTAAATTCTAAGCGACTGAAAAATTCTCGATAAAGTCTTATTCTGATGCTTAAAAGGAATGACTCTTGTAATAATTTCCGCTAACTGAGAAGTGGTTTCAATTCGTGCTTCATTCCTTTTCCTGCAAATCTCTCTTGCCAATCTTCTTGAGTTTCTTTCCTCTCCGTACTTAAACAAAATATCAGCCAGGTCTTCTTCGGAGAAAGAATTAATAATATCTGCAGCGTTAACAACTTTTGATTTGTCCATCCTCAGATCCAGTTTTGCTTCTTCTCTGTAGGTGAATCCCGACTCAGGATTATCGAGCTGATACGAAGAAACTCCAAGATCTGCAAAAATTCCGTCAAAGAACCCGAAAGATTCTATCTTACTTATTATATCTATTTCAGAAAAATTAAAATTATAAAGCCTTGCCCGGTCATCTTTTATAAATTTGTCTTTCGAAAAACTGAACGCATTGTTGTCAACA
This sequence comes from uncultured Ignavibacteria bacterium, assembly GCA_963811905.1. Taxonomy (GTDB): domain Bacteria; phylum Bacteroidota; class Ignavibacteria; order Ignavibacteriales; family Ignavibacteriaceae; genus DATFVA01. The sequence goes on from CAWETK010000012.1 coordinate 31,735, forward strand.
TCAGTGGCTGCGACGACTGCATCTTTATTCAGAACATTTAGGAACGCTTCTGTATGTCCGCCGAATCCAAGCGTCGCATCAAAATAAATTCCCGATTTATCGGTAATCAGGTAATCAATTGTTTCATTCAGTAAAACAGGCGTATGATGAATCTTCATCTTTACGCCATAACTTTTGCTGCTATCTCTTCATAGGTTTCAGAAGATTGATCCAGGTACTCTTTATATCGCGCGGGATTCCATAGCTCAATCTTCTTCAATGCGCCCAGTACGAGCACTTCTTTTTCAATCATTGCATATTCAAGTAAGTTCGGCGGAATTAAAATCCTTGACTGAGAATCAAGTTTGTCTTCAGTTGCGTACTGAAGTATCATTCGTATAAATTTTGCTTCCTGAGGATTAAAAGGATTCAGGTCGATCAGCTTCTGTTCAAAGTGCTGCCATTGATCCATTGGATACACATCTATACAGTTAGCAGTACCCTGAGTCATTACAAAGGTATCATTAGCTTCGGGTGACAGCTGACGCCTTAATTTGGCCGGTATGCTAAGCCTTCCTTTGGAATCAACTGAGTATGTGTACTGTCCTCTGAACAAATTTTCAACCTTTTATGGAATAATTCACCACAATTCCCCACAACTCCCCAAAATTAACATAATTTAATCTGGAAAGTCAAGAAATTTTTTTCATTTTCACCACAAAAAGGAAAAGAAATTCAGTTGAAGCGCTGGTTTGTGATAAGCTTACTTCGTTTTTGCTCAGTTATTCCAAATGACATCTGAAAATTCAAGTCTGACCACATCCTGACAGAGCGAATACAGGGTCGCGAAAAATCTTTTCAAGTGAGCGAAACAACATATTATTGAAGAAGGGGTAAAATAACTTTAGTTTTGAATGATGTGGAATTTTCCATTAAGAGAAATAATAAATGACAGGTAAAAAAAATGCTGACAAAATTTTATTTGATAATAGCAATACTCGGTATGTTTATGGCTGGCTGCAGCAATAACAAAAAGACAGAGCAGAACTTCCCCGCATCTCATAAAGATACCGTTGTAACCAACTATTTCGGAACTCAGGTTGCCGATCCATTCCGATGGCTCGAAAATAATGATGCGCCTGAAGTCAGGCAGTGGATAGCCGATCAGAATAAATACGCTGACAAGGTTCTCGGCGGGTTCCCTGAAGGGAAAAAAATTGAGGAAAGGATTAAAGATTTAGAAACGACATCTGTTGAACAATATGGTCCGAAGATGATGAACGGGCAATTGTATTTTATGCAGTCCACCCCCCCGCAATCCCAGGCAGTAGTTGCCACAAAAAAATGGCCGGATGGAAATACAACCGTACTTGTTGATCCTAATACTATGGGGAGCAGCACTGCAGTAACAGGATTCTGGCCTTCCCCCAAAGGGAACTATCTTGCTTATGCAACCGCAGAAGGAGGAACAGAAGCGGCTACTATTCATATAAGAGATATAAATTCGGATAAAGATTTGAGTGACTCTTTACTAAGCGCCGGGGGCGGGGCAACTCCTGCTGGTATGGTCTGGGATGCTGATGAGAAGGGACTGACTTATGTACGCCTCCCCATGCCGGGAACAGTACCCGATTCAATTTCCCAATTTAATGCAGTGCTCTATCACCATATCTTAAACCAGCCCCAGGAAAAAGATAAGCTAGTATTCGGCAAGAATCTCTCCAAAGTCGCAGAGTATATTTTCATTCCTTCAGAGGATGGAAGTCAGGCTGCAATGTTTGTTCATTTTGGTGACGGCAACCCTGATTACGTTTATATTAGGCAGAGTACAGAGGAGTGGAAACAGGTACTCGACACCAGTGCGAACGTAAGAGTGTCTGACGAGATTAATTCGGGGGCGGCCTGGGATGCTGAGAATAACCTACTCCTGGTAGCTTACGGTGATGCTCCTCTCGGCAAAATATTATCTATCAAGAAAGATGGTTCATCAAAAGTCGTTGTACAGCAGGGCGATTGGGCCTACAATTCTGTTGCTGCCATTCAGAATGGATTCCTGCTGATCAAGGTTAAAGGTCCGCAATGGAAGATAGAGCAGTATGATGTACAGGGTAAACTTGTTAAAACCACAGGGCTCCCAGGTGATGGTATAGGGATAAATGCTGTAGCATCCTCACCAAATTCCAGCGATGTTCTCATTACTTATTCAGGCTGGACATTTCCAGAGAAGTGGGATAAATATGATGCAAAGACAGGAGACCTCAATACTGTTTTTGAAGTAAAGCCTGCAGCCGATTATTCTAAAATCAAATACAGTGTGATTGAAGCAATTTCAAAAGACGGCGCAAAAATTCCTATGACAATCGTAAGAATGGACAGCGTCACTCCCAACGGTAAACGCCCTACAATCGTTTATGGATATGGAGGTTTCGGGGTTACAAGGAAGCCGCATTTTATAGGACCATACCTCGTCTGGCTGGAAAACGGCGGAGTATTTGCTTTTACCAATCTGAGAGGCGGCGGCGAATATGGCGAAGGATGGCATGCTGCCGGTATGCTCGGCAAGAAACAGAATGTTTTTGATGATATGTATGCAGCAACCCAGGCTATGGTAAAGAACAACTGGACAGATAAAGAACACCTTGGAATTATGGGCGGATCAAACGGCGGCCTTCTGATGGGTGCACTGATTACGCAGCATCCCGGGGCTTTTAAGGCTGTGGTCAGCTTCGTAGGAATTTATGATATGATCAGGAATGAACTTTTCCCTAATGGGCAATATAATATAAGTGAATACGGCACGGCCACAAATGCTGAGAACTTTAAGTGGCTTTATGCTTACTCTCCTTATCATCATATAAAACAAAACACGGATTATCCGGCTGTCCTCCTTGAAACAGGAATGAACGATCCGCGGGTAGCGTCGTGGCAGTCGAGGAAGTTTGCAGCTGCCCTTCAGGATGCCAATAATTCCGATAACCCGATAATACTTTTAACAAGAATGAATGAAGGACACGGCGTTACTGCGTCTTTCAGTCAGCGCATTGGCAATTACGCAGCATCAATGACTTTCTTTGCCCACGAATTAGGATTACAACTCAAATAATTTCCTATAATCATCCCGGCTTCACATATTTATTATGATATTTGAAGCCGGGTGAGTTCTCTTCTCTTTTTATAAATCCTTTCTTTATAATCTCAAATAGTCTGCAAGATCTATTAGGCCTACGCTGCTTGGTTCGCACAAATTACCCCAAAAAGACGGCTTATGGGTTTTATTTAATAATTTAAGTGTATTTGAAGCCCTTATAGAGCGTATGTGAGACGTATGTGAGACGTATGTGGAACGTATGTGGGACGTATGTGAATCGAAGAAGGGATGGAGTTATGATATTCAATCTGGTTTAGATGAGATTCGTTATTTAAAAAAATAGTATGGAATTCTCAGGAGTATTTGTTTTTTAGTCAGGAGGGTTTGAATTGATTTATGATTAATAATCCAAAATTAAACTTCCGCTTTTTGTAGTATAATTAATGCGGCTTCACATTAAAAGAGCAATCTTTTATTAACACGAAGAGTTCAAAGATTATAATAAGGAAGTAGGTTTATTTTTGATGTCCCACTGAAATAAGAACTTCAAGAGGCTTAACCAATTGTTTATTACTTTCGGCTACGATATTAATTCCTATAGATCTGAAGGCATTGAATATAGATCGTGCATATCTCGGCTGAGTCTCTATTCTATTGACTACTATTGAAATTCCTTCAACAGCTTCATTTCCGGCAAATTCACCTATTCCTCCAGAATGATGGTATCCTGCTTGAATTAACAAGTCGGAAATACGTTTGGAATATTCAAATGCTTCTGCGTCACCGGCTATATACATGACTTTAAAATCCCCCCTGGGCTCGTCTTTGAGAAAATCTACAAATTTATTTCTTTGCTCCGGCGTGATAACCCTTTGCGGTGTTAACAGGTTTGTTTGTTCTGATTGCCCGCCGGTTCTTATCGAAGTATCCCTTACTGGTTCAGATCCGTTTCTTTCATTTTTTTTAACGACTTTTCTTTTACTTTCTTTTTTAATTTTTGTATCATCTAAGCTGTAGCTTTCAACTTCTAAAGAATCCTGGCTTTGAGGACTCAGCTCACCGATTAAATTATTTATATTCCATTCATTATGTCCCGCATTTAGATTTATAATCAATGTAATCAATGAAAGGATGAAGGGAACCAATATCCATCTTAATTTTATTCCGGGATCCCGGTATTTTCTAAATGCATTTATTAACCCAAGTAAGAGAAACACCAGCGTCGCTAAAAATAAAACTAAGGATAAAAAAGGGGTCATAGTTATCACTAATATTCAGTTATATAAATAAAAAGAAATTTTGTTCTTATACCCGACAATCTGCATATCCGGAGCCGGAGATCTAATCGATAAAAAAATGTCTGTAACAGGAGGATGAATAGATCCAGCAACCGGGTTTGAATTACCCTGACCGGCGGTTTATTACTATGAATAAAGAATTATGCTAAGATGAATAAGAGAGCCAACTGCCGGAATCGAACCGGCGACCTACGCATTACGAATGCGTTGCTCTACCAGCTGAGCTAAGTTGGCTTTTAAAAATAAAAATGGCAAATGCAAAATAACCATTTACCATTTTATTATACAAGACGGTACTGAGTAATTATCTTAATTTCTTCTTATGACGATTCTTTCTCAGTCTTTTTTTCCTCTTGTGTGTAGCCATTTTATGGCGTTTACGTTTTCTTCCACAAGGCATTATTTACTCCTGTTTATTTTTTATGTGATTCTAATAATTCCTGAGCCTTTTTTCCGATTTCGGAATTAGGATCAATCTGAACGGCCTTCTTCAGCCATTCCTGAGATTTTTCAAAATTTCCAGCTGTTAAGTTAACAATTCCCAGGTTCAAATACCCAATTTGATGCTCAGGAGAATATTTTATTGCTTTTTCCATCTGTTTTATGGCTTCATCGTAGTTCTTAAGGTTGTAATAGCATACTCCCATATCAATCCGGGCATCGGGATCGGAAGGAACCTTCTCAAGATATTTCTGATAATCTGCAATTGCCTGCTCATACAGACCGGAATCATTTTTTAAATGCGCAAGCTCCAGTAATTTGGCAGTATCATCAGGGTTATTTTTTACCTCTGTCTCAAGTGTATTTATTCTTTGAATATTATTCAGATCAACACCCGAACTCTGACCTGTAACCTGGTTCTGAACCACCTGTTCCGGTTCATCCGAGTTTAACACTCCGGACGTCCAGAGTATAATAAAAATAACAACAATTACTCCGCCGAAAATCATCAGCAGTTTTTTCTGATCAAGTTCTTTAGTTTTAGCGGGAGGAGGAGTTTTTACAGATGTAGTTTTTAGTTTAGCCTGCCTGTTCTTCGGTTCTCTTTGTTTTTCTTTTACTGACCTGTTCTCTTTAATAACTGCCTTTTCAACATTCTTCCCCTTTAAAGGAGCGCCGCAGTATTGACAAATTTTATTATCCGGTGAATTTTCTTCACCGCAGGTGTCGCAGATTATAATTTCTTCAGTATGTGTTTCCTTTGGTTTTTCTTCCGGACTTTCAGTTTGAGCCACATTTCTTAAATCAAAACCGCAGGAGGGACAAAAATTATATTCCTGCTCAAGTTTTGTTCCGCAGGATGGGCAAAATTTAACCATTCAATATTTAACCTTCTATTTCTTTCATCCCCGCATCAACCATCTCCTTGAAATCCTTGGAGAATTTAAATGTGGGGACATAATGAGCCGGCACAAATACCTGCTCCCCGGTTTTCGGGTTGCGTGCCTGCCTTTCTTTTTTCTTTTTGACCTTATAACTTCCAAATCCTCTTATCTCAATATTTTTTCCTTGCTTTAATGCATCAATCACGGTCCGGAAAAAACCTTCGATGATTGCTTCTGTTTCCAGCTTAGTCAGACCCGTTCCCGTTGCCACTTTATCAACTATATCTGCCTTGGTCATATTTTTCTCCCGCTTACTTACTATAAAATTATTCTAACTCATTGTTATTTAATAAGTTAAATTATCAAAGGGGGACAAAAAAATCAATTATTTATCCACCTGGGTAATATAAGACACATTATTCTTACTCAGGTCAGGACATATAGTTTCATCTCAAAATGATAAAAATTCCCGAAAAATGGTATTAATGAGTGGCAAATATAGGATAATTTTTTATTTTATAAATGGTATAAATATTGTAAAATACTTTCAAAACTCATCTTTTGTGTGTCGATTAAATGGAACTTATTCAAATAATAGAATCTACCGTATTTATTTTCAGTCTCGGGCTTCTGGTCCTTTTAATCCTGTCATATCTGCTTTTTAAAGTAAAAAACCGCTCAGTAAGCTTTCCTCTGGATAATTCCGACAGAAGTGATAATATCAGAATTACTTATGAAAGACCTCCTCAGGAGGAATTAGCCATAGAGGAACCGAAAAATAATTTTAACCATAGGTTCATTGTAGTAAATGAAAATTTAAAAGAATCACGTCCTGATAAAACTAAAAACGAAAAACAGACGGTTAATCCCCGTTTCTATATTTACAAGCCGGCACCGGGCAGGATTGCGGCGCTGCAGGTGGCGAGGATTAAAGAGAATTAGAGAATTGGCGGATTGGCGAATTGAGCGAACTTTACGGATTGATTGGGCGATTGGCGGATTGAGGTAGCTTAACGGCGAAACGGAGTTTCGCTTTACATTGAGGAGCGAAACAGCGTTTCGCTTTACAACTTTAAATTTTTGGGAGGCGCTCGAGGTATGAGCTGTTACTCAGGATTGCGAAGGTTTCTATCTTTCTTAACTCTTCAAGGTTAAGGCAGTCCATATAACTCATAGAGCTTCTCAGACCATCGGAGATACCGTCAATAACATTCTTTACTATACCTTTGTAAGGCACCATAGTTTCTTCGCCTTCTATAAACTCATTTCTCATCTTAACACCGAATGAGGCAGAGCCGCGGTATTTTTTCCATAATTGACCGTTATATTTAATTACTTCACCGGGTGTTTCTTTGGTACCGGAAAGCATTCTTCCAAGCATTACTATATCGGCACCGAGGGCAATTGCTTTTGCAACATCGCCAGGACTCTTGATTCCACCGTCAGCAATAACTTTAATCTTAAGTTTTTTTTCAGCACGGGAATAAATAACATTAAGAAGCGACGACACCTGCCCGATCCCGATACCCGTCTGGATAGAAGTAGTACAAACACTTCCGCTTCCGATACCTACTCTTACAGCATCCGCACCTGCAGATTCAAGCTGTTCAAGTGAAGCACCATGAGCAATATTACCTACAATTATCCGTATATTAAATTGTTTTTTAATTTCCTCGGTTCGGCAAAGAACAGCTTTATTATTTGCATTAGCTGTATCTATGCAGATTATAAATTTTTTCTCAGCCAGCTTTTCCACAGTTTCCATAGGTGTATTAAGCGCAACCGACACAGCTTTCAGATTAACTCCGTTCTTCTGATCATGAAGGACTTCGTCGAGTGAAGAATCGAACCGGTTCAGGATACCAATGCATCCAAGGCGGGTAAGTTCTTTTGCCATTTCGATTCCTGTTACTGTGTCCATAGGACTGGATAAGACAGGCACAGCAAGCTTTTCTCCCAAAAATTCATCTACCGTATTAGCTTCGGATCTTGATTTAATCCGGGAAACAGCAGTTGGTATAAGACTGATATCATCGTAAGTCAATGACTGGTGGAATTCATTCAATTCTCTTTTTGTGTATACTTTCATTTGTCGCTGTATTTAAGTTAAATTCTTAATTGTTAATGTTTAATTAGTTCTTCAGCTTCATCAAGAAGCATATTCATTTTTTTTGTAACTGCGATGATCGGTTCAGGAGAATCCATATCAACACCGGCTTTTGCAAGGATGTTGATCGAATAATCGGAGCTGCCTGATTTAAGAAAGTTGAGATACTTTTCAACCGCCGGCTCCCCTTCTTTCAGTACTTTTTGTGCCAGCACCTCGGAAGCTGCAAACCCGGTTGCATACTGATAGACATAAAAATTATAATAGAAATGAGGAACCCGGGCCCAGGTAAATTCCTCTTCCCTATCGATCACCATTTCCGGTCCCCAGTATTTCTGATAAACTTCTTTATATAATTCACATAAATCTTGAGAGTTCAGAGCCATACCGTTTTCAGTCTTGTGGTAAACCAGCATTTCAAACTCAGCGAACATCGTCTGTCTGTAGAATGTAGAAGTAACATTATTCAGATACTTTTCAATAAAATAAAGTTTTTCCTCCCTTGTCCCGGCCATTTTAATGAAATGTTCAAGGAGAAGGGATTCATTAAAAGTTGAAGCCACTTCTGCAAGGAAAATAGTATAATTCGAATAAACGAAAGGCTGAGTCTTTCCGGTATAATAGGAGTGCATATTGTGACCCATTTCGTGGCTGAGAGTAAAGACATCATTGAGAAGGTCTGTCCAGTTGAGAAGCACATACGGATGTACTCCAAAAGTCGTTCCGGAAGAATAGGCTCCGCTTTTCTTAGCCTGGGTCTCATAAACATCGATCCATCTGTTATCGAATGCTGTCTGCAGCGAGCTCAAATAATTTTCACCAAGAGGCTTAAGGGCATCAAGAACGATCTTCTTTGCCTCTTCATAAGGATATTTCCTGTCGAATGCAGCCGGAAAGAGTGTAACATATACATCATAAGGATGTAATTCTTTCAGGTTGAGGATCTTTTTCTTAAGAGCCGCCCAGCGGTACATCGGTGACAGGTTATCATTTACGGTTTTTACAAGATTATCATAAACCGATACCGGAATATTGTTTCTGTCGAGTGCCGCCTCCCTTGCACTGTTATATTTGCGGGCCTTTGCTTCAAATATATTTGACTTCAGACTGGCGGAAAAAAGTACGGAAAGAGTATTAGAATAATCGACATAGGGTTTGAAATATGATCGGAATGACCGTTCCCTGTAATCCCTGTCAGCCGAATACATAGCTGCATAAAATCTTCCGTGAGACAACTGGGTTTCTTTTCCTGTTTCATCCTTTACAAAAGGAAACTTCATATCAGCATTGGTGAACATCGAAAATACATTATAGGATGTTGGTGTAAGCTCACCGGCAAGTGCAAGTATTTCCTCCTCCTCCTTTGATAAGGTATGGGATTTCCGCCTTAGAAGATCGTCAATGGAATGACTGTATAACTTCAGCTCCTCATTTGAGCTGATCATTTTATTAAGCTTCTCATCGGGTATCTTCAGCAATTCAGGCTTAATGAATGAACTGACAGTTGAAACCTGTGAATAAAGCGACTTAATCCTCTCATCCATCGACTGAAATTTTCCTACCCTGAGATCGCTGTCCTTGGCAAGCATTGTATATAAATACAGGCGCTCAAGCTTAATACCCATTTCATCATCGAACTTAAGACATTGGAGAAGCTGTTCAGCACTTTCACCAAGTTTCCCGGTAAATTTTTTATAATTTGCTAAATTGTCTTTGATGCTGTTAAAATCATTTTCCCACTCCTCCACCGAACTATAGATATCGGCAAGGTTCCATTTATATATTTCTTCTATATCTTCTCTTGCGGGGAGCGATACCATTTCGTCGGTTTCAGAGCAGAACATCTCTTGGTGTATCAGGTTGCGCATATTGATAAACCCCTGTTCAGGTTTTAATGATTAAGAAATCAATTATTTGTAAAAAAGTTATTTAAGATAGATCATTTTATGAGATAAAAAAGTCCCTTTAAATTTCAATTCGTAAATATAGATACCGCTTGCAAGTCCGTTTTGTGCCGGATTAAATGCAACCGAGTAAGTCCCGGAGTTCTTTTCTCCGTTAAGGAGTGTCAGCACTTCATTGCCCAGTACATCATAAATTTTTAAAGTTACATTTCCTGTTTCCGGGAGAGAAAATTTTATATGGGTTTCGGGATTAAAAGGATTCGGATAATTCTGAGCTAATTCAAATTCCCGCACAGGCTCACCGGAGTTTTCCACTGAAGTAATCAGCGGAATGAGTTCGGTCCTGGAACCAGGGACTACAAAACTTCCCAATGTTAAAAGTGTCAAATCGATAGTTTGGGAAGGGGTCAGCTCCTGAACCAGCCAGATGTTCTGGGCAATCCATTTCGTTGTTTCGAGTCGGATGAACTCAATCGGAACTGGTCCAAGCAGGAAACTAACGGTAGTTGAGAGCAGAAATTTTTTACAGGTGAATGATCCGGCTTCGGTCTGTATGGTTTCATCATTCAGTCTTTTCCCAAGGTACTTAAAACGCAAAGGAGCATTAGTGCCTCCGAGATTAAGAGTTGTATCCTTAGAAAAAATTGTATACTCACTATTTACAGACTGACTAAAACGAAAAACAGAATACCAATCTTCGAATGATTGAATTACTCCAAGCAGCGTTGAATCGAGTCCGATTGAATCCAGTACCGTCACCAGGCTGCCAAGGTTTGAGATCCTGAAAAACTGGTAGCCGTCAGCATTCTCAAATGAAAAAAAAGAACTGTCAGTATACGGCATATAATTTATAAGGTTGTATGTGCCGTTTTTAGATAACAGCAAGTCGGCACTTCTTCCCATAAAATTTACGTGCAACCGCAAAAGAATCCACCCTGTAGTAGGTAAGGGAATCAATTTCATTGTTCATTGAGTCAAGCGGAATAACTTTATAGTTCCACCTGTACCCGGTCTGCTGCGGAAAATAATCCTGTGCCTGCTGTGCAAACACAGCAGTGCCCGCAAGTGTCAATAAAACAAATAGTACAATTCTTTTCATTTTGGGCCGTTGTTTTGGTTAATATACATCCGTAACATACTGTATAACCCTTGCAATTTACTGAAATAGGAAAAGATTACAAATTACAAAATTACAAATTACAGGATAGTACCGCTTACTTTTTATCCGGGAATTTGGTACCGGTTTGCCGGGAAAAGAATGAATAAACCATAATAATTACCAGTAAAATCAGGAAAAAGGAAGGGACAACATAAACAGAGATTTCCTTACTTATATTAAAAAATCCATCCCAGCTGTTGTATTCTCTGGCAAAAAAGATGTTGATCAGTGTCCCGGAGCCGCTTCCGAACAGCAGGATTATGCTCCATACCGAGCTAAAAACTATTACCGCGAACCAGTAAATATTCTGTAGTTTCGTGACAAAAAATGAAGCAGTTAAGAACAATAAAAGCATGGCGGCCGCATCTGCCGGATGAAAGGCTGAATTGAGGGGTATCAGTTCATATCCGAATAATAATATCAGTCCAGAAAAACACACTAACATATGGAAGCTTATTAATACGGGAAAAAATTAATAAGGTCAGGAATAAGAAACAAAGCTGAGGGAAATTCCACACAAGGTAAAGAGGGAAATCGAATATAGATGACAGACCGAATTCATAAAAATAATCGGGGTCACCGGGTTTTATTTTTTTAAGAACAAACAAAACAGCAATTGCAGCCGCCAGGGAAAGAATCACCATGAATAATGGCACAAACTTTTTCCTGAAGGGCGGTTTGCGGAATGATTCCGAAAGCAGCTTCAGATTTTCCCCATTCATAAGAATGATGAAAGGAAGCAGACAGCTGAGATGGAAACGGAATCCGAGGAAAATAAAATAAGTATCAAGTTCAAAATACCTTAGAGGTTATTCCGGCTGCATTTACCAGAACGATTGAGAGAATAATCCTAAAGGGATTCAAGCGGCACTCCTCAAACATCATTTAATCTCTTCTTTTTTCAGAATTGTTCCTACACCATGGTCATACACCAGGTTGCCCCCCTGGCCGCCCGTCCTGTAAATAAAAACTGCTCCCAGAATTGCCAGAACAATTAATAGATATTGTACCGGACCTTTGTATTTCTTCTTAAGAATCAATACCGTTCGCAGAACAAGCAGTCCTGTAAAATACCATAACGTTAACGTGGCAGATTCCTCATGTTCTGATATCAATCCGGAAGGAATAACGGCTCCTTTATCTTTCCAGCGGGCAGCGATATCAGCAGCCTGGTTGCCTGTGATTACAGCAGCCACAGCCGTCAAAACACCAAGGAAAAGGAAAAGGTATGCAGCTTTTTGAAAAAATTCCTTCTTTGATAAGACACCGGTAATTTCCAGCAGCACATAGATAGTTAAAAAGGCAACAGGAAAGTGAACTATCCTTGGGTGAAGCTGCGCAAGAAATTCCATCAATATCCTTCTAATTGTTTCAAATTAAGGGTTTTAACTTAATATTTTACCTTATAAAGAAATAATCCTTTCGCAGGAACAGCTTCTGAAGCTGCAGCCCTGTCTTTTGAATCTATCACCTGCGCTATGAAATCATTTCCGGGATTATTTTTTAATGCATAAAGTAAAGTGCCTGTAATTGCACGGACCATACCGTGCAGGAACCGGTCGGCAGATATATAAAACAGGAACAATACGCCTGTCTTTCTCCAATGGGCTTCATAAATTTTACAGACCTTATTTTTTATGTCTGTATTCTTTTTGGAAAACGAACTAAAATCCTGCCTGCCCAAAAGCGATTCTGATAATTTATTCAGCCGGCTGCAGTCGATATCGTAATGATAAAAATATGAATAATTATTATAGAACGGTGACTTATACCCTGACAAAACATAAATATAGGCCCGTTTCTTCGCATCGAAGCGGGAGTGAAAATCTTCGGCGGCTTTATCAATTTTCAAAATCGAGATATCATTCGGCAGAATTGAGTTTAAGGAATAAATAAACCTGTACGGATCTATCTCCTGCTCTGTCCTGAAATTAGCTGTCTGCCCGAGAGCATGCACACCGGTATCCGTCCTTCCCGATCCAATCAGATTTACCTTCTCTTTTAGAATAGTTTCAATGGAATCTGTGATTTTCTGCTGAACAGTCATTTGATTTTTCTGAATCTGCCAGCCTGAATACGCTGTTCCGTCGTACTGAATTATAAGCTTATAATTATTCAATAAACTGCTGCGGGTTGATAATATGCAAAAATAACTATATCGGTTAAAAAAACAGAATGCATTCCTGGCTAAACTTTTACCAATCTTTGTCACAAAAATGATTAACTGTGACAATAATAATAGTGAAAAGATATGGTTACTAATATTTTGAACCCGCAGCAGAAATAAATACTAACATTAGAGGAACATAATATGTTGTGGACTATCTTTGTAATCCTGCTGATTTTGTGGCTATTAGGGGTTGTAACCTCGTATACATTGGGTGGTTTTATCCACATACTGCTTATAATCGCAGTAGTCGTATTAGTCATCAGGTTAATCCAGGGACGAAGAGTTCTATAGAAATTATATTTATTTATTAATAGGAAAGGGAAAATTATGAATAGGAAAGTTGTTTTGTCGCTTATTTTAAGCGTGTTTATGGTGTTTGTTTTTACCTCATGTTCAAACGACAGAAACCAGGAAAACCAGCCGGACACCAATGGTACCACGATGAACGAAAATAATAATCCAAATGCGAATGCTAATCAGCCTGTTGTGATATTCAGTTATAATAAGGATTATACTTATGATCAGCGAGATGAATTAAAAGATGATATGAATGATGCGATCGATAACCTGAATGATAAGATTGATAACATGCAGGAAAAAGCGGATAATGCCAGTAAGGACACTCAGGACTGGTATAATAACAGAATTAAAGAACTCAAGTCTAAAAGAGATAAACTTAAAGACGAAGTTGATAAGATTGACGATACATCACAGTCTAATTGGGATCAGTTCCAGACAAATTTGAGACAGGACTGGAATGATGTTCAGAGCTCCTGGAATGATATGCTTGATCATATGAAAGCAAACACGAATAATTATTAATAGTTATTCGTTCCCTCACACAAGTAAAAGGCTCGAAAGAGCCTTTTTTTATACTATAATTACTAAAAGATAAATAACTGAAATCCCGGTTATAATCCCCAGTCCCGTAATAACATATCTTTTCAGAACATCCGAGCCCGATACCACTGCAATGCCCGCTTTAACAATATTATTTGAAATAGTTGCAATAATAACAGCAATTACAGCAACCTCCGTTGATACATTACCGCCCGCCAGTTTCGCAAGTGATAGTACAATTGCATCAACGCTGGTAATCCCGGCAAGAGCGCTTGCGGCATATACACCTCCCGAACCAAGGTACACCTGACCCGCCTTTGCTGCAAAGATAACAATCCCGAAAATTACACCGAATAAAATAGCCGATTTTAGTCTGAAAGGATTATTCAGCTCAATTGCTTCGTGCTTTTCATTAGTGAATTTTTTTGACATCACAAGGCTGACTATAAAACCTGCGATGGTGAAAGTCAGAAGAGGTATCCAGAGTGAAGTAAGCAGCGAACTATTTAGAATTAATACTACAATAAAAACCCTCGGGTACATGATAGTAGAAGCGAGCAATATTCCCACGGCAAAATTAGGCGACAGTGAGGCGTTTTCCTTGCTTTTCCTTGATAATGAGAAGGCTACTGCAGTACTGGAGACCATTCCTCCCAGCAGACCGGTGATAGATATCCCTTTCCCTTCGCCGAAAACTTTAATCAGGATATATCCTACAAAACTTATCCCTCCTACAAGAATGACCATGTACCAGATCAGTCTCGGATTTAGTACATCGAACGGACCATAAGTCTTATCCGGCAAAAGAGGAAGTACAATAACGGTGATTATTGCCAGCTTAAGTGTTGCATACAGATCCTCCTCACTTACTTTGCCGACAAACTGGTGAAGCTGGAATTTCAGCGTAAGAAAGAGCATAACAACTACGGCGATGACGGCAGCAAGAATAATAAAGTTAAAGTATACTATCGTACCGAGAAGAAATACGATCATTATAGCAACTTCTGAAGTACCGCCGAGTTTACCGGATTTGGCAGAGAAAACATGGGAGGTGGTTACCAGAGATGCAAAGCTTGCAAATATTACGAAGTAGACCCAATATGAAGTAAAGGAGGCTATAAGTCCGGCAGTAAATCCCAGCAAAGCTATCAGAGGAGTAGTACGGACACCCGCGAAAATCTTGTTATCTTTCGGCCGGGAATGCTCTCTTTCAAGACCGATTAAAAGTCCTATCAAAACAGCAACCGCGAGTTTCTGAAGAAGTATGAATAAATCCTCCGATGTAAGTACAGTGTCATTTTTCAGTAAATATTCCGGAAGCAATTTTAGAGAATCCTGCATAGTGTTTTTATATCAATATACGATTTAATGATAAAACTCACTGTTAAGTTAAAATTTATTCTTTAAGTTTTCTACAAAAAGGAATGACAATGAATAAGATTTGTGTGATGCCGCAGAATGATAAATGGACAGTTAAAGGAAATAACGAAGGAGATTAGAGGAATTGCGCGAATTGAGCAGATTTCGAATAGGCGAATTAATGGAAGAATTTTTCCTGCTCTGCTCAGAAGGATATAAGCACTTAGCGTTGATTAGGTCCGAATTCATGCAAAATATTATTCAGTGATACTTTCCTTTTCATTTTTTAATTATTCTTTCAAACTTCCTCCAATGTTTTCCTAACTGCCTCCAAACATCTTCAAAATCCGGAACTTCTTTTATTTGGGTAACTAAATGTTTTTTCCACTGTCGTTTGTATGTTTCTTTTTTATCCTGTAATGTATTTGTCAATTCATCGGGATTCAATTTCTTAAACTCTGTCTTCACCCTATATTCATATATATAATCTTCTATATTATAATTCTCAATCTCAAATAGATACCATATATCATAGAGATCTCTTGGCATTGTTCTTTGTATTAAGGATCTCATTTTCTCCGAAATGATTTCTGCAATCGAATAACCAAAAACATTAAATTCATCATTCAGGTCCGTATACTCATTCTTAACCATCATTTCATCGGGGTTATTACAGAGTATTTCATCATCTGCAATATCAACCTTTATATTTTTGTTTGCTCCTTTACCGCCAAGAGGACCAGTATAACCTAAATAAAAATTATTAAATGTCTCGTCTTCATTTTGTATATTCAGATTAATTCTGGATTCGTTTCTAACCCATTCAATCATTTCATTAAAATGTTTTTTGAGTTTATTCCCATTAAAATCATTACTTTTAAAAGTAAAATCCAGGTCTTCAGATAATCTATATTCAGGAAAATAAAGCTTCCTTAATGAAGTTCCTCCTTTAAATATTAAATTTTCTTTTAGATTGCCGTTATTAGAAATACCCTTTAAAACCCATCCTATTACATAATCCTTTTCTATCTGCGTATCTCTTATTCCCAGTTTACCGGCAATCTGCTGTATTTCACCCGGTCGAATCATTTTTATGTTCCGAGAGATTCTAAAACAGATTTAACGTCAATGTTATCAATTATCTTCCACTGAGAATGATATTTACCTTTGGGGGATAATGCCGGGTCAAGTAAAGCATACGAACTGCTAAGCCTGGATTTAATTTCGCTCGTAACCGGCTGCAATATATCCAGCTGATTCAATAAAAATCCTAATCGTTTGTAAACAACCTGCGCATCAAACCTTTCGAGATACGTAATCAATCTGTCCGATTTTATTTTTTCTCTGCTTTTGTAAATCGCTTTAGCTATTTCGCTAATACCATTTGCATGGTCAGGTTTATACAGACAATCTATGATAGTTTTTTCAAGATCGCTGCAACTGATTTTATTGAAATCATCTATCCACATCTTTTCAAAACCGAAAAAATGTTTGTCGTTGAATGTAATAGTCTCGAATCTGATCTCTTTTATTATGTAATTCTTTGGGGCTACTCTTTCTTTAACCACTATTTGTTCGATTAAAGAAGGTTGTGTAATTAACCCTTGTATATCTAAAGCAGTATAAAATCCCAGATAATATTTTTTATTTCCAACTAATGCTTCTGCAGTAAGATGCCAATTAGGGAAATAATGTTGAACATCTCTCTCATAAGGAATGACGTGATAAAGGCCTTCCTTTATTCTCATTATTAATCCTCTTTCGGTCATACTCCTTAGTAATTCCCTTATAGTACTTGATTTTTCTTCGCCTAATATTCCTGAAGCATCAGAAATCGTAAAAAAACTCATTCCTGCTTCTGACAGTTTTTTTAATAGGGCATAGGAACGGAATGATATAGTTTTATTTTTCATTATAGTGATGTCATCTTATACCTAACAATTTCAACATAAGGTATGATTTTTTGATGTCTTATGACGAGTTTGTCAGTTTTAATCTGACGGAACTTACATAAAACCTCATATATATTCAATTCTCCACAAATTAAAAATTAGCCATAATTCCGATAAAATTAACAATTATTCCATGCTCCGATTTCATTAAATGCGGTAGATTTAATTTGGTTCTTATATTAAGAGACAATCGATCCTGAAATCCTCTAAAGGAAAATGGTCTTTTTTACCTGAGGTATACAGTCTTGATATTGACGAATTCATGAATGCCGAACCAGGATAACTCGCGGCCGTAACCTGATTCTTTCACACCGCCGAAAGGAAGTCTCGGATCGGATTTAACAAATGCATTCACAAAACAATTACCGGCATTTAATTCCTCCCTTGCTATTCTCTCACCTCTAATGATATCCTTAGTAAATACAGCCGCTCCAAGTCCGAATATTGAATCATTAGCTATCCTGACAGCATCGGCTTCATTCTTTGCCTTGATCAATGAAGCTACAGGACCAAACAATTCTTCATCATAGGCAGCCATACCCTCTTTTATATTTTCGAGGACTGTCGGTGGATAATACGCTCCCTTTGTTTCCGGGATTTTCCCGCCGAGTAAAAGCTTAGCTCCTTTGTCAATACTTCTTTTCACCTGGTCGTGGAGATCATTGCGGAGACTATCAGTTGCCTGTGGACCAAGATCATTTGATTCATCAAACGGATTTCCCATCTTTTTCGCCTTCATCTTCTCAACAAACAAATCCCTGAACCTGTCATAAACTTCTTCAACAATGATAAACCGTTTTGCCGCTATGCAGCTCTGTCCCCCGTTTATTAACCTTGATGTCACACAGGAATCGGCTGCCAAATCAAGATCTGCATCTTCGAGTATAACATACGGGTCACTCCCTCCAAGCTCCAGCACGGTTTTCTTTATCAATGAACCTGCTTTTGAAGCAACAGCTTTACCGGCAGGTACGCTTCCCGTTAAAGTGACAGCACGGATTTTTTCAAGCTCTATTACCTTGTCCATTTTCTTCGAAGAAACAATTAATGTTCTGAACAAATCTTTCGGAAATCCTGCCTGGCTGAAAACATCTTCAATGGCAAGAGCGCAGCCTGTAACGTTGGATGCATGCTTCAGCACGCCGGCATTCCCCGCCATCAGTCCCGGCACAGCAAACCGGAATACCTGCCAGTAAGGGAAATTCCATGGCATTACAGCAAGCACCACACCAAGAGGCTGAAACGTCACAAAACTCTTTGAAGCATCGCTTTCTATAATCCTGTCTTTAAGAAATTCCTCACTGTTCTCTGCAAAGTAATCGCATAGCCAGGCACATTTTTCTACTTCAGACCTTGACTGAGCGATAGGCTTCCCCATTTCCTCAGTCATTAAGTGCGCATGCTTCTCCTTATCTCTTCTCAATATTTCACCGGCTTTCTTCAGCATTTGTGACCTTGTGGAAAATGAGTTCCTGTGCCACTCATTGAAAGCTTTATCTGCTGAAGAGACTATTCCCTCAATCTCATTCAGCTCCATTTCTTTGTATGATTTTATTTCAGCTTCTGTTGCAGGATTAATTGATTTGATCATTTTTCAACCTTTTTGAAAAGTACGATCAAATAATAACCATTTTAGAGGAAAATTTCTTTGAAGAGGCTTAGGCAGCCATTGCCCTGTTAGGCACGTCAATTTATCTTTTTGATTACGACCAATGTTTTATCATCCATATACTGCCCGTTTATTGAAAATTTAATTACATCCTCGAGAATGGCATAGGTAATTTCCCGGGGTGTTTTCTGTTTGGAGGCTCTGAGAATTTCCATGAGTCGTTTCTCCCCGTATAATTCAAAATTCTCATCGGCAGATTCAGTAACCCCATCGGAGTAAATCAAAAGGATATCGTTCTTATTGAAATTTATATTTTCAACTGTATACTTGCCGTGAGGGGTGGGTCCAAGTACAGGTCCTGTCGGATCCAGGTTTTTTATTTCATCTGTTTCAGAATCCAGGAAGAAAGGAGGATTATGTCCGGCATTTGCATAAAGGAACAGACCGCTTTTGTCGGGTGAAAGTTCGCCGTAGAAAAGGGATGCAAATTTATCATCAGCAAATATCTTGTTGACAAGTTCATTCAGCCTTTTCATCATAGGGGAAATTTTAAGTTCAAAAGTGCTTGCCATCCTCAATGCGCCGGAGATATACATTGCCTCTGCTGAAGCACTGACTCCCTTGCTTGCTGCATCTCCCACTGTAACACCGAGCCGGTCATCTCCGACCTCGATGTAATCAAAAAAATCGCCCCCTACTATCTCGGCGGGATTAGTAACGCCGAATAGCTCATAATCGAAAAAATGATATTCATGTTCGGGAAGTATGCTCTTCTGCAATTCCCTGGCTTTATCAAGATCAGCTTTAAGATGGTAAACCGAAGAAGCCGCCCTGCGTTGTTTAATCCGTGAAGTCAGGGCAGTAGCAATAATATTAAGCGTAATCCTGAAATCGTCATTAATATTCTCGCTGTTCAACGCCAGAAGATATTCGTAATATGGTTTATCATTAAG
Organism: uncultured Ignavibacteria bacterium; assembly: GCA_963811905.1. Classification (GTDB taxonomy): domain Bacteria; phylum Bacteroidota; class Ignavibacteria; order Ignavibacteriales; family Ignavibacteriaceae; genus DATFVA01. The sequence goes on from CAWETK010000012.1 coordinate 51,478, forward strand.
CTTGATCTTCTCGCCCACTCCTGATGCAGAATATTTGAATATACCTTTCTGCCTTAGAATCGCGTTGGTTTCGTTTCCTAATACTGTTCTTTCTTTGGCAATAAAATCGAAAACAGGATATTCACTTATCAGTATCCTGAAATCCTGGTGTATAACATCCACTGAACCAGTCTGATACAGCAGAGCATAGCTTCCTTCATCAACTTTTAGCTTCCAGAGTCTGCCTCCGTTTACATTAATCTGTTCATTAGAGATTATCTGGTTCAATACCTCAATCAGCATACTTTCTTCCGAGGGAAATTTCTGCGATGCTATAGTCTCTACTGTTTTATATAATTTTCTTTGATCCATAAAGTGAATTTAGCGAATTATGCGAATTTGCGAATCAGCGAATAAATTTAGTGAATTAATGAATTGTCGAATTTACGAATTAATTCACTAAATCCCCCAATTAATCCGCTCAATTCGTAAATCCGCTTAATTCATTAATTCGTCAGGAAATCTATCATTCGCTGAATTGCTCGTTTGCAGACAGGGCAGAAGTTATTCACGGTTGCAGTTTTCATACTGCAGTCCTCCATAGGACGGTAAACACCCTTAGCAACATATCCCCCTCCTTCGAATACCCCCACAGTATCCTTATATTTTGCAATATCAGGAGTCGGGACAGGAGTATCCTTATTAACCAAGTCCTTCCACTTTGAATCGAAATCTACAAGTGTCGTTATATTAGGCTCAAGAGGTTCCACATTCAGCGGGTAAAAATCATTGTATGCAACATCAGAAGTGTAGTATTCGTCAGCAAGGAATGCAAATCCATGTCCGAATTCGTGGGTGAATACATATTCACTGAACATATTATTATTCACACAGACTGAATAATAATTGTAAATAGATCCGCCGCCGTATTTGTCAGAGTTAACCAGTATATATATCTGGTCGTACGGGGCATTGGCAGCAAGGTCGCGAACAGATTTATAATCCGATGTCATTAAATATCTTTCCAGGTCGAAAGTATAAAACTGAGTGTTCATCAGCGTTTTGCTCCATATTCCGCTGGCAGGAACGTCCGTACCCTCCTGTTGAGAAGGAGCCTCAACTCCCCATATATTAAACTTATCTTTATTTTCCGAATAAGGAGACACTTCAAAAAGATAATCTGCGAATTTCTTACAATCGGCTTTGAAATCATCCATCTCATCTTGTGTATAACCTTCCGGCAGCATTACTATATCCACTTTCACGGCAGGATCGCCGTTATTAACCACTTCGAAAGAAGGATATTCGAGGTGCCTTTCCGGAGAAATAAAATAATTGCCGGGATCCACAGAATATTCAAACTTTTTATGCAGAGTATTCTCTTTGTCCCTGCTGTAAAATTCAATCCTTATTTTTTCTTTAGGAAAAGGCATAGTAACCGTTTCCCCGAATGTTTTAACAGTATGTTTAGCTTCATCGGTTGTCTGCCACTCATCAAATAAGGTTGAGTAGGTGTGAGAAAAGATCAGAATATTCTCTTCCTGATCAAACACCTTAACTTCATAACGTCCGTAATTAAAAGTATCGATAAGACTGGTTTTTGATCCTCCCCAGTATGGTTCTTCCTTAAGCTCATCTATTGAATAGGAATCATTCAGGCTGTCGCCAGTATGAAAATAATCAACGCGAAGAGTTTTATTTTCAAAATAATGATCGAAATTTACCTGGGAGAAAACCGTTGCTGAAATTAGGAATAATAACGGAAAAAATAGTTTCATTTTATCTAATTTAATTAGTGCATTTAAAATAAATTTTCCCTTCAAAATTATGAAAAAATTAAATGAGAGTTAACCGGAAGGGTTCTGTCTCCACATTTTTATTCATGTTAAATCCTTTCTCTTTCGGATTCAATAAATAAAGTCGGCCGATAAAATTTAACAATATTATGGGGCTGTCCGATTAGTTAAATAATCAGAGACAGCCCTATTAAATCGCAGATTATTTAAGCAATAACATTTTGCCTGTTTTAACATATTCACCTGCTTTTAGCCTGTAGAAATATACTCCGCTGGCAAAATAACCGGCATTAAACTGCACTTCATAATATCCGGGCTTCTTTGTATCATTAACCAGTGTCTTTATTTCCCGCCCGAGTATATCAAATACCTTAAGCTCAACGTCCACTGCTTTAGGAATTGCATATTTTATCGTTGTTACCGGGTTAAAGGGATTGGGGTAATTCTGATAGAGAAAATACCGGGTCGGAACAAGTTTATCATTTTCAACCTCAATATTCTTCCCCCTGGTTTTCAACAAATCATTAATATTATGCAGATATTCTGTGATATCCTGACTTCTATATTTCATATTTGATTTACCCAAACCACCTGTCGAATCCACTAATAAAGCAGTCGTATAAGCATTAATTTCATTGTATAAAGCAATGTCCGTACCCTGGTTGTTCTGTACTGTTTCCTCAAAGCTGCTTATTGCCTGCTCATAGTCTTTCTTAGAAACATCGCACATATCCATTAAATTATGCACAGCAATTAAGATACTTGTATCTTCTATGGCTGATAATTTGGCTGCATAATAATCTTTTAGACTTTCATAACCCTGGGCATTTGCATTCTGGTATTTCTTTAACAGGTAAATCCCGTTATAGGCTTCAAGGCTGTAGGAACTATCCTCAGAACCTGCTATAATCTGTTTATAAATATTCTCGGCCTCAGTATAATCTCCTGAATAAAAACTATGATTTGCATTTGAATAGGCCATCTCAATAGGAGACAATTCTCCAACCAATGAACCATCCGTGTAAAGCGTATCGGCAATGCTGCCGGTGGTTGTGGTCATTAACATCATATTCTCACCCGAAGGACTATAAGTACAGGGAATTGTATTATACGGGGTATACCTCACCGAAACTCCGCTGCCGAACCTTTGGGCTGGATTGTGTCCATACAAAGGATGATCTCCCCAGTAGTTGCTGTCAGCCAGAATACTGCTTTGTATGCGGGCTCCGTCAATTAGTATTGTATGATTATAATTGGGGGGATTATAACGATCATCGGCGATTGTGTTACACCCTTTCGACAGCTGGATATCAGCTTTATTTACGAAAATTTCAGGATCATCTAATAAAGCACCTCCGGTACCATTTTCATAGATATTGTTATAACCCGATATTGGATAGGCAAGACCTCCCGAAACTCCTTTATTCAATTTGGGGTTTGAACCGGCGCTTATATATATACCGTAATTTTTATTGTTATGTATTTCATTTTGTGCCATACTCGGTGAAGAAGAATTGCCCAGCTCTATACCGTAATAATAACCGGTAATCTCGTTTAGTCGATAATTGCCATTGCTTGAAACAGATACAATCCCTGAGCCTGGATTCTCAATGCTGGTCGAAATATGATTATTAAGGAGATATGGATTGCTCACCTGGGTTAAATTAATTCCGGTTGGATTTTGTGCCTGGGTATCATCTGTATTTATGGAATTATTTTCAATCAAAACTGAATTTCCATTCATAAGCTGAATCCCGGCTAACCTGTAGTCCGAAATAATGTTATTATTTATCCCTGGAGTAGATTGAGTAAAATTGTTAAGAATTATCGCTGTCCCGCACTCATTGAAAACTGAAGAATCTACGTTTACACCGATAAAAGATTTATCTACATCCGAAATAAATAATCCATTCTCAGATATGTTATCAAATTGTGTAGATATTATAGTCAATGAATCCTGAGCTGTTAAGCCTGCCGAATTATCTCTATAAGTAATTCCGTTTTGAGAATTGCCGAATGTACAATTTTGTATGAATATTCTCCCTACATCTTTGATTATTAACCCTGTAGCCATTGCGATGAAACTATCTTCGAAAAGGTTGATAGTTTTGAAAAAATGTACTTCACAACCCGAAAAGAAATTAGTGTGATTAAGATTTAATACACCAGTTTTTTCTGTATTTAAAAATTCTATTGCGGCATAGAAATCCGTATAATCAATGGTTAAGCTATCCATATTTGTGAAAGTTATACCCTGATAAATACTAATGCGATTTTCTGAACTGCCCTGAGCAATAAATTTGCCGGATATTACAATCTTTGCCATATTAAATACATTTATATGCACTCCACTATGACAATCTACAGTTCCAATTGAAATAAGAACAGAATTATGGGATGTTATCAGATGAGAATTATCCCCTAATATGAATTCACCATCACCCATTATTTGAATTGAAGAATGATCATTTAATCTCAAGGTTGAACCCGGAGAAAGAATTAATTTACCGAGTACTTTTATTCCGCTGTAATGAGCTAACGTTATATCACTTGTTATGGTAAGCGTTCCGTTTGCAGGGACAATCAGCCTCTCCATATGCTGCAGGTCAGAATTGAGTTCCCCTGTGGTTGAAATAAAAGGGTTTGGATTTATTAAAGTTAAAGGATCACCCATTATGATGACCGAGTTATGCAGTTCTTGTGTTCCCATATACGCTGCATCAACTTGGTTATAGCCTACAGCGTAAGCCGGAAAATAAATGGCCGGGTGAGTGATTTCGGGGGTGCCGCCGGGTTCCCAGGCGTTTGCAGAAAAGCCGGTTCCTCCCGAATTTTGAAGGTTCGGTTCGGTAAACTGAGTTATTAACCCTTGAGTATGGCCTCCATTTGATTCATCAACGTAACGCCACTTTAAAGTTGAAAGACTATTTCCATTATAACTCTCATTAGTTACGGCAATTGCTCCATTTGCATAATTAAAACTTAGAGTATCCACCCAATATGTTGAATCGTGCCAATCAGGGATACCGTCTTCGGAGTGTGCGCCATTAGAAACATAACCGATCACAGGGCCCTCATTATCCAGTACCCATTGTTCATCACTATTAAAATTTACGTTTTGTCCTAAATCTATTAAAATATTCTTTTCATTCACGTACTGATGCATTGATGATCCATCAAGAACCCACCAGCCATTCCCGGATGTGTCAGCATTTACGGATCGATCAATAATATCATAAACATTTTGCAAAGAGATACCATCGATGTGGGAGACAAGATAGGACAATTTAACTGTCAATCCCTCTATGTCTTGTGTATAAAAATTAGGAGTAAACCTATTATTAAGGGTGAAATCCGGATCTGAATCAAAATATTGATTTGCAATATATGGGAAACGATTCGGCTCCCTGTTTGGGTTTGTTGGAAAGGATTGAAATAAAGTTTCTAAAAAACCTTGATAGTTTTCGGTATTCAGGAGACAAAGCAAACCATCGATGCCAATATTTCCGTTCAGGGCAGGATGATCACCGCCAGCTTGTATTTTCATAGGAACTCCCTTGCATAAAACAATGTACCTGATTTGATTTGTGAGATTATGTTGTGTCAGATAATTTAGGATTGGATATGCAACAAATTTGTAGAAGTATTTATAGGCGTGTTCAGTTGCATACCACGTCCCGCTATTATGATTATCAAAATCCCTGATAATATCAGTTACTTGTCCTAAACCCACAGTGTGTGTGACACCATCGATTGAAAAAGTTGTATCGGGAAATCTTAAGGGTACTATATTTGAATTTGGTATTTCTCGAACTGATTGATAATAGTTTTTAACAGAATCTGAAATGATTCCAAGTGAATCTTGTTGATTATTATAAACCACCAGTACATTTTCCGGCCCTGGTAAACCAGCATAAGTTGGTGTTTGAGCTTCTGTTGAATTTAGACAGAGTAATGCAATGAATAAAAATGTAACGAAATATTTCATAGATATGACCCTTCTTATTTATTTTAGAAACATTAGTTTTTTAACAGCAGAATAACCGCTGCCCGTTGTTAGCCTGTAGAAGTATACGCCTGAACTTAATCCACCTCCTTTTAATTTTATGGTATAATATCCAGGCTGTTTTTTTTCGTTAACTAGTACTCTGATTTCTCTTCCCGTTATATCAAATAACTTAATCTTTACATTGGTCTCCTCAGAAACAGTATAGCTTATACTGGTTTCGGGGTTGAAAGGATTTGGGTAATTTTGTTCAAGTGAGAATTTATCCGTCGCACCAATTTCCACTTCAACTTCCTTACTGTATTTATAGCTTCCGTTAAAGTCTATTTGTTTTAAACGGTAAATATACTTACCGGGTGATGCATTTTTATCAGTGAACGAATATGAATGAGTTAATATTGTTGTTCCATTCCCACTCACATAACCAATTTTCGCCCATTCTGATATCTGATCTCTGAACCCCACCCTCTGAATCTCAAATCCCTGGTTATTTGTTTCCGTTACCGTTATCCAGTTTAATAAAACATTATTATCAGATATATTTGCCGAAAAAGAAGATAATTCTACCGGCGTATATAGTGTATCTGTGTATTTCAAGATCAAACCTCCGTTGCCCGCCGCATATCCAACAAAGTCAGTGGGAGCCTGAAATTTATTAAACGCAGTTGGTACATCATTAGTTATTTCAATCCAGGTATTACCATTATTGGTTGTTATATATTTATGCGAACCATTAATGATCCAATGACTTGGATCTGGAAAAAAATTAAAATTATGTGGACTTAAAACTTCTGAAATTAATGACCAGGAAATTCCGGAATCCGTGGTTTTGTAAAGAGCTCCGTATGAATCTGCATCAGCTATCCATCCAGTGTCCTGGTTAACAAAGTAGATATCGTTTGAATTGTAAAAATCCAAGTTCGCTTGTTTTATCCAACTATTGCCACCATCTGAAGTTTTATATGGTTGCCACCCCAAACCTGACACCCATCCAATTAAAGAATCAGTAAACGAAATCCCGGTAAAAATAGGATATGATAGTCCGGTAAATTGTGTAAACCAATCCTCTCCAGCATTAGAAGTTTTTAAAATTGCAGCACCCGCAGTAACTTCCCATCCAACCTGGTTATTTATAAATTCTATTTCGTTTATCTCTCCATAAGTATTTGGTGAATTTGTCTGATACCAGCTATCTCCGCCATCTATCGTTTTCCATACAGATGTACTTCCAAGGTAACCGGTAAGGCTGTCTGTAAAGAATAAGCTGTAGCCGCTTGGGCCGGGGGCTAACTGCCAGTGTTCTCCTGAATCAAATGTCCTGTATACTCTGCCTCTTGGTCCTGAACTAATTACGAATCCTTTCTGTTCAGTTGGAAAAAATACATCAACAAAATCATCATTTATGATTAACTTATGCCAGACGTCTAAATCTCCGTCTGCTTTATAGATCTTTAATCCCGAACCAGTATTATATCCAATATTTTCCTGTTTAAATAGCTGTATCTCAAATTCTCCAATATTACTTAGCGGCAAATCAAGAAGTGTCCAGCTCTGTCCTGAGTCAGTTGTCTTCCATAACCCTACTTCACTCATTGTAATGTATCCTGTATCTGGATTTACATATTTTATGCAGTTAATCGGGTCATAAGTTGTTGGTCCTCCTGTTATCCAGGTGTTTCCCCCATCGCTGCTGTAAACTGTTTTTCCCCTGTATCCTGTTCCACCATATCCTGCTGCAGCTATATGCAGACTGTCTATTACAGCAACACTAAATAATGACTGGTTATCACCTGCCTGTACAATATCCCAGGTATTCCCGGCGTTCGTAGTTCTTAATACCTTCCCGTTTGCTGCTATAAAGCCATAATTCTCATTTAAGAAATCAATCCACCAGTAATCTGATGAGTAGCCGGGAGTTGCTTCGGTCTGCCAGGTTTGTCCTCCGTCAGTTGTTTTTATAAGTGAATTAGCTGTTCCGCAGGCCCAGCCGAGAGTGTCATTTATCATCTGAAGTCCCCAGAGGTCTCCGGTTACTCCGCTTGTTATTTGTGTCCAGCTTTCTCCGCTATTAGTTGAACGAAGAATCATTCCATTAAATCCTGATGCTATTACTGTCTGTCCGTCAATAGAATTTACCTTTAATATCGGTGTGGTTGTATTGGTTTCTTCGGTTATCCAGTCTATCCCTCCGTTAGTTGACTTTATAATTGTGCCAAGGTTGCCGACTGCCCAGCCTACCTGTCCGGCAGGCAGGCCTGTATCAGGGTTTACAAAATGAATTCCCAGATAATCAACCCTCGGTACCTTTGGATTCAGTTCTGTCCATACACCGGTGCTTTCCACAGGGAATAATCTTCTTTTTTCTTCGATGAGATTTTTGCCTGCATACTTTTCACTGTATGATTGATAACCTTCCTGCAGGGGAATTCCTCTTCTGTACTGAATGGGTTTTGTGCCTGAGGTATCTGAATATTGTGCAGAAGATACTGTGCTTAACAGAATTAAGAGGAGAATAATTGTTTTCATCGGATTGTCCCTTCAAAAATGTTTTCGACTTATCGAATCATTGGAATAAAGTCTGATATCAATTTAGAGAATGATATACTTTTAATCAATAAAAGTTTCTATATTAAATTAGAAATTCAGAGTTAAATCTTGTCGTAAAAGACTTAACAATTTCCAGGGTAATTAAAATTAGGTGAATTGCTTTTAACAGATGAAAGACTTTTACAAATGTTTTGATTTGGATGATTGGCAACGGTTCTGAGAACGGCTTGGTTCTTGGATCCCTGACCTGTGAAGAGAAATAATCGCGATGTTGTTAGTGGTAAAAAGTTTGCCCCCAGGACCCCAGAACACGAAGAATTAGAGGAAATAATTATTTATGGTACAGCATATCTACAAAACCCATACACCCAACCCGCCTGCCAGGCTTGTTAAGCAAGCGGTTCTCTATTTAATTAAACAATTACTTTCCGGGAACCGGGTTTGACAAGAGGAATGTTTTCTTTACACAATGGACATTCATCTGGGGTATAGGATATAACCTCCATCTTCATCGTACTCTTCTGAGGATATCCGAAATCAACCTTTCCGTTGCTGCGGTCTACAATATATCCAATCCCGACTACTTCCCCTCCCTGTCCTTTTACAATATCAATTACTTCGAACACTGAACCGCCGGTAGTAACGACGTCTTCACAGACTAATATTTTTTCTCCCGGTTCAATTGTAAATCCCCGGCGAAGAGTAAGCTTTTTATCTTCCCTCTCTGCAAAGATTGATCTTTTATTTAACTGCCGTGCTACTTCCTGTCCCACTATAATTCCACCCATTGCAGGAGAAATCACTGTATCGATATCATAATCTTTGAAATGATCTGCGAGTATCCGGCATACTTTTTCAGTATATTCGGGATACTGCAGCACCTTTGCACACTGAAAGTACATATTGCTGTGCCTGCCTGATGTAAGCAGAAAATGTCCCTCTAAAAGCGCACCTGTTTTTTTGAATATTTCAAGAATATTATTTTCATCCGAGATCATCCAGGAAATCCTCCATTTCTTTTGCTGATTTTTTATCTCCCGCTTTGCCGGCCGCTTCTATTCCTTTTCTGTAAAGATCTTTCGCCTCTTCAATTTTATCTTCTTTTTCCTTCAACTGCGCGAACTGAAGATAGCCCGCAACATAGCCGGGATTCTGATCCAGTAATTTATTAAAAAAATCCTCAGCTTCCTGCAGCTGATTATCAGACATGTACTCAAGTGCAAGTCCGTATAAAACAAAAGGATCTGATGGATCCTTTTTATAAAAATCGAGCAGCCCCTCCAGCCTTTTATTCATTCTCAGATACTCTCAATTTTTTGAGCGAGTTTAATATCATTTTCTGTAACCCCTCCCGCGCTATGGGTAGACACGGTAATTGCAACTTTATTCCAGTCATGAAGGAAGATATCGGGATGATGATCCATTTCCTCGGCTCTCTCTCCAATTTTATTAACGAACCCAAGTGCTTCTTTAAAATCCTTCAATTCGTATTCTTTTCCTATCCGGTTTTCCTTAAATTCCCATCCTTTAAGTCCGTCGAGCTTTTTATTTATTTCAGACTGATCCAGTACCTGCATCATTGCCTCCTTGTTATTCATGGGTTCTCGATTAAGAGTGAAACAGCGTTTCGCTTTACAGGAACGAAACAGCGTCTCGCTTTACAGGAGCGAATCAGCGTTTCACTTTACAAGAGCGAAACAGCGTTTCGCTTTACAGGAGCAAAACAGCCTTTCGCTTTACAGGAGCGAAACAGCGTTTCGCTTTACACATGAAATTTAAATAAAAAAAAGGCGTATCAAAAGAGATACGCCTTTCTTGTTTATGTGATGTATTGGTTCACACAAAATTATGAGCCGGCTTCACCTTTACCGGGCTGCTGTTCCTCTTCATCGGTCAGGTTTATATCCATATTATCATTTACAAAGATAAGTTCTTCCATATTTTCAACGTGTTTTGCAACTATTTTAGAACCATCTTTGAACTTTCCTCTGAGAATTTCCTCAGCAATCGGATCTTCAACAAATTTCTGGATGGCCCTCCGTAAAGGTCTGGCTCCGAATTTCTGATCGAATCCTTTCTCAACCAGGAATTCCTTAGCTGTCTGATCCAGTGTAAGTTCCATCTTATTGTCATGAATATTCTTGTGAAGTTCCTTCATTTCAATATCAATGATCTGAAGTATATCTTCTCTTTCAAGGTTTCTGAATACAATTGTTTCATCCACACGGTTCAGGAATTCAGGATTGAACAGTTTTCTCATTGCCTCTTCCACGGTATTCTTAAGACTGGAGTACCTGTCGGCTGCATCTTCACCGCCGAACCCGAAAGAGCTGATATTTTTGATATCTCTTGCCCCGATATTGGATGTCATAATTATAATAGTATTCTTGAAATCAACTTTCCTTCCAAGACTGTCGGTAAGCATACCGTCATCAAGTACCTGCAGCAGAATGCTGAAGATATCCGGGTGAGCTTTTTCAATCTCATCGAAAAGAACCACTGAGTAGGGTCTCCTGCGTACTTTTTCGGTAAGCTGACCGCCTTCTTCATAACCGACGTATCCGGGAGGCGCTCCGACCAGTCTTGACAGGGAGAATTTTTCCATATATTCACTCATATCAATCCTGATCAGTGCATTTTCACTGTCGAAAAGGTAGCGTGCAAGAGCCTTGCATAATTCGGTTTTACCGACGCCGGTAGGTCCGAGGAAAATGAAACTGCCTATCGGTCTGTTCGGATTTTTCAAACCTGCTCTTGTTCTGCGGATAGCCTTGGTGAGTTTACCGACTGCTTCATCCTGTCCCACAATATACTGCTTCAGAGAGTCAGTCATATTCAGAAGCTTTTCAGATTCAGTTTGCGCAACACGGTTAACCGGAATACCTGTCATCATGGCTACAACGGTTGCGATATCCTCTTCACTTACATCGTGTATGATGTCTTTGGTCCTGGCTTCCCATTCCCTGCGTGCTATCTCGAGATCCGACTGAAGATTTCTCTCTTTATCTCTCAATCGCGCAGCTTCTTCATAATCCTGGCGTTTTACAACTGCAGCCTTCTCGCCTCTGACTTTCTCGATGCTGTCTTCAAGATCAAGCACTTCCTGGGGAACTTCAAAATTTCCCATATGAACTCTTGAGCCTGCTTCATCTATAACATCGATTGCCTTATCTGGCAGATGTCTGTCTGTTATATAACGGTTGCTTAAACGGACTGCCGAATCAATAGCATCCGAACTGTAGCGTACATGATGATGCTCTTCATATTTAAATTTAATGTTATTAAGGATCTGAAGGGTTTCTTCATAACTCGGCGGTTCTACCATTACCTTCTGGAACCTTCTGTCAAGTGCGCCGTCTGTTTCAATATATTTCCTGTATTCATCCAGCGTGGTAGCACCGATGCACTGTATATCTCCGCGTGCAAGTGCCGGCTTGAACATATTCGATGCATCCAGCGAACCGGAAGCACCTCCTGCACCTACAATTGTATGGAGTTCATCGATAAAAAGAATAACTTCTTTCGCTTTTTCAAGCTCGTTCATCAGGGCTTTCATTCTCTCTTCAAACTGACCGCGGTATTTTGTGCCTGCAACCAGTCCGGCAAGGTCTAAAGTTACTACTCTTTTTTCCTGAAGAATCCGGGGAACCTTCTTCTGCATAATTCTCAATGCAAGGCCCTCAGCAATGGCAGTTTTGCCGACACCAGGTTCGCCTATAAGCACAGGATTATTCTTTTTCCTTCTGCTCAATATCTGAGCAACACGTTCAATTTCCCGTTCCCTTCCGACAACCGGATCAAGTTTATCTTCCAAAGCAAACTTTGTAAGATCACGTCCAAAGTTATCAAGAACAGGGGTTTTTGTACGTTCAACTTTTTTATCAACAGGAGGTACTGCTCCGGAAGGATCTTTGGGATTCTTACTGCTGAGCATTGAATTCAATTCAGCTCTTGCAGAATCATAAGTTACATTGAACTGATGCAGTATCTGTGTGGCGATATTATCCTCATCTCTTAAAAGTGAGAGAAGAAGGTGTTCAGTTCCTATAACATCAGCCTTGTAAATCTTAGATTCTATCTGTGTAATTTTTAATACTTTCTCTGCCTGTTTGGTCAGAGGGATATTTCCAATTGTTAAAGTGCCGCCTGAAGTCCTAACTGTATCCTCAATTGCTTTCTTTAGTTTCATAAGATCACAATCGAGATTTCTTAGAATCCTGACCGCAACTCCCTGGCCTTCCCTGATTATTCCTAACAATAAATGCTCAGTACCGATATAGTCATGACCAAGCCTTAGTGCCTCCTCACGGCTTAATCTGATTACATCCTGTAGTCTGTCTGAGAAATTTCCATCCATAATTTTTCCTTACTTTCCTATGAGGTTTTATTTACTCTTATGCTAAACAGCTCTTGTTAATATATAAATAGATAATTCTGCAATCAAGATAGCACAATTTCAAAAAAACTCTCATTATTATTATTAATATTTACTTAATATCGTATTTTCTGTATCCGCTCTATCTAATAATTAAACAATTATTATACCATTGAAAGTGAGGTATGTTGCATCTGTAGGTTGCATCAATTCTTAGTGTTAATCAGCGCAGTAAGAATGACATTTTTTCTTAATCGCAGACTTCTGAAATAATACCGTCCAATTTACTGTCCATTCATTGCTAATAAAGTAAATATATAGTTAAATTAAAATCCAATTAAATATTATATTCTTTGGAGATCTCGCATATGGAAGCATTAACCGGACTATCAATCGTCATAATAATAGCAATAATCCTTTTTTTAATTGTTTTTCTATATTTTGTTCCAATAGGATTATTTATTACCGCATACTTTTCAGGGGTAAAACTAAAGATTTTTAAGGATCTGATCGGTATGCGCCTCAGAAAAGTGCCTCCTGTAGTGATTGTCAGAAGCATGATTACCGCCACGAAGGCCGGTATTAAGGTGGAACAGAACAAACTTGAGGCACACTATCTGGCAGGCGGAAATGTTGTAAAAGTAATTAATGCCCTGGTTTCGGCAGATAAAGCCAACCTGGGATTGACATTTGAGCGTGCCACAGCTATCGATTTGGCAGGCAGAGATGTCTTAGAAGCTGTCAAAATGTCAGTCATTCCTAAAGTTATCGAGACCCCGGTGGTCGCCGCAGTAGCAAAAGACGGAATTCAGCTGAAAGCTATTGCCAGAATTACCGTTCGGGCAAATATCGAGAGACTTGTTGGCGGCGCCGGTGAAGCGACAATACTGGCGAGGGTTGGTGAAGGTATCGTGTCTACTATTGGTTCAAGTGATTCTCATAAACATGTACTTGAAAATCCGGACAGGATCTCTAAAAGCGTCCTCGCTAAAGGGCTTGATTCGGGTACTGCATTTGAAATACTTTCAATCGATATTGCAGATGTGGATGTCGGTGAAAATATTGGAGCTAAACTGCAGACAGACCAGGCAGAAGCTGATTTGAAGATTGCACGTGCTAAAGCAGAGGAAAGAAGAGCAGCAGCAGTTGCAACTGAACAGGAGAATATAGCTGAGGTTGCGAAACAGCGTGCCCGTGTTGTTGAAGCTGAGGCGGAAATTCCAAAAGCAATGGCTGATGCATTCCGAACCGGAAATCTCGGTATTATGGACTATTACGGTATGAAGAATATTCAATCTGATACAGATATGAGAAACGCTATTTCCAAACCTGAGAGAAAAAAAGATAAAGACAACTGATGAGCGACTATTTCCAGATAATAATATACCTGATAATAATCTTTGCATTCCTTAATTCCCTGTTTAAGAAAAAGGATAAGGAAAACACACCTCCCGGAACGTCAAACCCTCCTGACAATGTGAGAGGCAGTACCCGGGTTTCGCAGGGTTATGACCAGCCGCCTAAACAGGCAGAATATGATATTATGAAAGAGATAGAGGGACTCTTTAAAGGTGAAATCGATAATACCGGCCGAAGAAAAATGGAATCAGACATAGAAAAAGCTGAAATGAGAAAAGTTCCGGTTGAAGAACATACTGAAGACAAAGAATGGCATACAGAGGATAGTCAATGGCATACAGAAGAAGAAGAATGGCATGAGCAGTCTAAAAAAGAACATCAGCTTGATAAAAGCTGGCACAGTATTACTTCATATAAAAAACCTGTTGTCGATGCGGCAATTGAAAAAGAAGCCGAAAGATTTGAACGTATGCTTGCCGACCGGAATAAGGAAGTTCCTTATCCATTTGATGATCTGCGGAAAAAATTATATTCACCACAATCATTAAAAGAATTCGTTGTATTTTCAGAGATATTAGGAAAGCCAAAATACCTGCGTAGATGATCCAAAAGAAATATAAACTTAAACGTGTAAACGAGTCCGTAACCGGATTCTTAAAACGGGAAATGGAAGAATCCCGTTTTATTATTAATTATCAGAATGAACTGAACCCGGCTCAATATGAAGCTGCCTCTGCTGTAGAAGGAGCTTATCTGATAATAGCCGGTGCAGGGACGGGAAAGACAAGGACGCTGGTTTACAGAGTTGCCCGGCTCGTCGAACTCAGCTATGATCCCCAGTCGATTGTGCTTCTCACATTTACCCGCAAAGCTGCAAATGAAATGATGAACCGCGCTTCAATACTTCTTGACAACAGGTGTGCAAAGATACGCGGCGGTACATTTCATTCATTTGCAAATCTGATACTTCGCAGGTATGCTAAAGCGATGGGAATAAATCCCTCTTTTACTATACTCGACCAGGGGGATAGTGAGGATGTAATAAATCTTATCAGGAATCAATCGGGACTGGTCAGTAAAGAAAAGAGATTCCCTAACAAGCAGACCCTTAATAAAGTATTCAGCCTGAGTGTAAACACCGGCAGGAGGATTGAAGAGATTGTTGAGGTGGACTATCCTCATTTTATTGAACAGCTCGATAAGATGCTGGCAATTAATAAAGTCTTTGAAGATTATAAAAGGAAGAATAATTTATTCGATTATGACGATCTGCTTGTCTACCTGAATAGGTTTCTTAAAGAACTATCGCCGGGAGCTAAGTCGCTATTATCCACAATAAATTTCGTAATGGTGGATGAGTACCAGGATACCAACAAACTGCAGGCTGAGATCGTACAGGGACTGACCCAGCACAATAATAATATAATGGTGGTAGGAGATGATTCGCAGTCAATTTATTCCTTCCGGGGTGCAAATTTCAAAAATATAATGGAATTCCCGAAGCTATTTAAGGATGTTAAAATAATCAAGCTTGAGGAAAATTTCAGAAGTATCCAGCCTGTACTCGACTTTACGAATTTTATTATTGAGCGAGCTGCTGAAAAATACGAGAAACACTTGTTCACCAGGAAACCCGGCGGGGAACTTCCGAATATAATTGCTGCTTCCACGGAAAACCTTCAGTCGAAGTTCATCGTTGAGAAAGTTCTTGAATTAAGAGAGGAAGGGGTTCCTCTTAATGACATTGCAGTCCTTTTCAGATCATCATTTTTTTCGTTTGATCTTGAGATTGAATTAGGAAAGGCAAATATCCCGTTTCAGAAGTTCGGAGGAATGAAGTTTATTGAAGCAGCCCATATAAAGGATATACTTGCTTTTTTACGGATAGCCGCAAATCCAAAGGATATAGTAAGCTGGTACAGGGTACTTCTTCTTCACGAAGGAGTGGGACCTAAAACTGCTCAAAAGATCCTTGATGAGCTCGCGCTGGCCAGGCTGTCTATTAAGTCGAGCCCGGATCAGCAGCCTTCTTTTAAGTATAATGATAAGATGGTAAATCTTTTTCAGCTATTGTATAAGCTGCATACCGAAAAAACACTTCCTTCTGAAAAGCTTCAGAATGTACTCGATTATTATCATCCAATCTTCAAACAGAAATATGACGATTTCAACAAGAGAAGTAAGGATCTGGAAATCTTCCAGAATATTTCTGAGAATTATAAAACGCTTGATACACTGCTGGCTGATATGGCTATAGAGCCGATCATCGATAGCGTAATTGATATTGGTCCTGCCGATAAGGAAGAAGAATACCTGACTCTATCCACTATTCATTCTGCAAAGGGACTTGAATGGCATTCGGTTTTCATAATACACGCTGTGGAAGGATTTTTCCCGTCATACAGATCAGCCGAAAATATTGATGCACTGGAAGAAGAAAGACGGCTGATGTATGTTGCCTCAACCAGGGCAAAACAAAATCTTTTTATCACTTATCCTATGAATATGTTCGACCGCGAAGCAGGCATGACACTCTCAAAACCTTCCAGGTTTATCACCGGCATCAAACAGGAACTCGCAGAGGGCTGGCTCCTTGAAGATGAGTGGGAATGAAAGGGGGAAGGAGAGGCTGTGTGAAAATGTAAAGCGACCGGCAACTGCCGGACTGTTTCGCTTACCTGCGTCGTAAAAATATTATTATTTTTCAATAAAGTTACGCTATTTGTCTCCCAGGTTTATTTTTCACACAGCCTCTTCAGCTCGTGGCAAGTCAGCTAGGGTTGCGTAAAGTTTATTAGTTAGATTAAATGAGAAGGTTGACTTGCCACGACTTTTAGGGTCTGTTGCACAACTCTTAGGCATGCAATTTGTTTAGAATAGATAAACCTATACACAGGAAAAAATCTATGCTTGGTAAAAAGAAATTTCAGCCTAAATTAATGTATAATTTAACTTTAGATGATCTAGTACCGGAAGATGATTTCTACAGGAAACTAGAATCGATCTTAGATTTGAGATTCGTTTATCAGGAATGTGAAAGCCTATATGGAAAAACAGGGAATCCATCGATAGACCCTGTAGTATTTTTTAAGCTAAATCTATTTGGATTTTTTGAAAATATAATATCTGACAGGGAATTAGTAAGAAAAGCCAGCGATAGTCTTAGCATAAGATATTATCTGGGATATGATATAGATGAAAAGCTACCATGGCATTCAACGATATCAAGAACCAGAACAATAATAAAGAAAGAGACTTTTGAATTAGTATTTAATCAAATCCTTGAAAAATGTTATCAGGCAGGATTGATAGAAGGGAAGCATCAATCAATAGATTCCACATTAGTCAAAGCAAATGCTTCATTGGATAGCCTTGAGAGGAAAGTTCCCAAATTAAGTTTAAAGGAATTCACAGACAGGACATATGCCGAAAATCCTATGGATGAGGAAGAAAAAAAAGACGAAAATGATAAAAATAAAAAGGAAGAGGAATCAAAATTCGAGGAAAGTGATTCTGAAAAACAAGTAAGGACAGAAAGAGATAAGAATGAAAAATATTTCAGCAGGACAGATCCTGATAGCAGAATAGCAACAAAACCAGGGACTCAAACGGGATTATATTATACAACGCACTATAGTGCAGACAGTAAAAACAGGGTTATCACCGATGTATTGACAACCTATTCAGACAGAGGAGATACAAAAGTATTTTTAGAAGTATTTGACAGAGCAGAAAAAAGGTTAAAGCAATTAGGATTAGCAATAGAAGAAGTCTCAGCTGATAAAGGATATTGTTCGGGAGAAAATTTAAGAGAATTTGAGAACCGTAATATAAAAGCCTTCGTACCGACAAAGCGGAGTAAAAACCCTGTTGTTAAAGCCAACAAGAAATTTATATATGAGGAAGAAGAAGATAAAGTTCTTTGTCCGAATAATAAGCCGTTGGAATATTACAGATATGAAAAGCAGTCTCAGAGGAAAAGATACAAAGCAAAAAAAGAGGATTGTCAGGGATGTCCATTAAAGAATCAATGCTGCCCAAAGGCAAAATTTAGAAGTATAAGCAGGACCATTTATTATAAGGAATATGAAAGGTTAGATGGCAGATTGAAAACACCCAGAGCCAGGCAAGCTTATATAATAAGGAAAACTGTTTCGGAAGGTTTATTTGCTGAAGCCAAGTCTAATCATACGCTAAGTAAGTTTATGACAAGAGGAATAGATAATGCTCAAAAAAAGTCATATCTGATTGCTTCTGTTCAGAACTTAAAAAGATTACTAAAGGGGTTAGGGAAACATCCAAGGGTGGGAGTCCAAAAGACGAAAGTTGAACAAGAAAGAAAATTTTCATACAGTAATCTTCATATTTTCACTTCGGGAATTTCTGTCGTTTATACATAATCAGATACTTGCGCAACAGACCCTTTAAGTCGTGGGAGTAGTGAGATTGAGAAGAATAGGGCTTTAGCCAAATAGAAAGAATCAGAAACCACATAAAATGGCTAATGCCCTGGGCTCTTATTTTTATGGAAATGGAGCTGACTAAAAAGTAATATTGTCATTTCGACCGAAGGGAGAAATCCTTCAATTCGTTAAGACCGACTACCCGGGCAGCTGCGGTCCTTTTTATCTCAGCAGCAGCATCTTTTTAACTGAGGTAGAAAGAACCGGAGCGAAGCCGGTAGAAATATATTCCGCTTGAGAGATTGCCTGCATCGAATTCAGTCTCATATTTTCCGGCAGGTTTATAGTCATTCACAAGGGAAACGACTTCCCTTCCAAGTACATCATATACCTTCAATGATACAAAATCTCCCTCCGCCAGCTGATAACTGATGGTCGTTACAGGATTAAAAGGATTGGGGTAATTCTGTGAAAGCAGGAAAGATTTAACGACAGAGGGCTCTGAGTTCACTTCATTTGGTTTATGGTATGTATATTTAATTATCGCCCCGTGATCCCCTACTGCAAATCCGTGCGATGAATCAGGGAAACTTATATATGATATATTTGTCGAATCCGGAGTTTGAAGCTGCGTCCAGGTATGACCTGAATCGGCAGTAAATAAAAATACAAATCTGGGTCCTATAGGTGCCCAGCCCTCTTCTGCTGTCCGGAACCCCACATCAACAGGATTCCACAATATTCCGAGATTTTGGTATTCCCAGGTGCTGCCTGTATTGGTAGTTTTCATAAGACTTGCTCCGAACTCAGGATCTCCGCCCATCACCAGCACATTTAATGAGTCAAAGAACTGAATTGCATAAAGAGGTTCTGCCGGAGCCGAAGAAGAATCAACAAGAGTTATCCAGTTATCACCGCGGTCAGTGGTTTTCCAGATAACACCAACAGCATCACGCGTGCCGCCGCAGGCATAACCATAAGTTGAACTAAAAAATTTAACTGATTCAGGCGGCCAGCCTGCAAATTGGGATGAGTCACGGTGGACAGCCCGCCACGAGTCACCTCCATCCGTGGTCTTCAGGAAAAAAGAGGGATAACCGACTGCAAACCCTGTCAATGAATCGATAAAAGTAATAGAATTAACATACGCATCACCTATCCGTAAATATTGTGAACTCCAGTTATCTCCGCCGTTGGTAGTTTTTAAGAGATATGTACCCAAAGGTTCGTAAATATTGCTGGTAGCTGAGGCGATGCCAAATTGATCATTAAGGAAACACAAGTTCACTATGATGAGCGAATCATTATTATACTGCGTTGTCCAGCTATCCCCTCCGTCTGTAGTCTTTATAATTAATCCTGAATCACTCGCGGCCCAGCCGGTAAGACTATCAATGAATTCTACAGAGATCAGATTATCTGTTGTTGGACTATCAATCTTCTCCCAGAAATTCTGTGAATAACTGGTGACTGTAAAAACCGCCAGAAGACAAAGTAAATTCCTGATTCTCATTCTTTCGCTCAATTATAAATGGAAATCAAAAATATGAATTTAATTAATATAATGCAGTAGTGTGATATTTGAAAATTTGTCGGTATTGGAAATGGTCATTAGTAATTAGGAAAGACGAAGCAATCTTTCAATCCTTCAATCTTTCAATCTTAGCGCGGCATAGCCAACAACCAAAAACAACCACGGATAGGTAAGAAGCTCCATATATTATTGAACATTTTTTGATTTTCGGTGGCTTCGATATCCCGCAGAGCCGAAAAATAAATAGCTAACTTAGCGGGATTTCGAGGACTCAACGTCCCCGCCTAAAATTGAAGGCGAGGGCGGGCCACTCCCGACCAAGTAAGACCTGTCGGGATAAATCAGCCACCGCTATACGTTACAAACTATTGTGAGTTCTTATATTTGACCAAAAAAGCAAAAATATGTCTTAGGATACTATTCAACCATTCAATCTTCCAATCATTCCCCGCAAACTTGTCAGCCTCTGGCTGAGCGGTCCCGTTCCAGATATCGAATCAAACGATCGGCGGGATTTCGAGGACTCAAGGTTTCGTCCGGCAGCTGCCGGACTCAACAATCATTCGATCATGCCATCATGCAACCAAAAACTAAAATATTATAATAGACATTACCTTTCGGCTTTTCCTTAAGGATCCCTCTGGGAAGCCAACGGACCCGGACTATCAACAGAAATCCAGGCTTTAGCCACATTGCTTGAGACAAATGTCTTGCCAAAAAAATCGTAGCGAAGTCGAAGATCCCGTCGATAGACGGGGCGAAGATCCCGATTTTAGCGGACAAAAATCTGACTAAGGATACTATTCAATCATTCAATCATTCAATCATTCTCTATTAATGAAAAAGTCAAGTAAAAATAGTTCACCAATGACAAATTGTACAATTTGTTTTATTACTTTTGGGCTCGCTTTCCAAACTACTGGTGCAGCTTGTTTTCTGCTTTCTGCTTTTAACAATTTTTACTTTAACCTAGAGGTTTATCCTCTTTTCTAATCGTCTATCTGAATCTTCTGTATTTACTGTATTTGAATTACGTTAAATTTTGTTGAATAACGGGGAGAGTTAACCGAATCAAGTGGCTTTCGAATGAAGCAGAATGATTGCTGAACTTCATCCCCGGAGAATAAAATTGTTCTTCTATATTTCTTCTTTATTAACAAACTCGTCCTAAGTAGTCTTTAATTGCCATTATATTTTTAGCTTTATCTTAGTTTATTTTGTTTTCTCTCCAGTTGTATAGTTTATACTCTGTGCCGTGTTTCATCATTGCCAGGGTCGATGTTGCTATATATCTGCATACCTTATTCCTAGCCAGTTTTCCCGGCACCCCTTCCTTTAACAAGCTATCGTAATATTCACGGATATCATTTTTACCTCTTAAAGCTGCCATAACCGCTGTTTTATAAGCTTCCTTTAATACTCGTGAATATTGTGTGTTTCTTTTACCATAATTCTTCTGGCCGCTTTCCATTCTGTATTTTGTCAATCCGCAGTACGACCAATAACGATATTTTGTCTGAAACCTGGTTGCATCTATTACTATTGAAAATATCTTTACCGCATTTATTAAACCTATTCCTTTGATAGCTTTTAGATTCTTTATGGTTTTATTACTCTTCATTATTTCTCTGAAAAATTTTATGTATATCTTTTTTTCTTCTTTGTAGAGAGCTATTGCTTTGAGTTTCTCCTCAATTATAAAATCAATATACGGGTCATCCTTTATGTTTAACTTGTCTTTCTTATGGTTTTGTCCATATGACCTGTATATTGCAGAGAGTTGATTTTGTGTCCTTACTCCTGCTTTAACCAGGTCATTATATGCACTAAAGAATTTTCTGATTTTGTAGTTTTCATCTGTACTATGGTATACTTCTTTTATCATTCCTGCTCTTAATAACCTGCATAGATCTTTTGCATCCTTTGCATCATTCTTGGGACCCTCTTTCAGAAGAGCATTCCTGTATGTATTGCAGATAATTATTTTATCTACATAGTCTTTCAACTCTACATATAACCACTGGGCTCCTGTTGTCTCCTCTATAGTCAATATCTTTTTCCCCGATAAGTCTTTAATATAGTCCTTTATTACACTTAACTTTGCCGGCAGATTATTTTTGACTACAGGATTAGTACTATTACTTCTCATCCAGGCTATTGCCATTACTGTGCTGGACCAGTCTATTGCTATGTAATAATCGTAGAAGTTTGCATCTACATAATTCATAGGATTGTGGCTTGTTGATAGTTTTGTTATTTTCATAACAGGTCTCCTTTCTTTTTAGAAGTTCATTTTTTCTACCTAATTTATAGGTAGTAACTCATAAAGGAAAGCGAGACCTTTTATTAATTTACCGAATCATTCAATCATCCAATCATTCAATCATCCAATCATCCAATCATTCAATCTTTCAATCTTTCAATCTTTCAATCATAATTTTTAAAATTAAGAAGGCTGCCCATTAACGAGCAGCCTTTAATTTTAACCTCTAAAGGTTAATCTTATTAACTTTCAGCAGAGATTACTTCATCAACAACATTTTCTTTATTGACGATCTCGTGCCTGCTTCAAGTTTGTAGAAATAAACACCGCTTGCAAGATTGGATGCATTGAAGTTAACTTCATGCTGTCCGGCTTTCTGCATTCCATTAACAAGCGGACATAACATTCTCACCCAAGCAGATTATAAACATTCAACCTGACCTGCTGATCCTGAGGGATTGAGTATTTAATCATTGTAGTCGGGTTAAACGGATTAGGATAATTCTGTTCCAGTGCAAATTTTGCAGGAACTGATACTTCTACTTCAACTTCGTTTGAGTACTCAGCTGTTCCGTCCAGATCAACCTGTTTCAGGCGGTAGGTATAACTTCCTGTGCCAGGATTCTTATCTGTATAAGTATAGCTGGTTGGTTCAGTTGTGGTTCCGAAACCTGCAACATAACCGACTTTCTGATATCCGCTTGTCGCTGTTTTACGTTCAACTTCGAAGCCGCGGTTATTAGTTTCGGTTGCTGTTCTCCAGTTAAGGGTTACATCTCCGTTTACTGCAGTAGCAGTAAATGAAGAGAGTTCAACAGGAATCATATTCCATGCAACTATCTTCAGGTTATCAATTGCCCACCACCAGTCCCAGCCCGGCTGAATGGTTTTCAAGCGGAATATAAAGTTGTGAAGGGCTACCATTGATGAAATGTCATAATACTCGTGTGTGTTCCTTACATCATTTACATCAAACGTAACTACATTCTGCCATGTTGTTCCGCCGTCGGTACTAACATCAAGGTATGCGAAATCGGCAGAATCGATTGCCTGCCAGTCATTATCCCATTCTATTGAGACAGTCTGGAACATGAGTTGCATCAAGAGTAGTATTTAAGACTGCTGTACTTGAAGAACCGCCGCCGCTGCTTCCGCAAAGATCAGCATCAGAAGCGAATGCATCGCCCTGTGCCGTTGCAGGAAGTGTATAGCCGCGGGAAGAAATCGGGATCACATCCCAGGGACATCCGTTAGCTGTTGTAATGGTATAATTACCGGTACCGCTCTCATAATCATCAAAGAAAAGAGTAACCAGGCTTGGATCCTGTTCAGTTGTGAAACTCCAGATTGGACCGGCCTGATTACAGGTATCACCTATTTCATTTACTTTCCAGAAATAAGTTGTTGAGTAATTCAGAGGTCCGCCTGTTATATTCCAGCTTGTTGCAAGGCTTCCGCTCTGTACAAGTGTTAGTGAACCGGGGTCTGTTCCGAAGTACAATTCGTTTGTTACTGCTCCTGCTCCGTTTGTCCAGCTAAGCTGTGCAAGGTTTGCCGATACATCTGTGGCACCGTTTGCAGGATCAGGATTTGCTGCAGGATCTACAGGACAAGGAGGCCCGAATGTTACCTTTGCCATCCATCCCTGTGAATTTCCTGTTCTGCTGTCCATCCAGAACGGATAAGCTACATCGTTAACTGCTGCTACGCCGATATAGTCGCCGCCGTAACCGCCGTTAAATCCGCTGATTGGACCAAATGTAAATGACTGGTCGCTTACTACAAAGTTATTGAAAGTACTTCCGCCGTCATATGAACTTCCCATAAATACTTCGGCTTTATTATTTGTTACGTTACGGCTATCATAAAATACTACAAGCAGCTGTCCTGTTGACTCATCAACTGTACACCACGGGAATATCTGGTCTTTTGCATTATTTAATGCATCATCGTTTACTCTTACAGGAGCTCCCCAGGTTGCTCCTCCGTCTGTTGATGTAATCAATACAACATCAGGATCACTTCCTGCAGGTGCGACGCCTCTCATCGGCCAGCATATATAGATATTACCGTCATTCGGTCCGCCTGATCTGTCAACTGCCATTGAAGGGAATGAATTTACTCTCATTCCGCCCTTGCTTGCTAATGTTCCTCTAATTCCGCAGTTTACATGATCGTATGCCCTAAGTGCAGTCCAGGTTGCACCGCCGTCTGTTGATTTTGCAAATCCTATTGCATCTTCTCCATCGGTCCAGTTTGCATCATAAATCGCATAACATACATATACATCACCATTCGATGCTGTCTGTACGTTTGGTCCCTGTCCGAACCCCCCAGAGATGATTGTTCCCGAAGATACATTCTTGTATGCTGACCAGGTAGTTCCAAAATCGGTCGAGTATTCAAGTCCTACCTGTGATGCATTCAGGTTTGACCAGGGATAATAAACACGGTTGACATAAGGGCTTGATGGTGTTTTATCAACCATTACGTGTTCCTTATCCTGGTTGCCGGTAGCGTATACTGTATGGGTTGACCAGTTAGTTCCGCCATTTGTTGATACTGCTATACCGAGAGCGTAGCTGCCGCCGACAAGGTAACCTTCATAAAGATAACCGTTTGGTCCTATTGCTGATGCAGGATCGCCGCCGTTTATACCGAAGGGAACAGTATCATGCCCCTGCCAGGAAGCACTTCCGTCATAACTCCAGTAAACACCTGTTCCGTAAATTGTTGTGACAGGCCAGTTAGATGCATTAGCAGAACCGAAAATGATATTCTCATCGGTGGGGTGTACATCTACACTCATTTCCGATTGAGTTGTGTTGGTTGTAGGATGAGGTCTGAAATTCGGGCTGACATCGGCAACCACGTTATCAAACTGAAACTCTCTGTGAACCTGTGGTGCAGGCTGCCATTTGGGGTTTTGAAGCACAGAAGTATTGTTGAGGTCGATTGAAGGTCTCGACCATCGCGGATCTTCTGAAGCATTCTGAGCAAAGGTATTAATTGTCCAGCCGAACATAACAGCCAGCAGAACAATCATCGGTAGATGCTTACTCATAAGGTCTCCTTATTGGATGAATTGAATATGATAGTGATTTAATTGGATCATTAAATTTTATTATTAGAATTAAATGATTTTTTATCTGCGCAAGGATATGCGAAAGGAGATTCGGTTATTACGGCATCGTAAAGAAAGCTAAAAACATCAGAGGCCGGTAATCGGAGACAGTAAAAGTACATCAATAAATAAACATATCCCTGTAAGTTGAGAAAAAGCACCATACCCGGAATTAACTATACAGTTATCTGTATGGAAAAAAATATTAATCCGGACCGGTTTTTATCTGTAATTAAGAACAGAATTAAAATAATAATTTTTATTAATAAAAAACAAAAATAATTTTTCAGATTTTTATCTGTCAGCTAATATCTTATTGTCAAAACCCACTGTCGTTTCAAAGGCACGGGTAAAATAGTGAATTTTATTTATAAAGTACAAGAATTTATTTTTTTCGAAGTTATATTAGTGTTAAATCTATGTTACAGATTTCTCCGGGATATCAGATCAATGTTGATTTTTACAGCACTTTATATTTTTATTCAGGTTTTACTGCTGACAGGCTGGTTAAAACTTCTAAAACGTTCATCCGGCAGTGCAGAGGATTTGAAAATTTCTATAATAACAGCAGCAAAGAATGAGGAAGAATTAATTCAGCATTTTATTTCAGCTGCTTCCGCCCTCGATTACAGAGCAGAAAATTTTGAACTCATATTAGTAGATGATAACTCAACTGATAATACGTACAATCTGGCAACTGAATTAACCAGCTCTAAAGAAAATTTCAGGATTATCAGTACTGCTGAAAAATCACTGCCTTCCAAAAGAGGCGCCCTGCTTAAAGGGATTGAACAATCTTCTTATCCATATATTATGATCACCGATGCTGATTGTATTCCTTCTGCGGGATGGATCAGGACTGCCGCTGCACTATTTGAGCAGGGATATGATTTCATATTTGGTCCTGCTCCTCTCATAAGGAAGCAGCACAATTTTATAAGCAGTGTCTCATGCATGGAAAATCTGAAAGTTCATTTCTTTTCTTTTAGTCTTGCCTCGCTTGGTTTACCTTATACTGCCGTAGCAAGGAATATGGGATTTTTAAAAGAATCGTTTTATAAAATCGGAGGATATAATAATACGCTGGAAACTCTCAGCGGGGATGATGATCTTCTGCTGCGCGAATGTGTAAGAAATAAACTAAAGGTGAAAGCATTCTACGATAAGGATGGACTGGTCTTCTCGCAAACTCCAACTTCTTTAACAGAGTATCTGGATCAGAAAAGAAGGCATACTCAGACGTCCTTTCATTATCTTTTGATGCATAAAGTTATACTCGGCACCTGGCATCTGCTGAATCTTTTTATGATTTTATCACCGGTACTAATGGTTATAGATCTTCGGTTTATCTGGATTTTTATCCTCAGGATTCTCACGAGTCTGGCAGTATTATCAATGATACAGGGGAAACTTGGGTATAAATTCAACCCGCTGGAAATTATATTGTACGATATAGTATGCGAAGTTTTTATAGTAATTAATTTTTTTAATGCATTATTCAGAAAAGCTGAATGGAAGCAGAACAGGAAATACCAGCCTGGCTGAACCCGGGCCATCCGAATTATGACAGATGGGCAAGAGGAAGAGATCTTTCCCGAAAGAGAGCAGAGGTAGTAAGGAAGATTATTTCCGACGTCAGCAGCTGTCAGGATCTCGATATCCTTGATCTTGGTTCAGGAGAAGGGGGTACTTCCGGGTTGTTTGCAGAGCAGAATCGTGTGATCAGCTATGACCTTAGCCTGCTGAGACTGAAGCGGCAAAAAAAATATCTTCCGGATTCTGGTTTAGTGAATGGTACTTCCGCTAATCTTCCATTCAGGAACAGTTCGTTTGACCTTGTTATACTTCAGGATGTAATTGAACATGTACAGGAAAGAAAATTACTTGTAAATGAATTGACAAGAGTGCTGCGGTATGACGGCATAATATATTTGAGCACGCCTAATAAGTACTCAGTAATAAATATTCTCGCTGACCCGCACTGGGGTATCCCGATTATATCAGTACTTAAACGGTCTGCCATTAAAAAATATTTCCTCCGCCATTTCCGCAGGGAGGATATGGTTAGATCAGATATCGCGGAGCTTCTTTCTCTTAATGAACTGAAAAAGTTGTTCGCTGGTTATAGACTCTCATTGAACACAAAGGAAATTGTCGAGCTGCTATTGAAGGACCCGGCAGGCATCCTCTGGAGCAGCTTTCATATATCAATATACAAGCTGCTACAAAAATCGGGTCTGTTTTTTATATTAAAAAAAATCGCGAATAATGATCAGGGGATCTTAAATAATCTTTTCACACCCACCTTATATATCATAATAAAAAAATAACTGCATAGCCTCTGCAGCAAATTGGCGTACTCCCCGGGAAAATGAAGTTCATTTCTTTACCCATTTATGCATACGTGGATTTTTTCCGTCTTACATTGAATTACAATAAACACACATAATTATCCGGGACTTCTGTTTTTCACATACGTCTCACATACGTTCCACATACGTCTTACATACGTCTCACATACGTTCTATATATGTTCCCAACTTATACCCATTACGAAAAAGGAAGACTAATCACCGTATAGTCCGATATTACATAACCCGTGAGGAATTATCTTTGGCAATACGGGATATCCCCCCAAAACTGGATGATTTGAGTGCTGGTATTTTTTTGTTTACCCCTACTTTCAGGTTTGAATTCTTTATGTAATGATATATTTTTGCTTACAAAAATCTGGTTCAGATGGAATACAAGGAACTCGCGAAAATAGCTGTTGAAGCAAAGACCAAAGCAATCCCCACCTATTCAAAATTCAGAGTAGGATCAGCACTTTTAACAGAAGACGGAAAAGTCTTTACAGGCGGGAATATTGAATCAAGCTCTTACAGTCTCACCCTATGCTCTGAAAGAGTTGCCCTCTTTAAAGCTTTATCCGAAGGCTACAGGAATTTTAAGGCTATTGCGATTGCAAGCGACGACCCCGGTTTTTGTCCCCCCTGCGGATCCTGCCGCCAGGTATTGAACGATTTCTGCAGCGGCATAGACGTAGTTCTTATAAATCATCAGGATGAATTAAAAATATTTAAGCTCGGGGAATTATTCCCCTTCCCTTTCGGGGACGCCAATTTAACATAAGAGATAGTATATGATGGAATACACTCCTCACTCCCTGCCAAAAGACACAGGATGGATTGAAGTTATCGCCGGCTGCATGTTCAGCGGAAAAACAGAGGAATTAATAAGACGGCTTCGTCGTGCCGAAATTGCAAAACAGAAAGTTCTTGTATTCAAACCGAGACTTGATACAAGGTTCTCTGCAAAGGCAATCGTTTCGCATAGCGATCAATCCCTGCCGTCGTTATTAATAGATAACCCGGACGATATAATCGAGCTTGCTGTCCATGCCCAGGTAGTGGGTATTGACGAAGCACAGTTTTTCCCGATGGGAATTGTGGATGTATGCAACACACTTGCCAACCAGGGAAAACGGGTAATTGCAGCAGGACTCGACCAGGATTATAAAGGTATGCCTTTTGATCCCATGCCTCAGCTTCTTGCAGTTGCAGAATACATAACTAAGACACTGGCTATCTGTGTTGTCTGCGGAAATCCCGCCGACAAAACCCAGAGAAAAACTCATTCATCAGAACGTGTTATTGTGGGCGCTTCTGATATTTATGAAGCACGGTGCAGAAATTGTCATTACATTCCTAAAGAGGAAGGACTCTGATGGATATTATAGGAATTCTTCGGGGAATACTCGGACTCATCCTGCTTATAGGAATTGCTTTCGTTTTCTCCAACAATAAGAAAAACATAAACTGGCGGCTGGTCATCAGCGGCATAATCCTCCAGATAGTATTCGCTTTCCTGATACTTAAAGGCGAATACCTGGGAAAAATCTTTGCTCCCCTTGCCTGGCCTAAAGATTTCTTCTACTGGATAAGCGGTTTCTTCGTTCTGCTATTAAACTTTACAACTGAAGGTGCGAAATTTGTTTTCGGCAGTCTTGCTGTTTCTCCGGGGCAGGACGGCAGTCTTGGGATGTTTTTTGCTTTCCAGGTACTCCCTACGATTATATTTTTCGCAAGCCTCATGTCCATTATGTATTACCTCGGGATAATGCAGAGGATCGTACAGGGAATGGCATGGGTGATGGCAAAATTTATGGGAACAAGCGGTGCGGAATCTTTATCATGTACGGCAAATATTTTCGTAGGCCAGACGGAAGCTCCGCTCATGATAAAACCTTTTATCAAAGGAATGACGAAGAGCGAGATACTCACTATTATGATAGGAGGAATGGCAACCATTGCGGGAGGAGTAATGGCGGCATACATACAGATACTCGGCAATTCCTATGCAAAGACGCTGGGAATACCGCTCGACCAGGCAAGACAGCTTTTTGCTACTCAGCTGCTCGGTGCGAGTGTTATGGCTGCACCTGCTGCCCTGGTGATCTCAAAGATATTATTTCCGGAAACAACCGAACCCGAAACCAAAGGAACTGTGAAGGTTAAAATAGAGAAGAACGCTTCAAATGTAGTGGAAGCGGCGGCGAACGGTGCATCGGATGGATTGATGCTTGCGCTGAATGTCGGTGCAATGCTTATCGCATTCATTGCTCTCATAGCATTGATCAATTACCTGCTGCAGGGACTCGGCGACGTTACGGGATGGAACCAGGAACTTGTAAAAACTTACGGCAAGCCTCTGAATTTTCAATTATTACTTGGCTGGGTTCTGCAGTTTATTGCAGTGGGAATCGGGGTGCCCTGGCATGATGCATTAAATTTCGGGAGTCTGCTTGGAACAAAAATAGTCTTAAATGAATTTGTTGCTTATCTCGATTTAGGCAGCCTGATCGAATCAAAACAATTACTGGATCCCAAGACCATACTCATGGCTACTTATGCTTTATGCGGTTTCGCAAACTTTAGTTCTATTGCAATCCAGATAGGAGGATTAAGTCCCCTTGCACCCACCCGCAAACCGGATATTGCCTCACTTGGATTAAAAGCTGTTCTCGGCGGTTCACTGGCTACCTTAATGACGGCAACCCTGGCAGGAATTTTATTTTAATTTTATGCTTGATATCGATTTCAAATATAAAGAACTGATTTCTTACCTTAAACAAGCAGCCCCCTTCAGACCGGATACTGCAATTATACTTGGGAGCGGACTCGGAGATTTTGCAAAGAGTGTTGAATCAGTAAAATCCTTTTCAACCGCAGAACTGCCTGCCTACCCCCCATCCACTATACCCGGACACGAGGGAAAGATACACTTTGCTGATTATGCAGGCAGGAAACTTCTTCTATTCCAGGGAAGAATTCATTTTTATGAGGGTTATCATTTATCGGAATGCATTCTGCCAGCATACATTGCACGATCGCTTGGAGTGAAATACATGGTTGCAACAAATGCTGCCGGCGGAGTCAATCCCGGTTTTATCCCGGGAGATCTTATGCTTATTGAATCTTTCGTAGGTATCAATCTCAAAAAAGAGATGACTGAACTGCTCGGTTTATCGGGCATTGAGGAAAAACAAAATTTTCTGAATTTTCCCTCACCTTCGCTGAACAGTATAATAGAGCAGGCTGCCAATGCAGAAAACATTTCTTTACGAAAAGGCGTTTATTGGTATAATAAAGGCCCTGTATACGAAACCCCTGCAGAAATTAATATGGTCAGGAAATTCGGAGGAGACGCCGTCGGAATGTCGACCGTACCTGAAGTCTACTATGCAGCCGGATTGGGAATCAAAACATCATGCATTTCATGTATAACCAACTATGCTGCAGGAATTTCAGGTCAAAAATTATCTCATAACGAAGTAACGGAAACAGCGAACAGAGTAAAGGAGAAATTTGAAAGACTCATTAAGAAAACCCTTTCCTTTGAATTCGCGTGAAATTAAAACTATTTGGTGACTTTATATTTATTTCCGGAACCGTATAAAATGCGATTAGTGCTGATATAAGTACTGAAACAGGAGGAGATATTATTATGTACCAGCCTCAATATTTATTGACTTTCTAACCCTTATAAGGTAATTTTGACTCTTAATTATTTTTTACAACTCATTCAGAAACAAAGCCAAATATGAAAGAATTCAGATTCAAAATAATCATAATTCTGGGCGTAATAGCACTCTGTCTCTATCTTTTATATCCCACTTACGTTGATTATCAGAATTCAAAAGTAATGAATAAAACCCTGGAGCTGAGAAAACAGGAAATTAAAAAAGATAATCCTGCTCTTACTACCAGCCAGATTGATCTCAGGCTTGCAGCGGTTGAAGATAGTATTAAAAATGCCAATCCTTCTTATGTTGAAGCTCGTAAAAAAAGAATAAAACTGGGACTGGATCTGCAGGGTGGAATGCGTGTTGTGCTTGAGGTAAATACTGCAAAGCTGCTTGAGAAACTTGCAAAGAACCCGGATGATGCTTTCAGGGAAGTGATGAAAGAAGCTGAAAAGGAAGCTGCTACAACTGATGAATCTGTTGTTGACATAATGGGAAGGAAATTTCAGCAGCGTGGTATAAGACTAAGCCGGTATTTCGGTAATATACGCCAGGACGATGCGGCTATTCTGAGTGATTTGAAAAAAGACGCCGATGATGCGGTTACCCGTGCGATTGAGATTATCAGAAACAGGGTAGACCAGTACGGCGTTTCCGAACCTTCAATTCAAAGGCAGGGCACCAGGCGGGTTATTGTCGAGCTCCCCGGTGTCGCACGGGAAGAAGAAGCGAAACAGCTGCTGCAGGGAACTGCACTGCTCGAGTTCCGCCTTCTCAAAGATCCCGATCTTACTTTTTCCATTATGAAGAAGATCGACCAGGTACTTGCCGGAAAATCTATTGAAGATAGTACAGCATCCGATACAAGCAGCTCAAAGACAACTGCCTCGAATGATACTTCCGCTGTAAAGGATTCAAACCTTGCAGAGAACGATACTTCAAAGAAACAGCTTTCCGCAGAAGAATTTGCTAAAGAGCATCCTTTCTTTTCTATCGCTATGATCGATCCCCAGGGAAGAACGGCTGATGCATATGTAAAAGCAGACGAGAGAAATAAACTTGAACTGATCCTGAACAGACCCGATGTACAGAAAGTAATACCCGACAACGTTGAATTTATATTCTCAGCTAAACCTATTACTTACCAGGACGGCAAAGCGATCTACCAGCTTTACTGTGTAAATAAAAAGCCTGAACTTACCGGCGGTGTTATCACTGATGCACAGTCGACTATTGATCCTAATACCTCCCAGCCTGTAGTAAATATGGAGATGAATTCCGAAGGCGCTGCAGAATGGGCAAGGATAACCGGTGCGAATATTAACCACAGGATAGCAATTATACTTGACGGTGTGGTTTATTCGGCACCGAATGTAAAGTCAAAGATTACAGGCGGAAGATCCCAGATTGAAGGAGTAGGCAACCTCGACGAAGCCAAGCTGCTTGAGATCGTGCTTAAAGCAGGTGCTCTTCCTGCCCCGGTTGATATCATCGAGGAAAGAACCGTTGGACCATCACTCGGACAGGACTCAATTAGTCAGGGTTTCAACTCAGCGCTGATAGGATATATCATTGTCGGTCTCTTTATGATTTTTTACTACCAAAGAGCCGGTACGGTTGCAGCCGCTTCTCTTGTATTTACGATTTTATTTATTCTTGGAATTCTTGCAGGTTTTAATGCGACGCTTACTCTCCCCGGTATCGCTGGTATAATCCTTACTATAGGTATGGCCGTGGATGCAAACGTTCTTATATATGAGCGTATAAGGGAGGAGCTTGCCACCGGCAAGACTATAAAAGCATCTGTAGACAGCGGTTTCTCTAAAGCTTATTCGGCTATTATAGATTCTAATATTACAACTTTCATAACCGGTATAATTCTTTACCAGTTCGGTACAGGCCCGGTACAGGGTTTCGCCTTAACTCTTATGATAGGTATTGCCGCAAGTATGTTCAGTGCACTTGTTATCGCACGACTCATATTTGATTTTATGGTTGCCAAAGGACAGAAAATTACAATTGGTTAATTCAATTTTACTCTTTTAAGGAGCTAATTTATAAATGCGAATATTTGAAAATCTTCATGTTGATTATTTAAGCAAGAGAAAGCTTTTCTATATTATCTCAACTTCTCTCTTCCTGATCGGAGTGATTAATGTAATCTTCCGCGGACTGGTGTTCGGTATCGATTTCAAAGGCGGAACTGAAATAGTTTTACAATTTGATAATCCCGTTGAAATATCTCAAATCAGGCAGGATGTAGATAAGATCGGTCTCGGTACTGTTGAACTTAAAACATTCGGCAGCGAAACCGGTGTGCTGATAAGAACCGAACTTCAGAACATTCCCCCGGAGATCTTTCCGCAGGTTGTAAATAATATAAATAAAGAGATCCATAGCATTTATCCCGGACTGCCGTTGAACATAGTAGACTCTACTGCTAACTCGGCTACTTACGAATTTGCTAATGCAGATACAGCTAATATATTAACAGATAAACTCTTCAGCGCCGGATTTCAAACAAGCAAAGTTTCAGAAGAACCCGACAACAAAAGGATGATCGTTAGTGTAGGTATAGCAGACTGGATTAAAGAAAACCTGAAACAGAAAGTTCAGAATAATTCATTCAAAGTAATTAAAGAAGATCACGTAGGACCTAAAGTAGGGAAAGAATTAAAACAGGATGCAGTCATTGCCGTTGCTCTTTCGCTGCTGGCAATCCTCATTTATCTTGCATTCAGGTTCAAGTTTATCTTTGCTTTCGGTGCTGTACTTGCATTGTTCCACGATGTGCTTATAACTCTGGGATTTTATTCTATCCTGTATAATGTCATACCGGGCTTAAACCTCGAAATTGATCTTACTGTCGTTGCCGCCTTCCTTACACTGGTTGGTTATTCGATCAATGACACGGTTATTGTATTCGATAGGGTGAGAGAGAATCTTAAGATTCATAAGACGATGCCCCTTAAAGAAGTAATCAATATGAGTGTTAACAGGACGATGAGCAGAACGATACTTACCGGAGGCACTACACTGTTGACAATCCTTGTGCTTCTCATATTCGGCGGAGAAGTTTTAAGATCATTCGCCTTTACACTTTTCTTCGGTATTATAATCGGAACTTATTCTTCAATTTTCGTAGCAAGCGCCCTTGTTCTTGAATATGCAAATAGGAGCAAGCGGAAAGTTCAGTTCTGATCTTCTTAAATATTAAATTTAGAGCCGGTTCATTCGAGCCGGCTTTTTTTTGCCCTCTCCCTGATCCATCCAATCATCCAATCATCCAATCAGTCAATCACACATTCATTCAATCCTACCACACTTCGCACCTTTGCAGCAAAAAACCTTCTGGAAAATTCCGCTGTTGGGAGAGAGGTCAAAGCCGCATAGCGGCGACACATTAAAAACAAAAAAGCAATCTTAGCCTCACCCTTACTGATGCGCGGTTCGCCCCATTCGATCATTCAATCCTATCGCGGCATAGCCGGCAACCAATAACAACCTTAGATAGGCGGAGTAACGTATAGCGGTGGCTGAGTGCCCCGCCCCTTGCTTGATATCATTAGGGGGCGGGATGTTGAGTCCGGCAGTTGCCGGACGAAATCCCGCGAAAATTCTTATAAGTTTTCAACGCGGGATATCGAAGCCACCGAAAATAAGTAAATTGTTCAATGATTTATAGAGCTTCTTAAAATATCTTGACCAAAAAAACAAAAATCTGACTGAGGATACCATACATTCATACTTCTTCTACAACTATATCGTTTGACTGTCACCCTGCCATGCCTTATTTTATTAACAACAAACCTTTTGGATTGTGCCCGGTTATTTAATAATCAGTTAACGGGGATTTATGGACAGCGAAAGTTTAGATTTATTTCCTGTAGAATCAGACCTGGTGAATCTTAAGAAATATCTCAATTACCATCTTTCTTCTTTCCTTTTATTTGCACTTTCGTTCTTCAGCCTTGTCCTGATATTATTATTAACTGCTGCAGCACTTATCTTTATGCCTTATGTGATATTTGTATTGTACCGGAATAAAAAAAACGGCTGGATACTATCATTAATTCTCCTGATTATCGTGCCTGCAATTATATTTATTCTTGCTGTTAAACCGGTTACAACAATGATCCTGCTCTTATTAATTGAACTGGCTCTCTTTTATGTATACTGTTTCTCCCTCCGGCTGGCGGTAGATGGATGGGTAAAAGAAATAACAACGGCACGACTGATCGACTATCAGAGAAAGAGGTACAAGGCTCAGCAGAATGATGAGCTATCTTAATCCAGCAGCTTTTTTACTTTTTCTATGGTAAGCGGGGCGCTGCCCTCAAAATGATTATTTATGTTCAGGTAGACATCAACGTCTTTTTCATATAAGTAATTTATAATCCCGGGGAGCCAGGCTATTTTATCATCCTTGGGAAAAACAATCTTTGACCAATCTTTTCCTGTGGCTTCTTCAATCTTTTTCCTGTCGGGGCCATGCAGCCGAATAACCACAGGGCTACCAAGATCGTCTTTATATTTGCCGAATACCTCATTTATGGGGGGCATAAAGTAACCCTGTAGAAGAACATGTGAAAGGTTATTTCTCTTAAGGCATTCGAAATATGTTTTATTCAGATAATTCGGGTTCCTGATCTCTATTGAAAAAGGGAAAGAATTTTCTACAGTTTCAAAAAATGCATCAAGCCTGTCGATCAGTTCAGCTTCAGTATTCATTTTCTGTTTATTTAGATATTCGAACTGAAACATAAGTGAGCCGATCCTGCCGGAGAGAGGTTCAATGGTTTTAAGGAACCCATGAAACAATTCGGGTTCAAGGAAATGTTCATTCGGTCTTAAACCTTTATTTGTTCTGGATGGATAATGATGAGTTAATGTAATGGAGTTGGGAACCTTTATAGTAAACCTGAAGTCATCAGGCACCGAGCCGGCGTATTCCTTTACAGCCGCTTCTTCAGGAAGTCTGATTATGTCATCAAACAGGCTCCAGAACCACTGATCGATTTCGACGGTATCATACCTGGCGCTGTATTCTTCGAGATAATTTATTTTTTGTTTTGAGCTGTAAACTATCCCTCTCCATGAATCATACTTCCAGGAACAGGTACCTATCCTGAGAGCAGCCATAGAAAATAGTATCCTCAATTGTTAGTATGAATTAAAGGAAAAAATATGAGAGAGGCAAGAGAATTTAGAGGATTGAGCGAATTACGGATTGGGCGAATTGAGCGAATTAAATTGACTGCGGATTGAGCGAATTTATTTATAAGGAATTGGCAGATTCGTCCAATCTTCTTCTCCCCTCCTCTTCTTATCTTCTTATCTTCTTACCTTCTTATCTCCTTACCTTCTCACTCCCCGTCCCTAAGTCTCTAGCTCACCTTCCCACCTTCGATGCAGCAGCTGAAAGCAGACTCAGCAAATGTGACCGTTCAAACGGCTTTGAAAGATACTGTGTAAAACCAAGGGAGAGGAATTTTTCTTTATCGCCGGCCATAGCCAAAGCAGTAACGGCAATTACGGGGACATTAGCATAATGATCATTTATACTTCGGATCTGTTTATGTGCATCGATTCCGCTTATGCCCTTAAGGTTAATATCCATTAAAACCGTATCGAATTTCTCAGAGATGCAGCGATTGACAGCAGTTTCTCCATCCGGCACATGCTCAACACGGCAGAAAGGTTTCAAATATGCAGCTATCAGCTGAGCATTCGATTCATCATCCTCAACAAGAAGCACCGAAAAATTATCAGGCAGATCAAAAGGGCCTGGTTTATCAACAATGGAAATATTATTTGGCTTTCTCCCCGGTAGAATATTTGAATCGATGTATGGAATTTTAACGGTAAAAATGGTGCCTTTTCCCGGTTCGCTTTTAATGGCTATACTTCCATTAAGCAGCTTAACTAATTTACCTGTAATACTAAGCCCAAGTCCCGTACCTTCAAACTTTCGGGTATAACCTTCGCTGACCTGCCTGAACGGTTCAAAGATAATTTCGTGATGCTTGGATGCAATTCCAATTCCTGTATCGATAACGTCGACGATAATATTTTTACCGTCACCGTTTTTTGTAACAGAGAACTCAATAATTACCCCGCCCGACTGGGTATATTTTACAGCATTATTGACAAGGTTATTAAAAATTTTCGTCAGTATCGCCCTGTCTGAATGAATAATGAACGATTCAGTCTGAAAGAAAGATTTGATATATAAACCTTTTGCTGCTGCATTCGGTCTGAACAGGTAAATAGATTCATTAAGTACTTCAACTATATCCACAGGAGCAAGTTTTATGTCCTGTTTCTTTGCTTCAATACTTGAGAGATCAAGAATAGAGTTAAGGGTTTCTATCAGCCTGCTGCCGCTGGAGAGTACCATTTTCGCAAGTTCGATATGTTCGGGATCGGTTAGTTCGGCAACAAGGATCTCTGTATAGCCGAGGATACCAACCATAGGCGTCCTGAGCTCATGACTCATATTAGCAAGAAAGTTCGACTTCAGGCGGTTTGATTCTTCGGCTTTATCCTTGGCTGCAATAAGATCCTCATACATTTTTTTCTTCTCGGTGATATCCTCTTTTACCGCAACAAAATTGAGGATCCTGCCTTCCGCATTTACGATAGGAGAAATGATTGCATTCTCCCAGTACAGCTCCCCGTTCTTCTTTTTATTATGGATCTCTCCCGACCAGGTGTTTCCTGCTAATATTGTTTCCCAAAGATTCATATAATATTCCGATGGCTGGGATCCTGACTTTAGTATCCTCGGATTTTGGTTAACAACTTCTGCCAGAGAATAACCGGTAACTTCGCTGAATTTATTATTTACATACTGGATATTGCCCTGCAGGTCGGTTATTACCACGCTTACAGGACTTTGTTCAATTGCTTTCGAAAGAGTCTGAATATGTTTCCCGGTGATTACCCTTTCAGTTATATCCTGCATCATCCCTATTGTGCGGACAATATTTCCACTGGCATCGCGGGTATGCCGGCATTCCTGGTAAACAAACCTTACTCTTCCGGTATCTTTCTTTATGATCCGGTGTTCGAGTTCAAAGCTGTCGACACCAGCGGTCAGAGAATTATCATATGCAGAAAGAAATGACTGAAGATCTTCCTTATGGACAAACTCATAGAATGCCTCCCTTGTATTAACCAGTTCATCCTTCTCAATTCCCAGGATCTGGTAAATTTCATCCGACCAGAACACATAATTTTTTTTGAAGTCATGTTCCCAGCTTCCGAGTCTCGCAAGGTGCTGGATTTCATTCAAAAGGTGGGTCTGGTTCTTTAATTTCTCTTCCGATTCTCTCTTTTCATTTATATCAGTCAGCACACCTCTGACTCCGCTAAACCCGGACTCGTTAAAGATAACGGTGCTCGAAGCATTTACATACCTGTATTCGTCAGCCTTCGTCCTTATCCTGTATTCGCTCTGCATCGTTTTTTTAACCGGGAGAATACGGAAATTATTGACTGCCGTCGGGAGATCATCCGGGTGAAGAAATTCGGTAAATGCTTTGCCAATAAGCTCATCCGTTTGATACCCTGTAGATTTTTCTACTGCTGAACTTATAAATGTTATTTTTCCTTCACTATCAAGTGCATAGACTATGTCATTCAGACTTTCAACCATGTTCCTGTACTGAGTTTCGCTTTCCTTCAGTTTTTTCTCTGCAAGCCGGCGGTTCGTGATATCGCGGACATAGCCTTCAAAGTATTTGGTATTCCCCCTGTCATCTTTCACACTGAATGCATTGAGCTGGATCCAGATAATTGTACCATCTTTTTTCTTCCACTGAACTTCACGGTCCGAAACTGTCCCCATTGGTTCAAATTCATGGATCAGTACCTTCCTCTCCTCTTTATCATAATAAACATCTTCGCCTATATTTACGTTCTGAAGGTCATCGGCTGAATCATAACCCAGCAGTCTTACCAATGCGGCATTTGTCTCAGTGAAATTTCCGCTGACTGTCGACTGATAAATTCCAACCGGGGCTGAATTGAAGATCGACCGGAACTTCTCCTCTGATTCATAAACAGCATCTTCCATCAGCTTCCGTTCTGTAATGTCGTGCAGGAAGCCGATTACGTATTTCTTACCGTCAATTTCCATGCTGGACAAGCTGATATCTGTAAAAATAAGATTACCCTCTGTCGAATGGAGCCACTCGAACCTCGGGGAATCACCTGAAAGGGCAGATTCAATAAGTTCAAGTGCCAGTTCTGAAGAACGCCTGTTTCCCGGCTGATATTCAGGTGAAAATTCACCCGGGGTTTTACCGATTATTTTTCTTCTCGGGAGTCCGTAAAGTTTTTCTGCACTGGGGTTGCAGTCTATAAATTTATCTTTATCGAGGAGAACAATAGCTTCAGTTGAATTATTAAATATGCTTCTGAACTTCTTTTCTGTTTCAGCGATTTGCCTGAGAGTATTATAATTTGATTTAGTATAGTAATAAAGAAGGAGTATCCCGCCTAATGCAATCGTAAGTCCGAGTATAAGAATATTATTTAAAGTGCTTGTAGTTACAGGTTCATAAATTTCTGCAAGGTCCATTTTAGTAATCATATACCATGGAAAATTCCCGATCTGCCTTACATCAGCAAGAACCTCTTCCCCGTGGTAATCACGTCCCTGCACAATACTGCTGCTTCCTGCAATTGCTTTTGCGGCTGCCAGATTTAAATCGCCTGCAAATCTCCTTAATATCCTGCCATTTCCAGGATAAAATTTAAGCGGACTGATATAGCTGATACTATCTGCATCGTGAGTAACAATTATCGATTCACCGGAAGAATCATCAACATACCATGTTGAGACGATGGGGAAGAGCAATTTACCCGGGTCTATTTTCATTACCATAACAACGGTATCAGCTTTCGAGAGGGAAATCGGAATATAAATATCCATGCAGAGTGTTTTAAGCTGCGGATCAGGATATATGTCAGAATTGGTTAATCTGCATTCTTTTAATGCAATAACGATCGAGTCGTGATTAACCGCTATAGAGCTGGCAGGGTTAATATTTAAAATTGTTTTGTAATTATTTCCGAGAATAAAAAAATTCGAATAGTCGTGGTTTTTGTAAATTGTAGAAATCGAGGAAGCGATACCTGATGAATCTCCGGGATTAGCAGATTTGAGGTATTTTTGTAAAGAATTACGCAGATTTTCATTTTTAAAGAGGAAGGCGGCATCTGAATAACGTTCAGAATACCATTGTATGACCGCACTGTACTTAAGATTTGAGATAGAATGGAGTTCTTTTGATCTTTCAGTTAGTTCCCGTGTCTTGTCGCCCTGGTAAAAATTAAAACCCAGGTAGATAAAAAGGAGGATTATACCGAAATAAACGGCAAATAATACACGAATTGACCGGAAGTACTGAAAAATCATCAAATTCCTTCATCAAATGCATTTGTCGCCTATAAGGTGCACAATTAGTGCCAAAATCTCAAATAAACACACTATAACTCCCTCTGTTTTTTGAATACAGAAAAATAGCCAACAAAGCCCGTCCCGGGGTAAAATTTATGCCTAATTGTTGCGTTATTTATGAGAAGTAAATGTGCTTCCGACAAAAAAGTACTTAATCGTCATTTCGGAATCCCGACTATTGAAATAGGGCATCAATTTTATTAAAGCGTATTAAATTACCGTTTAAAGCGTATGTGAAGCGTATCTGGAGCGTATGTAAAGCGTATATGGAGCGTATGTAAATCGAATATAGGTCGTATTTATCACTTACTTTGAGACCAGGCATATTGTCTTTTGGAAATAAAAACTGCTCTCTTTTGGTAAAAAATTACAGCAAGGTGCGGGACACTCCCGACCTGAGGTAGGGTAGATGAATCGGGACAGGCTCCCACTTGATTCATTAAGGGTGGGTTATTGAGTCCGAATCTGCCGGACGAAATCCACAGGTGAATTTTTTACCGATTCCACTGCTGCCTGGAATAACGGTAATGCAAAACCTGCAATTTTTTTTCCGATTCTGGAGTCACTTTTTCACTCAGTTCTGAATTTTTTAAGGGGAATTCGCCTGTAGATTATGGACTTGTATCCAATATCTTATATTTTCTATACAGCATCCTTCACCTATGGATTCTTTTTCCCACTATGCGTCTCTTACAGGGGGATGCTTGAGATGCGAATCTAAATATGAGAAATACTTCTACCTTAAGTTATAAGAAGGGCTGCTATTTTATGTTTTCCAATACTTTCACCAGCACCATTGTCATATCGTCGTTGACTTCTGCTGAGCCGCGGTAGGCGCGGATGCTTTTCCATATATCTTTAAGAATCTCGCTGCTCTGGTGGGATGACCTGTTCACAAGCAGTTCAGTAAGTTTGTCTTCGCCGAAGAGATCCATTTGTTCATTCATTGCTTCGGTGACCCCATCGGAGAAGAAAGCGAATATCTGATCCTTATGCAGAACCAATTCTTCCTCATAAAGTGTTTTTCCGAAAATGATTCCTCGTTCAAGACCTATACCCAGTCCCATTGTTCTGTATTTGTTTATCGTACCATTCTTTGCTGCGAATACAGGCATATGCCCTGCTCTGCAGAACTTCACCTTGTTCTCTTTCATATCGAACAGAGCAAGTGTCATAGTGACAAACCAGTTCCGCTCCATCGATTCATAGATCCGCTTATTGATATCAATCAGGATCTCTTTCGGATTTCTGCCCAATGTGCAGGCCGATTCTATCATAGTCTGCAGCTTTGTCATATAAAGCGAAGCAGATAAACCTTTCCCTGAAACATCTCCCACCACGACAAATAGCTTATCTTCATCAACAGGTATAAGATCATAGTAGTCTCCCCCTACCTGCTGTGCGGGGATCATTTCTCCTGAGATATCAAGTCCTTTTATAGCGGGGATCTTCTTCGGCAGCAGCCCCTGCTGTATTTTCCTTGCAAGGTCGAGGTCTCTTTCAAGTTTTATCTTTTCTGCTTCAGTCCGGTAAAGTCTTGCGTTCTCTATTGCTACAGCCGACTGGTTTGCAACTGCATAAAGCAGATCAATATCCTTGCCCGCAAATTTTGCCCCTGAGTGTTTAAGTCCAAGCAGCATCAGTCCTATTATCTTCTGCTTAATAATCATAGGTACTACTGTATAAATGCCTGCTCCTAGGAGCAGATTGTAACTTACCGGGAAGGTTCGCTGGTAATCCTCTTCTTCTATTACGGGACTCTTTGATGTCGTGTTCTTTTCTAAAATAACTTTATGAAGGTTCAATGCAGGAACCTTCAATTCTTTTGAAGCAATCCCGACACTTCTTACAAGTCTGAATTCATTTTCTTTTTCCTCATAAAGCAATATACCGAAGATATTAATCCTGAGTGATTCAACGAAAGTTGAAGTCATCGTGTCGAGAATGTTATCAAGTCCGACAACCGTAGTAATATCGTTGCTGAAACTGACAAGTATTCTTTGATAGGCAAACTGCTCGGGATAAAATCTTGCGGTAAGGAAATCCTGGAATTTATCTTTGGTCGACTGAAATACAAGTGCAAATATTATGAATATTACCCCGGCAATAACTCCCTTATATTCAGTGCCGATCGCAGTACTGATTACCTGTCCCATAAGATAAATCACAAGGAAATAAACAGCAGCTATACTTATTGTGGCCGCACCATATACAATTGTATTCTTTACAACGACGCTTACATCCATCAGCTGATACCTGAATATGGAATAGCCGAATGCTACAGGAAGGATGAAAAGGATGATCATCGGCATATAAAATTCCGGCGAATTAAAAATATTATCAGTAATTGCGGGAGCAACGAATACTGTATATAGTATTACTATGATTGCCAGGAAATAAGATACAAGTATTACGGAAATGGGCTTTCTTTCATCAGGAGATTTTAACCGAAAATAATTGATAACCAGAGAAATAAATCCCACCAGAAAAGCTGAACTGAGCGCAATGTTGGAAATATTTATAAACTTTTCATAGTGATAATTTCTTTCAGGTGAATAGTATACAAACAGAAACCGGTATATGAATAATCCTATAAGTATAACCGCCGGCAGCAGGTATAAAGTATAATTAACTGCTTTCTTCTTCACAAAGTTATATTCACGAGGGAATATCCAGAAGAAAAGGAGTATCAGGAAAGGCCCATATATTAACCCGCCTGTGTTTAAGAAATCGAAAAGGAAAGCCAGCGGAAGGAATCCCCTTATAAAAGGCAGGGATTCGTAATTAAATAACATCATTAGTATTAATGTTGCACCGGCGGCATAGAATACACGCTGAACCCTTCCGTCAGGTCTGGCCATTAATACTATGAAAGCGATGAGCTGCCAGAAAAATCCAAGGAGACTAAGGCCGAGGAGCGGAAAGTTAATAAGTTTTTTTACATAAACTTTAGTCTCAAGCAGACTGCCGTTTTGTTTTTTAACTGTATATCCTGCATAATCACCCCCCTCAACCTTGTTAAGGATCATCTGTGCCTGGTCAGGTGTCTCGATTCTTATACCGTTTATCGCGATCAGGTAATCTCCGTCGCGGATGCCGGCATTCCACGTGACCCCTCCCACCTTCACCGTTTGAAACCTGATCGCAAGAGTATCTGCCTGCTTTACAGGCATCCATATACATTCATCATTCGACCTTGGGTTAACGGTAGTGAGGATTAAAGTATTGCCAAGTGAAAGGAGAATTAGGAGCAGACTCATCCCGATGATAATCTTTGACCGGTACTTTACCAGGTATTTTTTTACAGGATCCATCAGCTGCGTTTTGCTTTATGAATTAATAAAAGAGCGGGATTTATATTTCAAAAAATAATTAATTATTTTGCCTTAATCACCATCAGGGTGATATCATCAGACTGGAGAGT
Organism: uncultured Ignavibacteria bacterium; assembly: GCA_963811905.1. Classification (GTDB taxonomy): domain Bacteria; phylum Bacteroidota; class Ignavibacteria; order Ignavibacteriales; family Ignavibacteriaceae; genus DATFVA01. The sequence goes on from CAWETK010000012.1 coordinate 95,782, forward strand.
GCCGGCAGTATAATCGATCACTTCCTGCCTGATTTCCTGGAGTATCTCAGGAGAGGATTTGTAGGATATTCGTTTTGCTGTATTTTCAAGCCGTTCATCTGAAAATTCCTCACCATTCTTATTCATAGCTTCTGAAACTCCGTCAGTAAACATCACAATCACATCGTCTTTCTGCAGGGAAATCTCCCTGGATTCATAAGGGGTCACTGTTTTCATCACCCCGAGTACTATTCCGCCGATATTCAGTTTAATGATTTCCCCATTCCTTATCAACAGGGGAGGATTGTGCCCGGCATTAACGTATCTGAATTTCCTCACGTCATCATTCAGCACTCCCCAGAAAAAAGTAATGAACTTCCCGTCGGAGGTATTTTCACTTACCAGGTCATTTATCAGTGCTGTAGCTTCATCGAGTTCCATCCCATGTCTTACAATTGTTTTTAAGAAGGCCTGAAGATTTGCCATAAGCAGTGCAGCCGGCACTCCCTTCCCCGAGACATCCGCAATCGACAAACATATACTATTCTTATCGAGACGAATAAGATCATAGTAATCCCCGCCTACCTGCTTCGAGGAAACATTAATAGCCGAGATCTCAAAATTGTTTAATTCAGGAATATTATGAGGAAGAAGATTTTTCTGTATGTCTCTTGCGATATCCAGTTCATCTTCCATTTTTTTCTTCTCCAGCGCCTCCTTGAATAACCTTTTATTCTCAAGGGAGATCATAGCAAGACTTCCAACTGAATAAACATATTCTATATCTGCCTCGGAGTATTCATGGTCGTTTATCCTTTTACCCAAGGAATATCAATCCGCGGGTTTCTCCCTGTATCTGCATAGGAACAACAAGCTGAATCTTAAGACTCTCCAGCTCTCTATACTTCGAAGATATGCCATCCCCTGTTATAGCCGATTCAAGCATCTGTAAATTCCTGTCTGCTATTATTTTCAGCAGTATATCATTATCAATTTTTGATTCAAGCACAGACGGAACGGAATCTTCGAAAGTGATCACGGCAAACCTTGAAACAAACAGCTGGCCTATAACCGAGTAAACCAGCAGCCGTGCAACACGTGAAGATTCGGAAAACAGAGCAAATTCCTTGCTCAATTCGAATAATGAATTCAGCCTGTGAAGACGCGAATCAAGAACTCTGTTCACTCTTTTAAGTTCATTTATAACGATGGAATTCTGAATGGCGGTAGAGGAAATGTTTAATATTGTTCTTAAAAATTCCCGGTCGTCTTCAGAATACATTGTTTTATTCAGCTTTTCACCGAGACAGATTATACCAAGAGCCTTGCCTGAAGATATGACCTTTTCAGAAACGCAAAGTTCGCCGAGTCCCAGGTCCGACCTGGTCTCGCCGTTTTCAAAAAAATCCTCTTTCATTTCCCTGCTGCTTAATCTGCTCAATACTTCTGCAGGCACTCCCTTGGATGACCTTACCTTGAATGATCCGTTAACATTTAATGCAAACAAACCCTTTGTTGCAAGGAACTTGCCCATGCAGGTAAGGAGTATATTATTTACAATGAAATCGAGGTCTGTGCTTGAGTTTATTATCCGGCTGAATTCTACTAAAGCAGTAAGATTTCTTCTTACTTTAATATTTTCAGTGTCATTCATTTTCAATGAGAATTGTTTAGATATTTGGTAAGGTATACTTCATTATACTTCCCGGGTACGGAATTATAACTTACTTCATCCATAAGCGTTTTCATCAGGTACATACCCAGTCCCCCTACACGGTGCTGCCTGTAGTATTTCTGCAGATCAGGATCGGGAACATTTTCAGGATGAAATGAATTTCCATAATCCACAATTGTAATTGTCAGCTTATGGTCCGAATACTTCAGCTTTAAAAGTATTTCACCATCGGGATAAGATTTATAAGCATGCTTCATTATATTTGTGCAGGCTTCATCCACAGCAAGCATTACATCCTCGGCCACACCGGGTTTCATTCCAACCTCTTCAGCAGCAGATTGAATAAACTCCCGTATGACGGAAAGATTTTCCGTCCTGCTGGTAATCTTAAGTTTTTTATCTATTTTATTTTTTGTTTTCAACGTTTCCGGTCTCTTTGAATTTACTGATAGCTTCATCTTCAGATTTGAAGATTTCGTAAAGCAGGGGAAATCCCAGCAGGTCAAAGATGTTATAAACCTTATCATTCATGCTGGAAAGTTTAATGTCTCCTTCATTCTCCCGTATCTTTTCGATATAAGCCATAAATACACCTAATCCGGCACTACTTATATAATTCAAATCTGTAAAGTTCACCACGATATTATATTTATCGCGGTCGATCAGCTCTGAAAAATTAGTTTCGAGCTGCGGTGCTGTATGTGCATCAAGATACCCATTAAGATAGATTATACTTACATTTCCTTTATCTTTAATGGTAGTGCTGAACTCTGCCATTCTTTTTCTCCATCCGTTTTAATTTTTGATTTCCATTTAAATATTACTAATGTAATATCGTCATATTGTGAATGACTTTGTGAAAAAACAGTTACCTCCCGGATTACTTTATTTGCTATTTCATCGGGAGATGCTTTTGCATTCTCTATTAAAATCTTTTCGAAATTATCCAGCCCGAAATCCTCCAGGTCTGTATTCTTTGCTTCGGTTATCCCGTCTGTATAGAGGACAATCAGGTCTTCATCATCAAGTTTTATTTTTGTCTCATCCAGGGTATTATCAAAATGTTCCGTAAAATTTAAACCAAGTCCTATGCCGGAGGGGCGTAAAGTCTCGGCAATCCCATTGCGGATCAGGATAATCGGACAATGACCCGCCCGGGAAATGGTCAGAGTCTCTTTCTCCCTGTCAATAATCCCATAGGCTGCACTTACAAAGCTGCTTCTGTCGAGTGTACGTTTAAGTATAGTATTGGCACTGATTAAAATATCTTTTGGTTTGGTTATGGTTTTGGAAAGGGATTCAAATATCCCTTTAACCTCAGCCATAATAAATGCGGCTGAAATTCCCTTACCCGATACATCTGCAATAACAAAACCAAGCTTACTCTCGCTGATCTCAAAGAAATCATAATAATCGCCGCCCACCTCAAATGCGGGAATAAAAACGCTCGATATCTCAAGTCCCATATATTCAGGATGCCTTGAAGGAAGGATCTTGCGCTGCACTTCACGTGCAACATCAAGCTCTTTCTCCAGCCGTTCTTTTTCGATCGATTCCTCAAGCAGCGCGGCATTATCAATAGCAACTGTAGCATAATCGGAGAAAGTATTTATAGCGTTAATATCCTCATCATTGAAAATCGAGCTATTCTTCTTTGCTACAATAAGATAACCCTTCAATTCATTATGGATCTTAAGAGGCGATACAGCGGCGCTTAAGTAATTTTCACTAAGAGAAGCCAGCTTATCAAATTTTTCCAGTGAAAGAATTTCCGTACCATTCAACGGTTTGCTCTTAACGCTTTTATAAATAAAATTCGACAATTCCCTTGCATCAATGTAACCGATATTTTTATGCGCGATTGTTGTAAACTCCTTCTGCTCGCTCCATAAAATCCATGAAGCATCGGCATTACATACCCTGGTAGCAATATCCGTTACAGTTTCAGCGAGATCGTTAAAATCGAGTACTTCGGTGATCAGCTTGCTGAAGTACTGAAGGGAGGAAACCTCCTGGGCTTTTCTGTCGTATGCTTCAGCTGTCGGCAGATGGAACAGTGTAGTAAAAAACAGTACACTGAAATAAATGGCGCCGTAAATCATCAGGATATTAAGGAACTGGGCCAGCGAGGGCGAAAAAGATGCCAGCATCTTGTAATGAATATTTTCACCGCTGCTGTTGACGAGGTTTACGATGAAAAGTACGGCAATAACTACCGATATTACGAGAAGTGATATTTTTTCTTTTTTCTGAAGGAAAGCTATCCATGATATCCTAACAGAATTGATTGCAATAAGTAATATAGAGATAATGAAGAAAGTGTTCTTTATAAAGGACAGGTCGGGCAGTTTATCGAACGCTGAAGAAAGCGAGGCCAGTATAAAGAAAACAACCATAGTATTGAAATAAGTATTCAGGTTCCTGTTCTGTTTAAGGAAAAAAAGTTCTCTGAAGGTGAGAAATATATAAGCGAGAAAGCTGAGGATAAGGAAAACATAAAAAAAGCTGATTATCCTGAATATCAGTCCCGGCTGTCCCTGAAGGTTGTCAAAAAAGAGGTTCAGTATTGAGCCCGAAAAACTGATCATAAAAAATATTATAGCATTGAGGATCCCGACGTTCATCACCATTGAGATTGGGTTGATTTTCTTATAACCCATAAGCTCTATCAGATAAACGATCAGGGAGATAACCGTTAATGCAACCAGTATTTCGTTTATGATATTATAACCGGCTGAAGCCCCGGCCGGAACAAATATCTTAAAAAAGAACAGAATAACAGCGATCCCCATAAACAGACGGAATTTCAGGTTATGTGTAAGATTTGCGGTTATCATATTCATTTAAGTTATTTTTTCAAGCTAAAATACTACTATAAATTGTCCGTTCAAAGACGGTCTTCAGCCATATATCCGCTATCAAATTAAGGGAATTCCTGCATTTAGTAAAGAAAAGAGTTATGAACGGGTAATATGTATGATGGGGACGGCTTTTAATAGATAAAAAACCGCTGAAATCCTGGTAAAAACGCTATTTATTATATCTCAACTGAGTTGTCTTCCTCATGTCTCTGTAAGGTATCCTGGTGTATCTCTATTCTAAGGCGCTTCATTTCCTCTCTCATCCTTTCCATCTCTTTCTGCAGCTGTTTCATCTCATTCTTAAATCCATCCTTATCAAAATACATCAGTGAATCGTCGAACATTTTGAACATTGAAGCCATCGAATCCGGTAAAAAATGATTTGTTTTACCGTTATACATCAGCGAATCACCTCCGAATATTCCGATACTTTTCAGGATCGAATCAACATTCGGTATCTGAACCCTTACAGGAGTTCCGGCTGAATCGCTGAATTCGTATTTGAAAGAATAACTTTTTTGTCCCTTCACACCCGGCATATCAATAATAATCGGGGGTATATTCCTGAGTGCCTCTTCAACCTGAGCAGAAATGCTGTCGAAGTCAGGAAGCTGTATATCCGGGATATCTATATTGGACAGATGCACCCTGCATATATTGGAATCGATAAAGACTTTAAAGTTTTTATTCCAGGAAGGATCATTCTTCAGCCTGGTAAAACTACTGTCAAGCTTCAGGTTTATTTTCATTTCCCGGAAAGTTTTATTGGCCTCCTCCATTCCCTGCTTCATTTCCTCTTTAGCCTTTGCCATTTCCTCTTTGAACCTCTTCTTATCAAAATTATACGGCTCGGAAAAGATCGTATCGGGAGTGAAAAATATGTAGTTATTGTCTTTATTGTCTTTAACCTTATTAACAATGGTTCTCACATCGGGGTTGTCATACGCAAAATACCCGGCCGGAACGATTTTATTGAACTCCTCCCTATTCGCATCGCGGGCAAATGACATTATATCCGCAACGATCGCCTTATTATAATTCCACAGGTTCGGGTTTATTGCTACTGTGTTTTTATCATTGACGAGCACCTGCGTCTGAATGTCACCGGCATAAGATTCGAGGATAGAATCAACCTGGCGTTTCTGTGCATTATTAAGCTTGAGCGTTGCGGTAAACCTTTCGAGGTTGTTGACCGGGACATTGCTGCCTGATGTTTTAATCTCAAAGAACTCTTTCCCGCCCTGGTCATATCCAAGCTTCAGATACTGTCCGTTAGATTTATCAAGCGGAAGCTGTTTCGAGAATGCGAAATTAAATACGTCTTCATTTGAAAGATCGGAAGCGTAGAACAGAGGCCTGAGATTTTCCTGGTAAAAACCCGCTAAGTTGCTTTTCTGTTCTTCAACCAGTTTGTCTATTACGCCTGGATTAAACTTCAGAAATACCATTAAAACAATAGCAAGTGCGCTGAAACTGACAGCCGGGATCCATTTGCGGAACTGGTCATAATAGGTCCCTTTACGGTTAAGACCCGCAGCGAGCCTTGTCTCAAAATACGGGGCTTCAGGAAGTCTTTCTATGGATGAAATGGTTAATTGTTTAATCTGCTTTAATTCGCTTAGCTTGTCCTGCAGGTCCTTTGAAATCTTTATTTTTTCTTCTAATTCTTTAGCCTCACCGGCAGATAATTCACCGTCGAGATAGGCGGATATAATTTCATATTTTGTATTAAATTTTCTCATGACATCAGCTCCTCTTCAAAAGGCTGAAGGATATTTTTCAATCCTTCCCTTGCTCTGAAGATCCTCGATTTCACAGTTCCTATTTCGCATTGAACAGTCTCGGCAATCTCCTGGTAACTCATACCTTCAATATCTTTTAAAAGCAGCGGAACTCTCAGTTTCTCGGGCAATTTGCCGATAGCTTTATGTACAATGGCGGAAATATCATTACTTTCGGGAGTAACAGTATCCTCTGTTTTCCCTTCGGCTTCTTTTATTGGTGTAAAAATATTTCTGATTTTAATCTTTCTCATATAATCTTTGCACTTATTCACCGTTATCCTGTAGAGCCAGGTGGTGAATTGTGATTCAAACCTGAAATTGTTCAGGTTCCTGTAAACCGTCAAAAAAACATCTTGTGCGATATCATCCACGGAATTTGAGTTGTTCATTGTCAGGTAGATTATATTTCTAACCTTCTCTTTATGCCTTTGAACAAGAATAGCAAACGCGGATTCATCGCCGTCAATAAAACGTTTTACTAAAGAGAAATCGTCATCCAGGTTTAGTATTTGAGCGTTCTGCAAATCTTTCTTTGTTTTTTTCGTATCCATCTTTTTAGACGTAAAATTTGAGTACAGGTTCCGTAAAATTATTCAATAAAAACATAATATATAACCTAAAAAATAATCTTTTGCCGGATATGGCTAAACTTGCTTTGTTACTCCTATTAACTTAAATTTAACGGAAAAAATTTTAGGAGTTGTTTAATGAAAACTAAAGTCAATGAAAGGTACGAAGCCGTCATCATAGAGTTAAAGGGAAATGTGATGGGCGGTGAAGATACTAAAGAATTCAACGATTTACTCCATAAACTGATCGACGAGGGAAAGAAAAATATAGTAGTTGACCTTTCTGATGTTAAATTCATGAACAGCTCAGGACTTGGAATGATGATCGGAGGGTTAACAACTATGAAAAAAGCAGGCGGAAATCTGAAACTGGCTCGTGTAACCGAAAAAATTGAAAGCCTGCTGATTATCACCAAGCTCATCACAATTTTTGAATTTTACGATAATGTAGATGATGCAATAAAAAGTTTTTCAAATTAATTTCTTCATAAAATCAGTTTTATGTAGTTTTGAACTCCGGATTTATTCGGAGTTTTTATTTTGAGAATTTTAAAAAAAGAGTGTTAAATGCGAGTAACTGTTCTGGTTGGAAGTCAGTGGGGAGACGAGGGAAAAGGCAAGATTGTTGATATTCTTAGCGAAAATTATGACATTGTAACACGTTACCAGGGAGGGGCAAATGCCGGTCATACTGTTACAATCGGCGATAAACAATATATCCTTCATCTTATTCCTTCGGGAATTTTAAGAGAAAATGTAATTTGCGTTATAGGGAACGGCGTTGTAATAGATCCAAACGCCCTGCTTGATGAGATTGAGCTTCTCCGTAAAAACGGAATAGATGTTGAAGGCAGGCTGTTTATCAGTCACAATGCACACTTAATTATGCCCTACCACAAGCTTCTTGATAATATCAATGAAAATAACGGAAACAAGATAGGGACAACCGGAAGAGGCATTGGACCCTGCTACATCGATAAATATGCACGCAAAGGGATCAAGATCGTTGATCTTCTTAATAAGGGAGTGCTTGAAGAAAAAATCCGGGCAAACCTGAAAGAGAAAAACAACCTTTTAAAGAAGATATACGATCATGAAGAGCTTGACGTAGAAGAAATTATTAAAGAGTACGTGGAATTTGATAAGATAATTGATAAATATGTGAAGGATGTACCTGCTTACCTTAATCATGCAATTGCGGAAGGCAAATCGATCCTGCTTGAGGGTGCACAGGGAGCACTCCTTGACGTTGATCATGGAACCTATCCTTATGTTACTTCATCAAGCCCTACTTCGGGCGGCGCCTGTACCGGAACCGGAATTCCGCCTACCAAGATAACCCTTGTTTTCGGAATTGTTAAAGCTTATACAACAAGAGTCGGATTCGGACCCTTCCCAACCGAACTGGAAGATGAAACCGGTGAAAACCTGAGAAAGGTTGGCGCTGAGTACGGAGCAACGACAGGCAGACCGAGGAGATGCGGCTGGTTTGATGCTTTTCTCGTTAAATATTCAGCCATGATCAACGGGATTGAGGAGGCTGCAATTACTAAGCTTGACGTCCTTGGTTCATTTAAGGAGATAAAAATCTGCACCGGCTATGAGCTGAACGGGAAAATGTTAAAATCATACCCTACAGATGTTCAGAGATTATCCCGGGTTAAACCCTGTTATGAAACTTTTAAGGGATGGAATACCGACATTTCAAAATGCCGCTCATATTCCGACCTGCCTTCTGAAGCAAAAGAATATCTTGAGTTTATCGCAAATCATACGGGAATAAAAATAACTATTGTCTCGGTGGGACCTAAAAGAGAACAGACTTTTTTCATCGCATAAAGCAAAGAAGAATCAGGGATTTCCCTGGTTCTTCACTGAAAATATGACTGGATTTTTTACCCTTAAAAGTGCGATAATTGGCTTTGTTTTTTAATAATTCCGGTAAAACCATCCCATGAAAATGTCCGGCGGACCGGCTTCCTTAAATATAAAAATCGGCCTCATCGTTGTAGCTTTACTGATAGCTGTCGGTACGCTGTATTATACCCAGGACCTTGTGAAAGTACTGCAGGATAGGGAAAGAACTATAGTCGAGCTTTATGCAAAGGGAATTGAGTATGTAGCGAATACTTCCGAACCAAATGCGGATATTACTTTCTTGTTTGATAATATACTGAAACCGATAGACTTTCCGTTAATATCAACAGGTCCGGATAACATAGTAAAAATTGATAACATCCACGATATCAAGGATGTCAGGAATATAAAATACGATACTACCCTTAACAGGAATGAACTCGAAACATTCTTTAATCAGCAGGTCAGGGAAATGGACAATTCCCATAAACCGATTCTTGTTACATACGAGGATTCGCTAATTCTTCAAAAAATACACTACGGTGATTCCGACCTTATTAACCGGCTAAGACTATATCCTTATTTTCAGATAATTATTGCTGTATTATTTATAGTCATCGGCTATGTGGGCTTCAGCAGTATCAAACGGAGTGAGCAGAGCAATATATGGGTCGGAATGGCTAAAGAGACTGCCCATCAATTCGGAACTCCTATCTCCAGTCTGATGGGCTGGCTGGAAATGCTGAAAATTAACTTCCAGGATCCGGATAAAGTTATAGACATTGCCGATGAAATCGGGAGTGACGTTGAAAAGCTTAATAAGATAACATACAGGTTCTCCAAGATCGGTTCAACACCGGAAATAAAACCAAGGAATGTTTACACAGAAGTAAAAAAGATTACCGATTATTTCCAGAGACGGCTGCCTAATGGTAAAAGCGTTGAGCTGACCATATCCGGGGATAAAGAACTTTGTGCTGAAATGAACTCTGAACTTTTCGGATGGGTTATTGAGAATCTTGTCAAAAATTCTCTCGACGCTATTGATCATAAAGCCGGAGTAATAAGCATAACCATTTCCGGAATTAAAAATAATATTGAGGTCTGCGTTTTTGACAATGGAAAAGGAATAGAATATAAACGCAGGAAAGATGTATTTCGCCCCGGCTACAGCACTAAAAGGAGAGGTTGGGGACTCGGACTGAGCCTTTCAAAAAGGATTATTGAAGGCTATCACGGGGGGAAGATCTACGTTAAAAATTCATCACCGGGGGAAGGGACGACAATAGCAATTCTTCTTAACCGGTGCTAGCTCATTTCAAGCATTCTTTCGATCGGCCTTAATGCAGCTTTCATCAAATCACTATCCAGTAAAATTTCGGGCTTTTTATTTTTCATACAGAGATATAGTTTCTCCATTGTGTTCAGTTTCATGTAAGGACATTCATTACAGCTGCAGTTCGCTTCGGGCGGTGCGGCAATCAGTTTCTTGCCAGGAACCAGCTTTTTCATTTGGTGAAGGATCCCCGATTCCGTCGCAACAATAAATTCATTTGCGGGTTCTTCCTGCACATACTTTAATAATTTACTCGTAGATCCTATGAAGTCTGCATGGTTTAATACTATCTCCTCACATTCAGGATGTGCAATAATTTTCGCATGCGGATTCTCAAGTTTCAAATCAATTAATTTTCTTTCGCTGAATGTTTCATGTACGATGCAGGAGCCGTCCCAGAGCAGCATATCCCTGCCGGTCTTTTTGATCAGATACCTTCCGAGGTTTCTGTCCGGAGCAAAAAGTATAGGTTTTTCCCGCGGGATCTGGTTAATGATCTTTTCTGCATTGCTTGATGTGCAGATGATATCACTGAGTGCTTTGACTTCAGCCGTGCAATTAATATATGTAATAGAAATATGTTCGGGATGCTGCTGACGGAATGACTTAAATAACGGAGCCGGACAGCTTTCGGCCAGAGAACACCCTGCTTCGAGATCGGGAAGGAGAACGAGTTTATCAGGATTTAATATCTTAGCAGTCTCAGCCATAAAATGAACACCGGCAAAAACAATAACATCAGCTTTAGTCGATTTTGCCTTTCTAGCGAGGTCAAGACTGTCGCCCACAAAATCGGCTATATCCTGTATTTCCGATTCCTGGTAATAATGGGCTAGTATAACAGCGTTCAAATCTTTCCGGAGTTTTACGATTTCTTCTTCAAGGTTCAGATCAACAAGTCCTGTCTGCTCTAACATATATCTAATTCCTTTTTGAGTATCAAAATAATAAGTATCTATTGATTTTATCTTATTATGAGATTAAGATGTTTGAAAATATGCAAAAAATGAACTTTATCAAATGGCATAGTACTTGACCTATACATATCGAAGTAGTTCATAGTTTAAGCATAACACCCTTCCAATTTAAACTGCCGGATTTGCGATAAATTTCCGGCAGTTCCTTTTTAAACTGTCTTTCCAAAACTTCCTGTAAAAATGTAATCTTGTATTGTAATTCTTACTGCATAAAAACAGACGGCTAAAGTTTCTGACGATTTTGCCGTATTTCCTGATGGCATATAACTTGAATCATTAGACTCGAAAATAGAAAATAGTTTTTTGCATAGTACCCCCTCCATAAATGACACACGAACTGTCGGATTTTCACCCTCAAAGATCCGACAGTTTCTCCTTTAAACCGAACCTGATCTTTTATTCAAAGAATTTCCTTGCCCTCTCGTAAGCATAAAGTATATCTCTCTTCCCTGCTTCAACATCCAGCAGGATTTTACCAAGATCGGACAGCAGTACAAAATTGATCTTTCCGTTACGGTTCTTTTTATCAGCAAGCATTACCTGGTATATGTCTTCAAAATCAATATCTTTAAGTATATTTTTTAGACCGAATTTTCCCGGCAGTTCCAGGTATTTAACCAGTTTCTTCCTGGACAGTACGCCGATCTTATTCGAAAGGAATAGTTCAGCAACAATTCCATATATAACACAGTGACCGTGTCTTATTTTAAAACCTGAAGCGGATTCAATTCCATGTGCGTAAGTATGACCAAAATTAAGGATTTTCCTCAGACCATATTCCTTTTCATCGTTAGAAACCACCCCTGCTTTTATTGCAGCACACCGGATAATTATTTCGTCCGTAATTTTTTCTTCTTTTTTAAGGATGTCGGTGAAGTTCTCATTGACCAGGTTATACAGATCCGGTGATGAGATATATGCGTATTTAATTACCTCTCCCATACCGGCAATGTATTCTTTACGTGGAAGCGTTCTGAGAAATTCTGAATCTATAAGGACCATATCCGGATGGTAAAAAGCACCAATTATATTTTTATAGCCATTAAAGTTTATAGCAGTTTTACCGCCGATTGAGCTGTCGACTGCAGATAGAAGAGTCGTGGGGATATGAATCAGCTGCAGTCCTCTCATATATGTCGCTGCTGAGTACCCGGCAAGGTCGCCTGTAACTCCCCCGCCGATTGAGATAAGAAGTGTATCCCTGCCGAAATTATTTTTAATAAGAGAATCATAGATCTTTTTCAGCTGCTCCTGCGACTTTGAATTCTCACCCGGCTTTAATTCATAGTATAATATCTTTTTATGTCTGCCGATTGCCCGCTTAATATTTTTGATATGATACCTGGCAACATTACGATCGACCACTATGAAATAATTTTTAAACCGTCCGTACTTTTTTATTTGAGGTTTAAGGTGATTCAATATCCCTCTGCCCGCAAAAACCGGGTAAGTTGAATCAGATACTTCAACATTTATTTTTTTCAAAGAATTATTCCTGAATTTTTAATTTGAAGATATTATCCTTGCTATGGTGTCAACAGTCTTACCAACCGGAATATTGTCTGTTAAAATAATGTGATCCGATAAAAGATAGAACTTTTCTCTCTCATTCAAAAGCTTATTAATTAATTCCATCAGTTCTTCTCTTGTTTCGGGGAAGCCGCCATTCATGTGCAGCGCAGGACGGTCACGTTTATATTTCAATCTTCTGTATATAGATTCTCTGGAGGCCTTCAGATAAAATGTTCTGCCGGTCTTTTTTAAGAAGTCCAGATTTTCCTCACTAGCCATTGTTCCGCCGCCGAGAGAGATGATAACTTTTTGCTCAGCAGAAACTTTCAGGAGTATTTCTCTTTCAACTTTTCTGAAATAATCCTCCCCCATTGTTTCGAAAATCTCCCTTACTTTTTTCCTTTCGATTTTTTCTATCTCCCGGTCCAGGTCATAAAAATTCCATCCCAGTGTATTCGCGAGTATAGGACCTATTGTACTCTTGCCTGCACCCATGAAACCGGCAAGATAAATAACATTACCTTTCATAGGATACAAACTTAATAAAAATATTTTGAATCATCGGAACTATTTAAGCGATAGGATTTTATTAGTATTAATGTGATGATCGCTAAGTTGTTAATCAATAGTCATTCGGTTGTGTATTGAAAGGTCAGAAGAAGTAGGAAACGCCGAGTATGAAAGTTACGCCGTCGACATTAATTTTGGAATCGAAAGTCCTCTGCGCAAGCAGGATCTTTTCATTATTATAATTTACCTCAAGCTTATCGTATTCACTTTTAACTTTGAACTGGGGATCTCTGAATTTCATTTCAGAATGAATGGAGATATCATCACGAACCAGGTAATCCATAGAAACTGCAACCTGTATTCCGTATGCAAAATCCCTGCTTACATTTGACACAGAGGCATCCCCGAATTGCCTGATATGTTCTCCAAAATAATAGCCGGCTCCTCCCCCCATCAGGAACTTAAACTTCTCAGTAGAGAAAGGAAGTATATAATACGCGGAAACCTCAATTGGAATAAGGAGAAAACCATCATTAACATTAATAGTTACTGTTGAATTTCCTGCAAAAGCTGTAAGGTTAGGACCCGGAGCCGTTGTCTTCATATATTCGGTTCCTATTCCCAGAATGATGTCGTCCATTATTTTATAACGGATATCAAGTGCGGGGTCAAATATATCGGAGATGCCGAATGCATTATTCCGCAGGACGGGGTCTGAGGAATTAGGATTAAGGAAAATTCGTGCACTCGTTGTATAGACCGCATTTATACCGATGCTGAAATGCTTATCGCCGAATTGCGCATTTACGGCTATTGTCGGTAGAAAAAACAGTACAAGGAAATATTTAAATAGCATTTATGATATTTTGTTCTGAATCAGGTATAATTTCTATAAATAGTTTTAAAAAACAAAACCCCCGTCTGACACATCAACTGTCAGCCAGGGGTCAAGTTAAAATATTCAGCGGAAATTTACTGTCCGAAAAACTGGCTCCTGTTATCAACAATATCAGCTTTTTTCTTAAGCTCCTGAATCCATTGAGTGAGGACAGTATTTTGTTTCTGCCTGATGATCTTATCCCTTATCGTATTTCTCTGTATTTCAAATGCAGAAGAATCGAAAGGAGTTCTCTGTGTTACCTTAATAAGGAAGTAGCCTCTGTATCCGTGAACCGGGTCAGAAACCTTATTTACATCTTCTTTTAAAGCCGTTTCAATAAAAGCCCAGTCTTTACCGATACCCGGGACAACACCCGAAGGCGTGAAATCTTTAGCCTGATTGTAAGTAACTTTTGGATTAATGCTTGTTGCCTTGCTTAAATCACCATTAACTTTACTTTTTATTTCCTCTGTAAGCTGCTTAGCTTTGGCATATTGTTTCTCACGAATGACCTGGGGCTTAATCGTATTTTTCACTTCATCGAATGGCTTTACACCTTCCTGTGTAACTTCGGAAACCATCGCTACCGCATAACCCTGGCTTAACCTGAAAGGTTCGCTTATCGTATTGAGATCATTATTAAAGGCAAAATCAACTATATTTTTATTCTGACCCAGACCCGGAACAGCAGCTGCATCGTCTGTAAATGCACCTGATTCCTGAACACTATAGTTCATCAGCTTAGCCTCACTTTCAAAGCCGTTCTTTTTTGCAATGAAAGAGAAATCCTGAGCAGAAGACTGCAGCAGATCTTTGGTTGTAGAAGATACATCAAGAGGATTAGCGATTTTTTCAACAATATATTTTTTATCCGACCTATCCGTTACTTTGATAATATGAAATCCGAACTGCGTTTCAACCGGCTCCTGTACAACACCTACCTTGGCATTTAATGCTACATTTTCAAATTCCGGTACCATCATACCCTTGCCGAAGAATCCCAGATCACCTCCGTTCGACGCACTGCCCGGATCACGGGAATATTCCTTTGCCAGCTTACTGAAATCAGCGCCGTTCTTCAGACGATCATACAACTTCATTGCTTCTTCTTTATTACTCTTAGCGTTCCCGTATTGGTTTATTAATATATGGGAGGCGCGTACTTCGGGTCTATCAGAAGGGATTGTACCAATGAGGTGGTATAAAACATATCCCTGGGGACCTGCGATTGGTCCGATGACCTTTCCCTTAGAAGCATTCTCAACCTCTCCGATAACTTCTTTAGGGAACTGTGACATCATCATAGTATCAACTGTCACCTGAGATGAACCATAATCCTCTGCAACCGTGCGGAAACTTGAAGTATCCTGTCCGAACTTTTCAGCTACAATCTCAAGATTTCGTTTTGAGAAAGTTGAGTCTTCTGCAGAAGCCTTGAAGGGGAACATTACGTATTTAACTTTTCTCTGAGCATCAACGCTATACTTATCAAGATTATCATTGTAGTAGTTTTTCATATCCTGATCGGTTACAGTAATTGTCGAATCGGGGAATAAGAACAGCGGTGCGAGAACATAGTCGGCACTTATTTTTGTATTCTGATCAATGAAATTTCTCCTGAGTTCATCTTCACTGACAGTGACTGAAGCAAAAACCAGGCTCTGAAGTTTTTCATTAAGTCTTGTCTGCCGTACACCTTCTTCAGCCTGTATCAGCACGTCCTTATTACGCGGGTCGAAAAGAGCGGACTCATATAGCTGCCTGTTGAATTTCCCGGTGGAATCGATAAAATTTTGTTTAAGAAAATCGGGAGGATTATCGCCGAGAATGATATCTTTAATTTCCTGATCGGAAACACTGATACCGTATTTATTAATTTCCTTTTTAAGAAGGATCTGTGTAACAAGCGCATCCCATACCTGGTTTCTAAGCTGCAAGGTCTGATCTTCAGTCAGATCCTGACCATTCTGCTTTGTCATCTGCTCTCTTTGTCTCTCAAGGACATTATTAAAATCCTGGTAAGATATTTCTTCTCCGTCTACTTTTCCGATGTAGTTAGCTCTTCCGCCAAGGGCCTCGAGAACATTGGAATCGGACATTACCATAAACAGAACAAATAAAGCACCCACGGAAATAATAAAAGCAGGAGCCAAACTCCGCATTTTCGCCATCATTGGCATAATCTAATTTTCTCCCGTCTTAAAAAATTTATAAATAAGTCGTCTAAAATAGAGACATAGGTCAAAAAAAGCAATGAAAATCAAAGTAAATATTATGCCTTAAAATTAGCCTTAAAGTTATACAGACGGCAGTTCTATTTGCCTGCTTTTAACCTGTTTGGATTCAAAACCGGGAAAATGTGATAAAAGAGACGCAGGTAACATGCAAGCGGCTGCTTTTTACTTATTTTGCAGCAGATTAAGGAAAATTGACTTTCATCAAACCCGAATATATATTTCAATATTAATTAACTTTTCCCGAAAGAGGCAAAATATGCAAGAAAAAATCGATTTCTTAAAATATGTACCAATTTTTTCCGAACTTGAGGAGAGTACACTCGAACAGATCTCACGTCTCGGGATCAGGAAATCATTCAGCAAGGACTCCGTGGTCCTCTTCGAACACGAGACCGGCTCTGCATTATTTGTAATCATAAAAGGCAAAGTTAAAGTTTCAAGAGTTAGCGATGACGGAAAAGAGGTAATCCTTACAATACTAAATGAATCGGATTTCTTCGGGGAAATGGCGATTCTCGACGGAATGAGCCGTTCAGCAAATGTTACGGCTATGGAGGATTCCGAATTATTTATAGTGCAGAGAAGTGAATTCCTTGAGATGCTTCACAGCCATCCTGAAATATCAATCGCTCTCCTGCAGGAGTTAACCAACAGACTCAGGTCCGCAGATATGAAAATTAAATCACTTTCCCTGAAGGATGCCGAGGGAAAAGTGGCTACAGTTATCCTTCAGATAGCAGATGATGTCGGAAAAATAAAACAGGGTACAGTAGAAATAGAAAAACTTCCCTATCAGCATGACCTCGCAAATATGGCCGGAACATCAAGGGAGACTATCTCGCGTACTCTCCATTCCTTTGCAAAAAAAGGAATGGTTGAACTTGACGGCTCAAAACTTCGTATATTAGACTATGAAAAATTTAAAGAAATGTTCAGTTGATTTAATTTAATGCGATCTAAAGTTGATTTACATTCACATACTAATTATTCGGATGGGTTTAATTCTCCAAAAGATCTGATTGATAAGGCCAGAAGCAAAGGTATTGATATATTAAGCATTACTGACCACGATAACCTTGCCGGTATAGATGAAGCTGTAGAATATGGTAAGGAAGTAGGGGTTGAAATTATCGCCGGAGTAGAGATCAGTTCAGATATAATGGACCGGGAAATTCATATCCTGGGCTATTTTGTGGAGCCCGGAAACCCTGAGCTTGAGCGGTACCTTGAGTTCTTCAGGGCGGAAAGGCTTAAACGTGCCGACAGGATAGTTAATAAACTTAATACACTCGGTATCTCCCTCAAACTCGATGATGTACTGAAAATTTCAAAGAACTCTGCCGTTGGGCGGCCCCATATAGCACAGGCAATGCTTGAGCGTGGATTTACTAATTCCTACTTTGAAGCTTTTAATAAATATATCGGCAACGGATGTATAGCCTATGAAAAAA
Source organism: uncultured Ignavibacteria bacterium (assembly GCA_963811905.1). GTDB lineage: Bacteria > Bacteroidota > Ignavibacteria > Ignavibacteriales > Ignavibacteriaceae > DATFVA01. The sequence continues at coordinate 113,410 of CAWETK010000012.1, forward strand.
AGGTACACGTCTCCCCGAGAAGCGCTTTTAAGATAATTTCTGATTCGGGCGGATTATCATTTATTGCTCACCCGGGAGTAATGCCCGAAAACATTTTAAAGGAATTAATTGAATCGGGGGTTGACGGCATTGAAGTAATTCACCCTTCCCATAATCAGCAGCTTGTTAAGTTCTACAGAGGAATAGTTAATGAATATTTCCTGCTGGAATCAGGCGGATCTGATTTTCATGGCGGCAGGCGGGAAGACGAAAATAACCTGGGGAAATTCTTTGTTGCACCATCCGTCGTTGACGCAATGAGACAGAGACTCCTCAGAAACACAGCATAAAATAATGAATATTATCCAGGGAAATCCTTCAGAAAAAAATTTTAATTTTGCAATTGTTGTAAGCCGTTTTAACGAGTTTATAACCGATAGGCTGCTCGATGGTGCAAGAAATTGTTTTAGTAAACAGGGATATGATGAGAATAAAATCGATGTTATTAAGGTGCCCGGAGCGTTTGAAATTCCCGTTACAGCCTCCCATCTTGCTTCGTTGAAGAAATATTCAGCAATTATTTGCCTCGGGGCAGTAATCAAAGGAGCAACCCCGCATTTTGATTATGTATCTATGGGTGTGGCAAACGGAGTCTCGCGGGTTTCCCTGGACTACAGCATACCGGTTATTTTCGGCGTGCTGACCACCAATACAATTGAACAGGCAATGGAAAGAAGCGGCGGCAAAGCAGGCAATAAAGGGTGGGATGCAGCGTTGACTGCTATTGAAATGGCTGATTTACTGAATAATAAACTGAAGTGACTTGTTCCTGCTAACTCATTTAATCTTAAACAGATAAGAATTTTAACCTTTCAGACAAGCGGAAAAGTATTATTTTTATTATCTGAATTTTTAATACTAAATCATTCTTTATTCCCAAAATCCCGGGGACATAAATGAAAATTCGAATTTTATTATTTTTTATAACAAGCATTCCTTTCCTGAACGCACAGCAGACCTACAACTGGCAGAATTACACCGATATGAAGAATGTCAGTGCATTCCGGACTTCAGAGAACGGACTCTGGGCTGCGACCGGCGGCGGCGGATTCTTCTTTGATGCCGGCACAGGCAAATTCCTCAAACTTCATAAAAACGACGGTCTAATCGGGTCTTCTTTACAGGCTGTAGCAATCGATAACCACGGAAAAATCTGGTTCGGTGGAAATGAGGGAGCTATAGACGTTTATGATCCCGGTATAAAACGGATAAAAACAATTCTCGATATATATAATGATAGAGAACAGTCAAACAGAAGTATTAACAATCTTGAAGTTTCGGGCGATACAATATATGCCTGTACCGATTTCGGTCTCTCACTTATTGATTCCCGCACCTACCTGTTCTACGACACCTTCTTTAAATACGGAAACTTTCAGCCTTATATTAAGGTTAATAGTTCACTTAAAGCTGGAAGGATTTATCTTGCAACGAATGCCGGAGTAGCAATCCAGAAGGAAGGTGCTGAAAATCTGTCGGCACCTGAATCGTGGAATACTTATACGGTGCAGAACGGACTTCCGTCCAATAATATAAACAGAATAATAAAAATTAACGGATCTGTCATTGCCGCATCCGATAAAGGAATATCAATTCTGAACGGAACTTCCTGGTCCTCTTACTTACCCCAGTTCAATAATACGATCGTCAGTGATCTCTTTCTTCATGCAGATTCACTTTTTATCGCAGTTGGAAAAATGATCTATGTTTCAGTCAACACCAATGTCTCAACATTCGACTCCTCATCTGCAAATATTTCGCGTCTCGGGTATTCCGATGCGTTGGGACTTGTTGCAGCAACCCTGAACGGCATATTTCAGTTGAACAATCGGAATTATATCTATCCCAATGGTCCTCAGGCTAACCAGTTCCCGGAATTGTCGGTAGACGGTAATGGGAATCTCTGGTCAGCAAGCGGAAAGGATAAAACTGGTGTGGGATTTTATAAATATGATGGAAATACCTGGACAAACTACAACAAGGCAAATACACCGGGATTATTGACAAATGCTTTTAATTTTTTAAATGCTTCTCTTGGAGATGCTGTTTATTTCGGAAGCTGGGGAAGTGGATTCGTCAAAGTTCAGGATGACAGTATACAAAGCTTTACTGCTTATAACACTCCGCTCGTGGGTGATCCGGAAAACACAAACTTTCTTCTAACATCAGCATTCGGGAAAGATTCAAAGGGTAATTTATGGGTTCTTAATTACTGGCCCGGGGATGGAAAGGCTTTAAGTATGCTTACACCCGACAGCACCTGGTACCTTTATTATAATCCTGCAGAATTGGGTCAATCATATGACCAGCATTACTCATTAGCCATTGATGCGTACGATACAAAATGGTACTCCATCCGGAGTACAGAACGGCTTGGTATTTTTTATTTCAATGAGAATGGTACTTATGCAGATTCCTCAGATAATAAATTCGGCTATCTTACAACCGATGACGGACTTAATAGTAATTTTATTAACTCGGTTGTAGAGGACAAAAGAGGTGATATCTGGATTGGAACAAGCCTCGGGGTAAATATAATAAGCAACAACGGAGCGGTTTTGAGTACCGGTAGCCAGTTAAGGATTACCTCGGTATTTGCATTGAGACAGCAGACAATAAATGCGATTGCAGTTGACCCGCTTAATAATAAATGGATTGGAACCAACCAGGGACTTCTCCTGGTGAATTCCGACGGCTCAAGTCTGCTCGCAACATATAACACCAGCAACAGCGCTCTTCCATCTGATGAGATAAGAAGCCTTGCGGTGGATCCCGATGCCGGAAGAGTATATGTAGGGACAGACCAGGGACTAACTTCATTCGATACACCAGCTGTAAAACCGAGGGATTCATTCTCGGAATTATTCCTTTATCCAAATCCTTTTATCGTTAACAGCGGGCAAAAACAACTGACAATTGACGGACTTATTAAGGATACTGATATTAAGATCCTTAACATCGAGGGAAGAGTTATCGATGAATTTTCTTCGCCCGGGGGACGAATTGCTTTCTGGGACGGCAGGGATCTCAATGGGAAATTTGTTGCAAGTGGAGTTTACCTGGTAGTTGCCTATGACAAAGAAGGCAATAATGTAACAACCAGTAAAATTGCTGTCCTGCATAAATGATGAATTTCCGGAATAATAGTTTTAAGTCCCGATGTTAGACCTTACCAATATCTCACTTCAGTTCGGCGGGAAATATTTGTTCAAGGATGTGAACCTGAAAATAAATTCAGGTGATAAGATATCCCTTGTAGGAGCTAACGGTACAGGCAAATCCTCACTCTTAAAGATTATAAATGGAGATCTCCAGCCGGAATCCGGCAAAATTCAGCGTCAGAAAAGAATGACTACGGGGTACCTTCCCCAGGAGAATGTAACGCATAGCGGCAGCACGCTGCTTGAAGAAGCAAAGTCGGCTTTAACTGATATCGTATCATTGCAGGAAAAAGAAGAAGAACTGACAGATAAGCTTTCAGGTGCGGTTTTAAGTGAAGAAGAGAGAGATGACCTGGTTCATCAGCTTGGAGAAGTACATCTGAGACTGGAAGAACTTGATTCATATAGTGCGGAATCAAAGGTTGAAAAAATTCTTACCGGGTTAGGCTTTGAGGAAAAGGACTTCCCACGACTGACGGATGAATTTTCCGGGGGCTGGCAGATGAGGATTGCGCTGGCAAAAATTCTTATACAGCAGAATGATCTTCTGCTGATGGATGAACCCACCAATCATCTCGACCTTGATTCACTCGAATGGCTGATCGGGTTTTTGAGATCATACAAGGGAGCTCTGCTTATTGTCTCGCATGATAAACACTTCATAAACCAGGTTACAGGCAGAACCCTTGAAATCTACCTCGGCAAGTTCAACACGTTTAATGGAAATTACGATGATTACCTGAACTATAAAGAGGAAAGAGACAAACTGACTGAAAACCAGTTCACCCTTCAGCAGAAAAAGATTAAAGAAACTGAAAAATTTATTGAAAGGTTCCGCTATAAAGCTACAAAGGCCCGCCAGGTGCAGAGCAGAATAAAACAGCTTGAAAAAATGGAACTTATCGAATTGCCGGATACCGGCGATGACATTTATATTAAATTTCCTGAACCGCCGTCAAGCGGGAAGGTCAATCTTGAATTAAGAAACATGACTAAATCGTTCGGGAATAATACAGTACTTAAGGATCTGGACTTCACCGTAAACAGGGGTGATAAAGTAGCTTTTGTAGGTCCTAACGGCGCAGGTAAAACAACATTGTCGCGGATTATTGCCGGGGTACTCAATTTTGACAGCGGCGAAAGGATTATCGGTCATAATACTATTATTTCCTACTACGCTCAGGATGTTGCCGATAATTTAGATCCCGGTCTTGATATAATTGAGACTCTGGAAGGAATTGCCGAAGAGAAGACTATAGGACAGCTTCGTTCGCTTCTGGGTTCTTTTTTGTTTACGGGGGACGACGTTTTTAAGAAAGTAGGAGTGTTATCCGGCGGAGAAAAAAGCCGCGTCGCACTCGCAAAGATACTGCTTACTAAATCGAATTTTATAATCCTTGATGAACCTACCAACCATCTTGATATTTCTTCAAAGAAGGTTCTTCAGAAAGCCCTTGCTGATTTTAAGGGTTCGCTAATTCTCGTCTCACACGACATTGATTTCCTTGAGCCGGTAGTGAATAAGGTAGTAGAAATCAGGAAAGGAAGAATCAGGAATTTCGAAGGCGGTATTGAATACTATATGAGAAAACGGGAGATGGAAGAAGAGCAGCAAAAAGGGGAAGAAGCTCCAGGATATAATGAGGCGGCTGAACGTAAAAATCAGAAGAGGATTGAAGCAGAACAGAGACAGAAAAGATATGCTGCAACAAAAGACCTGGTAAAAAGAATTGATGAATTAGAGAGAAAAATATCTGACCTGGAAGAAATAGAAAAAAAACTGGAGAAAGAGTTGACTCTTCCCGAAACCTATTCAAATCCCGAAACCGCACGGGAGAAAAATCTCGGGTTCCAGAATGCAAAGAAAAATCTGGAACAGGTACTTGCTGAATGGGAAAAAGCCTCTAATGAACTTAACCAGATTGAAAAGCAGTTCACTTAAATCTTTAACCTTAAAAATTCTTCAGCAAGCGGGATCCCTCCGTATAAAGCAGCATCATCTCCTAATTTTGTCGGCAGTATTTTTAGTCCTTTTGAGGATGAAGGAAGTGCATTTTCCTTAAAGGATTCCTTTATTAGCGGGATCATAAACTTATCAAGTGCTTCTATTACCCCGCCTCCGAGTATTATTAAGTCAAGGTTAAGGAGGTTGGTTATATCGGCCAGCACCCGCCCGATTGTTCTGCATGCTTTGGTCAGGTGTTTTACTGCCAGCTTATCACCCTTCTTTACAGCGCTTGCAAGAGCTTTGCTTTTAATTTGTTTATCAGAGGATGCAAACTCCTTAAGGAAACTTTTTTCACCTTTCTTTAAATCTTTCTTAATTTCCCTGTCAATTGCGGTACGGCTGGCAACCGCTTCAAAACATCCATGATTTCCGCAGCCGCAAAGCGGTCCGTCTTTCTCAACTTTTATATGGCCGATCTCTCCGGCTGCATAGTCAGCGCCCCTGAAAAGTTTGCCGTCAAAGATAAAACCGGCACCTATGCCCGTTCCAATAAATACAACAAGCATATCCTTCGCATCTTTGCCGAGCCCGTAATATTTAACCCCGAGCGCTCCCAGGTTTACATCATTCTCGATAATAACAGGATATGGAATATGTTCCTCAAGTTTTTCTTTGATGTTATAATTTTTCAGTCCAAGATTCGGAGCCATAGAGATAACGCCGCTGAATGGATTCACGCTGCCGGGAACTCCAACGCAGACTGCAGCAACCTGGTCTTTTTTGAGGGCGGAGTCAATTACAATTTCGTTTATCGCTTCGGAAAGAATTTTAACATAGGCATCCGCATTCTTCCCTGCCCCGGTGGGTTTTTTAATTCTTTTTACTATCCCTTCTTCTGAATTGATTAAGGCTGCGAGTATCTTGGTACCCCCCATGTCGACGCTAATTATATATTTTCTGCTCAGAATATTCTCCTTTTAATTTTTATTTAATGAAAGCTATGAATAAATAGAAATAGTTTCAAAGGTTCATTTATACTGTGTTACCTGAAACAATAACAATAAAAATAATTGTATCTCGTCCTGTCATCTCTTAATTTTATTTAATGGAAAAAGTAACGCCTTTAAAAAGATTCGGACAGAATTATCTTACCGACAATAATATCCTGAATAAGATTATCGATGAAATAAACCCGTCGGAAAATGACTGTATAGTGGAAGTTGGTCCCGGCACCGGTGCACTTACATCCAAGCTTTCTGAATCAGGTGCAGAGATTGCCGCAGTGGAGATAGATAAAAGAGTTAAAGAAGATCTTCAGGAAAAATTCCCTGATGTTAAATTATATAATGAAGATTTTCTTAAAACCGACCTTCGTAAATTCTTCGGACCGCTGAAAAGTAAACTCAGAGTAGCGGGGAACATACCTTATAACCTCACCTCCCCTATTATCTTCAAGCTGCTTGAAAATAATAACCTGGTAAAAGATGCTGTCCTTATGGTTCAGTATGAAGTTGCAAAAAGGATTACAGCCTCCCCGGGAAGTAAAGACTATGGGATACTCTCTGTTCTTCTGCATTATTTTGCAGATGTAAAATATTGTTTTAAGGTATCCCCGAATGTATTTTATCCGAAACCTAAAGTTTATTCGGCTGTTATTCATATCTTTATGAAAGAATCACATCTCACGGACGAGATGAAGAGAACTTTTATAAGTGTAGTTAAAGCTTCATTCGGAAAAAGAAGAAAAATTATAAAAAATTCACTTGGAGACAGTATATTTAAAGATATAGATTTTTCTGACTCAGGTGTTAACCTGGCTCTCCGTGCGGAGCAGCTGAATTTAAAGGATTTTGAAATTCTTGCAAAATTTATACTTAATCATCCTCTTCCTGATTCCGGCCGATGAAAAGATTTAAATCGTTTATTAAAAATCTTAAAGCCTACGACCTTGTCGTAGTGGTATTCTATATATTCCTGATCATCATGAACATAATTTTTCATGATAAGATTGAGAATACTTCTGCCTGGATGTTAATGAATATCGGGGTGATAGTTTTCGCTTTCCTGATTTCATTTCTTGAGAATAAGCAGGACCTGAAACTGTGGAGAATTATACATTATTGGTATATCGCACCGCTGATTTTTATTACATTCAAAGAACTTTATTTTATGATAGAGCCGATAAGAGGACAGGATTACGATTGGCTTTTTATTCAGATTGACCACTGGATATTCGGAGCGAACCCTACCCAGGTGCTGCTTCATACAATAGCGTTCCCTGTTCTGACAGAAGTGCTGCAGATCATCTACAGTATATTCTATCTTCTGCCGATTATACTGGCTCTTGTATTACTCAGAAAAAAGAAGTACCTGGCGCTTGACTTTGCAATATTTTCAATAGTGTACGGTTTTTTTCTGTCCTATCTCGGGTATTTTGCGTTACCTGGAATCGGTCCACGTTTTACTCTTCATAATTTTTCACAGCTTGATACTCAGCTCCCGGGTTTATTCCTTACGAAATATTTAAGAGAATTTGTAAATCTCGGTGAATCTATTTCCGCATCCACTGTCAACCCGGCCGCATATGTACAAAGAGATGTCTTCCCGAGCGGCCATACAATGATAACATTGATAGTAATGTATCTTTCGGTCAGGTTGAAAAGCCGATCACGTTATTTTTTTCTCCCGGTCGGTTCACTGCTTATCTTTGCAACAGTGTATCTGCAGTATCACTATGTTATAGATCTTATCGGAGGCTTAATTTTCATGATCTTTTCCGTCTGGTCAGGCAGATATCTGTTTAACTGGTGGAGAGTAAAAACAGGACTGGAGGAGTTTCAATACAATAAAATTAAAGATGATGACTGAGAAGAAAATAGAAGTTAAGAAGATATTTGACTCAATTGCCTGGAGGTATGATTTTCTAAACCATCTCCTGAGTTTCGGGATGGATATCTACTGGAGAAAAAGGGCTCTGAAGCTTACCGGGTTCAGCCGGGAGAGTATACTGCTTGATATTGCTTGCGGCACAGGCGACGTTGCGATAGAAGCAAAGAGGCAGGGAGTAAAAAATATTTATGGGGCGGATTATTCTTATAATATGTTAAAGCTGTTTGAGAAGAAGGGTAAATGGATACAGAAGAGAACCATCCAGATGGTTGCCGAAAACATGCCGGTAAAGGATGAATCTGTAACAAATATAACTGTGGCCTTCGGGGTCAGAAATTTTTACAATATTCAGGCAGGCTTTGATTCTTTTTTCAGGATCCTGAAGAATGACGGGAAGGCAACAATAATTGAATTCAGACTCCCCGCAAATCCTATTTTCAAGGGATTGTACAAATTTTATTTTAAGAAAATCCTTCCTGTTGTCGGCGGAATTATTTCCGGCGATATGAAAGCCTATAAATACCTTCCCCGCTCTGTGGAGGAATTTGATGAAAAAATTGATATGCCCGAACTCCTTAGAAATTCGGGCTTCAGAAAAATTGAGATATATCCTATGACGATGGGTATAGTACAGACCATCATAGCTACAAAGTAGAGAAGAACCCGCATTATTATTTTACATCGTAAGAAACCAGGCTCTGTGTAATCACTGAAGTGGTATCAGAAAGATCAACACCGCCGCCTGTGAACGCATTCAGAATTGTTCCGTTTCCCTGCCATTTAACAATCCCAATTCCGTCTACAAGCCAGGCATAAGCCTCATAGCTGGTTGAGGATGGTGTACCGGGCAGAGTAAGGCTTAAAGTATATTTAATCCTGACTGCCTCCTTAGTCACGTCTCCGGAATTAAGATGAAGGGTAACGGATTCGGTACCATCATAGGCAGCACTTACATTCAGGACAGGTATATTAAAGAACAAATAAACAATTGAAAGCTTAAATACCGACCAGCTGTGATTCTCAGTAATGGGGAAAGACAGTATCTTCATTTCCTTATCGAGGGATAGATTACTTCTAAGACTGTCGGGAATAGATGCTGACAACCCGGTGGTGTCGAGAAAATAAAATAAGCTGTCATTGGTTTTACGGAAATATGAAAGAGAAATTTCACTGGCACCGGAAATGTTAAAGGAGTCGATCTGTACCTGGTAAGTAGTGCCGTTTTTTATTTCCGTTCCGCTGTATTCAGTACTTCTTGTGCCGGCAGTCTGTGTACCATTGGAATCTGTTTTTTGCACGGAGTACGTATAGGTTGATCCGTCTCCATTCGGAAAATATCCTGTATTATTCTGAACCGGAGGGTTTGTACCATTATCCTTATTGCAGGCATTTACCAGCAGCGCGAGTAAAATAATTATAACAGTACCTGCTGTGAATTTTTTCATTTTAACCTCATAATATCTTTGTTCTCAATTCTTTGAAAGCTTTTGCCCGGTGACTGATTTTGTTTTTTTCTTCGAGAGATATTTCTGCCAGGGTTTTCGTATAACCTTCCGGAACAAAGTGGGGGTCATATCCAAAGCCGTTATTTCCTCTCGGTTCAATAATAATTTCACCGTCAAGCTCTCCGCTGGCAGAAATATAGTCATTGCCGTCATAATAAACAGCGATAGAAATAAAGCGTGCCTTATGAGGTGATGGAAGCCCTTTCAACTCAGAAATAAGCTTCTGATTATTTTCGTGATCATCAGCATTCTCACCGGCATACCTTGCCGAATATACGCCCGGTCTGCCGTCGAGCTGGGCGACTGAAAGTCCTGAATCATCAGCAATTACGGGTATTTGCAGAGCATTATATATCTCGGTTGCTTTTTTTTTCGAATTTTCGAAAAAAGTATCTTTATCCTCAATCACATCAGGCACATCCTCAAAATCAGATAAGCTCAGTAATTCAAAAGGGAGTTCTGCAAGTATCTTTTTTATTTCTCTTAGTTTTCCCTGGTTCGTCGTGGCTATTATTAATTTTTTCAAGCACTGGCTCCTTTGATCGATCGTATTTTATAAAAAAGATTAATAAGAGCGCCAATTGTAGTCATTGAATTTAGAATCGTAAATACAGGATCGTGTAAAAATATGGCGTACAATGTAAGAGAAATACTTCCAATAAGATTCAGTATGAGGAAGTAAAAATTGATACTGCATTGTTTATTTTTGATCGTCTCAATTGTCTGCGGGATCCATCCTGCAGCCAGGGCGAGTAGACCGATAATTCCGATATATTCCATTATGATCCTGTTTATCCTGTAATATTATTGTTTTGATTCGGCAAAAATTTCGTCCATTACTTCAAATGCATACCTCAAATGAGGGATGACGATCGACCCGCCGACTATTAATGCGATATTAAATGATTCGTGAAGCTCTTCCCTGCTTGCACCCTCCTGGATTGACCTGTCGATATGGTAAAAGATACAATCATTGCACCGCATAACCATAGAGGCTACAAGTCCCATCAGTTCTTTCGTTTTTACAGGAAGAGCACCCTCGATATAGGCTTTGTTATCAAGTGCAAAGAATTTATTGAAATCACGGAATCCGGCATTAAGGATCCTATCGTTCATATCCGAGCGGTATTTCCGTGTTTCAGATGTCGTCTTTTTCATTTACTTCCCTTCATTCTTCTTATGAATAATGCAGTTTTTCTGAGAATCCATAAATTATTTAAAACAGACGCTAATTAAGCAAATTCTCTCCAAAATCAAAAAATGCAAAGATGTTTTGTCATGATTGCCTCCCATTCTTTTAATGACCTGTTGAAATTATTCAATTGCCTGTGATTCATCTATGTAGATTATATTAGGAACGTATTCAGGACGTATTCAGAACGTATTCAGGACGTTTTCAAGACGGATTCAGAACGTATTCAGATGGTATTTATGACGTGCTTAACAGGGAGAGTGTTCCCTATGGCCCGAAATAGACCGGGAATATTTTATGCCTTACGCAGGTACATTATTCCGGGAGCAACAGTTATTTCAAATCAGCAGAAGCTCCGGAAATAATGAAAGTAAAGAATGTTTAAAGGATCTTTATTTATGAATAATGATGAAAGTAATTTTGAAATCTTGAATCAGGAAGTGAAGGTTCGGTCTTTAATCAGGGTTATCGTCATTTTTATCTTTATCGTAGGATATCTCAAGTTTATTGGGGGGAATATCACTTTCTTCCGCTTCCCAGTCATATTTGTAGTGTTTATCTTTTTTGCGGAAGATGAATGCGCATACAATACCGGTAATACCTCCAAAGAAATGTGACTCCCAGGAGATCCCGGGCTGACCAGGAAGGATTCCCCATACCATCCCCCCGTATAAAAAAGTAACCAGAAGTGAAAGTCCGATCGAGCGGTTATCTCGCTTAAATATTCCGCTGAAAAAAAGAAAGGCGGCAAACCCGTAGATAAGTCCGCTTGCACCGATATGATAAACAGGCCGTGCAAACAGCCATACAAGCAGACCTGTAGAAAGATATATTAAAGTTATAACCTTATATGCTGTCTCGGGGTAAAAATAGATCAGACCTGCAGAAAGCAGAAACACAGGGAGGGAGTTGGAGATTAAATGTGTATATCCGGCATGAATTAAAGGTGATGTAATAATGCCAATCAGTCCCGAAAGCCTGCGCGGATATAGACCGAACTCATAGGGAAAACCCAGGTCAAAGGTCTGCTGTACAATCAAAATTATCCACAGCAGTACAATGAATACTGCAGGTATCAGCACACTTTTTATTGTATATATTTTATCCTTATCTTCTGCCAAAATAAATCCGGGTTTTCGTTTACAATACAAATTTAATATTAAATACTTATTATTTTATATCTCACCTGAGAAATGAATTCCGTTCTGATTTACACTTTGAAGAGAAAAAGATGATTGACGAAATAATTAAAGAAGTATCAGGATGGGAAAACGTATCCGCTGCCCCTCACAGGTTCGGCGGTACTGAATTCCGTTACGGCAAACCGGAGCTCGGACATATTCACCGGAACGGCTTAACAGATATTCCTTTTCCGATGAAAGTGAGGGATGAACTGATAAAAGAAAAAATTGTTCATCCTCACCATATAATGCCTGAGTCCGGATGGATCAGTTTTTATGTGAGAAATAAGGATGATGTTAAAACCGCAGTGAAATTATTCAGACTCTCCTACCTGAGATATGCAATACGAAGGGATACAAATGGCGCAGGTTATTTAGATGAAGTTGAAAAGATGGATCTGCCGGAACCAATTAAAAATATTTATAAAAAGTTTCTTAAATAAAAGGGTTCTCATCCCGATGACTTGATCGCACAGTCACCGGGAATCGAGCCGAAAAACTGCTAAATATCCTTGCCTAAATTCTTCAGTAATCCTTTTATCCTGCTTTTCTGATTATCGGGAGCGATATCATAAGCCTTTGAATAGTATTTCACTGCCAGGTCTTTATTCCCTTTTATACCATAAGCTTCGCCAAGGCTATCCCACACATTCCAGGAATCAGGATGATCCTTTGTGTTTCTGGTGAAAATTTGAATAGCTTCGTCATTCTTTCCGCGCTGAAGCAGCTGGTAACCATAAGTATTCAGCTCTGCTTCGGTAGCCGTACTTATAACCGAACTTTTAAGCTCATCTGCTTCAGCCGTTTTACCCGAAGCTTCAAGCAGTCCGGCTTTAGTCATCTGGTTGGTAAAATTCTTATTGAGATTAAGTGATTTATCAATCCATTTCATTGCCTCGTCCTGGTGGGTATTACTCGTCAAGGCATACGAAGCGATCTGGTTCCAGCCCTGCCAGGAAAAACCTGCGAGATTATCAAGCTCCTTTTTCATATGGCTAATCACAAGTTCATGTACATCAAGATCTATATGAATCGGCACTTTAAGCTTTTCCCACCTGAGTACTGCATCAACAGAACTTTCATTGGGGTTATCGAATGAATAACTAAGCCACTCCTGGAAATCATTACTTACCGGTTTAACCTTAACCCTCAGCTGATCATCCTTCTGATCATAATTGAAACTGCCCCACGCCCAATTATTTTTGTTAAAGATAACTGTCCATTCATTTTCAGATGGAATAAAATGAAGACCGTATGTTCCGGCCGGAATATCTTTACCTTCAATCTTCACCGGATCTGTAAATGTTATTGTTGTATTCTCATTTGCACCTCCGCGCCAGACCTCATTATAGGGAACAAGTTTGCCCCAGATCTCTCTTCCATTAACTTTTGGACCGTGATAATTTATAGTGATATCGGTAAGACCAATAGTCTGTGAAACACTTGCCTTCTGGCTGACCTGGGGTACGGTAAGCTGAGTCTGTGCAGATACTACAGCCGCCAGCATCAGAATGAACATAATGATGTAGAAAACGTAAATGTTAATGCCTTTTCTCATAGTTGACCTCCATTAGTTAAATTGGAATAACCGAAAATATGGATTCGTTTTCCTGCCTGCCATTTATTTGGGATGAACGGTGAAAAGAGAAGATGAGTCAGTTCTAAATTATGTGGTAAACCTGATTAAGGAAATAATCGATTCTGACAGGGTGTCTGTAGTACACCGGGCTGTGCAGGTAAATGCAGACGGGTCCCTGACTTTTGGATCAGGGACCATTGCCATAGAAAGCTTCATCACCGCAGCGCCGGCAACTTTCTGCCGTTTGTAATTAGAACCTTTATCCGGCACTCACCTTAGTAGAATCATTTTTCTGGTTTCCGAAAAGCTGCCCGCTTTAATCCTGTAATAATAAACACCGCTGCTCAGGTTTTGAGCATTAAAGTTTATGGTATGCGTTCCCGGGGATTTTTCTTCATTTACAAGGCTGGCAACCTCCTTACCAAGCACATCATAAATTTTGAGCATCACAAAAGCTGAATGCGCTATTGAATATGATATATTGGTAGTTGGATTAAAAGGATTCGGATAATTCTGTGACAAGTTGAAATCTTTTAAATTATTAACCTGACTTTTAACGTTGACAAGCTGCCCAAGATCAATTTTGTACATTGACCTTCCGTGTGTTCCGATAGCAAGATAATTTTCTAACGGGATGGATTTTCATATCATAAACCGAGACTACAGGCAGCCCGTCTGCAATCGGCTGCCAGCTGCTGCCGCCGTTAAAGCTCATAAATGCGCCTACGTCACTACCAAGATAAAGTCTGTCAGAATCATTATTATCCACTGCAAAAGCATTTACAGGCGCATCCGGCAGGTTATTGCTTATGTCGGTCCAGTCAGCTCCCATATTATTGCTCTTAAATACGTGCGGCTGCGGATCGTGCCATTTCAAACCCGAGAAAGTGACATATACATTATTTTCATTATTCGGGTCAACTTTTACGCGGGTAACCCACCGGTAAGGCAGCGTACCGGAGATATCTGTCCAGTTAGCACCATAATCAGTAGTTACCCAAACATGACTGTCGTCAGTACCTGCAAAGATAACGTCTGAATTTGTCGGAGCAACGTCGATTGTTGTAACAGTGCCGAGCCTTGTCCCGGGAATGCCGTCTGTTAAATCAGGACTGATGGCAGTCCAGTTTCCTGCACCATTTGTAGTACGGTATACTCTATCAGTACCATAATAAAGGACATTGTGATCATTAGGGTCCATCACTACCGGAGTTGACCAGTTGGTGGGTTCATTCTGATTTATACCGTTTCGGGCATAGTCAAAATTAATACCTCCGTCAGTCGATTTTTGAAGAAAGCCGTTTTGAGATTCTGCATAAATAATATTTGGGTCAGTAAAATCAACAACAACATAGAAACCGTCGCCCCCGATCAGTGCATTCCAGTCATCCAGGTTTCCCGTCTGTGTCCGTATTGTATTGTTGTCCTGGGTTCCACCGTAAAGTTTTTGAGGATTATTATAATCAAGTCCTATTTCATAAAACTGCGTGTTAGGCATTTCCTTCGGACCTGACCATGTCGAACCGCCATTAGTAGATATATAAATTCCGCCATCATCGCCATTAATTAAATAATTGGGATCAGATGGATCAAATGCCAGCGAATGATGATCAACATGAGTTTGATAAGAAAGATTCCAATTAGCCCCTCCATCAGATGATCTCATAAAACCTACATCCATCACATAAATCTTATCCGGATCAGCAGGATTTATTCTAACCTGTCCAAAGTACCAGCTGAAATTGCTTACACCGTTTGCAATTTCCATATCAGGATCAGCATTTGTCCAGCTGCTTCCGTAATTCGTGGTTTTATACAGGCCGGTGTAGACAGCTCCGTCATTGTATAGAGCATATGAAATTTCAGGGTTTGTCATTGAAATTGCCAGTCCGATCCTTCCAACATCGCTTGATGAAGCATCAGGCAGTCCTGTAGCAGGACCAAGCAGCTGCCAGGAATCTCCATTATCTGTTGATCTGTATATCCCGCTCGAGGGTCCGTATAAATGCGATGAGTTGGGCCGCCTTACTCTTTCCCACATTGCCGCAAGGAGAAAATCAGGATTTGCGGGATCCATTACAATATCGATTCCGCCCGTTGAATCAGATACAAACAGCGATTGATTCCAGGCTGCACCTCCGTTAGTGCTCTTAAATATTCCTCTTTGGTGCGTTGGTGAAAAATATGAACCTACAGCTGCAACAAATATTTCATCAGGGTCAGAAGGGTTAATGATTACCCTTCCTATCGTTTCTGCACTGTCAAGACCTATCGGGAACCAGGAGGTGCCTGCATCAGTCGACTTAAACATTCCACCACCGGGCATATTATTATGTCCTCCGTTTGCTTCACCAGTACCAACATATATTATATCAGGATTAACAGGATCAACTGCGATATCTCCTACAGATAAAAATGCCTGCTCGTCAAATACAGGCAGCCAGGTTTCTCCTTTATCTGTTGATTTGAATACACCGCCGGTTGCAGCAGAACAATAAACAATATCCGGATCAATTGGATTGAATTCAATATCAGTTATCCTTCCGCCAATATTAACAGGACCGGCAAATGTCCAGCTGAGCTCATCCGGTTTCGTAAGCGAACTCTTCATTACCTTCACCTGCCTTAGCGCCTGCAGATAAACATCGGGGTCTGCCTGCATATATGGAAAAAGTCTCTGTGTCATCATCCATTCAGATGGTTCCGTAGTTTCATTTTCGGATTTAATCTCTATGACTTTTACCGAATTGAAAAAATAAAAAGCTGTCATCAATGAAAGGATAAAAAGTGCAACAGAAAAATTCAGATTTTTATTCATCATTTGTTCCCTGGTTATTTTGAAATGAAAAATCAGCAAAAACGAATTTGTATTCGATGCTAATTTATATATTTTTTACAAGTTTATATAATTCATCCAAAAATCATAGAAGCCGAAGTCAGGAAAGATATTTTTCTATGGCTTGTCCGTCTTTTCACTACTTTCTTTCGGTAAGTTTTTGGTCTCATCCGGCCTCTGCCCGGCTTCCAGCAAGCTAAACCCGTCATCTTTCCCCTTGGCATCCAATATTCTAAAGTCTATTATTCAAGAAAAAGAGCGAGTATTGCGAAGACGTCTATCCCTATTAACATCAGGTTAACCTCTTCTTTTTTACCGGTAATAAGTTTAATTACTGTCCAGCTTAGAAACCCCCATATTATTCCCTGTGTTATTGAATAAGTAAAGGGAATGAGAACCAGGGCAATAAAGGCAGGGATTGCATCATCAAACTTCGACCAATTAATTTTAAGCACCGGTTTGATCATAAAGACGCCCACAATAATTAAAGCAGGGGCCGTAGCTATTGAAGGCACGACAGACAAAAGAGGAGAAAAAAAGATGAAAGGAATGAAAAGAAGTCCGGCTACCACTGCTGTAAGTCCTGTTCTTCCGCCTTCCTCAATTCCGGTAGCGGATTCAATATAAGCTGTACCGGGACTCGAGCCTGCCAGCCCGGCAATTGTTGTTGCAAAGGCATCGGTAACAAGAGACTCTTTAATATTCCTGGGCTCATTATTTTCATCAAGGAGGTTTGCTGCTTCAGCGACACCAACAAATGTGGAAAGACTATCGAACATATCGGTAAACAGGAAGGCGAATATAACGGGCCATAAGGCAAACTTAAGCGAGCCTGCCAGGTCAAGCTGAAAAATTAAGCTGAAATCCGGGGTCGCAAATAGTCCCTTCCAGGTTACAAGCGTAGGGATGCCATGATTTAATATAGATGCATCGCCATACCATCTTCCGATCGGAACAGCCAGGATAGTTGTTAGAATGATACCGATAATAAGGCCGCCCTTAACATTCTTTACAACGAGGAGTGCGGTAATGAACAAACCTATTACAAAAGTAACTCTTACTGCATCCATCTTTGCTATGGAGACCAACGTGGAAGGATTAGCCACAACCAGGCGGCCATTTACAAATCCTATTAACGCTATGAACAAACCAATACCTGCAGCTACAGCATAGCGTATCTGCCTCGGTATAGCATGTACAATATATGTACGTATATTAAAAACGGATAAGATGATAAATACAATCCCGGCCCAGAAGACAGCTCCAAGAGCAGTTTCCCATCTGACACCCATCCCCAGAACTACCGAGAAAGTAAAAAAGGCATTTAACCCCATCCCGGGAGCCACAAGAATGGGGTTATTTGCATAGATACCCATCATTATTGAACAAAAAGCGGAGACAATAATAGTTGCTGTAAGTACACCATTAAATGCCATTCCCGCCTGGCTCAGGATAGAGGGATTCACAACAATGATGTACATAGATGCCAGGAACGTGGTAATTCCCGCTATGATTTCAGTCTTTGTATTTGTCTTATTTGCTGCAAAGGAAAAATATTTTTCGAGCATTTAATTCTTATTTATTTCACATCCATTATCTGCTTCAGATCATTCTCATCGACTGTAAGAAGCCCGGGTTCAATAAGTCTCGGCGTCAGGTCCCGCCAGTTTTCATCCATATTAAAAACTTCCCTGAAGATCGGCAGTGATTCATCCAACTTCCCGTTATTTGCAAGAGTAACTGCATGCCAGTATTTCATTTCGGCATTGTCCGGGAACATTTCTTCTGCTGTTGAATATTCCTTCAGAGCCTGTTTCATATCTCCTTTTTCCACTGCCAGATCCCCGGCATTCATATGGTCATATGCACGGTGCACTTTTAAGAGCCTCTTTAACTCTTTGATTGGTTCAGGACTATCATCGACACGGAGATCAATCAGCCTGTCTTCCCAGACTTTGCCTGTTGACTTTCCTTTTACCACCAGCAATGCAGCCGACTGCTTGCCGCGGATATCCCCGCCGGCTTTCTGTCCTGCTTCAAGTGCCGCCATCATTCTCTCTGCAAGAGGTCCTGTTGTATTCTTAAAAGCTTCCGCCATTGCAGGCCAGACTTTATCGTTAATCATCAGGTTAGCCTGGGTTGAAAAATTATCACCCGTAAGGTTTCCTGCCGGCTGAACACATTTCCTGCCTGTATATGAAGCAACGTTTCCTTTCGAATCAATAATTGCAAGCTGCCTGAACTCTCTCCCATCATCTGAAGCTAAAAGTGAATCCACAGCCTGCTGCGGAGTCATTCCCTGTTTCAGCATCTCAAGTCCCCGTGGTCCGAATGAGGCATTAACAAATGATTGAGTTGCTATTGCACCTACGCCTGCCTCCGCCCAGGTTACAATTGTTCCGACTGAAAACCAGTGCGACTGAACTGCCACACCCATCTCCCCAGTCTGAGGATCCCTCGCAACAATTGAAAATGTGTGGGCAAATGGATCGTGATTATGATATACCTGCGGAAAAGAAACTGAAGTCAGCATAACTGCCGCCAATAATATATTGAAAATAAATTTATTCATTTAACTCTCCTGTTTATGTTCATTATTCTGACTATTGCAGACTCATTCAATGAGAAACTTTTATATGTAAGGATGAAGGATGCGCTGCAGAATAATAGAGCCGGTTAACTGCTTTCTTAAAATCCTTCTGTTCAGCCTTATAAATATTCTTAACGAAGGTTTGCGGATTCCTGTCGAAGAACGGGAACCAGCTGCTTTGTACCTGGACCATGATTTTATGCCCCTTCAAAAAGGTATGATCTATATCCTGCAGGTTAAATTTCACACTTTGTCACTTTACCCGGTTCAAACTGTTGAGGGTCTTCAAAGCTCTTATAATACCTTCCTCTCATTATCTCACCTCGTACCAGTTCCTGGTAATCACCCATCTCAATTTCGCTCGGATTATTATCAGGATTTAATGCATCTGAGGGAAACTCATCAATAATTTTCACAACCCAGTCTGCATCCGTTCCCGAAGTTGAAACATACAGTTCGGCTTGAAGAGGACCCGATATTGTGAGATTATCTTTCAAAGGTTCAGTTTCATAAACAAGCACGTCAGGTCTCTCTGATGCAAACCGCTGATCCTCAATCATATAATTTTTATTATAAAATCCCCGCGAGTCGAGCTGCTTATTAGTATAAGGTACAGGTTTCATTGGATCCGACAGATATTCATCATAACTCTCATCCCCGCTTAGGGGTTTACTAAACGACAATGAATGATTTTTATCGAAATAAATTTGCTCATCTTTTACCCCAGCCGGCGGCCAGGAGGAATAAGACTTCCATTCGTTAGTACCTACCTGAAAAATATAAGCTTCAGGCTGATTAAAGCTGCCCTCTCCCTTCAGATAATACCTGAAGAAAGGAATAAACATCTTCTGCTGAAAGAATTCACTTGTACCGGAACCGAAAGATATATCTCCCAGTGAATCCCCTTCGCTTCTTATCCATCCGCCATGGAACCAGGGTCCCATAACCAGGTAATTAGCAGCCCCGGGGTTTTTACTTTCAATAGACTGATAGATATGAAGCGGCCCGTATAGATCTTCTGCATCATACCATCCTCCGACAATCATAACTGCAGGTTTAATATTATTAAAGTGCGGAAGATTGTTCTTTGCCTTCCAGTAATAATCATAGTCCGGGTGGTTTATTGTGGAATCCCAAAAAGCAATATCATGATGAAAATAATTATTATTTACATCAGGCAAAGGTCCGAGATCCAGAAAAAAATTATATGCATCGGGAGAAGCATAATCCAAAGGTTCAGGCCAGTGGATTGTAAGAGAATCACGTTCACGTCCGAAATTAGCAAAGAAGTCGAAGTCCATCATTAAAGAGAAAGCTCCGTTATGGTGCATATCATCACCCATAAACCAGTCCGCAATCGGGGCTTCAGGTGAAACGGCCTTCAATGCCGGATGAGCATCGATTGTTCCCATAGCAGCATAGAAACCGGGATAAGAAATACCCCACATACCAACTCTGCCGTTATTATGATGAATATTTTTCACAAGCCAGTCAATGGTATCATAAGTATCGCTGCTTTCATCAACATCATTCTTTGTTTTTTTTCCGGGTATATAAGGACGCATATTAATAAATTGTCCTTCC
Organism: uncultured Ignavibacteria bacterium; assembly: GCA_963811905.1. Lineage (GTDB taxonomy): Bacteria > Bacteroidota > Ignavibacteria > Ignavibacteriales > Ignavibacteriaceae > DATFVA01. Next base: position 133,914 of record CAWETK010000012.1, read on the forward strand.
GACATAAACATGCCGCGAACATCCTGATAGACAAAAATATAGCCTTCCTCTACCATTTCATCGGGCACCTCGAAATTTTGGGGATAATTATTTTCACCATAAGGAGCAACGGTATACGGAGTTCTTACCATTAGTATTGGATAATCTTTTGAAGTATCAGTCGGGGTATAAACTGCCGTAAATAATTTAATTCCATCTCTCATTTCAATCCGGTATTCGTGTTTGTTGTAATGACGGGAGATGTATAAGGAATCAACCTCCTTTGATATGCTGATTTGTAAGGGTATAAATACGAAGAGAACAATAGTAATGAACTGCCGGCAATTATTCTGCATTTTATTCACCTCCCTGTGAGAAATTTAAGCTGTACCAATAATGCCTGAAATTAACAGTACAAAATATAATAAAAAGGTGATTGAGACTTGTTTTTCATTATTCTCAATCAGTTCTGATAATAGCAGTTTATTTATATAAACAAATTTTGCTAAATTTATTTCAGTCTATCCCGGATGAGAAATTGAAAATTCTTTTTTACTTCTTTTTATTACTATGTATTTCAGACGGCGACACACAGGTGCTGCCATTCCATCATTACACTATGCGCGACGGATTGGTCTCAGATAATATTCGTGCTGTCTGCCAGGATTCATCAGGCTATATCTGGATAGCTACAGGGGAGGGATTAAGTGTTTTTAATAGTAAAAACTTTCAGAATTATACAAGTTCAGACGGGTTAATAACAGATAACATCACTTGTTTACTTCCCGACAGGTTTATTAAAAATAAAATCTGGATAGGTACTAACGGCAAAGGAATTACTGTCAGTAATAACGGCAGGTTTGAAAAAGCGGCAGTTAATCCGGGAGGAGATAAAGCTTATATCAATACTATTTTTCAATCCTGCGATAGCATTGTTTTCTGCGGTACAGGCGATGGACTGTTTTTTATAAAAAATAATGAAGTGAAAATTCCCGTTTATTCTACTAAAACGGGACAGGTTTATTCATTCGTTGAGAGAGATCACCATATATGGGCCGGAACTCAGAGAGGATTATTTGAAATTCCGGAAGGCTATGAAGATATCAGAATTATTTCTCTTCCGGGGAAATCGAAGCAAATCAGTTCATTGTTACTGGATGATAAAAATAATATCTGGGCTTTTTCACCTGACACAGGCTTAATTTATGAGATTGACAAGAATAATGAGATCAAGACATATAATATCGATGTCAGGTATTTTTCAAGCGGGATGATCGAAGATAACAGTCATAATATATGGATATCTACCAATAACGGGTTGTACAGATTTAATATCACTAACGTGGAGAATTCTTTAACAAGATTCACTACAGGCAGCGGACTCCTTCAGAACAATATCACCTCTATTTTATACGATAGAGAAAATATCTTATGGGCTGCCACTAATGATAATGGACTATCAAAACTTGCATGCCCTGATCTATACCTGTTTAAGGATGTGAATAAGAACTCCGGCAACTGGTCAACCGTGGCTTCTGACGCTTATAATCATTTCTGGGCATCGGCTAATAATATTCTGGTAGAATTTTTTAAAGATGCTCATGGAAGCTGGGAACGGCAATATCATCCGCTTAAGGGAGAATTCAGGCATGAGAATATCCACCAGATTTTTTGCGATAACTCTGATAAATTATATATATGCTCAGCATCGGGGGAAATCCAGGTTTTTAAGATCATACAGAATGGGTATTCGGCATCAGCACTGAAACAGGCAGAGATCGTCAACCTGAAAAGCATTTCTAAAGGAAACAAACTTTTTACAACATTTATTGACACAAAGGGTGAAATATGGTGCAGCATATTAGATACAGGCATAATATTGATTGATAATAAAAACCACGAAAGGATCAGGGAAATTTATAGCGATAAGGATGGAATTCCCGATAACTCGGTCAGGTACATTTACCAGGATTCAAAAGGGAATTTATGGTTCGGCGGATTTAACAATGGTTTGTCGGAATTCTCATTTTCAAAAGATAATTCAGGGAAGACATTAAAATTTGTAAGACTTTACACAAGAATGGAAGGACTCCCCGACAATGATATCAGGGCCATTACAGAAAAAGACAGTTCAATAATTATCGGGACAAGGTACGGCGGTCTTGCGGTACTTAGAGAAGGGAAATTCAGATCGATCTCGCGCGAAGAAGGACTTTTCAGCAATGCAGTCTGGAGCATCGCAAAAACTACCTCCCGGATCTGGCTCGGCACCCAGGCGGGAGTACAATCATTGCAAAGAGACTTAAATATCTCCTGGGACCTTTCAGAAGAATTACCTCGGGAACCCTTCTACTCTATAACCGCCTCTATAAATGGTAATTTATGTTTTGCTTCCGCAAGTGATTATTATATTTATGAGCCTTCTGATACTATTGTCGAAGATTATCATCCGCCCATATACCTTAATCATTTCATTGTAAACGGGCACGAAAGGAAGATCATTGAAAACATAATACTTCCCAGCGATGAAAATACAATCACTTTCGGATTCCAGGGAATTATCAACAGAAACGAAACCGAGGCCAGATACGAGTACAGGCTGATTAACAAAAACGATAGCTGGAAATTGTCAACAAATAACAACTCTGTAACATATTCAATGTTAGCCCCTGGAACCTATACTTTCCAGGTAGAAGCAGTAAATTATAATAACAAGAAAAGCAGTACCCCGGCAGAGTTTACCTTTAAGATAGATTCCCCTTTTTACCGTCGGTGGTGGTTTTATAGTTTAATTATATTTTCATTAACACTGTTAGTTTTTCTTTTTATAAGGATCAGAACGAGCAGGCTTATCGAAATTGAAAAGATAAGAACGCGTATTGCATCCGACCTGCACGACGAAATAGGATCGGGACTCACCCATATTGCAATGCTTTCAGAACATTCTATCAGGGAGACAGGTGAAGGACAAAGAACAGATTCTCCTGATGATAAATTCTCATCAGTGAGATCGATGGAGAGAATTGGTAAAATCTCACGGAGCCTTGTTGATTCTATGATAGATGTAATCTGGGCAATTGATCCGAAGTTTGATTCGTTAAATGATTTCATCCTTAATTTTAAGGCTTATGCAAACGAGATATGTGAATCAAAAAATATTGAACTGAAGGTGAAGTCACAAAACATTGAAAAAATAAAGGTGACAGCCCGGATCAAAAGAAACCTTCAATTAATATCAAAAGAAGCGGTAAATAATGCCTTAAAGTATTCAGGCTGCACTGAGATCTGCTATAATTTAAATGTTAAAAGCAAAACAATTTACCTATCGGTAGAAGATAATGGGCAAGGATTTAATCCGGACAGAATATTATACGGGCATGGTATAATTAATATGAAAAAAAATGCTGAAGATCTGGACGGAAATTTTGAAATAAAATCGGAACCAGGTAAAGGAACGATAATTTTTATAAACTTTCCTGTTAATTCATAAACTAACCGGTTGATCAGTTGATAATGGAAATGAGATAAATTATGATTAAGCCTATAATAATTAAATAACATGCAGCAGCAATCTATAATTCGTGTAGCAATACTTGACGATGACCAGGAGATCCGGGAACTTCTCTGTATACTCCTGAATAAATCTGAAGGTTTCAAATGCGCAGCGGTATATAAATCCTGTGACGAAGCATTAATGTCAATCGAAAATGATTTGCCGGATATTCTTCTGCTTGATATTGAAATGCCTGGCAAAGACGGGATCGAAAGTCTTAAAGAAATCAAGCTTGCATATCCCTCTGTTGAGATCATGATGCTGACTGTTTACAGCGACAGCGAAAAAATATTTCAGTCATTAAGGGCAGGAGCCTCAGGATACCTTTTGAAAAAAAGTCCTTCCGATAGATTGTTAAATGCAATCCGTGAGGCATATGAAGGGGGAGCACCATTCTCAGGAGAGGTTGCAAGAAAGGTGCTGCAGTATTTCCAGGCTCCCGTACAGAATCAATCAAGCAATCTTTCCGACAGGGAGCTTGAGGTTCTCAAGGCATTAATTGAAGGACACAGCACGAGGGCAATTTCCGAAAAGCTTTTCGTAAGCACCCACACAGTGAGGTTTCATCTGCACAATATTTACGTAAAACTTCATGTAAATTCGCGTACAGAGGCAGTTGCCAAAGCTTTAAAATCGAAACTTTTCTAAGCATCTGACCCGGCCAAAATCAATTCTTTTACATGTCCCAAAATTCGTCTCTTCCGGAAAACTAATCAAATGATTAGTTGATTTGATACACCTGCGGCAATAAGTTCAATTTAAACTTAACTGATACTTATCACAGGATATTTTAATAAAAGGAGACGATTATGAACAAACCGATCTTTACTATCATCATTTTCTTTGCTTTTTATATTTCTGCATCTGCACAATTCGGCGGACTTATAGATAAGGTAAAAGATAAGGCAGAAGAGAAGGTCGAGAAAAAAGTAGAAGACCCGATGGACAAATCAGCTGATAACACTAAGAATGATAAAAACGAAAGTAACAATAATTCTGAAAATAGTAATTCAGATGCAAACTCAACATCAGCACCTGATACTAAAGCATATCAGAACTATGATTTTGTGCCCGGAGACAAAATTATATTTGAAGATAATTTTGCGGAGGATGAGAGCGGTGAATTCCCTTCTCACTGGGATCTGCTCAGCGGGCAGGCACAGGTTAATAACTTCCAGGGAGAAAATATATTCGCACTTACTGAGGGCAATTATGCCAGTGTAATCCCGTTGATGAAAACTGATACCTACCTTGCGAGTGATACCTTTACGATTGAATTTGATTATTACACACAGCCCGGTGCATACAATCAGATAGGAATCAGGCTATATAATCCCAGGAACGATCAGCAGTCGGAAGATGATAATACTATTTTCGTGGGATATGAATGTACAGCAGATAACCTGACAGGAGACTATCCCGGGGAGAGCGATGATTTCAGCAGAAACAAGTGGCATCATGCAGCCATAGCAAGGAAGGGAAAACAATTGAAAATATATGAGGATCAATACAGGGTATTAAATGTCCCTGTTTTCCAGGCTGAAACCTATGCGTTAAACTTTGTTGGTATAGGCGACCAGGAGAAACCAATAATGATCCGGAATGTTCGAATTGCACAAGGAGGAAACTTTAACGATACTAAACATATTGTCTCCGAGAGCAGGATAATCAGTCACGGTATTTTGTTTGATATCGACAAAGCGACTCTAAAACCGGAATCAATGGGAGCAATCAACCAGATATACAAAGTCCTTAAGGAAAATCCCGACATAAAATATGAGATCGATGGTCACACAGATAACTCCGGAGATTCGCAGCACAATATTGAGCTTTCACAACAGCGGGCAGATGCAGTTAAAGCTCAGCTAGTAAGTATGGGAATAGATTCTGCTCGTTTGACAACTAAAGGTTTCGGAGATACGAAGCCCATTTCAGATAATACAACATCCGAAGGAAAGGCTAATAACCGAAGGGTAGAATTTATCAGGATTTATGAATGATTTGATTTGTTGAGTTTATAAATTCAATATCTCAAAGAAGAATAACCGGGAGTAATCTATATGAGCAAATCTGTAATAATTTTTATATCACTTTTATTTTTCGTCATGCAGTCTGCTTTTGCTCAGCGGCCGCTGAAAGAAAATTTCCTCCCATACCTGAATTCAATTATTCCTCCCCCGCTTTCCTGCCTGGAGGCCTACAATAAAACAAAATGCAGCGAAGAAAACTGCAGTGCGGATAATCTTTTTAATGAATTGACAGGTAAATGCGAGTTGAAGCTTACCCAAATAAATACTCCGGACGGAGAAAATAATGATATGGTTAAAAAGATGCAGGACCCGGAATTTCAAAAGAAAATGGCTAAGATGTCAGATGCTGAAAAGATGAAGCTGGGCATGGAAATGGCTAAGCAGTATCAGTCTCAAAATAATCAATATGTCCGGGAACCGGAGAGTGTGTTAGCAGCACTGGAGGAAGGAACTCAAATTGATAAACGAACCGGGGATAATATGCTGAACGCAAATAAAACTGCCGGCGAACTGTCTGCTATTCAAAAAAAGTATGATGACAAGCATAAAAAAATAGACGACTGGCTGAATAAGGAAATTGCAAAGCTTCCGCTTATAAAGCAGAAAGTTGATATCGCAATTCAGGATCCGGCGAAAGTAAAAGCACTTGACCTCCAGGCAGCCGACAAGCATATTGCAGTCGAAAATGATTATCTGAAAATTGCCGCTGAAAACTGGAGGATGGATCTGAAAAAGGATAGTGAGAACTTCTCAAAGTTTGAAAACCTGCTTGCTGAAACTCAATATGGCGATGATGCTAAGAATAAAAAGGACAGGCAAATACTCGCATCCCATCAATCAATGATCATACAGAAAGCTCTTGAATTAGCTTCAAGAAGCAAGGATATTTTTGAGGAGGCAGCACAGTATATACTGAATAAAAAGAATATAGAGAAACGATAAAACTTCAGAAAGAAAACTTCACTGAATTTCTATGCGGCTGGAAATGTATTGTATGCATGGTGTTCAGTTCCCATCCCTATTAAAATCTTTACAATAAATTTAAATATATTAAATTTAAATAGTTCGCAGAACGATTTTCTTTATAAACCGGAGAGATCCCTGCTGGAATGAGTATAAGTTATCGAGTGCTCGGCAAACCCGGATGGGATAATGGGTTAATGGTCGCTATTAACAGCGGAACAAGATTTTACCGCCTGCTTTTTGATTGCGGTGAAAACATACTCAGGAATTTAAGTCTGCACGATATCAAATCTATCGATTACCTCTTTCTTTCTCATCTTCATATAGATCATATTGCAGGATTTGATTATTTCTTCAGGAGAAATTATGACCGGGAGAAAAAACCGGTTTACGTATACGGGCCTGAAGACACAATTAAAATTATACAAAACAGACTGCGTGGATTTAAATGGAACCTGATAAAAGGAGTACCGGGATTATGGTATGTAACGGAGACTGATGATAAAATTTCCCGAACTGTTTTATTTAAAACAGCAGATGGTTTTTCGGTTAAATATCCTGCCGGGAAGAGACAGCATAATAATCTCTTAATCGATAATGAAGAGTTTTCTGTAAATGTTTCAATTCTTGACCATATAATACCGACAGCGGCTTATTTTGTTAAGGAAAAGGCTTCAATGAATATTAATAAAGAGATTCTGATAAGTTCAGGACTTACTCCCGGTCCATGGCTTGAAAAAGTAAGAGATATGAACGCAGATCCGGATGAAACTATCATAATCGATAATAATAAGCATAAATTGAAATCTCTGAGAGCAATGCTGCTTGAAAGGAGGAAGGGAGAAAGTATTGGTTACCTTACTGATTTCATTTACAACCGGGAAACATCCGCTAAAGTGAAAAAAGTTTTCAGGCACTGCGGAGTTATGATCTGTGAAAGTCAGTACCTTTCCTCAGAAAAGGAATATGCAAAAAAGAATTACCATTTAACGGCAATTCAGTCAGCAAAGCTGGCGAAAGCAGCAAAAGCAGAAAAGCTGATCCTCTTTCATATTTCCGACCGGTACAGGGCGAAAGACTATCCTGAACTCATATATGAAGCGAGGGAAATCTTCCCGAATACATACCTTCCGGAGGATTGGAATATAAAATACTAATCTTCCTTGACGCTTCCGGGATTATAACATACTACTATTTTCGAATTAGCCACAGCGAGCACATCGGATGAGAGATAAATTAACCCGGGTTCCCCCGATTTAATTGGCGTCACCTGGATGTAGGGGGAATGGCCGTTAAGTGCATCCTGCAGGCTGTCTTTATAAAAAATCCTGATATTGTTATCCCAGTGCCACTGAGGGAAATCCTGAATGATATCCTTATATACATTTATGATTTTATCAGACGGATCATTGCTTATCAGGGTAACAGTGGGAAGCACAGGATTTTTACTTTCATCCACGCTTTGTGTCGACTGTGAAGTTTCGATAATTCTGGCACCAGGGTAAGGCGGTAATTCAATCATATCCCTGTCGGGAGTATTTTCCTTCATATTTTCATAACTATTTCTTACTCCCTCCGGTATATCCTGTTTGAGTTCTGCCCAGGAAGCATATTTGTCCTGAGCAAATAACAGGCTTAAAGAAGAGATCCATAACAATACTAAAAATGCTTTAAGTAATTTCATTACAAGTCCGACATTGTTGATGATACATATGAACACGAACCGGTTTATAAAATAATTTTTTTTACATATGTCATTCGTGTTGTATATTTCACATCAAAAAAAACAGGAATTACATTTGTCGGATATCACTTCCATTATTCTTCTATTCGTAATCGCTTTTATTTCAGGATTTATAAATGTAGGCGCCGGGGGCGGCTCATCTCTTACGCTTCCAATGTTAATCTTCCTTGGACTTGATTCCGCAGTTGCAAACGGAACCAACCGGGTTGGCGTTATGATGCAGAATATTGCGGCTATTTATTCTTTCAAAAGATCTAAATACAGTCAATTCAGATTAAGTTTAAAACTTTCACTAATGACGCTTCCCGGGGCAATTGCAGGAGCAATACTCGCCGTTAAATTAAATGATGAGTTGTTTCAAAAGATCCTCGGCATTGTAATGATACTAATTATAATATCAATGTTTCTACCGAAAGCAAAGAACACTAAGGAAGGTGAAAGTACTCAGAAGATTTCCTGGTCAGTCTACCTTTCGATGTTCGGCATAGGTTTTTACGGCGGCTTTCTCCAGGTTGGTGTAGGATTTATGATCATGGCTTCTCTCCAGCACCTGATGAAGCTGAATCTGGTTTTTGTCAATATGCATAAGGTATTTATTGTACTTGTTTTCACTTTTCCGGCATTGTTAATCTTTGCTTATACAGGAAATGTCAACTGGTTCTGGGGTATTATGCTGGGGCTCGGAAATGCAGCCGGCGGATGGTGGTCGGCCAGGCTTTCAGTTAAGAAAGGTGAGAAATTAATTAAAGTTGTACTTGTCGTCGCAATTTTTATTATGGCGCTAAAGCTTCTGAATGTATTTTAATTAAAGCTTAAAATAGTTTAGTGGTTAACAATGAAGAGTAATTTGAAAAAACCTCTCGTTAAAAGAAAAGATGATGAACTCCCGCCAGCCGTAATTAAAGGAATGCGATACCATCATATTGGAATACCTACTAAAGAAAAAAGGCCCGGTGAGATTTACCTTACGGAGTACAAAATGTATGTCTCCGGGTTTGAAACAAGCGAGTACGGAATTGAATGGATGCGGTTCGATGATGATAGTCCTGTTGCCGATATCATACAGCGTATTCCGCACATAGCGTTCGAAGTTGATAACCTTACCAATGCTGTGAAGGACAAAGTACTCCTGGATGACATCAGTTCTCCATCAAAAGGAGTAAGGGTGGCGATGGTTCTGGAGAACGGAGCGCCTGTTGAGTTCCTGGAGTTTGACAAAACAAGGGGGTAATCCTTATACATTTCACAATCGGACCAATCCGGTAAAAAATCCTTGCTTTGAGACAAATAATTTCATTTATTAAGCATTCCCTATTTTAATATAAAAACGGAGAAGATGAATAATCAAAGTTCAGCCGTTGAGAAATGGACACTGACGGCAGCCATTCTTGCCTCGAGCATGGTTTTTATTGATTTCTCTACGCTGAACGTGGCGCTGCCGGCAATACAAAAAGAACTGAATATAAACGGTAAGAACCTGTTATGGATCATAAATGCGTACACGCTTTTCCTTTCATCTCTTCTGCTCCTTGGGGGGTCATTAGGAGACATTTACGGACGAAAAAAAATATTTGTGATAGGAATTGTTATTTTCAGCATATCTTCTTTCTTATGCGGAGTATCGAACGGGATTGAAATGCTGATTATCGCAAGAGGTTTCCAGGGAGTGGGCGGAGCGCTGATGGTTCCTGGAAGTCTTTCAATCATCTCGTCAGTAATACCTTCAGAACGGAGAGGGAAAGCATACGGTACCTGGTCAACTTTCAGTGCCCTCACAACCTCAGCAGGTCCGGTATTCGGCGGATGGCTGGCCGGAATAGGTTTGTGGAGAGTCATTTTTTATATAAATCTTCCCATAGCCGTGTTTACAATAATAGCTTTGGCTGCTAAAGTTCCAGAGAGTAAAGATGAATCGGCGAAGAGATTGGATTTACCAGGAGCTGTCTTTGCAACGGCAGGACTTGCAGGAATAACCTATGGATTTCTGGAAGCATCCGATACCAGTTTTACGGCTTTAAAAGTCATAATTTCACTATCTGCGGGAGTATTTTCACTAATTATATTTATGATCATTGAAATAAAGAGCAGTCATCCCTTAATGCCTCTTAATTTATTCAAATCCAAAACCTTTTCGGGAGTGAACCTGCTTACACTTTTAATGTATACTGCCCTGAGCGTCGGACTATTCTTTCTTCCGCTAAACCTGGTACAGATCCAGGGGTACCGGGAAGTAAATGCCGGACTGGCGATTCTCCCCTTTGCGATCCTTATTTCAGCAATGTCGCGTTTTTCAGGAATATTTGCCGACAAATTCGGAGCGCGTATACCGCTGATTGCAGGCCCACTGATTGCAGGAATCGGGATTTTCCTTCTCACCTTCCCTGAAGTAACAAACGGACCCTCAGAGTACTGGGGTACATTTTTTCCGGGTATACTTATTTTAGGTATAGGTATGGGAATTGTCGTTGCTCCGCTGACTGCTGCTGTTATGTCATCCGTTCCCTCCGGCAATACCGGGATCGCTTCCGGGATAAACAATACAATGGCAAGGATAGCAGGACTGGTTGCGGTTGCGGTACTAGGTTCATTTATTATAATATCCTTCAGGAATAACCTTGAGTCGCGTACCGCAGATATGAACCTGACTCACCTGCAAAGGATCGAACTAAATAAAAACTCAAATGATCTGGCAGAAACAAAGCCTCCGGAAGGATTAAAGGAAAAAGAGACAGCCCGGATCAATTCCGATATCAAACATTCTTTCGTGAGCGCTTTTGATCTTATTTTATACCTGTCTGCCGCCCTTGCCCTGCTTAGTGCTCTCACTGCATTTTTCACAGTAGAGAAGGGTATATTGAAAGAGTAAACAAATATTATTTTTGCGCAGGTATGGATAAAGATACTTTAGCTGAAACTATCAAGAGACTTGAAAAAAGTTTACAATTACCAGACTTCCGAAAAAATCCAGCAGAACTGAACAAACTAATCGCTGATGAATTCATAGAAATCGGGAAATCAGGCAAGGTATGGAATAAATCCGGGATAATTGAAGTATTAATAAACGAGAGCAGTACTGAAATTACCATGACTGATTTTGCACTCTCTGCACTTTCTGAAAACCTTGTTCTTGTTATTTACACCGCGGGCCAGATCACAAAAGATGGATCACCTGAAGTAAAATCAATGCGAAGCTCCATCTGGAAATTGTTTAACAATGAGTGGAAAATAATATTCCACCAGGGAACTTTACTTTCAAATCGATATAAAGTAAAGAAGCTCCGGCTCTTAAGGCACCGTAACGGAGGCATAGAAATAGAAACACATCAGGTTGATACCAATATTTGTGATTCCCAAAACACGGCTTAGAATTTTTCCTGACTTTTTACGAAGTTGTTAATAAAGAAGAATGGGATAAAAATGGAATTAAAGATAAACAGTCGTGAAAAACTTAACAGCGGAACTGAAATACCTGTACTCGGATTTGGGACGTATCAGTTGACAGGCGAAAAGCGGGTAAAGGAAGCGGTAACGGCAGCTCTCCAAAACGGATACCGTCTTATAGATACCGCACAAATGTACGGAAATGAAGAATACGTCGGCGAGGAAATAAGGCAGAGCGGAATTCCTCGCGATGAGATTTTTATTACTACCAAGCTGGACAATGATCAGCATGGTTATGATAAAGCAAAAAAATCATTCGAGAAAAGTATGGACAGGCTGCAGCTTGGATATGTCGATTTGTTTTTAATTCACTGGCCTATTGAGGCGTTAAGGACTGAGTCGTGGAAAGCACTTGTTGACATTTACAGCGAGGGCGGGGCAAAAGCAATCGGGGTAAGCAATTATACAATAAGACACTTAAAAGAACTATTTGCAAATTCGGAAACAAAGCCTGCGGTAAACCAGGTTGAGTTTAATCCCTTTAACTTCCAGGCTAATCTTCTCTCCTTCTGCAAGGAGGAAGGAATCCGGCTCCAGGGTTACACACCTTTATCAAGGGCAAATAAATTTAAGAATAAGACAATTCAGGAAATCGCCGGAAAATATTCAAAATCACCTGCCCAGGTAATGCTTCGCTGGGCAGTACAGCATAATGTAATTCCCCTTCCAAAATCTTCTCACAAAGACAGAATTCATGAGAATGCCGGAATCTTCGATTTTAATATTGAAGCTCAGGATATGGAAAAACTAAATTCTCTAAATGAGAATTACCGGCTGGCTATGGACCCGCACGAGATAAAATAAAGATTCATTGGATATAATAATCTTATTGCTAATCGATGATTTTCTGTATATTATACTATCCTAAAACTTTTTTATACATCAAGGATTCCGAATATGAAGAGACTTTACATTCCAATTTTTCTGACACTTATTATTTCTTCAGCGCTGGTTTATTACGGCTGTAAAGATAATAGTACTAACCCACCCGTCGAAACTGGCGGCCAAACTGTCACCACTTCAATTACAGGAACAGTATTGGATGAATCTAATGCACCTATTACAGGTGCGCAGGTTAAAACAGCCGGCCAAACAACTTCTACTAACAGCAACGGAGTGTTCATTTTCTCCGGCATTCAAGTACCGGCAAACAGGTATGTTGTAAATGTAGAAAAGTCCGGATATTTCAAAGGATCTTATGCTGATGCTCCCGCAGCAAATGGAACAAGTACAATTAAAATTTATTTAATGGCAACGGGGACTACCCAGACTATCAATTCATCCTCAGGTGGTGAAGCAGCTCTGCAGAACGGAAGCAAGGTTGTTCTGAATGCAAATTCTGTTGCAAATTCCGACGGTTCAGTCTATAGTGGAAATGTAAATTTAAGTGTAGGTTATCTTGACCCTACGTCGGAGAACTTTTCAAATCTTGTTCCGGGCGGAGATATGCAGGCACAAAGATCGGATAACTCACAGGCCACTTTATACTCATACGGTATTATAAAAGTAGTAATGAAAGGTGACGGCGGAGAGGATTTGAATCTGAAAAGCGGAAGTCAATCAGAGATCACCGTTGATATTCCTACATCGATGGCTTCAAATGCACCTACTACAATTCCGCTGTGGCATTATGATGAGACGACCGGGCTCTGGGTAGAAGAAGGCACAGCCACAAAGCAGGGAGATAAATATGTCGGGACAGTAAGTCATTTTTCTGACTGGAACTGCGACGTTCCTGAAGGAACAGCCACTGTAAGCGGGCTCGTTGTTGACTGCAACAATCAGCCTGTACAGGGTATAAGTGTGCATATCGGACAGGTCAATATGCGTACCGGTGCAGACGGCAGATTTGAGAGACGCGTACCTGCCAATACTGCTTTTGAAGTTCAGGTTCTCGGCAGTGCTAATTTCGGACTGGGAAGTGATCCTGTTGCTGTTCCTGCCTTAGCTGAAGGTACCACGCATGATGTTGGAACTCTTCATGTAGATTGTCCTGCATACGTAAAAGGTTTAATACGCTGCGGTACCGATATAAAATTCGGTCAGGTAGCAATCAGCTGGGATGGAGGCTATAATGTGCAATATACCGAATCGGATGGAAGCTTCAAGCTGGCCACCGATATCGGAAAACCAGCTCAGTTAACAGTTTACACCTTCGACGGCAGCTATACCAGTATGGATATAACCACACCATCAACCCGCGGAAACACACTTGACCTCGGAACAATACAGGTATGCGAGCAGGTTCAGACCGGTGATAATAAATTCACTGTTAACGGCAGCGGATACAATAATACAACACTTACGTTTGCTTCAGACACTAACCAGGTGTTTGGTTACTATGTTCCTTCTGACAGCCTTTCGTATATTTTTATGTACAAAATAACAGGAACGGATACTACAGAGTTGTGGTTCACATTCTACGGCACTGCGACAGGAACAGCTTCACAGATAAGCATGTTCTTCTATCATAACTCGGAGATTTTTTACGCCGTCGAAGGACTTCCCGGTTCATCATCAACAGTTAATATTACAAAATATGGCGGTATCGGCGGACTGATTGAAGGCACCTTCAGCGGAACCTTGACCACCTATATGGGAGGTACGGGGGTTACAATCTCTAACGGAGAGTTTTCTGTAATCCGGTTGATCGGGGAATCAGTAATACTGAAAAATAGATTCCCAGCTAAAGTGCGGAAAATGATAAAATAATTTAGCTTGTTATTAAGCTATTAGCCCCGTTTCACATAGCGGGGCTTTTTTTTATCTCAGCAGAACCATCTTGCGGGTTGTATTAAAATTTCCTGCGGAGAGTTTATAGTAATATACCCCCCACGTTAATCCGTCAGCATTAAAATTTAAAATGTAATTACCGGCAGGTTTCTGTTCATTCATTAATACACGAACCTCTCTTCCAGCTGAATTATAAACCCTGATCGATACGAAAGAAGTCTCACCAATTGAAAAAGCTATTGTTGATGAGGGATTGAACGGATTGGGATAATTCTGTTCCAGGCTGAAAAGTTCAGGTGCATTATAATCGACTTCTACAACCGGGGAATATCGGTATTTTCAGGCCAGGTTACCGCGCCTTCATCACTCTAATAAATCCCGCTTCCTGCGGTTGACAGCAGCAGTCTGCCGTCAATATTGACAATATCCTGCAGGTAAACATCCGGTGCGGATGTTACCTGTGACCATTGTGAAAAAAGATTAAAAGAGGATACAGCACAAATAATAATGATTGTGTAAAATATTCTCACTAATTTACCTCAGATTAGTTCATTCCTTGTAGAGTAGGACAAGGGCGCAACGCTGTACAGACATTGTGAACGATAACTGTTTCTCTCCTTTCAGGCGAGTGTCCCGTTCAAGCGTGTCATCAACATGTTTCCCTCGCCCCCTCATCAAACCGTACGTGAGGTTTTCCCTCATACGGCTTTCCTGAATATTTATCCCAATAAAGGACTGCTTACTCCAAGTTTCCTGAACTTATATGTTTTGATAGCTTTCGCAATACATATTTTCGTCTTCTCTTCATAAGCTATTATCCAGTAGAGACCCTTCCCTACGATAATGTTTTACTGCATTACCATCTGACAGTACTATGGTCTCATCCGACTCCCTGCCAACGATTATCCATTTCGTTTCCTTATAGGATAATTCCTTTTGTCCAGCCTTCATAGCTGTACAGTCAGCGAGGGTCTCCCAAGTTCCATTCCGTATCTGTCTGCTCATGTCGCCGCTAATACCCCGGAAATGTTCTATACTGCTCTTCTCTACACTTGGTATAGAATTCTGACTTCGCCTATTAAATACAGGCTCGTCCATTCCAGTCTTGCTCTTTACGAGGCTACCTGTGCGTTCATTTTCATTGCAACCTGAGCTTTTGCGTAGCACCCTAAAGGTTACGTTGTCGAGTCGCTTAATGTATAATCGTTTCCAATTATACATCGACTCCTCGCTACATGGCTGTAGAGTTTTACCATCTTCGGAACTTTTCATCCGAATAGATACGGTATAGCTTAGCTTGGCACTCATTTAATCAGCAGCATTTTGCGGGTTTTACTTACCTTTCCGGCTTCAAGTCTATAGAAATAAACGCCGCTTGAAAAACCATGCAGGGATGTAGAATTAAATACTATGGAATGTGCACCAGCTGATTGATACTCATTGACCAGTTCAGCAACCTGCTGACCTAAAGAATTATAGATCTTCAAGTGAACCTGCCCGGCAGATGCAATTGAATAACTGATCACAGTAGAAGGATTAAAAGGATTAGGATAATTCTGATATAAATTAAAAGATGATAAATCAACTTTCCTGTCATTAACGGCTGTCGGCATTGATGCAGTAATTGTTCCGACCATTCCGAGACTCTGATGCGGAATACAGTGGTAATGATGAATTCCAGGGGTAGTTATGACAGTACTGAAAACGGGAAAACTGCTGGAAAGCGGTGAATCCCAGACATTTTGTCCGCTCGTACTATCTGAAGTTGTAGTATGTGCCCCATCAATCCAGTGCCACTCCACGGTATCTCCTACGGTGATATCTACATTCATTGGTATAAATTGAAACCCATTACTCGTAGCCTGAACGATATGTTTCGTTTGCGCATTAGTTAAGTTAAACAGCGCAGTCAGTAAAACAAGAATCAGCCAGCTTTTTTTCATTCTATCCTCTTTTATGTTATGTTATTCAAATATTTTAAAACGGGTTAATAGAATCACCCATAAACCGGATGATTTTATTATCTTTACGAACGGATTCGTTATCTGTATAGTTTTCTCAGGAGGAAAAAGATGACAATTGATAGTACAATTAAATTAAACAATAATATTGAAATTCCAAGGCTCGGTTTCGGGGTTTACCTGGCAAAACCAGGAAAAGAGACGTTTAATGCGGTAACCTGGGCACTTGAAACAGGATACCGGCATATAGATACCGCACGTGCCTATAAAAACGAGGGTGAAGTCGGGAAAGCGATAAAGGAAAGTAATATTAAAAGAGAAGATGTTTTTGTAACAACTAAACTCTGGAACCAGGACCAGGGATATGAAAGTGCCTTAAAAGCATTTGATGCGAGTATGGATGATCTTGGGTTTGACTATGTTGATTTATACCTGATACACTGGCCCGTAGAAGGGAAACGCAGAGAATCATGGAGAGCCCTGGAAAAAATTTACAGCGATGGAAGGGCCCGATCAATTGGGGTAAGTAATTATACAATTAAACATCTGAAAGAAATGGATGGTTATGCAGCTATTAAACCGGTTATTAACCAGGTAGAATTTCATCCCTTCCTCTACCAGGAGGATCTGCTCGAATATTGTAAGATCAAGGATGTACAGCTTGAGGCATATTCCCCGCTGGCACGGGCCGAAAAACTGGATAATCCTGATATAAATGATATTGCAATAAAATACTCCAAATCTCCAGCACAAATAATGATTAAGTGGTCGCTCCAGCATAACCTTGTAGTTATTCCCAAGTCTGTGCACAGAGAACGGATCAAAGAAAATGCGGATTTATTTGATTTTGAAATCGCTGAAGATGATATGGAGAAATTAAACTCCATGAATGAAGAACTGCGTATAGCCTGGGATCCTACACATGTAGATTGACATCCCCGGACCGATCTGATAGATCTTTCGGATAAAATCTAAATTATTCTGCGTAGAAATTAAAAGGCCGTCTTAAACAAGACAGCCTTCGAATATATCAGATCCGATTCTTACTGAAGACTAAATGGAACATCTATAGATAAGGTGATATTCCTGCCGATATTATGCACACCGAGGGGTTTCAGAATACTCAAGTGGCTTATATAATATTCATCAAACAGGTTTGTGGCGACAATTGAAAAATTGACCGGGTTATTCCAGATTGTGAATGACGACTGGATACCGGCATTTATAAGAGTATAAGCACCTGTTGAATCCTCCTCAGCCGCGGTTCTCGTTTGTTTGAGATAATGATCGCCGGAAACGAAAAGAGAAAAATTATAGAACGCTGACCAATCCGGGATGTTAAATTTAACCTTCCCGGTTATTTTATCGGCAGGCATAAAAGGAAGGTAAGTACCATCCTCTCTTTTTCCTATTACTGTCGAATAAGATACAGATAGATCAATGGGATCAGCCGGATTATAATCCAGGCTTGCCTCCCCGCCCTGCAACAGAGAATTATCCTGCATAAATCGGTAAATCCGGTTCTCGCTATGGTATTCATCGGTTGGATTCAGAAAAATAAAATTGTTTACCCTGTTATAGAAATAATTAAGATCAGCGCTGAAATTCTCAAATTGAAAAATTATTCCTGCGTCAACCTGGTAATTATGCTCACTCTTTAATTCGCTATTTCCTATTTCATATCTCGTGGTACCCTCATGGATTCCGTTAGATGCTAATTCTGCAAGGTTAGGAGCCCTGTAGCCCGTTGCAAAATTCAATTTCCCGATGAAATTCCCGGTAAAGTTATAAGAAGCACCTATTGCTCCGTTCAGGACAGAGTACTCATTATCAATCGGAAGCATTTCTGCGGAGAATTCTGCAGCAGGCATCATTGCAGTTTTCACAGTTTTGAAGTCATACCGAAGTCCTGTTTCGACATTCAATTTTTCAAAGTTTTCTTTCAGATAAGTAAACGCAGAATATTCATTCATATCGGCATTAGGAATCAGTATACGTCCTCCGTCATTTTCATTATTCTGAATATTGCCCTGAGCTCCGACGGTCAATTCCAGGCTCTGTGTAAGCTGATGGATCCACTCAAAGTTCGAAGTAAATGTATTCAATATAATATCAAGTTCACCGGCATCTCCAACGGCGGCAGCATCCTGCGCTCCTTCCTGTTCCTTCCTGTGATTATTCTGAAAACCCAGATCAAGCTTGAATTTAGATGCACCTGCAAAGAATGTATTTCTCAAGGAAATAATGTGGTAATCTATTGTGTGGTGAGGTCCTTCAAATTCACGCTCAAAATGATCCTCTGCCAGATCTTTAGGATTGTTGAGATCGGCTTCTTCAACTACCCCATAAACATTGTGGGCAAATGTATAATCGAGATTAGAGAAACCCCAGTCGTAAAAATAGCCGAACATTCCTTTAGCATTTAGCGTAAGAAACCTGGTATTAGGAACCTTGTTTTCCCTGCCATCAAGATAATCAGCATGGGACTGACCGCCGACATGCAGCTGCCAGTTAATTTTTTTATCTGCTCCTTTGAATCCAAGTTCAGAGTAGGCACCGAGAGTATTAGTAAAAAGTTTAAGATTATAGTTCCCAAGTATTCTGCCAACCGGTGCGCCTTTCTCGGGCAAAAGATTTATAACACCTCCCAGAGCTTCGGCTCCATACAACAAAGCTGCAGGGCCTTCAATTACTTCCACTCTGTCAACCCCAACCTCCTCAAGTCCAAAGCCATGTTCTTCCTGCCACTGCTGGTTATCAAATCTTACCCCGTTAAGGACAGTTGCTATTCTGTATCCATAAAGACCCCGAATGACGGGTTTGGAGATTGCAAGTCCGTTTGACAAAGTGCTTATTCCCGGCAGCTCAGCAAGTGTCTGGGTCAGCGTAACCATTCCATTGTACCTCAGATCTTTGGCTGAAGCCACTTCAACTTTGTAAGGAACTTTTTCTTTATTCAAAACTGAATTTCCAAGTACCACAACTTCCCCAATTTCCAGCCTGGTTGGTTCCAGGACTGCATTTAATTCATTCTTTCCGCTTTTAATATTTATACTTTTTACCTCGGTTTTATAACCGACATAACTGAACTGAAGAGTAAAGTTTCCTTCCGGCAGGTTAGTAAAAGAGTAATTGCCATCCATTCCTGATACCACTCCGCGCTGAAGCGCACTGATGAAAATATCAACTGCCGGAAGACCCTCTCCGGTCTTACCTCCGGTTACTTTACCTGCGAGACTATTTTGAGCATTAACGATAACTGTTAACGCCAGGATGAACATTATTGTTTTAATGTAATAAAATTTCATAGATCATTACCTGAGTTTAAATGTTATATAATAATCATAAGAATCTCACCGCAGCAAAAAAGGGCAGATTCTCAGAAGATAATTAAGAACTAGCAGTTAATGATCTGAAGTTGAGGGGGAGGGTAGATTTTTTCCTGTATTATCAATTGCGGTGATAGATTTGTATAAAGGTATAACTCCGTCGAACCGGTATTTACTATACTGTCGTTCTCAAATGGGGCAAGATAATTTTTAAGCAGGTTTTTGAGGATCGAGGCAACAAAATCATCGGGAGCAGATAAGGGGTTATCGCCTAGATCATTTAATGATTTGAAAGCAGCATGCAGACGGGTATCTTTTTTATCACTGACGCAGTAGAGAATTATATCATCGCCGATATCTTTTTTGAAGATGATATCATACATTTCGTTATCACAGCTTACTTCATGGCTGTTAATTACCTTCAGGTTGTCGTTTTTAAGGCTGAATTCGACAACATTATCCCGGGCGATCGTTTCCGGGTGCGTTTCGATAATCTCCAGGTTCTCTGCTCTGGAATGCTGCAGCATATAAATTACTACGAGGTTAAACCCGAAAGTGTTAAGTATTATCAGTATGCTCAGTACAGAGCTTATCATTTTTCTCATCAGGAAACAAAATTAAGAAAAAAAGATACTATTCAAAACGATAATTTTGTTGATGGGCAATTATTATTAAATATGAATTTCCTTTTTAAGATATACCCCGGTAATGCTTTTTTTGTTGGATATAATCTGTTCCGGAGTACCCTCTGCGATAATTCTGCCGCCGAATTCACCCCCGCCGGGACCCAAATCTATTACCCAATCAGCAGTTTTTATCACATCCAGGTTATGCTCTACAACAATGACAGTATTCCCCTTCTCCACAAGTTTATTTAAAACCTTAAGCAGGATATTAACATCTTCAAAATGGAGTCCTGTTGTCGGTTCGTCAAGTATATATAAAGTCTTACCGGTTGATACCTTGCTTAATTCAGTTGCAAGCTTAACACGCTGCGCCTCCCCTCCTGATAAGGTAGTAGCCTGTTGTCCCAGGGTAATATACCCCAGCCCGACATCATGAATAGCTTTAAGTTTTCTTTTTATCCTGGGAAGGTCAATGAAAAATTCAAGAGCTTCATCAACGGTCATCTCAAGCACATCTGCGATGGATTTGGTTTTATAGAGTATTTCAAGAGTTTCCCGGTTATAACGCTTACCATGGCAGACATCGCATTCCACATAAACGTCGGGAAGGAAATTCATTTCAATCTTTTTCAGACCGTCACCGCTGCACTCTTCGCACCTTCCGCCGGGTACATTAAAGCTGAATCTGCCGGTAGCATAACCGCGCATTTTAGATTCAGGCAGCTGTGAGTAAAGATCCCTAATGAAAGTGAATAACCCGGTATAAGTGGCAGGATTTGATCTTGGGGTTCTTCCTATCGGGGATTGATCGATCTCTATAATTTTGTCGATATTTTCGAGACCTTCAACAGATTTATAAGGAAGAGGAACTGATTTTGACTTATAAATTCTGTTCATAAGGATTTTTACAAGCGTTTCATTGACAAGGGAAGATTTTCCGGAACCGCTGACTCCCGTGACGAGGGTAAATGTACCTAATGGTACTTTAAGGTTCACGTTTTTCAAATTAAACCCTGATGCGCCCTTTAGTTCCAGAAATTTCCCGTTTCCTTCTCTTCTTTTAAGGGGTACTGATATTTCCTTTTTATTTTTCAAATAAGAAAGAGTAAGTGAATCTATTCCATTTTTGGAATTCATAAGTTCCCTGGTATTTCCAGCCAGGCACAACTTACCCCCATGCTCTCCGGCCCCGGGACCAAGATCTATCATATAGTCCGAGCTTTCTATCGTCTCTCTGTCGTGTTCTACTACAATTACGGTATTGCCAAGGTCCCTTAAGTTTTTCAAAGATTTTATAAGCTTTATATTATCGCTCTGATGGAGGCCGATGCTTGGTTCATCAAGGACATAAAGAACACCGGCGAGCTGAGAGCCGATCTGTGTTGCAAGCCTTATCCTCTGCGACTCTCCTCCCGATAATGTTCTGGCAGAGCGGTCAAGAGTTAAATAATCGAGTCCGACGTTTAAAAGAAAGTTCAACCTGGCAGTAATTTCCTTCAGGATAGGTTTTGCTATAATAGCATCCCTTCCTTTAAGCTTAACTTTTTTAAAGAACTCTTCCGCCCTGTTGATTGAGAGTGAAGTCACCTCACTTATATTCATCTCTTTGAATTTAACAGCTAATGATTCCTGCTTTAACCTGCCGCCGCCGCAAGTGGGGCATTTGATAGTATTCATATAGGATTCGACCCATTCGCGTATGTTATTTGAACTGGTGGTGTTATAATAATTCTTCAGGTAATTTATCAGTCCGGAAAACTTATGATGGTATGTAACCGGTTTTCCCCCGCCATATGAATAAGAAAAAGCAATTTTCTCATGGCTGCCATTAAGTAATATTTCTTTCTGTTCCTCAGATAGATCTTTAAGCTTTGTATCGAAGTCAAAATTAAATTTCTCTGCTACAGCGGTAAGCTGGTTAAAGAACCAGATTGACCGCGGTTTGCCGAGCGCAGCTATTCCCTCTTCATTTATAGATTTATTCCAATCAGGAATTATCAGGTTAATATCCAGTTCCTTCTTTTCACCAAGCCCTTCACAATCGGAGCATGAACCATACGGCGAGTTAAATGAAAATGAATTAGGCGCCAGTTCCCTATAGCTTATTCCGCAATCCAGACAAGCCAGGTGCCTGCTGAAAATAAAGTCCTTTTCTCCATCATGAACCACGAGTATGCCGTTACCATAATTCAGAGCAACATCTACCGATTCGCTTATTCTTGTTCTTGCATTTTCAGAAGCAGTTAGCTTATCAACAACAATTTCGATGTTATGGATTTTATACCTGTCAACCTGCATTCCTTTGGATATTTCAATGAAATCATTATCAACCCTTACCTTAAGAAATCCGTCTGATAATATCTCCTCAAAAAGTTCACGATAATGACCTTTCCTGCCTCTTACCACAGGAGCAAGTATGGAAATTCTCTTCCCTGAAAGCGTTGTGATTATAGAATCAATAATCTGGGCAGAAGACTGGCGGGTTACCGGTTTTCCGCAGTTATAACAATACGGAGTCCCGAGCCGTGCATATAGGAGACGCAGGTAATCGTAGATTTCAGTCACAGTGCCTACTGTAGATCTTGGATTTCCCGAAGTAGATTTTTGTTCAATCGATATTGCAGGACTTAGTCCCTCGATTAAATCCACTTCCGGTTTTTCAAGCATATCGAGGAACTGCCGGGCATAGGCGGATAACGATTCAATATACCTTCTCTGTCCTTCGGCATAAATTGTATCAAAAGCAAGGGATGATTTGCCGGAACCTGATAGTCCTGTAATAACGGTAAACGAATCACGGGGAATATCGACATCAATATCTTTAAGATTATGCTCCCTCGCTCCTCTTACAATTATTGTCTCTTTTTCCAAATTCAAAAATCCTTAATTAATAAGCTTTATATATTATTGATTAGGGTGTATAAAATCAATTTAATTAGGAGTGCATTACTCACCTTTATGCCTAAGAAACCGCAGAGATTTTAACGAATTTGTCTTATCTTTGTATGAAACTGTTAAATTTACTATTACAATGATCACTCCGGGAACAATTAAAACAATAAGCCGGTCATCTGAAAACACTTACAAAGAAAAGGGTTCTGAATTTATTGCCCGGGCGTATCATGCGGAGTCTGAAACAGAAGTACAGGATTACCTGGAGAAAACGAGAAAAAAACATTACGATGCCTCACATCATTGTTATGCATTCAGATTCAAGGATGATACATGCCGTTATTCCGATGCAGGAGAGCCAAACGGCACTGCAGGGATAAGGATACTCAATGCCATTGATCATTTCGGATTAAAGGATGTGCTGGTAATTATCTCCCGGTATTTTGGAGGGACCAAATTAGGTGTAGGCCCTTTAGGTAAAGCGTATTATACAAGTGCAGAACTGCTTCTTAAGGAATGTTCCTGCGAGGAGGAAAAACCATACAACCGGGTAAAGATCATTTGTGATTTCAGCTTTATAAGTCTCGTTCACAGACTGCTTTCAAACTTTTCGGGAATAATAAAAAATATTGATTATGGCCAATCGGTCACTTTTGAATCTCTGATCCCGGCAGAAAATACAGCTGAATTAGCCGAGGAATTGAATGATTCAAGCAAAGGAAATATCCTGACTGAAGTGCAGGCTGAAATAATCTATCATAAGATTTAAAATTATATTGATTTAATACTCAATAAACCCGATATTTGACATAATCAAATAATTTATAGGAACAATGATGACAGTAAAAAAGGGTAAGAGTGAAAATGCGTCCAAACTTGCAGACCTGACATTCAAGCTGCTGGCAAACTGCCAGGAGAAGGAAGCAAGATTAGCAGAGAGTTACGGTTTAACACAGTCCGAATTCAGGTGCCTACGTTTATTTAATAAAGATGATGTATTAAATAATAAGCAGGTAGCCGAAAGGATGAACCTTAGTCCCAGCAGGTTAACCAGGATTATAGACGGCCTGGTAGTAAAAGGGTACATTATAAGGCAGATTGAACCTTCCGACAGGAGAAATATGAAGGTTCAGTTATCAAAACGGGGAAAGGTTATAGTGCAGAAACTCAATGACGCTTATGTAAAAATACATAAAGAGATATTAGAGGACATCGATAAAACTCAGCATAAACCGTTGATAAATGCTATGGAGAACTTACTGGTGGCACTACAGAAATGGATAGCCCGGTAATTAATTAGGATTATTCCTTTTTAGACGGTTCAGATATTTCTTTGTCCACTCGAGATCATTCATAAGTTCAGTGAGATTAAACAGGCTGTTCTGTGAGAGATCCAGGTAAGTATCTCTGAAATATTTCTGAGTTGATTCATCGGCATTTACTAATAGCTGCTCCAGTTTTTCTTTTATCTGTTCAAGGCTTTTAGTAAGGTCGATTTTAATCTGACCGGTATTCTGTACATCAGTAATACCTGAGGCTTTCTGCAGAACGCGGAATAGTCCCAGCACGTATTTGGATGTAAAGCTGAGCTCCTCAATAACACCTTTCTGATTATTAGCATAACCCAATTGAATGAGGACGGATAGATCATCCCTCCTCTTCAGCTGGCTGCCGGAATAATCCTCTATCTCATCAATTAATCTGAGGCTGCTGTCCGTCATTCTTTAATACCTATTCCAATTCCATCTCCAACAGGAATAATTGTTGTCTTAAGGTTTTTGTGTGAAATGAAGATTTCATTAAATTCTTTAATGTGAGCCGCCGATTCACGGTAATTAACCGGGACCTTCCTGACGGCAGCGTACCCATGCCATAAAAGATTATCTATAAATATCACACCGTTTTTCTTAAGCAGAATTATAGAATAATTGAACAGCTGCAGATAATCCTCCTTGTCGGCATCGAGAAATATGAAATCATATTTTTTATCGAGTCTGGGCATAATATTTAAAGCATCTCCTTCGAATATTTCAATTTTATCCCCAAGTCCTGCTTTATTTATATTCTCATTTGCCAGCACAATGTTATCTTTACTTTTTTCGATTGTATGCAGTACGGACTTTTTCTTAAGGTTTTTTGCTATACGGATCGATGAATATGCGATTGCCATACCTATCTCGAGCACCCGTTTGGGTTTCATCATTTTTATAAGTATCTCCAGCAGATCAGCCGACTGCCACGAAAGTATAGGAACATTGTGTTCTTTAGCGTATTCTTCCATTTCAAGGATCAATGGATCTTCGATCTGCTTGAAATGATCCAGGTATTTTTCCTGCCGCTGATTAAGAATTGAGCTCATGTATATCCTCATATTATGATAATAATAAATTTAAACATAATATTATAAAAAGTTTTTATTCTGCATCTAAGCTAAAATGAATTGAGCCCCGGAAGTTTTCGATACGGCTGACAAATTTACTTCAGATACACCATTTTGCGTGTATAAAAATTACCGTTCAGATTAAGAGTATAGATATAAATCCCGCTGGCAGCCTCAAATCCCTGGTCTGTCATTCCATCCCATGAGTTATGATTAATCCCCAAATGTGATGGCCCTTTGAACAGAGTTTTAACTTTTCTGCCTATAGCATCATAAATTATTAATTCAGCCGGAAAGCTTCCCTCTGCAACAAAATCAATAGTGGTAAGGGAGTTAAAAGGATTTGGATAATTATTTATAAGGATATAATCAGCAGGAAACTGTGTCAACGCAAGGTTAAGAGATACAAACAGGTCTCCATACTGAAATTTGTAAATTTTATCAACAGGGTCACGATGAGCATTACCAGTGTCATCCATATAAGTAAAATAAAATTCGACTACCTGTCCGAATGTAAATGCCGGCAGCTGATGCTGGTATGAATAATCATTCCCAGCGTTCATATTTAATTCTTCAAAGTTTGTATTATCGGTTGAGTAATGAAGAATTACATTACTCACCGAAAACGTATCAATGAATGCCTTATGAAGCATATAATTATTGTTTACGAACTCAAGGTTCGGAAAGGAAATAGCTTTTGCAGCTGAAATTAAACCATACCCGCGGTTATTATCAGGATTTGCGGAGTTATCCGATGATTCATGAAATATGCTTCTTACCTGTTCATTGGTAAGGTGAGGATAAGCGGAAAGAAGCAAGGAGGCGATGCCGCCCGCGATAGGAGTTGCCGATGATGTGCCGTTGCCATAGGTATAACGGTCCGGACTGTTAGTTGAAGCACCATACACATTTACTCCCAGGGCCACTACATCGGGTTTAATTCTCCCGTCATATGTCGGACCCCTGCTGCTGAAGGGAGCCACCAGGTTATCAAAATTAACTGCCCCGACCGCCATAGTTTTAAAACCGTCAGCAGGAGCGAGTATATAATACCATTGTGTACTACCTTCATTGCCTGCAGCCGTAATCGTCACCACTCCGCGGCGAAATGCCTTTTCAGCTGCCTGGGTCACAATAGTAGTCTTGCCGTCCATGTCGGCATATGTATATGAATTCCCTGAATCAAAGGTGTTATACCCGAGGGATGAGCTTGTGACATCGACACCCTGTCCTTCCATCCAGATAAGTGCAGCAGCATAATTATCTTCTTCAGTATGTGTTTCAGATGCTATATTTTCCGTCTTTGCAAGAAGAAAGGATGATCCGTAAGCCACACCGATAAAAGTACTATCTTTATGACCGCCGATAACTGAAAAGACAAATGTGCCGTGCGAATCCTGTCCCGGTACATCCTGGCTCTGATTTGCAGTAACACTATCGTGAAACACAAAATCATATTCGTTGAGAACACGGATATTTTTCAGTGCTTCGTGAAATTTCCAGTTGAAACCCGAATCAAGCATACCTATGATGACTCCGCTGCCGTTTATACCTTTAGAGTGAACGACAGGGATGTCCGATAATGCAAGCTGGTCATCATACGGATTGCTGTAATCCGTTTCATCCGGATCTGCAACTTTAGACGGACCGGCATTTTTTATAACATTATCGTGAAACGATAGAACTTTAACGGGGACAATCTCTTTAACGAACGGAAGCAATCCGGCCTGTTTTTTCTGAGCATCTGTAAGGTAAGCCGAGACGGAGTTAAACCAACTTAGTTTATTTACTATTTTTATTCCAAGGGAAGATAATTTCTGAATGTAATTAACATTAACAGGAAGATCTTCAAAAGTTATGATGGAGTCGGCATTCATAACTTTCTTCCGTCTCTCAATAGCATGAGGAGACAATTTATTCAATGCTTCCTGGTAGGTTAATGAGGATTTACGGAGCGATGCATCCGATCCTTTATCACGGAAGTAGATAAAATATTTATCCTGTGAATGGAGATGTGTGAAAGGAATAAGGAGCAGAAGGAAAATGAACTTTTTCATTTGATAATCTTAAACAGCCTCTCAAACCTGATTGGTTCCGAGATATTATAAAACTTTCTGTTCGGCACATAGGGATCCCAGGACCAGTAAACCATAAGTGCACTGCCAATAATCATATCTTCCGGCACAAAGCCCCAATACCTGCTATCCATACTGTTCTCACGGTTATCTCCCAGAACAAAATAATAATCTTTAGTAAGAGTATAACCATGGACAGGTTTTCCTTCAATAGTAATTACAGTACCTTCAGCACTCAATGTGTTTTTGCCCAGTTCACGATCAATTATAGTTTTCCAGAGACTGGCGTTCTGAGGATTCAGATCGATTAAATCACCTTTCTTAGGTACCACAACCGGACCATAATTATCTTTATTCCAGCTGCTGTCGGGTGGAAACATACCTTTTTCAGGAACACCGGCTTGCATCCTGTCATTCCGGTTTATTTTTACTGCAAATGGAAACGGTATCGGTTTACCATTTACAAAAACCTCCTGCTTTATTATCTGCACCGTATCCCCAGGGCAGTCCGACAATACGTTTAACAAGGTTTATACTATTTTTACCGGAAAATTCTGAACCATATGGGAATTTAAAGACAATAACATCTCCCCTGTCAGGACTTGAGATTGAAAATATATCAGCCGAGGGGATAGAAATTGATGTAAACGGGACGTACCGCGGAGTATGGAAATTATAAGCCAGTTTATTTACAATTATATTATCACCTACAAGCAGAGTGTTCTCCATTGAGCCTGTAGGGATTCTGAAGGCGTCGAAAAAAAATGCTTTAATGATTAATGCAAGGACGAGGATTAATAAAATAATCCTGAGAAAATTACCGAATCTGCTTCTTTTCTTTCGGGGGATAGCAGAAGGAGGAGGAGCTTCGGTAAATACAGTATTTTGTGTCGGGTTATACAAGTAATACTGCTTCCTGCTACTCGTCTATCTGCAAGACTGCAAGGAATGCTTCCTGAGGAATTTCTACATTGCCGACCTGTTTCATTCTTTTTTTGCCCTCTTTCTGTTTTTCAAGTAATTTTCTTTTACGGGTTATATCTCCGCCGTAGCATTTAGCCAGGACATTTTTACGCAGAGCTTTTACTACCGATTTTGATATTACCTTTGTTCCAATAGCAGCCTGTATAGAAATCTCGAACATCTGACGGGGAATAAGGTCTTTTAATTTGCTGCAGACTTTTCTGCCCCAGTCATACGACTTATCCTTGTGAACAATCATAGATAAAGCATCCACAGGTTCACCGTTCAGAAGGATATCAAGTTTTACAAGGTCAGATTCCCGGTAACCTATATATTCATAATCAAATGAAGCATATCCGCGTGTAGTAGATTTCAGCTTATCATAAAAATCAAATATAATCTCCGAAAGAGGAAATTCAAACTGGAGATCGGCTCTCGTCGGATCGATGTAAGTGGTATTCTTATAAACACCTCTTTTATCCATCGCGAGCTTCATTATATTGCCTACATATTCACTTGGACAGACTATCTGTGCGTTAATATAAGGCTCTTCAATTCTTTCAATTTCACCGATTGCGGGCATTTCCGCAGGATTATCTACTATAATTTCTTCATTTTTCTTATTATATACAATATACTCCACATTCGGAAGTGTAGTAATTATAGATTGATTATACTCTCTTAATAATCTTTCCTGTACGATCTCCATATGGAGAAGGCCAAGGAAACCGCAACGGAAACCGAATCCAAGCGCGGCAGAGGTTTCAGGCTGATAAATGAGAGCGGAATCATTCAGCTTGAATTTTTCAAGGGCATCCCTAAGGTCTTCAAAGTCATCCGAAAGAGTAGGATATAGTCCGCTGTAGACCATAGGTTTAACATCCTTGTATCCGGGGAGAGCTTTTGCCGTTCCTTTTCCGGGATGCGTAATAGTATCACCTACTTTGGTATCATGCACATCTTTAATGCCTGCTATCAGATAGCCTACGTTACCGGCCTCTAATTCATTCGATTTAACCTTCCTCAAACCAAGCACGCCGATTTCTTCAGCCTCAAACTCGTTATTTGTAGCCAGGAATTTTATTTTATCATTTGTCCTTACCCGGCCGTTGAAAATTCTTATATAGGCAATAGCTCCACGGTATGCATCAAATATGGAATCAAAAATAAGGGCCTGCAGAGGTGCGTCAGGATCGCCTTTAGGAGGGGGGATCTTTGTAACTATTCTTTCAAGAAGTTCATTTATCCCGGTTTTGGTCTTTGCACTCACGAGCAGAATTTCATCATTCTCGCATCCGATCAAATCAATAATCTGGTTTTTCACTTTGTCGATCTCTGCGCTCGGCAGGTCAATTTTGTTGATTACCGGTATTATTTCAAGTCCCGCTTCAACAGCAAGATAGAGATTGCTAATTGTCTGTGCCTCTACTCCCTGGGCAGCATCGACTACCAGCACGGCGCCTTCGCAGGCTGCAAGCGACCTGGAAACCTCGTAGGAGAAATCCACATGTCCCGGGGTATCTATCAGGTTAAAGATGTAATCGTTGTTATCCTGTGACTTAAAATGCATCTGGATTGCGTGGGATTTTATAGTAATCCCCCTTTCCCGTTCAAGTTCAAGGTCGTCGAGTACCTGGGCTTTTGCCTCACGCTCGGATACGGCACCTGTTTTTTCAAGGATACAATCAGCTATTGTAGACTTACCGTGGTCTATATGTGCAACTATGCAAAAATTTCGGATGTTTATCATTCGTTTCCTGTTATAGAGTACAAATATATAAAGGGCGCTAATATATTAAAAGCTATTAAATATTAAAGATTTGGCTGAGATTGGAGTCAGTAGTAACGGAAATTTAATATCGAAGCATTATAGATAAATATCATCCGGAACAAGGAAGCGGGGATTTACGCTTATTTGGTATGGATGAAGACGGATTGAAGCGTATGTGGAGCGTATCTGAAGCGTATCTGGAGCGTATCTGGAGCGTATGTGAGACGTATGTGAAACGTATTTGAATCGACGTTTGAACGATTTAGAACGGAATAAGAGCCGGGCGAGAAGGAAATAAGAATTCCGTAATTAAAGAATTTAATTTGAGATCATGATGATAGGGCGGTTCAGGGAGTTATATGACTGAATAATGAAACTGCAGCATAATTTCACAACTGCAAGCTTCAACAAGTTAAGTTTGGCAATAAAAAATCATCTTTGAAATATCCCCTTAATTTAATGAGATGCGAATATACGGTTTGGACTATATGATTTCTAGCTTATAACCTCCTTCTGTGAACTCATTATCGCTATTTATCTTTCCTTCAAAAGGATAGATTTTAACGATTCTTCTTGACTGGTAAGCATCAAGAATAGTTTTATAATCACCCTTACTAATCTGAATTTTATATCTGCTTTGAAGAGGCTGTATTTCAGCGAAGTATTTCTTTTCATCCACGAAAATTCTTCTAATGCAGAATGGGCTTCCATCCGACAAATCTGACAAGTCGAGAATTTGCATAGTACGTTTCCTTCGTTTGGTTACTACACTATACCTGCAAACGAACCTTAAATTGTCTGACGTCAAAGAAGCTCAACACATTGGAAAGTTAGATATTCGTAAAGAAATACACAAGTAGTTTTTTTATGTGAAGGTGTGAAAAAATAATCAGGATGGCTGATATTTTTTCATCATGTCGAGGATTATTCCTTCTCTAAGAGCATAACCGGAAATCTTTATTTCTTTAATATTGAAAAGTTCGAAGATTCGGTTAAGAATTAATAATCCTGCAGGAATAATATCGGCTCTTTTTTCCTCCATGCCGGGGATCTTAAGTCTTTTTTCCGTTGTTTTAGCAGAGAGTATTACAGCTGAAATCTCCTGCAGTTCCGACCAGGTAAATGAGAAGGAGTTGAGCGTTTTAGGGAGTTTCAAGTTTTTCTTTTTAAGGATCATTGAAGCAAGCGCTTCGATAGTTCCTGATGTTCCTACAACAAGGTCAAAATTAAACTTCGAATATTTTCCTATTGATTTTCCGAGAAGATCCTCAATAAAGCTGCTGCAATGATTAATTCTATCTGAATCAATTTTATAATCAGGGAAGAAATGTTTTGATAACCTCACTGCACCGATTTTTATACTTTCAGCAAATATGACTTCATTTCTATCTACGTTTATTAATTCGGTACTTCCCCCGCCAATATCGATACAAAGTACATTTTTATCTGCAAGGGTCAGCGCCTTATCAGCTCCAAGGTAGATTAAAGCGGCTTCATCCTTTCCGTCGATTACTTCAACTGTAATTCCGGCACCCTGTTTAACATTACCGATAAATTCATTTTTATTTTGCGCTTCACGCACGGCGCTTGTAGCTACAGCTCTGAATTTTGCTCCATAAGAATCAGCAAGCCGTTTAAATTTTGAAAGGACATTTATAGCAAGTTCAGTTTCCTGATCAGAGATAAATGAAAGATCGGCTCCCTTATGCGAACCGAGTCTTATAACCTGTTTTTCACGATCGATTATTTTAATTGATCCATCTTTTTTGAGGGAAGCAATGATCATATGAAAGGAATTCGTCCCCATATCCACGGCAGCAAAGCAGCAGTCTTCCATCTCTATTTGCCTTTATCAGCGACGGGGAAAAGGTAAACGCAAATCTTAAACACGTCTTCAACAGCGATATCGTCTATCAGGTCCGATTTCCTTATATACAATTTATTTTTTCCTATCGGCGCCCAGTTAAGCGGATTAGTAGGACCAAATATCGATATCTGGGGAGTTGAAGTAGTGCCTGCGACATGCATAATTCCTGTATCATTAGAGATAAACAGATCCGACAATGATATAAGGGCAGCAACCTCGGGTATTTTCCTGTTTATGAAGACGGGCAGTTCAAAAGGGACATTATCTTTGACGAAACTAATTTCTTCCCGGTCGCCTGTGCTTCCGGTTAAGTAAAAATCAGTCTTATAGTTTTCACTCAGCCGCTTAATTAATGCGGCATACTTATAAAGCGACCACCGGTTCTGAGGTTTACCTGCTCCTACATGAAGACCGATAAGCAGATCATTTTTCTTATTCTTAAATGAGTTTATAAATTCCTGTGCTGCTTTAACGTCATTATCATCAAAAGTAATCTCTGATTTATAATTGGAGGTAGTAATCCCGAAAGGTCTGATAATATCGAGGCTTCGTTCTGAAACATTAGAATCGGGATGTTTTCTCCAGTCGATTTCCACTCTTCTATCAAAGAAAAAGGAGCTTTCATTGGATTTACCATCGAGACTAAGCGGGCCTATCCTGGTTTCAGCATTAGACAGCCTGGCGATGAGGTTACTGGTAAATGAAACAGAGACGGTAACCGGGACAAGGGTAACATCGTAATCTTCTTTAAGTAGTTTTATAAATTTAAGAAAGTAGTTAGGGCTATAGATTTTCTTTTTGTCGAAAATAAAAATCCTGTCGAGGAATTTGTTCTTTATCATCCCCGGATAATTGAAAGGACTTACTATGAGGGTAATATGGCTTTGCGGATATTTTTCCTTGATAGCCCTGAACACTGAGACTCCGGCAAGAAGGTCGCCGAGCTGATTATGCTGGCGTACTATAAGAAACTTTTTGGGACTGCCCAGATCGCGGCTTTTATTTTCCGGGACAGCAAAGAAATTCTGAAAGATTTTATAAAGAGCGGATGAAATTAAATTTTGTTTTGCCATTTAATTATTTTTCAGAGTTCTCATCCTTCTTTTTTATTTCTTTAAACTCAGCTTCCTCAACATTTTCATATTTACTTTCGGGTTTACTCTTATTTTGAAAATCGCCCTTTTTCTTAGCACCAATTCTGAAGTTAACAATAAACAGCTTTAGAATATGGTATACAGCATAAAATAGTACAAAAAATAATATTAATCTGATTAAACTCATGCTATCCTCTTCGATTCGGGCTTGAAATATTCTTTCACGCCTCTGTCTTTTCTGAATATCTGCTTAAATAATTCGTTGAAATCCTGCTCATTATTCACAAAGTCGATTTCCGTGGAATTGACAATAAGAAGCGGCGTACCGGTGTACCTGAAGAAAAAGTGAGTGTAAGAATCGCTCAATTCCTCAATATAGCTTCGGGTTAAGTTTCGTTCTATTTTCCTGCTTCTTTTTTTAATGTTATACATAAGCCTGTCCACACTCGACTGCAGAAACACAACAAGATCAGGTTTTCTTAAGCTGCGCGAGAGCAGGGGAAAAATGCTTTCATACAATTTCAGCTCTTCGCCGTTTAGATTTAAGTACGCAAAAATTCTGTCTTTATCAAATACATAATCGCTCACTATGTATTCTGTGAACAGGTTTTCCTGGTTCAGTTCCTCCTGCTGTTTAAACCTGTTTATTAAAAAAAACATCTGGGTCTGGAAGGCATATCTTTTCCGGTCAGAATAAAAATTTTCAAGAAAAGGGTTAACTTCAAATTGTTCGAGGATAAGCTCAGCCTTAAGCCTGTCGCTGATTTTTTTTGCAAGAGAAGTCTTCCCGGCTCCGATCACTCCCTCGATTGCAATGTATTTTACATCAGGATTTTCAATCAATTTATTAACCGTTATAATTTGTAATCAGTTTTAGTGATAATATTCTTTTCAATTGTTTTAAGATCAACATCTGAAATTTTAATCTCTCTCCCGGGAAAGATAAAATCGGGTGCAATTTCACTAAAGGGAACAATAACAAAGTCTCTTTCCATAATTCCCGGATGCGGCACGTTCAGCTCAAAATCTGAATAAATCAATTTATCGAAAAATAACAAATCCAGATCAATTTCCCTTGGTCCCCATTTTTCTGATACGGTTCTTCCGAGCTTTTTTTCAATTTCCTTCAGAAAATGAAAGAGTTCCTTAAGCCAGAGACTTGTTTCTATTGAAACAACGGCATTCAAAAAATTATCCTGCTTAACATTACCAAATGGCTTCGTTTCATAGACAGAAGATTTTAAAATGATCCTGCAATCAGGATAAGAGTCTAATTCAGCAGCTGCTTTTCTGAGTTTCTGCTCACGGTTTCCTTTATTGGATCCGAGCGCTATGTATGCAGTAATAGAAATTTTTCAACCGGAGTTAAATGATGAAATATTAAAGTTCTTTTCTTTCCTTTATTACCTCGACCTCCACACAATCAACAACACCGCCGAGAGGGGGGCTATTTTTTCTCACACGTACACAAACTTTCTGCACGCCGTTAAAGTTCAGCAGGAGTTCATTTGCTATTTTCGTTGCAAGCGATTCTATCAGGTAATATTTATCTTCAAGAGCCAGCTTATATATAAACTTATAAACCTTATGATAATCAATTGTCTCAGTAAGGTTATCATCAATTGCTGCTTTCGAAAAATCTGTGTACAAATCAACATCGGCTTCGAATTTACCGCCGACAGTCTGTTCTTCCGACAGCACACCGTGATAGCCATAAAATGTCGCTCTTTTAATCCGTATAATATTTAACATAAATTCTCCATAAGGTTATGCTGGATTTATTGATATTTAAATTTGCCATATCAAAGATAAAACGAGAATTGTTCTGATTCTCTCACTCCTCGCGATCTTTCATTGCAATTACACCCAGGGCTCTGCCCGACAGCTTTCCATCGCGCCGGAAGGAATGCAGCAGATCATTATATTCAAAACTGCAGAGTCCTGATCTCTGGACCTGGTAAGGAGGTATCCCTTCCCTGATCAGCATATCATAGTTAGCACCGGCGACATCAAGAAGAAATTTATCTCCTGTTTTATCCATGTATTCCGCATCAAACAATTCGGCCACTTCCCTGCCGACCTCATAATTTACCCGGCTGATAGAAGGGGCAAGGTAAGCAAAGAGATCCACAGGATTACATCCGAACTCAGATTTAAGTTTCTTCACGGTTTTTTCTGTTATCCTCTGCTGTGTACCCCGCCAGCCCGAGTGGACAGCAGCAATAATCTTTCTTTTTATATCATACAGAAAAACTGCGGTACAGTCAGCGGTACTTATACTTAATGCTATATTTATTTTATCTGATATCATAGCATCGCTTTCACCAATATTCCCCGGGGAGTCGATACAGGTTATTGTATCACCGTGAACCTGTCTCTGGAATGCGGCTCTATCGCTGACAGCCCGATCGAGTTAAAAAACAATTCCCGGTTATTTAGTACTCTTTCTCTATCGTCATCAACCGACAAAGAGAGATTAAAGTAATACGGGGGATTATGATCATTCCCGTATTTGGTGCTGAAACCGAAGATTATTTCCGGAAATTCATTAAAAATATGTGGTTTAAGTATAAGCATAACAGAAGTGTAAATTTAAGAAATATTTAACCGTTTAAGGAAAAATAAAAGGATAAAAACGAGGGGATAAGGTCAAGGTCAAGTTTAGGTTCAAGAGCAAGTTCAAGTTTAAGTTCAAGTTTAAGTTCAACTTTAAGTGCAGGTTCAGGCGGGACATTTAGTACCAATACATTCAATTGAGACTATAGGGGGCAAGTGTTATATTGGCATACTAATTTGAATCCGAAAAAGGAAAAAACTTGAAAATATTAGTGACTAACGATGACGGAATAGAAGCCCCTGGAATTGCAGTCCTGGCAGAAGCTTTAAGAGAAATAGGGGAAGTCACCATCGTGGCTCCCTTAAAAGAGCAGAGCGCTGTAGGACACGCAATAACTATGCAGCTTCCGTTAAGAGTAATCGATTACAAAAAGAACGGCAATTTCTTCGGATATGCGGTAAGCGGAACACCGGCGGATTGTGTAAAAATCGGGATAAGAAATATTCTAAAAACTCCGCCTGACCTTGTTGTATCGGGAATTAACCATGGTTCGAATACTGCTATAAACATAATTTACTCCGGCACTGTCTCAGCAGCGCGTGAAGCAGCAATTATGGATATCCCTTCAATGGCTGTTTCAGTTACAAATCACGAAGCAACGGATTTTAAGTTTGCCGGTAAGGTCACCAGGCTCCTTGCACAGCAGCTTGCGGGCAAAGATCTGCCCCTGGGAACCCTGCTGAACGTAAACGTCCCCGATGTTACAGAAGATAAAATTGCAGGAATAAAGTTAACCCGCCAGGGTAAATCCAAGTGGGATGATGTATATGAGCAAAGGGTCGATCCATATGGAAAAAATTATTACTGGCTGACCGGCAGCCTGATGGAAGTTGATACAGCAATGGAAACAGACCAGGCTGCAATAAGGAAAAATTACGTTTCAGTCAGTCCTATTCATTTTGATCTGACCGATTACGAAACATTTGAGAGAATGAAAAACTGGAAAATAGAAAACCTGCTGAATGGCAAAAAATTATAAAATCTTTCAGATAGATGCGTTTACAGAAAATCCCTTTGAAGGGAATTCTGCCGGTGTAATGTTCGCAGAAAATTTTGCACCCGAGCAGATGCAGAAAATTGCGCGAGAGATGAACCTTGCAGAAACTGCATTCCTCTTCCCTTCTGAAAAGGCGGATTACAAGCTGCGGTGGTTTACGCCTGCTGTTGAAGTTGACCTTTGCGGTCATGCAACAATAGCTTCACTGCATTTCCTTTACGAGAATGAGCTTCTTAAGGAAGAATCTTCCATAAGTTTTGAAACCAGAAGCGGGATACTGAACTGCGGATTAAAGAACGGTTATTATTTTATGCAGATCCCTTTTTATGAGATGGAGGAATTTACAGGATGCAAAGAGGAAATTATTGATGCGTTAGGGGCAGAGAGAACTTCAATTGCTGATGAAACACCTTTTATCCTCCTGGAAAACGGGAACCTTTATTTAAGGGTGGACGGATTGAAAACTCTGCATAGTCTTAAACCGGATTTCAAAGCTTTGAAGCAGCTTACTGAAGATAAACACGAATTTGAAGGTGTGGTAGTTTATTCACTTGAGACCATTGATAAACCGAGCTTTGCACACAGCCGGTATTTTGTTCCCTACTACGGAATTAATGAAGATCCTGTAACCGGTTCCACTAACGGACCAATGCTAATGGTACTCAGGAAACTCGGATTTATTAAAGGGGATGAAATTGCCGTTATTTTTGAACAGGGAGATGTAATGGGAAGAAGAGGACGGGTAAAAGTCAGCTATAATAAATCGGCCGGCGAATTGTATATATCTGGAAAGGCAGCAACTG
Source organism: uncultured Ignavibacteria bacterium (assembly GCA_963811905.1). Taxonomy (GTDB): domain Bacteria; phylum Bacteroidota; class Ignavibacteria; order Ignavibacteriales; family Ignavibacteriaceae; genus DATFVA01. The sequence goes on from CAWETK010000012.1 coordinate 171,732, forward strand.
TCTTAAAGGGAGAACTCACTTTTTAATGTTTAACTTTGAAAAAATCAATCTCTCTTTTTCTTTCAGCGGAGTATTCTTCATTATAGGGCTGATCCTTCTTGCTGCGTACGCGCTTTATATGTACCGCTACACACTTCCCCCCGTAAGTCCTGCAAAAAAGACTCTTCTTGTTTTATTAAGGACTTTCGCGCTGATACTAATACTGTTTATAATATTCGAACCTGTAGCAACGTTAGTAAAAAAAATAATCCTTCAGCCAGTCAACCTTATGTTTGTTGATGATTCGCACTCAATTGAAATTAAAGACGGTACGCAGAGAAGCGAGAATGTTAAGAGGTTTGTTGACGGATTGAATAATAATAATTTAATCAGCGGTTCCGAATTATTTACTTTCGGAACCCGGGTTACACCTTTTCCCTATGACAGTCTTGCTAAACTTTCTTTCAATGAAGGGAGCACTAATTTTTCAAAGGTCTTCTCTTTCATAAAGGATCAGAAAGCAAACATCGCTTCTGTGTCTATTGTAAGTGACGGCGTTATAACCGAGGGAGCCAATCCACTGTTCACGGCGGAGAAACTAAACATCCCTGTGTTTACCGTCGGTGTAGGAGATACAACAAAACGAAACGATATCGGGATAAAAAATATACTGCATAATGAATATATTTACGCAGAAACCCCTACCACAATCTCCGCAACAATTCTAAACAAAGGATTCGGCAATAAGTCTGCATCAATAACTCTTTATGAAAACGGGAATGTGCTGGAACAAAGGAACATAATTTTATCAGGCGACGGCACACAGAATGAAACTTTTAATTACGTTCCAAAATCAGGGGGAGAAAAAAAATTAACTCTTGAGATAAATAATCACGAAGGCGAATTTACATTTGAAAACAACAGAAGGGTTTTTTACATCAATGTTCTGAGCAATAAAATTAAAATCCTGATTATTGCCGGGAGTCCTTCCCCCGATCTTTCATTCGTTAAAAGTTCACTGGAAGAGGATAAGAATCTGACGGTCAAATCGAACACACAGGTAGCCGCCGGCCGATTTATTGAAAAGGCAACTCCCTCCGTTGAACTTGACAGTGCCCAGATAATTGTACTTATAGGTTTTCCGACAAAAGAAACGAGTGCTGAACTTTTAAACCAGGTCAAAAAAGCCATTTCCCAAAAAGGGAAACCTTTCTTTTTACTGCTGGAGGACAATACAGATTTCAGCAAATTAAAAAATCTTCAGCCTGAACTGCCTTTTAATATCAGGAATATCGACAACGGCGCCACTGAAGTTCAGCCTGTCGTCAGCAGCAGTGAGAGTGAAAATCCCCTGCTGCAGAGTAATTCAGCAAACACAGCAGATGCATGGAATAATCTTCCGCCGGTATATATAACGAACGCCGAGATCAGTGCAAAACCCGAAAGCGAGACGGTAGTAAAAGCCAAGATGAATAATACAGCACTTAATACGCCATTGATCATTCTAAGGAGATTAGGCAGTAAAAGGTCCATCAGCGTACTGGCGAGCGGAATATGGAGATGGAAGCTGCAGACAGCCACAAAGCAGTTAAACATTTTCGACAGTTTTATCCATAACAGTATGAAGTGGTTAAAGAGCTTCGAAGAACAGAAGCAGGTTTCTATTAAAACCACGAAAAAACTTTATGCACTGGGTGAACCGGTTGAATTTTCCGCAGAAGTTTACGATGCTTCCTATAACCCGGTTACCGATGCAGAAGTTAAAATAAGCATAAAGCATGATGATCAAAAAGATGAAGTAATATTGAATTCTCTCGGCAGCGGACTATATGAAGGGACATACCAGACTACCCGGACAGGTGATTTCACTTTCAGCGGGACGGCTTTAAGGAATAATAAAAAGCTTGGCTCGGACGGCGGCAGTTTTAACATCGGCGAGGTTGATATAGAACAGCTGAATCCCAATATGGATTATGAATTCCTGGCATCACTTGCAAATAATACGGGAGGAAGGTTTTTCTTATATTCCAATATGAATGAACTCTACCCTGTACTGAAGAACATTCAGCAGAACGCATCAAAAGAAAAAATAGAAACCAGTGAGATAAGGTTATGGTCGAATGAATGGCTTCTGATTATAGTTATTATCCTGTTCGGGATCGAATGGTTCATAAGGAAACAATCAGGAATGCTGTAAAAGATGATGGGAAACTTCGGGACTTCATTTATTGATCTCATAATTCCGCGGTTCTGTCCTTCCTGTAAAACAAAACTTGCTTCAGGTTCAATTTTCGTCTGCAAAGAATGTCTCGGCAAAATTAAAAAGCCCGATGAAAAGAGGTTGAATTGGGAATTTAAAAGAAAGTTTGCCGAAAGCAATATTGTTTCTGATTTCACCTCACATTTTATTTTTGAGAAAGACAAAGAGATCCAGAATATTATCCATGCACTGAAATATGAAAAGAAATTTTTACTCGGTATTTTCCTCGGAACTCTGCTGGGAGAAACAATAACAAAATCTTTTGCGGGACATAAAATCGATTTAATAGTACCAATACCGCTCCACCACCTTAAAAAAGCAGAAAGAGAATACAATCAATCAATTTATATCGCAAAGGGCATTAATAAGGTCACGGGAATTAAAATCAGCGCCGGACTGATAAAAAGGAAACGATATACTGAATCACAGACAGCTATGGACATATTTGAGCGGGAGGAAAATATAAGGGGAGCTTTTATTTCGACCAAAAAATTAAACGGTGAGAATATCCTGATCATCGATGATGTAATTACCACAGGATCAACTATAAGGGAATGCGGCAGAGTTCTGCTCAATGCCGGTGCAGGCAAAATTTACGCAGCTTCAGCTGCTATTGCACGGTAGGCTACATCCTTTCGGGAGCGCTTACTCCCAGTATACTTAATCCGTTTTTTAAAACGATCTTTGAAGCAACAGCAAGTGCAACCCTTGCCTCAGCGAGTTTTCTCTCTGTCCCCAGAATTCTGCAGAAAGTATAAAATTTATGAAATGCAGCGGCTAAATCCTCAAGGTAAGAACAGATCCTGCCGGGTTCATAACTTTCAGCGGCGGATGCAACTTCATCTTTAAATTTATTTAACCTTTTAAGGAGCTGAATTTCCTCTTCTGCCGAAAGAAGATTTAAATTTCCGGCCGACGGTTTCAGATCCTCTTTTTCAATCATTTTTAATATTGAGCAGATCCTTGCATGAGCATACTGCAGGTAGAATACGGGATTCTCATCCGATTGTTTTTTTGCAAGTGTCAAGTCGAAGTTCATATGCGTTGTTATACTGCGCATATTAAAGAAGTATCTTACAACGTCACTCCCTACTTCATCCATCAGCTGATCCAGGGTTATATAATTCGCTTTACGGGTAGACATTTTCACGACCTCACCATTTTCAGTGATTGTAACGAACTGGTGAATCAGGACCTTTATCCTGTCAGTATCATACCCGAGTGCATTTAATCCGGCCAATACGTCAGGGTAAGTGGCATTATGATCTGAACCGAAAAGATCAACAATCAGGTCGTATCCCCTGTTAAATTTTGTTTCATGGTACGCAATATCAGGGAGACGATAAGTCGGTTCCCCGGTAGATTTTATTATTACTTTATCCTGTTTTTCTTCCTGCGGGACTGAGTCATCACCCATCTCGGACAATTTTAACCATGTAGCATTATCCTTTTCATAGGAGAGATCTTTTTCTTTGAACTCTTTAAGGAGGTTTTCTATTTTACCCTCCAGGTAGAGGGAATTTTCATTATAAAATACCTTGTGATGAATCCCCAGCCTTTTAAGAGTTTTTTCGATATCCCTGAATATTTCGATTTCCGCCCGCTCTTTAAATTTGCCTTCAGCGGGCTCATCTTTCAATGAATCATTGTACTCATCAAATAAGGATACTGCAATTTCTTTAATATATTCTCCCTGGTAATAATCTTCGGGGAAGACAATTTTTTGACCGAGCAATTCCAGGTAGCGAAGCCTGACAGAATCTCCCAGTACCCTCATCTGTCTTCCGGCATTATTAAAATAATACTCACGATCAACTTCGTACCCGATCCATTCGAGCATATTAGAGACAGTATCTCCCACGACGGCATTCCTGCCATGGCCCACAGTCAAAGGGCCGGTAGGATTAGCAGAAACGAATTCAACATTAGCTTTCTTTCCTTTATACTTCTCCGACTTCCCAAAATTATTTTCGTGCTGAAGGATATCTTTAACGATGCCTGCAATAAATTCATTCGTGAAAAAAAAGTTTATGAATCCCGGTCCCGCAATTTCCATTTTATAAATAATTGCTTTATCAGGTTCAAGGCTATCGATTATTTCCTGAGCAACTTCCCTGGGTTTCCGCTTAAGTTTCTTAGCAAGCAGCATTGCCGCATTTATAGAAAAATCACCGTAAGATTCCTGTTTAGGGATTTCAAAAATAAAAGGAATCTCTTTTAAATAAGGGAGTCTTTCAGCAGCAGAAAGCAAGAGCTTTTGTAAATATTCTCTCAATGTATTTCCGGATAATAATTTTTAGCGAATGGATTTATCTCTGAACCGATTTCGGGCGTCCTGGTTTCCTTTTAACTTCAGCAGGATCCTGCACGTCTTTTACCGGAGCATCACCCCAGAGCTTTTCCAGGCTGTAATATTCCCGTGCATCTTTTTTAAAGATATGCACCACCACATCGACATAATCGATGAGAACCCATGTAAGAGCTTTATAACCTTCCTTATGCCAGTATTTAATACCTTCATCCCTGAGTTCTTTATCTACCTCATCGGCAATCGCTTTTACCTGGGTTTCAGAATCTGCCGAACATATAACGAAATAGTCGGCAAAAGCAGCAAGTTTTTTCAGATCTAATATTTTGACATCATATCCTTTTTTGTTGAATATGAGATCTGTGATCTTTACGGCAAAGTTTTTTGAATCCAAATATTTTCCTCTGTTAATGATTTAATTGTTTATAATCTTTTCCGATCACCACTGAAACGTCAAGAAACGCATCCTCATTCTTCTGCATAATAACATTCCGGGAATCAATTCCAAGGGCTGCAGCAACCTTTTCAGCATTAGCCCGGTTTCCTGTTCTGTCTATGACAAGTGATTTATCAATATCAAATGAGATATAATTACCCATCTGTACCACATCAAACTTTTCCTTTCTCAGGAAGTCGGTGAATTTATCGGCAACACCCGACATCCCGCAGCCGTTCAGAACCTCAACCTGTATTACTGCTGAAGCCTTATCTTTCGTATCGGCCTTTGTCTGATCGGCAGAGCTTTCAGTCAGGCGGCTGAAAAGTGAAAATGTCAGGAAAATAATTAATACTCCGAGAATGAGTATTATAGAATTGAGAATGAGATTTGAACCTGTGAAATTGCTTTTAAAACCTTGATTTTCAGACCGGGATTTTACCTTCACTTATGCTTCACTGAATATCTATATTTTAGAATACCTACCATCCCCAGGAGCTGTCATAGCTGCTGTCGAAAAAATTATTCCGGTATCCGCTGAACGGGGAGTAGTATGTAACAGGAAGATTCCTATACTGCACGGAAATGAAAACATCCTTCCATGGCTGGTAATTTATAGCCGCGCGGCTAAGGTAGATTCCGTTTATATTATCCTGAAAGTTTTTACCGAGGGAACTATAAGGAGAATATACAACACTTGCATCGACCTGCACATTGAGGTTGTTGGCAACCTTATAGAACATGCTGTTGGTATAAGTAGTAAGAGCAAGGCTGTTGCTGCCGGAAGTTGAGTATGAAACATCATATGAATGATGCATCGAGAAATTGGATGAATTTAAGAATCCAAGCAGAGCAGTCCCCTGGTTCTGATTTATTATTCCGTCGCTTACATGTTCAGTCGATAATCCTGTCGGCTTATACTGCGCAAAAGCCGTCCCCATCATTACTGCGCATATTAAAACAAATAATTTTTTCATAATTCTTTTCCGGTGTTTTGGAGTATATTAAATAAATGGCTGTAAAAAATCAATGCACCATTTTTTAATCAGGGAACAAATATCACAATATTTTGCTTACTTTATTATTCTTGTCGACAAGTACAATCTTCGGCTTATGCTTTTTAGCATCTGCGTCATCCATTGTAGTATAAGTGATTATAATTACTTCATCTCCCACAGTTCCAAGGCGGGCGGCAGGACCGTTCAGGCAAATCATTCCGCTTCCGGCAGGACCTTCAAGTGTATAAGTTTCAAGCCTGCTCCCGGTATTTAAATTAACAACCTGAACTTTCTCATAAGGTAAAATGTCTGCGGCAGCCAGGAGATCTTTATCTACAGTTATACTTCCCTCGTAATACAACTCGGCCATTGTTACGGTGGCCTTGTGTATTTTTGAGCGGAACATTGTTCGATTCATATTATCAAAATTTTTTTATTTTATCGTATTAATATAGCTACTTCTCAAACACACTATCAAGGTAAGGGTGATTGCTTATACCCCTTATATCCCGCTAAATGACCTATTTTTTAACTTTAACAATCATTTCTATTTCAACGGGAGCATTTTTGGGCAGTTCATTCACACCGACGGCGCTTCTTGCATGGCTGCCGCTCTTTCCGAATATTTTCTCAATCAATTCAGAAGCACCGTTTGCCACTGCCGGCTGATCGGTAAAACCCCCGGCACTATTTACAAAAACTGTAAGCTTTACTACCTGCTCAATCCTGTTAAGTTCCCCGATTACACCTTTCACAGCGCTCAGGCAATTTAAGGCGCAGATCTCAGCAGCTTTTTTACCATCTTCGGCGGTTACCTCCTGGCCAAGTTTGCCGGTATACTTCAACTGACCGTACGACATCGGGAGCTGACCAGCGGTAAACACAAATTCTCCGGCCTGCAGAGCCGGAACGTATGCCGCCAGCGGTTTAGGCGGTTCCGGGAGGCTAAAACCAAGTTCTTTAATTCTTCCCTCTATCATTTAATCACCTTTTATCAAGTTGATATATTTTGCTATTTTATTAATTCATTAACTCAAAATTATTTTTTACGGAAAATGAATTATGCTTGAAACTAAATTTAAAGAATTATATGAGATTGTGAAAAGGCTCAGGTTAGAATGTCCCTGGGACAGAGAACAGACAAACGATTCAATAAAGGCGAATACTATCGAAGAAGCTTACGAAGTAGTGGAAGCTATCGATGAAAAAAATTATCCGGAATTAAAAAAAGAACTGGGAGATCTGCTTCTTCATATAATTTTTCACTCGGTAATTGCGAGCGAAGACAATCATTTTGAGCTTGAAGAAGTAATAGATTCCATAAGCGAAAAACTCATAAGACGACATCCCCACGTTTTCGGAAACATTGAAGTTACGGGTTCAGAGGAAGTAAAAAGGAACTGGGAAAGCATAAAGCTCAGAGAAGGAAGGGAATCTGTACTGGAAGGTGTCCCGGGGATGCTTCCAGCCTTACAGAGAGCCCACAGGCTGCAGGAAAAGGCATCGAAGGTCGGGTTCGACTGGGAAAAGAAAGAGGATGTATGGAAGAAGGTAATTGAAGAAATAGAAGAGATGCACGCATCTGAAAAGCTTGAGAGTGCTGACGAACTGGAAAAAGAAATAGGAGATGTATTCTTCGCTTTAGTTAATTATTCCAGGTTCTTAGGTATAAATCCCGAAAGTGCTTTAAGAAGAACTAATGAGAAATTCATCAGACGATTCAATTATGTTGAGAAAAAAATAAACGGTACGGGAAGAAAAATAGATGAATCGAGTCTTCAGGAAATGGATAAGTACTGGGAGGAGAGTAAGAGGGAGGAGTGAATTGGGGGATTGTGCGAAAACGAATTAATTTAGAGGATTTAACGGATTGAGCGGACTTAACGAATTAATTGAGCGAATTAGTGAATCAGGGATTTGAAACTAAGACGATTGAGAACAATAAACCAATCAATCCGCTCAATACGTTAAGTTCGTTAATTCGAAAATTCTTTAATTTATTTTGAGTTAGTTCCGTTTTTATCGACATTAAATTTTTCATAAGCATCGATAATATCTTTGACAAGTTTATGTCTTACGACATCCGATTTATCGAGATATACAAATCCTACTCCCTCAATCCTGCTTAATATTTCCTGTGCCTGAACGAGTCCGCTAGCTGTTTTAGGAGGAAGGTCTATCTGGGTAATATCACCTGTTATAATTGATTTTGAATTTGCGCCGAGCCTGGTAAGGAACATTTTCATCTGGCCGGCAGTTGCATTCTGTGCCTCATCAAGAATTACAAATGCGTTGTTGAGGGTTCTACCGCGCATATAGGCGAGAGGAACTATCTCCACTACCCGTTTTTCAAGATAACTTCTAAGTTTATCGGAAGGCATCATATCATCAAGGGCATCATAAAGCGGCCGGAGGTACGGATCAATTTTTTCTCTGAAATCCCCCGGAAGAAAGCCGAGGCTCTCACCAGCCTCCACAGCGGGACGGGCAAGCACAATCTTATTTACAATTCCCTTTTTCAATGCAGAAACCGCTATAGCAACCGCAAGGTAAGTTTTGCCGGTTCCCGCCGGTCCGATAGCAAAACAAATATCATTTTTCTGAGCTGTCTGAATATAAGAGGACTGTCCTGAAGTTTTCGCTTTTATCGCATCGTTTTTAGTATAGAGAACTATTGCGTCGAACTCTTTTTCACTTATAATTTCCCTGCCTTCGATTGAAAGGTCAAGAATAGTTTCGACATCCTGCTGGGAAAGAATACCATTTGTATTAAGCACGTACGTCATTTCTTTAAGGATTTTCTCTATAAGGTCTATCTCTTCAAGCACACCTTTTATAAAAACATTTTCTCCCCTTACAGAGATCGAAGCATTAAACCTATCCTCCACCAATTTAAGATTAGCATCATTCGTCCCGAGCAATGCAAGCATATCAACGTTTTCAAGCACAATACGTTTTTCAGCAGCAGTCATCTTTCTCCTGTATCTTTAAATAGAAAAAGCCCTTACCAATCTAATGATAAGAGCTTTTCCAACTAAAACACAAATAACGAACAAAATTAAAGAGCGTTTTTACTGAACAGGTGCAGGTTTATAATTTGCTCTCATTTTGTCATATTTAGCTTTTTCTTCGTCTGTAAGTTTAGGAATTGTGAAAACCTGTGCTGGATAAATCAAATCAGGATTTTTGATTTTGTCCCGGTTTGCTTTATAGATCTTAGGCCATGCAAATCCGTTTCCATAATAATCTTGCTTTTTAGCAATATTCCAGAGGCAATCACCCCGAACGACGGTGTAGTTCCATTCCTGAGGTTCTTCAACCCAAGAATCCATAGCACTCTGCATCTGGTTATGAACTTTATCAAAGAATTCCGGAAGAGCACTTATTTTATTTGATTTCAGTGCATCAAGATCTTTCTGCCTGTCGGCTTTAGGACCTTCTTTTCTTCTGACTTTTCCGTCAAGTTCGTTTACTGCATTTCTGAAGTTTTCAACATCAGCTTTAGTAGCACCAACCAGTGAATAAAGCTCATTCTGGCAATCTTCATAAGACTGAAGTCCCTGCAGCTGATCTTTTAACTTACTGATATCATTCTGTAAATCAGTAATTTGCTGAGTCAGAGCTTCCTTTTGTGATCTGAGTCGTGCCATTTCGGCTTCCCACTCATCTGAGGTCATTTCTTCTTCCTGCGCTATAATGCTTACACTAAAGAGAAGCAGAAGAGAAAGAACAGTTAATAAATATTTACTTATTTTCATAAAACTTTTCCTCCGATTAGGTAATAAAAAAACTATTAAAAATTACTGGCCCATTTTACTCAAATTGGCTTTTGTTTCTTCTTTAGCTTTCTCGCATTGCTGTAATTTTGAGTTTCTGTCTGCTATTTCTTTCTCTAAGCTAGCGCGTTGATCTTTCAATTGATCTGCCTGAGATTGTAATGAGTTAACCTCAGAACGTAAATCCTGAAGCTGCTGCATTTCAGCATCACTAACACCACCACAGCCGCTCATTACTGCAACAGTAATAGCGAATACTGCAATAACGGCCGTGTTTCTAGCTAATTTGATTATTTTCATCTTTAGAACCTCCAATTATGATTTTTTAGTAGGTTATTAATTTTTACTAACCATTTATCAAGTTTGAGTGAATTACATTCCTAAATGTAAATTAAATAGTAACTTAGAACAAATAGGTCACTTAATAATGCCCTGCTATATACGTAAATTGCCTAAAAAATTCAAGTTAACTTATTATAAATAAGGGGGTTGTTGCTGTACTTCACATTCAAATAATTCTTTTTTCTACAAAGCTTGTAAACCCGTTTCCTGCAATGATAATATGATCAAAAACAGGAATATCCATAATTTTACCCGATTCAACAACCTTCTTTGTGATGGAGATATCCTCGCTGCTCGGCTCGGGGTTCCCGCTGGGATGATTATGAATTAAAATTATACTCGCTGAGTTATTTTCTATAGCTGCTTTGAATATCTCACGCGGGTGCACAACACTTGAATTTAAGTTTCCCACTGAAATTACTTCATATCTTATAATTTTATTTGCAGAATTCAGGCAGACAACACAGAATTTTTCTACCGTTTCATCCCTGAGCAAAGGAATGAAGATATCAGCTACATCCTGCGGAGAAGTGATTTTCCTGACTGAAAACCATTTCGACTGCACCTGGATTCTCCTGGATATTTCAAAGGCAGCAAGCAGGGTGGCTGCTTTATCTTTTCCTATCCCTGCAATACCGGTTAAAGATGAAATAGTTTTCGAAGAAAGTACAGCGAGATTTCCATATTTATTTTTCAGCTCCTGGGCAACCCGGATCACCGATTTCCCTTTTGTCCCGGTTCTCAGAAGTATCGCGATAAGTTCGGCATCAGTTAAGTTTTGAGCTCCCCTGAGAAGTAGTTTTTCTCTTGGTCTGTCGTCAAGCGGCAGATCTTTAACTCCGGCTATAATTCCACCTCTTTTGTTATTCTCCCGATTTGAAACGATCTAAAAGTTCAAATTTTCCATCGCTGTATCGTACTATATTCAGAAACCTGTTTATATGTTCCCTGCCGAAAGCAATGTTGTTATGAAAACCTTTTACCTCAATTCCCGATTCCATTGTAGATATCAGGGATGAACGGCTATCGGCACCGGCGTCGATAACAGTAAGCAGGTATTCAGCAGTATCATATCCGTAAAGCACATTCCTGTTTATATCGACGCCCGTTTGTTCAACAAAATTCTTACTGAAACTTATGAAAGAAGAATCGTTGTAATCAATAAAAAAATCTGATGTAAATGAAAGCTGATCGCTAAGCGCAGATGAGGTCTCAAAACCCTTTGCATAAAACCAGTCCTGGTTACCGAAAATTGATGTATTGATGTTTTGCTGAACCATCTGGGAAAGAAGCGGTGCAGCATCGCTCTTGTTTGAGAGGGGCACATATATACCTTCAAGTATTAATGAATCAGCAGCCACGGAGGATACCGGTTCAGTAAGATCAAAAGAACCGCTGCTGTAGGTCCTATTATCAATTATTTCACCTCCCAGTTTTTCAAATTCATCCGCAAAAATTGAAGCGAGCAGCGGTGAATATCCCTGGATAGCATTGAGCACACCAATTTTTCTTTTACCGGTTACGAAGTAGATATACTGTGCCATCACTTTTGCTCTCATAAAGAACGAGGGGTTTGCCTGAAAGAAATGATCGCTCAGTTTTACGAGATCATTATCTGTTGCTGTAGGCGAAATGATAGGAATTCCCGAGTTCCTGAAATCATACAGAGTTTCCCTAACCTCATCGCTGAAGACCGGCCCTATAATAGCTTTAATTGCAGGGATCATACTTAATTCCCCGGCTATCTTCTCAATTTTGAGTGAATCATTTTCGGTATCACGGATCACCAGGCCTATTTTCTGGTCATGATTTGAATTGTATTCTGCCGCAGCATATTTAATTCCTTCCAGAATTTCATTAGCAGCAGTATTGGATGATCCTCTTTTAGAATCAGTAAGAGGCAGAAGAACTCCGAGCAGATTTTCAGATCTATATTCATTTTTCTGGTGTTCAAGTCTGTTCAATGCCTTTTGGGCTTCATCCGACTGTTTTGCGCGGGGATAATCATTTATGATCTGCCGGTACGTTCCTGAGGCAGCATTATAGTTTCCTTCACTCTCCTGTTTATTTGCAAGGAGCAGCAAAGTATACGCCTTAGAGGTTGAATCAGTTGAAATATCACTGAATGTTTTAATCTGATATAACTCAAGGTTATTCAAAGCAAGGGTCCGGCCTAACGATTCAGCATAAGTTTTGTATCCGGGAAGCCTGGCATCTGAAACCAGATGCAGTATTTCTTCAAAGGCTTCCTTATAATTCTCCTGTTCATAAAAGACCTTCGCGAGTGCAAGATGGGCTTCATCACTATATTCGCTGGAAGGAAATTTTTCCAGAAAGTCCCGGAGATATTTTCCCGAGTTCTGCAGGTCATTCGTACGGAGGTATGTTTTACCCAGGAAAAGGTAAGCGATCGTGGTTTTCTGATTGTATGGAAGATCCAGAGCTATTTTCTGAAATATAGGAAGAGCATCGCTGTATTCACCGGACTGATACAGATCGACTGCTAATTTAAAATTATTATCAATGCTGTACTGCTGGCTGTATAAATTTCCAAAACCCTGTATTATAACAAGTACTAAGAATAATACAGATAAACGATGTACTTTAATCATGGGGTGCTGTTTTGTTTATAAAGGTACCGGCTGTTTTTTTGCCTTCCATTGCAAATTTGTTTTCGGGATCAAGTTTAAGGGCTATCTCAAAATAAGCAAGGGCATCAGCAGGCTTCTTTGATTTGAGGCATGCTTCCGCCAGTTCTGCATATATATCTGCTTCAGCACTCTGTCCTGAATCTATATATTCCAGGAACAGTTTTTCAGCTTTCTGATAATCGCCTGTCCTGAGATATATTTTACCCGCCCATTTTTTAACTGATTTTTCACGGGGATTCAATTTAAGAGATTTTTGAACAGGTACAACTGCGTGGCTATACATACCGAGGTTATAATAGGTTACCGATATCAATAAATTCCATTCCCAGAAATTCGAATAAACCACTTCTGTTTTTTTCAGGAACTCAAGTGCGCTTTTAAAGTCCTTAAGATTTATATCAATCTTGGCGAGGTACAGATTAGCTTCCTGAAGCATTTCATCAGGTTCACTGTGATTCAGAAAATTCAAAAAATTGATGCGGGCGACCTCATAATCCTTCTGCATAAAATGCGAGTAGCCCAGAAAAAATGATATAACCGGCTCTTCTTCAGGCAGGATATAGCTCAGTATCTCATTTGCATCATCCCATCTTTCATTCCTCATTAGAAATTCACTTAAATAGATCCTTACCTCCTTATTTTCAGGATTATCATTGAGAAAATTTCTTATCATTCCGATAGCGGGTTCAATGTTGCCTATTTTTTCATATACTTCACCAAGGGCAAAATACGCATCGGTGAAATCAGGCTTCTCAAGTATTATTGAATTATAAATCTGAACTGCATGAAGAAATTTCCCCTGCATTTCAAAATCAGATGCAAGTTTCATTTTGTGAGTAATCTGATTTTCATCGAGCATTCTGGTTTATTCCCATTCTATTGTGGAAGGAGGTTTTGAGCTGATATCGTACACAACCCTGTTAACACCCCGCACCTTATTAATAATTTTATTAGAAACTTCTGCAAGGAAATCGTGATCAAACCGGAACCAGTCTGCCGTCATTCCATCCGAAGAAGTAACTGCTCTCAATGCAAGCACGTTTTCATAAGTTCTTGCATCCCCCATTACACCAACCGACTGGATGGAGAGAAGAACAGCGAAAGCCTGCCAGATATCATCATATATTCCCGAGGCTTTAATCTCATTTATAAAAATATCGTCAGCTTCTCGTAAAATGTCAAGTTTCGGCTTAGTTATATCACCAATAATCCTTACAGCTAACCCTGGTCCGGGAAAAGGATGACGGTTTATAAAACTTTCAGGTATTCCAAGATTTCTTCCGACTTTCCTTACCTCATCTTTGAACAATTCCCTGAAGGGTTCAATAAGTGAGAGATTCATTTTCTCCGGAAGTCCGCCTACATTATGATGCGTTTTAATGGTTATAGAAGCTCCTTTAACGGAAACCGATTCAATTACATCCGGGTAAAGGGTGCCCTGCACAAGAAATTTAACGTTTTCTATTTTTTTAGCTTCTTCTTCAAAAACCTCAATAAAAGTATTCCCGATAATCTTCCTTTTTGTTTCAGGATCTGATATACCTGCAAGTCTGGAAAGAAACTTTTCCGAAGCATCTACGTATTCAACTCTTAGATTGAATTTCTCTTCGAACATCTTCAGAATATTTTCGCTTTCATTTTTTCTCATCATACCGGTATCTATATGAATACAGGTAAGATTTTTGCCTATAGCTTTTTCAACAAGGACTGCCGCAACGGTTGAGTCAACTCCCCCGCTTAATGCACAAATAACTTTCGCATCTCCTGTTTTTCGGATGATCTCATCGATTTTATCGTGAATAAAATTTCCGGTTGTCCAGCTGCCAATGCATCCGCAGATATTAAAAAGGAAATTGTGAATTATTTTCTTTCCTTCTTCGGTATGCATTACTTCAGGATGGAACTGCAGGCCATATATCTTTTTATTTTCATTGGCCATTGCACATACCGGAGAGTGATCTGAAACTGCAATAATAGAGAACCCGGCAGGGGGTTCCTGAAGGTAGTCGCCATGGCTCATCCACACAGAAGATTCCTTCTTCACATCTTCAAAAATGGGAGAATGACCATTGATTTTAAGCAGAGCTTTCCCGTACTCACGGTCTTTGGCCGGTTCAACCTTTCCTCCTAATGAGAGAGAGATAAACTGGAGTCCATAGCAGATCCCCAGCACCGGTATACCGAGATTAAGTATAGCCGGGTCGATCTTCGGAGCGCCTTCATCGTAAACACTCATAGGTCCGCCGGAAAGTATAATTCCTGAGGGACCGAGTTCCTTTACTTTTTCAAGGGTTATAGTATGGGGATAGATCTCAGAGTAAACATTTTCTTCTCTGACACGGCGTGTAATTAATTGTGTATACTGCGAACCAAAATCGATTATTAAAATATTTTCTTTGTGAGTCATCTCGTTCTGTGTTAACCGAAAAGCAAATTGTTATGACTGCCGGTGAAATACTTAAAACAGTTTCAACTATCTTCTTCCTGTTAAAGGATGGGGCTGTCTAAAAAGTGATATTGTCATTCCGACGGAAAAGAAAAACCTTATAATTTCAAAAGATTTCCCGATTGAACTCGAATGACAATGCCTTACTTTTTAATCACCCCGCCTGATTGATCCTTATTATAAAACAATATACTTAATTGAAAACCTGTTTAATTCAAATTTCACAGGCATTTTGTCTGAGAACCGAATTTTACTGACCAATCAGGCTTTTATAAGCTTTGTCATCAAGCAGATCACTGAGTTCGGATAAGTCATTAATTTCTATTTTTATCATCCAGCCTTTTCCATAGGGGTCATTATTTATAAATTCCGGGTTATCGGTCAGTTCTTTATTAAGCTCCAGAACCTTTCCGCTGCAGGGAGCGTACATATCACTTACAGTTTTTACAGCCTCTATTGTTCCGAAGGATTCGCCTTTTTTAATTTCGCCGATATTAGGATCGATGTCTACAAAAACAACATCGCCTAATTCTCCCTGCGCATATTCAGTGATTCCGATTGTTCCAGTATTGCCTTCAACTTTTATCCATTCGTGATCGTTTGTATACTTTAAATTTTCCGGGAAGTTCATTTTGACCTCAGTTTTATTTTCTTAGAAGTATAATATTAATTAAGTTGATTTAAATTCAAATTTATCAAGAAATCCGGTATCAAAGTTACCGCTGACAAACCGCGGATCTTCGAGCACCTGGAGATGAAATGGAATGGTAGTTTTAATTCCTTCAACTATAAATTCCTCGAGAGCTCTTCTGCCGCGAGCCAGAGCATGATTTCTATCCTTTCCCCACACTATAAGTTTAGCTATCAATGAATCATAGAAAGGAGGAATGGTGTAGCCATGATAGATATGAGAATCAACCCTCACACCGAAACCGCCGGGAAAATGAAGAGACTCAATTTTTCCGGGTGAAGGACGAAAGTTGTTGGCGGGGTCTTCAGCATTTATTCTAAACTCGATAGCGTGTCCCAATGGTTTCCTCGGGAGAGTCTCAATTTTTTCACCGGCAGCTACAAGGATCTGCTGCCTTATAAGGTCGACATCATAAACAAGCTCAGTCACAGGATGTTCAACCTGAATCCTCGTATTCATCTCCATGAAGTAGAAATTCTTATGTTTATCAACAAGGAATTCTATTGTGCCGGCACCTTCGTATCTAACTGATTTTGCTCCGAGGACAGCAGTCTCGCCCATCAGGTTCCTTGTTTCCGCATCGATGATCGGGGATGGTGATTCTTCAATTAGTTTCTGATGACGGCGCTGCACAGAGCAATCTCTTTCGCCATAGTGATAAACATTCCCGAACATATCTCCAAGAACCTGGATTTCAATATGCCGTGGATTTTCAAGAAACTTCTCTATATAAACATCACCATTGCCGAATGCAGATTCTGCTTCGGTGCGTGCTGTCTGAAAAGCTTTTTCAAATTCACCTTCCTCCCAGACAATCCTCATGCCTTTTCCGCCGCCGCCGGCAGAGGCTTTTATGATTACCGGGTAACCTATCTTAAGCGAAACTTTCTTTCCTTCTTCTATATCATCGATTACACCATCACTGCCCGGGATAACAGGGACACCATTTTTTCTCATCGTATCCTTGGCGAATGATTTATCACCCATTGCATTTATCATTTTTGGAGAGGGTCCGATAAATTTTATGCCGGAATCGGCGCAAATTTCCGAGAAGCTTGCGTTTTCAGCAAGGAAGCCATACCCCGGATGTATTGCTTCAGAGCCGGTAATCTGTGCTGCTGAAATAATAAGGGGAATCTTAAGATAACTTTCTTTGCTGGGAGAGGGACCGATACATACAGCTTCATCTGCGAAGGTAACGTGAAGAGAATCCTTATCGGCCTCCGAATAGATAGCTACTGTTTTTATCCCCAGTTCTTTACATGTTCTGATAACCCGTAAGGCTATTTCGCCGCGGTTGGCGATAAGAATTTTGTTAAACAAATCTTCCTCAAATTTCCTGAGAATTAGCTTGTCTGAACCAGGAATAAAGGCTGGTTGTACTCAACCGGTTTTCCGTTTTCAACAAGGATTTTGACAATCTTTCCGTTCACATCTGATTCAATTTCATTCATAAGCTTCATAGCTTCTACAATACAAAGAACAGATCCCTGCGATATGGTATCACCAACCTGCACGTACGGGTCTGCATCGGGTGCCGGTGCACGGTAAAATGTTCCTACAATAGGAGAATGAATCTCGTGTAATTTTTCTTTAGTCTCTTCCTTTTCAGATTTTGTTTCTTCAGTATTTCCTGAAGACGGTGAGACAGACTGTGAAGGAGAAAGAAGCTGCGGCTGAGAAATAGCATGAACGCCCCTGATTTTTTTAGCTATTTTAACTCTCAAACCATTTTCTTCAATCTCAAGATCCGTAACCTCGCTTGAATCAACAAGCTTAACAAGTTTCCTGATTAGATTTAAATCCATTTGGATTCCTTGATTTTTAAGATTTTATTCGCTCGACGTACTCACCGGTTCTTGTATCAACCTTGAGTAAGTCATCTACATCAATAAATAAAGGAACATTAATGCTGGCACCGGTTTCAAGTTCAGCAGGCTTTAATGCACCTGTTGCAGTATTACCTCTAAAGCCGGGTTCCGTATGAATAACCTTTAAGTTAACGAAAATGGGGATATCGACATTAATAATGTCAGTGCCGTTAAATAATATTTCTATTTCCTCGCCTTCCTTCAGAAATTTTTCGCCGTTACCAAAAATTTCACGGGGTATATTTATTTGTTCATAGGTATCGTTATCCATGCATACGAGGAATTCGCCTTCGCGGTACAGAAACTGATATTTCCTTCTCTCCACCCTGACAATATCAATACCTTCACCGGCGCGAAAAGTATTATCGAGTACTTTGCCTGTTCTGAGATTTTTGAGGGTTGTCCGGACAAAAGCGCCTCCTTTACCCGGTTTTACGTGTTGAAATTCAGTTATAGTATAAAGATCATTTTTATATTTAATAATGAGTCCATTTCGAAAATCAGAAGTGTCTGCCATAAATCCTTAAGGTTAAAAGTTTATTAATTATTAATAAGGTAAAAAAAATAGACATATACAGCCTGAAAGTCAAGAAATTGAAATGAACAAAAATTGAACATTTTTGATAAAAAACTGGTGGTTTTTAATAAAAAAGACCCCTGAAATGACAAAAGGCACTAAAAAAGAACTTTACAGAAATTGGATCGGCTATTTGAAAATGGGGAATAAGGTAAGCCGCATAAAAGCGGCTTAATAGGTATTTAGAATTAAGTGTTGATCAAAGCGAGGTAACGATCGACCTCCCGTGAAGCGGAAGAAGTTTTATAGTCTTTTTTTATCGTCTCTAATAATTCTTTTGCTTTTTGACTCTGGCCAGCGTTAATATAATTTATTGCGCTTTTCAGCATATAATCGGGATTATCTACATTATATTTATTCACGTGAGCGGCGTCCCTGAAAAGATCAGCGGCTTTTTCATTTTCATTCTTATAGGAATAATAACCAGCCTGACCGGCAAGCGAAGCTGCTTTCAGCATAGGGATATCACCGGAATAGCTCTTATAATATTTAAATGCTTCATCAAACTTTCCAAGCCTGTTGTAGCTGTTAGCAAGGTAAATCTTTGCTGTCTCGCCGTTTTCCGTACCGCCATATTCTTCGACAATTTTCTTTAAGCCGACGATATCGGTACCTGCCCTGCCTTCAATAGCTTCAAGGTAGGAACCATTGTCATAGAGGTCTATAACCCTGGATAACTCGAGACCCGCTTTTTCATTTAATTCCTTATTATGATTTACATACCATATAACCGCGAAAGCTATCACAACGAGTATACCGGCGTATGTTAAAAGACGCGAGCTGTTCTCTTCAAAATAACCGTAAACTTTATAATACGTGGAAACAAGCTTGTCCTCTTTTATTTCCTTCCGTGAAAGTTTTTTCTTTTTAGTGAGCATTTACGTTCTATCCCTAAAGATTATTCTTAAAAATCAAAGCATTAAATGTAATATTAAATGGGGTAATGTTCCAATTAAAAATTCAGTATAAGTGCGCCCGGCAGGATTCGAACCTGCAACCTTTGGAACCGGAATCCAACATTCTATCCAATTGAACTACGGGCGCAAATTATTCGTTTGCTGCCAGACTAACTATGGCATCAAAGCATATTTCAGAATTTCTGAGTATAAAATTTACAAAAAAAATAATGATTATATAAGAGAATTTTCGGATTGAGCGGATTAGGCGAATTGAACGAATTAATTTAAGCAATTTGGCGGATTGTGAATTTGTGAATTGTCATTTTGTCATATGTAAATATTTTCAATAGCGGGAAATTGCGTATTTTGGCTGTTTTTACCCTGTCTCATTTTGAGTTCTAATACTGCACTAATACTGCATTACTACGGTATTAATACTGCATAACAACGGCGACTGACATTTTGTCAGGGTGTTGAAAATATTAACACTTGAAATATTGTATATCGGAAGCCATATACTATCGGCTTTCATTTTTTTTCAATAATTAATCAAAGACAGCAATGAATAAAAATGGCAGTACTTAAAGGTTCCTTTATAGGACAATTAAGCGGGAAGCTGTGCGGCCTGGCTAATGATCTATTTACTAAGTTTTATTTTTATATTCACGCATAACCAATTTTCCAAATTAATTAAATGGAGATTTTAATTATGAATATCTCTGTTTCACTTCGTATTGCAACGGTGTTGGTAGTGATTTCAGCCTTTGGGCTAGGCATACCCTGTATAATGGCTATTCGAAATCTTGCCGCCGGCCGCGGAATCCCTTTCGTATTTGGTTACCCTGCTTATGGATGCGGAGGATTTGAACGTCACGGTTTAATTACAACAATTCCATTACTGGTTGGGTTTCTTATAATTTGTATTGCAGAGGCTTATACGGCATGGCTTCTCTGGGGCGGATATAAAAACGGAGCTATCCTTGCACTTGTTCTTGTTATTCCCGGTGCAATTTATTGGTGGGGTTTCGATCTTCCTTTTCCGCCGGTAGCGGCACTTATCCGCACGATCCTTATAGTGGGAAGCTGGTCGTCTTTGCAGTGACAAATCAATCTGATTGCTGACATTCCTGAAAAGAAAGAGAGTTTCTAAAGGAATCGTATGGGGTTGGAGTAAATCCAGGCGTTGCCATTGTGGAAGATTTCTGCCCTGTATACTCCCCTGGATTTTACCTTCATCTCACAATCGCCTGCTTCAAATTTTGAATATAATTTGCCGTTCCTGATAATTCTGATCTCGGCTTTTTCTACCGGCAGATGTACTACTAATTTTATATTTCCGGAAAATCCGGGTGATTCTCCCATACAATATTTTTGTGTACCCGATTCAGCATAGAACTGAAATCCGGTAGAGTCTGCATGATAATCATTACCGATGAAGCATTTTCCTTCTGCAAGGGCTGTGTAGATTATCTTTTTTGCGGCTTCAATTCCCGCAGGTGTGTTGTCTTTTTTAATCTTTTTATCGGTGAGTATATGCGTCCTTATAGATTTAAACAAAACCTTATACGGAAAAATTTCAACTTCAAGGAAACCGAGTATATTATACTTATGAGCGTGTGCATCTACTCCCCCTATACCTACAACTTTTCTCTCCAGGTTTAAATTATCCCAGACCTGCAGTGTTTCGGAGGGAGGAGCATCTATAGTTTTTAACGGGTGCAGAAATGATTTGTACTTATTTTCCTCGGTTAGGTTCTCCATCCATTCGGACATATGATTCCATATTTCAATCCCGGTAAAATCTTTTGTATTCCATTCTGTCCACGGATACGGCGGATGTTCGGCCATATGTGTTCTTTTTTCATGTGGATGTGCAAGGAAACCAATCCCTCCTGCATCTTTTATTTTTTTTACGTATTCCTTTGCTGAGATTCTTGTCGAAAATGTTTCATTGATGTTAAAAGCAAGGTAATGATTCTTATTTTCTTTATCGTTTATTTCAACCCCGACAAGCAGCAGTGTTTTACCGTACCACTTTTCGTAGCCTTCCTTTAATGCCCTGAGAGTATTGTGATCGGTAAGTGCAATGAAATCGAGCCCAACTTCATCAGCAAACGCGGCTATCTCTTCAACCTTGCCGGATCCATCCGAAAAGATAGAATGCATATGGAGAGCTCCTATGTATTCATACATGGGACATCTGTAATTGATTTTCGGAAAATAATGATTTCATACTGGTAAGTTATAAAAATATTGAGAATTGAGGAATTGATTCGGGAATTTAGCGGATTTGCGGAGTGGACAAATTTCGCTCTACATTTTCACACAGCTTCTTTTAATACTCTAATCAATCCGCTCAATTCAGAATTCTCTAAATCCTTTTCAATTAATACGCTCAATCCGCAAATCCGCAAAATTCCTTAAATTATTATAGGATCTTCGAATAATGTTATGTTCATTTCCTCATCCCTTATAAGAGACTTAGAAGCGTGTTGTTAGGTCGAGGAGGATCCTGCCGGAGGTGCTGGTTTTTTCGAAGATACCTTCATAACTGACGGAGAGAAAAACGGGATTAAACAGATAAGTTGAAAGATCGAGTGAGACCGAGTTTTGATTAAGGTTCCCTATTGTGCTGTAGAATTTGTATTGAGTATTGCGGTAATAAACTGAGATATCAAAATTATTGCCAATATTTCTGCTGAGCCTCAATCCTGCCACTCCGCCTTCAATATAACTTGTAATTAATTTTGTGTAGGACAGGGTCGGAGTAATTTCAACAGCAGGAATCCTTGAATAGCTTAGATATCCGCCGAAGTTTCTTGCAGGTTTAATATCCGTTTTCTGATACCTGTATCCACCCGTCAGACCGACAAAAACATTCTTCACAGGCCTGATATTTATTCGTCCGTTAAATCCCTGCCTGGTTTCATTTTCAAACAGGCTATCTATAAAGTTCTTAAACGTTTCATAATAAATTACATTCTTCCTTGCATCATAGTTCAGAGAAAAGGAAACAATTCTTGAGGGAGAATACCTTACCGATGCAAAAAGGCTTGTCAACTGAAGCTCATTCTTTTTTATACCGCTGATCTGCTTGAACATATCAACTTCTGTGGAAAGGAAAATATTTGTATTAGGAATAAGCGAATTTGAATGCTGGAAATAAAGGAACCTTCTGTCGGTTTTAAAATCATTTGTCTGTTCAAAGAAAGCAACAGTATTATTCATATAACCTAAAGAGAGTGAATCTTCTCTTCCAACATATATTCCGTATTCAAATAATTTGAGATTAAATCCAAGGTCCGTAAAGTTAGGCCTTGAGCCTGCCACTATTCCGGCATAGTTTTCATGTATACCTGTTTCAAACTGCAGTCCGTCTATCGAACTTATGTTTGAGATTTTAGCATTCAGGTGCCGGCCCAGCCATAGAGAAGTACTGGGATTGAAATTATAGTTAAGTGCAAAATCATAAACCCTCAAACTCCTTCCGAAGTTATTAGGAATACCCGACCACTGGTCGGCACGGTAAGCAAACGTCATATAATCAGAGAATGATAGCCTGGTGCCGCCTATATTTTTTGCTTTCAAAGCAAAAGAATATCTCCATCTCTGGTTATCTGCAAAATAGGGTGAATTTGAAAGGTTAGAATATGATTGAATCGAAAATTTTCCTGAAATTCCGGATTCATTTCTCTTTCGGCTGAATGTTCCTGTACTGACTGTTCCTTCCTCCGATCCGGCAGCCACAGGGATGGGTGAAATGCTTTCTTCTGTTACTGCTTCAGGGATCTCTCTTTCAATGACAGCATAAAGTTTATCATCTACCTTTAGATCAATATCGCCGATCGTTTCACCTGCAACGGATTTCGTTGAAATAAACTGGACAATTATTGCAGGAATCATCCTGCTTTCTGTTTTTTGATATAAGGTATCGCCCTGTAATATACCGGCCGTATTTTCGAATTTCACATAAACATTTTGAGATGATTTATAGGTTACTGTTCCTGTCTTTTCTATTTTTTCATAGGACGAAGCAAACGCATTACTTCCGCATAAGCATACTATAAACAAAAAGATTATATATGTTTTTAGTTTCAAAATCATCCTAATCTCTTTTTATCTGAATCTTCATCGGGCCGTCTCCCCAATGAGATGTTGAATGACAATTCCAGCAGTCCGTGCTATGTCCGGGATCGTGTCCCTGGAGAAAATCATTATAATGGCAGCTCAGGCACTGGGGCTGATAATTCGTTTCTGAATGACAATTATTGCAGTCCATAGTATTATGCGGACTGGCGAGATTATAAAAACTATGATTAAAACTGGCTGGCTGCCATGCATTCTGAGTATGACAGTTCAGGCACTCGTGTGCAAAGTTCAGCTGAACATGAGGGGGATTTGTTGTACCATTAAAATTATCTGAATGACATCCGAAACAGGTATTCGGAGTGTTATTATAGTTTCCGTTATGACAGGCATTACAGTCGTTAGCAATCGCAACATGTGCTCCGACAAACTGGAAGTAATTTCCATGCTGCGGAAATTGTGCCGGCGCCCATCCCGGATTAGTAGTATGACATGTCTGGCATTCGGTTGAAAGCTGCAGAGTCGTATGACTTGGATTAGTTGTATTATTATAATTCGTTTCATGACAAGCAAAGCACTCAGTAGGTGTTCCTGTAAATCCTGATTCGTGACAGGCTGAACATTGTACCTGCAGGTGGGCTCCCGTCAGCGGAAAATTAGTATTGTTGTGATCAAACGACGCCGGAGTCCAGCCATTGAAACTATGGCACAAATCGCAGTTGGTGGGATAACCTTGTGCAACATGGTTCGGAGCAGAATTATACTCAGATTGATGACAGGATATGCAGGCTGGATTCAGGCCTGTTACAGTACCCTGGTGACAGTCAGAGCACTGAATCTGAGCATGCACACCCAACAGCTGGAATCCTGTAGTGCTATGATTAAATGTAGACGGAATCCAGGCTGAAGTTGTATGACAATCCTGGCATGTAGATGGAAGACCCGCTGCTGTGTGATTAGGATTAGAAGCAGTATTATAATCAGACTGATGACACGATACACAGTCGGGGTTTAACCCCGTAATTATTCCCTGGTGACAGGCAGAACATTGCAGAGATGTATGTGCACCATCAAGTGTAAATCCTGTAGTTGAATGATTAAAGGTAGACGGAGACCACCCATTGGTTGTATGACAGTCACCGCAGGTAGTCGGTATACCGGCGGCTGCGTGATTCGGATTAGCCGCATTATTATAATCTGTCTGGTGACAGGATACGCAGTCAGGACTTAGTCCTGTAATGGTTCCCTGGTGACAGGTAGAACACTGCAGTGAAGCATGAGCTCCATCCAGGGTAAATCCTGTAGTTGAATGATTAAAGGTAGAAGGAGACCATCCATTGGCTGTATGACAGTCACCGCAGGTAGTCGGTATACCGGCGGCAGTATGATTTGGATTTACGGCAGTGTTATAATCATTCTGATGACACTGCAGACACTCAGATGATGTAAGGTTATAATTTCCATTATGACATGCATTGCAGTCGGTTATTGCAGCGTGCTGACCGAGCAGTTCAAAATACTGACTATGCTGCGGGAACTGTGCCGGCTGCCAGCCGGGATTAGTAGTATGGCAGGTCTCGCAGGTGATCGCAATTCCTAATGTCTGATGGTTAGGATTTGTAGTTCCATTATAATCGGATTGATGACAATCTGAGCATACTGTTGATGGAGGTTGTGAATAACCATTGACATGACAATCTTCACAGGCCACGGTTAAATGAGCACCAGTCAACGGAAAGTTTGACAGGTCATGATTGAACGATCCCCCGGCATTGCCGGTAGGATGGCAGGCATAGCAGGCATTGCTTTCATAGATGTAGCCCTGGACGCCCTGGTGGTGATCATCTGTATCCTGCTGATTATGTTCGTGACAGGTTATACATGAGAAAATTGAATAATTATTTGGATCAGTATGACAATCCGAACAATTATTCCATGTTCCATTATGCTTTCCCGAATATATGGGGAAATACTGCGCATCGTGATCAAAAGTTGCGGGCTGCCAGGCATTCTGGGTATGACAGCTCTGGCAATCTGTACCAAAGCCAACCGCCTGATGATTTGGATTAGATGTATTATTATAATTATCTGCGTGACATCCATAGCATTCATTGGGCGTATTGTTATAATTCCCGTTATGACAATCAGCGCAATTCGTAATGTTTGCATGTGCTCCGAGGAGCTCGTAAAAATTATTGTGGATCGGGAAAGATGCGGGCTGCCAGCCGGGATTAGTTGTATGGCAGGTCTGACAGTCGGTCGGGATACCTATCGCCTGGTGGTTTGGATTTGCTGTATTATTAAAATCAGACTGATGGCAGCTTTCACACTGCGTGGGAGTACCTGCAAATCCGCTTTGATGGCAGCTTGAACACTCAACAGTCTGATGAGCCCCGGTTAAAGGGAACCCGGTAGTGCTATGATCGAAGTTCGCATCACCCCAGCTGTTAGTATTATGGCACATTTCGCATTCGTGGGGATAGTTTTGCGAAACATGATTTTCGGCTCCGTTATAATTTGCCTGGTGGCAGGAATAACAAGCCGGATCAGCATTTGAAGTACTTCCCTGGTGACAGGAGGAGCAATCGAGTCCTATGTGTCGTCCGGTTAATTCAAATCCGGTTGCTGCGGCCGTGTGTTCAAATGTTGATGGTATAAAAGCTGTAGTATTGTGGCAGTCCTGGCATGCAGTAGATATACCGGCCGCCTGGTGGTTAGGATTTACGGATGCTGCGTAGGCACTCTGATGACAGGAATAACAATCCATTGGAGTACCGGCATAACCCTGAGTATGGCACGATGAGCAGGTGGCTGTCTGATGAGCTCCCGTCAGAGGGAATTGTGTGCTGTTATGATCGAACGTTGCCGGCGACCAGCCATTGATAGTGTGGCATTGTGTACACTCATGCGGGAAGTTTCCCAAACTATGATTAGGATCCCTCGTTGCATCATAATCCGCCTGATGGCAGGAATAACAATCGGTAGAAAGACCCTGGAAGTTTCCTCCCTGCTGATGACAGGCAAAACAATCCTGGATATTATGTCCGCCGGTTAAAGGGAAGAAATCATGATTAAAATTCGCGGCAGACCAGACCATACTTGTCATGTCATGGCAGTCCTCGCAATTCGTTGAAAAGCCCGCTGCCAGATGGTCAGGACTCTTAGCCGATGCATAGTCAGCCTGATGACATGAATAGCAATCAACTGATAAAACCCTGAAGATTTAAATCCTGGTAGTCGGCATGGCACTGTTCGCAATCGGCAAGCTTATGTGCTCCAACCAGGGGGAATCTGCTTTCCTGATGGACAGCATTTATATCTTTCACAATCCATGTAGAAGGAGTATGGCATCTTTCACAATCATAACCGACGGAGCCCTGATGTACATCTTTATGGCAGGAAAAGCAGTCTTCCTTACCTTTCGCTTTTGAAAAAATAAGAGATTCATGACATGACGAGCATTTGACTTCTTTATGTTGTCCAACGAGTTCGAACCCTGTAGATGCGTGATCAAACTTTACTGAATCCGGATTAACCTTCCAGGAAGTTGATTCATGACAGAAAGAACAATCAATATTAAAATTATCTCCATGAGGAGACTGCGCTGAAGCAGCTGTAACTGAGATCAGAATGAGTATTAAGAATGACAGGCTGCGCATCTGAAATCTTCTAATTTGTATTTTAAGTATTGATTATTGTTCTCGGTTATTACCGGATGACATCGTGAACATTCTAACTTCTGATGAGCTCCCTCTAAAGAAAATCGTGTCTGATTATGATCAAATTTTTCAGGCTTCCAATTATTAAATGTATGGCAGCGTCCGCAATTTGAATTTCCATCTACCAGGAACTGGCCATAATGTATGTCTTTATGGCAGCTTTCACATTTGGAATTCAGTGAGATAAACCTGAAAATCTTTTTGCCGTTCTCCTCCTCTTTATAATGACATTCTCCGCAGCTTACAGTTTTATGTTTACCTTCAAGCGCAAAGGTTGTAAGTGAGTGATCAAATTTAATAGTATTCCAGCTATCTGTAAAGTGACAGGCTGAACAATTATTATCCTGCATAAATTTATTTGTTATTTCAGAACCATGAACATTATTATGACAGTCAATGCACTTTTCCCCGATATTTCTAAAATGCCACTTGTCGGGCTTTTGATGACAATTCTTACAGGGGACTGCCAGATGGGCACCTGTTAATTTAAATTCGATCTTATTATGGTCGGAAATGGTGAAAACTGAAGGACTAAAGCCATATAGATTATGACAAACCGAACAGTCTCTGACAATGGCTCCTGAAGAAAATTCACCATTATGAAAATCAGTATGACAATCGACACAATTTTGATGCCGGGGCTTAGAGTTGAGATCATTTCCGTGACATTTTGAGCAATTTACAAGCTGATGCTTTCCTATAAGAGGGTAATCTGTCTTATTATGATCAAAGGATTTCTGATTTACATTTTTAAACCCTGTCGTAGAATGACAGGTTTGACAGTCATTTCCGAACTTCCCGAGGTGCACATCTTTATGGCAGTTTTCGCAGGATGCAAATGCTATCCCTTTCAGCTTCGGGACTTCTTTGCCATCAACGATCCGCACAGGGTGGCATTTTACACAGGCTGTTTTTAAATGCTCGCCGGTAAGTTTGAAAGCAGTTTTTGAATGATCAAAATTATCAATTTTTTTGAAGGAAGAAGTATTGTGGCAGGTTTGGCACTGGTCACCTAATGTTCCTTTATGTATGTCTTCGTGACAGTCTTTACAGGCCTGATTGAGGCCTAGAAGAGTATTCTTCCTGCCGATAACTTCGTGCATCTTGATAAAGGCAGGCTTGTGGCAGTCATCGCATTTAATCTCTGCATGTTTTCCTGTTAATTGATAGCCGGCCTTTGAATGATCAAAGCCATCCCTTTTAAAATTTACAATCCTGAAAGTTCTGCCATGATGTTCACTATGGCAATCCCAGCAGTCTTTACCTTTAACATCGCTGCCGGCATGATAGCCGCGGCCGGCATCAATCAGTTTTTTTATTTCTGTATGACAATCCAGGCACTTGGATGCCTGCACCTGTTTTCCCAGAACATGGCACTTAGTACAATTACTTATGCCTTCATACTTAGCATGTGCAGTGGTAAGGTCCCCGGGCGAGATCTGGGCATAAAGCGGTGT
Source organism: uncultured Ignavibacteria bacterium (assembly GCA_963811905.1). GTDB lineage: Bacteria > Bacteroidota > Ignavibacteria > Ignavibacteriales > Ignavibacteriaceae > DATFVA01. Next base: position 200,228 of record CAWETK010000012.1, read on the forward strand.
AAGGAAGAATGTAAAACCTACCAATATTTTACATATGAGCAGGTATATTTTTCGTACAGTTGGATTTTTCAACAGGCAGATTTCCCGCAATTGTTGCTGATTACTAATTAAGCTGCCGGTACCAGGTGTAAATCAATTTTCGTGTTTCAGGATTACTTCACCGAACTTTTTGGTTATGCGTATCCCGATTTTTTCAAGGAACTTTGTCGGAAGCTCTCCCCCGGCAAATATATAAACGAGATCATTCTGCAGATTTATAAAATTCTCTTTCCCTGAAACTGCCAGCATAACCGAATCGTCTTTTATTTCCTTCACATTCGAACTTAAGATTGCCCTGATATCTCTTTTCTGAATTGCTCTCCCAACTCTCTCGAGGTTTTTTGGTTTTAATCTTGAAAATGAATCATTCCGATAGCTCAATGTAACTTCATTACCTTCATCTGCAAGGAGGAGCGCATTTTCAATCGCAGAATCCCCGCCTCCCACAACAAGCACCTTTTTATTATGTATAAGCTCAGGCTCAAGCAAACGATATGCAACTTTTTCTTTATCCTCACCGGGTACTCCAAGTTTCCTGGGAGATCCCCTTCTTCCAATTGACAGCAGTATTGTTTTAGAAGAATACTCACCCCTGGAAGTTTTTATCCTGAAGATATCCCCTTCTCTCTCAACATCGATAACTTTTTCCTGTTCATTAATCTTTATATTGTTTTTTGTAATAGCCTCCATCCACAGGTTCAGCAGATCTGTTTTAGATGTCTCTGATAATTTGATTTTTCCATATAAAGGAAGTTCCATTGAAGAAGTCATTACCACCTTTGCACGGGGAAAGTTGCTGACAGTTCCGCCGAGACTATCCTGCTCAAGGGTCAGGTAGCGCAGTCCTGCTTTGGCAGCTGAAAGTGTAGCTGAAATTCCGGCAGGCCCGGCGCCAATGATGGTTACATCATATTGTGCTTTGTGATTGGACTTTATTTTTTTAGCGAGGTATTGAACGGCCTGTTTACCCTGTTCAACAGCATTTTTTATTAATCCCATTCCCCCCAGTTCTCCTGCAATGAAGATACCGGGAATATTGGTTTCAAATTCAGGACTAAGATGCGGAAGATCAACTCCCCTTTTTTCAGTGCCAATGTTGAGTGTAATCGCATGCATCGGACAGGCATGGAAACAGGCGCCATGGCCGATACACCGTGATGCATTAATAGTTCTTGCCTGACCGCTTACTAAACCCAGGATATCTTTTTCGGGACAGGCAGCCACACAGGCTCCGCTCCCGATACAGGTTTCGATATCAACCACGGGATGCAGTGAAACAGGTTCATGGAATCCCAATTCCTTTGCTTTATCAATTTTAAGATTGGTGATTTTTGTTCTTTTTTTGTAACTGCTTAAATAGAAGAACAGTACCAAAAACATCACCACAAGGATTACCGAATATGCAATTATATTTTCAAGGATAACTTCCATCAAACCATCTTTGTAATAAAAATCTTATGGAGGCTGTATGAAAATCGCTCTAACAAGGTTACAGCCTTAAAAGGTCACTGCTACAATTTATCGAGAGAAGATTTTGCAAGCTCTGCAGCCTCATCTCCGGGATATTCTGAAACCAGTTTTTTCCATATCTCTTTTGCTCTCTCTTTTTCTCCCTTGCTGGCGGCTATAGCACCGAGGTTGTACATAGCCTGAGTATTACTTCTGTCATTTTTTAATATCTGGTCTGTGTATCCTTCAGCCTTATCGTAATCCTGTTTAGTGAACCAGATCATGGAAAGGTCGAAAAGGATATCATTCCTTTTAGGATTTACCTTCAGAATTTTTTCATAATAAGTTATTGCTTCATCGGGACTATGGGCAGCGGCCATAAAATCTGCATACTCTCTCATCTTTACCGTATCCCGAGGATTGGCTTCAACTTCTTTTTTCAGCTGATCCATTTTCTGATAAACTTCCTGGGATACATTACCTTTTGAGGGATTCCCTCCGTTCATAGGATTCTGCATTCCTTTGTGAACATCATCATTCGGTATCTGCTGATTCTCAATATTTCCTGCAGCCGCCGGGGTACTATTATTTTTGTTACCTGCGAGGATGAAAAGGGTTACAACAACACCTACACCTAATAATATGTACAAATAAGCTATTTTAAATTTCAATGCGGTCCTCCTAAAAAATCCATTTGTAACCGAAAACGATTGTTACAACAATATGTATGAACATTATTACAAACATCGTAATTGCAAAAGGTAAATGCACTATATGCCAGTATCTGAAGAGTTTCTGAGTAGTTCTGAGCATACCGATTTTACGGGAAAGCACAAGTTTTGAACGTGAAATTCTTAAAATCTCTTTTTCTCTCTCAGTTCTAAGATTAAGGTGCCTCAATTCCCGTTTGATCTGACTAAGAACCGAACGGGTTCCGAAGTAGTCCTGAACCATCATAGCAAAACTCGTTCCAAAGCCAACCCGTTTATACTTCTCAGTTTGAGAATGTTTTTCAAGCCGTGCAATAATATTACCATTAATGGAGTACTCAGACTTCAGTCTTTGCGTAAGATCTTCATTCATTGAATTCAGTTCGCCGAAGCTGAGTTCCTTACCCTGGATAGTTCGCGGGATCTGCACATATATGAACCGGCCTGCAACACCGCTGGCTACCACGGCTACCATACTCCAGAAGCTTACAGCAACGATTCCTCCGAATTTAAAAGCCGTATGATAAAGAACCAGGATAGGGCCCACTGAACAAAGGAATATATGAAACTCCAGCCAGTGTGTAAGGAAGCCAACATTAAAAAACCTTCTTACGCGTTTCCTGATCATATAAATGGCAACACCCGCTATCATCATCAGGCTTCCGATAATACCGAAACCATGTCCCCAAACCCCGCTCGGTTTAAGAAGTTCATTCTGAGACTGAAAAAATCTTTCCTCGAGGGGCGTACTGTAATACTGGTAGCCGTTAACCGCCAGTAAAACGGTAACCCCGGCTCCGACAATTATAAAAAGAACTACATAAATACGGTGAAGGGATTTATTCATGAAATGCCGTCTGCAATTAGTATTTATTTTTCAGTATAGTTAAAATAATAATTTTTTTGTGACATATCCGAAAAGGCATTTAATAATGGATCATACTCAGTGATTAGGCATTAAGAATTAGTCATTTGTAATTAGTTCATTCGATTGTCGTTGGATTGGTCCCCTGGGAAAAGAAAAGCGGCTTTAGAAGCCGCTTAAATTACAGAGAATTGTAAGCAAGCAGCTCGTAAAGTGTAGTGTACTTCGTGGTTCCATCTACGGTCATATCATTCAGTTTATTGATAAGAATATTTATTCTTTCATTCTGATCATCATCGAAAGCTTCATAAGCCTCAACAGAATTAAATGTGTACTGCTCCTGGTAATGATGATTTTTTCCTTTAGTCTCATAAACCGAATAATTTTCAAGTCCTTCCGGGTTAAGAAGATTTTTCAGTTCCTTAATGACGGAAAGATAATCTTCTTTCTTTTCAGAAGGAATTTCATAATCAATTGTGAAAATAACTTTAGGCATTTACGCTCCAGACGTTTTTAGATATTTATTTAGCAAAAACTCCCCGGTAAAAGAAGTAAAAACCGGGCCTGTCAAAGATAATTCTTTTACCTTTTCATCTTCAAATTTAAAATCAACATTTAATTCATCGCCTCCGTAAGTTTTTAATGTTACAGGAGGTTCAAGTTCCTTCCTGAAGAAACTCACTAATGCAGCTGCTGCTGAGCCGGTACCGCACGCAAGAGTTTCATCTTCCACTCCCCGCTCATAAGTTCTGATATACAGAATTCCATCTTTAATAATCACAAAATTTACATTCGTTCCTTCCGGAAAAAATTCAGGAAGGTAACGAATCTCTCTCCCTATTTTGTAAACAGGGACTTCAGCTATAATTCTATACTGAGAAGTATGTTTTGCCGGATCCTTCATAATCTCATTTATATATATAACCACGTGCGGAGAACCTGTATTAACATAGTCGGCAGTAATCAGCTGGCCGGCAGCCTTAACCTTAAAATTCCGTTTAAGGTTCTTCGGTTCATTAAAATAAAAACGGACAGAATTATCAAGTATTTTTCCGATGTATTCAGTCCCGTTTGAGAGAAAGCGCACTTTATTACTTAATTTGAAAACTTCCGCAGCATACGTCAACGCGCATCTCGCTCCGTTTCCGCAGAGACTACCGGTAGAGCCGTCAGCATTAAAATATTCCATAACAAAATCATATTCATTTGATCCTGAAATAGTAATAATGCCGTCGCCGCCTATACCGTTATGTCTGTCGCACAGATTACGAACTACAGTATCAGAAAGAACCAGTGAGGGATGCAAATTCTTATTAATAAGAATAAAATCGTTGCCTGCACCGCTCATTTTCTCAAAAGAAATTTTCTGCATCACCAATGCAATTTAGCTGATTAACCATTGCTGATCAATAAAAATATGCCTTATTGGATTATATTTCCCGACTTCTGCCAAATTATGACTCACATCAAAAAAGTTTAGAAATTCGGATAAAAGAAGGACTTTTTTAGTAATTTGTCATACTAAATAAAGTAATTCTGCTTAAAAAGTGCTGAAAGTCAGAAAGACTAAAACAGGCTCCGGAGCTACTGCTGTTCAGGTAATATATTATAGGAACAGAAAGCTTATAGTTGAAAAACATATCGGTAGCGGTAGCACCAATCAGGAAATAGAAGATCTTGTAGTTAAGGGGAAAGAATGGATCAAAAATAAAAGTTCACAAGAGGAACTATTTCCGGAAAGTTTCACAAACAAGGTAGAGATAAACAAACTTAAATTTTTAGGGGTAACTCACGTTTATACATATCAAATACTTCAAAGAGTAGCAAAGCAATGCGGTATTGAGTCGAAAGATCTTCTATTTGATTTAGCAATTATGAGATTGATTGAACCAACATCAAAACTGAGAACGATTAAATTGCTTGATCGCTATTTTAATATTGCTTATCCGGAAAGGACAATATACCGTAAAATATTTAGCATAGGAGAGAAGAAAGAGAAAATTGAAGCAGCTGCTGTCAAATGTGCAAAAGAAATGCTTCAGGAAGACCTGGCTCTGATCTTATACGATGTTACCACACTATATTTTGAAACCTTTAAGGGGGATGAATTAAGGGTAGAAGGATTTTCAAAAGATAATAAACCACAACAGCCTCAGATCATAGTTGGACTGATAGTAACACGGCAAGGGTTCCCATTAGGATATGAAGTATTTGCAGGGAATACATTTGAAGGGAAAACAATGTTAAAAGTGCTTGATAATTTCACGAAGAACAATCAGGTAAACCAGCCAATAGTAGTAGCTGATGCAGCTATGCTTAGTCAGGAAAATATCGAGGAACTAAAACATAGGAATATATCCTACATTGTCGGGGCAAGGTTAGGCAACACCTCATTAAAGATCATTCAAAAGGCTCATAATAAAATCAATAGGAAGGATAAGGGTTCTATACGAACAAAGACAGCCGTAGGAGATCTTATAGTCGACTTTAGTAAAGTAAGATATAACAAAGATAAAAAAGAAATGGAGAAGCAGATACTAAAGGCCAAACAATTTATAGAAAGAAATCAATCCGGTAAAAGAATTAAATTCATTAAACAAAAGGATAAAAATAAACAATTAGTGCTGAATGAAACGCTTATAGAAAAAACCAAATTACTACTGGGGCTGAAGGGATACCATACGAACATTCCGGAAAATGTATTATCTAATCAGGAAATTATTTCACGTTACCACGACTTATGGCACGTTGAACAATCCTTTAGAATCGCAAAAAGTGATCTGGCTAGCCGTCCGGTATTTCATTATAAAAAAGAAGCTGTGAAGTCACATATCCTTATTTGTTTTACGGCTTTAATTATTGCAAAGTTTTTGGAAATAAAGGCGGGATTATCTTTAAAACATATTATTGATGCAATTTGGATAATTACTGATGCGAAATTATTTGATAAAAGCACAGATAAAATACATACTCTTAGAGCGGAAATAACTATTGATTCTCAAACTGTAATAAATAAAATCAATTCATTTTTGTCATACTAATTGGCAGAAGTCGGGACCGGTAGAGCCGTCAGCATTAAAATATTCCATAACAAAATCATATTCATTTGATCCTGAAATAGTAATAATGCCGTCGCCGCCTATACCGTTATGTCTGTCGCACAGATTACGAACTACAGTATCAGAAAGAACCAGTGAGGGATGCAAATTCTTATTAATAAGAATAAAATCGTTGCCTGCACCGCTCATTTTCTCAAAAGAAATTTTCTGCATCACCAATGCAATTTAGCTGATTAACCATTGCTGATCAATAAAAATATGCCTTATTGGATTATATTTTAGTCAGGAAGTTGAGAATATTGCTTAGATCACAGGGGTTTTAATTAAAATAAGGATGACCCGGAATAGGCGGTTCATCCTTAATTAAATTGCTGAATTAGAGAGAAGGGGGGAAAGTTAATTCTGATCTTCGTCTTCACTCATTTTAGATTTTTTATGAGTGAGAGGATTTCCGTCTTTATCAAACATTACATCCTTCGAAGCTTTCCCATTATTTATTTCTGCCTCATATTTTATATTACCTTTATCATCTTCTATCCGGGCCGCACCTTTAAGGCTGTATCCATGATAATTATTATTGAGGTATTGAATAACCCCGGAAGGCAGTTCAGAGGTGCTTATCTCCTGCTCTGTTTCAAGGATTTTACCTGCAGAAGTAATTACAACCGAATAATCCTTCCCGCTCTCTTTGTAATTAGCTTCATAATTTATACCCTCTTTGTCCCAGGTAACATTTTCAGCCTGCGGATGGGCAGTTTTAAAAGCCTTCACCGCATTTATGGGTGCCCCGGAAGTATCAGTCTGCTGCGCGGAGGCAGACGCTGCAAATGCAAATAGAACAATTAAAATTAGCAAATTTACCTTTTTCATTTTTATTTCTCCTGTATTTAAGTTTACATTATTATACTGAAACAATCTGGAATTAATCTGCATTATGAGATGAGGATTATCACCCGATACTTTCCCTGTCCCCCTGAAAATTATAAAAGTAATTTTAAATAAAAAGAAGCTGGAACCTGAGAATGTAAAACCTCTGATATTTAGTGTAAAACAAAATATTTGATGAGACTAACCGCCACATGAGTCTGACTTTGGGTTCATCAAATACAAGCATACTTGGCAGGATTAAAAACTGTAGACGAATCCAATACCATTGGAAGTCAGATAGAAGCTGTAATTATTGATCTGAGGATCATATCCCATTGCTGAACGAAATCCCCTGCCGACAGCACTGCCGATTGCATAACCGATAAATGCACCGGCGACTGCATCAGAAAACCAGTGAATGTTTGTTGATACGCCCAAACCGATCAGAGAAGCGTAAGCAAGTCCGCCATATTTTATTGCTGCATTATCCGGGTAAAGCTCTATCAGAGATGCGGCCATTGCAAAAGCTGTGGCAGTATGACTGCTAGGCCAACCCTCATAAACTCCGCCGCGCAGAAATCCAAATCTAAATTCACCACTATAATCGTGATCAATTTCCTTTTTATCGGGCGGAACTCTGCCGGTAAAAGCTTTCAATACCGCACTTGCTGCTGCCCCCAAAATTGCAGCCTGACCGACCGCAAGACCGGTAATCTGCAGGTTTCTATTGTCTTTAAAACGTCCGAATAAATAAAGTCCGAGAGGAACTGCTACTGAAGCTATTGGTTGTGTCCCGACAGAAATAAAACCAGTGTTTGAAATCCACTTATGTTCTTCGGAATTTTTATGCCATCGCCAATCAAAGCCGCTCTTCACAATACCATATGTGGCGGCAGCAGCGATGAAATAATTTAAGCCATAGCTGCTGGTTATCGAGCTGAGTGCATTCTCAGGCATTTCATGGAATACAAAAGTGAGAGGAACAGATGAGGAATCACCGGTACCTCCGGCGGCAAAAATTGTTTGGGAAAATAAAAAAAATAAACATGTCATCACAAGGCTCATACCATAGGTGCAAAATTGTCTTTTCATTTTAAGAATCCTTTCCTGACAAAACCACGCGTCTTCTATTTTGCATGGACTTACAAATCCCCGGATTTCTTCACACCGCCATAAAAATTTCAAATATTGAAATAGGATTAACCTCTTAACTGAACTAGATCACTTTATTCCTTCTTTAATATTAATACGCCGAAATTTTTATTGTCAAGCATCCCGGGTAAATAGATATTATGCGTATCCGGATCAAGCACCATGGTCCTGAATCCTTTTTCTGTTTGTATATTATCAAGTACATTAAATTTATCGGGTGATTCTTCTTTAATCACAGTCAAATTTCCTTCACCATTTGAACTGAATACAAGATGTGTTTCCGGATCATATGCACATCCATCTACATGGCCGCCGATAGGAACTGTTGTTATAACTTTTCCGGTTTCAGCATCAGATATTACCATCATTTTGTTGTGACAGCCGGAGAACAAAATATTATTCTTTATATCCATTGCCAGTCCGGAGGGACCTTCTCCCGGCGCAACGGACCACGTCTTGATTATCTCTAATGTTTCCGGATTAAATTCTACAACCGTACTTTTATCTTCAAGGTTAACAAACATCGAACCCTTCCCGTTCGATACTGCAAATTCGAGACCCCCTTCAAGCTTAATTGTTCCAACTATTTCATCTGTTTCAGCATCTATTGCCGTTATGTTGTTGCCCCGGCCGTTCATTGTAAAAACCCTTTTTGTAAAAGGATCAAAAACGATTGCATCAGGATCTTTGCCGGTCACATGGATATTATCAGTTACCTTAAATGTTTTCAGGTTAAAGACAGTGACAGTATCGCTTCTTCCGCTGCTTATAAAGCCTTTCCCCAATTCATCATCAAATACTATCCCGTGTACACCATTTAATCCATCTATCTCACCGACTGCTTTATTGTTCTTTAAATCAATTATATGAACTTTATCAGCATGAGAAACATACAACCGGTTCATTAGAGTATCGACAGCTGCATAATCCCACCAGCCCTGTCCGCCTATACTGATTTTACCAGATATTTTATACCCGGATGCCTGAGAAAATACAACTCCCGGTATAATAAAAAATAATAAGCCGGACAATAAAATTATTTTTTTCATTCTGCCTCCAATTTAATCCTGTTAATTTTTTTCTTAAAACAACTATTTTTCTTCATATTTTAACTGAGTTTCATTATCCTTTTTGCTGTTATTCCTAACTTATATGATAATCCCGGACAGAAATTTTTTATAATATACATTTCTGTAGTCTCTATCAATGTTTATTAGAAATCGATAATAAGACCGGCAAAATAAACAACAGAAGTAAACTTGATAATGTGAAACCTCCGATTACAGCAAGGGCTAAAGGCTGCTGCATTTGAGAGCCTGCGCCGATTCCAAGAGCAAGTGGCATCAGAGCAAGTATAGCTGCAAGTGCTGTCATAATTATCGGGCGCGAACGGACTACACTTGCTTTAATTACAGCTTCATGCCTTTCCATCCCCTGGTTTTGGAAAATGAAAAAGTAATGTGTAAGAAAAATACTGTTTTCGGCTACGATACCGACCATCATGATAGCACCCATAAAGCTTGATATGTTGAAATTAACGTTAGTAACCCAGAGAGCAGATACAACTCCGAACAAAGACAAAATCGCAACAAGATATATAGACATCGGAACCAGGAACCTTTCAAATTCTATTACAAGTACAAGTATAACAAGCAGCGATGCAGCTAATAAAACTTTCAGCAGTCCCTGGAATGACTCCTGCTGAGTCTGAAAAGTACCGCCATATTCCAGTCTGACTCCTGAAGGAAGATTAAGTTTTTTACTCAGTACATTTTTAATGTCGCTGATTGTGCCTCCAAGGTCTCTTCCGGATATTCTTGAAGTAACCGCTACCATCTGCTTCAGATTTTCCCTGTCTATCTCAGACTGTCCCGGATCAATTCTAAAATCAGCTAAAGACCCGAGGAGGTAAGCATTCCCATCAGATGACATAACTCTTATTGATTTCAGCAGGTCAAGATTGTTCCGGTATTTATCAGGCATTCTTACCCGTATACCTATTAATTTTTCACCTTTCTGAACTTCACTAGTTACATTGCCCTGGATATCGTTATTAACGATATTACTCAATTCATCTACTGTAAATCCTGCTCTTGCAACCGCGGGTAAATTAAAATTTATTATGTAAGCAGGACCGCTAATAACTATTCCGTCAAAAACATCCACCACACCTCTTACATTGGAAATGAGCGAAGCAATTTCTTTTGCTTTATTTTGTATTAAAGATTTGTCATCGCCAAAAACCTTTATCTCAACCGGAGAAGGTACACTTGTAAGGTCACCTATTAAGTCCTGCATTGCCTGGCCGAATTCAATCTGCAATGCCGGCTCGGTATTTTCCACCCTTGTTCTTAATTCATCAATAATCGCATTTATCCCCCTGCTTCTGTTATTTTTTAATTTTATCAAATAATCGCCGTTGTTCGGTTCTGTGATAAAAAACCCTAACTGCGTACCCGTTCTCCTTGAGTAGGATTCAACTTCGGGAATTTTCATTATTATTTTTTCAACGTGCATGAGCATCCGGTTTGTTTCCTGCAAAGATGTACCGGGAGGAGAAGTATAATCAAGGATAAAAGCTCCTTCATCCATTTCAGGCATAAAACCGCTGCCGACTGATGAATAAATCATGTAACCGATAATAACTAAACCCAGGATTACGGGAATGATGAGATATTTCCTGTTAATTAAAAAACCGAGAGCTGTTTTGTAATAGGATTCAAGTCTGCTCTCCTTATTTTTCCCGCTTTCTTTTTCAAAATCTTTTACGTGAATAAATTTAGATGCAAGCAGCGGGCCGAGGAACAATGAAAGAAATAATGATACTATTAAGGAGAGTGCCATAGTTAAGGAGAGCGATTTAAAGAAAGCTCCTGTAACTCCGGACAAAAATGCAAAGGGAAGAAATATAATTATTGTACTTGAACTTGAACCTATAACCGCAGAAAACAATTCTTTTATTGAACCGCCGATCGCGTCGGCTAGTTTTTCGTGACCTTCCTTGAAATGACGGAATATATTTTCTATAATAACAATATTATCATCAATGATAAGTCCGATTGCCGCAGCAATCCCGCCAAGCGTCATAATGTTTAAAGTTTCGCCCGCAGCCATTAAAAGGAGAACTGTTATCGCAACCGTAATGGGGATTACAATAGCAGCTACAAAAGTAATCCTCCAGTTGCGAAGGAAAATCATAAGAACGATAACAGCAAGTATAACCCCGACCCCGATACTATCTCTGACACTTTTAAAAGATTCATTTACAAGATCTGCCTGGTTATAAAAATTTGAAACCTTTACCTCTTCAGGTATCTGCGGATTATTTTCAAATATTTTTTTAACCTCTGAAGCAATCTGTACTGTGTTGCCGTTCGGCTGTCTTAAAATATTAACAAGAACTGCCCGTTTACCATTTGCTGTTACTCTTATATAATTATCCTCTACTGAAGCAGTAACAGAAGCGACATCTTTTAAGAAAACCGGCGAGATATTTGTTGATGTGACCACCGTATTCCGGATATCATCCATTGTCTGGTAATTATTATCTGCCAATGTTAAATAGAGGTGGTAATTTGCATCCATTAATCCAACAGAACTAACAAGATTTGTTTTGGTAATTGCATCTGAAACCTGCTGAATTGTTATGCCGTAAGATTGAAGTTTTACGGGGTCAACCCTGACAAGATACTCTTTGATATCCCCGCCAACTACGCGAACCTGGGAAACTCCTTTTATCCTGCTGATCAACGGACGAAGTGTATAAAGAGCCAAATCACGCATTTTAACAAGACTTACCGAATCCGATGTTAAGGCATAACCCATTATCGGAAAGAAAGTTGCATTCATTCTTTCCACCTGCACGCTTGCCGAGGAAGGAAGCTGATTTCTTATCTGAGAAATTTTTCCCTGGAGAAGCTGCTGCGCCTGGATGATGTCGGTTCCCCATTCAAAATTAACAGATATCTCTGCTGAACCCCTGGAGGTAGTAGAACGGACATCTGTTACTCCGGGTAATGAATTGATCGTTTCTTCAAGAGGTTTGGTAACCTGCACCATTACTTTGTCCGCAGGCTGCTCACCATTATCTGCAAGAACAACTATTCTGGGAAAAGTAATATCCGGAAAAATTGCGACCGGTAAATTCAGTACGGTAAACACACCTGCAAGCACCAATATAGTTACTACAAAAATAATCGCACGTGTATGCCGCTGAATGAATCCGAAAATATTCATTTTTTTATGCTTACTCTGGTTGACTCCGGCAGCCCGTAATTTCCTTCCACAATAACTTTCATGCCTGCTTTCAAATTCGGAGCGTGAATTTCCTGAAGTGAATCCCTTTTAATGCCGGGACTGACATTCACTGTATACGCAATGCTATCCCTATTGACAAGAGTAACCGAATAGGTGTCTTTCTCCTCATCATGAATCACCGCTTTTACCGGAACGACCAGTACACCCCTGTGCTCCCCCACTATAATTGAGGCCTCTCCGTAGAGCGAATCCGCCAGCAGCTGAGAGGGATTTTTAATATCAACCTGTACAGGATACGTCTGGCTCTGCATATTTACCCGGGGTTCAATCCTCCTTACTACTCCATGGAACTGCTTGTTATGTATTGAAGGAAACTTTATTACGACGGGCTGATTGATACTGACAAGGTATATGGAATCGGCAGGAACACGGGCAATTAATAAAATGGAATTTTTATTTATTAGGCCGGCAATCAGCTCTCCCTCGTTTACAACTTCATTTTCATTTTTAGCCCGGTTAACAAGTGTACCCGGAAAGGGTGCAGTTATTCTTATCTGGTTAGTGCTCTGTTCCGCAATTTTAAGTGTGCGTTCAGCCTCTTTTTTTTGCTCGTCTGTAACTGCATTATTGATCATAACCCGGGCACCTTTAATAGCTGAGTAAGCTTCTTTAGGAATTATCGAAGCGATTGTTTCCCCCTGGCCGACCGGATCCCCGCTATAAAAGTTAAATTTTACTATCACACCTGTAACAGGGGATATAACCTGGTATAGCTGTTGGGCAGAAGTAACCCCGTAAGCTTCAACTATTACATTGAGCGACTGCTTCCTTATCGAATCAATTTTAACGGGAACTGCCGAAGCGGACGAATCCTGTGCGCCCTGATTACCCTCTGAATTGTTATTTGAACAGCCGCTTATTACCGGGAGTGCTGACAGGATTATAAGAAGAATTATGATTGAGCTTATATGTTTCATATTTTTTATTTGCCGTATAATCTCAACAGTTCCGCCCTGGACTGCTGAAGACTTAAAATTGAATTATTATAATTTGTTTTTGTATCTTTTAACAGGCGGTATGCATCGAGAACTTCAAGTGTAGATCCGCTTCCCCCAATAAACAGGGCCTTTGAATAATAAAAGTTATCTTCTGCAGTCTTAACATTAATTTTATATGCCTCCATTTTCTTCTTATCAAACTTAAATTCTGTCAACAGCGAGTCCTGCGTTATCCTCAGATTTTTCTTCATTATGTCCACTTTCAGCTGCGACTGCTCAAAACTGACAGTTGCCTGTTCAATCTTAGCGTTAACCTTCCCCCAGGAAAAAACCGGAATGTTTATATCAACCGATGCAGAGTAGCCCAAATCATTTTGATAATCTTTGGGTTTAACTCCCAGCACACCTGCATCTCCGGATAAGTTTACAATAGGAAGTCTTTCTGCCTGCGCTGTTTTAATATCAATTTTATTTACAGATGCTTCCATTTCAGCAATCTTAACATCTAAAAACTGATCGGGAGACTCCTTTGGCGGAAGGGTGGTATCAACCTCGGTACCCTTTATAATTATTTTGCTTGTATCGGCCGAAAGGAATAAGAGGTCATATAATTCTCTTTTTGATTTTTCAAGGTTCAGCACAGCTTGTTCAAGATCAATCTTCGTATTATTTAAGTCAACTTCAGTTTTCAGCACATCATTTTGCGTTGCATTTCCGCCCGCTTTGGATTCTTTCAGATAGTTATAATAATCACCCAGGCTGTTTACAGCTTCGGTCTGATACTTTAATTCCCTTGCTGCATTATCTATCTCATAATAAACTGTACGCACATTAAATATCAGCTCCGATTCGGCTTTCTCGAAATTTAATCTCGCAAGAGTTACATTTGTATTAGCTTTATCCACGGCAATATGATTTAATCCTCCATTATACAATGTATAATCAGCCGATACCTGAAGCCCGTATTCTCCCCCGTTTGTTACAGCCGGGTCATATCCATATTCCGGTGCATAAATGTAATGGGATTTACCTGACACAGAAGGGTATAAAGCTGCGTTATTTTCATTAACACCATACTCATTTTTTTTAATTTCTTTATCGGCAATTTTTATATTAAGATTATTTTTTAATGCGATGTTTATTGCCTGCTGAATGGTGAGTGAGTCGACGGGATTCTGCTGACCAGGAGTACTTCCCCCGGAAAGGTAAAATAAGGTGAATAAAATAATTAATCTTTTCATCTTTATAAAATTATTAAGATTTTAAAATATCTTTTAATTCTGTAGAAATTCTGAAATGGGTTATTGCGGAAAAGTGATCCGGATTATATGAAACGAATTTTCAGTACTGTATAGGATACCGAAATTATTCCTATCACATATCTGTTTTACGATTGTAAGCCCCAGCCCCGATGATTCGTCCGATTGTTCTCCCTTTACAAAACGATCGAACATTTTCTGCGGTTCTTCAGGAAGTGCTCTCCCGGTATTATTAATCACCAGCCTGTCATCATAGAGATCAATACGAATGGTCCCGTTTTCTATATTATATCTGATAGCATTTGAGAGAAGATTGGAAAATAAGATCTCAAGCAGGTCAGGATTCATTTCAAGATATTTATTACAGTTAAAACCGGTAATTATGGATACTTGCTTTGCCTCAGCTATTTCCGAAAATTCGTCTATTTTTTTCGAGATAAACTCATTCAAAAAGATCTTTTCTTTCTTTTCATATTCTATGCTTCCGAGTTTTGAAAGTAATGTCAATGAACGGTTCAGACTTGTAAGTCGGTTGATCATCCGATATATGGACTGAATTTTTTCGAGCTGCTCCCCTTCAATTTTTTCATTCTGCATCATCGATTCGATTTTTACTTTTATTATACTTAACGGGGTTTGCAATTCGTGAGAGGCATTTTCCGAAAATTCCTTTAAGGCATCTATAATCCATCCTGACTTTATCCGTAAGCTCAATTAGTGAGTTATTCAAATCCCGAAATTCATCAATTTCCGATAGTTGTTAATTGAAGTTGTTCCTTATCGGATGCAGAGAAACTTTTCAGCCGGTTGAGATTTGCGTAGAAAGGTCTCCAGATCCTGAAATTTATCCTGTTAATAATTATATTCGAAATTATTAAGACAGTAAGGATCAGAATGAACAGCGGCAGTCCGAGTGAGAACATAATTTCCATAGTTTCAATGTTGTCCGTCCTGACAAATATTAAATACCTCCTATCCCCTTTTGAATAAACAAATCGTATCTGCTTATATGAATCCGGCTCATTCTCAACGGGATTAAAAATAACCGTATCAGTTACTGCTTCAGTTTCCCTTCCCGGATAATCTTTTTTCAGCTCTGTTATGTCTATAAGCGGATAAAATTCAACTTTATCCCCGGCATCAAGGCTTTTAATTACATCCTGTTTCAGGTCAACAAGCTTTTCAATTACTTCTGAATTTATATAGTACTGAAGGAAGAAAGTAAATCAGAACCATTCCCATCAAAAGGATCACAACTGAAAACAATGCATACTTCTTATTTACAATTCTTAGCAGTTTCATTTTGTTGAGAATTTATAGCCTATCCCATAAGCTGTTTTTATGTAATCCGCAGAACCCGACTCGTTCATTTTTTTCCTCAGGTTTTTAATCTGCGAATAAACAAAATCAAGGCTGCCAAAAGTATCTGCCTGGTCACCCCAGATATATTCTGCAATCGATTCTTTCGTAATGACCCTTTCCTTATTATTCACAAGATAGAGAAGCAGATCAAATTCCTTTTTCGTAAGGTCAAGTGATTTCCCCCTAACCAGCACTTCCCTCTTCTCAGGAAAGATCGTAAGCTCTCCTATTTTAATATCATTACCCCCTCCGAATTGTCTTCTCCTTAGAACCGACTTTAAGCGTGCGTTTAATTCGGCAAGGTGGAATGGCTTGGTTATATAATCGTCTGCACCTAACTCCAGTCCTGTCAATTTATCGGTGAGGGAATTTTTAGCTGATATGATTATTATCCCTGTTTTAGCAGATAGCTTTTTAAGCTCTTCAATTATCTTTAAGCCACTGCCTCCGGGCAGAGTAATATCGATTATAGCACAATCATATTCGTGAAGGTTGACTCTGGCTATACCTTCTTTAAATGAAAAAGCCGTTTCACATACAAATCCTTCTTCAATAATGAAGGATTGTATATCCGAAGCGAGCTCTTTTTCGTCTTCTATTAACAGAATTTTCATATTTATCTTACAATCAGATGTTTTAATATAATCTTAATTCTGTAATAATCTTGGAGTTAACTTAATCCGTCCCCGGGAAATATGAACCCGGCAGATAGATATTGAAGCAGACTTTATCAACGTCTGTATTATCTAAATTACTGACAAAAAGGGCAGAGATTTATAATGTAAATATAATTAAAGAAGGCCTGGATAAGGTTGTTGAAGGTTTGGCAGGTCAGATGTTTATAAAATATGTTGAGGTATGCGGTCAAATCTCTTTATCGAATATTTCCTGCTTCTTTTTTAATACAAACCCTATTTTCCGGTAATAGTCAATAGTTTCTTTTCTCTTCGTGTTTGTTCTTACGCGGAGTTTGCTGCAGCCCTTATTTTTAGCCCATTCTTCAGCGGTACTGATTAAACTTGTTCCAATCCCTTTTCCACGGAATTCCTTTTTCACTACTATGCCTCTTATCTCAGCAAAGGGTTCACTCTCCAGAGGTCCGGTTATCGCTATGTGCATCCACCCAACAATAGTATCATTTTCAGCAATGAATACGTGCTGATCCTGATCTGCAGAAATTTTTCTTAACCTGACTTTAATTTCTTCTTCCGCTGCCTGGTAACCAAGCTCCAAAGTTAATGATGCAATAAAGAATGCATCCTGTAATTTTGCTGCTCTTATTCTTAACTCCATAATCCCATAGCTTCTGGTAAAATATCCGATAAAAATAAGAAGGAGATAGCAGACAAGTCAACAGGTTAGATAATGCACAATATCAGCGGGAACCCATCATCATATCGAATCGTTCTCCCGGGGTCATCGAAATCTACATCTTCCGGATCAAAATAATCCGGATTAAAACCGCCGCCATGTCCAATCCATCATCATTTCGTAATCTTCATGCCCCGGATCCTTCAATATTTTCAGCATATTATAATAACCCTGAGGACCACCGCAATCTTCAGGAGGACAAGCTCTTTTCCCCTCGGTACATTCAGGATATTTTTTCCGGGGTGCTGCTGGTATTAGTCCCTCAAATCTGATTGTATGCACCCAGCCATCTCCGAAATCATATTCATAACGGGCTGTCTGGTTTTTCCTGGTAAAATATTTTAAAATCCTTTCTTTATGATCCGGTAATATGCAGGTTAAATCATCCTCATCAGGCAATCCGATATCAATTACCTTTTCTGTTTCAGGTTCCTTTACATTAAAAATATGGAGATGGTAATCAGCCCATCCCATAGCATCCTGGATGGCTACGTGCAGGTCCCAGAATGAATATGAAGATGGAACTAATATCCGCCGCCATACCGGAGGCTTTATGCCATTCAGTGAAATCCTGAACTGACAAACTTCATTAATTTTTGTATTCTTCATAATTTTACACTAACAGATAATCCCTGCTAAAATATATTTTTTATTATTTGAGGTCAATTGTAGTAATGATATAAAAGTAACAAGGAAAAAGGAAAAAGTATTAAAGATTGGATGATTGCATGATTGGTTGATTGACTAGCTACCGCCTTTACCTCGCTGCGGGCAAATACCGGAGAGGCAGGAATTATTGAATGACTGAATGTGTGTATAGTATCCTCAGTAAGATTTTTGTCCCCCCAAAATCGTGATCTTCGCCCCGTCTATCGACGGGATCTTCGACTTCGCTACGATTTTTTTGGTCAAGATATTAGAACTCACAATAGTTTGTAACATATAGCGGTGGCTGAGTGGCCCGCCATCGCTTAAGACTTTAAGGGGCGGGTTGTTGAGTCCTCGAAATCCCGCGAAAATTCTTATAAGTTTTCAACGCGGGATATCGAAGCCACCGAAAATCAAAAATGCTCAATAATTTGTAAGGTTGCTTTTGGTTGTCGGCTATACCGCGCTAAGACTGTATGGCGAATAACGAAGCGAAAGTGTAATGGATTTTGAAGATGGGTGGTTGACAGTGAATGGGCGAAGAGGTATTTGCTGCAAAGTCACAAAAAAACGCAAAGTGGATGTATAGGGAACAAGATAAAAGTAACAAGGGACAAGTATCAAGGAACCGGGAAAAAGGAAGAAGGGAAAAATCAAAAGCAAGGGCGGGATAAACCCCGACAGGTCGGGACAGGCCAGATACCACTGAGAGTTATTAAAACTGGCTGCATTAAAGCGCGCGCGTAGCTCAGTTCTCTGAACTGAGCGAAAAGAATGAGAGCAGAACTACATTGGCGAAATCTAAGGACTGCTTGCGGCTCCAAGTTGGGAGAGCTGAGCCAGGAACAAGTAAGAGGCATACCGCGGGAATTTGTCATCATTCATAGTCACTCAATAGTCATTCAGTCATTGATGTATGAGACGCTCCCGTGGCTAAGCTCTCCGAGCTGAGTCTCAGGTCGTGTGACCTGAGCTACGTGCCTCGATACGTTTCTCCGCTCCAGTTCGAAA
>CAWETK010000013.1:0-80300 GCA_963811905.1 uncultured Ignavibacteria bacterium
CCAGAAGATTTACTGGGTATGCTTGATATATATCCTTCTCTTCTTGCCGCAGCAAGTTTAAGTGAGAAGGCTCAATCTCATCTAACGTTGGATGATAAAAAGGATGCTATATCTGAGTTAGTTAAAAATTTTCTCATACCTGCTGGTGTTCATTTTATAGATGAATTGGTATACAGATTTCTTTTAACAAAAGGGGACGCATTGGGTGGCATAATGCGAAACGTTGCAGGTTCAATAGCTGAGAAAAAATTGCTAAGATGCATTATATCTACACTATCGATTAAGGGAATTAAGTTCAATTATCTTCATAAAGATTCAAAATCTTGGCTCTCAGGTAATGCTACTGATACTACCTTAGAAGATAATACAAAAGGACTTTATTGGAAAAATATTAAAGGTGATAGGACATTAATAATGAATATAAAACCATCATTCTTTTCCAATAATGTAGATTTATGCTTATTTAATGGGGCTAGCTATGAGTATAATAATACTTCCTCATTGCATAAATCACCATCTAAGTACCTTGCTTTAGGGGAGCTAAAAGGTGGTATTGATCCAGCAGGCGCGGATGAACATTGGAAGACTGCTAACACAGCTCTTGATCGTATACGGCGTATTTTTTTAAAATCTAAGACTTTTTCCCCAATACTTTCTTCATTGGTGCTGCAATCCGAAAATAATATGGCAGTAGAAATATATTCTCAATTACGGTCAAATAAGCTCTCGAATGCTGCTAATTTGACTAATTCGAAGCAACTTGTTTCAATATGTAATTGGATTTGCTCCCTTTTGAATTTATTTCTCCATTATCCTCTCTTTCCATTTCAATTTATAATAAGTTGTCTTTTCATTTGTTGATCATTCTTGGTTCCCTGTTTTCTTTTCTCTCGCTGGCAAATTATCCTTCCATCTTTTTTTCTCCCTCACAATTTTTGCCCCTTAGGTGAAAGATGTCATTAGGCGGTGGTATCATTTCCTTTCAGTTTACCGCTGGTTTATCATTCTGTCTTGGCAGGGGAAAGGAAAAAAGATCCACCACGGATATCGGCGTATCTTTTTTCCTTTCCTTTTATCAGTAAATCTGAATCAAAAGACCGTAAGGGGCAAAAATTGTTTTGCGCGGCATTGCGGCCAATTCAAGTAAACTGAAAGGAGAAAAGTGATGGACCAGATAAAAACTCTATTCGACCAGTGCCAGGAAAGAAACTGGGTTCCGGCTCATAACTGCAGACGGAATAAAATTGTCCTGGTGGAAAGGCATTCTGTAAACTCATTTCATAATATAGTAATCTACCGGAAATGGGAGTGCAAGATCTGCGGTAAAATTGTTGAAGATTCAGATCCGGAGGGGATAAAATGAAAGTATATAAAAGCTATAATCCAACTGTCAGGGATTGCAAAGAAGTTCCTCAGATTAAAATCAAAAATGAGCAGCTGCAGCAGGCAGGCTTTGAGATCGGGAAAGAATTTGCAGTAATCTATCAGCCAGGGAAAATAACTCTCATTTTATTTGACCCAGAGAAAAACAATAATTAAATTTATTCAAATGCTTTTCAATTTAACTAACCATATTAACCTATCATTTAATTCAAGGATGTACCCGAAATTAGTCGGTACAAAGTCGGTACAGTGTCGGTACACAGTCAGTGGGATTTTAGAGAAGTCTTTAAAATCAAAAAGCCTCAATACAACTTGTATTAAGGCTTTTTTTGCGGGGCCGACGAGACTCGAACTCGCGACCTCCTGCGTGACAGGCAGGCGTTCTAACCAACTGAACTACGACCCCGGATAATAATATACTATGGTTATTTTCAAAAAATAGATTTCAAATATATATGAACGATGCTCTAAAAGCAACTTAGGCATAAAATTTTTACTCTTCTTACAAAGCAAATCCTGGATTACTACCAATACTTTCTGTTGCAGTAAAAATGAGCCGGAAATAAATAATTTGGGCGTTTTTCACTGGTTTGCCTTATAATACTCCATTAAATTTGTCCTAAACCTCTGCCAATCTAAGCCCGCAGATGTCTTCCTGCTTCCATATTCCATCAACCATTATCCATCCTCCATCAACCATCAAACTATTGCCTATAGTCCGAAAATCCAGTATTTTATCCATCCATAAATACTTAGATACCTGGGGTGATGACTAAGTTAAACCACTTTAGAAACACTACTGCAATGAAAATCTAATCTTTTGGCTTTTGTAGAATACATAGTACTAATAATCTTTGGATTGTTGCTTTTAGATATAATTAAAAGAATAATCTATTCCCCCATAAGTAACACCTATGGGACTATTATTGAAGATTTTATAGCGGAAGTATTATTAGATAAATCATTTATAGAATTGTCTAAGCCAGGTTCTCAACTTTTTAATTATACGCCAAAAATAAATTCTAACAGACCTAAAATTGAACAGCATCTGACAGGTCATTGGGATGTTGTGAAAATTATGAAAATCTGGAGCTTTGCTTTTATGTGACGAGGGAAGGAACACGGCAATCGACAGGCAAACTGTACATTTTGATTAAAAATCAGGTACATCTTGATCGGGTGAGGGAAGAAATAAAGCGATTAAAAGAAAAGAGGAAAAAGAAGCTGAACTGGTTTCCGTATAAAATGGTATTACCTTCTCACCGTCAACATCGCAGTTTTCATGATAATCGCGGCTCTTTTTAAAGATTTACTTCTTCCACTTAGGGTTTTTAGTTAAAAAACGAGATATCGGCATTTTCTTAGTTGTTGCGGTCATTTTTAATAAGTGATTATTAATTTTTATCTCCTTTTCAAAAAAAATAATAACTTAATGAAGGTGACTAGTCGAGGGGTTGCTGACTCGTATAGGAGATATCCTAATCTTTATGTAAAGATAGTCTCCTGTGATGATATGACCTAAAGTTTAAGTATTTATCTAAGTAAAACCATTTTACGTGATTGCACGTATTTGCCCGCACGAATTTGATAAATATAAACACCACTCGGAAAATCCGATGCATCCCATTTGAGTGTATAAGTACCTGCCGGCTTTAAGCCCTTAGAGAAAACCTCCACTTCCTTTCCCAGGATATTAAAAATCCTCACTACAACCTTTGACGCAGCAGGGATCGAGTATTTAATTGTTGTAACAGGATTAAAAGGATTGGGATAATTCTGCCCTATACTAAACTCTTCGTGATCCGGACGTGCCTCATCAATTCCTGTAAGGATCACACTAAACCATCGCGGGGTACTATATTCACCCCAGCCCGCACCATTCTCTGCACTAACCCTCCACCAGTAAAAAGCATCACCGGCCAGCTCATAGAACATTCCAATAGTATCTGTAATTAATGAATCCACAACAAGGTCCGTCGTGAACAAAGAATCAGCAGCACGCTCCAACCGGTAATTTGTTACAGCAGGGCCGCAGGCAGTCCATTCGCACAAAACAGAATCTGCACTAATAATATTTCCATTCTCTGGGAAGAGGAGGGAAGGCACACCCGGGAGGGGCAGCATGGAATTCACACTCATTGCCACGCCGTGACCTCCGGTGCCGGCAAAAACAAATCCATTGGAATTAGAAGTGAACGATCGCGTGTTAGGGGGTACAAGACCCTCATTTATTTCTGTCCAGCTTGTGCCGTTATCGGTTGACATAAAAACTCCCTCACCGATACCTGCAAAAACATTGCCTTCAGGATCCACCATTAACGATCTGATCCTGGATGAACCCAATAGGCCGGTACCAACATTTCCCCAGCCGGAACCAAGATCTGTTGACCGGTATATTCCGAAATCAGTAGCAGCATACATAAAGTTATTGGGAGCAGTCACCAGTCGATAAACGACCGAGTTGGCAGGCATTCCATAAAAGTTTCTGAAACTCCAGTTCGCCCCATTATCTGCTGAACGGAAAATACCGCCATACACACCGGCGATAAGAATACTGGAAGAGGCTGCAGTTAATGAATAAATGGCATTATTATTCAGTCCCGTATATACCCAGTTATCCCCGTTATCAGTTGACTTATAAATGCCGTTATTTTGTGTATTTGGGATTGTTCCTGCAAAGATGTTTCCCGATGAATCAATTGCCATAGCCTCAATATCCCAGCTTCCCAATCCTGTACTACATTCTGTCCACAATTCACCATTATCTGTTGACCTGTAAATCCCGTTCCAGGTACCAGCAAACACAAAGCCCGGTTTAACCTCCAGAACATATATAGTAAAGATAGTGGAAGGCTGGATTCCGTTCCTTTTACTTTCCCAAGTCTCGCCATTGTCGGTCGACCTGAAAACGCCCGCTCCAAAAACTGACGCGTAAAGGTAATCATTCGAATCAGCCGCCAGAGCGTACACATAACCATTCAATAGATTATTATTTCTCTCCGCCCAGGTATCGCCGTTATCCTCAGAAATGAACGCACCAAAATCGGTACCGGCAAAAATCATATTGCCGGAACCTGCCGAAAGAGTGCGGACGGTTATGAACTCGCCCAGTCCGGAATTTATCTGTGTCCAGCTCACCCCGTTATCAGATGATCTTAGCAGACCGAAGATACCATTAGCTGCAAAAAGAAGGTCGGCCGCATTCACTATTATTGCAGGCACCTCACTGTTTTCCATTCCGGTATTTCTTGCCGTCCAGTTCTGACCGCTGTTAGAAGAATAAAAGACTCCGTTGGTTGTTCCCGCAAAAATATCGCCGGTAGAATTCTTCGCCAAAGAGAGGATAGAAGAAGGTGTTAACCCGCTGTTCATCTGGCTCCATGTGTCCCCGTCGTCCGTAGAGCGGAACACGCTCCCGCTCGTTCCGGCAAAAATATAATTTTGCTGATCAACCAGTAAAGCCTGAACCTGATGATTTGAGAGGCCGTTATTGCACTGGACCCAGCTATTACCGTTATCCGTAGACCGGTAAACACCATTGGATGTTCCTGCAAAGACAACTCCATTGCTATTCACCGCAAGAGCAGGAACATCTATAGTTCCGGGAATTCCATTATTTATCTCTAACCAGAACTCACCGTTATCTGTTGAGTAAAATACACCGTGCTGGTACGACCCCGCAAAAATATCAGCATATGAATTTACCGCCAGAGAGTAAATCCTTGTTGCTGTCAGGCCATTATTAACAGGGGTCCAGCTCTGCCCATTATCCGTAGAGCGCGACATACCGTTATACATATTCCCGACGAAAATAAAGCCTGTGGGAGTAACAGCTGATGCATATACTGCTCCGCCGCCGGGACCACTGGTATTCTCCCAGAAGTTCTGCGCAAAAGTAACTGAAGAAAGAGAGAAGGAAAGTAATAAAAGAAGTTTCATAATAAACCCCGTGTTAATTATGATCTATCAAATGGTAATACAAATTTAATAAAGCTATTTCCTATAGATCTCGTTTATTATCCTGAAGGATTGGGTTCCTTTACAAAAGCTTAACTTAGTCATAACCCCAGGTATCTTTCCTATAATCAGATGTAAACTAATGTAATTTCGGAACAGAGGCAATCAAAATATTAATTTCGAGCATTTACCCTTATTCCCTTTATTCCGGGACTTTTCTCCCACATATAGATCATTGATTCGCCCTATAGATTTATTTGCCTTCTATATTAAGCCAGGCTTAAATTATCAAAATCAGTTGTCTCTGTTCCAAAATTATTATAAGTTTCAATAGTTGAATTGCAGGAAACCTGGGGAGATGATAATATGCCGATTCGATAAAGGGACCACCAAAGCTTCAGGACTAAAAACAAAAAAATAATTATCATTAATTGTAAAGCTCAATATCCATAAATTGTAATTAAATAAATGGGCTTAAAGGTTGTATACCAAAATTAACGTGAAGCAGAACATTTCTGTTTCAAGCTGCCTGAGTCCCCGAGTATTGACATATAATTCAAAGCTTTATGTCCAATTCATCAAATAAATAAAAGGAATACATAATGAATAAGTTGTATAAAATCGGATTATTCTTTTTTTTCATTGCAGTTGCTGTTTTAACCTTCAGTAGTTGTGCAACGTTATTTAAGGGTTCAACTGATGGAGTCAATTTTTCTTCTGAGCCTGACGGTGCAAAGGTTTATGTAAATGGGGATATGCTGGGCACTACTCCATTTGCACTTGAACTCAAATCAAACAAAACTTATACGATTGAATTTAGAAAAGATGGATATGAAAATAAGACGGTCTTATTAAATAATTCAGTCGGGGGCGGATGGATCGTTTTAGATGTTTTGGGCGGTCTAATACCAATTGTAGTCGATGCTGCTACTGGAAATTGGTATGGATTAGATCAGGATCACGTCAATGCTATTTTAGAAAATCAGCAAGAAACAAATAAGTAAATTTTATAATTGCATTTGACTCAGCAATTGTTTCATTAACAGCATAGCGTAGTTTTAGCCCACGATCTTTTAGACTGTGGGCTTTTTTTTGGCAAGTCTATAGTTTTCTATAAACCGCCTGGCTACCGGCCGACAAGCCTGCCAGAGGCAGTCAAGTTAAAACGGTTAGGTAATATTGTATTTTTCTGTAAGTCCCCGGGCTAAAGAGCCGGGGTTAATGTAACTTTTAGACCCCAAATTTCAGAATTTGAGAAATCAGCCGATACTTTAATACTTTTTGTCTGTTCCCTGATGTTCATAAAAAACGCGTTAACCCTAAATTCAGACAGATACTACCGGTAGTTGTTGAATAACAACAGTAAATAGTGTAATTACAACTGATGGTTTATTGATGTGCGGAATGAATCGGTATATCTTTGCAGGGTAATAAATAAAACAGACAGAGGTATATATGGACGTAAAGATAATTGGAAATAAAATTGCTGAAGCCCGAAAGAAAATAAATATTTCTCAGGCGCAGCTTGCGGAACGCCTGTTTATTAGCGCGCAGGCAGTCGGGAAATGGGAACGCGGAGAATCTATGCCGGATATTACTACTTTTAACCGGCTTGCTCAAATTTTGGGCGTCGATCTTAACTATTTTTCGGAAAGCTTCCAGTCTGAAGCCGATAAAATGGATAAGCAGTCTGCTGAGGTAACATCCGGAGAGCAGAAACTGCCAGCCGAAAAGGCAGACTTGCGCACCGATAAGGCGGGGAAAAGCCTTAGCTGGGATATGTCGCGCGGAAACTGGGTTGACGCTGACTTTTCCGGATTGAAGAATCTGCATGAAAAATTCAGCTCTTCTAATATGAAGCGCTGCCGTTTTATCGGTTCTGATTTGTCCGGACTTCTTCTGAAAACTAATAATGTCGATAGGTGTGACTTTTCAGGTTCCGATATCAGCAGCAGCCGCATTCAGGGTTCTAACCTGGCCAGCAATATATTTAAGGACTGTTCGCTGAAGGAAACTGAATTTTCAGGCAGTAACATCAACAGATGCGATTTTTCCGGCGCTGATTTTACCGGGACTAAATTTTCAAAAAGCTTTCTCTACGGCTGCAATTTCATCGGCACCGATTTTACCGGAATGGTGATTAAATTCGGCGGCTTTACGGGTGCGGCAAATAAATCCGGTGACCCGGAGAAAAATACAATTGCTGATGCAGTCTGGAAACACACTTCTTTTATTGATTCACAGATTGCCGATTTGGTTTTCACCGGCAGGCTGGAAGACTGCTATTTTGAAAACTGCGTGTTTACCAGGGTGACATTCCGGAATGCCACACTTGTTAACACTTTCTTTAAGAATAATAAGAAATTGAAACGAGTACAGTTTATAAACTGTAAAGCAGACCGTATGACCTACGAATTCCTGAAACAGGGGAATGCGGATTTAAGCGGCATCGTGGGGGAGGAGGCAGGATAAAAGATAAAAGATAAAAGTAACAAGGAAGAAGTAAGGCGAATCAAGATAAAAGATAAAAGTAACAAGCAAGAAGTAGGGCGAACCCGCCTGACGTCGAGGCAGATCACGTATCGTTAATTTCCCGGATACTTCATTGGGTTGGTGAAATCTTAAGCAGGCAAACGTGTAAAGCGCCTGCCCTGCTTCTCTAGCAGGGAAACGCTGTTTCGCTTAAGCGCCGGGTAGGGGCAGGAGGCAAGATAAAAGATAAAAGTAACAAGAAAGAAGTAGGGCGAACCCGACTACCGCCGAGGCAGGTCGCTTTACAGGCGAACCCGACTACGTGAGGCAAGTGTTTACAGGTCCCAACTCACATAATCGCCAGCAAAATCCGGAAAAAGCAACGAGTGAAGTTTGTTCGACAAAATGATAAATTCCCATACAGCATAGCGTAGGTTTAGCCAATAATTTTCACGTATACGGGCTTTTTTTCGTTCGCCTGGCTAATTAGTACGGCTTAGCACAGAATATCGTCTATATCCAATATTTGGTAATTAGTTGGGATCTAATGTGTCGCCGCTCTGCGGCTGCTTAACTTCTTACCTTCTCATCTTCCCATCCTCTTCTATCCTAGTCCTGGTAAGATGTTCAACCCCTGGGTGCCCGCCTCTGCTGTATAATTGAGTTCCTGCTTACCCTCCCATCCTCTCAACCTCGTCCCCTTTTCCCTCGATTCCGTCAATGAATTTTCCCTGCAGTATAGACGACCGGTTATCCTTAAAAATCTTTCAAAATTCTCAATATCCGCGAAATATTTTTCCGTTCGAATAATTTTATCTGATTATTATAATCTTACTGCGTAAGTTTGCTTCGGGAGATTAAGATTTTATTCACTTAGCGCGGAATCCTTTTCAACACATAAAATCCTAAGTAACAGAATTAAGGATTTATTCTGATTAAAGAGAAGAAATGCAGCTCAACTGTTTATCGCGGGGAAGTATTCAATTCATGGATTCATTTTCCATTTTGATTATCCGGCAAACATCATTAAACAACAGAACTAACCTGTGTATCACAATCGGCTTTTATTGCAAGTCTGTATGAAAACGAATTGCACAATATTTCTCTTCTTTTTAATCATTTTGGTTTGCTGCTTCGATACTTCATTTGCCCAGCAATATCCGGTGACAAACTATACAAAGGACCGCGGTCTTCCGGGAAATCAGGTGTGGGGAATCTACCAGGACAATAAGGGATATATGTGGTTTTGCACTTCTTCCGGACTAATAAAATATAATGGAAAATCGTATAAAATATTTGGTACTGCCGACGGATTGCTGGATGAAATTCCTCTCGGCATTACCGGTGATGAAAAGGGTAATCTGTGGGTCGTATACGATTACGGCGTCTCAAGAATTTCAAATGGCCGGGTAAAGAACTGGAGGCTTAAGGAATCTGAAGGTCAGTTTACTTTATTCAGGGATAGTTATAACAGGATCTGGGTTCATTCTCTTTTCTTCCCGGGTGATGTATCATACTTCATTGATTCTGCATTGGTGAACTTTTCTAAAGAACATAATTTTAAGAACCAGGTGATAGTAAGTATTACAGAAGATAAAAAAGGCGGGATTATATTTATCAGCAGGGAGGGAAAGGTTTTCAGGTACTTTGCGGATCAGATAAAGGAATTATTTGTAAATGATCTTGCTGAGGCACGGGTAAGGTATTCATTTTTCGATGACAAAAATAACTTTATTGTATGTGCTGAAAAAGGACTTGGTATAATTCAAAGCGGGAGTTTTGAAAAGGATCCTGTAATCAAATGGATATTGAATGTTCCGGCGAATTATGGAATGCAGACAAAAAACGGTTATTATTGGTTTGCAACTGAAAACGGAGTTTACCGCTATAAAAATATAAATGACAAATCTGTAGATTATATAAATATCACCGAGAAAAATGGTCTTAGAAGCAATATAATATTCAGGGTGTTTGAAGACTTTGAGGGTGATTTGTGGATAGGTCACTCTGAAAAAGGGATATCTAAAATTTCGTCTTTAATGTTTACTGCTTATGGTAAGGAAGAGGGACTGATCTCGGACGCAATCCTCGCAATTTCAAAAGTAAATGATGACTTCATTGTTGCTGCCGATAAAGGTATTTTCAGATTCAACGGACAAAGTTTCACTTTCTTAAACCCGTCATCTCCGTTTTCAAAACGCTGGTACTTTACTATCCTTCCTTACTCTGATTCGGAATTATTTTTGGGCTCAACACCCGGGATTGTCAGTTTGTCGGGCTTATCGTCTTACAAAATTATCGGACTCGATAAAAAAATAATTTTTACGACTTTAAAAGATCATCTTGGTAATGTCTGGGTCGGAACAAATACCGGCATCTACCTTAAGGTGGGTCAGGAGTTTATTGAGCAGAACTTCGGTATGCCGGGGATTGAAATAGATAAACTGATGGAGGTGGATAATAAGGACCTTTATATCGGAACTGCCGGCGGACTAATGATAGTTGAGAATGGCACAATTCCTTTCGGCAGCAGAAAAGTTATCAGCGCTGAAGAGACAAAAGCTCCTCTCCTGCCGGTAAAGGATATGGTCCGGGATAAAGATGGTCAGATATTGCTGGCTATAGGGAAAGCATTGCTGATTATTGATAATCAGAAACGGATAAGACCGGTTGATGCTTTAAAAAATTCGGATATCATCGTACTGCATATAGACAATAATCAAAGACTATGGGCCGGATCAAATGCTTCCGGTCTGTTCCTGCTTCAAAAAGTGAATGGGAAATATGAAGTAATTGCACAATATACTTACCGTGATGGTATTTCGTCCAATGAATTTGCTTACAATAACTCGATAACTGAAGGTGCTGATGGGAAAATATATTTCGGAATGTTCGACGGACTTACTGTATACAATCCGGCGGAAGATCGTGTTATCACTGCTGCGCCTCTTTCGTATATCACAGGAGTAAAAGTTAATGATTCAACTTATTCTTTAGCTGATATTTCAGGAACGGAGCTTTCTCCTTCACAAAATAAAATCAGTTTCTATTGTGACGGATTGTCATTTTATAACGAGAATTCTGTTAAGTTTCAATATTACCTGGAAGGGGTTGAGAAAGAGTGGTCGAATGTTTCAGTAAATCCCGAAATAACTTATGGATATCTTGAAACGGGGAATTATACTTTCCGGGTGAGAGCAGTGAATCAATTCGGGGTTTCGAGCAGGCCGCAGTCGATATCTTTCACAATACTTGCCCCGATCTGGAAAAGGCCATGGTTCATTGCAGTTTTAGCTTTAATCTTACTTTTCATTGCGTATAATGGATACATTTACAGACTTTCACATATCCGTAAAAGAAATCTGCAGCTCGAGACGATTGTAGAAGAAAAAACTACGGATCTTCAGAAAAGCAAGATCCAGATCGAAGATCAGTACAATCGTCTTGTGGAAGCGCAGAAAGAACTGGTTGAAAAGAGGGAACTCGAAAAAGCTCATAAGGAAATTCAATTATTGAAAGACAGACTGGAAAAAGAAAATGTTTATTTGCGGGAAAAACAAGGAACTGTTCAGGAAGTAAGTTCAATTATCGGCAGAAGCCCGGCAATAAATGAAATCCGCAGGAAGATTCAGCAAATAGCAGAAACCAACTCAACTGTTCTTATTACGGGTGAAACAGGTGTTGGCAAGAATTTAATCGCTGAAGCAATTCATAATACAAGTCTGAGAAAGGAGCGGGCGCTGGTTGTTGTAAATTGCGCTGCCATCCCCGAGGCTTTGGTTGAGAGTGAATTATTCGGTCACGAGAAAGGTGCTTTTACAGGAGCTGATAAATTGCATATAGGAAAGTTTGAAGTTGCTGATGGAAGTACAATTTTCCTTGATGAAATCGGTGATATGAATTTAAGTGTTCAGGCTAAAGTCTTAAATGTGGTGCAATCGAAAAAAATAACCCGGATCGGCGGCAGCCAGGAGATAAATGTGGATGTGAGAATTATTGCAGCAACAAATCATAATCTTGAGGAAAGGGTAAAGGAAGGAAAATTCAGACAGGATTTGTTTTATAGAATAAATGTTTATCCGATTTATGCCCCTCCTTTAAGAGAGTGCAGGGCAGATATCGAATATCTTGCTAAGTATTTTATAGACCGTTATTCAAAACTCCTGAGTAAAAAAATAAGCACGATAACTAAAAGCGCCCTGGATATTCTTAAAGCACACTCATATCCCGGAAATATCCGTGAACTTGAAAACATAATTCACAGGGCTGTAATAATTTCAAAGATTGATGTAATCTCTGATGAAGATATTTTGTTGAACCTGAATTCTGAAGTGAGTAAAAGAGGAGAAGGCATCTATGATGAACTGGTTACACTTGAACAGATGGAAAAGCAGTATATCATTCATATTCTTACAAAAACCGAAGGTAAGATCAGTGGAAAAAACGGGGCGGCTGAATTGCTCGGTATTAACCCCAGTACTCTGAGATCCCGGATGAAAAAATTGGGAATCAGTTTCGTCGAACACTCCTGAAAAATAATTTCCTCCCCCGCGCTACTTCCCCGCACAGGCAATGTATGCCTATCTCTGAGAATCTGTGAGAACCCTCACGACGAAGTCGCCCAATAATCTGTGAGAATTTGTGCCTGATCTGCGCTAATCTGTGTGAACCTCTCCCAGGCGGCGCAGCCGCTATTGTGAAATATCGCAACTCGTGAAATATCACGAGATTTTTTTCCCAATTCCTTCCAAAAACAGCTTTTAACGTCTTTATTCAAATGAATAATCGCTGGCATACCTTTTAGCATAGCTAACTCTATGATTAATCGAATCTACAAAACTGAAGAAGAAGGAAAACCGGTAGTTCACGTTATCGGGAAACTGGATTCAGCCCCGGTACTCGCTGAATTCCTGGCCGGGATAATCAATAATTATAAAAATCAAAGTGATAATCCTCAGGAATGCTTCCGGATGACTTTAGATCTGAAAGAAACGGAATTGATAACAGAATCATGCCTGGAAATTCTTATAGAATATTCAGGAAAATACGCTGTTAATTTCCGGAATTTCTCGCTTTATGTTGAACTCCTGCTTAATGAATATGGATTTCTTTCTAAACCAATAATTAAATAAATATTAAAAGGAGAAGTAGAAATGAGTAAATGGCTAATGACTGTTTCTTTGTTCTTTTTGACGGTTGTTATCAATGCACAGACTCCACCGGATGTTTCATGGTCAAATGCCTTCGGCGGTTCCGGAATGGATTGGGGTTATTATTCTGCCCAGACAAATGACGGCGGATACATTACGGTTGGCAGAAAAGATAACGGCAATTTAAATATGGATGCCTGGTTAATAAAAACTGATGCGAATGGCGATACACTGTGGACAAAAACATATGGCGATACTTATATCGATGAGGCTTATATAGTTAAGCAGACCTCCGATGGCGGATATATCCTCGCCGGTGCTTCAACTGCATTCGGTTGGTATGGCGAAGGATGGCTGCTGAAAACTGACAGCAATGGGAACGTAGTATGGAGCAAAGGATTTCATCCCGATCCAAGCGGACAAAATGAATGGGACAATTTTTATGATGTTATCGAGACTGTCGATGGCGGATTTATTGCTCTGGGATTTGGCGGATACCAGGATTATTACTGGCAGGCATGGATACTTAAAGTAAATAGTAGCGGAAATGTCCTTTGGAATAAGAGTTTCGGTGATCAATATAAATGGGAAAGACTTTATTCATTTCAGGAAACTTCTGACGGCGGATACATTGCCGTTGGAGATAAACATTATGCTTATGGCGATACTGTTTCCCACGATGGATGGCTTGTTAGGTTTAATAGTATTGGTGATACACTCTGGACAAAACATTACGGTGCATCTCAGGTCGATATTTTCAGATCTATCCGGATCACTTCTGATGGCAACTATATAATTGCCGGCGAAAGAGAACCTTACTGGGGACTCGGGTATAAAGGCTGGATGATGAAAGTGGATCCTGATGGAAATGTCATCTGGAATAATATGTACGGTGATGGCGGATTTATGGCAGTTCAGAATACACCCGCCGGAAACTATATTGCAGCAGGAACAAAATTCGTCAGCCAGACTGCACTTAATGATGCATGGCTCGTGAAGACGGATGCAGACGGGAATGTTATTTATGATAATACTTATGAGATCAGCAATCTTGATGATGTAGTACAGTCCATTCAGCCTGCTTCAGACGGCGGATATATTTTAGGCGGAAGGTCAAACAGCAGCGGTTCAATAGCTAAGATAATGCTTGTTAAACTGGAAGCGGATGAATCGGCATCACTTACTACTTTCTTCGAAAACTTTGACGGCATTGTTCCACCGGCGCTTCCGGACAACTGGAGCAGCTGCATAAAAGTTTTAATATCAAATAATGTCGCAGAAGTAAAAACAATGCCTCACGGTTCAGCACCATCTCAGCCGAATGCTACTTTTATAATGAATGGATTAGATGGCAGTAATGGTCAGCCTGATTATAATGCCTTTGTTGCTCTTGTAAGTCCTCTTGTTCAAATCGGTCCGGATGGCGGAACACTTTCGTTTTGGGCTACCGGCGGAAATCCTGTAAAAGTTGGTCTGATGACAGATCCTTCCGATACTGCTTCATTCACTTTAGCTGAAGAAATTCAATTGACTTATGATTTCACACAGTATACAATTTCATTACCGCCTGCCGGGGATGCTTATATTGTTTTCGTAAACGGAAACGTTAGTCCTGTTACACCAATATTTTTAGACGACATTGATTTTCAGTCTGAGGTTCCGGTAGAGTT
Organism: uncultured Ignavibacteria bacterium; assembly: GCA_963811905.1. Classification (GTDB taxonomy): domain Bacteria; phylum Bacteroidota; class Ignavibacteria; order Ignavibacteriales; family Ignavibacteriaceae; genus DATFVA01. Next base: position 14,633 of record CAWETK010000013.1, read on the forward strand.
AGTTTCATTCAACGGATCGGTTGTCGGGAAAAATATTGACTTAGTATGGAGAACAGCCACTGAAACAAATAATAGCGGATTCGGTATCGAAAAGAAAAGGAATGGCAGCTGGATAAAAATCGGATTTGTTCCCGGCTTTGGCACTTCAGCCGAATCTCATTCTTATTCTTTCACAGATAATGACCCGAATACTGGTAAGAACACATACCGGTTAAGGCAGGTTGATTTCGATGGTTCATCTGTCTATTCAAATGAACTTGAGATCGATGTAAATTTACCGGCCCAATATTCCCTGGATCAGAACTTTCCTAACCCGTTTAATCCGAATACGACAATTAATTTCAGTTTACCTGTAGACGCCAGGGTAACGGTTAAAATATTCAATGCTTTAGGCGAGGAAATCAATATACTGACAGATAACAATTATTCTGCAGGATTTCACTCAATAAACTTTAATGCAGATGCACTTGCAAGCGGTTTGTATATCTATTCAATCGATGCAGCAGGAAGTGATAATACAACTTACAGGTCTGTAAAGAAAATGATGCTTATGAGATGAGCGGAGCAGGAGGCAAATTGGTTTACCGCGAAGATGCGGAAGCGCGAAGGGGGGAGAGGAGGGGTGGGAGGTTAGATGGTAAGAAGATGAGAAAGTAAGAAGATAAGAAGGTGAGCAGCGGGAGGCAAACGTGTAAAGCGCCTGCCCTGCTTCTCTGGCTGGGAAACGCTGTTTCGCTCAAAAGTTCCGGGACGTGTACTTTCGAAAGTTAAAATTAAGTTGGTTTAATAAAAATGGTAATATCATGAATGCAAAAATTTCCAGATTATTTGTTACTGCCGGAATACTTTTTTCGGGGCTTGTTTACGCACAACAACCGACGGTCGAATGGATCAGAACTTACCACGGTCCGTCAAACGGCGGCGGAATTTCTAAAGTTATTTGTGATAATGATGGTAATATTATAGTTACCGGGAAAAATGCAGGCAGCGGTTCAGCTCTTGATATCGCGACAATCAAATATAATTCTGCCGGCGATACCCTCTGGGTCAGAAGGTACGGCAATGGTGCCGAATGTTCCGTCGATGGAATAGTAGCCGATGCTTCCGATAATATTTACATAACCGGATTTACAGTAATCGGCGGTCAACCAAAAAGTATCACAGTAAAATATGATCCTGCCGGAAATATTATATGGCAAAAGCTGTACGATAGTACCCCGGATAACAGATCAATCGGAATAGGTTTCGATCAGCAGGGATTTATTTATGTCGCAGGTTCTGCAAATAAAAATGGGACTGACTGGGGAGTTGAGGTGGTTAAATATAATCCGGCAAACGGCGATACAATCTGGACAGCAAGATATGATCAGACATCTAATAGTATTGATATTCCGTATGCTATGACTGTGGATCAATCCGGTAATGTATATGTGACCGGGTACAGCCAGGCTGCAGGAATACAAGCAATGCTGGTAAAATTTAACAGCAGCGGTCAATTGCAATGGGAAACCTTGTATAGCATTCCTTCGGTCGCCGGTGATATCCAGGGAAGAGCAGTTAAAGTGGATAATGACGGAAATGTTTATGTCGCAGGTCATTGTTACAGCGGGCAGACAACATTTGTAGACTTTCTGATCTTAAAATGTAATGCAGATGGCGACACGGTCTGGGTTAACGGGTACAGCAGCAGCGCTTCAATTGATGAGGCAAATGATATTGCAGTTGATAATGATGGTAATATTTACGTCACCGGCAGAACGTTCGCCGGTGGAGGTGGAAGCAATAATTATGATTATCTGACTCTGAAGTTATCGCAATCCGGAACGGTTCTATGGCACTCAACCTATGATGGACCTGCTGTTCACACAGAAGATGAAGCACGGGCTATCAGATTGGATGGAAACGGAGACTGCATAGTTACCGGTGGAAGCAGCATCGGTCCGCTTTATTACAGCGGTGAATTTGCAACAGTTATGTATGATGCCGATGGAAATGAAGTATGGGCACTTAGAAATTCATCGGGTGATTTTGGTGCATACGATATGGCAATTGACAATAATAATAATATTTACCTGGGCGGCGGAGAAACAGGAGGCTTTTGCACGATAAAAATTAATTCCGGGATTATTCCTATTGAATTAGTTTCTTTTAATATCAAATCAGAGAATGATAGGGTTATGCTTAACTGGTTAACTGCTACTGAGATTAACAACAAAGGATTTGAAATTGAAAGACGCTCCGATAAATGGGAAATGATCGGGTTTGTAAGCGGCTTTGGTACTACAACCGAATCTCACTCCTACACTTTCACCGATACTGACCCAAATACTGGTAGAAATACGTACAGGTTAAGGCAGGTTGATTTCGACGGATCATTTGTCTATTCAAATGAACTTGAGATCGATGTAAATTTACCGGCTCAATATTTCCTGGATCAGAACTTTCCTAATCCGTTTAATCCGAATACGACAATTAATTTCAGTTTACCGGTAGAAGCCAGGGTAACGGTTAAAATATTCAATGCTTTAGGCGAGGAAATCAATAGGCTGACAGATAACAATTATTCTGCAGGATTTCACTCAATAAACTTTAACGCAGATGCACTTGCAAGCGGTTTGTATATCTATTCAATCGATGCAGTCGGTATTGACAATACCACATACAGGTCTGTAAAGAAAATGATGGTTCTTAAATAACCGGAGCAGAATGTAAAGCGAAACGCCTGTTTCGCTCAGAAACGTGTAAAGTGAAAACGCTGTTTCGCTTAAGAAACGTGTTAAGCGCCCCCCCTTGACCCGTCTCAGCGGGGCAGGAACGCATGTTTCGGTTACGCGCCGTTTCCTGCTTACCTTCTTATCCTCCAATCCTCTTAACTTCTCCCGGTTCATCCTGCTACGGTGTCAACTCTTAACCTCTTTCCGGTTCTCGCCATTTCCGACATCCGGCATCCGGCTTCCGACTTCCGATATTAATTCGTAAATTCCCTTAAAATCAGCTTAAGGAACCAAACGATGTATACTATATTTGATAAAGCAGCCCGCGACGGATTAATCAATAGGATCAATTCACTCAATAATAATTGTTCCGCACAATGGGGAGAAATGAATGTAAACCAGATGATAAGGCATTGCATAATGTGGGAAGAAGTGGCACTGGGAAAAAGAAAGTTGAAGAATACATTTTTAGGTTTATTATTAGGCAAGTTATTTTTTAAGGGGATTGTGAAAGATGACACTCCGCTTAAACGTTTTCTTCCCGCAGTTAATGAACTAAAGGTTAAGGAAGATGTGAATAGTGATATTGAAGCTGAAAAAAGAAAATGGATATCTTTAATAAGCGAGTATCCTCAGTTATCGGCTGCCAAATGTCAACTGCCGTTCTTCGGATATGTAAAAAAAGAACAGGCCGGGTATGTAGCTTACAAGCATAGCGACCATCACCTGCGGCAGTTTAACGTATGATCTGCCTTCTGGAAAAACCAGGATGGAAATATTTTTATAATGGTGTGTAACTTTTCCCTCTCTAATCTGTATTATATCTAAAGCAGTTATTTATGACCGATTTCCACGGATTGTATACCCGTTACGCTGATGACATATATCGTTTTGCTTTGTTCTTGTGCCGCGACACCGCAGAGGCGGAAGATATTACTGCTGAAACATTTGCGCGTGCTCTTACAGGAAAATCACCCCTTGTTACGGCCACAGCTAAAGGCTATCTGCTCACTATTGCCCGAAATCTGTACCTCGGGTCGGTGCAGCGCCGGAAGCGGGCTTCAGAGGTTCCGCAAGATCTGCAGGACCCGGCTCAGGACCCGGAAAAAGCAGTTAGCCGTAAAACTGAGCTCGAGGCTGTGCAGAGGTATTTACAGTCGTTCCCCGAGGTAGATCGGTCAGCATTGATGCTTCGGGCAGATGGACTGTCATATGAAGAAATATCAAACGCTCTTAATATTTCATTGGCTTCGGCTAAAGTTAAAGTGCACCGGCTGCGGTTGAAATTGGCTGAATGGCGGATGAACCGTGAAATGAAAGGAATTTAATTATGAAGAACTCAGTAGCATCAATCCCTCGAAATGTAATTCTTGATTTATTGCCTGCTTTTATTGCAGGTGAAGCGAGTGATGAAACCCGTAAATTAGTTGAAGAATATGCGGAAAATGATCCGGAGATTGCCGGATTGATTCGGGCCGGCAAATTAGAGCCTTCCGAAGTGTCGCCAAAGACAGCTGCACCGGATGACCTGGAAATGAAGACAATAAAACGCGTTCGGCGCAGTATCCGCCTTCAGATGATGTATGTGGCTATTGGAACAGCAGCTGTTTTAATGATCCCGCTGATTGCAATGATGTTTACCGGGGCAGTGAACTGGACTCCGATTGATTTTATCGTTATGGGTATTCTTCTGTTCGGTACCGGTCTCGCCTATGTACTGATCACAAGGATTTCTGATAGTATTGCTTACCGTGCCGCTGTCGGTATTGCAGCAGCAGCAGGATTTCTTCTTATCTGGGTGAATCTTGCTGTAGGTATTATTGGATCAGAGAATAATCCGGCAAATCAGCTGTACATGGGTGTGCTTGTTGTAGGATTTCTTGGAGCCGCAATAGCTCGCCTAAAAGCAAAGGGAATGGCAATAGCTTTGTACGCGACGGCGATTGCTCAATTCCTGGTGCCCGTCATTGCGCTGATTGTGTGGCGGCCTTCTCTGAATGACCCTCCCGGTTTAGCGGGAGTTTTCCTGCTGAATGCATTCTTTGTAGCATTGTTCGCTGCATCCGGACTGCTGTTCAGGTATTCTGTAAACAAGTAGAAGAACTCTTGGTGAAGGTATCTAAAATATTTTGAGCAGCATCCCTCAAAATTACCGGAATTCCGGATGTCTAGTTTTCCTTTTTTGTCCTTATATTGGATAATACCTCACTGTATAGAAGAACCAATAACAAATTGACCGGAGGTGACTTATGAAATCTTTGTCACTTATTTTAATTATCATCATAAGCTTATGCTTTCCTGTGAAATCACAATGGCAGGAACTGGTATCTCCGACAACCAACCCGCTGTATTCAGTATCAGTAGTAAACAATTCAGTTGCGTGGATATGCGGGAGGAACGGAACGGTTCTGAGAACTACTGACGGCGGGGCGGACTGGAATGTTCTCGGAAGCGGGTTTTTCCAGAATTATGTGCATCTTTTTACGGTTTATGCGCTTGATGATCAAACTGCATTCGTTTCATATCACCAGGGGGGAATCGGGGATATCACTGAGCTTTTCAAAACCACAGATGGAGGTGCAAACTGGATAGTCGTTTTCGAACAAACGGGCGGCTGGATAATGGATATGCGGATGTTCACGCAAAACACAGGATTTCTTTATACTTCACCTCTCAATTCATCATGGCGATTCTTTAATACATCCGACGGCGGAAATATCTGGTCCCCGATCTCATCCTACCCTGAACAGGGTTTTGTGGAATCTGGTCACTATAATTCAACTTATGTGTCAGGCAACGAAATATTTTTTGGCTCAACCACCGGAAATATCTACCACTCCATAGATGCCGGGTATTCATGGTCTCTCATCCCGATAACACAATCTAACACTTACGCTATCTGGTTCAACACTCCCTCTGATGGATTAGCGGGAGGGGATAATGCGATGGAAACTACAACAGACGGCGGCGGCAGCTGGTCCTTGCTCTCAAGTCTGAATGGTCTTGATTCTGCCAGCGCGATAACAGGATTTAATAATGATTGGTGGGTGGCAAACCAGAATATAATATATCACTCGGATGACGATAGGGTATCCTGGACAACTCAATACACAGCTCCATCAGGTAAGTTTATTCATATGGCAAAGGCAAGAAGCGGAAACCTGATCGTTGCAGTCAGAGACAATGGCGGAATTTCTGCTTATCTGGCTCCGGTCCCGGTTGAACTTGTATCCTTCAACGCGATAGGTGAGAATGAAACCGTAAATCTATACTGGAGAACTGCATCGGAGATTAATAATTCGGGATTCGTTGTCCAGAGATCAGCGGTTGCGGATCATCAGAATGAGGCCTCAACGCCAGGATGGAAAGAGATTGGATTCGTAGAAGGTAATGGAACAACCATTGAGGAAAATTATTATTCATTTAGTGACAGAAATTTAGTGCCGGGCGTTTATTCATACAGGCTTCTCCAGATGGATCTTGATGGAACAACAACCAGATCAGGAGTTGTAGAAGTCGAGGTCAATACCCGTATCACAGAATATTCTCTGAAGCAGAATTATCCCAACCCATTCAATCCGGCAACGAGTATTCAATATTCGGTCGGCAGCAGGCAGCACATAACTCTGAAAGTGTATAATGTCCTCGGCAAAGAAGTAGCTACCCTTGTGAATGAAGAAAAAACACCCGGAACATATTCAGTTGAATTCAATGGTCAATCTGATAATGGTCAGGATCTTTCCAGCGGAGTATATATATATAAATTAACTGCCGTATCCGGCGGCAGTCACCCGGAAAGTTATACAGTGGTAAAGAAGATGCTCTTGATAAAATGATTTGTTGTTCTGCCGCTAATTGGTAGTTTTTTAATTTTTTAGTTTAGTCAGGAAAACAATGCTGCGTGCCTGCCCCGACGGTAGGGACTGACTAAAAAGTAAGACAATGTCATTTCGAGGGAGTCTTCGACCGAGAAATCTTTTCGACTAAGATTTCTTCCTTCGATCGAAATGACAGGGTTACTTTTTAGTCAGCGAAGGTTGACAGACAGGTGTTATCTCGCTATCTTTATTTAATTATAAGAAAGCGGGATAAGGCTAAAAAAGAAAAAAAATGAAAGTTTAGTTCTTATGTCTTCCTCCACGAAGTGGAATAAAAAGAAATTAATATCAATGAGCTTTGTGAAACCACCGATATTAATAAGAATATTCAAGCGATCCAATTAGGCACTTTATTTTATAATACTATCTGCCTTTCTGCTCTTTGCCATTTTGTTCTGTGCTTGAGTGAACCTTTCAGCTTCTGCTTTTTCTATCTCAATAATTCTGTTTGTTTCTGCTTCTTCTTCTTTAAACTCAGATCTTAAAAGAACAATATTAGCTTCTGTTGCAGCACGTTTAACTTCTAATCTGCTTTGTTTGCGTTCAATTTCCTGTTGACGCAGCAGTTGTTCCTCATTGTTTTTTGCTTCTTGTGATAATCGTGCGGAGCCGGTTAATACACCTTCTGCACCTATATAAACATCCAGCAATTCAATTCCATGATCTGTCAGTATAAACTCGCGGATCTGGTTGGAATGCGCCATGCCGCGCGATTTAAGAATATATAGTCCTCTGTTGCGCTCACCGCCAATTTCGATGTCGCGTAAAAGCAGCCAGGTATCTATCAGCGATGAGATTGACATATCAGTAAGCTCCAGGTTCTCGCCTGCGGTCGTCAGGCTTGCAAACAACGCGGTTATATTCCTCATCTTTAAAAAATCCACAAGGCGCAGTAACATTACTTTTACTTCGGTTTGATTTTCCCCTATCACAAATGCATCAATAGGGTCCAGAACAACTACATTTGGTTTAATTTTATTAATTAATTTTATTGTAGTCGTCAGATGGTGTTCCAATCCATGAAGTGTCGGTCGTGTGGCATGAAAGTGCAGCAATCCTTTTTTTACCCATTGCTCCAGCTGTATACCAATTGAAGACATATTGCGCATAAACTGACTTGGGGATTCTTCGAACCCAAAATAAAGAACCCGCTCCCCGCGCCTGCATGCTGCGTCAACAAATTGTGCTGCAAGGCTTGTCTTGCCTGTACCGGCGGTTCCTGAAACAAGCACTGTACTTCCGCGATAGTATCCTTTACCCGACAGCATTGTATCCAGACGCGGAATGCCGGAGGAAATTCTTTCGTTGGAGGCTGTGTGGTTCAATCCCAATGAAGTGACAGGCAGAACAGAAAAACCATCCTCATCAATCAGGAATGGATATTCATTAGTGCCATGTGTTGAACCCCGGTATTTAACGATGCGTAATCGGCGGATGGATGATTGATCAGTAACCCGATGATCCAGCAGAATTACACAATCGGTAACATACTCTTCCAGACCCTGGCGCGTTAATGAATTGTCCCCTCGTTCCCCGGTGATTATAGCGGTGATACCTTTCTTTTTCAACCAGCCGAATAACCGCCGCAGTTCCGTGCGTACTGCTGTAGAATTTGGAAGTGCCGAAAAAAGTGATTCAATAGTATCAAGGACAATACGCTTTGCCTTTACATTTTCAATTGCCTGGTGTATGCGGACAAACAAACCTCTCAGATCATATTCTTCCGGCTGTTCAATTTCACTGCGTGCGATGTGAATATGTTCAAGCCAGATTTTTTTATTTGCAACAAGTCGATCCAGTTTAAACCCTAACGAACTCACATTTGCAATAAGTTCTTTTTCCGTTTCCTCAAAAGAAATAAATACGCCGGGTTCATTATATAGTGTTGCGCCGCGAACGATGAACTCCATTGCAAAGAGAGTTTTTCCGCAGCCGGCACCTCCGCATACAAGCGTGGGCCTGCCTTTCGGTAATCCTCCGCCGGTGATTTCATCCAACCCTTGAATACCCGTGGGTGATTTTGGGAGGGTGATTGGTTTAGATTGAATTTTTCTTGTTTTCATTATACATTATCCCGAATATATGTTTCGTTACCCTTATGAATAATAATTATCGTTATAATTAATTTCACTTAACTTATTCATAAAATAGTGCACCCGTTTAGCAGATTTCCCGGGTCTTTACCACCATATCAGAATCAATAATAGGAAAAACCGGGAAACAAAAAAATAGTCCAAAAGGATGAAATAGGAATTAATTCAATTAGATGAGCTATCGTCCCATTGCGGCATCCGCCAGGCTTCATTAACCGGAACATAGAAATAAATTCTGAACACTTTAAGGAGATAATAATAAGTCTTTAATAGAAAGAGATCATCTATCCCGGAGAATATTTCTTTTCCGTTTTTTGCAGCCCCGCCTGATTGTAAACCCCTGCAGCCAGCCTGCATATATATATGCCGCAAGTTTCGTTAGCCCTTCGGCAATCATCCTTCAGAATGGTTTTGTACGTGCACTCGTCCCCAGGATCGAAGTAACTGAAAGAGTGAAAAAACTTGAAAGGAAATAAGAAAAATTTCCCGATAAAGATTATTTTTGTGAGGGGTGTAATACCCGAACTTCAGCTTTCATATCAGTTTTGAATTCTAAAATTAGCTTTGACATTTTGTCATACGTAAAATTTTTCAACAGCCCAAAACTGCGTTTTTTCGCAGGTTTCGGTGTGTCTCATTTTGAGTCCAAATACGGGACTAATACGGGACTTCCCCGAGATTAACCCGACCTAAACCCTGCGACTGACATTTTGTCAGTACTGTTGAATTCTTCATCAGAAATCTCCTCCAAATTTTTGGGATTTAATCACTCCACTGATCAGGAATAATCCACACAACCTTAAGTTTTAAAACAGCAATCAGGGGTATCAAGCCATAATTAATAACTGAAAATAATTCTCATAAATTCAAATTGACTTTGAAATTAACATACATTTGTTGAAATTAAATTAATATTTAAGAATAAAATTAATCTTATGTACAATCTCCCTTATCATAAAGCTGAAAATGAAAAGGTAATAAAAGAATTTATCGATCAGAACCCATTCGCTTTCTTAACCGGATGCGATTCTGAAAACAAACCTGTCGCTACACAGGTCCCGGTTTTTATTGAAGAGAAAGATGGCAGGAAAATACTGCGGGGACATATAATGAAAAACACCGACCATCATAAAGCCTTTCTGCACAATGAAAATGTTCTTGCGGTCTTTACGGGAAAGCATACATATGTAAGTGCCGTCTGGTACAGCAACCCGCATCAGGCTTCTACCTGGAATTATATGAGCGTACATGCAAAAGGAATCATCAGGTTCCTCAACGATTCAGAATTAGAAGATGTACTCAGAAAAACGTCCTTGCATTTTGAAAACTATAACCGGCAGTCTACAACGGTTTTTGATAACCTGCCTTCAGAGTATACCCAAAAGTTAATGAAGGCAATTGTAGCCTTTGAAATAGAAGTAAATGAAATGGATACAGTGTTCAAACTAAGCCAGGACAGGGATCCTGAAAGCCATAAAAATATAATCGCTAAGCTTAAAGAACAGGGTGAAGACGGTCAGCGGATTGCTGAAGAAATGGAAAAAAGAACTCAGGTATTCCCCGGAAAGCAGAACTGAAATCGTAACGATGAACTTTTTTCTCTTCACCTGCCTGATATTTATTAAAAGAATCATTGCTTTTGCGTTGGTTCAATTGCATCCAAACATAATTTATTTAAATTATGTCCAATAATTAAATGCCTCATTCAAATGAATCCATCTAAAATCGATACTCCCGTACTGGTGAAAACGCTGAGGGAAAAGGCAGGCTTTATAGATGATGAGATAGACTTTTATTTAAGCCTTCTCACTATCAAAAAGCTGGAGAAAAAAGAACATTATTTAATGGCAGGGGATATTTGTACAGCAGTTGCTTACGTCAATAAGGGTTGTTTCAGCCGTTATATAATTGATGAGCACGCAAAAGAGACAATCTTAAATTTTGCATTGGAAGACTACTGGATCGGCGATCTGGAAAGTCTTTTTTCACATACACCTACCATTTTTTACATTCAGTCGCTTGAAAAAAGTGAATTACTCCTTTTATCCTTAAATAATTTTAACCGCGCTGTTGAAGAGCTTCCAAAGTTTAAAGAGTTTCATGATAACAAAGTTCACCGTAATCATTATTACTCGCTTAAAAGGTTGTCGGTTGCAAAATCTGCCACTCCTGAGGAAAAATATCTTTTATTAATGAAAGAAAAGCCGGAATTCTTTCAGCGGATTCCTCTGCATTACATCGCCTCTTACCTTGGAATCGAACCAGAGTCGCTCAGTCGCCTGAGAAAACGAATGGTTATCAAGCCCCAAAATTCTTAACCAAAGTCAATGAAATAGCTGCCTCCTGAAGATTATCTTTGAATCGGAATTACGATATCAAAAGATATCAAACTAACAACAACAAAAACTGGAGGCTGAAATGGCGCACTTATTTATAAAACACAAAGTACAGGATTATCCCGTATGGAAGAAAGTTTTTGACGGATTTGATGCGGCAAGAAGAGCCGGCGGTGAAAGATCTTATCAAATACTTCATCCTGATGACGATAAGAACAGTTTACTCTCATTATTTGAATGGGATAACCTGAATAACGCACGGAAGTTTGTTGGGAGCCGGGAATTGAAAGACGCTATGTCTGATGCCGGAGTAATTGAACAGCCCGAGATATACTTCCTGGAGGAATATGATTCTGGCAGGCTTTAAGTTATTCTGATAATAGTATCCGTATTGATAACATTAAGTTAATTTATAATCACAGGAGGTCGATTATGTCAAAGAGATTGAAGGTGCTTGTTACCGGTGCAACAGGGAACACAGGCTCACTGCTTGTGCCAATGTTGTTAAGCAGAGACGTTGAGGTCAGGGTATTCGTGAGGGACGAGAAAAAAGCAGAATCATTAAAGAATTCCGGGGCGGAGATTGTACCCGGCGATCTTGATCAGCCTGATACAATTATTCCCGCGGTTAAAGGCGTAGACAAAATTTATCTGCTTACATGGAATGGACCTACGCAGTTCCGGCACGTGGAAAATGTGATCAATGCAGTTAAAGCATCCGGAGAAAACCCGCATATAATAAGACATTCGATGTGGGGATCTGAAAATAGCCGTATTATAAAACAGGGACTCCAGGCAGAGCAATTGATCAAATCTTCCGGATTACCATGGACAATGCTGAAGCCTACTTTTTTTATGCAGAATTTAATGATGGCGGCGCCAACAATGTCATCCGATGGAAAGATCTACTGGGACATGAATGAGGGTAAACTTGCTATGATTGATGTCAGGGACATTGCCGAGTCCGCACTTGCCGCTATTACAGGAGAAGGTCATGAAAATCGGAGTTATATTTTAACCGGTCCTGAAGCTATTTCATTTAATAATATTGCTTCCATTTTTTCCGGGATAATAGGAAAAGAAATCAATTATATAAATGTACCTGGTGAAGTAGCTACGCAGGCAATGGTGTCGATGGGTATCCCGGAATGGATAGCCGGCGGTTACGCTGAATTATCGGAGGGATTCAGCAAAGATTTTGCAGGCAGAGCCGAAAGAAATGTTGAACTGCTTACCGGACACCCGGCGCGCTCGTTTGAACAATTCGCAAATGACTTTGAATCTTATTTCACAGAAAAAAAAGTATTTGCTTAGCCAAAATAGCCGTTCTGCCTGCTCTGGCCTGTTCTCACATAAATTCTGCAAAGAGACGTGTAATCTCACGCCTCTTTGTAATTATTTTAATTCAGATCTGAACTGCCCGCCGGTTTTCCTCAACCCGGTTTCCCATCTGAAAATTAAACCCGCTGAATATTCTTAACTATAATGAATACCGAAACCTCATAGATATTCTTACTGATATTTTTTTACATTTAAACCAGGAGTTTCTGATTTCTTGTTACTGTCAGATCATCCTTAAATATCCGGAGAAATTAAATTGTTTAAAGTCTTACCAGCGTTTTTCTGTATATCATTAATGGTAATATTTTTCGGCTGCCAAAAAGAAACTGAGTCAACCAAACCTTCTCAGGCTAAATCACGTTGCGATTATGTGGATCCCTTTATCGGGACGGAGGAAATGGGACATACTTTCCCGGGCGCCGCAGTTCCTTTCGGTATGGTTCAGCTTAGTCCTGAAACAGATACAGTCTGGTACAGTTACGGCAATGGATACAATCCTGATGTTTACCGCTATTGTTCAGGTTACCAGTATGAAGATAAAACTATCGTCGGCTTCAGCCATACGCATTTCAGCGGCACGGGACACTCCGATCTCGGTGACTTTTTAATTATGCCGACTACAGGTAAACTGCAATTGAATCCCGGCACTGCAGATCACCCCGAAAGCGGCTACAGATCCGGGTTTTCTCATACTACTGAGGAAGCACATCCCGGATATTATTCCGTTAAACTGAATGACTATAACATAAATGCTCAATTGACGACGGCAAGACATACAGGATTTCATAAATACACTTTTCCCGGAACCGACAGCGCACACATTATACTTGACCTTACAAGCGGGATCTACAATTATGACGGTAAGGTAGTATGGTCTTCATTGCGTGTGGAAAATGACACTCTGGTTACGGGCTTCCGCCAGACAAACGGCTGGGCAAGAACAAGGTACCTTTATTTTGCAATGGTGTTCTCAAAGCCCGTAAAATCATACGGATTAAGAAACGAAGAGAAGTTGATTTATAAAGGCTTCTGGAGAAAATGGAAGGAAGATGAAAATTTTCCGGAAAGAGCAGGACATAAATTAAAAGCTCATTTTGATTTTGATACCAGGGAAGGGGAGAGTATCCTGATCAAATTTGCTTTATCAGCTGTAAGTACGCGCAACGCTATAAAAAATATGAAAGCTGAGATTCCGGGATGGGATTTTGATAAAGTAAAAGCGGATGCTGAAGCGCAGTGGGAAAAGGAACTTTCAAAAGTACAAATAGAAGGTAGTAAAGACCGTAAGGTCAATTTCTATACAGCAATGTACCACAGTTTTCTCGCTCCTGTTGTTTACTCGGATGTTAATGGCGAATACCGCGGCCTTGATCAGAATATCTATAAAGCTGACGGTTTTACCGATTATACTATATTTTCTTTATGGGATACATACAGGGCACTTCACCCGCTGTTCACAATTGTGCAGCAGCAGCGGACAAGTGATATTATAAATTCTATGCTGGCCCACTATGAGCAGAGTGTGCATAAAATTTTACCGGTGTGGTCTCACTATAGCAATGAAAACTGGTGCATGATCGGCTATCACGCTGTCCCCGTTATAATCGATGCTTACATGAAAGGGATCAGGGGATTTAATATTGATGAAGCCCTTCAGGCAGTAACTGCCAGCTCTGACTATAGCTCCATACGACGGTATCGGTTATTATAAGAAATACGGTTACCTACCGGAAGATCTGAATGATTACTCTGCATCAAAAACATTGGAATATGCTTTTGATGACTGGACTATCTCCCGGTTTGCATCAGCCCTCGGGAAACTGGATTTAGCTGAGGAGTACTTAAAACGTGCTGCATCTTATAAAAACATCTTTGATAAGAATACCGGGTTTATGAGAGCTAAGAATTCTGACGGCAGCTGGAAAAAAGATTTTAATCCTTTAAGTACTGACGGACAGGGATTTATTGAAGGAAACTCCTGGAATTATTCCCTTTATGTTCCGCAGGATATAAAAGGATTTATCGGGTTGTTGGGCGGAAAGGATAAACTTATTGCCTGGCTTGACTCTCTGTTTACAATGAAGGTTTCCGACGAGAGTATAGCTCAGACCGAAGATGTTACAAAAGCGGGAATGATAGGCAACTATGTGCATGGCAATGAACCAAGCCATCATGTGCCGTATATGTACGTTTACGCCGGCGAGCCCTGGCGCACTCAGGAACGAGTTCATCAGATAGTTGATACTATGTACAGAAGTGTGCCGGATGGTCTTTGCGGTAATGACGACTGCGGACAGATGTCGGCCTGGTATATTTTCAGTGTACTTGGTTTTTATCCCGTTGCACCCGGCAGCAATGAATATGTTATCGGCAGTCCCTGTGTGCAGAGCGCCGTTATCAATCTTGAAAATGGGAAGCAGTTCACCATAGAAGCAAAAAACCTTTCGGATAAAAATATATACATTCAGTCTATAACCTTAAACGGAGCAGACTACCACAAAAGTTTCCTCAATCATAAGGATATAATCAGCGGCGGCAGCCTGGTCTTCAATATGGGACCAAAGCCAAATAAGGATTGGGCAGCAGATATGAAGATGCCCTATTCGATGAGCGGAGGATATTAAGTTAATTCCATCAATTAATCCGATAATCCGATAATCCGATAATCTGCTCAATTCGATAATCCCTACATTTTTCGGTAACCGGAATGAATATTTGAACTAAATTTGTCATAAATTAGTTTATATGATTAAGATCTATTTGCAAAGGGTTAGATAATAATACTTTATTCACAAAAAAAATAAGAGCTATGACCGATAAAAATATATTGCCGGAATTTCAGGATGAGAGTAGATTATTCATCCAGCACCTTGAAAATTATAAGACCGCAAAAAAAATAATTAAAATTGCTGAAAAGATAGACTTTGAAGGTATTCTATCATTGTTTGATGAAAACTTCGGCAATCTGTGGAAGAAAATTGAAAAGCAGCCGGATGATGAGGATACTAAACAGGAATTCAGGGACCAGGTTCTTCTGCTGCTCAGAGAATCAATTTTTAATGTCCTTTACCTTGGTATTAAAGATTTAAGTGCAAAGGGTATGGACTATGAGGATTTAAATAAGGGGATTCAGCAGGATTTTGATAAAATAATGCAGAATTTATTTAATGCCTTCGAGATGGAATACCGGATAATGCAGCCGGGGGAAACGGCTTCAAGGAAAGTTAAAAAACCAGTAAATGACGCAAAACCTGAAAGAAGGCATAAGCCGAAACCATCGGGTAAAACATTTAAAGAGGAAGATATTCCTTTCTACGAAATAGTACAGAAAACCTGGGAAAAGATGAAGAAAAGTGATGAGAATGTCTCGCTGAGAGCAGCAGCACTGGACGTTGCTAAAAATGAAAAGGGAGTGACTGATAAAGACGAGCTCCAGGATTTTTATAAGCGGTTCATAAATTACAGACGCAAATAATGCTGAATTTAGCGCATTAACGAATTGCGTATTGAGCGGATAAATTCAGAATTTAACGATTCACGTCTTAATCTATTTAAGCTAATTAATTATCCCATCTTCAGTTAAGCGCCCTGATTTCTCAGATATTATTTTTTATTTATATCATATTGATTAAAAGGAGGTCTTAATCTGCTCAACTCAATGAGCTGAGACGTACCTTCTGACGCATCTTATCATTTCCCCCGAATAACCATTTCCATGATAATTACATCACAAATAAATTCAAACAAAATAATTTATAAACCGTATATTTAGTCGAATTCCAGGTATGCCTATAATCTGAATCACCTGTATCCTATTGACATTCCGGGATTAATTTTTTAATATGTAAACGTTTACATTATACTTTTTAATACTGTTCGCTCTTGTGCAGGAAAATAATTTAATTTTTTTACTTGAAAGTTCAGGAGGTTTATTCATTCTTTATACTGTAACCAGTCGATAACATTGTTTTAGTTTACATAGATTTTTCCGGAGGGAGATTCTATCTATGTCAGCTATTCTTTGACACTGACCCATCCCTGAACTTCTTATAGGCTCATTTATTCTTAACCGGTAATCATTCTATGCCAGCCACTATAAAAGAAGTTGCGCGTAAAGCAAATGTTTCTATAGCTACAGTATCCAGGGTTCTTAACAAAGATCCCCGCGTAGCTAAAGAAACGTATAAGAGAATTCTCCACATTGCCAATCAATTAAACTATAAACCTAATATAGCAGCACGGAATTTAGTAAAGCAGAAATCAAATCTTGTTGGTCTGATCCTTCCTGAAATAATTGACGAATTTTTCACTGAGATCATCAAAGGAGTAGATGAAGTTTTATACCGGAGCGGTTATTATACAATCGTAGCCAGCTCCCACAAGTATAAAAGTCTTAAAGAGGAGCTGATAACGTTCATAAATAACGGACTCATCTCAGGTCTGATACTCCTTGCTCCCGAATTAAATCCGAAGCTTAGGCTTGCCCTGAAGAACAGCAGCATTCCGATTGTATTAATTAATTCTGATCCTGATCTGAAAGGTTTCGATAAAATTTCGCTGGATAATTACAATGGAGCCTTCCGAATGACGGAGTACCTGATCTCAAAAAAGAAATACACACACCTTGCACATATTACAGGACCGTCCGTCAATAATGATTCCGAATTAAGGAAAAAAGGATTTACAGATGCCTGTATGAAATATGCAGTAAAATATTCTATTCAGTCGGGGGATTTCTCAAAGGAAAGCGGCTACAATTGCTGTAAGAAACTTCTTTCCGGAAAGAATACTCCGGGGGTCATTTTTGCAGGAAATGATATGATGGCTATAGGCTGCTATGATTACATTCAGAAGTCGGGACTAAAAATTCCCGGGGATATAGGTGTGGCCGGTTTCGATGATATTTTTGTTTCACAATACCTCTCTCCGTCTCTTACTACGGTGAGAATAAACATTGAAGATATAGGAAGACACGCTGCAGATACTTTAATTCAAAGAATAAATAATGAGCTCGATGCATCCAATGTTCTACACCTGGCTGCCAGCGAACTCGTAATCAGAGAATCTGTATAAAAATCTGAATATGAAATTTGAGACAAAATATGGTGCCTTTTCAGATGATGGAAATGAATATATCATAAAAACTTATGATACCCCCAAACCCTGGGTGAATGTTATTTCCAACGGAACATACGGACTTGTAATTTCCCAGGCCGGGGGAGGGTTCAGCTGGCATACGCATTCCGAGTTCAATCGATTGAACCGATGGCATCAGGATCTGATTCAGGACAACTGGGGAAAATACTTCTATATAAAAAATAATGATACGAATGAAATCTGGTCGCCTGCGTGGATGCCCGTAAAAACTGAGCTTGATTACTACCGTGTCATACACGGCATTGGTTATTCACGCTTCGAAAGCGAATTCAAGAATATAAAAGCAGAGCTTTCGATTTTTATTCCTTTAGAGGAAGAGCTCGAAATCTGGAACTTTGAAATAAAAAACAACAATAAATCAAAAGCTAATCTTTCAATTTACTCTTACTTCGAATGGTGCCTGGGGTCTTCAGCCGATCATCACCGTGAGTTCCATAAAACTTTCATTGAAACAGAATTCAGCAGTAAAATGAACTGCATGCTCGCTACCAAACGCTTGTGGGAAATCCCGTTGGGAGACCGCGGCCACTGGAATGTAAAATATCCTTATTATGGTTTTATATCATGCTCTGAAAAAATTACAGATTATGATTCCGATAAAGAAAGTTTTATAGGCAGGTTCGGTTCTGTCAATAAACCGGCCGGCTTGTCGGAAGAAGCCCTTGCAAAGAAAACAGGGAAATGGAATGATGCCGCAGCTGTCGTTAGGACTGATATTGAAATTGAACCCGGGGAGAGCAGAGAATTATATTTTATTATAGGAATAAAATCCGATAAAAAGGCAATTGCCGGTTCATTAAAGAAATTTGGAAGTAAAGAATCTGTTCATTCTGCACTAACAGAAGTGATCTCTTACTGGCAGGATATGTTTGCTGCATCATCTTTTAATACACCTGATGAAAGTATAAACCTGCTCGTCAATAAGTGGTTAAGGTATCAGGCAATTTCAGGGCGGTTATGGGCCAGAACAGCATATTATCAGCAGAGCGGAGCATTCGGTTTCCGGGATCAGCTGCAGGATAGTCTGATATATCTTCAGCTTAAACCTTCCCTGACTCTGAAACAGATACAGCTCCATGCCAGGCATCAATTTAAGGATGGTACAGTATTGCACTGGTGGCACCCTATAACTGAAACAGGTCTGCGTACCAAAATGACTGACGATCTTTTATGGCTCCCTTTTGTTTTAACACAGTATATAAATGAAACGGGTGACTA
This sequence comes from uncultured Ignavibacteria bacterium, assembly GCA_963811905.1. GTDB lineage: Bacteria > Bacteroidota > Ignavibacteria > Ignavibacteriales > Ignavibacteriaceae > DATFVA01. The sequence continues at coordinate 33,370 of CAWETK010000013.1, forward strand.
TAAAAGTCTGAAAATAAAAGAACCTTATTATGATGATCCCTTAAAGAAAGAGAGTCTTTTCAGGCACTCCGCTGCGGCTATCGAAAAGGTGCTAAGCAGGTTCAGTAAACGGGGCTTGCCATTGATTGGTGCCGGAGACTGGAATGACGGGCTAAGCGCTGTAGGACTTGATATGAAAGGTGAATCGATTTGGCTTGCCGAATTTTTATATCTCGTCCTGAAAGATTTTGCTTGCTTATGTAAAAAGACAGGAGAAGAAAAACTCTCCAGAAGATATAACAAGAAGGCAGATAAACTCAAAGCTGCTTTTGACAAATATGCCTGGGATGGTGAATGGTTTTTAAGAGCAACAAAAGATAACGGCAAAAAGATAGGCAGTAAGTCAAATGAAGAAGGCAGAATTTTCCTTAATGCCCAAACCTGGGCTGTCATCAGCGGAATTGGAGATCCTGGTAAAACTGGCAGGGCTCTTAACTCGGTTACTCAGATATTATTTCAAAAGAATGGGCCTTTACTTTTATACCCCTCCTATTCAAAACCTGATAAGATGATCGGTTATCTTTCAAGGTATGCTCCCGGCAGAAGAGAAAACGGCGGGGTGTATACACATGCAGCTGCATGGCTGATCTGGGCTTATTCACTTCTCAAAGAAAATAAATCAGCATTTGAAACTTACAAAAGGCTATCCCCGGTAATTAATGGTCTCGATCCTGATATTTATCAGGCGGAACCTTATGTCACTCCGGGAAATATTGACGGACCTGATTCTCCATACTATGGAATGGGTGGATGGACCTGGTATACCGGCTCTGCAGCCTGGCTGCAGAAAGTTGTTGTAGAAAGGATCATCGGCATAAGAGCAACCACGGACGGCCTGCTGATAGATCCATGTATTCCTGAAGATTGGAAAGAATTTTCTATATCCCGGACTTTTCGCGGCAGAATGTATAATATCAGAATCTGTAATGAAAATAATGTATCAACTGGTGTTAAGCGATTACTAATTAATGGCAATGAAACTAATAGCAAAGAACTGAACAATACTGTACTAAACATAAAAGATAAAGGCCCGATAGACATACAAGTCTACATGGGCTGAATATTTCATGTGAAAGTGCAAATCTAAATAACAAGAAAGGAGACCGAGATGAGAAGGAATCTACTGTTTTTGATGAGCTTTGTTTTTATAGCAGGCTTATCAAATAACCTGTTTGCACAGTGGGCACAAAATAAATATGCCCGCGAGGATGCAAAATATGCAAGGGTGCTGCAGGCCGGCGAGAGTATTACTGTCGACGGCGTTGAAGATGCTGTTTGGGCAAAAGCTGACTCAGTTATAGTCGGATATGGTGAGACGGACTTTTTGCCAAGCAGTGGTTATAATTTGGGTCCTGGCAGCGGCTATCCCGCTGATGATGATTCAGCGAATGCTGTTGTCAAATTCCTTTACCAGGCACCGTATCTTTATATTCTTATGAAATCCAGGGATAAAAGTGTCGGCGGCTGGGAATGGGATAAATCGGATGCTGTAATTATGGCCTTAAAACAAAAAACTGACGACCATATGTTCAACCAGGCCTGGGATAAACGTGTCGAGCATTTTTATACCAGGATGTACCACTGGGCTTTCCCTGATTCATTTTCTACTCCGCCTGTTGGTGCAGAACCGTTGTTTATGGGGGATAATCGTGTCGGCGGCGGTATGAATGCATGGAGAACCGCAGCGCAAAAGGAAAGATGGACGGCTGTCACAACAGTTCAGGGCGGAACTGCAAATGATACCCTTCCTGATGCCGGCTGGATAACTGAACACCGTATTAATGTTGATTCATTAGGATTTAACCTGAATAGAAATGGCGACGTAATGCCCTTCAGTTTTGCCATATTAGATGCAGATCGTTTTCTCGATTCGAACAGTACAAACGATGGTTTTTCAAAAACCTGGTGGGGCTGTGAATGGAACGAGAATTGGTTTTATTCAGCACTTTTTATCAATCCTTCGGTTACTACAGCAAGTCCCGCTGGTATGATTCCGCCTGTGGATTATGTCATTCCGCATCTGGAATCCGGGGATATGATTACCGTTGATGGTGATTTAAGCGATTGGAATATGGATAATGCCCTCCATTTCCGTATGAAGTATGGCGATGACGCAGGATTTGATATGATCAGGGGAACCGGCGGTTGGTCGAGTGGTTACCAGCAGATTGATGTAACAGGTATACAGCCCCCGCCTGCTTTACCGCCTGTGCTCGATAGCGCCGATGCCGACTACTGGGTAACTTTTGATGATGCAAATCTTTATGTGGGCGCTAAGGTAAATGACAAAATAGTGACTGTACCATATCACAACGGGCGTAAAGATGGTATTACATTCTTTATGGCATCAAGGAATTACATTGATGGAAACGGAATATTACCCGCGAGAGATTTGACGGTAAATATTGATTCAGCAGGTAATGCTCAGGCTGGAAATGATCTGGTAGGTCTTGCCGATACAGGCAACGTTGCTTATGCTCTTATGCTTGGCAATGGAACAACGGTCAATGATCCGAATGATCTTGACAGCGGATATACGGTTGAGCTGAAGATTCCTTTTGAAACTCTTGGATATCCGGCAAGCCTGGGAGACAGTGTGGTATTTATTGGAGCCCTGGTTAATGATATGGATATATTTGATGATACCCTGTCCAATTATTTTGACAAGGCATTCTGGTTTCAGCAGGAGCATGGGCAGCATGGTCCGGGATGGAATATTCTTGGTCCTGCCGGTGCTGTGGGCGTAAAAGATGATGCTGTCCTGATACCTAATTCAATTAAACTTTATGATAATTATCCTAACCCGTTCAACCCGACAACTACAATTCAATATTCTATAAGCAAGAGTTCCAATGTATCATTGTATATCTATGATATACTGGGACAGACTGTTGCGGTAATGAATAGTAACAGTGTACCCCCCGGTACGGCTGAATTCAAGTTTGACGGAAAAGGATTATCATCAGGCATTTACTTCTACCAGCTGAAAATAACCAATCTGGCAAATTCAAGAATTACCAGTACACAGGTTAAAAAGATGGTATTGCTTAAGTAATTCATATATAGCGGCTGTCCCCAAAGGCCGGTTGAACATAAATCTGAAATTGAAAAATTTCAAACTAAACCGGCTTTTGGGACAGTCATTCTTTTTGTAATTATTTACTCATAAAATATTTGGTAGTTTTATGATGAAACTAGAACTACAAATAAAAAAAGTTTTCCTATCAAAGAAGTACATCTTCTTCATCTTATTCGCCGTCCTGCTTTTTTCTGAAACGGGGTATGCTCAGAGCGGAAAGCTTTCAGGTAAAGTAACCGATGCATCTACGGGTGAAGCATTAGCGTTTGCCAACGTGGTTGTGGCGGGTACCAATATGGGTTCTGCTACAGATATAAACGGCTATTATAGCATTCTGAATATCAGGCCCGGGAAATACACAGTTAATTACCGTTATATAAGCTACCAGACAAAGATTATGGAAGATGTTGTAATAAATGCTGATAAAACTACCCAGATCGATGTATCACTGAATCCTGAAGCTATTGAGGGCCAGACTGTAACGGTAGTTGCGGAAAAACCTATTATTGAATTCAATCAGACCAGTTCGGTTAAGACAGTCTCTTCTGATGAAATTGAATCGCTGCCTGTCCAGAATCTTACTGATATTATTAACCTGCAGGCAGGAACAGTTCAGACCTCAGATGGTCAGTTTCATATGCGCGGAGGCAGAGGAGGTGAGATTCAATACCAGGTGGATGGTGTTAGTATAAACAATCCTTTTGATAACCAGTCAAGTCTTAGCCTCGATCGCTCGATCATTCAGGAAGTCTCGGTAGTGACGGGTACTTTTGATGCAAAATACGGACAGGCAATGTCCGGGATAGTAAATACAACTCTGAAAACCGGAAGCAGTACTTTTAAGTTATCCGGAGAGGTTTACGGCGGTGATTACCTGCCGCTGGATAACAGTACTTATCCGAATAATACAGATTTCCTTCCATACTCCCTTCAGAATTATCAGCTGACTATCACCGGTCCTACATATATACCGAACACAACTTTCCTGGTAAGCGGCAGACGCTACCGTAATGACGGTTACCTTTTTGGAATAAGGAGGTTCGAGCCTACCGATACTAATAACATTGGTGCCGGAATTATATTTCCCACGGGCGATAATAAAAAAATAGCAATGGATCCGTATGATGAGTGGAGCGGACAAGCTAAAATAACCAATAATTCTATTGATAAAATCAATATCAGTTATGTCGCCATTGCTAACTACGATTGGGGTAAAGCATACAATTTTGCCTACAGGTTTAACCCCGAAGGATTAAAGGATAAAACGACCTTTGCTATAAACCACGGGATCGATCTGACACATACACTATCGGATAAGATGTTTTATAAACTTAGTGTTCGCCATAATTATTACGATTATAAAGAGTATAAATACGAATCAATATACGACCCGCGTTACTATGCAGCGCAGGGACCAAAAACAATTTCCGGGTATGAATATGGAGCCGTAATACAGGGTGTTGACCTCGGCAGGTATATTCAGCAGACCAATTTCTTACAAGCTAAAATTGATTATGCCTGGCAGCTGAATGAGTCAAATTATATTGAAGCCGGGGTTCAGGGACAAATAAATGAATTGAAGTTCGGCCCTCCGGGACAGCTGGTTACAATTTCCAACCAGAATGACGTGGAAGTACTTGTCCCGAAGTTATTTGATCCGGTTGATCCGCGATTCAAAAAAGTTGAAACTTACAAACCAAACCAGGGCGCAGTTTACGTCCAGGACAGGATTGAGCTTGGCGACATGGTTGTAAGGGCAGGCCTTCGCTATGAAATATTCGATCCACAGGCTTATATACCAAGTAACCTTCAGAACCCTGCAAATACAATAACAGGGGTTCCGGGCTCCAGGCTGATAAAGGCCAGTATTAAGCAGACACTTGCCCCGCGTCTGGGTTTCGGTTTCCCGCTTACCGATAAATCTGCTCTTCATTTTTCATACGGACATTTCTACCAGATGCCGGCTTATAGCGCACTCTACGAAAATGCTAATTATCAGGTGCTCGATTTCCTCGATGCCGGACGTACATATACTCAGGATTATCTTGGCAATCCCGATCTGAAGCCTGAAGTAACAATAGAATATGAGGTGGGATTGAAGCAGGCAATAAATGATAATCTCGGTCTCGACCTGACTTTCTTTTATAAAGATATCAGGGACCTTCTCGGAACTGAAGTAATAGAAACATATAATTTTGGTCAATATGCCAGGAATACAAATATAGATTACGGCAGTGTTTCAGGAGTTACGTTATCTGTAAATCAGCGGCCCTCTGATAATTTCGGTTTTACTATAGACTATAGTCTGCAGTTTGCGAATGGCAACTCGAGTGATCCGAGAGAGAATGCTGACAGAGCACTGGGTGGCGAAGATCCGAGACCAAGGGATATTCCATTCAACTGGGATCAGCGGCATACACTTAATCTAACTGCCTTATATCAGGTTGCTAATGATTTTTCTGTCAGCACCATCATAAAATTTGCATCCGGTCAGCCTTATACTCCGGCTCTCGTTGGTTTCCAGACAGAACAAGAACACAACTCAGGAAGGAAACCGAGCTACACTACGGTCGATATCAGAGCTGAAAAGTTTTTCGATTTCAGCTTCATGAATTTCAGTGTTTTTATGAGAGTATTTAATTTGTTTAACCAGGACTTCAATAACGGGGATGTATATGCTGATACCGGCACCCCTGATAATTCATTAACACTGTTGTATGGAGAACCGATTGACCCTAACCGGTTTGCTCCTCCCCGCAGGATCGAATTTGGATTTTCTTTTAGGAGTTACTAATAATTATGGAAAACATTTTTACTAACCGTGGTACTATTACCTGGTATTTATTGCCGGTTATTTTGCTGGTATTTACATCGGTCATTACGGCACAGCAGTATTATGATGTTGTTCCCCCTGACCAGAGAGGTAATGAGGATTATGTACGTCAAGGAACCCACGACGCTAACAGAATACGTACTATGTTTTATAACTATGGCATGGTGGGTGATTATCAGACAGATCCTGATTATACAATCTTTCATTCAATGGAATGGCCTAAAGGATCGCTTGAAAATTACAGCGACGGTGTAACCCCCTTTGTTCTTTCGAAGCTTCAGCAAACTGTAAGTGGTCAGAGCCAGACTTTTTATATGATGCAGACCGGATACCGTGAGAGGGAAGAAGTAAATCCGGCAACAGGCAGACTGCAAAGGTACAATCCCCGGCCGGGCTACCTGCAGCTGGATCCAACTATTAACGTTGCCAGATCACCAGCGGTCAGCTACGATCCGAGAACCTGGCCTGACAGCTGGCCGGACAAAGCCAATGATCCCGATGACCCGGGCTGGAGAGGAAGCTGGAATGGTTATTTTGGCAAACAGCCTAATGCCGATCAGGAAAGCTTTTGTGTTTACGATGATAATTACTACAGTAAATGGAATTTTTATCCTGATTTCAGGGATAATACACGGCGCGGTATGGCATTAAGAGTAGAACAAAGAGGATTCCAGTGGTCGAATATTCAATCAAGAGATGTAATCTTCTGGCATTATGACATCTCGAATGAAGGGACTACAGTATATGATTACAATGTAATTTTTGGTTTATATATGGATTCAGGTGTCGGAGGAGGCTCTCTCAGCCCTTTTGATCTTGTTTATGAAAGTGATGATGATAATGCTTACTACGACACAACAGATGCAATGGACCTTGTGTACACCTGGGATTACAACGGTCATGGTCAATTCGGACCAACAGGCTATCTTGGATATGCATATCTTGAAACGCCTGGCAACCCGGTAAACGGGATTGATGATGATGATGACGGGATTACTGATGAGAAAAGAGACGGGGGACCGGGACAAAAGATAGTTGGACAATCAGCGATACTTGATTACATAAAAGCTAATTATGATACTTTAAAATTAAACAGGTATGCAAACTTCAGACTTCGCCCCGCTTTCCAGAGAGGTATCTGGTGGACGGGTGATGAAGACCTTGACTGGACATTAAACAATGATACCGGCGCCGATGGTGTTTGGGGAACTGGTGACAGCGGTGAAAACGATTCAATTCCAACTCTGGGAGAAGCAAATTTTGATAAGACAGATCTTAATGAATCCGACCAGATCGGTCTTACCGGATTTAAATTAAACAGGATCAGAGTCGGCGGAGGTGGTGTTGGTGAAACTGACAATATCGTTTTCTTTACCGATGCACACAAATGGCCGGAAACTCTGTACACTATGTGGACCGGACCGAATCCCTTCGATGAGAGAAGTGTTATTAATTATAATATAGCTTTCTTCTTTGCTTCAGGACCCTTCTTTCTTGATACAAGGAAAACTGAGAGATTCAGCCTTGCGCTGGCTTTTGGTGCAGATCTCCATCAGATGAGAAAAACAGTTGAAGTCGTTCAGACTATTTATAATGCTAATTACCAGTTTGCAACTCCTCCCCCTCTTCCGACACTGCATGCCTACGCCGGCAATGGTTTTGTCAACCTTACGTGGGACAATGCTGCTGAGGATGCATTCGATCCCATCACCAATACAAATGATTTTGAAGGTTATAAAATATACAGAAGTACCGACGAAAGTTTTCTGGATCCGCAAATAATTTATGATGCTCAGGGAACCGGCCTGCTCGGTCCCGGTAAACCATTAGCAGTATTTGACCTTGATGATGGAATACTTGACTACAGCCAGATTGCAGTTGAAGGATTGGAGTTCTACCTGGGTAATGATTCGGGCATACAGCATCATTTCAAAGATACTACTGTGACTAATGGCCAGAGATACTTTTATGCTGTAACATCTTATGATAAGGGGATTGAGCAGCTGAACATATATCCCTCAGAGAGTGCTATTTCGGTTAACCAGACTTTAAGAGGCGGAATAATTCTTCCTAAAAACGTGGTGATAGTTTATCCTAATGATCAGGCTCCCGGATATAAACCGGGTACATATTCAAACCTCCAGCACATACATGGCTACGGTACAGGTGAAATCTCAATCGATATTCCTGACCCCGACCTTATCCCGAAGGATCATACATTTGAAATAAAGTTTGAGGCACCTCAGGATTCGATCAGGGCTTCAAGTTATCAGATGTATGATGTAACAGGCGGAAAAAACGACACTATTTTTGTCGGCGGTACGGATTTTAAGGCACTGGGACAGGGTCCGGTAGGAAAGGGAATGCTCCCATTAATATTTGTAAATCGTGACCTTGTACCCGATAGTGTTAATTCAGGTTTTCTTCCAAGCAGTAAAACCAATATGGTACTCAAAGTCAGAGCCTCTGCCACTGTGACTCCCACAAATGCTAAACGACCCAGGTATCCTGCTGACTATCTTATAGTTTTCTCAGATCAGGTGCTTGATACTTCTCAGGGCACAGTTCAATTACCTGCTGTCCCTTCTAAATTCAAAATTATGGGGATGGCGAAAGACGGAGAGGAATTCCAGGCTGACTTCAGGTTTTATGATTCTGACCACAATCGAACCATTAGCAGGCACGATGAATATATTGAAATTCTTGGTAAAAATGCTTCGGGTCTGGTGCAGCCTCTCTGGAGAGTGAACGTAGATACAGTGTATGGACCTATATATCAAAACTCAATTTTTCCGACAGCCGGAGATGTCTATCAGTTAACAATCAATGTACCTTATAATGAACAGGATGTTTTTAGTTTTACAACCGATTCTTCTTTTATCGACCAGGGCAAGCAAAAATCAGATTATGCAAATGAGAAACCTTATGTGGTTCCGAATCCATATCTTGGAGCAGCCTCATTTGAGCAGGCGCCTTATGCTCAGTCGGGAAGAGGAGACAGGAGAATTGAATTCCGGGCAATTCCGGTCAGCGCAACTGTAAGGATTTATACAGTCACCGGCGAGCTGGTACAGACATTACACCATGACGATAGCTTCCAGGATTATATTGCCTGGAATCTACGATCAAAGGATAACCTGGAAGTTGCTCCCGGGCTCTATATTTTCCATGTAGCAACTCCGGGCTCCGATGATTATATCGGCAAATTTGCAATTATTAAATAAGCGGTGTGAGATATGAAGACAATTCATAAAATTGTTGTAATAACTATTTTATTATTATTTGCAGGAAATGCTGCCGCACAAAGTAAAGTAGGAACAACCATCGGTCAGTTCCTTAAGATAGAACCATGCTCAAGGCTGGTTGCTATGGGCAATGCCGGTGTATCTCTTACAGATGAAGCTTCAGCTGCATTTTACAATCCCGCGAGTCTTGGTGAACTTACCGGGATCAATGTTGATTTCACTTATAACCAATGGCTTGCCGATATTAAATACAGTTATGCAACAGCAGCAATGAATGTTGAAGGATTCGGAACAATTGCAGTTCAGGTTACCTCTTTAAGTTCAGGAGATATCGAAATAAGGACAGTTGAGAAAGAAAAAGGCACAGGGCTCTATTATGATGTAACCAATCTTTCTCTTGGAATAGCCTATGGTATATTGTTAACAGACAGGGTATCTGCAGGTGCGGCGGTCAATTATATGCAGGAAACAATTTACAATACCAGCTTGAATGATGTATCTTTTAATTTCGGCGTACAGTATCAAACTGCGGTTGAGGGATTAAGGCTCGGTGCAAGTGTATCTAATTTTGGTCCGCGCGCTTCTTATGACGGCCGGGATGTTTATTTCAATTATGATGCTGACCCCAATAAACACGGTGATAACAGCCGGCTTCCTGCAAGCTTGAGGATGGGCTCATATAGTCTGCCCACTTTATTCCGGGTCGGTATTTCGTACTCAATGAACTTTGCACAGTGGAATAGACTTATTGTCTCCACGGATGCCATGCATTCAAATGATAATGATGAAAGAATAAATATCGGCGGTGAGTGGGAATTTCTCGGCACACTTGCAATAAGAGGCGGTTACCGTGATCTGTTCCTTAAGGATTCCGAAGGAGGCCTTGTACTGGGTGCCGGAGCCAAAGTAGGCTTCGCCGGAGAATCTACGGTAAGTTTTGATTATGCCTGGGCCGACTATGGCAGGCTAAACGGAACCCACAGATTTACGCTGGGACTGCATTTCTAATATGTTTTATTTTCTGCACCGGATGGTTAAGACCCACCGGTTTTTCTGTTTAATTGGTGAACGTAAATGAAATTAATTCTTCCATTATGCATACTGGTTATTGTTTTTAATTCGCACCTTCCGGCTCAGCAGGATTCTATAGTTGCTGCAGTAGGTCCTGTTAAGATATATGAGTCGGAGTTTCGTGACCGGTTCGATTTCAGTGCTCATCCGAATCTGCTCCGGAAAAGTGATCAGCTTGCTGCAAAGCAGGAGTTCCTTCATCAGCTGATTGCAGAAAAGCTGCTTTCGCTTGATGCAAGGGAAAAAGGATATGATACAACGGACTCATTCAGAAAAATAATGACTCCTTTAACCAATATATTTCTGCGTGATGCTCTGTATACAAAGGAAATTAAGAATAAAACATTTTACAGCCCGGCTGAAATAAAAGAAGGGGAGGATCGTATAAAAAAAGTTCTTACAGTCAGATTTATCTTCTCTGATAATAGTGATGAGATCGGATATATATACAGGAAACTGGAAGAGGGGGCACCCTTTGATTCGCTGCTCCGGGGACGTAAAGAGCAAACGGATAATCCGAAGAAAATTAGTTTCGGTGATATGGAAAAACCGATTGAAGATTCACTTTACAGCCTGACGTTAGGTCAGTTTACAGCCCCGATTCATTCCGGAGACGGCTATTACATTCTGAAGCTTTTAGGTACAGACAATAACACCGAAATGAAAACACAGGAGTCTGTTCGTGATGAGGTAAAAAAAATTGTGCAGACAAGATCTGAGTATAAAAATTATCTCGGATATTACCGCAGTTTTCTCAGCAGATTCAGGGTAACAGCGGATAAGGAGATATTTGAAAAACTAATAAAGATCTTTGTACCGGCATTTTATGAAAAGTACGGTAGACAAAATAACGGACAGCGTGATGCCGCAGATGATAAGAACATAAAGTACTATCTGAAAGGAGATGAAGTCTATTCTTCCCTGAGTAAAATAGATACTAAACTGCGGGACAAAACTTTCATCAATATTAAAGATGATCCGGTCAAACCTGACTTTTTTTTATACAAACTAAGCCAGGATGGTTTCGCAGTAAGAGATATTAGTGAAATAGATATCAGATCATCTTTATCCTCATACATCCGCAAATTCATTGAGGACCAGCTTTTTGCCCGTGAGGGATATAACGAGGGACTTGAAAATAATCCCGCCGTAAAAAAAGATCTCGGGATGTGGGAGGACAGTTATCTTTCCCAAATGTTAAAGATGAACATGTTCGACTCTATAAATGTATCCGAGGAACAAGCACTTTCTGTCTACAAACAGAATGACTGGAAAGATACAATGCCTCCATTGGTTAACATTGCAGAGGTTCTGACTGACAGTCTTAGCGTAGCGGAAACCGTACTAAATGAGCTTTCACGGGGAGTCGACATCAGAGAGCTTGCAAAGAAGTACACCAAAAGAGATTCGCTTCGCAATAAAGGAGGAGAGTTTGGCTACTTTGATATCACACAGCATGGTGAGATAGGAAGAATTGCTGCTCAATTAAATGTTGGAGATGTATTCGGTCCCCTTAAACTGGATGAAGGATATTCAATTTTCCAGGTTATTGATAAAAAGGCAGACAGCACAAACGATACGCAGAGCTTCAATGATGTCAAAGATCAGCTCATAGCAAAAATTACTTTATCGAAATATGAGAAATATCTAAATAACTATAATGCCCGTCTGGCTGCAAAGTACGGGGTAGTAATCCATGATAACGTTCTGAACAAAATAAAAAATATATATTTGAACCTTGTTGTAGCCAGAAGGATGGGATTTGGAGGAGAAATTTATGCGGTGCCTTATACTGAGGAATACCCGGGGTGGTATGACATATGGATGAAAAATAAAAATATATTGCAATAGAATGATTCAAAAATTGATTATAAAGTCAGCAATAATTTTCTTAATGGTCAGTTCTGTATTAACAGCACAGCCATATATATTTTTTAATGACAGCCCCAACAGCGATTACTATCCATACAGTCATGGCGGGTATACAAGTCCAAGTATTGTCATATTAACTAGTGGTGATAAGCTGCCTGTCGACGTCTCAAGGAAGTATTCCGGTTTGAATGCTCTGAGACTCAGATGGGTATCAGGGAATGGTGACTGGAGTGTAAGTATCGGGGGTAACGATTTTATTTCCCGTGATGCAACGATAAAAGATTCTATAACATTCCATGTTCTGGCTTTGGCCTCCATCGATTCTGCCTTTCTGCCTGCTCTTTTCCTGGAAGATGTTCAGAATAATCAGACAGGACGGGAACCGATGGGCAATTATATAAATCAAATACCGGCAAATGAATGGATCCGTATTTCAATTCCTCTGGATGCTTTTTTCCAGTCGTCAGGAAATGCCGATCTTACTCAAATCACTGGTATAGGTTTCGGTCAGAATAATCCCGATGGAAATATCAGAACTATCTACCTGGATGAGATACGAATGATATCTACCGGGGATAATGATATAACACCCCCAGCAATTCCATCCGGTTTAACAGCCGAAGGATACCATACAGTTATTGTACTCGGCTGGACGCCTGATGTTGAGAATGACCTTGCAGGCTACAGGCTATACAGATCTGACGGCGGCGATTTTCAAATAATTTCTTCTCTTCAGAAGGATGACACATCATACACCGATAATACCGGCGCTCCTCCGAAGACATTCAGTTATAAAATCTCATCTTACGACTCGAGTCTGAATGAATCCCAACTAAGCGATGCAGTTACGGCTTCAACAACCTCTCTGCCTGATACCGAACTTCTCGACTCAGTTCAACGGGCAACGTTTAGATATTTCTGGGATTTTGCTCATCCCGTTTCAGGACTTGCCAGGGACCGTTCCAACGGAAACAGTGAAACTGTCACTTCCGGAGGATCAGGCTTCGGTGTGATGGCTATAATGGTTGGAATTGAAAGGGGTTATATAACCAGGCAGCAGGGTATTAACCGTATGCTTACGATACTTAATTTTTTAACTAATTCTGCGGACAGATTTCATGGTGCCTACCCTCACTGGCTAAACGGAACTACAGGAGATGTTATCCCTTTCAGCCAGTATGACAACGGCGGTGATCTTGTTGAAACAGCTTACCTGATACAGGGACTGCTTGCTGCGAGACAGTATTTTAGTCAGAATACAACTGATGAAGAACAGATAAGAACCCTGATAACTAATATCTGGGAGGGAGTAGAATGGGACTGGTACCGGAAAGACAACGGCAACTTTCTTTACTGGCACTGGTCGCCCAACTACGGTTGGATTATGAACTTCCCGTTACAGGGTCCTAATGAAACTATGATTACCTATCTCCTTGCTATCGCTTCACCAACTCACTCTGTGCCGGCCTCTTTATACCATCTGGGCTGGGCAAGCAGTTCAAATTATCTCAACGGCAATTTCTATTATGGCATACCTCTATATGTAGGTGTGCCGTTCGGAGGTCCTCTCTTCTTTGTTCACTATTCCTTTCTTGGTTTTGATCCCCGGAACAAGAAGGATGATTACACAAATTATTTTATAAATAACCGGAATCAGACACTTATCAACAGGGCTTACTGCATAGATAATCCCCAGAACTTTGCAGGTTATGATGAAGATACCTGGGGACTTACAGCCTCCGACGGTCCTTTCGGCTATAATGCTTTTTCTCCTACTAACGATAATGGTACTATTGCACCTACGGCGGCACTATCTTCAATGCCATATACCCCGACTGAATCCATTGCAGCTATGAAGAGTTTCTTTTATGAATACGGCAATAACCTGTGGGGCACATACGGCTTCAGGGATGCATTTAATCTTTCACAGAACTGGTTTGCAGGAAGCTATCTTGCAATTGATGAAGGTCCAATTATCATTATGATTGAGAACTACAGAACGCAGCTCCTCTGGAATAACTTTATGGCTAATCCTGAAATTCAGCCAATGCTTGATGCGATCGGATTCGTATCTGATTATACGGCAGTTGAAAATGAACCTGCTGTTCCTGATAATTATACCTTGATGAATAATTATCCCAATCCCTTTAATCCTTCCACGCATATAAAATTCCATATTTCGGAATCTGGATTGGTTACATTAAAAGTTTATGATGTGCTGGGGAATGAGATCATAACGCTTATTGACGAAGAAAAATCAGCGGGAGATTACAGTTTCGTTTTTGACGGAAAAAATCTCCCGAGCGGTATTTATTTTTATAGTCTTAACGCAGGAGGAAAGACGATTTCCCGAAAGATGTGCCTGTTGAAATAATCAGCACAGCATGACAAAATGTCAGACTTTTATTTGCTTTGTATTTAGGAGCTTGTGGGAGGCTTGGTGAAGGCTTGAAGGAGGCCTGGTGGACTCAGAATGAGACAATGCGAAAATAGCAAAAAAACGCAAATTTGAACTGTTGAAAAAACTTGCAATTTGACAGATTTGTCACATCTCAAAATGATAAGTTCGTAAGGTTTGATCATCAATCTCTTTGAGATTTCCACCGGTTAGACTGCAGAGAATATGCATTCACAATCTTATGCATGTGATAGTTAACGCCGATTATAAGAGTTCGTTTTCATATTGAAGCGTCGGCGAGCGTTCAGGGGAATGGATAACTTAATAAAATCAGACTTCAACAATCTCAGGCGGATATGAAGAAATTACTTTTTTTTCTGCTGATAATAGGCAGCCAGTCTATATTTTCTCAGTATATTCCTTCACAAGAGGAAAGCACTTTCCTCGATACTCTGCAGTATAGATCCTTCCTTTATTTTATAAATGAGATTAACCCGGAGAACGGACTTGTAAAGGATCGTGATACAGAAGATTCACCTGCAACGATCGCAGCATCAGGGTGGGGAATCGCCGCGTGGGCTATCGGAGCCGAACATAATTGGATTTCCAGGGATAAAGCCGCACAGCTTACGCTTAACCTGGAAAGGTTTCTTTTCAATTCGGAACAAAGTACTCAACCCGATGCTACAGGTTATAAGGGGTTTTATTATCATTTCCTGAAAATGGATACCGGCAAACGTGAATGGAATTGTGAACTATCAACTATTGATACAGCATGGCTTTTAGCAGGGATCCGGTTTGCCGTTCAGTATTACGAACGTGATAATGAAACAGAAAAAGAGATCCGTGAACTTGGTGATAAACTTACAACCAGGGTTGAATGGGACTGGACAATAATAAACAAATCGAGAAAACAGGGACACTCAGGTTTGATTTCAATGGGCTATGATCCTGAAAGAGGTCTGGGCGATTTCGGTTGGTTCGGGTATACAGAAGCATTATATCTTTATATCCTTGCCGCAGGCACCAATCTTACTGAACCTATGAAAGCATATGATGTATGGCTCTCAGGCTATAACTGGCAGGAACCGTACGCAGGACTGCCTCACGTAATTTTTCCCCCTCTCTTCGGACACCAGTACACCGAGATGTTTATCGATCTGAAAGAACTCCCTGATAAGTATATGAGAGAAAAAGGAATTGACTATTTTGAGAATTCGAGAAGAGCAACTCTGGTCAACAGGATGTACTGCATTCAGAATCCTGAAGGCTGGACGGGATATGATTCCCTTACATGGGGAATAAGTGCGTGCGACGGGCCGGGAGACTTTGAGAAGAACGGCAGAAAATTTTACGGCTATGCAGGCAGAGGAGCCAGCGGGCCGGGACTCACAATTGCCGAGGACGGAACGATTACTCCTGGAGCAGCTGCAGGATCCATTCCATTTTCGCCGGAAGTTTGTATATCCACTCTGAAAAACATTTATGATAAGTACGGCAATCAAGGATTGTGGGGTAGATACGGATTCAAGGATGCCTTCAACCCAACTGTAAATTGGATTGATAAGGATTACCTGGGGCTGGATGAAGGTCCTATTGTAATTATGATTGAAAATTATAAAACAGGATTAATATGGAAATATTCTTTGAAAGATACGGTAATACAGAAAGGGCTGGAAAGGCTGGGATTTGGAAAATAAAAATTACAGGCTAATAGGATTACAAGATTGAAATTGAACAATGAACCAAAATATTTCCAGGTAATGGCAAAGCCGATAGGGCCGATATGTAATCTTGACTGCAGTTATTGTTTTTATATGGAGAAGGAAAAGCTTTATCCTGGAAGCAGTGATTTTGTGATGCCTCCTGAGGTGCTTGAACAAATCATCAAACAGAAGATTGGAGGGCAGGACGCTGCAGCCATAAGTTTTGTCTGGCAGGGAGGTGAGAAATGTTATGAAAGCAGTTAACGAACTTCAAATAAACAATAATCTCAATTAATTTGTCGATCCTATATGAGAAAAATTCTACTATTTCCACTTATGCTTCTCTCAGCAGTGATCTCATTTTCGGGGAGTTTTAATTCCAGTATTGATCCGGATGATCTCATCGAAAAAAGAATCGACAGTGTTCTCGTAAAGATGACGCTCGATGAAAAGATAGGTCAGCTCGTTCAAATTGTAGGTATGGATACAGCGAAGGAAAAACTTGTCAGGAATGAACAAATTGGATCCATACTCATAGGAATTAAAGGACCAGCCGAATGCAACAGGATACAAAAGATTGCGGTAGAGGAAACAAGGATCGGCATACCTTTAATATTTGCAAACGATATTATTCATGGTTATCACACAATATTTCCTGTCCCGCTTGCTGAAGCTTCCAGCTGGAATCCTGAGCTGGTAAAAGAGTCGTGCAGGATCTCAGCATTTGAATCAGCATCTGAGGGCACAAGATGGACATACGCACCTATGGTGAATATTGCCCGCGACCCAAGATGGGGAAGGATAGTGGAGGGATCAGGAGAAGATCCATACCTCGGAAGTATTTTCGCCGCAGCCAGGGTTGAAGGATTCCAGGGTGAAAGTTTCGATGACAAAACCAGCATTGCTGCGTGTCCAAAACACTACGTAGCCTACGGAGCTGCGGAAGGGGGAAGGGATTACAATACAGTTGATATCTCAGAGAGAACCCTACGTGAAGTATATCTGCCTTCATTTCATGCAGCACTACAAAGCGGTGCAGCATCAATAATGAGTGCTTTTAATGATCTGAATGGCATCCCGGCCTCCGCAAATCATTTCACTTTGACTAAGATACTAAGAGATGAATGGAACTGGGATGGAGTTGTTATAAGCGACTATAATGCAGTCGGTGAACTCGTCCGGCACCGTTTTGCAAGGGATATGAAAGAAGCAGCACTAAAAGGATTCAAAGCAGGTGTTGACATAGATATGGTAGGCGATTCAATTGACGGGAATCCATACGCGCCAAATCTGAGGAGTCTTGTTAAAGAGGGTAAAATATCTGAACAGGATATTGATAATTCTGTAAGGAATGTTTTGAGGATGAAGTTCAGACTCGGATTATTTGATGACCCATACACTGATACTTTATATTACAAAGAAAATAATCTCAGTAAAAACTATAAGGACAGCATTGCCCTCCAGCTGGCTGAGGAATCCATTGTCCTTCTGAAGAATGAGAACAATCTCCTTCCTCTCAGCCGGAATATAAAAAGGATAGCACTGATTGGTCCCTTCGCAGATAATAATAATGATCCGACAGGCCCATGGGCAGGGGGTTATAAACAGGAAAATGTCGTCAGTGTTCTGCAGGGATTAAAGAATTCTTTAAACAGCAAAGTAATTATAGACTTTGTGAAAGGCTGCAACGTGAACGATTCAGACTACACCGGATTTGATCCGGCAATTAAAGCAGCCAGGAAAGCTGATGTGATTATCTTTACTGCCGGAGAATCGAGATGGATGAGCGGGGAAGCGGAAAGTAAAACCAATCTTAATATCCCCTCTATACAGCAGGAACTTATTAACAGAATTCAGGCTGCAGGAAAACCTGTTATCGTTGTTTTAATGAACGGGAGACCGCTCACAATAAACCGGCTTTCAGAAAATATCCCGGCTATAATCGAAGCATGGTATTTAGGCAACCAGGCAGGCAACGCGATAGCCCGGGTGATATTCGGAGATTATAATCCATCCGGGAAACTTCCTGTTACGTTCCCGAGGTCGACCGGACAAATACCTCTATATTATGATCATAAGAGCACGGGCAGGCCTTATGATGAAGAGGATAAATACACCTCGAAGTATACTGATTCTCCAATCACACCTCTTTATCCTTTTGGATATGGGCTGAGTTATACCACCTTCAGTTATGATACTGTTATAGTTTCAAAGAACAGGATAAAAAAAAATGAATCAACAAACGTTTCTGTGAATGTTAAGAACACCGGGAAATATGAGGGAGAAGAGGTGATCCAGCTTTATATAAGAGATGATTTTGCAAGCGTAACAAGACCCATCAAAGAACTTAAAGGCTTTAAAAAAATAAACTTAATACCGGGCGAAACAAAGCAAGTAAAATTCGAAATAACTCCTGACATGCTGTCATTCCTGGATCTTAACCTGGAACCTGTCGTCGAGCCAGGAAAATTCACGATCTATCTTGGAAGCAATTCTGTTGATCTTATTTCAACATCCATCGAGGTTATTGAATGATCAGACCTGGAAAAGAAAAATCGTTTTTCTGTAATTAAAGCAAGGGCGTTATGGAAGAAAAAGGAAATGGTTAAAGCAGAAGCAACCGGAAAATTAATCAATCATCCGGATAAATAAATTGATTGTTAACAAAAAATTAAAGATCATTATCAGAATAAGAAGAACTATTAAAAAGTTCTGTCTTACTGTATTTCTGGTATTTCTTTACATGTTCTTTTCCTCAGGGGTCATAAGCACCGGTCATACACCTTCAACATACTGCAACCCAATTAATATCGATTATACTTACAGCATAGTAAATACTTCGAAAGGTTTATCGTACAGGTCCGGTGCAGATCCTGCTGTAGTAAAATTCCGGGACGGGTATTATATGTTTGTAACGCGCTCATTCGGCTACTGGCATTCAACAGATCTGAGAACGTGGGAATTTATTCGTCCTCAGTCGTGGTACTTCGAATCCTCGAATGCGCCTGCAGCATGGTCATATAAGGATTCGATACTAATTGCGATGGGGAATCCGTCTGAATGGCAGTGTGTCATTTTCACTGACGATCCGAAGAAGGGAACCTGGCAAGGTGTTCCCTCACTTATCCCGGAGGACGTGCATGATCCCGCTCTCTTTGTTGACGATGATAACAGGGTTTATTTGTATGTGGGTTCTTCTAATGTTTATCCTATTAAGGGTGTTGAACTCGATCCCGGGAATTATTTTCTTCCCAAAGGAGAGTCTAAGGATTTAATTCTCCTGCATCCGCAAGAACACGGGTGGGAAAGATTCGGAGAAAACCATTCGGATACTCTCACAGCAGGTTATATAGAAGGTGCCTGGATGACTAAAAATAATGGAATGTACTACCTCCAGTATGCCGCACCCGGCACAGAATGGAATGTATATGGTGATGGAGTCTATACCTCAGATAGTCCCTTGGGTCCTTTCACTTATGCTGAATATAATCCTTTTTCATATAAGCCCGAAGGATTCATTACAGGAGCAGGTCACGGGAGCACAGTAAAAGATCCATATGGAAATTACTGGCATTTCGGAACTATGGTAGTTGGGGTCAACTATTATTTCGAGCGGAGGATAGGAATGTTTCCTTCCGGCTTCGATCAGGATGGTCAGCTTTATGCAAATACTGCTTACGGCGATTACCCGCATTATATTCCTTCTGGAGAAAAGAAAGCTGACGACGATTTATTTACGGGATGGATGCTTTTATCCTACAATAAGCCGGTTCAGTCTTCTTCATATTTAAAAGATTTCCCTCCTGCAAATGCTGCAGATGAGCATATAAAAACTGTCTGGGTATCAGAAACGAATTCAGGAGGAGAATGGATTATGATTGATCTGCTGAATGAGAGTGATATCAAAGCAGTGCAGGTTAATTACTCAGATTATAAATCTGATATTTTCGGGAAAAGAGATAGTATTTATCACCGGTATGTTATAGAGTTTTCAAATGACGGAATAAACTGGGAAATACTTATTGATAAAAGTGCGAACAAAAAAGATGTTCCAAATGATTATACTGAACTTGAAAAGCCCCAGAGTGCAAGATATATCCGTTTTAAAAATGTTCATTATCCTACTCCTTACCTTGCAATATCTGACTTAAGGATCTTCGGGAACGGAAAAGGTTCAAGACCTTCAGCGCCATCAGATTTTAAGGCTGAGCGGGAACACGACAGAAAGAGTGTGAAGCTAAACTGGCTGCCTGTAATTGATGCACAGGGGTATACGATTTATTTCGGAATTAATCCGAACAAACTTTACAGCTCTGTTATGGTGTATAAAGATACAACGTACAGACTGAATTCGCTTAATGTAATTCCTGATTATTTTTTCTCTATTGAATCATTCAATGAAAACGGAATTTCCGGAAGAACGGGGGTTGTAAGGTGTGAGTAGTTTAAGTTCAGGTTCAGGTTCAAGTATAAGTTCAAGTAATATGGGTTCAGAATGAATAAATTGGTTTTATTGCTGCTATGTTTTTTGTTTACGATTAATCTTTATGCACAGAGAGTGCTGGATGATTTTGAATCAGCCGCAGGCTGGAAAGTATATAAATCAGATGGGGTGGAAACAAATGTCAGTATTATTGAGGGACATACTGGTAAAGCAATAAAATTCGATTACGATTTCACAAAAGGAACAGGTTACGGAGGAATTCAGAAAATTGTCCCTATTGAGCTTCCTCAGAATTACCAGTTTACATTTTATATAAAAGCTGAATCGCCTGCGAACAATCTCGAGTTTAAGCTGCTTGACAGCACAGGACAAAATGTCTGGTGGCTGATCAAAAGGAATTATGACTTCCCGTCAGAATGGACAAAGGTAAAAATCAAAAAAAAGCAGATAAGCTTTGCATGGGGTCCAACTGAGGATAAAGAACTGAAAAGAATCGACAGGCTGGAATTTACTATCTCATCATACGTCGGAGGAAAAGGTTCAATCCTTATAGATAACCTGAAATTCGAGAAGCTTCCCCCTGAGGATAATTCCCCCATCTTACTTACTGCGGAAGTTTCTTCTGAAGCAGGAGAGGACTACATTGCTGAAAACCTTACCGATAATAATAATTTGACTGCCTGGAAAAGCAGTACCGATGAGCGACAGGATATTATACTTGATTTTCAGAAGAGGAGGGAATTCGGGGGCATCGTAATCAACTGGGACAGCGCAGATTACGCAAAAGAATTTGATGTCTATCTTTCAGGAAAGAATGATAATTGGGAGAAAGCGTATTCTGTAAAGCGGGAGACAGGGAATACAAGTTACATTCGTTTGAAGGAAGAAGATGCTGAAAAAATTAAAATAGAGCTGCTTAAAAGCAGCCGTGGTAATGGGTATGGAATCAATGAAATATCTGTTAAAAACACAGATTATTCGGACGATCTAAACAGGTTTTTCATTAATATTGCAAAAGATTACCCTGCCGGATATTACCCGCGGTACCTTGGGGAAGAGGGAACGTTCTGGACTATTATCGGGGTGAACAATGATAGAAAAGAGGCATTAATAAATGAAGATGGGATGGTCGAAGTAGACAAAAAACATTTTTCAATCGAACCTTTTCTTTCAGTCGATGGAAAATTTATAACAAGGAATGATGTAAAAGAAACACAGTCATTGTACGATGATTATCTGCCAGTTCCTTCAGTGGAATGGGATTATAATGATCTGAGGCTTATAACACAGGCTTTCGCAAATGGTGAAGCAAATAAGAATTCCGTTCTTTATTTGAAATATACTATAGATAACAACTCGGCTGAAAGTCATAAAATTAACCTTTATCTCACAATAAGAGCATTCCAGGTGAATCCTTATTACCAGTGGCTCAACATAACCGGGGGAGCCGCGGAAATTGATTCTATTAAATACCGGGAAGGAAGGGTATATGTAAATGATGATAAGGTTATAATTCCGGTTACCATGGCTGAGAATTTCGGTGCCGCAGCATTTGATGCAGGCGATATAACATATTTCATATCAAAAGAGAAAATCCCCCCGGACCAATCGGTTATTGATCCAGGCAAATCTGCAAGCGGGGTTCTTAGTTATTCTTTTGAATCCAGCCCCGGCAAAAGTAAAACCTTTTACCTTGCAGTCCCTTTTTACGGGAAGAGGAATGTTCCTGAAAATTTAGATGATAACGTAGTTGAGAAAAAATTTAAGGAGACCATTGCATTCTGGGAATCGAAGGTTGATCATATTAAATTTAATCTCCCTGAGTCGGGAAACCGGATTATAAATACCTGGAAATCAAATCTCGCGTATATTTTAATCAACAGAGACAGTGCGGGTATACAGCCAGGGTCCAGATCGTATGAACGATCCTGGATCAGGGATGGAGCTTTAACATCCTCAGCATTATTAAAATCAGGTATAGTCAGAGAAGTTAAGGAATTCATTAAATGGTATGCTGCCCATCAGTATGAGAACGGAAAGGTTCCCTGCGTAGTAGATACAAGAGGTCCCGATCCTGTTCCCGAAAATGACAGTCATGGTGAATTCATCTACCTTATAAAGGAATATTTCAATTTCACAAAAGATACGGTATTCCTGAAAGATATGAATAGCCACGTATTAAAGGCAGTTGACTATATGGATACACTTATATCGCAGCGCTCTACAGCTCACTTTAAGAACGGGAATGACAGCATTCGTGCCTATTATGGGATAATGCCCGAATCAATAAGCCACGAAGGATATTCCGCCAAACCTATGCATTCTTACTGGGACGATTTTTTCACAATGAAGGGACTTAAAGACGCAACTGAGATAGAACGGATCCTTGGGGAAAAGGAAAATTATACTAAAGTCAGAATAATGAGAGACACCTTCAAAGAAAACCTTTACAACTCGCTTGAGCTTGCAATGAAGGTAAGAGGCATAAATTATATTCCCGGCTGTGTGGAATTAGGCGACTTTGATGCAACATCTACGACCGTTGCAATATCGCCCTGCAATGAACTTCCAAATCTTCCTGGACCATATGCGCAGAATACTTTCGATAAATACTATGATTTCTTTAAAGACAGGAGAGATAATAAGATAGAATGGACTGCATACACTCCCTACGAAAACAGGCTGATAGGATCGTTTATTTTCCTGGACCAGCCTGAGAGAGCTCATGAACTGATAAAATTCTTTCTGAATGATCAGAAGCCTCAAAGCTGGAATGAATGGGCTGAGGTTGTGTGGCATAAGGAAAGACACCCTGGTTATATAGGCGATATGCCTCATACCTGGGTTGGTTCTGATTTTATAAACGCTGTAAGATCAATGTTTGTATATGAAGATGAGTTTGATTCATCTCTTGTTTTAGGCGCCGCGTTGTATAAAGACTGGATTAATTCCCCGAGCGGAATGTCGGTTGAAAATCTGCCGACATACTACGGAGCGATTTCTTATTCGATTAAGAGTTCTGAAAACAATTATAAGATAAAACTGTACGGAGATGTTTCAGTACCTCCCGGAGGTATAAATCTGAAGAATATCTTTAGGGATAAAATTCCGTCTGCTGTAACAGTAAACGGAAATTCTATAAATACTTTTAATAAAAAAAATATACATATAAATACATTCCCTGCAGAAGTTGAAATAACATTTTAAAAGAATAGCAGATGAAAAATTTTTTAGTTATATCAGGTTTATTACTTTTCTTCCAGTTAAATGTACTTTTTGCCCAGGCGGATTCATCAAGACAAATCCCGGGCAAACTTGAAAAAGAAGTCACTGTAAAAGTATCGCTTAAATATCTTCTTTATCTTCCCAAAGATTATGATGCAGAAGATAACAAATGGCCGCTCGTACTTTTTCTCCACGGATCGGGAGAGAGAGGAGACGATCTTGTATCTGTAGAGAGACTTGGTCCGCCTATGCTTGCCGAACAGGGAAAGAACTTTCCGTTTATACTTGTTTCACCTCAATGTCCTCTGGGGCAAAGATGGAATCCTCTGGAATTGTCGGTTCTTCTGGATGAAATCGAGAAGGAGTATCGGGTGGACACAAGCAGAATTTATATTACTGGACTAAGTATGGGCGGTGAGGGAGCATGGCAGCTTATTATGTCTGAACCATACCGGTTTGCTGCAGCAGCTGTTGTTTGCGGCAGAACAGGTTCTGCATACCTTGATGCCTGCAAACTAAAGAATCTGCCGATATGGGTATTTCACGGAGCGATGGATGATGTAGTTCCTCTTGAGGAATCAGTAAGAATGGTGAAAGCATTAAATGCCTGCGGAAACAATGTTAAGTTTACAGTATATCCTGAAGCAAATCATAATGCGTGGACAAAGACTTACAATAATGAAGAACTCTATAAATGGCTGCTTGAACATAAGCTGGGTGAATACAAATAAATGAGAAATTCAGAAAAGAAAATACCGTTAAACGGCAGCTGGGAATACCTGACGGACAGGGAAGGACAGTTAACATACGGGCAGGTAAAAGATCATATAAGGCGAAAGAGAATAAAAAAAATGCAGCTGCCGGTCAACTGGGAACTGGCAGGACTTCATAATTTTTCCGGTACTGTATGGTTTATCAGGTCATTTAAATCAAATTTGTCCGGCGACCTCGGGATACTTGAGTTTGAAGGTGTGGACTACTTTGCTGATGTCTGGCTGAATGATTCTTTCATCGGATCACATGAGGGTTATTTCCAATCATTTTATTTCAACGTGACATCTGCTTTGAGGAGAGGTGAGAATCTCCTTGTTGTAAAGGTTACCTCACCTTTAGAAGAGCCGGGAACTGTCTGGCCATACAGAAAAAAACTTATTAAGGGAATATTCAACCATCATGACTGCAGACCTGGAGCTTGGAGTCACGAATACGGTCAGGATCAGAATACCGGGGGAATCTGGAATGATGTCGTTATTCGTTCCGTGAACGGTATATATACTGAACATCCCCGTATATCAACAATGCTCAATACTGACAGGAACAGTGCTCAGGTGAATGTTTCTATTCCTTTTTACAGGAAAACCGGAGATGCAGGAAAAGAACGAATTGAGATCACCGTGTTTCCTCAGAAAGGTAAAAAAATAAAGTTTTCGGAAGATATTCTGCTCAGAGGCGACAAAGGTGAAATTAACTTCACCTTAGAATTAGAGGATCCTGAGTTATGGTGGTGCTGGGAGCTTGGCGAACCTTACCTCTACAGGATGAGCATTGAAGGTGAGAACTTCAGCATTCAGAATATAACCTTCGGGATCAGAGAGGTTCGGCTTACCAATAAAAATGAATTTTTCCTCAACGGGAAAAAGCTCTTCCTGAGGGGAACAAATGCAATCCCCACGCAGTTTTTATCCGAATTAGACAAGGGAAAAGTACAGGAGCAGGTCAGACTTATAAAAGAGGCGAATATAAATATAATAAGAATGCATGCACATGTTAACCGGTCCGGGTATTACGATGAATGTGACCGTCAGGGGATACTTGTCTGGCAGGATTTTGCCCTTCAATGGACTTATGATGAATCAATGGAATTTACGGCAAATGCAGTTTCGCAGATCAAGGATATGGTGAAACTCCATTATAATCATCCTTCGATAGTATTCTGGTGCTGTCACAATGAGCCCGGGAATCAAAAAGAAACACTTGATCCTTTATTATATGAAGCTGTTAAGGGTGCTGACAAGAGCAGGATCATAAGGATGGCCTCCAATTACGAGGAGCATCCCTATGACGGATGGTATTGGGGGAATAAAGAGCATTTTGCGGCAAAGCCAATGGGTCCGCTTGTTACAGAATTCGGTGCCCAGGCATTACCCGAATTAAAATCATTAAAAAAAATAATCCTGCACAAAGAACTTGAGAACCCTGTCGGACAAAGCTGGGCTTATCACGATTTTCAATACGAGCAGACATTCAATCTTGCTGAAGTTGACCGGGGAAAGAATATAAAAGAATTCATTATTAATTCACAGGATTACCAGTCCGATCTCCTCAAGACGGCGATTGATTTTTACCGGCGGGGAAAGAATAAAGATATAACCGGAATATTTCAGTTTATGTTCATTGACTGCTGGCCTTCCATAACCTGGTCGGTTGTCGACTATTTCGGAGCGAAGAAAAAAGGGTATTATGCTCTTCAAAAAGCCTTTCAGCCTTTATATATTTCGGTTAATATCAGGCAGAAAAAATATTTTGCCGGTCATAAGCTTAAGCTGGATTACTGGATCATTAATGATTATCAGAAGTCATATAAATCCTGCAGACTAATTATTTTTCTTGAAGATAAGATCCTTTACGACATTCCCGTTAAACTTATCGCTGAAGACTCCATCACTTATTTTTACTGGGAGGCTAATGACGTGACACTACCCTTGAAGATTAAAACAGGGAAATACCGGCTGGATTTTAAGCTGATGCAGGATGAAAAGATAATATCCTCGAATGACTATGAAATAGAAGTTGTGAAAAAAATATGAAAGTATCTAAGGTTAAATTTATTCTGTTTTATTTACTTCTTCTGCTGATATTAATTTCTTCAGGCTGTGCTGACAAAAAGAGTGCTACAACACTCAAGTTCTGGGCTATGGGGACCGAGGCGGAATTTGTAACAAAGCTCGTCCCTGAATTTCAGAGGCGTAATCCCGGGATAAAAGTAGATGTACAGCAGATTCCGTGGAATGCGGCCCAGGAAAAACTTGTTACCGCATTTGCCAGCGATAATACCCCTGATATTTGTCAGCTCGGAAATACATGGATTGCCCAGTTCGCCTCACTTAATGCAATCATCAGCCTTGATAAATACATTGCTGAATCACCTGCGATTAATAAAGAGAACTACTTTGCCGGCGTATGGGATACAAACATTATAGATTCTCTGGTATACGGGATTCCATGGTACATAGATACCCGCTTAATGTTTTACAGGACAGATGTATTCAAGAAAGCCGGATACGACAATCCTCCCAGGTCATGGGCGGAACTATATGACCTCTGTAAAAAAATTAAAGCGCTGCACCGTGGGGAAGATAAGTACGCTATTTACCTGCCGACAAATGAATGGAATCCTTTTATAATGTTTGCACTGGAGAACAATGCAAGTCTTCTAAAAGATAATAATTCAAGGGGAAACTTTGATTCGGAAGAATTCAAAGAGGCATTCAGATACCTGACAAATTTTCACAAAGAAAAGCTTGCTCCCCTGGGTATTTCCCAGGTGACAAATGTGTACCAGGCATTTGTTGAAGAATATTTTTCAATCTATATAAGTGGTCCATGGAATATTAATGAATTTAAGAAATGGATGACAGGAGATCTTGCAGATAAATGGTCGACTGCACCGATGCCCTCGAAGAACGGTGATCATTATCCGGGTGTTTCGCTTGCAGGCGGATCAAGCCTGGTAATATTCAAGGATTGCGAACATAAACAGGACGCCTGGAAATTTATAGAGTTCCTTTCTGAAACATCAACACAGCTGGAGTTTTACCATCTGCTTTACAACCTTCCGGCTGTTAAAGATGCGTGGGAAGACACATCTCTTGCAAACAATAAATATATGAAAGCATTCAGGGTGCAGTTTGAAAATGTGGTTGCCACTCCTAAAGTTCCTGAGTGGGAGCAGATTGCATTTGCAAAGGTTCAGCAATATGTGGAACTGGTAGTAAGAGGGGCAATGACAGTTGATGAAGCTGTGAAAAATCTTGATAAAGACGTTGATAAGATATTGGAAAAAAGGAGATGGCTGTTGTCAAGAAAAAAGTAACAGGTAACAGGAGACAAGTAACAAGGAACAAGTAAAAAGTAAGAAGGAAAAAGGAAGAAATAAAGAAGTGAAGAAAAACAAGAATTCGTTTTCTTATTCATCGAGGGCTGCATATTTATTTTTAGCGCCGGCAGTGACCGCGATACTTATATTTTTCTTTATTCCTGTTATTGCGTCTTTTGCTATGAGCTTTACTGACTTTGATATTTACGCACTCGGTAGTTTTGATTTGGTAAGGTTTATAGGCTTCAGGAACTATGTGCAGCTTTTTCAGGATCCTCTGTTCTGGCAGTCACTTCAGAATACTATATATTATGTTGTGCTGGCATCGCCGCTTTCAATTGCAGTTTCACTGGGGGCAGCTATCCTTTTAAATTCAAAACTCATTAAATACAAAGGTTTCTTCAGATTAAGTTATTTTATTCCTTATATCACAACTCTTGTAGCTGTGGCTATTGTGTGGAGATTCATATACCACCCGAAGTTTGGTATTTTGAATTACTTTCTCAGTTTGTTTGGAATTAACCCAATCGACTGGCTGGGGGATCCGGCAACAGCAATGCCTGCTATTGTCCTGATGTCGGTTTGGAAAACCTTTGGTTATAATATGATAATTTTTCTCGCAGGATTACAGAACATCCCCGAAGATCTTTATGAGGCCGCATCGCTCGAAGGAGCAAATGAATGGCAAAAATTTAGAACAATTACAATTCCCATGCTTTCTCCAACAACATTATTCGTCAGTATAATTACAATGGTCGGTTTCTTCCAGTTATTTGCCGAACCTTATATAATGACCCAGGGAGGTCCGCTTAATAAAACGCTCAGCATTGTAGGCTATATGTACCAGGAAGGCTTCAGGTGGTGGAATATGGGCTATTCAGCCTCAATATCATTTATACTTTTTTTTATAATCCTGATTATTACAGTACTTCAATTTAAACTTCAGAAGAGTCACCTGGCATAAATATGAGAAAAATTTTATTATATATATTTCTGGCAGTAACCTCGGTAATAACTCTCATTCCGTTTATATGGATGGTATCAGCTTCGTTTATGCCTGACGGAAAAGCAAGTGTTTATCCCCCTGTATTCTTCCCGACAGAGATAGTTTTTGATCAGTATGTTCATCTGCTTACAAGATTGAGTGTAGCACGAAGTTTTCTGAATAGCATCCTGGTATCCAGTATGGTGACTTTCTTCTCATTATTTTTTAATTCCATGGCTGGTTATGCTTTTGCAAAATACAGGTTTGCGGGCAAGAGTAAACTTTTCAACCTGCTGCTTGTAAATATGATTGTTCCTAGCCAGGTAACTATGCTTCCTTTATTCCTGATGCTGAAATCAGTAGGTCTGATTAACACATATATGGCTATACTGGTAACAGGTCTGGCCAGTATATTCGGCATCTTTTTAATAAGGCAGTTCTGTATATCAATTCCCGACAGTCTGATCGAAGCTGCAAAAATAGACGGGGCGTCAGATTTTCTTATATACAGAAAAATAATCCTGCCGCTGGCCGCACCAATACTGGCGACTCTGGGAATTATAACCTTCCTGGGAACATGGAATGATTTTCTTTGGCCCCTTATTGCTCTGACGGACGATTCTATGTATACACTGCCGGTAGCTCTTTCAAGTTTAATGCTGGAGCACACAAAAGATCCTGAACTAATGATGGCAGCGTCGGTTATAACCATCATTCCTGTTATTGTGGTATTTCTTGTGCTCCAGCGGTATTATATAAAAGGGATTATGCTCGGCGGAGTGAAGGAATAAATGCTGTAAAGGGCGATGAGTGAAAAGTGAGTGAAGAACAGAGGAGAAGGGAGAGGAAGGCTTCAAGAAAGGGAGGAAAAGGTCAATTCGTAGAAATTCCTCAGGTGAAGATTCTTTGCATTGAAACACTGTGAAGGCGAGCTGTTATTTAAGAGAAAGCTTGATTGTAAACTCTGCTCCATCGTTCATTTTATATTCAATCGAGCCGTTGTGCTGAGAAACCATTGAGTGGACGATCTGGAAGCCGAGGGTTTTGGACTTTGGCAAATTAATTTTTTCGGGGAGCCCTGCGCCGTTATCCTTCAGGATAAGTAAGATCATTCTATCTTCTTTTTTCAATTCAATTAAAATGAGACCCTTCTCTTTATTCTTAAAAGCATATTTGACTGCATTTGTTATCAGCTCGTTAATAATTAATCCTATTGATATCGCCAGGCTCGAACTGATAGTGAAATTATCAATATCCTTAACGATTTTTATTTTACGGGCATCGTTGTCATTAATAGATCTTATATGATCCACTATTTTATACAGGTAGGTTTGTACATTAACTTCATTAAGATCGGAGGACCGGTATAGATAATCGTGCAGGAATGAAACCGAGGTTAGCCTGTTCCGGCTGTCGCTCAATATGCTTTGTATCTTTTTGTCTTTTGTATTAACCAGCTGCAGGTTGAGCAGGCTGGCCATCAATTGAAGGTTGTTCTTAATCCTATGATTTGATTCCTTTACAAGAACTTCTTTTTCGGCGACAAGATTCTTCAGTTTCTTCTCTGCTTCTACCAGGCCGGAAATGTCTTCTACTGCAACGACTACAGCTAGAACGTTGCCATCCTTGAGCAGGGGAATTGCCGAGTTTAATATCGTTTTTCTTGAACCGTCAAAACACTGGATCTCAAGGACTTCACCAATTGAAGTCTCCTTTTTTGTTAAAGCCTTGTAGCTTGCCCAGTCCTCGCTCATTATTTCTTTTTTAGTGTCAGCTCTCCATGCCCTGTATTTTTTATGATCGTTTATATCCCTGTATTCCGACCCGGCCCAGATGTCCAAATGTTTTTTGTTATTGCTGATCAGTTTTCCCTCATTGTTAAGGATAGAAATACCAACAGGCAGGATATCGAAGATTCCGAGCAGAAGATCTTTCTGCTCCTGAAGTTCCAGGGCAAGAGATTTCCTTTCAGTAATATCCTCAACAGTTGTAAAGAAAAATTTTATTTCATCCTGATTATTGAAGATTGCAGTCCGGGTAATGTTTGCCCAAACAATGCTTCCATTCTTATGAACAAATCTTTTCTCAAGATTATAACTTTTTGTTTCACCGGAAATCAGCTTTTCAAAATTCATCAGATCTTTTTCAAGGTCATCCGGGAAAGTTATATCGTTTATGGATTTACCGGTCAGTTCATATTTTGAATACCCTGTAATATCGCAGAACTTTTTATTAACCTTTATAAAAGAAGCATTGGTTGAAAGATGTACAAATCCTACTGCTGCCTGTTCAAAAGTATTCGTATAGAGGTTCAGGGAGTTCTTCAGTTTCTGTTCCAGCTCGTTACGGTTAACCGCATACTCAATCACCCTTGTTAAATATTTCGGCTGCATCTCATCCTTAGAAACATAATCCTGTGCTCCGGACTGGATGGCCTTCAATCCGATTTCATCTGAGCCATCTATGGTTAATACAACCACAGGGATCGAATCATCGAGCTCCTTTAATTTTCTCAATGAATCAAGTCCTGTGCTGTCTGGAAGTCCCAGGTCAAGGATGACGACAGCTATTTTTTCTTTTTTGATTAAGTTAAGGCCTTCTGCTAAACTGTCGCAGGATTTAATAGAAAATCTTGAAAACCGGGTGCCTTCGCGGAGGTGCTCATTGATAAGCAGGCGGTCGCCCGGATTATCTTCAATTAAAAGTACTGTTATAACAGAAGTGTCTACTTGCATATCCATTCGCACTGCTCAGGTTTTAGGAAGTTTAACGATTGTAAGCCAGAAATTCTCAATTGATTTAATTACTTTTATAAAGTTATCGAGATCCACGGGTTTGGAAATAAAACAATTTGCATAATTCTGGTAACTTCTTGAAATATCCTCTTCAGCACTGGAGGAGGTTAAGACAACCACAGGGATTGTTTTAAGTGCATCGTTGTTTTTGATCTCGATGAGAATCTCACGGCCGTCTTTTTTGGGCAGGTTCAGGTCAAGAAGTATAATGTCAGGATTACTATAACCGGAACTGCTGCCGTTTTTTTTCAGGTAATTTATAGCTTCTTCACCGTCTGAAATAACTGTCAGTTCAGCAAAGAATTTGTTCTCCTTCAATGATTCCTGGATAAGCCTGATATCGCCAGGGTTATCTTCAATAAGGAGCACATTGAGAGGTTCTAAAGTCTGTATCGGCATTGATCACTCCTTTACTGGGATTGTGAAAAAAAATGTTGTACCCGAACCTGGCTGAGACTCAAGCCAAATTCTCCCTCCGAGCTTCTCAACTATTCTTTTACATATTGCCAGTCCCATTCCTGTACCAGGATATTCAGTCTTACCATGAAGTCTCTGAAATATCTTAAATATTTTATCATAATATTTCTCTTCTATACCAATTCCATTATCTTTTATAGAGAAAAGCCATTCAGAATGGTTTTTAACAGACGAGATTTCAATCTCTGACCTGTTAACATTGTATTTAATGGCATTTGAGAATAAATTAGTGAAAAGCCTTGAGAGCAGAGATTCATCCGAAAAAACAACCGGAAGGTCTCCATATCTGATCGTGACATTTTTTTCCTCAATCAGGGCTGTAAAATCTTCAATTATATTATCCACCACCGATTTGATCGAAACATTTTTAAATGCTTTCCGGCTTGTGTTAAGTCTGGAATATTCGAGAAGATTATCGATAAGTACTTTCATCCGCTGAGCACCATCTACAGCGTAGTAGATGAATTCATTGGCATCCTTATCAAGTTTATCGGCGTATCTTTTTTGAAGCAGCTGCGTAAAACTTATTACCATCCTTATCGGTTCCTGGAGATCATGTGAAGCTATATATGCAAACTGCTCGAGTTCTTCATTTGATTCTTTCAGGGATCTGATTGTCCTTTCATCCTCATGGGCCGGATTGCCGGCAGTCCAATTAATTACAAGGTATTGTTCGTATTTTACTATCTGGAAATTATAGTTATCCATGTATGAAACCCCGGAACCGTTAAAATCTTCAGCAGCTAATTTAACCGGTTCTCCCGTTTCATATACGGATTTCAGTGCCTCCCATAATTCATCATTGTTGTTTGCAGGGAAAATGGATTTGAATTTTCTGCCTTCTGCGGTATCCCGGCTAAGACCGAAAGAGGCAGCAGCGGGATAATTGGCAAGCAGGAAGGTAAAGTCTGTTATATTGTTGTCACTATCTAATTCAGGAGAGAGTACAGCAACAGGGATCTGCAGTGATTCAAGCAGAGAAAATAAGCTGATATCTGAATCTGAGTTAGATATCCTTGCTCTGGAAATATCCATTGGTTAATCTTTCCCTCATATAAAATCCAGGCGAAATTTAACTAATAAAATTTAGAGATACATTTGGGAAAACGTGACAAAAAGCACTGTTTGTGAATTGGGGGATTGCGCGAATTGAGCGAATTGGGCGAATTAATTAGGGAATAGAGCGGAACTAAGAATTGGAAGAATTGCAGATTGGCGGATTCAGAAATGGAAGGCAGATTTTCGCAGCTCAGTTAGATTTTTTTTTCTTGCTTCGAAATGATATTTCTCTTATAATGTTCCTTAAATTTTGAGCCCTCTTTGCCGGCGATTGTCGGAACCTTCCCGACTCTGCTCACCTTGTCGGGAATTATTTTAATTGATACTCTGGATTCTTTCGGCCATCTCTCGGCCATCTTTCGGCCATCACTCGGCCTTTTCCCGGCTTCTTCCGCCGGTTTATCAACTCAAATCATTCTTATGAACGCTGCGATATAAAAATGTCCGGACTTTTTTTATTTTTTTCCTATAAGAAGGTCTGATCCGAAAGATGTATTCTTCCTCTCTATATCTGAGATTCCTGCTGCTTCAAACCATTCTCTCATTTCAGATTCGGTATACGTATCGCCTTCTTCAGTACCGACCAGCATATTCAGAGAGAAGAAAGCTCCGAAGCCCGGATGTACCCTATCCTCACTCATAATAAAATCACTTATGATGATCATTCCTTTTTCATTAAGAGCATGGGCGCATTTTTGAATCAGCTTTTTATTCTGGTCATAACTATTTATATGAACAATTGCGGACAGAAGGATAAGGTCATAGTTATCTTCAAAATCGTTGTCGAGATAATTTCCTTCAATAAAATTAATTTTATCCGACAAGCCGGCTTCTTCAACATACTTCCTGGTAAGAGGAATAACATGAGGCAGATCCAATACGACTGCAGATGAACCGGGATTCTTCCTTACCAGTTCCATAGAAAAAGCAGCAGATCCCCCGCCTACATCGAGTATCTTATTAACACCGGCGATATCGATCATCATTGCAATGATTTTTGCCTGGTGAACTCCGCGGTAATGCATTGCTCCGATAAAAGCTTCAACCCATTCAGTTTTTTCTATTTTATTCTGATCTCCCTTATGTGAGCTTCCTTTTATTACCGATTCTGTAAGGAAAGTCCACGTATCCCACAGGTGATTTGTATGGTACAAAGCACCCATAAAATCAGGTTTTCCTTCAACAAGGCATTTTGAGGCAATGTCAGTATTATAGAATTTTCCCTTAACTTTTTTTAATAAGCCCATTGCGCAGAGGGCATTCATCAATCTGGATGCTGCCTTGGGATCTGAATTGATTTTTTCAGAAACATCTTCAGCTGACATCATATGTTTATCGAGGACGGTAAAAATTCCCAACTCAAATGCAGATAACAAGATACGGCTTTCCCTGAATGAATTGGCAATATCCCTGATCTCACCTGCGGATTTAATTTCTTCCATTTTATAAGTCTTTATCGTTAGAAACCTTATCTGATAAAATAGAAAAAAGACATTAAAAAAACCCGGCGGGAAGCATTAAACCATGAGCTTGATGTGAGTGTCTAATTTTGGTTATGATAATTAAAAAAAGGACAGGAAAATGAAAATAATGGTCGTTTTGTCAGCTGTTTTATTACTTCTTGCAGGATCAATTAATGCTCAGCAAAGGTTTACTCCGCAGGAAAGGGCGAAAAATCTAAAAGAAAAACTCAATTTAACGGACGAACAAACCGCTAAAGTTGAGCAGATACTTACCAATTCCAATGCGGAAATTCAGAAGCTTCGGGCAGGTGAAAATCCGGACAGGGAAAAGTTCAGAGAAATAAGAGAAAATTCGAATAAGGCCATTCTTGAAATACTGACTGAAAAGCAGAAGACCGAATTCAATAAAATGCTTGATGAGAGAAAGCCGGGGAAAAGATCCCAACTGAATAATAAAAATCAATAATAATAAACCAGTGATAACTAATTCTGTTTGAGAAATCTAAATGAAAAAGAAAGTTCTAATACCCGTTACATTATTGGCGGCCGTTGTTCTAATAGTATATTTTGTCTTTTTTAACAGCAGCAGTGCCGATACAAATAAATTTATTTTTGCCAGGATCACGAAAGGTGATTTGAGCACCACAATAACGAGTACGGGTGCGCTGCAGGCAGTTACGACTGTAGATGTAGGCACACAGGTATCCGGAAGGATTGATAGATTACTCGTCGATTTTAATTCGAATGTTAAGAAAGGCCAGCTGCTGGCAATACTGGATACGACTAACCTTGCGCTGCAGGTAAGGAATTCCCAGGCAGGACTTGAGAAAGCGCAGGCCCAGTATGATATTTCAAAAGCACAGTTTGACAGGGATCAGTCATTATTCGATAAAGGTTATCTCTCGCAGCTGGATTATGTGACATCAAAATCTAATTATTTAACTGCTAAAGCAACCCTGACTTCTGCGCAGACTTCACTGGCGCAGGCAAAAACAAACCTGGGATATGCATTTATTTATTCCCCGATAAATGGAAAGATAATTAACAGGAATGTGGAAGAGGGACAGACTGTTGCGGCAAGTCTATCGGCGCCCACACTTTTCACAATAGCAGAGGATCTTTCCAAAATGCAGATCCTGGCTGATGTGGATGAGAGTGATATCGGGCAGATCAAAGTAGGGCAGGATGCTAAATTTAATGTGCAGGCTTATCCCGAGAAAGAATTTACGGGTAAAGTTGTTCAGATACGGCTGGGTTCAACCGTTGTCTCAAATGTTGTGAATTATGTTGTGGTGGTAAATGCCGATAACAACGATGGTCAGCTTCTCCCCGGGATGACAGCTACAATAGACTTTTATGTTGAACAGAGAAATAATGTATTGATGATTCCGAATGCAGCATTGAGATTCCAGCCGACAGAGAAAATGGTATCCGATTTTACGGCACAGATGCAGAAGTCGAAGGCAAATCTGCCCGACAGCCTGAAGCAGAAATTTCAACCGCGGGGAGGAAATCAAAGCCAATCGCGCGGAAACTTCGGGCAGGGCAATAAATCAAGAGGCTCCTTCTGGTTTATTGATGCAAACGGGAGTCCGGAGATGGGATTTGCCGTACTCGGATTGACCGACGGAAAAAATACAGAGGTCGTCAGAAGCAGAAATGCAGAGGATGGTATGCAGGTGATAACCGGACTTGAAACAGCGGGTGAAACTCAAACCACCAATCCCAATCTTCTAACACCGAACAGAAGTATATCGAGAGGAATAAGAAGAGGTTTATAATGGGAACCGATGAGAAAAAAAATATTATAAAAATAAGCGGACTTACCAAAACCTACACTGTAGGCGAGGTGGAAGTTCATGCACTTAGATCTGTTGATCTGACAATTAATCAGGGCGAGTTTGTTGCAATTATGGGATCTTCGGGTTCAGGAAAATCAACTTTGATGAATATTATCGGCTGCCTTGATAGTCCCACCTCCGGTGATTATTTATTAGATGGGGTTAATACAAGGACTCTGTCTAAGAATGATTATGCAAAGATCAGGAACCAGAAAATAGGATTTGTGTTCCAGGGATTTAACCTTCTTTCCAGAACGTCTGCCTTAGAAAATGTAGAACTTCCTTTAATGTATGACCGGTACGAGCGCATAAAGGACCCCGCGAAGAAAGCCGTAGAAGTACTGGAAAGAGTAGGGCTGGGCGACAGGCTTCATCATGAACCGAACCAGTTATCGGGAGGACAGCAGCAGAGAGTTGCAATAGCCAGGGCGCTGGTTAACGAGCCTTCACTTATTCTCGCTGATGAGCCTACAGGAAACCTTGACAGCCATATGTCTGTTGAAGTCTTCGCTCTTTTTCAGAAACTGAACGATGAAGGCATCACTATTGTGCTCGTTACTCACGAAAGAGATTTTGCAAAGTTCGCAAAAAGAATAGTAGAACTGAAAGACGGAAAAGTGATTCGTGATTCTGTAATTAAAGACAGGCTGATCGGCGAAGAAGAGCTGAAAAAAATAGAAGAGACAGTCTTCGATGAAAATTAAGGTTTAATAAAAATGCACATTAAGAATTTATTAAAAGTCGCTCTTAAGAGTATTCTGAAAGCAAGAATGCGAAGTCTGCTTACGGCACTTGGAATAATAATCGGCGTCGCCGCTGTTGTGGTGATGGTTGCCCTGGGAGATGGTGCGCAGATACAGGTGGAACAGCAGATATCATCATTGGGATCCAACCTTATTATAATATTTCCCGGCTCTGTTTCTTCAGGCGGTATACGGATGGGTGCCGGAAGCATCAACCGTTTTACGATGGAGGATGTTAAAAGAATTGAGGATGAATCAACTCTGATTAAAGCTGTCACGCCGATAGTAAGGACAGGCGGCCAGGTAATAGGCGGTGTCGGGAACTGGAGCACTCAAATTCAGGGGGTATCGACAAACTTCCTTGAGATAAGAGACTGGCCCCTGGCTTCAGGTGATTTCTTCACAGATAAAGATATGATTTCAAGAGCTAAAGTTGCAGTGCTTGGTCAGACAGTTGCCAAACAACTGTTCCCGGATGAAGATCCTATCGGACAGCAGATCCGCATCCGCAATGTACCATTCAGGGTAATTGGTGTTCTTACAGCGAAAGGTCAGAGTGCTATGGGATCCGACCAGGATGACATAATATTTGCTCCGGCGACCACTGTGCTCGACAGGCTTGTTGGCGGCATTTACATTAATTACATTCAGGCCAGTGCGCTGTCAACTGATCAGATAGATGCAGCACAGCAGCAGCTTACAACCATTATGCGTGAGGCCCACCATCTTAATCCCGGCGAAGATGATGATTTTACTGTCAGGAACCAGGCGGAGATAACAGAGGCAGCAACCGAAACATCAAGAATACTGACAATTCTGCTTGCTTCAGTTGCAGGCGTATCGCTGCTTGTAGGCGGTATAGGTATTATGAATATTATGCTTGTGTCGGTTACTGAAAGAACGCGTGAGATAGGCATCAGGCTATCAGTGGGGGCCAGGACTTCAGATGTACTTATCCAGTTTTTAACAGAGGCAATTGTATTGAGTTTTGCGGGAGGATTAATCGGGGTGCTTCTCTCATTCGGGGTGGTATTCATACTGAATGCTTACACAGGGATGATAGCTGTTATCAGTCCGGAGATTATTGCTATTGCCGTCAGCTTCTCTGGAATTATAGGTGTGTTTTTCGGGTTCTATCCTGCAAGGAAAGCTGCAAACCTTAATCCCATAGATGCATTAAGGTACGAATAGAAATTAAAACCAATGATAAAGAAAATGAAAAAAGCATTAAATATTATTATCGCTCTGACAATATTTTATACTGCCGGTAATTCCTTTGCGCAGCAGAATATTTCACTTAATGATGCTGTTACAATTGCACTGAATCATAACACCGGTGTGGTTAAATCATCCAATTCCATTGCAGGTTATGAGTCTGATGTGAAAAGTGCTTACGGGAACCTTCTACCGAACCTCAACGTCAGCGGGGGATTCGGCTGGCAGCGGGTTACCGATAACGGCGGTTCAAAACAAATAGATTATTTCGGGAACCTGCAGACAATCGGTCCATCTCAGACAGATTCAAGGAACTGGTCGGTATCAGCCGGAGGAAGTGTAACGCTGTTTGACGGATTATCCAATTATGCCGGCATCAGTCAGAGTAAAAATAATCTTGAAGCAGCAAAATTCAGTCTTGAGAAGCTTAAACAGGATGTGATACTCCAGACTGTAAATCTGTATACACAGATTATAAGCAATACAAAGTTAATGGGTTTCCAGGATGAAGATCTGAAATACAACAAGGGACTGCTTGATCGTGTTAAGCAGATGTTTAACCTTAAAATGGTATCTGTAAGTGATGTGTATTCACAGGAAGCGCAGACAGCAAACTCTCAGGTTGCCTACCTGCAGGCAAAGAATAATCTTGAGAAATCGAAAATTAACTTGCTTACGTACCTTTCTCTTGATGCTTCCAAACCGTTCACATTTGATTCTACCGCAGCAGGAATAAATGACAGCACGCTAATTACCAGCAGTCCGGGGAGCCTTTATGAATATGCTTTTAATAACAGGCAGGACTACCAGAGCATGAAGTATGAAGAGCAGAGTGCTGAGAATCAAATGACCATGGCCCATAGCGGATATTTCCCCAGGTTATCTGCAAATTACGGTTTTTCATCGAGCGCAGTACAGCCCTCCGATCTGTTAAACAGGAAAGTATACACTTTGGGACTGTCACTTAACCTCCCGATATTCTCAAACTTCAATACTGAAAATTCGGTGCAGCTTGCAGAAGTTCAGCTTGAGAATACTAATGAAGATTTGAAAAATCTTGAACTGACAATTAAAAGCCAGGTAGCCTCTGCAAGTCTTGACCTTCAGACAGCAAAACAGCAGCTTGATGCATCGGATGCCGCATTAACAGCTTCGAGAGAAAGCTGGAAGATTAAAAAAGAAACATATGTTCTGGGCTCAGCAACATATCTTGAACTTCAGCAGGCATATAATAATTATCTCCAGGCTGAGTACAATAAGATTAATAATGAGTATAAGTACCTGATCGCACAATATACGTTAAGGAATGCTATTGGGCGAGGCGTGGATTGATGGGAGTTTTACTGTGAAGGCGCGGAGAGGGAGGGGAGAGTGTTTTACCGCGAAGACACGCGGAGACGCGAAGGGGGAAAGGGAAGAGAGGAAAGGAACGAGGGCGAAGGGGGAGGAGTAAAGGAGCGGACGGAGGATTGTCATTCGGTGGTTCCCGCGGATCGGTCCTGCCGCAGGAAATAATTGAGCGGGATTTCGAGGACTCATGATTTCGGTGCTAATCGCAACCTCAACATTCAGTTGTCATTCTTAGTTTGTCTGCCATCATATAACACATAAATAAAGTTTCATATCTTCCTAATTATAATAATTACAAAGAGATAGAGCATTATGAAAAAACTCAAATTCTATTTTATATACCTCACCATCCTTTCCTTCTTTTTCGTATCCTGCAGTTCTGTGCCGATTACGGGAAGAAAGCAGCTGAAGCTGATTCCTGAGAGTGAAATGCTTTCGATGAGTTTCAGTCAGTACGACCAGTTTTTAAGAGAGCACCAGGAAAGCAATAATCCACAGCAGGTTGCCCTTGTAACACAGGTAGGAAGCAAAATTGCTGCTGCAGTAGAACAATATATGAATCAGAATGGATTATCTGACCAGGTAAAGAACTACAAGTGGGAATACCACCTTGTTGTGGATTCAGAAGCCAATGCATGGTGTATGCCGGGAGGCAAAATTGTAGTGTATACCGGCATTCTTCCGATTACAAAGGATGCAAATGGACTTGCAGTTGTGCTGGGACACGAAATTGCTCACGCCGTTGCGCACCATGGTGACGAGCGTATGAGCCAGGCCCTTATTGCTCAATTGGGCGGAATAGCTCTTTCACAGGCCTTAAAAGATAAACCCCAGCAGACACAGCAATTATGGATGGCTGCATATGGAGTTGGAGCTGAAGTTGGAGTCCTTCTCCCATTCAGCAGAACACAGGAAAGCGAAGCAGATCATCTCGGCTTAATATTTATGGCAATGGCAGGTTATGATCCTCATGGAGCACTCGAATTCTGGCAGAGAATGCAGCAGCAGAGCCAGGGCTCGCCGCCTGTATTCTTAAGCGATCACCCGGCTAACCAGACCAGGATAAATGATATTAAATCTGAAATACCCGAAGCAATGAAGTATTATAAGCAAGGGTAAAATTCGTTTATTATGATTAATGACAAAATGCTGGCGCAGGATATTACCGCGGTGATTTATTTTACTGTGCACAAAAATTATTATCTGTAGGTTTGTACCGTAACTGATATATATTAACTTAATTAAAGGAGCAACGATGAATAGGATTATGAGTAGATTGTTTAGTTCACTTGTACTGGCTGTAATGCTGGTGTTTCTAACAGGAACCGCATATTCACAGACAGACAGTACAATGACCCATAGAATGGATAAACAGCGGAATTCCGCTTACCAGAACGCTAAATACGACAAAGATGTAAGTGACGCCGCTTCTAAACTTAAAACTCAGGTCAATTTAAGCCTTGAACAGACAAGCCGTGTTGAGGGTATTCTGCAGGATTATAAAGATAATGCAAAAAGTACAAGTACCACAGCAAGTAAAGATGATACGATGGATAAGGTAGAAAATGTGCTGACTGCAGATCAAAAAACCAAATTTGATAATATCAAAACTCAATGGTGGTCAACTACAAAAGAACAATTAACCAGCAATTCTACATCGCCTAAAATGAATAAAAATGAGAAAAAATAATATCTGATTTATCAGAGATGAAAAGCATACCGGCAGTACGGTATGCTTTTTTTTTGCACGTACATTCATTCAGGGTGGGAATTTGCTCAATATTCTGGAAATTATAAAGAAAAAAACTTAATTTTAAGATAATATCAGATAATTTTAAGGAGGGGAGAGATGCCCTTTACAATAGAGCAGTTTCTCGGGATTTTCAAGTCTTATAATAATTCTATTTATCCGTTCCAGTATGTCTTATTTAT
Source organism: uncultured Ignavibacteria bacterium (assembly GCA_963811905.1). Classification (GTDB taxonomy): domain Bacteria; phylum Bacteroidota; class Ignavibacteria; order Ignavibacteriales; family Ignavibacteriaceae; genus DATFVA01. The sequence goes on from CAWETK010000013.1 coordinate 75,238, forward strand.
CTCTGCAGTTTTTATTTTATTCCTTGTAATCAGGAAAAGAAGCTACCGCAGCCCTGTCATTACATGGATACTAATATTCTACTGGTTATGGATTGGTGTGGTTTATCATATTCTTTTCTTTTCGTCTATTAACCCGGCAGCATATATTTTTGGAGTGTTATTTATCCTCCAGGCATTGGTATTCATCAAAGCAGGGATCATCGATAAAAAACTTGAATTTGAGTTCGCCAGAGGAATCAATCAGTATACCGGTGCAATTATTATTTTATATGCACTGATCATATACCCTCTGCTTAATGTTTATTTCGGCCACGTTTATCCGGAAAACCCTACTTTCGGACTCCCTTGTCCCACAACAATTTTTACCTTCGGGATACTCCTCTGGACAACAAAAAAGATTCCCGGTTATGTTTTAATAATTCCGCTTATCTGGGCCGCTTTAGGAATTTCCGCTGCACTGCAGCTTGGAATAAAAGAGGATCTGGGACTTTCCGCAGCCGGAATTTTATCTGCAGGCTTAATATATACATCCAAGATAAAAGAAAGGAAAGTTAAGACAGCCTGAGTTAATTTATATCATTTAAGAGGAAATTTTCAAATCAAATACCTGTTTGATTGTAAACTTAAGCGTATCGTTTACAGGGATTAAAAGCAGCGACGGCCTGTCAACTTTAAAGGCTGTAAGGCTGATTTCAAATTTCCCGTCCACTATGAGTCTGTCACCGGACCAGTCGGTGAATGCATCTATTTCTATATCTTTCGTCACTCCGTGGAAAGTCAGTTTACCATAAACCATCAGGCTGTCTCCGTTCTGCTCTACTTTATCGCTGACAAATTTAGCTGTGGGTATGGATATAGCATTTATAACTTCCATTGCATGCGAATCCCTGTTTGAGTTACCACTGTCAAATGTGGAAACGGGTACTTCAACAAGGACATTCATTATTTCGTGCTTTGTGGCATCGGCATATATAAGACACAATGCTTTATGGCTTGTTGCTTCAACCTCGTGAAGCGGGTGAGTGAGTTTATATGTTATAAACGACTGTTCCTTATCAGCCTGATACTTTTTAGGCTGGGCTGATATTGAGACAACAGAACAAACAACAAGAATTATAAACAATCCGGTTTTTATTTTCATTAGATTACCTGTTAAAATGTTACTACAATCATAGCTGAAGCAAATACAGCGGTTGTGATATACGCTGCAATCTGATGGAAATGCGCTTTGCTGATATTGAAGTGCCGCCTTCCGCCTATCATCCCGCCCAATATGGGAGTAGCAATCATACCTGCTGCGTGAATCCAGGCGAGAGTTTTATGAATAGTTGTAGTACTTTCCTCATCCCTGCGGATCAGCGGCGGAGGAGAGAGTACGGCGAGGAGGGCAGTCAGTGAGTATGATACAAGAGTAGCAGCTACAAATAACTGGTGATTATCTCCAAGTCTTCGATGGCCGTCAATAACCCGCTGACCGAAATAATCTGCTGTCAGCATCAGCGCAAGGGTAGTAAAACCGCCTATCTGGTGTGCGGTAAGCATGGAGCGTCTTATACTTAGTTCATATTCACGCTCTTCAGGCGAAAGCGGATCAACGAGGCCGGTCTTGCGTGTAAGTCCATCCTCACCCCAGAGTAATTTTTCCATAAAGCTCATATTTTCAGGAAGCAGTTTCGGCTGGATATCGCCGAAAAGTGAATCGACATTTCCAAATACTGATGTTTCGGTAGAATCGAAATTTACATCCGGTTTTGTGAGTGCAGTTTGCCCCAGCAGCCGTGTCCCGAAATTTAAGTCATCGTCTCCGGATAATTCCTGAGCACGGACATTATAAGGAAATAAAAAGATTACGAGATAAAAAAGAAGCAGTCTGATTTGAGGATTGAATGAAATTTTTAATTCCCCATTTTTATTTTTGAAGCCCGGGAACGAGGGATTAAAGCAGACTTCACAGTAATCTTCCATATATACTCCGGAATTTGTTTAAAACAAAAAAGCAGCACTCATAAAAATTTATTAGAAGCCTTAAATTTTCCCCGGAATTATTATTATAAAGCTTCTAACAAGTTTTCTATATGCGCTGCAATATTAATTTATTGAAATGAACTTAAATCTAAGCTCTTTAATTTCCAAGACTTAATTACATAACTCTTGACTCCTGTCACGTCTGACTCAGGGACTGAGAGACTCAGAGACTGTTATGTTAAAAGTCAAGTCCAGATCATTTTCTTGAAATCACTTTTCCCGATAAACAACACCCCAGGTAAATTATCGGATTTTGTCAAGAGCGAGTCTTCGAGTTTATCTACTCTTGACAGGAATCGAGAATTTACTAGTTTGGTTGCCAGGAAAAAGTGATTTATTTCTATCTGAGCATCCTTTCTTTTGTTTATCAAAATATTTATAAATGATCTTAACCTGTTATAAACAGTCAAAGCTGCAGGAAGTAACATTAAAGAATTAAAGCCGCCGTAATCTGAGCTTAACCAGGGAGGCAGTCTCTGAGCAAACGGTCAGGCCATAAAATCAAAGAATTCATTTACAAATATTTTAATTATTAAAAACATTTTTCATTTAACTACCGAAGTCACATACACCATTTTATTTTGCCATACAACCATTATTCTGCTTAATAATTTTTTTGCTACTCTGATTATTGACTCCTGTTTGCTCATTCTTTTCAGATAATTATTAAACACACAAGTCAATGCAGGATCCAGTCTTACGGCTATCCAGGCTGACTCTATAAGTAACTGTCTTAAAAATTTGTTATGATGATATTTGATTCCCAGATCTTTGCTTCTCTGATCCGAGGACCGAACAGCAGGAATCAAACCCACAAAGCTTGCTATGTTATCCAGATCCGGAAATCTCGCTGGATCAATTATTTCTGTCAGAATTATTATTGCCGAGGTAAATCCCACTCCGGGAACAGTGCATAGCAGCCTGATATCTTCTGTAAGATTATATTCAGTCAAATATTTTCTTATCTGCTTCATTATCCTTAAAAGTAATCTCCTGATTTCCATTAGTTCTTCAAGGTATATTTCTATTTGTTCTTTTCCCATTGGATAATTGAACTGAAGTCCTCTCAGATATTCTATGAAGTTCTTTGACCAATGTTTGACTTCACAATTCTGCGGTAAATTATGTCCGTAGAATAGCAGATATCCCTTAATCTGATTTTTTACCCTCGCTTGTTTCTTCATCAGCTGGAATCTCTGTCTGACTATAGATCTTAATTCCTGGTGTAGCTGATCAGGAATGTATATGCTCTCCAGTGAACCTTTCTCCAGTTCTCGTGCCAGTTTCCTGGAATCAACTACATCAGTCTTCCGATTCTTTTCTTTATTACTTGTCGGTATATCTGTAGGTGCTACAATTATATTCTTAAATCCATATCTCTCCAGTGTTCGGTGTATAACATATCCACAAAATCCCGCCTCATAAACCGTCAGATATATCCCACCGGGATAATTCTTCTGCATATAATTATGGAGTATTTCTGCCGATGGATCTATTGATAATGTCTTTAGCTCCATTCTATTGCTTCTGATTGTAACTGTCCATTGTCTTTTGTGTATATCTATCCCCACATAGAACAATTGATTATTAAAATCTAGTGTGCTAACTTGAGTTTTCATAAGAGCATCCTTTCTCTTTATTGTTTGTGTATTAGTACTTACAAGTTATGAAGGGATGCTCTTTCTGTTTCTATCTAACCTAACTGAATAAAAACTATTATTTACTTAATGTTCCAGACTTTACTCTTTTAAACATAACTTCTGAGCTACGAGAATTCCCACTCGTTACTTTTTATTTTTTACTTGATCCTGGTTCAGACAATACTTCATCGCTCCATCATTCAATTATTTGCTTTAAACTTTAATCTAATCTTTATAAGTTAGATATGTTATTCTTAAGACAGGTAAAGGTCTTAAAGCTTCAGAGGTAAATTTTATAAAAAAACGGGAACGGCAATGATTAAAAATACAAGGGCTGCTTTATTCATTGTGTTATCACTTCTGTATTCACCAACTCTCTCCGCCCAGCAGATCGGTACGGACGGATCGCCTCTCCGGTTCATCGACAGGACAGGAAAAAATCATTTTCAATCTGGAGGCGTCAATCACGGCAAACCTGGTAATTTTATAAGGATTGACAGCATCACGTCGAGTTCAATCACAGTGACATCATACGGAAAACGATTATTCCAGTATAACAGCAATAATAAAATAAGTGAACAGATCATATCAGGAAATGCCGGAACAGGATGGGAGGATACCCAGAAACTTGATTATTATTATAATAGTCAGGATCAATTAAGCCTTGAAATCGATCTGGGTTGGAATATCAATCAATGGGACTCACTTAGCCGCATAGATTACATGTACGAAGATGGAAATATGGTACAGAAGAAGCTTCAGAACTATACGGGTTCGGAGTGGTTAAACTGGCTGAATTATCAATACACCTACGGTCCTTCAGGCAGTCTTGAACAGGAACTGCAGCAGATCTGGATAGGCAGCGAATGGGATGATTTAAGTCTGTCTACAATGTATTATTCCAGTCCTGCTAAGCTCGATTCTATCCTCAATCAAATACCGTCCGGAGCAGGATGGCAGAACGATAAAATGGTAGTTTACTATTATGCTGCAAATGCAACAGATGTAGATTCAATTATCGCAAAAATCTGGTCGGCTTCAAATTGGGTGAACCTTGTCAAGCAGAACATAATCAACAATGAGAATCATGATCAAATAGAGTTAATTGACCAGGACTGGTTAATAAATAACTGGATGAACTCGGTTAGATTCACTTTTACGTATAATGCTGAGCATTATGTAAAATCCATCTACGGAGAGATGTGGGACGGCAGCAGGTGGACAGCCTCGGATGTTGATATGCTTTTGACCAACCCTGATGGATTCACCGCAGGTTTTTGGGGATCCAATAAGGTGCAGGCATTTTATTCAAACGTTACGGGGTTAAGTGAAAACAACACCGCAGGCACAGGCGGCTTCAGATTATTCGGGAATTACCCCAATCCTTTTAATCCTTCA
>CAWETK010000014.1:0-140782 GCA_963811905.1 uncultured Ignavibacteria bacterium
ATTTACAAAATACTATCCTGCCTCTATAAGAAAAATTTATTTGATTTAGATAAACCTTTGCATTTTCATAATCTACATAATAGCTAGTAGTGGTAGAGCGCTTATTATTGGTACCGAATTAAGATGATTGTGCAAATGCCAGAATTGTATCTAAGTAAAAATAAGTTACCATCTGCTAATGACGTATTGGATTGGACTCTTACATAATTTCTATAACGATAGAGTGAAGTTTATTTCTATCTCAACCGATTTTGGAAATCCAAAAGTTGATTTTATTAGATAAGGGAAGCTCTTGGCTGCTGCTTTCTTTAGTCGTTTATAGAAAGATACAAAGTGTGAGAAAAATTTACTTAATAATTTATTATTTAGTAGTATCCAAACTCCCTCGCTCTTAGTTTTACCCTGTGGTAATTTCTTTAATAGTATTAGAATATTTGTCGTTAAACGCTTAATACCTAGTTGGCCAGGGCTGTCGTTTCCAAAACCATATCTATATTGGAAATGGAAAAAGATGCTGCTTATTGGAAATCCCTGCAGAATTAATGAGTATGTAAAGCTTGATAATGCTACGCATTGGTGATTATGTGATGATTGCTACGGTATGGCGTACCTGCCATTGGGTAAATCCATGGGAACTGCAACGTGATAGACTGTACCCATGGTTAATGCAGGGTGAAAAGAGACTCCTCACCAACCATACTTGAAGACGATGTCTGGATTGGTACGAATGCTGATCACTTTACCGGGTTAGCTGATTGCAAAGGGAACGCTCGTGGCTTGCCGGTGCTGTGGTTACAAAGGACACTAAGCCTTATAGTATAGTTGGTGGCGTTCCCGCTAGATTTATTAAAAACTCCAGGATATCGTGAGCCCAATGAACGTGTATTCGATAACCCCTGAACATGGCCTTCAATTATTATGGCACCTTTTGGGCTCACGATATCCTAGATTTAATAAATCTTGCAGGTACACCACCAACTATACTATAAGGTTTTGTGTCTTTTGTAACCACAGCACCGGCAGCCACAATCGTTCCCTTTGCAATCACTAAGCCCTGTAAAATAATAGCATTAGTTCCAATCCAAACATCATCTTCGAGTATCGTTGGTGAGGAATTCTTTTCACCTTGCATTAACATGGGTACATCTATTCTTGCAGTTCCATGTATTTTACCAAGGCAGGTTGCATACCTAGCAATCATCACATAATTTCCAATTTGTACATTATCCAATTTTACATACTCATTAATTCTGCAGTGATTTCCAATAATAATATCTTTTCCATTTCCAATATAAATATGGTTTTGGAAACGACAATCTTGGCCAACTGGTATTAATCGTTTAACGATAAATATTCTAATACTATTAAATATTTTACCACAAAGATAAACTATATAATTAGGGAGTTTAAGATACTATTAAATAATAAATTATTAAATAAATTTTTCTAATTCTTTATATCTTTTATATACAACTAAAGAAAGTAGCAACCAAGAATTCCACCTCATAAAATCTATTTTGGATTTCCAAAATCTATTGAGATAGAAATATACTTTACCATCGTTATAGAAATTTTGTAGAGTCCAATCCAATACATCATTAGCAAATGATAACTTATTTTTAGTTAGAACTATTATTGCATTTGCACAATCTCTTAATTCGGTACCAATAATTGACCTACCACTACTACTATTATGTAGATTATGAAAATGCAAAGGTTTATCTAAATCAAATAGATTTTTCTTATAGTCTTCTAAACCCAACAAATACTTTTCTAAATAATATTCTTTGTCTCTTGCGACTTGCAACATTTCTAAATTGAATCTATCATAAACGCGGTATGAAAACCATCAGAGTAACTTAATGTTTTTGAATATGGCCATGATCCATCTAATCTTTGATGTCTAAACAGAAAATTAAGAATTTTCTTAATCTTAGTTAGGTATAATGGGTTTGGATCAATACCATATAATAAGGCATAGAATTTACCAATTTTCGCAGTAGCATTATAAGTTTCATCAAATCTATCAAAATGGTACGAATAATTTATTTCATTTTCATCTTCAACTTTAGGTAGTTTATTCTGAATTAAATTGTAAAAACTTATAATATTATTTAACAATTCAGGATCACGTTTCTTTTTATAAAGCTCTATTAGTGCAAACATTAGAAATAAAGAAATAATTAGGGAGACCTTCCCAGGCCCAGAACTATAACCACTTAAACTAACATTAAAAGCAAACCCGCTAAATAAAATATTCACCTAACTCTTTTGGTTTATTTTGTTTGAACCATTCGTAAAGATTTTCAATCTGGTTAATATATCTATTATAGTCTAATGCTATTAATGATGATAGTAAAAGAGCGTTGGATTTTGAGTTATTTGATTTAGGTATCCCAAGCAGTATTCTAAAATTAATAGGTGAAATTTTATTTATAAATGAGATTTTTGTAATGGTTCCATGGCATCTGATTAATTACACGATATTTCGAATTGTAAAAATCGAATGGATCATAACCCATAAGTTTATGCTTATACATAGTACTGATAAGATCATCTATTATAGGATCCAAATTTATCTTCAATGAAACTTCTCAGTGTAACTATTTAGTCTGGACACAACTTTCGACGCTAAAAATCTTTTTTGAGCATAATGGCTATTGTACATAGAAATATTTTTCAGTCTATCAATATTTTCAATTAACTTTATTACTTGTTTTGTAATTTCTTCGGCCGTAATACTATTTAAGAAATAACCATGTCGTTCATCAACAAAGAAATCTGTAACCCCACCTACTCTTGTAGTAACAATAGCTAATCCCTGGGCCATGCATTCCAAAACAGCGTTGGGCATTCCTTCCGATAAAGATGGAAATATTAAGATATGGGTTTGTTCTAATAATGTTTTTTTTTGTACACCTGAAATATAACCATGAATGAAAATATTTTCAGTTTTTAAAGTCTCAACTCTTTCTTTTACAGAATCTAATTCAGTGCCAGATCCAGCTATATGCAGCTCAATATTTTTATAATTTTTATAAAGTAACTCAAATGCATCTATAGTCTGGTAAATACCCTTGTAACTCTCAACTCTGGAGAAAAAGAGCAAACGTATTTTATTGCAAGATTTTTTTGTTCCAGAAACTAAGTTATCATCAACAACCGTTGTTTCAACAATAATCTCCTTGTCACACCCCCACTCAAGAAGTCTGTTTTTGAACTGCTTTGACAAAGGACTATTATTTCATCCGCTATAAAATAATGCTTTTAAACCATTCAAGTTTATTTGATTTAATATCTTCTTGAACCTTATCATCATCTAAAAAAAACTATTACTCTTTTACCGCGCAATTTGGAAAGCTTTAAGTATAGAGCATCTCTTTTTAAGCCTACCCAACCTAATGAAGTATTAAGAATAATTAGTTTGTATCTTATATTAAACATTACTACGATAAATCTAAATAAATCATAAATATATTTTATTAATAATATTATTTTTAAACCATTATATGGTTGTTGTTTTTGGACCTCGATAAAAATATACATAATCATTGCCCAAATAATTTTTGATTGTTTTATAGTAGTTTGATATACCACCCTTGCAAGTTAAATGTGGGGTAACGATTAGAATTTTACTTTGTATTTTCATTCGACCTATCGATTAAGAGTTTATACTTACCATTTTCATTAATCTCAATCTTATCAACATACTTAATAACGTATTGAATTTTATCCGCTAAATAACTATTTAAGTTATCGGTGATTACCTTTTCTTCAGATTTATCAATTTTTCTACTCAGTACTAATTTTATAATTATTCTATTATTACTTATCTTTTCTATTTGATATTGTTTAATACTGTTAACCAACCGCAATAATTTACTTCCAAAAAAGCTGGGACTACTAAGTTTCCACCATTAGGTAATTCTATGATATCCGAAACACGACCTTCGATAGTTCTAAGAAATGAAAATCCTAATTTTTCTGAATGAAGATTTGATGATATTGCCATATCACCATTTTTATATTTAATAAATGGCATTACAAAATTATGTAGATGAGTTATAACCAAAGGTTTTTCATTATTAGAGTAATGGTAATTGTAATCATATTCCACATATACATTTGTATCCATAATAGCATATTCCTTTTCGAACTGATTCTGATAGGCAATTCCATTTATTTCTCCACAACCATAACAATCATACACTGGCCCAAGAACTTTCTCAATCAAATCTCTTTGATAACCATGTAAGTTTTCACCAGTGGTGAGTACTCTCTTAAACCTTCCAACCGCCATCACATTATTTACTTCTATAAATTTTGCTAATAAATAGATGGCGTTAGTATATCCGTCCACATAACTAAATTTATTCTTTTTGATTATACTAATAATTTCATTAAAACCATTGGGATCATTTAACTTAAAAGCTGGGTATTTATATACATTAAATATTTTAGATTTAACTTTTGAAGGAAATTTCTTCCACTGCACATTTACAGCGTTCGGATTGCCCCATATATGCAAACCTCTATCACCGAAATTCCAACCCGTTAGCAACCATCCATAATATGATGCGGCTCTTCCAGCGCTCCTTGCATTATTATCATGTAAATATTTTACAGGTTGGCCAGTAGAACCGCTTGAACTTCCCATGTAATTTTTTTTTGATATCAAATTCTTTGCTATTAAATTATCAAAGTTATCTTGAATATCTTTTCTCGTTAAAAAAGGAATAACACTGAATTCTTCAATATCCTTAAACTTATAAGGGTCAAATCTAATTTCGCTGAATCGTTTGTAATAAAAGGAAGTGTTTTCGTACGCATGGTTAATAATTCTTTGAGCTTTAATAATTGATATTCTAAAATTTGTTTTTGTGTCCAGCGTGATGATTCTTCAAAAAGTTTCAAGAAAGATTTAATATTGGTAGCATTTACATTATCCATTAGTGGAAGAATAATATTTTTAATTAAATTATTTCTCATTAAACCAAATATTCCCATCTAATAAATTCTTCCAGACTAATAGTGAAAAATAATTTTGATCAACTTTATTATTTAGATTTAATTCTTCTATGGGTTTATTGATTGATATATTATTAAAATGATTCATACTGCTTGATAAATAATTATTTATATCGTGTTTAAATTTATTATGATCATAAATTAGCCCGTGGCCATGTGTTTTCTTTATAATTTTATTGTGAAATCTTTTACTTAGAATTTTTAACATACCACTGTTGGATAAGAGATCTTGTATCTTATACCCTCTATCAGTTATAAATCGTGAAAGCACGGGTGAATTTCTTTTTATAAGCACTGCATACAACTTACTTCGGGCAAATCTTATTTTTTTATCCTTTTTAGAAAAATAATTATGATGAGCGCCAAAATATGGTGTTTGAGCAATTTTCTCCAAGAAATTTAATTGTGTAAAAGGCGATATATTAGTTATTCTATGAGAGGATGCACTTACTTCAGACCCAAAGTACATATTTTCTATTGTGCTTAATAAGAATGCATAAAAATTTTGGTTTTGTGTGTACTCTTTCCTATGATATTCACTAATAACTAATAGATTTTCAAAAAATTGATTCCATACATCTTCAGCAATTAAGTAACCTGGATTTTCCTGTAGAAATTTATGTTTAATTCTGGCATATAGCTTTTCTCCATCATAAGTATCAAAAATCAACTTAATATATTCGTTATAAATATGTCCTGTTGAGCTTACAGATTTTAGTAAATTACTTCCGCAATTACCTGTAATTATGAAGTTAGACATGTTTGTAAGTTTTTCCATAGCATACAAATAATGACCCACATTAAAATTTCTAAATCCATTTGAGTAGTAAATAGTTTTCAATCCATACGAGTAAAAATAGTGTTTTATAAAATCTTCATCTAAATAAATGGGAATGTACTTCAAGTTTAGTGCACTGGAAATCAATTTTGGAATCTTAATATCCAATGAATTTTCTGTTCCGAATGAGTATAGATAAAATTTATCATTCTTGTTTAAAAAGTAGGATAGAATTAGTCTCCCATCCCATCCACCAGTTAATGAGAGGCCAAAAGGTTCGTTTGTTCTTACTAAATTATTCGTGATTGATTGAAGAGCTTCATCTACAATTTCAATACCACTATTAAATGAGTATTTAGGTTCATTCATTAATGAATATGGATCCCAGTATCTCTTCAAGTTATGTTATTATTATTAGCCCTAATAATAGTTGAAGGGGGTAATATATTAATTTTACTTATAAAGCTTTTATAAGAAATCGGATAATTAAAAATCATTTTTTCCAATAAAACCGCTTCATTTATTTTTCTATCAATAAATGGAATCTTGAGCAAATAGTTAATATTAGTCGCAAAAACAAACTTATTATTGTCCGAATAGTAGTACAGTCTTTGAAAACCAAGCGGATCATTACATATGAAGATTTGCTTATTTTTTTTTAAGTATAAAACAAAAGTAAAAGAACCCGTAAAAATATCTGAATTGAATAGAGCTAAATTAGAGGCTAGATTAAGTAAAAATTTCTTTTTGGCAGCTAGGGTTTGTAATAAATCGTATTCTATTATTTTTCCTGAATAAGCAAAAAATATTTCTTCATCAGAAAAATAATTTATATCTGATTTTTTAGCCTTAAATGGAATCCCCCAACCAATATTTTCAGTTTGTACGAGAACTTTGAGGTTACCTGATCTTCCAAATATCTCTGATAGAATATTTTTGGAATTTGACGCATATTCATTCCCTGAAATGAAGATTCCTAAAAAATCGTTAATGAATTCTTATAAAAATAATTTATACAAGTTTTGGAAGATTAAATAAGGTTGTTGTTTATTGTAGCCTTTCACTTTAAAATAATTTCGAGTTGTGAGAATAGTTTCCTATTCCTAAATTTTCCTATTCCAATTCTATCAATCCGCTTTTTATAATCTTCAATTTTCTTCAACTTTCCAATAGTTGTTGCTTTGTAGCCGAGTTTTAATGCCGTGGAGTGTACAAATTCAGAATTTTCGCAATCCGGCCAGCAGATGTATTCAATCGTTTTATTTAATCTTTTTTCTAATATTTGTTTGGCCAAGAGCAATTCTTTATTCACTCTTGAAGAATACTCAGTGTCATTCTCTTTTTTGATTACGATGTTAGCCTTTTCACTGAATTCAATTTTAGCTTCATTTAATTTATTTATTATAATACGTGGGTTATCAATATTATTTTTTTTTAAGCTATTATATGTAAAAATCGATTTATCAATAAATTGGGGATTAATCTCAACCTTTCTCGCAATAATAGATGAAGCTTCCCTGAAAATAGGAAATCCGTAAGGAATTAATTTTCTAAATGTTTTATCCGTAAAATAAACCGGAATAGCATCTGGGAATAAATTCCAGATAGGATAAATAGATGACGAATTCGGATGGTGATAGCCAACAATTTCATCTGAAATAAAATATTTAGTATGGGTCAAATTATGCGATTGAATATCTACCAGCCCACTTCTCTCCATTATTTCTATTTCTTGCCAACTTAAATAACCAGTGTACTCTAACTCATTAAATGATACTTTATTTTCCCAATAGTCATTAAGATTTTTCCTTACTACCGATTGTGTATTTATACATTCTGGTGATACGAATATTGTAGCCTTGATGTTATATTTTTTTAGTAGTGGGAAAACATAAATCCAATTATCTGCATATCCATCATCAAAACTTAGTACCATCTTATTTTTAGTCATTAAACTGCTATCATTTTTAGCAGTGTAATAATAATTTAGATCAACAAAATCTATCTTTGCTTTGGTTAAAAAGTCTAAAAAAGAAATGAAATAATCTAATTCAACTGTTAAAAAATTTTTAATCCAATTAGGATTTTGAGAAGGGGCTATTGAATGAAAATAAACTACCGGAATAGGATTTGAATTAAACATTTGCTTCATATAGCCTTGTAATGACTTTTAAATGGTTTCTAGAGAGTACTTCTGAATAAACTCTTCTCTTGCTTTCATTGTAAGCTCTTTCAACTTTTTTAGGTTTGTGATTTTCATATCAATCTCTCTGAATAAATCTGTTTTTCCATTTATTATAAAGTACGGATAGCCACTAAATATTTCTCTCATCGCAGGAATATCACTCGTTAAAACTGGTGTACCGCATAAAATACTTTCTACAACTACATTTCCAAATGACTCATATTCTGATAAAAATAGAAGAAGTGAACTACTCCGAAATTCATTTTCAATTTTATCCATATAACCTTTAATTTCAACACATTCTGATAACCCCAACTCCTTAATATATTCTTTTAATTTTTCTTCGAGAGGCCCCTTTCCAATAAGGCTAAAATGTACATTTTTTATTCTTGTCTTCAGGTATTTTGCGATGTCTAGCCATAAAAATAAATTTTTACCGATAACAAATCGACCTACATATATTATTTTTAGGCAGCTTGCATCTATTTTGCTGGGCTAAATACATCTGTATTAAAAGCATTGTACAACACATTTACCTTAAACTTACCAGAAATCTGTTCATTAAATCTTTGTTTACTGTACTCAGAATTAGCAATTATGAATATTCTTGTCGACAATGCCATCCGCCAAAATATTTTTAATATATATTTTGTACGTTTTTTTTTGAATTATTTAGTTCCTCTTATGTGATAAATAATTTTTTTCTCAGAAAATATCTTCGATAAAAATAAAACTACCGGTCCAGTATTTAATAAATGAAAAATACCTGCTCGATTTCTTAAAATGTATTTCACATACTTAAGATATGCGATTATATGGCCATTACCACCATAATATACATTTGCTTTTGTTTTATTAAAAATATTCGTATTCGGTCTTTTTAGCGAAAATATGTTTATTGTATATCTCAGACCTAATGAATTGATATAATTAAAAAGAGATTTTTCTATTCCTCCCAGATCAGCTCTCCAAATCACATATGTAATCACTCTAGACATACTTCAAAACACGTTGTGCGAATTTCTTAGAAGTGTAATTTGATAAAACAATTTCCCTAAGTTCATTTATCTTCTGGATCCTTTTTATCCTCATTATTCAAATAATAGTCAAATATTTTATGCATTTCATTATAATTTTCAATAATTGGTATTTCCGCTTCACTAAATAAACTCACTGTATCACGTCTATATTCTACTATTGGTAATATTCCCGCTCCGATGCAATCAAATATTTTGGGATGAATTCCTGTAATAACTCCAGGATATGTATCCACGGGGGCTATCTTACAACAATTAAATATTGTATTCATTTTTTCAAAACTGTAAGGCTCTTTCTTTAATATGAATTTACTTTTTACTGGTCAGGAAATTTAGTTAACCATTTTAACCATCCATCATTACCATGGACTTTAATATTAAATCTTGCAAGCTTATTAAGAAACAATGCTCTTTTAAAACCGTTTGAGTCCCAGGCAATTGCCAATAAATACCAAATCGGCTAATAATTTCGAAGATCTTCCTCAGAGACGTCTATTTTATTAAAAGTTCTATCATCGACCCCCGCCTGTTCAAATCTTATATTCGTAATACCAATTCTTTTAAATTCTTCAACCCAAGTTGAATCAATTGCAAAAATATGATTGACAACAAACATATTATAAAGAAAATTTGTTTGTCCGCGTGTGAAATGGATTATCAACCATATAGATGAATACTTTACATTTATGTTGCATTTTTTTTATGGTTTAGGTTTTAACCACCCATGGTTATAAACAAGTACTAAGTCAGGTTCAATTGAATTAAAAGCATCCAGTATTTTTTGGTTAATATTATTAAAGAAATAGTTTTGGATTTTAGTTCTTGTATGAAAAGGCAACCGATTTGAATATAAATTTAAGCGGTGTAATATTGTAGATATTTCTTTTTCTGGATCAAAAATCTGCACCTCATGTCCTAGCTGCAAAAATCCAGCGCTAAGAGGCAGATGCAGAGCGAATATTTTTTTTGTAATTAATGATATTTTCATTCAATTCCTTTGTACTCAAACTATTTTCTTTAGTAGCTCTCTTCAGCAAATGATCACTAAACGCCAAAAAGAACGTTAACGACATTCCAAGCCTTTTAAAACCAACTAATACTTGCAAAAATCATCATTGATGAACTGTGTAGTAACATTAAACCCAACCAAAAATAGATCAGAAAATTAAAATTATTCTTATATCTATTTCTATCGGATAATCGTTTATTTATATCATTTACTTTTAATACATATCCTACATAGAATATCATAAAAATAAATGAAACCTACGACTCCTCCGTTTAATAACATTGTACATGCTACATGTAAAATCCATATAATTATAGTATTCAGTTGAAAAACCAAGTCCAATTATCGGATGTTCAACAAATTTAGATAAGACTCTTGGTAATCTATCTGTCAAGCGAACGAGTGTGCCCCCTGCAGTTAGATCGCCTGAAAAGAGATATTCCACAGTTAATATTCTTGTCCAAGCGTTTTCAATCTGTTCCTGTACAGTAGGAATAAAATAAAGCGCTATTCCAAAAACTATTGAAATCACAATTGTCCTTAAAAGAACCCTTAAATAATTTCCTCTTTCATATTTGAGAAAATAAAATATTAACATAAGTAAATATGAAAGGAAAAAGCCACGCGTAGCAGACAGTAATGTTACACCCAACCCGCCAAATAAGACAAAATAGAGATAAGTTTTACTAAATCTATTTTTTTCAATAACCAAATAATAGACCGCACCTAAGTAACAGAGTAATACCAGAAATATTGCATAAAGTGGTCTTGCTATATCTTCGTACGGATCAATGATATTCTGTTGATAGATATAATCATACTTGTTAGTCACTAAAAAAGAGAGTTTACTTCCAGTTACAACCTCCGCAATTTGACTAATCAAAATGATAAATAATATTGAAAATATGTATCCAAAAAAAGATTCATAATCCTTTTTAGAGAAAAGCATCGGGATTGCAAACACTAATAGAAGTGGCAGAGTATTTCTAATGGTTGCTAAGATTTTAATTTGATCTACACCAATAATAAACGATATAACAAATAATAATAGTAAATAGAGGAATAGCAATAAATAATATGAATTGAATAATGAATTAACTTTTTTCTTTTTCAATGTTGCCTTTAGTAAAAATGCAAAAAGAAAGATTTCCTCCATATATAAATTTCTTAACCCACCGGGTAGTATATTAAAGGCCGGTAACAAAGTTTGTTTATGTGCAAAAGATAAGAATAAATTTTGAGTCTCAGATAAGGCAAAGAAAAGTGCAAACCAAAATGAATTGTTATCGCTTCTCCAAAAAATAATTATTAGAATTAAAAAGTATAATTGTTTTGCAAGTTCAGGAAGGATATATTGTAAGCCTGTTGTGAGAATAAAAACAAAAATAAAAATAATATGGTCTTTTTCTTTTATGGAATTTTTCACTGATGCTCTATTACCTAATAAAAATCGCGCTTAATATTTTTTCTAGTCTGGTGAACTACCAAAGAATCTTGTAATATCATTATAATTTAATAGCTTAGAAGTTCTATATATTAATATTGTGGACAAGATAATCACGGGCGGAATAATCAATAATTTCGCTATTGGTAACGATAAAAATGTAAATAAAGTATAACCTAATATTATATTTATTGAAACACTTAATAAGACTTTAGCAAACTGTTGAATTGAATCAAAAATCAGACTATTTAGGTATTTTTTTTGATAATAGAGACTTATAAGGAAAGAAGTTGCTATGGCCCCTACGTTCCCCAAAATGGCAGCATAGTAGCCCATATATTTGTAAAAAATTAATATCAACAATGAATTTGTTATCACATTTGTTAGTTGCAAAACGGTTGTTTTGATTACTAAGTTTTTCGCCATAAGGAATTGATAATTCGGCATTGTGATGGTTGTAATCAAGTTAATCCCACCGATAAATATGATGCCCCAATATATGAGTGGATTATCTTGGCCTAGCCAGAGTATAATGAAAGCTTGTGCTGTAAAAAGTATAATTACAATTATGGGTAAGCTGAAGTATAAAGCCTTTTGCTCTATTTCATGCACAAGTATTCTAATTCTTTTAATATCTTTTATTTCAGCTATTAATGGAAATAAAGGTTGAAAAAGTTTGCTCAATAATAATGTGAATTGATTCTTAATTCGAAGTGCAATATCAAAATACCCAACCTCCTTTACTCCAATCAGATTTGCTATAAGAATTTTTGTAAAGGGTTGATAAAAAATAAGATATCAAACCAGTAAAATATATTTTTGTACTATAGTTTAATTGTTTTTTCGAAAATACGTAAGAAATTTTTTAACAAACCTGAAGATATAGGGAAATGACCCCAATTGTGAATACTAAGACTTACAATTAAAATAAACCAGATAATTGCAGCTAATATAACAGGAATTCCTACATAAGATAAATCAGCACCAAATAATAAAAACACTATTATTAATCCCCAGTATAGCAAATTATAAATAAATTGAAGCAAATTGTTGATTCTTATTTTTTGAAGCGCTATTAAAATGGCTCCAAAGCTATTTCCTATAAGCAAGAAATAATTCGCTATGAGGAAACATCCTAAAAGTATACTAGCATTAAGGTGATATGACTTAGGAATACCTAAAATATCGTTCAGTATAAAATCTTTGAGGAATGTAAACAAGTATCGAGAGCGGTAATAAAATTACAGAGATTAAGAATACTGATACTAAAATATCATAATCGGTATCCCGTGTATCCCCCTGTTCAGCAATAAATTTTATTAATGCGGAATTAAGTCCAAGGTTTGTAAATATATTTAAATTCCCCACTATTCCAACAGCAGCATATACTCCATAAGCTTCGGTGCCCAGTAACCTTATAAAAATTGGTATGCTAGTAAAAGTTACAGCAATCTGGATAATTATTTGTATTAATCCACTTGTAGAATTTTTAAGTAGATTTGCCTTAAGGTTCACTTACTTTTTCCTAGCAAAACAATACAAGTGATCAAATGCTAAATAGCCTTTTGAAAGCTTATATTTATCTTTAAAACTTATGTTCAATAAGCATTTAATAAATTTTTGATTGGTTGCATATAGAAATAATTGTAAAAAAGACGGTACACATTTTGCAAACAAGTTCCTGAATGTGATTTGTTCTTAATACTCAGTATTTCAAACTCATTCTTATTCAGTAAGTACTTTAGACTCTTCTTGTTATAGTATAGAATGTGTTCCATTGAACCAAGATAACCCCATAAGCTTCTTGATAATTTAGCGTTAAGACTACTAGACATTCCCAGTAACAATCACTATCAAACCATTTTTTTTTAATATTTTTTTAATTCTTGTATTAAATAATTAGGCCTCCCCAATGTGTTCAAGGATATCTTGTAAAATTATTACATCAAAGAAATCACTATGAAAATATTTTGAAGAATATATATCATTGATTACTTCTATGTTGAAATTTTTCTTTGCATTATTTGCTCCTATCGGTGAAGGTTCAACACCATATTTAATCCAAGTATTATCATTAAAATGGCTTAGTAAATGTCCATTACCGCATCCAACATCTAAAATATTTCCGTTTTTGCAATAAGCAAGTATTTGATCTCTTATTTTTATATGTTGCCTATATCTCTTATCTACAATTTGTTCCGCCTTCTGATTATAAAATTCTGAATCTATCAAGGCATAATATTCGCTAATCTTTTTTTCAGGTATTGAATAAGATACGAAGTGATGCATACATTTATTACAGCGCATGACAAAATTTCCCCCCATTTGGATATCTAACTTTAATGCCAAATAATTATTTTGTCTCAACAAATACAAGGTCTTAGAATCACTCGAATAACATACAGGACACTTCTGTTTACTAGTTATCATTGTTAAGTTTTATAAATTTTGCAGGATTACCACCCCATACTTCATCTTTTTTAGTTGATTTCACAATAACACTTCCAGCAGCAATAACCGTTCTATCTGCAATATTAACACCTTTAAGTATAATAGAGTTTCCTCCGATAAAAACATCATCTCCAATAGTAATTGGTAATGTCTTAATCTTTTGGATTTCATTTTTCCTTCTATCTTCATATTGGATTGGATGAAAATCAGTATCCCAGATAAAAGTGTTACCTCCGCAAGTTAAGTACTTCCCAATAGTTATTTTATTACGGCATACTATAGTCGTGCCTGAAAACCCACAATGATCTCCAATTATTAATTCTGCATATGGTCCAACAGCGATGGAACAATTTTTATTCAGGCCCATTAAATTTCTTTTAACATCACTGGTAAAAACAACATTTTCTCCAATAATTACTTTCCCGGTCGCTGAAATATTGCAATATAACCGTCCATTTATTTTTAAATTTTTGCCAATTGATAAATTAGGATATTTCAGCTCAGTTTCGCGAAGGCTTAATTTGTGTTTTAAAAACATCCTTGAAACTATTGTAACTAATTTGATCATATATGCAATGTAGGTAATAGATTCTAAATTTGATTAAAAATTGTTAATGAGATGCACTAACTGTTAGCCTTAGACCATCATCAAACTCATTTTTTGGCAAAAAATTCAATGTCTTTTTTCATTAATTCTAATATCTGCAAAAGAATGTTTAATTTCTCCAGGTCTTGGTTTATCATAAACAGGTTTAATTTCCTTACCAAGAATTTTATTTAATTGGTTAACAAGTTCATTTAAAGTCATTTGTCCATGAGTAGCACAATTCATTACCAGCCCGGATTCAATTTCTTTTGTTGCTGCAAGTATATTTCCTTCAACTACATTAGATACATAAGTAAAATCCCTGCTCTGTGTTCCATCTCCATATATTACAGGCTGCTTATCTTCTTTTATTGCTTTTATAAATTTAGGAATTACTGCAGAATATTGCGAGTTTGGATCCTGCCGTGGTCCGAATACATTGAAGTAACGAAGTATAACGGTTTCAATTCCATAAAGTTTTGCAAATACCTGGCAGTATTTTTCGCCGGCAAGTTTCGATACCGCATATGGAGATAATGGATTGGGAAGCATATCTTCTCTTTTCGGCAGTTCAGGGTTGTCGCCGTATACAGATGATGAGGAAGCATATACAATTCTTCTTACTCCTGCATCTTTTGCGGCATCAAGTATGTTCAATGTTCCCATTACGTTTACTTCATTTGTGGTAATGGGATCATTAATGGAACGGGGTACGGAGGGTAAGGCTGCCTGGTGGAGTATGACTTCAATATCCTTTACTGCCTGCCTTACTATGTGATAGCTTCTTATATCTCCTTCTAAAAGTTCAATATCGGAATTAAATTCTTTCAGGTTTTCTCTTTTGCCTGTGGCAAAGTTGTCCAGCACCCGCACAGTGTGCCCCCTCTTTAGCAGCTCTTCAACGATGTTGGAACCTATAAATCCAGCTCCTCCTGTAACAAGAAATTTCAAAACATACTCCTGTATTTATTTAAAGCAATTACTTTTGATTGTTGAGTCCGGCAGCTGCCGGACGAAATCCCGCACTCTGCGGGGATTGATAGTCGTATTTAAACACTATTTTTGATTGGATGATTGAGTGATTGACCAATCATCCAATCCAAGTTTATTTCATTTTTGATCAATCAACCAATCTACATACTGATTTTAATTCTATTTTCAATGAATGAATGCCCAAATGTGTGATTGGTTGATTGAATGATTGGCTGATTGTTTCGTATCTCACTTTTTAACAGTTTATCTTCATCGGTTAAAACTTCAATTTAAACGCTGACGCAATAAACCCAAAATTCTTCGGCACTTCTTTGTTGTAGCGGACCGGGGTGCCGTCCTTATTCACAAAAAAGCCGCCTGCAGCCGACAGTATTGCATGTCCTGCGGCGGTATCCCATTCCCACGTTGGTCCGCTTCTGAAATAGATATCTGCTTTGCCTTCTGCTACCATACAAATCTTAAGTGAACTTCCCCGGGATGTTTTCTCTTTTATCTTAAACCTGCTGTAGAATGCATCTTCTTCTTCACCTGAGTGCGACATGCTCTGAACAACGGTAAGTTCATCACCCGGCTTCTTCCTGCTTACTCTTATTTCCTTCGTGCTTCCGCTGATCCTTTTGAAGCTTCCCCCCTCTGCGCTTCCGAAAAACATTTCACCGGTAACGGGAACGTATATTACACCGGCTACGGGCTTCTGGTTTTTGATTAAGGCGATGTTTACTGTAAAGTCGCCGTTCCTTTTAATAAACTCTTTCGTTCCGTCGAGGGGATCGACAAGGAAATATTCTTTCCAGTACCTGCGCTCTGTATAGTCGATTCCCTCCCCTTCTTCAGATAAAATGGGTATCCCGCTAAAGTTTTCCGCAAGCTCTCCGATAATATAGCTGTGGGATTTCCTGTCAGCCTCCGTAAGAGGCGAATTATCATCCTTCATCTTCACCCCGAAATCATCCTTGTTGTAAACATCAAGAATGAGCGAGCCGGCAGTTTCTGCGATGGAGATGAGCTGTTCAAGCATCAGGGACAGGTTGTATAGGCGGACTTTGTAAATAGAAAAACCTTAGATAAATTAAGACAATATTTGATTGAATGATTGAATGAACAATTACTGAAACAGAAAGTTTGAATGATTGAATGAACAACTACTAAGACTGAAAGCCTGAATGATTGAATGAACAACTACTAAGACTGAAAGCCTGAATGATTGAATGAACAACTACTAAGACTGAAAGCCTGAATGATTGAATGAACAACTACTAGACGGAAAGCCTGAATGATTGAATGAACAACTACTAGACGGAAAGCCTGAATGATTGAATGAACAACTGACTGAATGACTGAAAGCCTGAATGATTGAATGAACAACTACTAAGACTGAAAGCCTGAATGATTGAATGAACAACTCGACTAGACGTGAATGACCATTGCATCAATTCGAATCATTCGAATTTCATTGCTGTCCCATTCATCCATTCAAACATCCACTTTCCTTGCTGTCCATTCATCCATTCAAAATTTCAATTTGCTTGCTTTCCCATTCATCCATTCAAACATTCATTTTCCCTGCTGTCCATTCATCCATTCAAACATTTCAGTTTCCCCGAGTCTTCGTGTATAACATAATCATCTTTCCAATCGTTCTTGCCTAATTTTTCAATCTGCCCCTTATTCATTTTTATCAGTTTGTTTTCGAGACAATAATGTTTTTCATCGAATTCATTAAACCAGGTCTCCTCAATTATTCCGGCATTATACAGACTGTATATCTGTGAATAATTCTCACCCATTGACGCTAATGCAATATTATTAAACTGAATGTTTTCACGTAAATGTCTTCTGCAGTATCCCTCGGATATATTAGACGACACAGAAATTATAGAATCTTCTATCTGCGCTTTCACCTTAAATGATATACTATTCAAAGAATCTATTTTTTGTTTTACAAATCTGAAGAGTTCGACTGCTTCCTTCCAGACTTCTAATTTTCTGAAACCTCTGTTTATATTTTTGTTTCTTTCCAAATAATTCAAGCTGACTCCCTTGTGAATAGAATTGAAAGATTTGATTTAATCCAGTTGATATATTAAAACTATATTCTTGAATGGTTGAATGAACAACCGCAAGACGGAATGACTGAATGAACAATTGCTAGCCTGAAAGCCTGAATGACTGAATGAACAACTAATAGATGGAGAGCCTGAATGACTGATTGGTTGAATGGTTGAATGTCCTGAATGACTGAATGGTTGAATGACATTCATCAATTCAAACTTGCGTTTCGTGCCTTCCCATTCATCCATTCAAGCATTCGTTCTCTTCCTTCCCATTCATCCATTCAAACATTCATTTTCCCTGCTGTCCATTCATCCATTCAAACTCATTGTCCAATTTTAAATAGCTTCGCTTCGTCACTCCCATCTAATGGAATAACACTCTCATACCTGGTGTTTTTGATTTGAAGTAGTCGCACCGATTCCCTTAAAAAGAGAATTAGTAATTTATAAAAAATTTCATACAATATTGCACAAAAATAAAGCCACATTTAGAAAATTTGAAATGAGATAAAAGGGAGAATGTGTGATGTATATCAAAATAGAACGCAAATTGAGTAAGAAAGAGACGGAATGGTCGAATGGTTGAATGAATGAATGACGAAAGAATGGTTGAATCACGAGTGATTGAGTGATTGATTGATTGATTGATTGATTCGCGATTGAATGATTGAATGATTCGAGATTGAATGATCGAATGATTGAATGCATTGGCGAAGCTCGCAGCATTAGCCTCCTAAATTTTTCATTAAAGTTTATTGCGGTACACGTGTAAAGCAACCTGCCTCGACGGTAGTCGGGTTCGCCTGAATCGCTGACCACTCTTACTCATTTTTTTTAAGCGAAACGGCGTTTCGCTTTACACGCTTGCCTGCTTAAATTTTCTATTCGCTCATTTTGCTAATTCGCTCAATTCAAATGTCATTTCGAATCCCGGCAAACTTTGCTCCAGCATCAGGCCGGGGTGAGAAATCCGGAGATCAGTATATTAGTGCGATTGCCTCAACAGAACGCAGATTCAACTGATCGAATAGATTTACTCAGATAAGATGCAAAAACTATATTAATGATAATCCCATTCTATGAAGTATCTTACGCTTTGTTTATATTTCATTTGCAGCTGATTAATTAAATTTATAAAATTGGGTAAGCGGAAACCGAACCAGGTCATAAATTGTGTTTTAAAAGATTGGGAAGGAAATGAAGTATTATTACCCCAATCTGTGATAGATATACATTTAATTGACTCTAATCATATTGATGCTTTTAATTACATTGGGGTATTGAAAACTCAGTTAAATTTACCAGAAACCGTTGTAGCAAGCAAAAGGCGAAAAAACACTAAAATTGCTAATATACTCCTTAAAAATAGGAGACATATTTATTTACAAGTGGTAATAAGATATGGTACATTTTTTAGTAGATTATTGGGTAAGAAGAATTTTATTGTAACTTTTTATCCTGCGGATAAGCCTAAGAAAGGCAGAGAACTATGGAAGAGATAAAATTAAAAATAGATAAAGAACTAGACCTTCTGACTGCTTTTATATCAAAACCGGAAAACAATCATTCGCCGCTGGTAGTGAAAGAAGTAGATGGGAATATATTATTTCATATAAATCCGGAAACAAATGAACTGGTTATGATACAAATATATGATTTTTCAATTGTCAGAAGACAATTAACAAGACACTTGATGTTGTTGGTAACTAAAGAATCTATTAGAACATGGCTGCGTACCCTGGTGGAATCATTTAAGGCAAATAATAAAACTCCAAAAGAAAGATTCGCCTGAAAAAAAGTTTTTTCTCCTCCCCTTTGAATGCGGCTAAAGCCTGCACCCTGATCCCTTTCCTTTTCCCCGTCAGCTAAAGCAGACGGCAATTTAATCCCTCAACTTTACCTACCTGATTTTATTATTGCTCAATTCAAATGTCATTTCGAACTCCGGCAATCTTTGCTCCAGCATCAGGCCGGGGTGAGAAATCTTAAGTAGAGCTGCTTTCACATTTTTGTTGAATAATCCAACAATCTTTTGAGCATTGGACGATCTTTGGACCATCTTATGTCGATTTGGTCCATACCATGTCGATTCTAAAATCACGAATCGACCTAATATTTATGCGATTCCAGCTCATATTCTAATATTTTACTGCTTTAGGTCGATTTGTCGATTCACTTTCGACTTATTCGGGGGGGGGTATATTTCGGGGGTAAGTTTTTTTACCTCTTCTCTGGAATGCGGCTAAAGCCTGCACTCTATTCCAATCACTTTTCCCCGTCCGCTAAAGCAGACGGCAATTTAATTCCTCAACTTTACCTACTCGATACAAATGTCATTTCGAATCCCGGCAAAGCAGAAGCTAAGAGGTTAAGAAGGTAAGAAGTTAAGCGTCAAAATATTTGAAGTTTGTCATTTCGAAGGAGTCCCGGTAATTTCATTTCAAAACTATCCGGGACGACTGAGAAATCTTACTTGCTAATTCAATAGAACGCAGATTGGACGGATAAAATAGCGAATGAACGAATGGTTGAATGAGTGAATGGCGAATGAATGAATGAATGAATGACGAATGATTGATTGAAGGATTGAATCACGAGTGATTGAGTGATTGGTTGATTGATTGATTGACCCGCCTCCACGGTTTATCAGCCGGGTTGGCGGGCAAGTTGACGAACCTGCCTGTAGTCGGAACGCAGATTGCCCCGGATATAAATAACTGAGATGAATCGAATGGGTGAATGGTTGACATGACGAATGATTGGTCGAATGGTTGCATGAATCGACTTGCCTCGACGGTTCGCCATCCGTAAAGCGAAGTGCTGGATGGTAGTCGGGTTCGCCTGAATCGCTTAAGCGAAACAGCGTTTCGCTTTACACGCTTGCCTGCTTACGATATCTCAAATCCAATGAAGAATCCGGGAAGTGTACGATGCGTATCTTCTTATCTTCATCTTCTTACCTTCCCCCTTCACGCCTTCGTCGCTATCTTGCTTCGCTTTACTTCTTCCTTGTTACTTTTATCTTTTATCTTGCAACCGGATTCCGCCAGCATAGACCTCCATCTTTCTTTTTCCCTCAGTTCAGAGAACTGAGCTACGCTCCCGCTTCAATGCAGCCCGTCGTAAACAGTCCCGTACCTCACGTCTCCCGCTCCTTACCTCCTTCTCTTCTCATCTTCTTATCTTCTCATCTTCTTACCTTCTTATCTTCTCACGATATTCAGTCATTCAGTTATACCGGGTCGCCTTACTTATATAAAACCTCTAATACCGTGTTTGGGTCTTTTGATAATAAATTTAGTAAAACTAAGGCCGGACCTTGCGGATACCTGTCTCCTCTTTCCCAATGTCTTAATGTTCCCAAACTTATCCCGAATGATGCCGCAAATCTTGGCTGACTCATTCCAATTCTTTCCCTCAGCTTTTTCACGTCAATATGTTTCGCCTTAAATTCTCTGACTTCCTTAGTATTTCCTTTGGAATATTCAATTGCTTCTTTCAATCCTTTGCTTATTCTTTTATACGCTTCACTCATTTTTCACCTCTTATAACTTTTTACTAATTCTTTTACCAATTTTGCTAATTTATTCCGTTCGGCTTTACTTAAATTAATCTTTTCGTTTTTCCCGAATATTGCTAATAAGAACAGGGGAATAGTTTCATTATAATAAAAGTATATAACTCTGGAACCACCGCTTTTTCCTCTACCTTTTGAAGCCCACCTTAATTTCTTACTCCTGCCGTTCCTTGCATTAAAGTCCCGCATTTGGGGTTAGAAGACAAATAATACAGCAATTCATCTCTTTCATCTTTTGATAGTTCTTTTTCTACACTCTTTATGTATTCTGGTAATTCAACAATTGTAATCTGCATATGCGAATGTAATCCATTGGCTTACTCTAATCAAGGAGATATTTTTTAAAATCTTCCAAATTTATGATAGGTCTATATGAAATTGAATCTAATCACCTGGAGCTTACAGGTATTCAAATGTCATTTCGAATCCCGGCAAACTTTGCTCCAGCATCAGGCCGGGGTGAGAAATCTGAAAATTAGAAGATTGGCGCAACTGCTTTAACGGAACGCAGATTGAACGGATAAAATAGCGAATGAACGAATGGGTGAATGGTTGAATGACGAAGATTATGATTGGATATTGATTGATTGATTGAGATCGATTGAATGGTTAAGTCAGATTTTTGTCCCGCTACGGAATCTTCGATTGCAGCATTTTTGTTGAATAATCCAACATTTTTGAACTTGACGATTTTGAATGATTCGATTTGGTCCAATACCATGTCGATTCTAAAAACACGAATCGACCTAATATTTATGCGATTCCAGCTCATATTCTAACATTTTATTGCTTTAGGTCGATTTGTCGATTCACTTTCGACTTATTCGGGGGGGGGTATATTTCGAGGGTAAGTTTTTTTACCTCTTCTCTGGAATGCGGCTAAAGCCTGCACTCTATTCCAATCACTTTTCCCCGTCCGCTAAAGAGACGGCAATTTAATTCCTCAACTTTACCTACTCGATACAAATGTCATTTCGAATCCCGGCAAAGCAGAAGCTAAGAGGTTAAGAAGGTAAGAAGTTAAGCGTCAAAATATTTGAAGTTTGTCATTTCGAAGGAGTCCCGGTAATTTCATTTCAAAACTATCCGGGACGACTGAGAAATCTTACTTGCTAATTCAATAGAACGCAGATTGGACGGATAAAATAGCGAATGAACGAATGGTTGAATGAGTGAATGGCGAATGAATGAATGAATGAATGACGAATGATTGATTGAAGGATTGAATCACGAGTGATTGAGTGATTGGTTGATTGATTGATTGACCTGCCTCCACGGTTTATCAGCCGGGTTGGCGGGCAAGTTGACGAACCCCCGCCTGGCGTCGGGGCAGGCACGCAACGATTGCTTCCCGGATTTTTCATATAACTGAGTTGCATTTTCCGGATTTTGCTGGCGATTACGTGAGCTGGGAGCCTGTAAAGAATCCGTCAAGAGCCGGTATCGGGTTCGCCTGAAACGCTTTCGTATCAGCGGGGTCATCTGTAAAGCGACCTGCCTCGATGATAGTCGGGTTCGCCTGAATCGCTTAAGCGAAACAGCGTTTCGCTTTACACGCTTGCCTGCTCAAGATTTCTCAAATCCAATGAAGAATCCGGGAAGTGTACGATGCGTATCTTCTTATCTTCTTACCTTCCCCCTTCACGCCTTCGTCGCTATCTTGCTTCGCTTTACTTCTTCCTTGTTACTTTTATCTTTTATCTTGCAACCGGATTCCGCCAGCATAGACCTTCATCTTTCTTTTTCCCTCAGTTCAGAGAACTGAGCTACGCTCCCGCTTCAATGCAGCCCGTCGTAAACAGTCCCGTACCTCACGTCTCCCGCTCCTTACCTCCTTCTCTTCTCATCTTCTTATCTTCTCATCTTCTTACCTTCTTATCTTCTCACGATATTCAGTCATTCAGTTATACCGGGTCGCCTTACTTATATAAAACCTCTAATACCGTGTTTGGGTCTTTTGATAATAAATTTAGTAAAACTAAGGCCGGACCTTGCGGATACCTGTCTCCTCTTTCCCAATGTCTTAATGTTCCCAAACTTATCCCGAATGATGCCGCAAATCTTGGCTGACTCATTCCAATTCTTTCCCTCAGCTTTTTCACGTCAATATGTTTCGCCTTAAATTCTCTGACTTCCTTAGTATTTCCTTTGGAATATTCAATTGCTTCTTTCAATCCTTTGCTTATTCTTTTATACGCTTCACTCATTTTTCACCTCTTATAACTTTTTACTAATTCTTTTACCAATTTTGCTAATTTATTCCGTTCGGCTTTACTTAAATTAATCTTTTCGTTTTTCCCGAATATTGCTAATAAGAACAGGGGAATAGTTTCATTATAATAAAAGTATATAACTCTGGAACCACCGCTTTTTCCTCTACCTTTTGAAGCCCACCTTAATTTCTTACTCCTGCCGTTCCTTGCATTAAAGTCCCGCATTTGGGGTTAGAAGACAAATAATACAGCAATTCATCTCTTTCATCTTTTGATAGTTCTTTTTCTACACTCTTTATGTATTCTGGTAATTCAACAATTGTAATCTGCATATGCGAATATAATCCATTGGCTTACTCTAATCAAGGAGATATTTTTTAAAATCTTCCAAATTTATGATAGATCTATATGAAATTGAATCTAATCACCTGGAGCTTACAGGTATTCAAATGTCATTTCGAACCCCGGCAAACTTTGCTCCAGCATCAGGCCGGGGTGAGAAATCTGAAAATTAGAAGATTGGCGTAACTGCTTTAACGGAACGCAGATTGAACGGATAAAATAGCGAATGAACGAATGGGTGAATGGTTGAATGACGAAAGAATGATTGAATCACGAGTGATTGAGTGATTGATTGATTGGAGATTGAATGATTGAATGATTCGAGATTGAATGATTGAATGATTGAATGATTGACCCGCCTCGACGGTTTATCAGCCGGGTTGGCGGGCAAGTTGGCAGGCAGCGCAGTGGAAGGTCCCGGATTAGCGTAGCTGCTTTAACGGAACGCAGATTGAATGGATAAAATAGCGAATGAACGAATGGGTGAATGGTTGAATGACGAAAGAATGGTTGAATCACGAGTGATTGAGTGATTGATTGATTCGACAGAAGAAATCTTAGAATTCGAAAAGATTTCTCGGTCGAAGACTCCCTCGAAATGACATTGTCTTACTTTTTAGTCAGCCCCTTTACACGCTTGCCTGCTTAAGATCTCTCAAACTCTATGAATAATCCCGGAAGTTTTACTTGTTACTTTTATCTTTTATCTTACTTCGCCTTACTTCTCCCTTGTTATTTTTATCTTACTTTCCGTCCCTGCAAATTTATAATCCGTCTGTGGCTGCTTTAATAAGAAATTCTTTTATCACATCCTGATCAACCGGCTGGTTTAAATAGATTACTTCTTCTTCATAATTTATATCTTCGAAATATGCAAGCTGTTCCAGGAAAAGTTTTCCGTTAAATACTTCTCCGAATATTTTGGCTGCTCTTTCACTTATTTTTTTCAGTGAATGATGATTTTTTATTATAAAATAGAGATCAACATAATCTTTCCACTTCGCCCGGCCGCTTAGAGCATAAGCTTTCATTGCAGCAAGATTTAATAATGACGGAATTTTTATTGTGTTATTGAAATCAGTCAGCTCATTAATTATAAATGGATACTGGAAGAAAGTTATTTTTACGTTATTGATAATAAAATGGATTTGATCTTCTTCTTCTTTGATTAATTGATTGACAGAATAATTATTCTTTACAAGATAATTTTTGATGCTTTGTCTTTTAATTTTTTTTGGGGAGAACAGGTCAAAATCAATTGAGTGCCTGTGCCCGATATGTAAAGCCACTGCAGTTCCGCCGACAAGAATATACTCCCCGGAAAAGTCCTTCAGTAATGGGAGCAGCTCCGCCTGGTTTTTAGTTAAAATTTCGTTGTGCATGCCGCTGGAAGTATAACCTGAAAAAATTAATTGTTTTTTTACTATAATTCGGCCGTTTTCCTGATACTTGCTTAAAAAATATTTCCGCAGCTTTGTCTATGCCAATTAACTTAAATAATTGCCTGATATCTTCAATATCCCCGTAATTAAGGATGCCTTCAACAACGGAATTCAAACCAAGCTGTTCTTTTTTTTCTTCGGGAACCCACCACCATAAATAACTGTGTTCTTTAATGAAAGTCTTCAACTCATCTGATATTTCGTCTTGTTTTTTCATTACAGGCTTCGGTCAGGTCTTTATAGGTCTGGAATTATATTTCTCTAAAATTAGAGAAAAAATTTAATATAACAAATGTGGATGAATGAATCACGAGTGATTGAGTGATGGAGTGATTGAGTGATTGACTGATTGAGTGATTGAGTGATTGACGAATGAATTGAATGAATCACGAGATTGAATGATTGAATGATTGAATGATTAGAATGATTGATTGATTGCCTTACTTCTTCCTTGTTACTTTTATCTTTTATCTTGCAACCGGATTCCGCCAGCACAGAACCCCATCCTTCTTTTTGACTCAGTTCAGAGAACTGAGCTACGCTCCCGCTTCAATGCAGCCGTTGCAAGCAGGCACGTAACGGATGGCTCCTGAATTTTTCATTGCCTTCTAAAAGATTCCCTGACTGCATAAATAAAATCATTTATATCATTTAAATGATCGAGATATTCATAGAGTTTCGTGGGATCTATTATGCCGTAGTCATGTACCAGTAAATTACGTAACCCGGTCATTCTCTTTAACTTATTGCTTAGATCCTTAGTGATGTAGTTATTAGCTGCAAGAATGGTAATACATTCGGAATAATTTTTGGGAGTGCCTAAATTGTTTTCAGCAACAATGTGACAAGCTATGTCTATTATTATCTGTATTGATTCAAGTAAACCATATCTGAGCCCCCATTCATCTACTTTATCGGATAAAATATCCTTCAGTGAATATTCATTCTTTATTGACTTCAGAGCTTTTAAATTTTCTTCCAGTCTGGTGAGTTTATCAATCATTTTTTCCTCCCCGGATGCGAATGAAAATCACGGGGTTCAGCTACTGCAAATTTTCTGTCGTTAAGCCGCTTATATAATTTTTCCTTAAAAAGGTCGATAACAGGTTTGAAATCCAGGTAATGGAGAAATACCATTTTTTTATAGTATCCGTGCAGCTTTTCATCTTTAGTGTATAACAGCAGCCCCTCAGCGATAACGGAAAAAGCCAGTTTGGGATTTTTTATATACAGCCCTTCTAAAGAGATCAGATCAACATCGCAGCCTGCAGCCTCCTCTAATTGAGGTACCAGGACTCCGATATCAGCCAGGCCGGGTTCTTTCTTAAAGTATACAGCAATATCAAGGTCACTGCCGAACCTTGTTTGATTCTTACCCAAAATTTCTCAAACCCGATGAAGAATCCGGGAAGTGTACGATGCTATCTTCTAATCTTCTTACCTTCTTATCTTCTCACCTTCTCACCTCTTCGCGCCCTCCCCGCCTCTGCGGTAAACAAACTTCCTACAAACTCGATCCTACTTTCACTCTGAGATTAAAGAAGATTGCCGAGAAGCCGTAATCTCCGCCGCTTAGGGTGGTCATTGTTGCAGAGGGACCTAATGCAAATGCGCTGAATCCCCAGAAGTCCATTACTTTCTGTACAAGCACTTCGAACATTATGCGGTTGCGTCTTACGGGACTATCCCACATTGCATCGAACCTGAAATCAAATGTGCTTCCTGCAAGCGACAGCTCTCTGCCGGTATACCCAATATGCCATTCATCAAGGTACCGCGCTCCGTAAAACTTTCCGCGTGTAGATCCCATCACTTCGAGGGGATATCTGATCTCAAAATTGAAATAGCTTCCCTGCACAAAATAGGCACTGTACCTTACCGAGCCATTCGGATAGTAGACAATAGCTTTGTCTTTAGTGTATTGTGCAAGCTGCGATTCGCTGAACTTTTTGTTTGATTCAAGGTAGCTTAGTTCCAGGAAATTTCCCAGCGGGATTACATAACCGAGCTGAAAGCCGTTAGTAACGTACACGTTGTTGTGGTTGTTCTTCGTCTGGATCTCAGTCAAGGCGTCAACATTTGAGTAAATTCCGCCGTGAAAGCCAAGAATGTGAAAGTTGGCTTCAACCATATTCGATTCAAGGGGACCAGAGTACGGCGTCTCTACTCCGAATGAAAATCCCGCATCTGATTTAAGAGCCACCCCGAACCTTTCTCCGCCTAAAAGCTGTATAAAAGGATTGATGTAGTACAAGGTCGACGATATCTGGAAGACACTCGGGGGTGAGGCAATTTTATTAAATCTTATTTTTTCTATCACCCTTGTAAAGACGCTGCCGAAATTGGTAGTCTCTTCAAGATTGATCTTAAAAGGATAAGTTTGAACCAGCGCCCTTGTTTCGGGCTTCAATGCAAGGAAGGGATAAAGTGTTCCCTTGATTGAGATTGTCTGGTTATTCGGGTCTCTGAGGTCCACGATTATTTCAGCTTTAGGATCGGGAGGAGCGATAAAAAGCTGTTCCTGAACATGGATAAAGAGACTATCATCCAGGGGTTCCATCTGATAGTAAAGTACCGGTTCCTCGTCCTGGGCAAATGTTTTTTGATTTTGAATAATTGAAAAAATTATAAAAAGAACGGGTATAAATAGAAGTATTTTATAGTTCATAGTCCTGCCGAATCAATGAGAGAATAATAATCACATAACAATAATGGCAACTTGTGAGGAATAAACAAGTTAGCTTCATCACCTGACTGAACATCGCCGCAGGATTTCATCTGCCTCAGTTATCCTCTGTCAATATGCAGAGGCGGGTTTATGATGTTCTTATAAGCATCTATAATGATTTAATCAATCGGAAAGCGGAGCGGTATTCACAAAATCGAAGGTCGTCTTCAACAGAATTATTCCTTTTAGTCAGAAAACACCCTGATTAAAAACAAACACAGTGCCAAATTTATTACTATTTCCCTGCCCCTGCAAGAGCATCCCTCCCGCCCCCTGCCCCTGCCCATAAATGATACGGTAAATGTGAGGGAAAAACATACGCCTACTGCGTAAGATTTACGGGGGTGTAGCGGGAAATCAGATTCGTTGTAAATTGCACACAGATTGAACGGATTGAATAGATTTCCTGAATGGTCGAATGATGAATGAATGACGAATGATTGGTTGAATGAATCACGAGATTGAATGATTGAATGATTGGCGAACCCCCGCCTGGCGTCGGGGCAGGCACGCAGCATTAGCCTCCTAAATTTTTCATTAAAGTTATTGCGGTGCATTTGTAAAGCGATCCGGCAGAGCCGGACGGGTTCGCCTGAATCGCTTACCACTCTTACTCAAATTCTTTCTAAGCGAAACAGCGTTTCGCTTTACACGTTTGCCTGTTCAAGATTTCTTAAACCCTATGAAGAATCCGGGAAGTGTCCGCTGCGTCGGTCGCCCCCTCATCTTCTTACCTTCTCATCTTCTTACCTTCTAACCTTCTCATCTTCTTACCTTCTTATCTTCTCATCTTCTCATCTTCTAACCTCCCCCCTTCGCGCCCCCGCGCCTCTGCGGTAAACCAACCCAATACTTGCCGCGTTTAACCTGTAACTTTTATCCTGTTCTTATTTATTTGTACACTTTTACTGTTTGTATAAATATATTCAGGGGCAACATCAAACTGATTTATTTGTTTATCGCTTTTTATAGGAAGTTTGATATCCCAGGTTAATATTCCCGTATCAAGGTAGAAAGTCTTAAAAACTTCTTCTTCTCTAAGTGAGGCGAATTCCCCCATGTTTTTTTCAAGCATCGGTTTGAAATCAATTATTCTCTTTTGACCATCATTTGTTTCAAATAATATTGTAAAATTTCCAAGGTAAACAGCACGCTTAATATACATTTCGGGTGTCATGGGTCTATCCTTTCCAACGGTTGCTTTGCTTCGGCTTTTTCCCATCTGTCATTCAATTCTTTATTTCGTTTCTTTAACCACTTTATCAATTGTTTATATTTATCCGGCTCAAGTTTACCTGATAATATTTTCCCGTCAAAGGTCATTCTGATACTGGATACGCCGATATAAATATGTACATGTTTTGGAAGATGATCTTCCCATAACATTTTAATAGACATACCGGAGAAACTACATATTTCGGGCATAATTCTAATTAAATTTAATTATTTGATATGTTTACTTCAAGTTATTCATATAGCACGCAGATTGAACAGATCGAATAGATTGCCTGAATGGTTGAATGACGAATGATTGGCTGATTGATTGATTGGCTGATTGGCGAACCCCCGCCTGGCGTCGGGGCAGGCACGCAGCATTAGCCTCCTAAATTTTTCATTAAAGTTTATTGCGGTACACTTGTAAAGCGATCCGTCAGAGCCGGACGGGTTCGCCTGAATCGCTTACCACTCTTACTCAAATTCTTTCTAAGCGAAACAGCGTTTCGCTTTACACGCTTGCCTGCTCAAGATTTCTTAAACCCCAGATAAATAATGAATGAGTGAATGGTTGAATGTCGAATGAATGATTGAATCATGAACGATTGAGTGATTGGTTGATTGAGTGATTGAATGACCCGCCTCGACGGTTTATCAGCCGGGTTGGCGGGCAAGTTGGCGAACCCCCGTCGAACCCCGGCAAACTTAGCTCTGACATTTAGGCCGGGGTGAGAAATCTGAAAATTAGAAGATTAATGCACCCGCTTTAATGGACCACAGATTGAACGGATTGAAAAGATCTTCCTGAATGGTCGAATGGTTCGAATGAATGAATCACGAGATTGAATGATTGAATGATTGAATGATTGGCGAACCAATCAGCATTAGCCTCCTAAATTTTTCATTAAAGTTTATTGCGGTACACTTGTAAAGCGATCCGTCAGAGCCGGACGGGTTCGCCTGAATCGCTTACCACTCTTACTCAAATTCTTTCTAAGCGAAACAGCGTTTCGCTTTACACGCTTGCCTGCTCAAAGATTTCTCAAACCCCAGATAAATAATGAATGAGTGAATGGTTGAATGTCGAATGAATGATTGAATCATGAACGATTGAGTGATTGGTTGATTGAGTGATTGAATGACCCGCCTCGACGGTTTATCAGCCGGGTTGGCGGGCAAGTTGGCGAACCCCCGTCGAACCCCGGCAAACTTTGCTCTGCCCCCTCAAATGCCGAGAGCTCATATGGGTTTTTTAATTTCCATATGAGCTCTCTTTCCGAAATTTATATTTGACGAAATTACTTGAGCAGAATCATTTTGTTAGTTTTAACAAATTCGTTGTTATTTCCTGTTCTCAGGATATAGTAATATACTCCCGAGGGTAAACCCGAAGCATTAAAGCTGACGTGATAAGCCCCGGCCTGTTTGTTTTCATTTACAAGGCTGGATACCTCCTGGCCAAGGGAATTATATACTTTAAGACTTACAAAGGAATTTTCGGGTATAGCATAATCAATAACCGTAGACGGGTTAAACGGATTGGGGAAGTTCTGCGATAAGTTATAGCTCAGCGGAACAAGATCCTTAACCAGAACTTCGTCGCTGTATTCTGAATTTCCATTAAGATCTACCTGTTTCAGTCTGTATGCTATTGCATCTGCCCGGATATTCTCAATGTTATCGGTAAAGGAGTATTCCTGCGGTTCGGAAGTGGTTCCTCTTCCCTGCTTAAAGCCTATAAAATTCCAGGTTCCTTCATTATCACCTTTTATTATCCGTCTTTCAATTTCAAAACCTC
Source organism: uncultured Ignavibacteria bacterium (assembly GCA_963811905.1). Classification (GTDB taxonomy): domain Bacteria; phylum Bacteroidota; class Ignavibacteria; order Ignavibacteriales; family Ignavibacteriaceae; genus DATFVA01. The sequence continues at coordinate 30,881 of CAWETK010000014.1, forward strand.
TGTTATTTGTTTCAGTTGCTGTATTCCAGTTAAGCAATATCTTTCCGCTTGATGCATCAGCAGTGAATGAAGTTAATTCGACCGGAACGATACCTACATATTTCAGGAAAACACCGCCGGCACCCCCGGCATAACCGAGGTTGGCATCAAGGAATACCATCTGCTGTAAACCATTGGTCATTGCAGGCGATGGAATGGTTTCCTGTGTGTAAGTGGTGCCGAAATCAGTCGTTTTGTAGACATAATATATTGCGGAAGCATCGGTAAGTATAAGTCTTATTGTGTTTGAACCATCCTTCAATCCATTGAAATTTATTGCTGCAAATGTTGTGAGACCCGAAGGAAGATTTGCAGGCTGCCAGGTAACACCCCCATCGGAGGTTTTCATAATATTGCTTCCGTTTGAGCCGGCCATTCCATGCATCGCATCAGTAAATGCAATTGCCTGGTAATACAGACCCGCACTGCCGCCTAACCCGGGAACAGCTGTATAATTCCAGGTGCCTTCGAAGCCGGTTGTAGTATAGAATATTTTTGCAGTGGTTGCGCTTGCCAGAGTGTTGGCAGATCCGATCCAGAAAGTATTCTGATCAATCCAGTCCCAGGCATTTATAACACCGAATTCATTTGTACCTATCGGAGAATTTGGTGCTAATGTCCACGTTGTGCCGCCATCAGTTGTATACCTGTCCTGGTACGGCACTCCATTACCGGTGGGATCTCCGGTGTAAACGCCATAGTTCATGTCGAACATATGGATACCATTTATAAAACTTCCTGAAACGGCAATCTGGAGAGTCCAGCTGTTTCCGCCGTCAGTTGTTCTGTAAATGCTGCCTGTACCCGTTCCAATCCAGCAGTTCATATTATCAAGCGCAGAAACTCCGTAAAGGTCGCCCGAAGGAAGTCCTGTATTCCTCAAAGCCCAGGTAGTTCCGCCGTCTTCAGACAGATAGACCAGTCCGGCAGTGCAGACTGCCCAGATTACATTTTCGCTGGGCGCTGAGATTGAGTTGATAGCCGGGGATGAAGGCAGAGTGCTCACTTGAGTCCATCCTTGCGGGAGAGCAATTCCGCTTATCAGTAAAAGAAATAGTATAACACGTTTTAACATAAGTCCTCCTCCTGATATGTTTAATTGGAAAGAACGTAAAGGGAAAAATTAAAATCTGATTATTTCCGCTTACATAGCTTTAATTTAATAAAAAATAATACATGAAGTAATTACATTTTCAAAAAAAAATGTGGCGGAGAAATCAATTGAAGGAAAGAGGTTTCAACGATTTTAAAGTCAGAAGATCGAATAGATTTCCTGAATGGCCGAATGAATGAATGAATGACGAATGATTGGTTGATTGGTTGATTGGATGATTGAATGACCCGCCTCGCCGGTTTATCAGCCGGGTTGGCGGGCAAGTTGGCAGGCAGCGCAGCGGATGGTTACGGGATTAGCATAGCTGCTTTAAAGGGACGCAGATTGAATGGATAAAATAGCGAATGAACGAATGGTTGAATGGGTGAATGACGAATGATTGATTGAATGGTCGAATCACGATTGGTTGATTGAGTGATTGATTGATTGCAAACAACACAGCATTAGCCTCCTAAATTTTTCATTAAAGTTTATTGCGGTACACGTGTAAAGCAATCCGTCAGAGCCGGACGGGTTCGCCTGAATCGCTTTCGTAACCCTGCAAGCGGGCTCGCCTGAATAGGTAGGCACGTAACTCAGGTCTCCCGACCTGAGATCCCGCCAGAATAATCCTGCCACCGGATCTTCCATCATCCCGTATTTGTCATTTCGAACTCCGGCAAATTTATCTCCAGCATTTAGGCCGGGGTGAGAAATCTGAAAATTAGAACATTGGCGAACCTTGCTTTAATAGGACGCAGATTGAATGGATAAAATAGCGAATGAACGAATGGGTGAATGAGTGAATGGCGAATGATTGACTGAATGAGTATGATTGAATGATTGATTGATTCGACAGATTGAAATGATTAGAATGATTGAATAGATTGTGATTGAATCGAATGACTCGCCTCGCCGAATGACATTGTCTTACTTTTTAGTCAGCCCCTTTACACGCTTGCCTGCTCAAGATCTCTCAAACTCTATGAATAATCCCGGAAGTTTTACTTGTTACTTTTATCTTTTATCTTACTTCGCCTTACTTCTCCCTTGTTACTTTTATCTTACTTTCCGTCCCTGCAAATTTATAATCCGTCTGTGGCTGCTTTAATAAGAAATTCTTTTATCACATCCTGATTAACCGGCTGGTTTAAATAGATTACTTCTTCTTCATAATTTATATCTTCGAAATATGCAAGCTGTTCCAGGAAAAGTTTTCCGTTAAATACTTCTCCGAATATTTTGGCTGCTCTTTCACTTATTTTTTTCAGTGAATGATGATTTTTTATTATAAAATAGAGATCAACATAATCTTTCCATTTCGCCCGGCCGCTTAGAGCATAAGCTTTCATTGCAGCAAGATTTAATAATGACGGAATTTTTATTGTGTTATTGAAATCAGTCAGCTCATTAATTATAAATGGATACTGGAAGAAAGTTATTTTTACGTTATTGATAATAAAATGGATTTGATCTTCTTCTTCTTTGATTAATTGATTGACAGAATAATTATTCTTTACAAGATAATTTTTGATGCTTTGTCTTTTAATTTTTTTTGGGGAGAACAGGTCAAAATCAATTGAGTGCCTGTGCCCGATATGTAAAGCCACTGCAGTTCCGCCGACAAGAATATACTCCCCGGAAAAGTCCTTCAGTAATGGGAGCAGCTCCGCCTGGTTTTTAGTTAAAATTTCGTTGTGCATGCCGCTGGAAGTATAACCTGAAAAAATTAATTGTTTTTTTACTATAATTCGGCCGTTTTCCTGATACTTGCTTAAAAAATATTTCCGCAGCTTTGTCTATGCCAATTAACTTAAATAATTGCCTGATATCTTCAATATCCCCGTAATTAAGGATGCCTTCAACAACGGAATTCAAACCAAGCTGTTCTTTTTTTTCTTCGGGAACCCACCACCATAAATAACTGTGTTCTTTAATGAAAGTCCTTAACTCATCTGATATTTCGTTTTGTTTTTTCATTACAGGCTTCGGTCTGGTCTTTATAGGTCTGGAATTATATTTCTCTAAAATTAGAGAAAAAATTTAATATAACAAATGTGGATGAATGAATCACGAGTGATTGAGTGATGGAGTGATTGAGTGATTGGCTGATTGAGTGATTGAGTGATTGACGAATGAATGAATCACGAGATTGAATGATTGAATGATTCGAGATTGAATGATTGAATGATTGAATGATTGACCCGCCTCGCCGGTTTATCAGCCGGGTTGGCGGGCAAGTTGAATGACCTGCTTTAACGGAACGCAGATTGAACGGATAAAATAGCGAATGAACGAATGGGTGAATGGTTGAATGACGAATGATTGATTGAATGAATCACGAGATTGAATGATTGAATGATTCGAGATTGAATGATTGAATGATTGAATGATTGACGAATGATTGGTTGATTGGTTGATTGGCTGATTGAATGACCCGCCTCGACGGTTTATCAGCCAGGTTGGCGGGCAAGTTGGCAGGCAGCGCAGCGGATGGTTACGGAATTAGCGTAGCTGCTTTAAAGGGATGCAGATAGAATGGAGATTGCCTGAATGGTCGAATGAATGAATGAATGAATGACGAATGATTGGCTGATTGGTTGATTGGTTGATTGAATGACCCGCCTCGACGGTTTATCAGCCAGGTTGGCGGGCAAGATGCCGAACCCCCGTCGAACCCCGGCAAACTTTGCTCCAGCAGCAGGCCGGGGTGAGAAATCTTAAGTATGTAAATCTTTTCAATTAATAAATTAAGATTTCTCCATCCTCCTTACGTCGGATGTTCGAAATGACAATTCCTGGAAAATATGATATGCCGTTCGAACTTCGTGAATTTTCATCTTTTTGTTGAATAATTCAACAAACTTTTAAGCTTTGGACGATCTGGGGACAATTTTATGTCGATTTGGTCCGTACCATGTCGATTCTAAAAACTCGAATCGACATAAATTTTATGTGATTACGGCTCATATTCTAACATTTTACTGCTTTATGTCGATTTGTCGATTCACTTTCGACTTATTCGGGGGGGGGGTATATTTCGGGGGTAAGTTTTTTTACCCCTCCTATGGAATGCGGCTAAAGCCTGCACCCTGATCCCTTTCCTTTTCCCCGTCAGCTAAAGGGTCTGTTGCACAACTCTTAGGCATGCAATTTGTTTAGAATAGATAAACCTATACACAGGAAAAAATCTATGCTTGGTAAAAAGAAATTTCAGCCTAAATTAATGTATAATTTAACTTTAGATGATCTAGTACCGGAAGATGATTTCTACAGGAAACTAGAATCGATCTTAGATTTGAGATTCGTTTATCAGGAATGTGAAAGCCTATATGGAAAAACAGGGAATCCATCGATAGACCCTGTAGTATTTTTTAAGCTAAATCTATTTGGATTTTTTGAAAATATAATATCTGACAGGGAATTAGTAAGAAAAGCCAGCGATAGTCTTAGCATAAGATATTATCTGGGATATGATATAGATGAAAAGCTACCATGGCATTCAACGATATCAAGAACCAGAACAATAATAAAGAAAGAGACTTTTGAATTAGTATTTAATCAAATCCTTGAAAAATGTTATCAGGCAGGATTGATAGAAGGGAAGCATCAATCAATAGATTCCACATTAGTCAAAGCAAATGCTTCATTGGATAGCCTTGAGAGGAAAGTTCCCAAATTAAGTTTAAAGGAATTCACAGACAGGACATATGCCGAAAATCCTATGGATGAGGAAGAAAAAAAAGACGAAAATGATAAAAATAAAAAGGAAGAGGAATCAAAATTCGAGGAAAGTGATTCTGAAAAACAAGTAAGGACAGAAAGAGATAAGAATGAAAAATATTTCAGCAGGACAGATCCTGATAGCAGAATAGCAACAAAACCAGGGACTCAAACGGGATTATATTATACAACGCACTATAGTGCAGACAGTAAAAACAGGGTTATCACCGATGTATTGACAACCTATTCAGACAGAGGAGATACAAAAGTATTTTTAGAAGTATTTGACAGAGCAGAAAAAAGGTTAAAGCAATTAGGATTAGCAATAGAAGAAGTCTCAGCTGATAAAGGATATTGTTCGGGAGAAAATTTAAGAGAATTTGAGAACCGTAATATAAAAGCCTTCGTACCGACAAAGCGGAGTAAAAACCCTGTTGTTAAAGCCAACAAGAAATTTATATATGAGGAAGAAGAAGATAAAGTTCTTTGTCCGAATAATAAGCCGTTGGAATATTACAGATATGAAAAGCAGTCTCAGAGGAAAAGATACAAAGCAAAAAAAGAGGATTGTCAGGGATGTCCATTAAAGAATCAATGCTGCCCAAAGGCAAAATTTAGAAGTATAAGCAGGACCATTTATTATAAGGAATATGAAAGGTTAGATGGCAGATTGAAAACACCCAGAGCCAGGCAAGCTTATATAATAAGGAAAACTGTTTCGGAAGGTTTATTTGCTGAAGCCAAGTCTAATCATACGCTAAGTAAGTTTATGACAAGAGGAATAGATAATGCTCAAAAAAAGTCATATCTGATTGCTTCTGTTCAGAACTTAAAAAGATTACTAAAGGGGTTAGGGAAACATCCAAGGGTGGGAGTCCAAAAGACGAAAGTTGAACAAGAAAGAAAATTTTCATACAGTAATCTTCATATTTTCACTTCGGGAATTTCTGTCGTTTATACATAATCAGATACTTGCGCAACAGACCCTTTAAGTCGTGGATTTCTATAAAAAATAAAATCCCGGCTTTAGCCAAATTTATTCAGCGATTTAAACCCATATTTTTTAATAAACTCTTCATATTCTTCTGTAAAACTCTTTTTCCTATGATGTTCTATCTGGTTCTTTATATAATCTCTTACCCTATTAATCTGCGATTCACTTACAGATACAGCTATATACTCATCCTGCTATTCAAAATGACTCTTTGATAAGCCATATTTATTCACCCAATTTGATGATTCTCCCTTTAGCAGCTGGGCTACTTTACTAATATTTTGATCTGAACCCATTGATATTGTCATATGGATGTGCTCAGGTTCGCAGTTTATAAAATCAATATAGATATTTTTTAATTCTGCATTTTCTCTTATGTGATTCAATAATTTGGATTTAATATCTTCAGTAATTATTCGCTCCCTGTTTTTGGTTGACCAGATTAGATGAATCCAGATTCTAATATATGGCATAAACTTGTTTCCTTATATTAAGATGAATTGTAAAGGGTTTTAATTGAAATGCCCGTTTTTGTGTGAAACAACAGCAAACTTGCTCTGAACTTAAATTCAACTTTGGCTGACTTGCCACAAGCTTTGGCTGACTTGCCACGACTTTTAGGGTCTGTTGCACAACTCTTAGGCATGCAATTTGTTTAGAATAGATAAACCTATACACAGGAAAAAATCTATGCTTGGTAAAAAGAAATTTCAGCCTAAATTAATGTATAATTTAACTTTAGATGATCTAGTACCGGAAGATGATTTCTACAGGAAACTAGAATCGATCTTAGATTTGAGATTCGTTTATCAGGAATGTGAAAGCCTATATGGAAAAACAGGGAATCCATCGATAGACCCTGTAGTATTTTTTAAGCTAAATCTATTTGGATTTTTTGAAAATATAATATCTGACAGGGAATTAGTAAGAAAAGCCAGCGATAGTCTTAGCATAAGATATTATCTGGGATATGATATAGATGAAAAGCTACCATGGCATTCAACGATATCAAGAACCAGAACAATAATAAAGAAAGAGACTTTTGAATTAGTATTTAATCAAATCCTTGAAAAATGTTATCAGGCAGGATTGATAGAAGGGAAGCATCAATCAATAGATTCCACATTAGTCAAAGCAAATGCTTCATTGGATAGCCTTGAGAGGAAAGTTCCCAAATTAAGTTTAAAGGAATTCACAGACAGGACATATGCCGAAAATCCTATGGATGAGGAAGAAAAAAAAGACGAAAATGATAAAAATAAAAAGGAAGAGGAATCAAAATTCGAGGAAAGTGATTCTGAAAAACAAGTAAGGACAGAAAGAGATAAGAATGAAAAATATTTCAGCAGGACAGATCCTGATAGCAGAATAGCAACAAAACCAGGGACTCAAACGGGATTATATTATACAACGCACTATAGTGCAGACAGTAAAAACAGGGTTATCACCGATGTATTGACAACCTATTCAGACAGAGGAGATACAAAAGTATTTTTAGAAGTATTTGACAGAGCAGAAAAAAGGTTAAAGCAATTAGGATTAGCAATAGAAGAAGTCTCAGCTGATAAAGGATATTGTTCGGGAGAAAATTTAAGAGAATTTGAGAACCGTAATATAAAAGCCTTCGTACCGACAAAGCGGAGTAAAAACCCTGTTGTTAAAGCCAACAAGAAATTTATATATGAGGAAGAAGAAGATAAAGTTCTTTGTCCGAATAATAAGCCGTTGGAATATTACAGATATGAAAAGCAGTCTCAGAGGAAAAGATACAAAGCAAAAAAAGAGGATTGTCAGGGATGTCCATTAAAGAATCAATGCTGCCCAAAGGCAAAATTTAGAAGTATAAGCAGGACCATTTATTATAAGGAATATGAAAGGTTAGATGGCAGATTGAAAACACCCAGAGCCAGGCAAGCTTATATAATAAGGAAAACTGTTTCGGAAGGTTTATTTGCTGAAGCCAAGTCTAATCATACGCTAAGTAAGTTTATGACAAGAGGAATAGATAATGCTCAAAAAAAGTCATATCTGATTGCTTCTGTTCAGAACTTAAAAAGATTACTAAAGGGGTTAGGGAAACATCCAAGGGTGGGAGTCCAAAAGACGAAAGTTGAACAAGAAAGAAAATTTTCATACAGTAATCTTCATATTTTCACTTCGGGAATTTCTGTCGTTTATACATAATCAGATACTTGCGCAACAGACCCTAAAGCAGACGGCAATTTAATTCCTCAATTTTACCTACCTGATTTTATTATTGCTCAATTCAAATGTCATTTCGAACCCCGGCAAACTTTGCTCCAGCATCAAGCCGGGGTGAGAAATCTGAAGTACGCAAATCTTTTCAATTAATAAATTAAGATTTCTCCATCCTCCTTACGTCGGATGTTCGAAATGACAATTGAAACTACGATATGCCGTTCGCCATACAATCATCCACCCATACATTCATTATCGAAACTTCTTCATTGTCCCTTATATAGTTTACGCTGTGCGGCCTGCCTCGGCGGTATGCGGGTTCGCTGAATCGCTTAAGCGAAATACTCCGGCTCTGACGGATCGCTTTACACGCTTGCCTGCTCAAGATTTCTCAAACCCTATGAAGAATCCCTGAAGTTTTACTTGTTACTTGTTACTTTTTACTTTTATCTTGCTTCGCCTGACTTCTTCCTTGTTACTTTTATCTTTTATCTTGCCCTCAATCCATCCCCATCAGCACATCCGCAATCCTCTCTGCTGAATGTCCGTCCCACAATGGCGGAATGCTTCCCTCTTTTTTCTTTCCGTTAATTATTTCCAGTGCAGCGGCTTTCACTTTCTGAAGGTCAGTGCCGATCAGCTGGTTCGTGCCGAGTTTTACTGTGACCGGCCGTTCTGTATTTTCCCTGACGGTAATGCATTGCACACCAAGGTATGTCGATTCCTCCTGTATCCCTCCGCTGTCGGTGATGATCAGTCCTGCATTTTTTATCAATGTGAGGAAATCAATGTAACCCGCTGGTTCTGTAAGGAACAGGTTTGGATTCAGGTGATTCGCGAGTCCCGATGCTTCAATATTTTTCGTAGTACGGGGGTGTACGGGGAATATCAGCTTCATCTTCACTGCGAGTTCATTCATCACATCGATCAGTTCTCTAAGGAATTCCTGTGAATCGACATTTGAAGGTCGATGCAACGTAATGAGACAGTATTCATTCTTCTTTAAACTGAACTCCTTCATAATACCTGACTTCTCAGTCTTTGGAAGGAAATGCACGAGACTATCAATCATTACATTACCAACGAAGAAGATCTTTTCTTTGCTTACTCCTTCCTTCTCCAGATTGATAATACCGCTCTCCTCTGTTACAAAAAGATAATCCGAAATAGAATCGGTCAGTATCCTGTTGATCTCCTCAGGCATTGTTCTGTCGAATGACCTTAGGCCCGCTTCAATATGCGCTACTTTTATTCCAAGTTTTACAGCAACGAGACTGCAAGCTATGGTGGAGTTTACGTCTCCTGCAACTATCACGAGGTCGGGTTTTTCCGCAAGAACTATTCTCTCAAATTCGATCATGATCTTTGCGGTTTGTTCAGCGTGCGAACCGCTGCCTGCACCAAGGTAGAAGTCGGGCTCCGGAAGCTCGAGATCCGTAAAGAATATCTTCGACATACGTTCGTCGTAATGCTGTCCCGTATGACAAATTAAATGAGTAACAACTCCTTTGTGTTCAAGGAATGCTCTGTGTATAGGGGCTATCTTCATAAAGTTAGGACGAGCACCAACGACCGATATAATTTTAATTTGCTGCTTCATTTTGAGATGTAACTCTTTCTTAATAAGAATTTTAAAAATAGCAGATAACATGCACAAAGGTCAAATCCCGTTTCAAGACACTCAGCTGTATTTAAAATCAATAGAACATTAAGACCTGCGCTGCGAGGATAAAAAATCACAGACATTGCATTCAGCAATCCCTATATAAGGGGAGACAAAATAATTACTAAAGGACAAATATGCAGGAAATACTTCGTATCTATTCAAAAATCTTAGGAAGAAAAGGGAGCTCAATAACCAGAGAAGAAACATCATTTTATAATTACTTTATACTACCATTTACAGCAGGCTTAACCGGATTTGCCGCTTTCCTGTTTATTCTGATAGCTATGGATTTTTCAGTATACCTGGTTGGTATAGGCAGTTCATTAGAGATTGGTCTTAAGGAAATATCAATTGCTGCGATTGGGTTTGTCCTTCAGTTTACCTACCAGCTCATGAAAAACGTTAAATGAATTAAACATTACAACTCACCGTACGCCAAAGTTGCATGACGAATGAATGAATGATTGAATCACGGGATTGAATGAGTGGATGGTTGAATGACGAATGATTGGTTGATTGATTGATTGATTGATTGATTGGTTGACCCGCCTCGCCGGTTTATCAGTCCGGGGTTGTCATACCTGCTTTAACGGAACGCAGATTGAATGGATAAAATAGCGAATGAACGAATGGTTGAATGAATCACGAGTGATTGAATGAATGAATGAATCACGAGATTGATATTCACGAGATTGAATAGTATCCTCAGACATATTTTTGCTTTTTTGGTCAAGATATTTTAAGTGGCTTTATAAATCATTGAACAATTTACTTATTTTCGGTGGCTTCGATACAACCCGCCCCTTAAAGTATTAAGCGAGGGCGGGTCACTCAGCCACCGCTATACGTTACTCCGCTTATCTAAGGTTCTTATTGGTTGCCGGCTATGCAGCGCTAAGATTGAATGAATGACCCGCCTCGCCGGTTTATCAGCCGGGTTGGCGGGCAAGTTGGCAGGCAGCGCAGCATTAGCCTCCTAAATTTTTCATTAAAGTTTATTGCGGTACACTTGTAAAGCGACCTGCCTCGACGGTAGTCGGGCTCACCTGAATCGCTTTCGTATCAGCGGGGTCATCTGTAAAGCGATTCGCCTGAATCGCTTTTGTAACTCTGCACGCCGATTCGCCTGAATCGCTAATCACTCTTACTCATTTTTTTTCTAAGCGAAACGGCGTTTCGCTTTACACGCTTGCCTGCTCAAGATTTCTCAAACTCTATGAATAATCCCACTTGTTACTTTTATCTTTTATCTTGCTTCGCCTTACTTCTTCCTTGTTACTTTTATCTTTTATCTTGCAACCGGATTCCGCCAGCATAGAACCTCATCCTTCTTTTTCACTCAGTTCAGAGAACTGAGTTACGCGCCCGCTTCAATGCACCCGTTGCAGGCAGGCACGTAACTCAGGTCTCCCGACCTGAGATCCCGCCAGAATAATCCTGCCACCGGATCTTTCATCATCCCGAATTTGTCATTTCTGAGAAATCTGAAGTATGTAAATCTTATATCAACTAATAAATTAAGATTTCTCCATCCTCCTTACGTCGGATGTTCGAAATGACAATTCCTGGAAACTACGATACGCAGTTCGCCATACAATCATCCACCCATACATTCATACAAAAATTATCGTAACTAATTCATTGTCCCCTATATAGTTTACGCTGTGCGTGAAAATGATGTAGCAGAACAAATCTGTTCCAGAGAATGTATGAACATTATTAACCAAGCGACTTTAAAATTACCTTCTTACCTATCCTCTCATCCCCCTTTTTCCCTGCAGCATAGCGTAGGTTTAGACCAAATTCTTCACTTCTGCCGGCTTAATTTTACTCCGCCCGTACAAACCTTCACCTTAAACAAAATCCGCACCGTAAAGAGAACCTGCTTTAATTGCACGCAGATTGAATGGATTAAATAGATTTACACCGATATGAATGAATGTTTGAATCGCGAGTCCTGTAAAGCGATTCCGCCAGCGACGGGACAGGTTGCTAAAGCGAAACAGCGTTTCGCTTTACACGTTTGCCTGCTTAAAATTTCTCAAACCCAATGAAGAATCCCGGAAGTGTCCGCTGCTTCGGTCGCCCCCTCCTCTTCTTACCTTCTAACCTTCTCATCTTCTTACCTTCTTACCTTCCCCCCTTTCTCCCCCTTCGCGCCTCTGCGGTAAACTCCCTTACCTGCCTGACTTCTTACTTGTTACTTTTATCTTTTATCTTGCACATTGCACCTCTGCGGTAAACCAACCTGAATGATTGAATAACCTGCCGTCATATTTAAAAAGCAAAAGCCCCTTTTCCAGGGGCAATCACTTTATGTATGGGGAATATAATTGTAATTATATTACAGCTAAAATGCTGTTCATAATATCGGCGCCGGCAGACCGGAAATTCAGAATTGCTCGTTTCATTAAAAATGGCTTTCCCTGGGTTCCCTTTACTGCCGGCAAAATCATAGGCTGTAAAGCGCCTGTCCTGCTTGCAGGAAAACGCCTTTTCGTTCATCACTGTAAAGCGAAACGCTGTTTCGCTTTACATAACAATACGTGAAATAACAAAATCCTGTCACCAAATACATTTCAAAACTCAAGTACAAAAGTAGAAGAAAAAATTAATTATGCAGTGATAAAAGTCATGAGAATCTGGCGCATTTCCAGTTTCTCCGTGGGATTATGCGGATTGAAATGCAGAGGATTTCGGATTAGCAGATTATCACTCGCCGCCTTCAACTATATTCAGCTCTTCTGCCCAAACCAGTTCGCAGGCACCCCCGCCTGTGTCATCTCTGCGGAGGGAGCTTTGCCAGTGCCATCCGTCTTTCCCCTTTACAGAAACCAGGTAACCTTTCATTTCGATTATGCATCCTTTGTAAAGTTTATCGAGAGTTTCTTCAACTTCATCGTTTGCAGGAATTATATGCATATTTGAGCTGTGAGTCATAATCTCTGATGCGGGTATGATCAGGTGATCGGCTTTCCAGTTATACCAGCGGTTGCTCTGGCTTATATCAAGACCATCAATAATTACCTGGTTGGACATTTGTCCCCATCCTAAGGCAAGATCCATCGGTGAGAGATCACTCTCTCTTCCTACTGAAAAACTATTGGTGCTCAAAACAAATGCTTTGATCTTAAATTCTGCCAGAGGTGTGATTGTGTATTCATCCTTCTCCCAGGGGACAGGATTTACGACAGTTGTCTGAACCGGATCGTCAGGACAAAGTACTCCCGGCTGATGCTGAAGCTCCTTCTCAGGCCAGTAGCTGTATACAAGGATAGCTGCAACCGCGATAATAAAAACAAGTGAGAATTTCTTCATAAGATTTTTTATGTTAACCTTTACAAAATAAATGCCAGCAGTAAAGCGCAAAATAGTAAAATTTATGATTTTCAGACAAGACTGGTAATCCCCAATAATTTATTGCCATTAACCAGAAGGAGAACCGGATTAAGGCCGTATTTATACCGTAGTTAAGACGGTTCCAGGACGGTTCAATGTGTTATTTGCAGGTAAATTGTTGAATTATTAAGCAATGCGGTAAGAGGTTTTAAAATCATTCTTATTTTATACAGCATAGATCATTTAATGGATATTATACAGTTTTTTAGTCCGAAGTGCAACATCTGATGCGTAAATTCTACAATCCATTTAATAAATTTATTAATTTTGAAATAATTTCAGATTCCTTTTAATCAGCTTTACCATGTTTTCCTGAAGGGAATTATTTCTGTCGAAATTATGTTCAGTATTTTATAAACGAATAAAATCAGGAAGAACTAATCATTATGAAAATATATATTCTAATTATTTTATTAATTTCAGTCAGTAATATTATGGCTCAAAAAGAAAAAACTCAACCAGGGACTGTAAAGCAGGTTAACCTTGAAAAATACACGGGTTTATGGTACGAGATAGCGAAGATACCCAACAGGTTTCAGAAGCATTGCATAGGCAATACCACAGCCCGCTATTCACTGAATGATGACGGCACGATCAAGGTTGTTAACAGCTGCAGACAGGATGACGGTACCATGGATTCTTCCGAAGGTCTTGCTAAGGTAGTTGATACCGCATCAAATGCGAAGCTTGAAGTAAGTTTTGTAAGCATCCTGGGGATACATTTATTCTGGGGTGATTACTGGATTATCGGACTTGCAGACGATTACTCATATGCTGTAGTTGGAACACCGGATAGAAAATACGGATGGATTTTAAGTCGTACCAAACAGCTGCCTGAAGAAAAGTTAAAGCAGGCATATGAAATCCTGAAGCAGAACGGATATGATCCAAAGAATTTTGCTTCTACTGATCAGACACTACCCTAGCGCAGTTCTCCTGAACCGAGTTCAATCAATCCGTTAAGTCCTTCTTATCCGTTAATTCCTTAAATTCATTCTGGCAACCTTCCCAACGTTGGCAGGCAGTTCCGGAAATTCAATAAATTCTCTTCTTTAAACTTGAGCTTAATCATTCTGAATCATATTTTCCCCTTGATCTTACACTTACACTTGAACTTAATATGTATCCCATAATCATTATCATAATATTACTCCTTCTCCTCTTCATCTACCTCTACAACCGTCTTGTACGGCAGCGAAATGTTGTGAAGGAGGCATGGAGCGGGATTGACGTACAGCTTAAGAGAAGATACGACCTTATCCCGAACGTAGTTAATGCGGTAAAAGGGTATGCGGCGTATGAGAAGAAGCTGCTGGAGGAAATTACAAGTCAAAGAACGAAAACCATGCAGCTTAATTCGCCAGGTGAGAAAGCCGGACCCGAATCCGAATTATCTGGTATGCTTAAAAATCTTTTTGCCGTAGTTGAAAATTATCCCGACCTCAAAGCAAACCAGAATTTCCTCAATCTTCAGCAGCAGCTTACAGAGGTGGAAGACCAGATACAGTATGCAAGAAGATATTATAACGGCGCGGTGAGAGATTATAATATCACCGTCGAATCCTTCCCTTCAAATATCGCAGCTTCACTCTTTAATTTTAAGAAAGCTGAATTCTTTGAAATTTCACTGGCTACAGAACGTGAAACACCCAAAGTCGGATTATCATAATATGAAAAAAACTTTACTGCTCACTTTCTTTCTGCTGACATCTGTCTCTTCCCTGTTTTCTCAGCAGGAAAAGATCTATTCATACAACAGCGACATTGTAATCAATAAAGATGCTTCAATGCTCGTGACTGAAACAATCAAAGTCAGAGCGCTTGGCATTGATATTAAGAGAGGCATCTACAGGGATTTTCCTACTACTTATGAAGATGCATACGGCAATAAAATTGTTGTTGATATGGATATTGTTGGAGTTTACAGGGACGGTCAGCCTGAGGATTATCATACTGAGTACCAAGATAACGGGATAAGGATTTACGCCGGGAATAAGGATGTATATCTTGATGAGGGAGATTATACTTACAAAATAATTTATAAAACAAACAGGCAGCTTGGTTTCTTCGGCGATCATGATGAGCTTTACTGGAATGTAACCGGCAACGGCTGGGTATTCCCCATTGAAAATGTTTCCGCGACAATAACTCTTCCCGGAAATGTTCCCTCAGGTGAATTAAAATATTACGGATACACAGGCCGGCAGGGTTCCCGTGAAAAGGATCTTACTTCCCATACTTCGGGTTCCGGTATGGTCACTTATGAAACTACACGTCCGCTCGGCTCATATGAAGGATTAACCATAGTACTGGAATTTCCTAAAGGAATTGTTACGGAACCGGAGGGACTTCAGAAATTAGGATATTTCGCACAGGATAATCTCAGTGAAATAATCGGACTTATCGGACTGCTGTTTATATTTTTATATTATATCACCGTATGGAATAAAGTAGGCAAGGATCCTGATAAGGATGTTATTATCCCTCTCTTCACTCCTCCTGATAACCTCTCCCCCTCTGCTGTCCGTTATATAAGACGTATGGGTTTTGATAACAATGCTTTTACGGCAGCAGTAATCGATATGGCCGTAAAAGGATATCTTAAAATTAAAGAGACCGATGGCAAATATTCTTTGATAAGGCTTAAGAGCGATACTTCAGCGTTGAGCACTGAAGAAAAGAGAATTGCTGAGAAGCTTAGTTTCTCAAAGACAACTGCGGGAAGCATGCAGGCTGAAGATGCATTGAAGCAGCTTAATGGTTTTAAGAACAGTAATAATTTTTTTGCGAGAAAAATATCGGGTGCAATTACAACAGCGATTCAGAATAAATTAAGAACAGTACCCCGAGAGGAGCAATCTCCTGATGAAGAATATGAACTGGAATTGAAGAATACCAACCATACAATTTTCAGCAGCGCAATAAGTGCATTAAAAAAGGAGCTGAAGACTTCATATGAAAAAACATATTTCATTACCAACAGGAAGCAGTTCATAATCGGAGCTGTGATTTCTTTTATCTTTCTCGTGCTGAGCATATCGATGGGTCACGGTGAACAGGTGTTTATGCTTGTCTGGATATCGATTTGGAGTCTTGGCGTCGGCGCCCTCTTAATAAACCTGTTAAGAACCTGGAAGCGTCTGTTCTCCGGCGGAAAGATTAGGGCCTCCCTGATCGGCACAGCGATATTTTCATCACTATTTGCTCTTCCGTTCGTGATCGGTGAGATTGCAGGGATTTATTTCTTTTATAGTTCCGGCTCCTTTCTTTCCGGGATCATCGTAGGAATAATCATATTTCTTAACGTACTTTTTTATCATCTGCTTAAAGCACCGACTCTCCTCGGAAGAAAAGTGCTGGATAAAATAGAAGGTTTCAGGATGTACCTTTCAACTGCAGAAAAAGACAGGCTTAATTATCTTACACCGGTTGAGAAAACACCTGAACTTTTTGAAAAATATCTTCCATTTGCGTTTGCTTTGAACGTTGAGCAGAAATGGTCGGAACAGTTTTCCGATGTCCTGGCAAAGGCAGCCCTTGAACAGAATTACTCTCCTTCATGGTATTCCGGCACAAGCTGGAATGGTTTTGATGCATCAGGATTTACATCATCATTCGGCAGTTCATTTTCAGGAGCAATTTCTTCTTCCTCCAGCGCGCCCGGTTCCAGTTCAGGAAGCGGGGGTTCATCCGGCGGAGGAGGCGGGGGCGGAGGAGGCGGCGGCTGGTAGCGGGGAGATTGAAGGAATGGACCACGAGTGATTGAGTATTGGTGATTGAATGATTGAATGATTGACGAATGGTTGAATGAATCACGAGTGATTGGTGATTGAGTGATTGGTTGATTGATTGATTGGTTGATTGATTGACCCGCCTCGACGGTTTATCAGCCGGGTTGGCGGGCAAGTTGGCGAACCCGCTTTAACGGAACACAGATAGAACGGATTGAAAAGATTTCTGAATGGTTGAATAATCGGAATGATTGAATGAATAAAGAATCACGAGATTGAGGATGACTTGAATGATTGACGAATGGTTCACATGAATCACGAGTGATTGAGTGATTGAGTGATTGTTGATTGATTTCTTGATAGCGAAACACTTCCGGCTCTGACGGATCGCTTTGCACGCTTCTCCATGACTCCTCACTTCACTGTGTACCTGAGTTTGTCATTTCGAACCCCGGCAAACTTAGCTCTGACATTTAGTCCGGGGTGAGAAATCGTGAAAATTAGAAAATTCTTAATGCACCCGCTTTAATGGACCACAGATTGAACGGATTGAAAAGATTTCCTGAATGGCCGAATGGTTGAATGACGAATGAATTGATTGAATTGAATCACGAGATTGAATGATTGAATGATTGAATGATTGACGAATGATTGGTTGATTGGTTGATTGAATAACCCGCCTTGCCGGTTTATCAGCCGGGTCGGCGGGCAAGTTGGCGAACCCCCGCCGAGGGTGAGATTGAGAGACTGAATGGTCGAATGGTTGAATAGTTGAATGATGAATGATTGGCTGATTGATTGATTGGTTGATTCGAAGGAAGAAATCTTAGAATTCGAAAAGATTTCTCGGTCGAAGACTCCCTCGAAATGACATTGTCCTCCTTTTTTGTCAGCCCCTTTACACGCTTGCCTGCTCAAGATTTCTCAAACCCAATGAAGAATCCTGAAAGTTTTACTTGTTACTTCTTCCTTCTTACCTTTTATCTTTTATCTTACCTCTCCTCGTTCCTTTTGTCTTCGGGTAATCCATGCCCCTGCCCTCTGTTACTTGTTAACAAGCATCAATTTCTCATTCTTAACTATTAGAATCACATTCTAAACTTTGAAACTATTCCCCTGATCCCATCCTTTTTATGCTCAAAATCGTGGTTTAGGGAGATGGCATAGTATTGGGACTACCATAATCGATGCTAAAAACTGAATCCATAACGATTTCCGCCCTTTTACTATTTGTCATCCTCAATATAGGACCGTTTTTTATGATTAAGTGTACAGAGACGGACGGAAAGGTTCAACAGGAGAATATATTCAACCGCTGCTGCCCGGCAAACATGCTCTCTATGACCCATATTCCAAAGGATGGATACGATCTCACTTTCAACCATAGTCACTGCAGTTGTTCAGTCAATCTGAGCAGCAGCGAATATATCTCCCCGGTTATAGATCTGAATTCAGTTGAGGCATCCTGCACGTTCACTGCAAGTACATCAACAGCCTCAAATGAATACATCGGATGTGCAGCATATTCTTCAGAATCTCCGCCGGTTTCAATAAACATTGTAGATGCAGAAGTTCTACTTATCTGATTTATCATTTTTCGTTTTTATGGCCAGGTTGATTATTAAATTTTATTAAAGGAGCAAGCAAGTGATGAGAAAATTAATACCATACATTTTACTAATGATCCTGTTCCCTGCGCTTAGTGTATTTGCGCAGATGGGCGGCGGAGGCGGATTTATTAATCCCGATTCAATTGAAACGATTACAGTTACCGGCACCGCCATAGTAGATACAAATATGATGCACGCTATGTACTACCTCGATGAGAACAACGACGGTACACCGGATTATATGCTGAATTTCGGACCATGGTGGTATGAACCGGACAGCAGTGATGCAGTGAGACCGCAGGACGGTGATCAGGTTACTATTGAAGGCGGTCTTGTTGAGAATATGATGGGCTACGAGATGCTTATTGTATATAATATAAATGATGAGTTCTGGCGCGATCCTTTCGATTCTTTCTGGAACTTTATGGGTTATTACTCCCACAACGGCGGCGGATGCGGCGGAAGCGGCTTCGGATGGATGTTCGATTCGCTGCAGACAGTTGAACTTTCAGGGACGGCAATCGTTGACAGTACTTTTATGATGGCAATGTATTACCTCGATACTAATAATGATAGTATACCCGACTATATGCTCAATTTTGGCCCCTGGTGGTATGAACCTGAATCTGGAGCTGTTCGCCCTTCAAATGGCGACCAGGTTACAATAACCGGAGGTGAGATTGAAAGAGAATATCTGCCTATGGTGGTTGTTTATGAGATTAACGGACTTGAGTGGAGAGACTCTACTTTATTCTGTCAGGGATTCGGCGGAAACTGGATCCAGCGTTATATGACAAACCCTGTTGAAGTGCCTACTCCTTTCGATAATTCCGACTGGATGCAGGTTAATCCCGGCTGGTGGCAGATGGGCGGTCCGGGCGGCGGAATGATGTCTGATTCAATATACTGCCAGATTTTTGAAGCTTCCTATCAGCAGTTTCCCGGGGCAGAAAACGAAAATGCCTTCGCAGCCTATGAAATTGACATGTATCTTCCTAATGGCATGAACGGGATGCACCACGGGGGCGGAAGCGGATACGGTATGGAATTAAATTCCGATGCCGACTTCCAGCTGCATTACAATGATATACAGGCAGCCGGATTTAATGTTGATGAATCAACAATTCAGGTTAAATATTATAATGCACAGAATTCAACCTGGAATACATATTCAGGTGCTGTGGTAGATCAGCAGAATAATACAGTAACCTTTTCCAGTCCCCTTGTTCAGAACTTTGTAATCCTGACAGCGGACCAGGCAACCTCGGCAGATCCTTCGGTTAATAATTCGCCTGCCGGCTTTGCTCTCGATCAGAATTATCCGAATCCTTTCAACCCTTCGACAACTATAAACTTCAGTCTAAGTAAGAACGATCACGTAACGATTAATATATATAATGTATTGGGCAGAAAGATTAAAACACTGGTCAACGGTAATTTCACAGCAGGACAGCATTCTGTTGAGTTCAATGCAGCGAACCTTGCCTCAGGCACTTATTTCTATGAGCTGAAAGCAAACAATTCTCATCTTGTCAAAAAGATGAACCTGGTAAAATAACAGCGCACATATATGCGGCATTTCACAAAATGCTCTGCCGCTGAAAAATATGAGGGAGCTCATTACGCAGCTCCCTTTTTTTTTACTTAAGATATCCCGTTCTGCTTTCTCACCTGTGATTCCCATAACCCCTCTTTACCCTGATATTCCTTAATAATATACTATGAAAGAAATGGAGCTGAAATGAACAATAGCCGGGCAATGATGGGAGGAGCAATCGGTGCAGTTGCAGTAACTATTTATAATTTAATATTAAGATACCTGGGAATGCATATCGATCTTGAGATGATCCTGGGTACAATATTCGGCGGAATGCCTTCCCCGGGAATGTGGTGGATCGGATTCGGGATTCACGTTATTGTCGGAATGATCTTCGGTATTATTTACGCATTCTTTTTTGAACTGGGCACCCGGAGAACCGGCTGGGCGGCAGGATTGAAGATTGGGGTACTGCATACATTCATAGCAGGATTTCTATACGGTCTGTTCCCGGTAATCAGTCCTGTCATTCCTTATTATTTACCAGCGCCAGGTTATTTTATGGCTCACGACGGCTTCCCTTATATAATTGCATTTATCGGGATGTATATGCTGTTCGGAATTATTATGGGATTAACTTATAAGATTAATGGCCGTATACAACTCCTCCCGATTGAACAAGGAGAGGCAGGATAAATCATAACGAAGCCCGATAGGAACAGCCTTTATTTGCAGAATCACGGGTGATTGAATGAATGAATGAATGACGAATGATTGGCTGATTGAATGATTGAATGATTGACGAACCCCCGCCTAGCGTCGCCTAGCGACGGGGCAGGCACGCAGCGGATGATTACCGGATTAGCGTAGCTGCTTTAACGGAACACAGATTGAACAGATAAAATAGCGAATGAACGAATGGTTGAATGACGAATGATTGATTGAATGAATCACGAGATTGAATGATTGAATGATTGACGAATGATTGGCTGATTGGCGAACCACGCAGCATTAGCCTCCTAAATTTTTCATTAAAGTTTATTGCGGTACACTTGTAAAGCGATTCCGCCAGCGACGGGACGGGCACGCAGCGGATGGTTACCGGATTAGCGTAGCTGCTTTAACGGAACGCAGATTGAACAGATAAAATAGCGAATGAACGAATGGTTGAATGACGAATGATTGGTTGAATGAATCACGAGATTGAATGATTGAATGAATGACGAATGATTGGCTGATTGAATGATTGAATGATTGACGAACCCCCGCCTGGCGTCGGGGCAGGCACGCAGCATTAGCCCCCTAAATTTTTCATTAAAGATTATTGCGGTACACTTGTAAAGCCATTCCGCCAGCGACGGGACAGGCACGCAGCGGATGGTTACCGGATTAGCGTAGCTGCTTTAACGGAACGCAGAGAGAATGGAGATTTCCTGAATGGTCGAATGAATGAATGAATGAATGACGAATGATTGGCTGATTGAATGATTGAATGATTGGCGATCCCCCGCCTGGCGTCGCCTAGCGACGGGACGGGCACGCAGCGGATGGTTACCGGATTAGCGTAGCTGCTTTAACGGAACGCAGAAAGAATGGAGATTTCCTGAATGGTCGAATGAATGAATGAATGAATGACGAATGATTGGCTGATTGAATGATTGAATGATTGGCGAACCCCCGCCTGGCGTCGCCTAGCGTCGGGGCAGGCACGCAGCATTAGCCTCCTAAATTTTTCATTAAAGTTTATTGCGGTACACTTGTAAAGCCATTCCGCCAGCGACGGGACAGGTTCGCCTGAATCGCTTAAGCGAAACAGCGTTTCGCTTTACACGTTTGCCTGCTTAAGATTTCTCAAACCCAATGAAGAATCTGGGAAGAGTATGATGCTATCTTCTTACCTCCTTACCTTCTCATCTTCTTACCTTCCTACCTTCTCATCTTCTTCCCCCCTTCGCGCCTCTGCGCCTTCGCGGTAAACCAAAACCCAACTAATGATCCATCCTCAATCGTCACATGCACAACTAATCTCTGCTGACTTTGATTTCTCAAACGATTCTTTCCCCTCTTTAAAAGCATAGTATGCAATTCCGAGGGATCCGAGAACATCAAAATATGCGATATGAAAAATTTCATACAGTCCGCTTGATGCCAGCAGAATAAACGAAAGGTAGAAACAGGTCTTTGTGCAGTTAGCATCGGCAATGATTGCATCGGATTTCATTTCGTGACCTACCTTTAATTTAGCATTCATCAGGTAGTACATTGTGCCGATTGATATTACAGAGATGATTATACCGGCGAATGTGGTTGTGGGTCTGACGTCATATAATATATTCAGCACAGAACCGGCGATGAGTCCTAAAGTTAAAAGATAGAATGCCGAACCATTAATTATTAACGCTGTCCTTTCGAATTTATCTCTCTGGTTTACCATTGAATATTTCATACGGAGAACCATATGAAGGATGCCGATCCCGGAGATCACTTCAACGAAGCTGTCGACGCCGAATCCAAGCAGAGCGAGGGTTTCATCCTTTGCTCCGAAGAACACAGAGACGAGCCCTTCTATCACATTATACACCACGGTTATTATAGCCAGTATTAAGGCCCGCTTCATAAGTTTGTTCATATGTTGGTACTCATTCAGGATTCTTATTGAATACTGCAATATAAAAACATTTAGGGAGTTGTGGAATGAATTCAGCCAATTTGCGGATTGGGCGGATTAATTTAAGGAATTAGCGGATTGCTGCCTGAGCGCGCACTATGAAAGAAATAATTTGTAAATTATTTATTATTAATTCCTCATTCATAATTTATAAATTAAAAATCCTATGTCTTTTGCAGATAAAGTAAATTCATTTAATAAAAATCTTAAGTACACCGGTTCCCTGCCGGATAATATTCATATTATGAATCCTTATGAGGAGAACCCGGATGTTATAACGGCAGCGGGTAAATTCTTCCATAAATTCTTCAACGACAATAATAAGAGAAATATTATACTCGGGATAAATCCCGGACGTCACGGTGCGGGTGTAACAGGGATTGCTTTCACGGATACAATCCGCCTTCAGCAATACTGCGGAATTAAACTGAAGAATGTACAGTCGTACGAAACTTCATCAGAATTTGTTTATAAAATGATCGAAGCCTACGGAGGGGTAAAGAAATTTTATTCACGTTATTTTATCAGTGCTGTTTGTCCTCTTGGATTCACAAAAAAAAGCGGTCGGGGAAAGCAGGTTAACTATAATTACTATGATGATAAGCAACTGAAAGATTCAGTGTACGATTTTATAGTATCAACGTTAAAGAAACAATTATCCTTCGGAATAAATAAAGAGGCGGGCTTCTGCCTCGGGTCCGGAAAGAATTATAAATTTTTAACCGAACTGAACAAAATTGAAAATCTTTTTGATAAGATCATTCCGCTTGATCATCCCCGTTACATTATGCAATACAGGAGGAAACATCTGAAGGAATATATTAACAAATACCTGGAATCATTGAAATGAAAACAGAGAAGATCGCATCTGCCCGGCTTGCAGCACAGCAGATCTCCAATCCTGAATTAACCAGTGTAAAAAAGCTGGTCGGGTATCTCGGGGCGGTCCAGTCACAGGACTATATGATGGCTAAGCTGGCAATCGGTCTTCGCCTGAAGGACGCTGGCCAACAGCAGGTTGATAAGGCTATAATTGATGGGGATATTATACGAACGCATGTACTGCGTCCTACCTGGCATTTTGTATCCTCTGATGATCTACCCTGGATGCTTGAGCTTACGGCTTCGCGCATTAAAGCTTCGATGAATGGAAGGCAAAATCGGATAGGACTAACGTCCGCTGTTTTCAAAAAATGTAAAAAGATTATCAGCGATGCACTGGCGGGTAATAATCATCTCACACGTAACGAGCTTGTGAGACTGCTTAATAGTGCCGGAATCAAAACAGATATGAACAGGGCTTCTCATATATTCGCAGAAGCTGAATTATCGGGTCTTATTTGCAGCGGAATACCTGAAGGAAATAAACAGACTTATGCATTAATTTCGGAGAGGCTTAAGAGTCCGCGAAAAATCAAAACAGAAAATGCGAAGGCGCGGCTGGCACGTATTTATTTCAATAGCCGGGGTCCTGCCTCAGTAAAAGACTTTGCATGGTGGGGAGGACTTACCTTCACCCAGGCAAAATCTGCACTGGAAATGGTGAAATCTGAACTTTCTTCATTCACTACCGGAGAAAATATTTACTGGTACTCCGGAAAGCTACGGGATGATCAGGAGGACAACAACCTTCATCTTCTTCCCTCTTTTGATGAGTACCTGATAGGATATACAGACAGATCGGCTGTGCTGGATCGGGATACTGCCAAAAAATATGTGACCCTAAATGGTATGTTTTTCCCTATTATTGTTTTAAGAGGCCAGGTGATTGGTACGTGGAAGAGGCTTATTGAAAAAGACAATGTAAGTGTAGAGTTTAACTTTTTTGGTAAAATCACCAAAAAAATCAGGACGCTGGCAGAGGTCAGGGCTGAGAAGCTGGCGGATTTTATGGATAAAAAACTCCGGCTCAGGTGAAGTGGTAGAATTTTAATGATTCTTTTAATTATTTTACAGCACTAAGAAACCGCTCAGTTCAAAACAAAAGAAGTCTGAATTACCGGAGGTATAATGGCAACTAATATCAAGAAAGTTGATTACTATTACTGCTCGGTTGAAGACCATCCAGGTGAATCCTACAAACTATTATCATTCCTTGCCAAGGTTGGTGTTAACCTGCATGCTTTTACATGTGTGCCGACAGGACCATTGCGTACCCAATTTACTTTATTTCCTGAAGACTCTTCGAAACTTGTTGTGGAAGCCAAAAAAGCAAATCTCCATCTTGATGGTCCTAATCCTGCTTTTTTAATTCTTGGTGATGATGAAATCGGCGCCCTCGTAGACATTCACCAAAAACTCTTCGAAGCCAGGGTGAATGTTTATTCTTCAAATGCTGTAACAGACGGACGAGGGGGATTCGGATACGTGCTGTATGTGAACCCCGATCAGTATAAAACAGCTTCAGAAGTGCTGGAAGTATAGCGAGGAGAAATAAAGCTAATTGTGAAGGCTATCCCAGGGTTTTCTTACTCATTGAGGACTGCCGAATCTTTCCTCAGCGGTTACGAACTTCTTTCCATCCCAGTAACGGAGCTGAGAGATCAGGCTCTTTTCAAACTCCTTCGTCCTTGTCAGAGGCCCTTCTATCGCCCCTGCTCTTATAAGTGCATCTCTTTTTTCAATAATATCATCTGAAAAACTTACCGAAATAAGCCGCAGATCCCTGGTAAACCGGTAAA
This sequence comes from uncultured Ignavibacteria bacterium, assembly GCA_963811905.1. GTDB lineage: Bacteria > Bacteroidota > Ignavibacteria > Ignavibacteriales > Ignavibacteriaceae > DATFVA01. Next base: position 56,221 of record CAWETK010000014.1, read on the forward strand.
CCACTCCGCCCGCATCGGATGGAATATTACCTTCCAGAACATAGATAAGAATTTCACTTTTATCTTTATTCATGGAGATCCCGCCTGGTTGAGGGATATTGAAGCGAGCATTATAATAATCTGTGAAATCTGTCTTGGGTAAAAGTGTATACTGATCAGGATCTGCAGTCTCTATATCAAGAAACTCATAACCCGGTGCGCACGGAAGCTGACCATTCATCTCTTTTACCTTAATAGAAAATAAGGCTACTCTTCCGAGTCCATTATTTATCCCGGCAGCATAAAACTCATCATCTCCATTGTTACGGTAAATATAAGCAGCCTGCAGATGCCCGGAATGCCACAACACTTTATTCAGCATTTTCCCTGTTCTGCAATCGAGACGGTATATAGCTGAGACTTCATTGGGGTTATTCCTTGCTATAAGAAAGAGACATAATGTATCATTAATTGTAAGAGTATCGACTAAATTCTCATCAAAAATATCAGAATGCAGATCAAATTTTGTTCTGACTACCTTATCAAAGGTGAACGTCCAGTTAACATCAAGGTTTTTATTGTAACATACTATCCTATTCTTCAACAGGTTTGATTCTTTTAAGGCCTGCTGATCGTTGCACAGAATAATTTCATTTGTTCCGTCATTGCCGGTATCGAATATTTTTCCGGAACGCACAATTAATTCTCTGCCGAATTCATTATTATAGTCACTGCTTAATTTAGTTGCATAAAGTTTCTTCCCGCTCTTATTCACAATAAGTCCTACCTTACCTCTGTACTCGAAATGGTCAGGGTTATTATCTAAATCGAAAATGCCGGAGAAAATGATTATCGCGATAAGCGGAATGAGAAGAAAAAGTGCAAGAGCCTGCCGCCGTATAAATTTGCCTGTACGAAGGACTGTGCTCTCTTTTTTAATATCCACCACATTACGAAGGTCAAATAAATCATCCGCCGATTGGATACCGACCAGCTTAAGACGCCTCTCCGGATATTCTGCCTGAAACTCCTGAAGTGTATTCCTGGCATCTACAAAATCTTCTTCAGGAATTACAAACTTCTTAATCCCCGAGAAAAAAACAATTTTTGTCTTTAGTGAAATAATATCTTTTGTAAGCGGTGGAATACTGCCGTCATAACTAACAGCACCGGTTAAAGCAGCAGATGTATTACTGAGAATCTTGGTAGGTGAATCATAAAATCTCAGAATCTCTTCAACCAGCTTCAGAACAAGGAGCACACCAAATGAGCTTCCCGAATACTCGCCTGTCTTATTCTCAAAATCAATATAAACATCCCAGAATTTATTTTTGATCTTTATAAATTTCCCGGCAATCCTTACAGCATTAACGAGTGAATTATTAGCCTGTTCTTTCAGTCCAGCATCAGGCTCTCCCCTTCCGGGAATTATATGGAATTTATTTTCTGTACCTCCCGGTTTTATCTGAACATTCAGAGTGCTGATTACACCATAGTCCTCTTCAAATGTTTCACTTTCACTCTGAAGCAGAGGGAGGCAAACAAACGGATGCTCTTCAGCATTACTGCCGGAAAGTACATCCGAAAAATTGCTGTACTTTTGCTGAAGCACACTGATGCATGATTCAGGGAATAATTTATCGTCACCTGAGTAAACAGACAACACCTGCTTCGATTGATCCAGGATTTTATCGGCCAGGCAGGGGTTTATACCATAAACTTCAATCCTGGATATCAGTTCAAAATAAAGATTACCGAATTCAAGAAGATACGATTCCGCGATATTCCTGTTCTTTTCCTCAAGGAGAAGGTGAAAGAAAGAATAAAGCAGGAATAATTTATTTCGAAGGGGGATTGTTTTAAGCAGTTTTATCCTCAGCCTGGAGGCTTCCGTTTCAAGATGAAGAATATCCATTTAGCCCCTGCTGCGGTTCACTGAGGATATACCTCTATGGAAATTGAATTGATATCCGGTAAATCTTCCAGGATTTTAGTTTCCTGGCTGTCCTTGAAATAATATTTCTGCAGACCGGGATTAAGGGTGAGGGAGAATTCACCAAGTTTTTCTCCTGATACAGGAAACACATACAACCTTGCCTTTTTGACAGTACCAATCAGCCTTATAATAATGTTCTTTTCCTTGTCGATAAAAGTTTTTGAGAATCCCCCGGGTTCAGTATCTGCGGTTGCAGCAGCAAGAACAGCGGTAGAAGACTTATATTCCGATGCCTCGATCGTCCACGGGAACAGTTCATAAACCAAAGTTATTTTATAAGCGGGTATTTTTTTAGCTATCTTTTTTTTAAGTGAGGGATTTATTTCTTCTTCAAGCGATCTTTTCACATCATTGAAGATTTCTATCGCAGGATATGAAGCTTCATTCGCAGCGATCTGACGCAGTTTTTCTCCACTGAGACTATCAGGATAAAACACATAATAAAAAATATCTTTTTCAGTCATAAACATGCAGTAAGTAATAAGTATAAAGTATCTGCAAAATAATCCGGTTTCTATATAATAAAATATCCTTAAAAAAATTATCTTCGGAAAATCAGGAAATTAATTCTGCCAGCTGCTGCCTGTAAAGCTTCACTAAATACTCAAAAATGTTATGATATTTAAGTTCATACTCGACTTTTGTGAGCGCCGGCATAGTTTCATTAAGGTACTTAAATAAGCCGGGATTTATACCTCCGTCCATCAGGTCATCCCTTATCAGCTTAAGGGCTTTTATCATACTCTTAAATTCGTCCTTACCGAGCTTCCCGGTCCTCAAATAAGATTCCTCTGCTTTCACGGAAACGATTAGGAGGCCTCTTTCAGTTATCTCCCTTATCTCTAGCATCTCACCAGTCTCATGAATGGTGCGTGAAATTTCGCCCGATAAATTTATTTCCTTAATTCTGTATATGAGATCATAAAATGGTATTGCTGCCGGGACGCCATACATTTTCCTGAAATAACTAAAGAGAGATGAAAGCATTTCCTTCTTATTTGATATGAGAACTGCCGGAGAATTGCAGAGAGATTCCCTGTCGGCAAACCTGCATTTATCAGCATCAACCTCCGGTTCCGTTATATATATTTTTCCGGCAATGCTGGCTTTATTAAAATTCTGAGCCTTGATAAAATAATTGACAGAGTCGAGGATTTTAGAGAAGAAAGGATCGTATTCTTTAAGTAATGTATTAATTCGCTGACTGACGCTGAGGGAGATCGTCTTAATGAGGAAATATTTTGCTTCTTCCTCGGTGGTTATTTCGGGCTTCCACGAAGTGAACCTTGAGATAATAAACAGTTCGCCATCAGACTGGCTCCGGGTAAAAAACGGGACAATGGAATCCACAGCAATATCCTCAAGGAAGCTGAAGTTCCCGTTGGTTATGTTTTTAATCCTGCCTGAATTATACTTAACAAACCTCAGTGCAATCTGAATAAGTTTCTCAATAAACCGGTTTATGTCGGTCTGCGAAATATCACCAGTCCGGATTCTTTGTAAATCAGAATAGAAATTCATTGCCCTCACTACAAAAACCCGTGGAAATTTAAGCATTATAATGTTATTAGCAAAACCTGCTGAGTTTTTATAGAAAGAATATTTAATCCCGGCAAATTATAATGCCCGGTTCATCGGGCACTCCATTTACACTCCATTCTTCCCGGCTATTCAATACTAATTCAATTTTCATTCAATAGTTTCCGGTATTCCGAATCTAATCTGAATATAACTGCAGCGATTCTTTTATTTTGGAACTAATTGCCGCAAACCCTTGTTTTATAGCAAATAAAGCAATAAATTCTATTGCCTTCTGACTGTGTGTTGTGTCATAATTTTTAGAAGTTAAGCTCAATAATCCTCTCCTTACTTCTTTAAATAAATTTATAAACCAAAGAATATCTTAGACTGTCGGCGAATTGAAGAAATACTTTTTCTATTTTCTATTCATCTCTCTGATTCTATGCTCCTTCCGTTCCGAATCCCAGCAGATTCATTTCAGGCATCTGACTATCGACAACGGACTGTCCCAGAATGCGGTCCTCTCGATTATCCAGGATAATCAGGGTTATATGTGGTTTGCTACAAAAGATGGACTTAACAGGTATGACGGGTATACTTTCAAGGTCTTTCAGAACGACCCGGAAGACAGCTTTTCCATATCATCAAATTATATCTCTGCACTTTTCGAAGACAGCAGAGGGAGGATCTGGATCGGGACATTAAGTGGGGGTCTGGATTTATATAATCCTGATGATGAAACATTTACCAGGATCCCGATCCCCGGTAATGAAAGCCGTGTTACAATTATAGAGGAAGATTCATCCGGGAGATTGTGGATCGGCACAGAAGGAAACGGTGTGTTCAGACTTCCTCACGGTACTGCAGCTGCTTCAGCAAAAGCAGAACATTTCCTTAATACTTTGAGTACCGGATCTCTCAGCAGCAATTTTATCTCAGCGATCTGTACCGACTCAAAAGGAATTGTATGGTTAGGAACAGCAGCCGGATTAGATAAATTTGATGATAACCAGAATTCATTTAAGCATTACAATATTGCAACCAGAAGTGCTGATGCTCCCCCCTTTCCTCCTTATAACGGGGTTACCGCTATTAAACAACTGAAGGAGGGAAACCTCTGGCTTGGAACTCCAAGCGGGCTTGTAGATTTTAATATCATTAAGGGTGATTACAGTTTCTTCCCGCATCATTATACGGTTTTCCGGTTCGGATGGGGACAGATCACGAATATAGCTGCCGATCAAAGCGGCGGTCTATGGTTAGCCACACCAGGTGAATTAATGATCTTTGATCCGTCAACCAGGAAATACAGTTATATAACAAATGATCCGCTGGATCCGGGCTCGATAAGCTACAATTCAGTCTCGGGTCTGTGGTGCGATAGATCAGGGATTATGTGGATCGGTACTCCGGGAGCCGGAATAAATATTTATGATCCCAAAGCAAACCGTTTTTCTCTTTTCAGGCGAAAAAATGAACCGGGTTCACGGGTAACCGGATTTAGTGTGCGGGCAATCTGCGATGATGATGAAGGAAATATATGGATAAGCACAGAAGTGCTTTACAGGTGGAACAGGGAAACCGGTGAGCTAAAGAGCTATGAAACATCCTCCGCACGTCCTGATGATTTCGGCAATACAGGTGCATGGTCGATTGCAAAAGCCAATAGCGGGATATTATGGTTTGGAACTGCCCAGGGTTTGTACAGTTATGATCCGGTAACTGAAAAAAGCAGGCTTTATAAATTTAATCCAGCGGATAGTTCCGGGGTGCCTGAGAAGGAGGTCTATGCGGTATTTGTAGACAACCAGGACCACGTCTGGATCGCGACAGAGTATTATTTCAGCGAGCTGACTGATATCAGCCGGGGGAAGTTCATACATTACAGGTATAATTCCAGCAGAACACGTAACGTTGCTGCGCATCCGGCTGTTTACCAGGATAAGAACGATATATTCTGGATCGGTACCGACAAAGGATTGGTGAAATTTGATCAGAAGTTAAATTCCATTAATACATTCAAAAATGATCCTTCAGACCCCCGCAGCCTGGATAATAATTTTATTAAATCTATTTGTCCCGATCCCCGAACCCCCGATAAATATCTATGGATTGGAACAGCAGGCGGCGGATTAAATAAATTTAATAAAATAGAATCCACCTTTGAGCATTTAACTACAAGAGACGGACTCCCGAATAATGTTGTATACGGAATACTTTCAGATTTAAAAGGAAATCTCTGGCTGAGCACCAACCATGGTATTTCATTATTTAATCCTTCATCAGCTTCCTTCAAGAATTTTGACATATATGATGGTCTTCAGAGTAATGAATTCAACACTAACGCTTTTTACAAGAGTAAAAGCGGAGAGATGTTCTTCGGAGGCATAAAAGGATTAAATTATTTCTATCCTGACGATGTAAAGGAGAACCCTTTTATTCCAAACATTGTCATTACCAGCTGCGAGGTGCAGAACCAGTCATCCGGAAACGGTAATCAAAAGCCGGTGATTAAACCGGTAACAGGCACATCGGAAATAACCCTATCATATAAAGAGGACATAATAAGTATCGAATTTGCCTCACTTGATTTTTCCGCTCCCGAAAAAAACAGGTATTACTACAAGCTGGAAAATTTTAATGATAACTGGGTAAATGCAGGAACGCACCATAGCGTAACTTTTACCCACCTTCCTGCCGGTGAATATATTTTCAGGGTCAGGGGCTCGAATAATGACGGTATCTGGAATGAGAAAGGTGCATCATTAAAAATTATAATACTTCCTCCCTGGTGGCAGACATGGTGGGCATATGCAGTTTACGGAATCATTTTTCTGCTTGGGCTTTATATCCTCAGGAGGTATGAACTTAACCGGATGAACCTTAAAAACCAGCTGAAGCTTGAGAAAGTGGAATCGGATTCACTGCGTCAGCTGGACCATCTTAAAACAAGGCTCTTCGCAAATATATCCCACGAGTTCCGGACTCCTTTAACCTTAATTCTCGGTCAGATAGGAAGTGTTTTATCCTCTGATATGGGGACGAAAGAGAAAGGAAAACTCCATATAGCCAACAGGAATGCAAGAAGACTGCTTACATTGATAAACCAGCTTCTAGATATATCAAAAATTGAGGCAGGCGGGATGAAGCTTAAAGCCGGGCAGCATAATATAGTCTCATTTCTTAAAAGCCTGTTTTATTCTTTTGAGTCGCTTGCAGAATCGAAAACAATAACTCTGAAGTTCGAGTCTTTTTATGAATATATCCCAGTGATATACGAACCTGATAAGATGGAGAAAGTTTTTTATAACCTGATCTCAAATGCATTTAAGTTTACTCCGCCGGGCGGCGAGATAAAAGTGAAGGTAAATAAAATAGACCCTGCATTTGCGGAGATCTGCATTATAGATACCGGCAGAGGCATACCAGCAGACCAACTTTCAAAAATATTCGACCGATTTTACCAGGGAGACAATTCAAATACCCGTGAGTATGAAGGAACGGGAATAGGGCTGGCGTTTGCCAGGGAACTCATCGAACTTCATAAGGGTGAAATTTCTGTTAACAGTAAAGTTGATGAAGGAACAGTATTTACAATTCTCCTGCCCCTCGGTGACGGTAAGGAACCGGGGAAGAACGCCGGAGATGATATCCCCAATGTAATACTTCCGGATACAAGTTTACCAGCCGCCGGCCTGGAATCTCAGGAGGAACCTTTTACTGAAGAGGAAGTGCCCGGGGTTTATATTAAGAGCGGAGAAATAATATTAATAGTTGAAGATAATATTGATGTGCGGAATTATATAAGAGAACAGCTTGAAGATGACTATAGAATAATTGAGGCTTCCGATGGGCGGGAAGGTTTGATCCGGGCAGGTGAGATAATACCGGATCTTATTCTGACGGACATTATGATGCCGAAAATGGATGGATATGAATTCAGCATTGCAATAAGGACAGATGAAAAGACAAGTCATATCCCGATAATTATGCTGACGGCAAAAGCAGGACTTGAAGATAAAATCGAAGGACTTGAGACAGGAATAGATGATTACCTGACCAAACCCTTCAATGCGAGGGAATTACGAGTAAGGGTTAAAAATCTGATCCTTCGTCGGAAGGAACTGAGAAAAAAATTCAGCAATGCTACCGTCATAAAACCTTCCGAAGTATCTGCTGTAGATGCCGACCAGAAATTCCTGCAGAAGACTATAAAAATAATAGAAGATCATTTTGAAGATGAGCAATTCAGCGTTGAGAGGCTTGCTGAAGAAGCAGGAATAAGCATATCCCAGCTTAACCGGAAGCTGAAAGCTCTGATCGATCAGTCTGCGGGACAATTAATCCGCTCTCTTCGACTTCAGCGAGCGGCAGATCTTTTATCTCAGAATGCCGGAAGTATTGCAGAAATATGCTACCAGGTCGGTTTCAGCGACCAGTCCTATTTTTCACGCGCGTTTAAGAAACAGTTCGGAATCAGCCCTACAGAATATCAAAAAGCAGCCAGCAAATAAATACTTGCACTCCCTCTCCGGTCTGTTATAATCAATGCTATGGTAACTGATTCTCAGGGAGGTTCACATCAATTGAATATGATATATGTCCAGAATCCTGGCGGAGGCGGTCATCTTAGTTTCACACTCAATTAACCAATGCATTTTTCAGATATAATTAAATAAAATAATATCGGGTCGGCTTAAAACACCGGCTTTTTTATTTTAGCTTAAAGAGAAGGAGCTTCCGTAACATTTCCTCTACTGTTAAGACATTGGACGGTTTCGGAATAGCCGGACTGTATATTTTTATGTCCACTGATATCTGGTTCCCTAAAAATCCTAAATATTGCGCCAATAATACAAGATATCTTCCATTTAGAATCATACTTTTAAAACCAACTTAACCAAAGCTATCACTCACTACGAAAAATAAAGCAATGATAATGCTTAAAATATCAGGAATTTATAAGACTGACGGTACTATTGTTCTTGAAAAGGGCAAAATCTTAAAATGGAACGAGTTGAGTGAAAATATTGCGCCTGAACTGCCGCCATCTGTAAAAGTTGAACTCAATCTGTCTTTTAAGGCAAATGATTTGCTTCTTGGCACAAGTGGGGTTGTATGGGCAACATTCGATACCCAGCAGGCTGAAGTTATTCAAAACAGCCTTTTAGCACAACATATTAATTCGGAGATCAAACCTGTTAAACTAATGGATAGTAAATTGTTCATAATCAGGATTATGAATGAAAATGATATCAATGATTCTATAGATTTTATCTGGCAGAGTCAGGACGGACTAAGATTAAAACCTGATTGGGTTTATCCCGAAGGTGAAAAGAATAAAAGTTTTGAACAATGGCTGGAGGATCATTAGTCGTGATAAAATAACCGGCCCGGATATTCTTTAATTATCAACATTAACCAACACATATATATAAACAATCCGAAAGGTACCAAATGAAAACTCTGTTAACAGCACTTTTTCTTTTAGCGCTCTTTATCTCCTTTAATTCCTCTGCATATGCACAGGAACCACAGGGTAATGTAGTCGTAATGACCAATTTCGAAAGAGCATTTCCTGATAATGGCACGGCACGGGAACTGGATTCCCTGGCTCAGGTAATGATGGATAATTCCTATAAGAATAATCCACACGTTATAAGCTATAGTGTGGTTCGTCACTTTTGGGGTCACGACAGCCGCGATTTTATTCAGATGATCACTGTTAAGAGCTTTGAGGACATAAACAAAGCCGAAGATGAAGGCAACAAAGAGTTTATGAAGGCTATGCCTGAAAAAGCAGACAGAGCAGCATTCAATAAGGCATACAGTAAATATTTTACCGGGAAACACTCCGATGAAATATACTCTCAGGTGGTTTCGAGCAGTAAATAGATTACGCATGTTATAAAGGAGATAACCCCGGTTATCTCCTTTATTTTTAATAAAGTTAAAGAGTATCAATAGAAAAACCATTTTAATGTTAGTCATCCTGTTCCCGGTATTAGCTGCTTTCATAAAAGCCGGAGATAAGGAAGATGTAATGTCTGCAATACATTCTAAAATGGATACATTTAATAAACAAGACGTTAACGCCTATCCTTCAAATTTCGTAGAAGAGAATACAGAATTTCCGAATATGGTTTTTCCCTTGCGCTGCGTTTTAATAAATAAATTCAGAAAGATATGATGCAAAGATACATATGGATATTAATGATATCCTTATTAATAATCTCGGACAGTCTGCCGCAGACATTTGATCTGCCGTCACTGCGAGTACAAAAATTCAACCTGAGAGATTCAACAGGTAGAAACCAGGCAGTCTTTCACAGTGAAGCGCGTTTTGAAAATGTAACCGGACTGGCTAATGATGTATGGGGCAGCCTTTCCTTCGATACAAAAGATATTGCTTCAACATTAAAGGGCGATATTTTCATATCCGTATCTTCACTTAAAACAGGTATTAAACTGAGGGACGAGCAGCTGCAGACCATTATGTGGCTGAATTCGGAAAGATACCCCGTTATAAGCTTCCGGATTCGGGAAGTAAAAAATATAGATTTGTTAGAAGACAATTTCATAAAGGTTTTAGTCACCGGGGATTTTACACTTCATGGTCAAACAAGACTTATAAATGCCTCAGCCAAACTGAAATATGTATCGGAAAATGATTATACAAAAACAATAAGACCGGGTAACCTGGTTAATATTTCCGCTAAGTTCGATATTAAACTTTCGGATTATAAAGTCTACAATTCTTTTATAGGCGATCGCGTAAGCGACAAAATTCTGATAACAGCCAATCTTACAGGTTCGGATGCAGGTACAAAAAACTAACTTCATAATACATTAAACAAGGAGCGGTTCAATGAAAAAATTAACTCAAATATTTTTTGCAATGTTCGTATTACTATTGCTGTCAGGCAGCAGCTTTGCTCAGCAATGGTCTGATGCGCAGAAGGATGTATGGGCGGGCGTTGAAAAATACTGGCAGGTATCATCATCGGGTGATGCAGCGGGATTTATGTCATATTTCGATGACAGCTATATGGGCTGGAGCAATCAGTCAAGAGCGCCGATGAGCAAGACCAACACAAGTAAGTGGGTTATGCAGGATGCAAAAGACAATTCAACACTTGTATATTCTATTACTCCCCTCGGTATATGGGTAAAGGGTGACTTTGCATATGTACATTACACATACGAAACCGTTGAGCAAAATAAAGAAACCAATAAGAGGACGCCCAGTTCGGGCATATGGACTGATATCCTTATGAAAAAAGACGGTAAGTGGGTGCTGATTGGCGACCACGGCGGAAGAACTTCCGGCGGCGGCAGCAGTTCGAGCGAATAAGCAGGTTTCAAAAAAATAACAGCATAAATAACTTTATCTATTTTCAAAGATGTCATCCTTCGTGATGACATCTTTCATATATGCAGAGAAAGAAGCAGATACATAAATCTGTGAGCATTGATGGGACAACATTAGTCCGGATGAGCAAAGGGAATATTGCGGAAGAAAGAGATTTTTATAATAACTATGAATTTATGAGACAGCCGGGACTAATAAATGAAGGATAGTTTTTACTATATATAAAAAAACGGTTGATAGATGAGAGCGAAATCAATTAAGGGAAGATCACCAGAAGAGATTTTATCGGTACTGAATAAAAGTATGGCGGATGGGTTCAGACCAACGTTAGCAGTGGTATTTTTATCCATAAGCCAGGACAGGAAAATGATAACGGAAATACTTGATGCTGCCGGCATTGCGGTATATGGGGCTACTACCAATGGTGAATTTATTGACGAGGAAATAGAAAAAGGTTCAGCGGCTATCCTTTTGCTTGAAATTAAAAAAGACCGGTTCCGTGTTTATTTCGGAGAATATACTGAAAGAAATTACAGGGAAACTGCAAGGTTGATTGCGAAGAAAGCTAAAGAATTGTTTACCCGTCCGTCCTTTCTTATAGCCGCAAGCCACATGGAAACAGATGCTGAACAGTTATTATTTGGTTTTGAAGATGTATGCGGTAAAGATGTTAATGTTTTCGGAGGGATGGCAGGCGATGATTATAAGTTTTCTGAACAGTTTGTATTCACAAATGGTAAAGAAAGCAACAGAGGCATAGTAGTGATTGCTCTTGATGAGAATAAGATATTTATAAAGGGTATTGCAACCTGCGGATGGAAGGCAATCGGAACGGAAAGAATAGTTACAAAAAGTCAGGGTAATCATGTTTTTACCGTAGACGATATACCTGTACTTGATATAACAACAAAGTATGGCGGAATTGAAAATGTAACTCCGGATAATGCCGGCCTGCTGATAGAACTTGCAGCCAATTTCCCCCTGCAGCTGCAGAGAGAGAAAGGAGATCCAGTTATGCGGCCGGGTCTGGTAGTTGACTGGAATGACAGGTCATTCTACTGCAGCGGTTCAGTTCCCCAGGGATCAAAAGTGCGTTTTTCATTACCGCCTGATTTTGATGTAATGGAAAAAGTAATAAAAGGGGTTGAGAAATTAAAAGCGACCGAAATGCCTAAGGCTGACGCACTCGTTGTTTTCAGTTGTGCAGGAAGAATTCTTTCATTAGGACCTTTGATGACACAGGAGCTTGAGGGAATAAAAAATGTGTGGAATGTACCAATGGCAGGGATGTTTTCGAATGCTGAACTTGCGAGAGCGACTGGTGGAAGGCTGGAAATGCACAACCTCACCACCTGCTGTGTAGTCTTAAAAGAAAAATAAATTCATATAATGAACTCAAAACTTCAAAACATATTCGACATTTTACAGAAATCCGAAAAACTGGATGCTGAACAAAAAAATAACCTGATAAAAGCTGTAAAGGATGCCGACAAAGAATTAGAAATAACAGCATTTAAACTTGAGAGAACTGAGAAAGTAAAAAAAACGACAGCAATCCTGCTTGAAGAAACAATTGCTGAACTTGAACAGAAAAGAAAAGCGGTTGAAGCACAGAACCGTGAGCTGGAAATTGAAGCTTCACTTGAAAGAGTTCGCGCCGTTGCGATGAGTATGCAGAAGTCAGATGATCTGCTTAGCATCTGCGAAGTTTCATTTAAAGAATTTAAAAAGTTAGGCTTCGACAATCTCAGGAATGCAGTAATTCATATTCTTAATGATAACCAAAAATATTTTATGGATTATGATTTTTCAGATTACCTGGGGGGCAGCAAAAATAAAATAAGTTACGACTCGCATCCCATTCTCAACGAGCAGCTGAAAAAACTTAAAAAGGCGAATGATGCTTTTGCAGAGGTTGTTATAGATGGTGATCAGCTGGAAAGCTGGAAGGATTTCAGGCGGAAAGGCGGACAGCAGGATGATCCGAGACTCGACGGTATTCCTGCTCTTTATTACTATCTCTATTCCATAGGCGTTGGGGACATAGGTATATCAACATTTAAACCAATTGATGAATCACAAATCAACATTCTTAAAAGATTCAGAAACGTATTCGATCTTGCCTACCGGAGATACAATGATATTGCACAAGCTGAAGCACAGGCAAGGGAAGCGCAGATTCAACTGGCACTGGAAAGAGTCCGTGCAAGAACATTGGCTATGCAGAAATCCGATGAGCTCGCAGAAACTGCCCGGGTTCTTTTTCAACAATTCAGTGAACTTGGTGAAAATCCTGACCAATTATCTATCGGAATTGTAAATGAATCCGAAAAAGTACTGGAGATTTGGTTATCTATGAAGGGGAACCAAATGAACCAGATGTTTAAGGCTTCTTTTGACGAGCCAGTCGTTATAAATAAAATCTACACCGCCTGGAAAGAGAGCAAAAAATCATTGATAGTTGATATCGCCGGAAATGAATTAGAAAAATATAACAATTTCAGAAACAGCATTGATGAATTTAAAGATTACAATACAGTCAAAAATAGTTTCAGCTCAGAGGAAAACCGACGCGTTATTTACTGTGCTTTTTTTCCAAAGGGTTTGTTATCTGTCGCAACTCCTGAACCCAGACCTGAAGAAACATTAAATTTACTGGAAAGATTTTCCGTAGTCTTTGATCTTACCTACACCCGTTTCCTTGATCTTAAAAAAGCGGAGGCCCAGGCCAGAGAAGCGGAAATTGAACTTGCTCTTGAGAGAGTTCGTGCAAGAACAATGGGCATGCAAAAAAGTGAAGAGCTTAAAGAAGTAATTCAGCTTGTATATGAACAATTCGTTAATTTAAATATTCATATTGAACATACCGGGTTTATATTGGATTATAAAACAAGGGATGATCTGCATATCTGGCTCGCTGATCAGCGAGAGATCCCTTCCGAGATAACAATTCCTTGTTTTGATTCTACGCCCAACAACAGCATTAAGGAAGCAAAAGAAAAGGGACAGGATTCCTTTACATACCTTCTGGCTTTTGAAGAAAAAAACAAATTTTACCGGGACCTTTTTAAGTTTATCCCAGGCGTGCCCGAGGAATCATTGGAATATTACTTCAATTGCCCTGGCCTTGCCGGATCAGGTGTATTGCTGGAAAATGTCGGACTGTACATCGAGAATTTTTCAGGTATTCCTTATACAGATGAAGAGAACAATACACTTATGCGCTTCGGGAAAGTATTCCAGCAAACCTATACCCGTTTTCTCGATCTGCAAAAAGCGGAAGCGCAGGCAAGAGAATCCGAAATTCAGCTCGCATTGGAAAGAGTTCGTGCCAGAACGATGGCCATGCAGAAAAGCGATGAACTTGCAGAAACGGCTTCTCATCTTTTTGTACAACTAAATAGTCTTGGTATCAAACCTTATAGGTTTAACATTGCAATTGTAGACACTGAATCAGAAAAGTGCCAGCTTTGGTCAACCACAAATGAAGGAAAAGTTATTTCGTCAGGACCGTTAATACCACTTAAAGAATACAGGGTTTTTAATCAAATGTATGATGGCTGGAAACAGCAACAGAGAGTTTCGGTCATCAGGGTTGAGGGTGAAGAGCGCATTACGTGGACTAAATATATTATGAGGTATGTATCTTTCAATGAATATAAGCCAGAAAATATTGATCTGGAAAGACTGAGACTGGAACCGGCAATATTCAGCAATTTTTTCTTTAAGCAGGGATTTATTGTGGTTCACACACTAGAAGAAATTAATGAAACAGATTTGAAGATTATTCAAAGATTTGTAAACGTATTCGAACAGACCTATACACGTTTCCTCGATTTGCAAAAAGCAGAAGCACAAGCAAGAGAAGCACAGATCGAAGCAGCCCTTGAAAAGGTGCGATCCCGTTCTTTAGCAATGCATAAAAGTGATGAATTGCAGTATGTAGTGAAGACTGTTTTCGAAAGATTGAAAGATCTTAATATCTCTATGGATGCTGCCAATATTGATATATTTTCTGAAGGCTCAAGAGATGCAGATCTGTGGATTGCCGCTCCAGGTCAGAAATACGTTGCTTATTTTCATCTGCCGTATGCAGATTATTTTATTCCTGTCAGCGTCTTTAATGCAAGAGAAAATGGCGATGAGTTTTTTGCAAAAACTTTTTCATTAGAAGAAAAGAACAAATACTTCAATTATCTTTTTGAGTATTCGGACTTTAAACATCTGCCCGATGAAAGAAAAAATATAATGCTGGCTGCTTCGGCTTACACAGTATCATTTGCATTCACAAAAAACTCTGCTATTTCAATACATAATTATTCCGACAAACCATTTTCAGATGAAGAAAATAGTATACTAAAACGGTTTGCCAAAGTATTTGAACAGGCATATATACGCTTTCTCGATCTCCAGAAAGCAGAAGCACAGGCAAGAGAATCAAAAATAGAAGCTTCCCTTGAAAGAGTTCGTGCAAAAGCAATGGCGATGCACAGTCCGAATGATTTATCCGAAACTGTTAATGTTTTCTTCAAGGAGTTAAAAACAATAGGGATTATTCCGATCCGCTGCGGCGTAGGTCAAATTGATGAGGCAACGAGAACTACAAGTCTAACCACAACAACATCCTCCCAACAAGGTGACTCATACCAGGTAATTGGAAAAGTAAAGCAAACCGGCCATCCGGTGCTGGATGGAATTTTTGAAAACTGGAAACTCCAGAAAGAATACCACCCTGTTTTAGAGGGAGAGGATATAAAAGCTTATTATGATGTGATGAATCTTCAAATCGGTTATCCCGATTATCCTGAAGGAATGACACAATATGGGAATAATTTTCCTTTCAAAGAAGGATTCGTTTTTGCGTGGACTGAAAGTAAATTATCTGAAGAAGAACTGCAGATATTCCGTAGATTCACTTCAGTGTTAAGTCTCACTTACAGACGTTATATTGATTTGATAGAGGCAGAAACCAGGGCTGTTGAGGCAGTAAAACAGGCTTCACTTGATCGTGTCCGTGCTGAAATTGCTTCTATGCGGACTTCCGAAGATCTGAACAGCATCACATCTGTGATCTGGAGGGAACTGAAAATGCTTGATGTTCCGTTTATCAGGTGCGGTGTTTTCATTATAAACGAAGCCCAAAGCAAAGTTCAGGTTTACCTGACAACACCGGACGGCAGACCGCTCGGAGTTCTGAACCTGCAATTTGATTCGAACAAACTCACAAGCAGCGCAGTCAGGTTCTGGCAAAAGGAAAAAGTATACACGGAACACTGGAATAAAGAAGAGTTCATAAACTGGACAAAATCGATGATGGAACTTGGACAGGTTCAGAATATAGAGACATATCAGGGTGCGGCTTCTCCCCCCGAATCTCTCGATCTGCATTTCGTCCCGTTCAGCCAGGGAATGCTATATGTCGGCAACACCTCTCCCCTTTCCGAAAATAAATTACAGCTGGTGAAATCACTTGCAGAAGCTTTTTCGATTGCTTATGCGCGCTATGAAGATTTCAAGAACATAGAAGAAGCAAAAAATAAGATAGAGATAACTTTGAGTGAATTGAAATCTGCACAAGCTCAATTAGTACATTCGGAGAAAGATGGCATCGCTCGGCGAACTTACTGCAGGCATTGCACACGAAATTAAAAACCCATTGAATTTTGTTAATAATTTTTCCGAGATAAGTGGTGAGTTAATAGATGAGATAGAACAAGAATTAGAGAAGAATGATAAGGAAGAAGTTTTGGAGATTCTTAAAGATCTGAAACAAAATCTGGAAAAAATAAATCTACACGGCAAACGAGCAGATTCTATTGTCAAAGGAATGCTGCTTCATTCAAGAGGAACTTCAGGTGAAAAAACATTAACCGATATAAATGATTTGCTTGAACAATATGTTAACCTTGCTTACCACGGAATGAGAGCACAGAATAAGGAATTTAATATTACAATTGAAAAAGATTATGATAAAACTTTAGAAAAAATAAATGTGGTTCCGCAGGATATCAGCAGAGTTTTCCTTAATATAATTAACAACGCCTGCTATGCAGCTTATGACAGGAAGAAGAAAAGCAGTGATAACAACTTCACCCCCACTTTAATAGTTTCGACAAAAAACCTGAAGGGTAAAATTGAGATAAGCATTAGTGATAACGGCAGCGGAATTCCAAAAGATATTTTAGATAAAATATTCCAGCCGTTCTTTACAACGAAACCAACTGGTGAGGGTACTGGTTTGGGTCTGTCACTTAGTTATGATATCGTTACGAAGGTTCATAATGGTGAACTAAGAGTTCAGACCAGGGAAGGTGTTGGTACTGAATTTAGTATTTTATTGAATAATTAAATTACAATTATGAAAAACAAACATTCAAATATCTTTTTGTACTTGATGACCGGTCTTGTGTTGTTTATTTCTTATTTATCTTCCCCTGGTTATGCACAAAGGAATTACCTTTTTGAAAATATTTCAATTCCCGAAGGGCTTTCAAATGCTACAGTCAATTATATCTTTCAGGATAGCAACGGGTTTATCTGGATTTCGACTAATGACGGCCTTAACAGATATGATGGAAACAATATTAAAGTATTTAAAAACGATCCAAATGATTCTACCACGCTACCAACTAATGATTGCTATGCCATTGCAGAGGATGCAGAGGGGTTTATCTGGATTGGTGTATCAAATAACATTATCGCAAAATACGACCCTAAAAATGAGACTTTTCACAGCTATCCCTTAGAAACTGCGGGTGTCACTAAAATATCATATTCTTATTCAGCACTTTTGGATTCTAAAGCAAATTTGTGGTTTGCATCAACATATCACGGGATACAAAAATTCAATAAATCAGACAATAAGTTTGAACAGGTACACCTCGATGCTAATAATAAAAATGATCAATGGGGTAATATCTATACTATAATTGAATTAAAGAATGGAAATATTTTAGCTGCCGATTATGCAAATGGGGTAAAAATATACAATGAAAAGCTTAATTTATTTCAGCCATATTATCTCAATACAAATTTCAACCCGAATGAAATTCAGATTATATATGAAGACGTATCCGGAAATATCTGGCTTGGAGGGAGAAATCAATTAATAAGATATTCTCCTTCTCATCATACCACTGAAGATTTTGATTTATTCCGCCTGATCAAAATCCCTACTAGTTACGATAATATTACGGGGATAATGCAGGATGATGAAGGATACTTATGGGCAAGTGTTTATTCGCAGGGGCTGTATAGGATTGATCTTAAGACAAAAAACATCGAAAGAATTAATTATAGTAATAATGGGTTAAACAACTACGGACGGGATGTTCTTAATAACATTTATAAAGACAAATACGGGGTTATATGGCTTGGTATATGGGGGAAAGGCATTATCAAATATGATCCGCTCAGAGAACCATTCAACTTTAGTACATTATATACTGGTGACATCGCCAGCTCCGGCGGGAATTTTCCAACGGTATTTGCAGGTTCGCATCAGAGAAATGAAATAACAATTGGAACATCTGAAAAGGGCTTATTTGTTTACGATCTTGAAAATCATAAGTTAAACAATATAGGATTTGGTACAGAAGGGATTACAAATATTCAGGGTCTTGCTATTGATAATGAGGGTAATAAATGGTTTGCATATAATAACCTGGGTCTGCACAAACTTGATAAGAATAACTTACTAAGCACTTATCAATCACCCAATAAAAACAAAACTTCAAGTTATTTTATAAACTCCTTAAAAATTGATTCAGCAGGTAATATCTGGATAGCCTCCAGACAGGGATTTGAAAAATATTATCCTTCCCAAAATCAATATACTCTCTTACCTACGATCATGAATAAATCAATGAGTAAGGGGCTTTCGCAAAGAATTCATGAAATAGCCGGCTCACAGGAACCATTGACTTCCATAGTAAAAGTTGGTGAGGCCTCAAATCTGGAAAAAACATTCACCCTGAATTCTGATCAAAAAGTTTTAATAATTGGTCTGGGAGAAGGCCAAATGGATGTTGGCGTGGGTCTTTCAGATGCCGGGGCACTATTAAACGAAGATGGCAGGACAATCTGGTCAATGAATGATTTATTTAAAACATTTAATGACGGAGGAGGATATAAAAACCGGATTGCACTCGGATGTTTAAATTTGAAAAAGGGTAATTATAAAATTACATACGCAACAGATGTGGGTCACTCTTACGGAACCTGGAATGTAACTCCGCCTCCTGATTCTTTGTGGTATGGTATTCAGGTTTTTAGTTTGACTGAATCTGATTATAGCAGCATAAGTCAAATGTGCGACAAAGAAATTAATTCCGACAAATTTATGCCTTTGGAAGTAGGCACAAGTATTGAATTCAGCAAGCGGTTGGATAATGTTCTTTGGTTAGGTTCTACACAAAGCGGATTTTTTAAATATAATTTAGCCACGGGTAATTTTAAGCAGTATAATTTTGACTCCCTGAATGTCAGTTCTCTGAATAATTATATTAATTGCATTTTTGAAGATAATGAAGGCATAGTATGGATAGCGACAGCAAACAGTTTATTAAGATTTGACCCTTCATCCGAAATAATTAACAAGTTTGATCAGAAAGACGGACTCCCATCTAATCAAATAAATTCCATTATTGAAGATCTTGAAGGAAGTCTCTGGATTAATACCTCAGCCGGACTATCCAAACTGAATAAAAATGCTCCTAAGGATAAGTGGAATTTTGTCAATTTTGATGTTCAGGACGGGCTGCAGGGTTTTACAAACAGCAAAGCAAGCTGGATAGGAAAAGACGGCGAGATATTTTTAGGAGGAATTGATGGATTTACATATTTCTATCCTGGAAAAATCAACGAAATAAAACCGGATATAGTTATAGAAGACATAAAAGTTTCTGATATCTCGCTTAAATCGGATTCTTCTGAAATTAAGATTAACAATAGTGTAATGAAACTTAATGAACTTGATCTTTCCTATACGCAAAATAATTTATCTTTTGAGTTTGCATCGATTCATTATTCAAGACCTGAAAAAAATAAAATTATTTATAAGCTGGAAGGGTTTGATACTCACTGGATATCCACAGATCGAAATTTTACATCATACACTAACCTGGCACCCGGCAAGTATACATTTATAGTTAAAGGTTCGAACGGGGATGGAATCTGGAATGATAAAGGAAAATCAATAAAGATAAATATTAGTCCGCCCTGGTGGAGAACTCTGTCTGCGTACATTGGCTATTTTTTCCTATTTGCATTTTTGGTGTTCGGTGTAGACAGGTTTCAGAGAAGACGACTAATTGAAAAAGAACGGATCCTGGCTAAAGAAAAAGAGCTTGAGCAGGCTAAAGAAATTGAAAAGGCTTACAACAAATTGAAAAGCACACAAACTCAGCTTATTCATGCTGAAAAGATGGCTTCGCTGGGAGAGCTTACGGCCGGAATAGCGCACGAAATTAAAAATCCATTGAACTTTATAAATAATTTTGCTGAGATAAGTACCGAGTTGCTGGATGAAATGCAGACTGAATTAGTTAGTAACGACAGAAAGAGTGCGGGTGTGAAAGAGATAGTGGAAAATCTGAAGCAGAACCTTGAGAAGATAACTCAGCATGGAAAACGTGCAGATTCCATAGTTAAAGGAATGCTTCTTCATTCAAGAGGAACCACCGGCGAAAAAATTCCAACAGATATAAACGATCTTCTGGACCAGTATGTTAATCTTGCTTACCATGGTATGCGGGCACAGAACAAAGAATTTAATATTACCATAGAAAAAGATTACGATGAAACCCTGGAGAAGATAAATGTAGTTCCGCAGGATATCAGCAGAGTATTCCTGAATATTATTAACAATGCCTGCTATGCAGCTTATGATAAAAAGAAAAAGAGAGAGAATGATTTCTCCCCGGTTATTAAGGTTTCTACTAGAAACTCAGAAGGTAAGGTCGAGATCCGTATTAAAGATAACGGTATGGGAATTCCCGAAGATGTAAAGGATAAATTATTCAATCCGTTCTTTACTACCAAGCCAACCGGCGAAGGAACAGGTCTGGGGCTTTCACTAAGCTATGATATCGTCACAAAGATGCATGGCGGGAATATAGTTTTTGAGACTGAAGAAGGTAAATACACAGAATTTATAATAACATTACCAAAACATAATGAGGCAAAATGAAACTGTTAGTGGTAGATGATGAAAGTGATGTTCAGTTTTTATTTCAGCAGAAATTCAGGAAGGAAATTAAATCCGGGCAAATGCAGATAAGATATGCGTTGAATGGGATTTCCGCCCTCGAATTAATAGAATCGTTTGAGGATAAGACTAATTATTTAATATTAACTGACATCAATATGCCAGAGATGAACGGTATAGAACTTCTGAAAGTAATAAAAAGCCGTTATCCCGGATTAAAAGTGTTTGTAATAACTGCCTACGGAGATGAACAGAATTTTAATATGGCAAAGAAACTTGGAGCTGACGATTATTTTATAAAACCGCTTCAGTTTGAACTGCTGAAATCAAAATTAATTTATCCCGATGCAATTTGAGGAAAAAATAAATGCATTTAGCAAAAATATTAGTCGTTGATGATGAACCTGATCTTCAGTCGCTGATTCGTCAGAAATTCCGGAATAAGATAAAATCGAACGAATATGAATTTCATTTTGCGGAGAATGGGGCTGAAGCACTGGAAAAACTTAACAATGACGGGACGATAGATTTAATTCTTACGGATATAAATATGCCGGTAATGGACGGGCTAACGCTTCTTTCAAAAATCAATGAGATGAATAAGAAATTACTAAGATCTGTTATAGTATCGGCATACGGGGATATGGACAATATTAGAACGGCAATGAACAGGGGTGCATATGATTTTGTTACCAAACCCATCGATTTAAAAGATCTTGAGATTACCATTGAAAAATCGCTGAAGGAAATCGAGAAGTATAAAATTGCTATGATGGCTCACGATACGCTTGTAGCTCTCAGGCAGGAACTTGATATTGCTACGATCATACAGACATCTATGCTTCCGAAGACATTCCCGGCTTTCCCCGACAGGAATGAATTTGATATCTATGCCAGTATGATCCCTGCGAAGGAGGTGGGCGGAGATTTTTATGATTACTTCCTGATTGATAAATACAGGCTGGGAGTGATTATTGGGGATGTATCGGGAAAAGGAATTGCCGCCGCATTGCTGATGGCGGTATGCAAAACATTGCTTAAGGTAACTGCGGCAAAGGGAATGCCTGCGGACGACGTTCTTTCAGAAGTAAACAAGATGCTGGTGAAAGAAAGTCCTTCCAATATGTTTGTAACTGTTTTTTACGGGATCCTTGATACGAGAAATGGATCATTCGAATACTCGAACGGAGGTCATAATCCTCCCTGTCTGCTATCAGGTGACGGCAGTATTAAAGCAATCGATGGAGCGGGCGGACTTATGCTCGGAGCATTCGAGCTTTCAGATTATAAATCGGATATAATAATGCTGAAGCCGGGCGACAGTATTTTTTTCTATACAGACGGGGTAACGGAGGCATTTAATGAAGAGGAGGAGGAATTTAACGACCACAGACTTAACGCCCTGCTTGGCAGCCAGGGCAGTTCAGGCAATAAGGAAATCGTTGACAGGGTTTTCGCCGGTTTATCGGCTTTTACAGATGGGGCTGATCAGTCAGACGACATCACCTGTATGGTCTTAAAATACCTGAGATATTAACAGCTTGTTCAAAATCATCCCCGGGCTCTGATTTCCGGCTCTCCCCCAGCCTTTTTCAAATGAAAATTGTTAATTGACTCTATGTCCCTTTATTCCAGCTAATTTTACTATCTAATCAACCGAGCTGATTTTTCTTCAATCACTGTTGACTAATTACTAACCGTTAATAATAACAGGAGGCAACCTATGCATAAATTTACCGGATTTTTGTATATTTTATTTTTCTTGCTGTTTACCCTCATTTTAAACAAGCCCGTTTTCTCTCAGGTTACCGATACTCTTTTTTATGATAGTTTCCAGGATATGTCTAACTGGACTCCGGTTGGTCCCCTGGGACAACAGAACTGGTCGGTTGTAAATTCCAATTATGCCGGCGGGAATTCGGCTCCGGAGGTACATTTCACCTGGGAATATTTGTTTATCGGCGACTCCTACCTGCTTGCATCCCCTGTTTTTACAGGAATACAGGGACACAATATGGAACTGAGATTTAATTATCTGGAGGATTACTGGTCGAATATAGTGTACGTGGGAGTGGCTATAACCGGCGACGGCGGTAATTCTTATACGTCAATATGGGAGCTGCAGGCAAGCGGGAATTCGGGCCCTGAGGAAGTCACGGTCGACTTTACCGGAATTGATAACATGCAGATCGCTCTTTATTATACAGGAGACGCGAATGATATCGACTTCTGGTATGTGGATGATATTACGCTGATGGACCTTGATGCAGTCCCGGTGGAGCTTTCTTCTTTTACAGCTGCTGCGTTAAACGGGAACGTAATGCTTAACTGGACGACTGCAACGGAAACGAATAATAAGGGTTTTGAAATTCAGAGGGCAGGAAAAAAGAACAATGAGACGGAATGGAAAAAGATAGGATTTGTAGATGGCGGCGGAACAACATCAAAACCAGTTTCGTACAATTTCAGCGATAATGATGTGAGCAGCGGACAATATAAATACCGCTTAAAACAGATTGATTTTAGCGGTTCATTTGAATATTCAAATGAAGTTGAAACAGAAGTAAGCACTCCCGCTGAATTTTCTTTGAAGCAGAATTATCCGAACCCTTTTAATCCCTCCACTAAAATCAGCTTCAGCTTACCGGTGAATTCAAGGGTAAGCCTGAACGTATTTAATGTACTTGGGCAGAAAGTAGCCTCGTTAATCAACGGAAATATTTCCGCCGGAGAAAAAGAGATTACTTTTGACGCCTCACGATTAACAAGCGGAATTTACTTTTACCGGTTGGATGCTGTCAGCGTAGAAGGGAAGAAATTTTCCTCGACGAAAAAGATGATACTAACAAAGTAACCTCTATCAGCTCTTTCTTAAAGCCGGTTCAGCCGCCGGCTTTTTTTATCCTCACTTCGTCTAAACTTGTTATTTTCCAGATTTATTGAATAACTATTGAACAATAAGCGAAAAAGGCGTTTCCCCGCTAGAGAAGCGCTGCTTTAACCTGGATAAGCGGGACAGCGGTTCGCTTTACACTTAGGGAAGCGAAACAGGCGTTTCGCTTTACATTCGGAGAAGCGAAACAGCGTTTCGCTTTACATGTTCATCCCCTACCATATCACTTACGCTCCTTCATTTAATGCTTATCTTTAATAAATGAAATCAATATGGAACAATACTGCATACCGCATTCTGATTATCATTACGGGTGTACTTCTTCTCTTATTCCTTGCCGTATTAATATTTTCAGATCCTATTCTGAACAGTCTTGTTAAGGACAAACTTTTAGCTAAAGCGAATGCTGGTAAAAATACAACCCTTCACATTGATGATATGAGCTATCATCTTTTTTCAAATTCAGTTGTAACATCAGGGATTAAGTTATCTTATAAAGATTCTTCTTCAGGAGGGACTTCAGTCTATGATGTTAAAATCCCTTCTTTCGAAATCTCCGGGATCAACTGGTTCAATATAATTTTCAGTTCCGGATTATCGCTTGGAACAGCTGTTATCAGCCGGCCGGTACTGCAGATTAAATCAGATCAAAGCAGGAAGTCACAAGGTGAGGAAAATAAACAGGGAAAAGAAAAGCAAAGGTACTCTCCCCTTTTCAATAAGTCGTTTATAAGCAGCCTTCCCTCAAGGATAAATCCGTTTAATCTGAGCAAGCTGGAAATCCGTTCAGGTAAGCTTTTCCGAATCTCTAAGACTGAGGATGAAACAACGAAAGATACAATCAGCAGTTTTAACCTGAGCATCAGCGGAATAAAATTAGATTCAACTGTGAGCGATAGTTCTCTTAAATATATAATAGCAGGAGATTTTGGTTTTGATGCTGAGAAAATAAAAAGATTATACGTAAGAGGAGGAAACGAAATTAAAATAGACTCAATTTATGTTTCCGGGGAGGATTCTCTGCTAAATATTAAAAACTTCTCCTATCAACCGTTTCTTTCAAGACAGGATTACTTTGCCAGGAAAAAATACAGAACGGACAGAAGAATTTTCAAATTTACGAACCTTGAGCTCAAACGTATCGACTTCAGCAGCGTTGTTCATAAAAGGATTTTTAATATATCTAAAGCAGCTGTAAATGATTTTTATATTGACATCCTTACGGATAAGCGTCTGCCGCTGAATCCTTCCTGCTGTCCAAAAATGCCGAATGAAATTTTACGTGATATGACATTCGGGCTGGATATAAAGAAGATCACGTTAACAAACGGAGAACTATATGTTAAATCATTGCAGGATAACAGCGACACTGCGGCTGTAATACCATTTACCGGGATACATGCGGAATTTTCTGATATAAGCAATCTTAAGGGGAGCGATACCGAAGCTAAGATAAATGCGGAGGCAAATATGTTTGATGCCGGGAGGCTAACCATGCATATGAAGATGAACCTGATTTCCGCCAAGTTGAATTTCAGCAATTATGGTAAACTTGATTCGATGAATGTTGAAGCGATGAACCAGTGGCTGAAAATTGAGAACCTTGTAAGACTGACAAATGGTCAGGTTTCGGAAATCAGCTACTCAACAGATACAGAGAACGGACTTGCTCTGGCAAAGGTTACTCCCGTATACCGCAACCTGAAAGTTGAGATGCTGACAAAAGAGAAAAACAAAAAAAGCATTAAAACCTTCCTGGCTAATGCTATAAAAATGAGAGATGCGAATCCTAAAGATGGGAAATTGAAAGTAGGCAGTCTCTACTATAAAAGAAAAAGTGACGACGCATTCCTGGACGTACTATGGGTGCCGCTTAGAGAAGCACTTGGTAAAGTTGCAGGATATTGATACCGGGCAGAGCTTAAGCGAAATGAACAGTATTCATAGGGATACGTATACCTGCCGAAATACATTGGAGTACTTTTCTTTCCGTACAAATTCAATATTAAGCTGACGTCTATAGCCTTAACATTCAGACAAACCTGACCGGATATGGAGGTTGAAAGACAGCAAGTCTGCGATCGATTTAAAACCTTTTCCTCTGCGGGCGTGCTCTTCCTACCTCCGTCTCTCAGTCTCTCCCTCCCTCCCCAACTCAGTCTCTTTTAACAGACAAAATCCTATTCCATGGACTTCTGGTCTCAGACCTCTGATCTCCACTCTCTCCGTCTCTCAGTCCTTAAGTCTCTCAGTCTCCGTCTCCACTACCCTTCCTTCCTGTGAGCAGAAACAGAAATTTCATACTTATTAGTCGTGCTGTTTAATCCGCAGCGTACAGTGCAGGTTACACCGGGCTTATCTGATTGAAATTCACCGGAGGATAAAGTATCAACAGCAAATCCTTTACTTACCATATCTGCAATGTATCCGTTAAGGGCTGCCTGCCAGCTTTTCTGAGTTTCGTACAGCTGACTTGCTTCAGCCTGGAAAATACCTTTTTCATCGGCAACAAATGATTTGCTGGAAACCAATGATTTATAAAACATCATCACCATTGATTTATTTGAATCATCTGTATAAACAGGTTTGCCTAAAAAGTTAATCAGATCTGCACGGCTTTTACCGATATAATTCTGCATATCAAGCTGTGAGAAAATTTCGGATGGAAATGCGAGTAATCCGAGAACTATCTGAAGAACCAGAAAGTATTTTTTCATTTGGTTTCCTCCCCAAATAATTTCAACTACGTAAGCAAATATATAATGTATCCGATTAAAAGGGGAATCAGAAGCATAATTATTCCCTCAATAATGGATTTAAATCCTGATTTCGTGTCTTCATTTGATGCCTTTTTCATAATTATTATCCTCCTCGGAATTTTTAAATTTGTTTTCTTTTCTTTCCGAAGCGAACACCCTTACAAAGCAGAAAACTGTGAGGTAAATTATTATTCCCCAGGCACCTATTAAAAATATCCAGCCGCTAAGTTCCATCGTTTTTCCTTAAAGGTTAGTGAATTAAAAAACCTTAGCTATATTGATTCTTTTCGTGATGCTTTTGCATCGGTATTTTTCTTTCGTTAACCGGTTTCTATTAATTTATGTTTATTGCGTTTTTGAGCGAATCAGCGATTCGCTTTACAAATCCTGAGCGAATCAGCGATTCGCTTTACAGTTAGCGCAGTCAGTCTCACATTTTTGCACTCTGAAAAATGTCTGTCCGCAACAGATTATTATTTTTATTAAATGATGAGTGTTAAATATTATATAGAGTATGGAGGAGGACGCGGGTGGTCGATAGAGAGAAGGATTTCGAAAATTGCCGGAATATCTTCGGGGACGATGAAATGATAATTGCCTGATGGCCGTAAGCAGTTTAATCCCGCAGTTCCAGTGTAATTAAGAGAATACCAAAACCTCGATTCAGTGTCACCGGAATTCCTGAGTTTTTTGTTCTCTTCAATTCCATTAAAGAATGAGCTGATAACCTGCGAGTTCAGAAGATATGATTCATCCTGTTCTGCAAAACGGTAACTTACCTGCTGCATTAAAAGAAAGGACGAGAACGACCATGCAGCAAAGTAGCTGAAAAAGAGTATTCTGCCTATCCGGACTAATATTTTATTTGTATTGTTCAAGCAAAAGAATTAAGATTTGTTTAAACATATTGAGGAATCTGATGATAATCAATGGAGAGTATTTCACTATCAGCCTAAAGGTATGTTGCCTGAAAACTGCACTAACCCTCGTCAAAAGACTGTAAGACAGACAGGTTCCAGGTATGAATATCAGGTAATTTTATGATGATAATTTCAACAGTACTGACAAAATGTCAGTTGCCGTGGTTATGCCGTATTTATCTCGGGGAAGTCCCGTATTAGTCCCGTATTTGAACTCAAAATGAGACAGCTTGAAAACAGCGAAAATATGCAATTTTCGGCTGTTGAATAATATTACATATGACAAAATGTCAAACTATATTCAGTCTGAATAAGCCAAACCTGAAGCAGGCACCATCTAACATTTTCTTACAAGAAAATGCCGCCGACCTGAGCTGGCGGCAAATTCTGTTTTAAAGCTGGATCTTCCTATAAAAATTCTATCCATCTTGGCTGTTTAGAACTTCATAAATGAAGTTACTACGAAGTTCCTACAAGCCGAACCTGAGTGAACCGAAGAACTCTCTTCCTGCACCCGGCTGGTATGCATTACCGCCCGGATCAGGTTCGGTGAAGGCAACATACTTCTGATCACCGAGATTCCGGCCCTGCAGGATTATCTGAGCATTCAGGCCATCAAGTTTAATGTCGTAGCCGATCCTTGCCCCGATGAGCGTATAGCCGGCGGCTGCTTCACTTTCAACATTTGCACCGTCAATGTAGGTCTTACTCTGGGTTTCTGCATTGATACCTACAAAGAAATTATAAGGCATATGATACTCAGCATCGATGTACAACTGGTGCTGGGGAGAATTAGGAAGTAAACTTCCGTCTTCGATATATTTAATAATTGCAGGGTCATCCATCATTATGCGGATAGGCGTGCTGTTTGTGTATTTGAAATGGGAGTATGTATAAGCAGCCTGAATTATGAATTCAGTGATCGGAGTATACTTTGTATAAAATTCCAATCCTATCCTCTCACTTGAACCGACATTGCGGTAAAATGTCTCCTGATCGCGCTGCGGATCTGTTATACGGTAACGGTCAAAATCGTTTTCGGTAAGTAAGTAGAACCCGGTTATATCATAATACAGTGAATTAGCTATGTAGCCTCTGCTCCCTAATTCATAGTCATTCGAAGTTGCCGGTACAAGGTGAGTATTAAATCCGCCGAAGTTATCCGGATTCTGGGCAAGCTCTTCTGTTGCCGGAGGCAGGAATCCCTGTCCCCAGTCGGCATATAAATTAACTTCCTCCATCAGCGAGTAGCATATCCCGGCTTTAGCAGTAGTCTTTGAAAAATCTGCTGTTCCTGATGCATCATAATTAACTTTCAGAAGATCGTTCAGTTCGTTGTGTATTTTATCGTAACGCAGGCTCAGGAATATATTTGTTTTTTCACCTAGAAATATATTATCGAAGAGGAAAAGACCCAGACCGCGCTGGTTTATTTCTTCGGTTGATAATATCTCTGTACCCGGCATGGCATAATTATTGGCAACCCTGTGTTCATTTATCTTCTGCCATTGTAAATCGGTTCCTGCACTGACTTTATTCCTGAAGAAATCATCTTTTTCACCGTAGCCGAATGCATATTGAATCGATGCTCCCGGTGTAAGGTATGTTCTGTAATTAAAAGTATGATTATTAGCTTCAGTAAAGAGAGTCCGTTTGTTATACACATTAAATTGTACTTCGTGCTGATCCATGATCATTAAACCGGTTAAACCTGCCGTGCTTCTTTCAGTCTGCAGGTACTCATTAAACGGTACTGCATCCGGATTAGCCTGTTTCGGGTCTTCATTATACTGCTGAAGGTTAATGCCTTCGGGATTTTCATGATAGAAATTTACATACTCAAAAATAGGCGTCAGCTTGATATTGCTGTTCGGAATATAAGACGCTTTTGCATAAACGTTATTACCCCAGAAATGAGTATGTACGCGGTATCCGTCGCCCATTGTCCTGCCGAATGATATGCGGTAGTCAATATCCCTTGCGCGTCCGCCGAACTGACCGTATCCTTTCCAGAAATTATTGGATCCGTAAATTCCGCCTGCTTCACCAAAAAGCGGAGTGTTGGGAGAATTTTTACTAATGACATTTACAATACCGCCTGAAGCACTGCCGCCATAGAGAGAAGCGGCAGGACCTCTCATTACTTCAATACGTGAAATGTTAGTCATATCTATATCAAAAAAATCAGGAGCAAATCCTGTAGGGTCGTTTATAGGAAGTTCATCCATGAGTATTTTTATTCCCCTTATACCTCTTTCTGTAAGGATCCCGATCCCACGGATAGAAAGATGGAGCCTGTTGCCGTTTGCCTGGTTATCAATTTTGACGCCGGGAACCAGTTTGAGTCCTTCATCAATCGAAACAAATCTCGGGACTGTATTCAGAAAATCCTGACCGACGACACTTGTTGCAGAAGTAATCTGTCTGAGAGAAACATTCAGCCTCGGGGCAGTTACAACAACATCCTGCGGAAGCTGATATTTAATAGAGTCTGAATTAGTGCTGTTTTCCTGTGCGCAGCTGATTGATACACAGATAAACATTACTATAATAAAAAGTAATAGTCTTTTCATTTTACTACCTGAATGAATTTATTAATAGAATTATGTAATTAGAGGTGAATAATCAGGCAGTCTTCGGCGGAGGGGTGGGAATGTCAGCCCGGAAAGGAATCACATTCGTATTATTATTCGATGAATATTCCTGCTTACCGTCCGGCTGGTTAAATAGAAAAGGGGTTAAGCACAGGGCCTGTGAAATAAGATTAAGTAAACTTGTTTTATATTTAGAATTGTTGAGCTTTCCGCCTGCGAGGGCGTTGACTTCATCATTAAAGGATTTAACAATTTTTTGTTCCGCGGTATCGTTCAGGCAGTACAGAACTGCAAAGGAGCCGTCATCCTCCTCCTTTATTCTAATAATATCATAAAGCATCCCGCCGTATTCAAACTCAGAATTATCTTTCCAGGTAAACCCATCGGAATTGATATATAGCTTTTCCTTATGGATCCTAAACTTCACAGAATTATTTGCTCCGTAATCACCTTTCTGTATAGCAATAGACATTTTGTACTTTGCCGAATATTGTGCCTGGTAAAGGATAATAAGGAACCCACCGGAATTGATGAGAAGAAGAAGAATTAACGATATGGAAATGCACTTTTTCAAAATTATTCTTATTTGTGCATAACAAAGATAAATAAAGATAACTATTAATACAGAAAATACTTATTCGGCTATCCTATTTATATAAAAAAATTTATGTTTGGGATGTAAATAATTCTTTCTGAATATTTCTGGTAAATATTATGTTTAGAAACTATACACTGAACCGTCTGCTGGTGCTATCTGCATCAGCCGGGTTTGCTTTCCTGCTCGCAGATACAATAATTGAACACCTGGATATACTCAATGAAGAGATAACGGCTTATATTCCACCTGTTTTCAGTCTGATCGGAGCTATTATAGGCTTTATGACCGTATATAAATGGAAACCCGGAATTATCCGAATTATGCATATATTTTTGTTTATCTCATTTATTGTCGCAGCTGCAGGGTTTTACTACCATATCGAGGAAGAGGAAAATGACGAGAACCTGACAACCGAAGAGCGTATTCATGAAGAGAATGAAAAAGACAAACCTCTTCTTGCACCTCTGGCGTTCGGCGGAATAGCTGTAGTAGGACTGCTGGGAACCTATAGAAAATGGGAATCTGAAGTGGTGTAGGAACATCATTTGCTGTGTTCTTTAGATAGGGGTTTTGGAATTTGATAAATTAAATTCCTACATCATTACATTCCGGCCTTTTATCATTTATCCATTGGAACTTTAAATATTTAATCGTATAATCTCACCCATTCAGAGAAAAAACTATAACGTTCGTTTACTCACAAACCGGAATCGGGTGAATATGTATTTATTTTTAAAAAGAATACCATTATTAATTTCAATTATATTTCTTGTAAACCTGAGTGTTACTGCTCAGCCTGAAAAACCTCTTGATGCTTCTCAATTAGAACTTGCAATCAAAAAACTTAATGTGCTGGGGAGTGTCCTCTACATAGCTGCCCATCCCGATGATGAAAATACTGCTGCCCTTGCCTATTTTGAATCCGGCAAAATGTTAAGGACAGGATACTGCGCTATGAACCGCGGAAGCGGAGGGCAGAATCTGATAGGGAATGAACAGGCAGATGAACTTGGGGTTATAAGAACACAGGAGCTGCTTGCTGCGAGAAGAATTGACGGGGCAGAACAATTCTTTACCCGTGCGGTTGATTTCGGTTATTCAAAAAATCCTGAAGAGACTTTCAGTATCTGGGGAAAGGAAAAAATACTCTCCGATGTTGTCTGGATAATAAGGAAATTCCGTCCGGATGTTATCATCACCCGTTTTCCAGGTACAGGCGAAGGGGGTCATGGTCATCACACCGCCTCCGCACTGCTCGCTGAAGAAGCCTTTAAACTCGCAGCCGACCCCGGAAGTTTCCCCGAACAGCTTAAGTATGTTAAGACCTGGCAGGCTAAGAGACTCTACTGGAATGCCTGGCTCCCTGGCCTTGAAAAGAAAAA
The DNA here is from genome assembly GCA_963811905.1 of uncultured Ignavibacteria bacterium. Taxonomy (GTDB): domain Bacteria; phylum Bacteroidota; class Ignavibacteria; order Ignavibacteriales; family Ignavibacteriaceae; genus DATFVA01. The sequence goes on from CAWETK010000014.1 coordinate 88,442, forward strand.
TGCCGATACCTCTAAACTAATTAAAATTGACCTCGGAGCATACAACCCTCTCTTAGGGAAATCCTATTCTGAAATTGCTGCTGAAAGCAGAAGCATGCATAAAAGTCAGGGCTTCGGCGTTTCTGCAAGGAGAGGCGAACAGTTAAATTATTTCCAGTACCTTGAAGGTGATTCCGCAAAAAATGATTTATTTGAGGGTGTAGATCTTACATGGGACCGTGTTAAAGGCAGCGGGAAAACTGCCTCCCTTTTGAATGAGGTTCAAAATGAATATAATCCGGAGGACCCGTCCGCAAGTCTGCCAAAACTACTTGAGGCGTATTCGGAGTTAAATAAATTAAATGACGATTACTGGGTTCCACTAAAGAAAAAAGAATTATTAAAAGTCATAAGTGCCGCAGCGGGAATATGGATGGAAGCTAAAGCAGACGATTACTCCTTCACACCGGGTGATTCTGTTAATATATCTGCACAGATAGTCAACCGTTCAGGGTACCCCTTCAAACTAAAAAGTATAACAATTTCCTGCAGCAATGAACCCTGCAATAATACCCCGGATAAAATTAACCAGGAGCTGACTGACAACAAGCTTGTTAAATCAGAAGAGAAGGTTCTACTGCCGGAAAATATTCCTTATACTCAGCCTTACTGGCTGGCTGAACCTCACGGAAAAGGAACTTATACCGTGAATGATCAGCAGCTGATAGGAAAACCTGAGAATGATCCCCCTTTGACTGCAGATTTTACTCTTACCGACGGAAAAACCGAGATTGATCTTTCGATACCGGTAATATATCAATGGACGGATCCCGTTCACGGCGGAGAGTATAGACCCATTGAGATCACTCCTTCTGTTGCGGTCAACCTGGAAAATAATATTTATTTATTCCCCGATAATAAAAGCAAAACCGTCGCTGTAAAGTTAACAGGTAATAAAAAAGATGCAAACGGGAAAGTGTTTTTAGAAGTTCAGGGTGGGTGGAAGACAGAACCTGCAGAGTATAAATATTCGTTTTCAAAAAAAGGAGATGAAAAGACTTTTGAATTTAAGGTAACTCCTCCTGCCGATACGGCTGAAGCAATATTGAAAGCAGCTGCTGTAGAAGACGGCAAAGAAATAAACCGGGGGATGGTCACTATTGACTATCCGCATATTCCTGTTCAGACCTTATTCCCCCCGGCTGAGGCAAAACTGCTGCACTTAGATATTAATAAGGTCGTAAATAATATTGGTTATATTATGGGGTCAGGCGACGTTATTCCTGATTACCTTCAGCAGCTTGGGTATAATGTTAAACTATTAACTGATGCCGACTTAGACACAATGAAACTCGGAAAATTTGATGCAATTGTAACCGGAGTGCGGGCTTATAATACAAGAAACAGACTTTCTACAGATCAGCCAAGGCTTATGGATTATGTGAAAGACGGAGGTACGCTCGTTGTTCAGTACAATACCAGTTTTAATCTCGTTGCGGATGATATAGGCCCGTATCCATTGCATCTTTCACACGACAGGATAACTGTAGAAGAAGCACCTATAACTTTTGTCAATCCTTCAATATCATTATTATATTATCCCGACAAAATTACTCAGAAAGATTTTGATGGCTGGGTTCAGGAGAGAGGGCTTTATTTTGCTGATAAATGGGATCCTCAGTACCAGCCGGTATTTTCGGGAAGTGATCCCGGAGAGGCACCTGTGCAGGGAGGAATGCTTTATGCAAACTATGGAAAAGGTGTTTATATTTATAGCGGATATTCATGGTTCAGACAGATCCCCGCCGGAGTTCCCGGCGCCTTTAGAATATTTGTTAATATGATTTCGGCAGGACAAAATGAAAAGTCGCCCAACTAATGATGAGCATAAGCCTGAAGAAGAAAAGCCTCCGGTGCTGAAAACATGGAATAATATTTATGCCCTGGTTTTTCTTAATCTTGTTGTACTTATAATTTTCTTTTACATATTTACAAAGGTTTTTGAGTGACCCTTTTAGACTGGATTGTTCTAATAGGATTTCTCCTTTTTGTTACTGTATACGGTGTATGGAAAACAAGGGGAACAAAAGACATCGACGGGTATATGCGGGCCGGCAGAACTACTCCCTGGTACACCATTGCTCTTTCAATTATGGCAACCCAGGCAAGCGCTATTACGTTTCTTTCCACACCCGGCCAGGCATATGCAGACGGGATGCGCTTTGTTCAATTCTATCTCGGACTTCCTATCGCAATGATAATAATCTGCATTACTGCAGTACCTATTTTCCATCGATTGAATATCTATACGGCATATGAATATCTGGAAAAGAGATTTGACTTAAAGAACCGTACCCTCGGCAGCCTTTTGTTCTTATCACAGCGGGGCCTTGCCGCCGGTTTTACAATTTTTGCTCCCTCACTTATTCTATCAGTAATCCTCGGATGGGATATTAATCTGACTGTTATATTCACCGGCATTCTTGTAGTTGTCTATACAACAACCGGCGGAACAAAAGCAGTAAACCAGACGCATATTCATCAGATGATAATTATTACACTGGGAATGTTTGCAGCTTTCATAATGATTTTTATCCTGCTCCCGAAAGATATTTCTCCTCTTGATGCAGCTTATGTAGCCGGGAAGCTCGGCAGGCTAAATGCAATCGATTTTACGTTCGATCTTAATAACCGGTATACATTCTGGTCAGGGATAATCGGCGGCACATTCCTGATGCTTTCTTATTTCGGCACGGATCAGTCGCAGGTTCAGAGATACCTTTCCGGGAGCACGGCAGCACAGAGCCGTTTGGGTCTTCTGGCGAACGGCATTATTAAAGTACCAATGCAGTTCTTCATTCTTTTTGTAGGGGCTATGGTGTTCGTGTTTTACCAGTTCAATCCTCCTCCTCTTTTCTTTAACCCGGTGGCTGTAAATACCGTAAAACAAAGTAATTATGCCGAACAATATAATAATTTAAGTGACAGGTTCGACAGGGTACATAAAGAGAAGCAGGAAAAATTGAAAGAAATGCTCGCATCAATTCACTCAGGAAATGATAAACTTACGGATAAAACCCTGGAGCAGGTGCGGAAAAAGCAGAATGAAGCTAATATTATAAGAAATGAGGCAGTAGAACTGATAAAAGAGGCAGACCCGGGTGCCGATTCCAACGACACGAATTATATCTTTATCACCTATATAATTAATTTTCTACCTGCAGGTATAATTGGATTAATACTTGCAGCCATATTCTCAGCATCGATGTCATCTACCTCAGCTGAGCTTAATGCGCTTGCCTCTACAACTGTGATTGATTTCTATAAGCGGATGCTCCGGAAAGATGCTTCGGATAAACATTATTTAATAGTATCCAAGCTTGCCACCATTTTATGGGGAGCATATGCAATAACCTTTGCTCTTTTTGCCAACAGGCTTGGGTCTCTGATTGAGGCAGTTAATATTCTCGGTTCACTTGTATACGGAACGATTCTGGGAATATTCCTTGTGGCTTTTTACCTGAAGAAGGTAACAGGAACCCCGGTTTTTATTGCCGCTGTAATTGCAGAACTGGTTGTACTTTACTGCTACATATTCACCTCCATCCCCTTTCTGTGGTATAATGTAATAGGATGTGTAATCGTTGCAGCAGCGGCGCTGATCATCAATCCTTTCTTTAGAATACCGGCACATCAAAACCCGATGGATGGGCAATAAGCATAAGCTCCATCAGTTTCTGCATTCCTCCACCGGCTCGCTAAATAACAATTCTGTCCCGGAGGTATTCCTGCAGGACAGGATTGTAATTTATAATAGCTTCTTTAATTTGAGACTATTTTCTTTGCGTCATCGATTATTGTGTTCGCCTTTTTTTTGCCGTCTTTTATAAGAATATCGACTTTATCTTTTCCTGTTTCCACAATATCATTTACATTATCAATAATATTATCAGTTGTTTTCGATATATTTTTTCTCATCTTCTTTCCTGAAACAGGGGTATAAAGCAATGCCAGAACACCTCCGATGACGCCGCCTACAAGCAATCCGGTTACAAATCCGGTCAGTTTTTCCTGTTCTCTGCTCATATTTTCTCCTTCGATTATAGTTTGTTCATACAATATAGCAGAAGTGAGCAAAACACAAGTTGTCACAATCACACTGCTTTTCTGCCAATCTTAAAAAACATTATCAGGATCATCCCTGATATAAAGCCTCCGATATGAGCTCCGTAAGCAACTCCGCCTCCCTGTGCCCCGGCACCGAGAAGACCAAGTCCGCTTATCAGCTGGAATAAAAACCAGATCCCGATGGCCATAATGGCGGGAACGTCAGTGACGAAATAGAACATTATTACGCTTACTCTTTTCCTGGGGAAGAGAAGCAAATAAGCTCCAAGCACTCCTGAAATTGCGCCTGAAGCTCCAAGTGTAGGAATCAAAAGATTTTCACCCAGAAAATAGCTCGAATAAACATGAGCCAGTGAGGCAAGGATACCGCATATAAGATAAAAAATCAGATAACGAAGATGACCTATCCTGTTTTCAATATTATCTCCGAATATCCATAGAAAAAGCATGTTCCCGAAAATATGGGCAATACCTCCGTGCATAAAGATTGAAGTAAGAAGTGTCAGGTAAACGGTTATGGGAGTAATCCCAAGTCCCGGGATTGTGTATCTCTCCCCGGTAGCGGGGTTTTCATAGCTTTGATCGTGTGTTACAATATCCTTGCCTGAAAGTATTTCAGCAGGCACTGCAGAAAATTTGTATGTGAATTTTTCATTAGAACCGAAATCCTGAAGCCAGACAAATACAATTATATTAGCAAGGATTAAGAGATAATTAATATAAGGTGTTATCGTTCTTTCACGGTTATCATCACCTATAGGGAAGAGCATTTATAAATCTCCGGTTTTTATATTCTGAACTTACTAAAAAAGAATGGAGTAAAGGAGTGCCTCCCGTCCCTACCGCAAATCACAATCAATGACCAATTACCAATGACCAATACCCACTGCCTAATTCGCGATGACCGCTTTACCCGTTCCCTTTACTCTTCTCACCAACTCTTTATTATTAAACCCGGTAACCATCCCTTCCTCATGCCAGTGTTTTTTACATCCGCAGTAATCAAGCAAAACACATTGGGCAGGAACATTATACCTTTTCAGCTCCCATCCACCCTCTACAAGTGTTGTTACACAAGCCGACGCAACAACGCCGCGTACGGGCTTGCCGGGTTCAGGCGACCATAACGAAAGATCTGATGCATGCGGAATTATATAAACATCAAATGCATCCTGACCCTTTTGGTTCTTACCGAGCTTACGCAGCTGATTGACTCTGCACCCGGGCCGGCAGTCGCTGCAAATCAATCCTTCCTTCACCTTTACAGCTTCACACTCGCCTTCGGGACGCATACGCATACAGCCAGGCACCAGTACAGCTTTAGTTTGCGCCTCGTTAAACTCCAGTCTGAATGCACGGTTCATCAACTCAGCACCTGCCATATTAAGATGATATTCGAGTCTTGATCGTGTACAGGAAATTCTGTCCTCCCGCCATTTGTAATTCTTAGCTGCCTTCTCCAGGAAAGAGTCAACATTTGCAGTATACTTACCGAGAGCCTTAAGAGCCGCATCATTAAACCAGTCAGTGAATTTTTCAACAGCATAAAATATTTCATATAATTCCTGCGGAGATTTAGTTCCCCAATACGCACGCCATCTTATGAATCTCAGGGACTGCTCCCGGAACTCACCGGTTGCTTCAAACCATTTACAGACGTGATCGATCTGATCGAGGTCAGGTATAGCGGGCTTTTTTTCTGAACCGGAAAGCAGGAAGAAAGTCATCAATATCCCGCGGCTGAAATCTATCAGAGGCTTTACACGCTGGTGTTTTTTCCTCCACTCAGCCATCCGGGCCATAGTTATAAACGGAGCGGACTTTACAGAAAGAGCTTTGCCTGCATATACTCTCCATAATACGCCAAAGCTCAGCAGTTCAAGGACATACTCTTCAAACTTCCGGATATCCTCGAGTTTATAAGCTCTCAGATAACTTATATAATCCCGGATAAGCGGAGTAAATGTTTTGCCTGAATACTCTATTATAGTATCAGCAAAATTTTTTACATCCCTGTAATAATTTTCCGAATCTGATTTTCCATCTTTCAATGAATAGGTGATAGTCTCCACTGCGCATCTCCCCGGTTATTAAATTCAATTAAAAATAAGAATAATTTCATAAAATTATCATTACACCATTCAATTTATTTCCGATTTCCGCCCTCCGACTTCCCATCCCCTCTTCTCTCAGTCTCCCCCTCTCTCAGTCTCTCTTTCAGTCCCTTTTCCCTGTATTCGCTTAACAATTTCTTAACATATCCTTAATATTCGCTTAACATACAAATCGTCCGTTAACAATAACTTAGTCGTGTCAATTAAGAAAATAACTAAACCATAATAATAACTTCAGAGAGAGAAAGTATGAAAAAAGTGTTAATGTTCCTCACCATTATAGTCCTTTCCCTGGGAGCCTCCTCGGCACAGGAAAACAATCCTAAATTCAGCGGACTAATGTTTGGGGATTACTTTTATAACGCAAGTTCCAGAAACGCTTCCGATAAGGATCTGAATGGTTTCCAGATCAGAAGGATCTATATAACCACCGATTACACTATTTCAGATAATTTTTCAACCCGTTTCCGATTGGAAAGTGATCAGATCGGATTAAAGGGCGGAAATACAGAATGGGGTGTAATGGTAAAAGATGCATGGTTGAAATGGAAAGACATATTCAGCGGTTCTGACCTGGTTTTTGGTATTTCACCTACTCCGGCTTTTGATGTATCAGAAGGTGCGTGGGGACATCGATACCTGGAAAAAACTATTATGGACTTAAACAAAGTTGTTTCTTCAAGGGACCTTGGAATTGATCTGAAAGGAAAATTTGACCAGAGCGGAACAGTTAAATACTGGCTGAAGATTGGAAATAATTCAGGGAACTCACCCGAAGCTAATAAATATAAAAGGTTTTACGGTCAGCTGGAATTTGATCCATCACCGGAATTACTGATCACACTCTATGGAGATTATGCTTCCTACCCGAAGGTAATGGATCCGTCGGATAATCAGTCGAAAGATAATTCTGCATTTGTCGGTGCTGCTTTCATAAGCTATAAAAAGAAAGGCAACTTCGCAATTGGTGCCGAAGGGTTTATGGCATCCCGTCAGAATCAGTACGCACCGGATCCGGTGTCTGCCCTTCAATCTCAAAACGGATTCGGCGTTTCACTCTGGGCTTATGTTAACTTTACTCCGACTGTTCAGCTCGTAGGACGTTTTGATACAGTCGATCCCAACACCGATGCAGATAAAGACGGAAGGAATATGATCCTTGCCGGTCTCCAGATTAACCCTGTAAAGAATGTAAGCATTACACCAAACGTTGAAGTCTTTACCTACCAGGCTGATGCCCCGTCAGGTGCAGACAAGAGCGATATCACACCCAGGGTAACGTTTTTCTGGGAATTTTAATTTAAGAGCGGAAACAATTTAAAATCAAATAAGGAGAAATAAATGAAAATGAAAATATGGTCGCTGGCTATAATAATGCTGGCAGGATTATCTTCGATAACTATGGCACAATTAAAATTAAACGGTGCCGGTGCTACTTTCCCGTATGTAATTTATTCGAAATGGTTTGATGTTTATCATCAGAAAACAGGAATTGAATTTAATTACCAATCGATAGGAAGCGGCGGCGGAATTAAACAGGTTATTGAGGGCACTGTAGATTTCGGGGCATCTGATGCGCCGATGTCGGAAGAACAAATGCAGCAGGTTAAACAGAAACAAGGAACTGATATACTGCACATACCTACCGTAATGGGTGCAGTAGTGATTACATATAATCTGCCTTCAGTGGGTAAAGGACTTAAACTTACTCCTGAGGTGTTATCAGATATTTATATGGGTAAAATCACCAAGTGGAATGATTCAAAGATCACCTCTATCAACCAGGGGAAAAAGCTTCCAGATGAAGCAATCTTTGTTACTCATCGGTCAGATGGCAGCGGTACTACCAATATTTTTACAGGCTACCTTTCAAAGGTAAGCGGCGCCTGGAAAAGTAAAGTGGGACAGGGAACTTCAGTTGACTGGCCGGTTGGTCTCGGCGGAAAAGGTAATGAGGGTGTTGCCGGACTCGTTAAACAGACGGAAGGTTCAATAGGATACGTAGAACTTGCTTATGCTGAACAAACCAAACTTCCTTATTCTGCATTAAAGAATAAAGCAGGAAATTTTGTAATGCCGACTTTTGATGCAGTTTCTGCAGCGGCTGCCGGGTTCATTAAAAATATGCCGGCTGACTTAAGGGTAGAAATCACAGATGCTGACGGAAAAGATTCCTGGCCGATTTCAGGTTTTACCTGGCTTCTCATTTATAAAGATTCTAAGAATAAAGAAAAAGCAAAGGCAATAGTCAATTTCTTAAAATGGGCTGTAACCGATGGCGAAAAATATGCAAAAGACTTATATTATGCTCCTCTTCCACAGGAAGTTGTAAAACTTGATTTAAAGAAAATTGATGAGATTTCCACTAAATAATGCCTTTTAGAAAGAAAGATTTCAGAAACGAAAAGTTACAGCAGGCTGACGGATCGAAAGGTTCGTCACCTGCTTTTTCTTTTTTGAGATCCGGAACTTCCGGAAAGAATATCGGGGACTTCGTCTTTGAAAATATCACCAGGTTTTTTGCGTTTATTCTGCTTTCGCTTGTTTTAATTATGCTTTTTGAAATGCTGCGCAAATCTATTCCTTCGATAGATAAATTCGGCTGGGGATTTATTAGCAGCCAGGAATGGGACCCTGTCCATGATAATTTCGGCGCATTGCCCTTCATATTCGGAACACTGTACTCTTCTCTAATTGCGTTGATCATTGCTTTACCATTAAGTGTCGGGATTGCAATTTTCCTATCCGAATTTGCACCCAAATGGCTGGAACAGCCGATGTCACTCCTGGTTGAGCTGCTTGCCGCTATTCCCAGTATAGTATATGGACTATTTGGAATTTTTGTTATGACGCCATGGCTCAGAAAAGTAGTAGAGCCATTCCTTGGGGATCACCTGGGATTTATATTTTTATTTAAGGGTCCGCCATACGGTCTTGGTATGCTTGCCGCTGCTTTAATACTCACTATTATGATACTTCCGATTATAACCTCAATCTCGCGGGACATTATGAAGTCTATTCCGGATACACAGCGCGAAGCTGCGTTTGCACTGGGGGCCACAAAATGGGAAGTAGTAAAAGTAGTTTTGACGGGCGCGAAATCAGGAATACTGGGCGCTACTTTATTAGGACTCGGCAGAGCTGTAGGCGAAACCATGGCTGTAACTATGGTAATTGGGAACCGACCTGATATTTCGTTTTCTTTGTTTGATCCCGGCCATACAATGGCAAGCGTACTGGCAAATGAGTTTACGGAGGCAACGAGCGATTTGTATGTAAGTTCTTTAATTGAAATAGCTCTGCTTCTTTTTGTTATGACTGTAATCCTAAATGCAATAGCGAGATTGATCGTGTGGAGTGTGACAAAGAAATACTATAGAGCCTGATGTTGAATAAAAAGAATACATATTACCGCTGGAGAAAAGCGAAAAGCTCATTGATGATAACTCTGACCGTAATCTGTTTTGTTATAGCTATTATTCCTTTGTTCTTAATTCTCTTCTACACCATATCACAGGGAATATCAGCAATCAACTGGGACTTTTTTACACAAATGCCTAAACCTGCCGGAGAGGCAGGCGGCGGAATGGCAAATGCCCTGATGGGAACCGGAATACTTATTGCGCTTGCCTGTGCTATCGGATTGCCGGTAGGCATTTTATCAGGTATATATCTGTCGGAAAACCGTACTTCCTGGTTTGCCCGTTCTGTAAGATTTTTAGCAGAAGTGCTGAACGGTATTCCGTCAATTGTAATTGGCGTGGTTGCTTATATCCTTGTTGTACTACCAATGGGAAGGTTTTCGGCACTTGCAGGCGGTTTTGCTCTCGGCATTCTGATGATGCCGCTGGTAACACGCACTACCGAAGAAATGATGAATCTCATCCCACACTCCTACAGAGAAGCCGCCCTGGGATTAGGCATACCAAGGTGGAAAACGACATTGTTTATAATACTGCCCGCTGCATTTAAAGGAATTTTTACAGGAATTCTGTTATCCATTGCCAGGGTTGCCGGTGAAACTGCTCCCCTGCTCTTTACAGCACTGGGAAACAGGTTCTGGTCAACCCAGCTGGATCAGCCGATTGCTTCACTTACAGTATTTATTTATGATTATGCAAAAGCACCTTTTGAAGATTGGAACAGGCAGGCCTGGGCGGCTGCACTTGTTTTGATTATGATTGTATCTATAATTAATATTTTATTCAGGCTGGCAACAAGAAAAAGAAAATATGCTTAGTAAGGATTACGATGATGACTGAAACCGATATAAATGTCAAAGAAAATTCAAACCCCGGCAGCCAGGGTTCAAAAAAAATAAGGATTGAAACAAAAGATCTTAGCGCCTATTTCTCTAAAGTACATGCTTTAAGAAATATCTCCATTACTATCCCTAAAAATAAAGTCCTTGCTATTATCGGTCCCTCAGGCTGCGGTAAATCGACATTTTTAAGATGCCTTAACAGAATGCACGAGGAAGCAGGCGGAACAATAAAAGGAAATGTACTGCTTGACGGGGAAGATGTTATGAAACATGACCCTGTTTGGCTAAGGAAAAAAGTCGGGATGATATTTCAGAAACCTAATCCATTCCCAACAATGTCTGTTGCCGAAAATGTTACGGCAGGTTTGCGCTTAAATGGTTTTCACAATAAAAAAAGACTAAATGAAATAGTTGAAAAAAGCCTGAAACAGGCAGTTTTGTGGGATGAAGTTAAGGATATCCTTAAGCACCCGGGGGCCGCTCTATCGGGCGGACAACAGCAGAGACTTTGTATTGCGCGGACACTTGCCGTCGAGCCGGAAGTAATCCTGATGGATGAACCTGCCAGCGCACTTGACCCTATCTCGACTGCGAAAATTGAAGAATTGATATTCGAATTAAAGCATAACTATACAATTGTAATAGTTACTCATAATATGCAGCAGGCGGCAAGGGTCAGCGACCATACTGCTTTTTTCTATATGGGGGAATTGATTGAACACGATAAAACCAGCAATATCTTTACTAACCCTTCAAAAAAACAAACCGAAGATTACGTTACAGGAAGATTCGGCTGATCCTTCCGTCATTCTAACAGAATAATTACTTTCTGACTTTTGCCAATTAGAATGGCAAAAGGGTTATTGCAGAAGATCGTTCCCCGGAGACGATCAACTATAACCATTGAGCTCTGTGTGAATCTATTTATTATGTTTCAATCTGCTGCTGTTTCGCATTCAGAATTATTTTTTCGTCAGCCGCTTAATATCTCTTACTCCTATCACATCCCTGTCAATCAGTTAAATGCAAAATATGCCGCCAGAAGCCTTAATTTGTAATAAAGCGACCGGAATATCCGGTTGAACAAAAAAAGCCTGCTATCGTAAAAAGTATGGGCTAAACCTACGCTATGCTGTAAGGTTTTCTCTCTTCCTGCTTACTTATTCAATTTTACTTATTACTTGTTCCTATTACCACTCCTTATCCTGACAACAATCGGATCTAATATCATTTTAATCCGGCCGTTCGATTCCTTCAATACCCGGGGGTAATATTCTTACATTGTTGTTCCTGGTCTCTTTCTTACTTAACAGCTCCCAGCGCAAGTGCCAGAAATCCAAAGGCACCGAAGACAAAATGAATAATTATAGATATTGTGGTATTCTTCCTGATCTGAACTATTGCCGGAAGTATGAAGAAAATGGGAGTTGCAGAGAGCATAAGATCAAATCCCATAGGAATATGAAACCCCGCCCAAAGGATCCCATGTACAAGCCAGGTCCATTTTCCGTTTAGGAGTTCCTGTCTCGGCTGTATATACCCCCTCCACAGAAATTCCTCACCGAATATATTGAAGAAGAAAAAGACAGGCCAGACATATAGGATATACATATAACTGCCGGAAAGCGGCATATTTCTAAAGAAGAAAGGAGCTGCATCAATATTAATAAGCGGAAGCAATACTTTTGCAATCAGAAACGATGCAAGCGACAGCAGGACAAATCCGGCAAGAGTCCACACCGTGTCAGCCCGGCTTAGTTTTTTTAATCTCATCCTACTAAGCACTGCCCGCGGTTTAACTGAGCCCGCTTCTTTACCGCTCAGAAGCCATGCCGCATACAAACATCGGTACAAGAACAATGCAGCCCCACACTCAGAAAATAGCATATCTCTATGGGAAGCGATGTATTATTAAAAAGGAAAGGGATAGCGATCCTGCATGCAATGGTATTCAATAAAGCAGGAACACCAAAAAGCAGAAACAATTGTTTCCAGGTTAAAGGTTTTAACTTATCCATAACTCCGGCAGTTAAAGTTTAGATTTATTTTAGTAGACATTAACAAATAATTATAACCTTATGCATTAGATTTTACAACATATCATTCTGAAAAATATTATTTTTATACAATAATTAATAATTATTTTTTGCAGAATGCACCTGCTGATAAAATATCTGTTCGCCTCAGGGATGATCTTACTGCTCATTTCACACGGAGTAATCCAGTTTGGTATTTTTGAGCTTTTCCAGGCTAAACACAAAATTGAGATCAGCCGTTTGATCAATAAAGGGATCCCGATCCACCAGCAGGTTGTTTTCCGCTTTGATAAAAATGAATACGCAGTGTATTGTGCCGGAATAAAATGGACGGATACCGACGAATTCCGTCACAATGATAAAATGTTCGACATAATCAAGATTGAAGTCAGTGAGGATTCTGTATACTTGTTCTGTTTATATGATTCGAATGAAACCGAACTATTTACTATACTTGACAAAATTATTGAGGAAGACTCGCAAAATCCTGATGAGGAAAACGGACTGAACAATTATCTGAGTCAGTATTACTGGTGTTCATCACCTGACTATGATTCCAGTATTCCTCAGGCTGATAATAATTATTTCATCGGCTTTCTAAATGATCTCCTTGATGGCGAATGCCTGGTGCTTACCCCCCCTCCCCGAACCTGATTAAAGTATACTCTTATAATATTTTCTCCGCAGCAGTGAACAACAGCCTGATTACCGGAGAATTATGTATAACCAATAATACAGGTATTCAAAATGAAATTATTCTTTTTAATTCTATTTCTGTATAGTATTTCATTATTTTCCCAGGTTGTAACTGTAAAAGACCTGGCGACTAAAAATCCTCTGGAACTCGTTTCTATATACAATTCCGATCCGAATAGGTCTATCATCACCAATTCGAATGGTAAAGCTGACATCAGTAAGCTGGATAAAAACAAAAACATAATATTCAGAATAATAGGCTATGAAAAACTGGAAACAACGTACGGGGAATTAGAAAAAAACAACTTCGAAGTGTTTATGCAGGCAACGGCTATATCATTGGATAATGTGGTTGTAACGTCTAACCGCTGGGAGGAAAATAAAAACAATATCCCAAATACAATAAAAGTTGTATCACCGAGAGATGTGGATTTCCAGAATCCACAGACAACGGCCGATATGCTCGGGATGTCCGGCGGAGTATTCATCCAGAAAAGCCAGCTTGGCGGAGGCAGCCCGATGATCAGGGGCTTCTCTACTAACCGTCTTCTCATTGTTGTAGATGGAGTAAGAATGAATACGGCAATATTCAGGAGCGGAAACCTCCAGAATGTAATATCTCTTGATGCTAATTCTCTGGATCATACTGAAGTTATTTTCGGCCCGGGTTCTGTTATCTACGGAAGTGATGCAATAGCAGGTGTAATGAGTTTTCACACTCTGTCGCCCAGGCTTGCATATGACGGAACGCCTTCAATAAATGCAGGAGCAATGACAAGGTTTTCATCTGCCAGTCTGGAAAAAACAGGTCATCTTCACTTTAACCTTGGCTTCAAAAACTGGGGTTTCCTATCAAGTTTAACTTATACCGATTTCAATGATCTTGTGATGGGAAGCAGCGGACCGGATGAGTTCTTACGTCCCACGTACCAGGAGAGGATAAACGGCGCTGATTCAGTAATGATAAATCCTGATCCAAAAGAGCAGAAGGTATCAGGTTACAGCCAGATAAATTTTTTACAGAAAATACTGTTTAGCCCTGTTGAAGAGTGGGAAGTGGAATATGGGTTCCATTATTCGACTTCTTCCGATGTAACCCGGTATGACAGGCTGGTGCGTCCCAAGGGAAACACTTTAAGATCTGCTGAATGGTATTACGGACCGCAGGACTGGATGATGAATTCGTTATCCGCAACAAATTATACACCCAACACTATATACGATCTCTCAAAGGTTACAGCTGCCTACCAGTTTTTTGAAGAAAGCAGGCATGACAGAAATCTGAATGCATCAGACCGGACAAACAGGATAGAAAAAGTATATGCATTCTCCCTGAATCTCGATTTATTAAAAGATGTGACTGAAAAATCGAGTCTTTATTACGGTGCTGAAGTAATATTAAACAAGGTGGGTTCATCAGGAACCACAGAAAATATTATAACCGGCATTTCCCTGCCGGATGCCTCACGTTATCCTGACGGTTCTACCTGGAACTCTTACGGGGCTTATGTTACCTACAAAAACAAATTAAGTCCCCAATATATTTTACAGACAGGGTTACGATATAATTTTGTAACGCTTGATGCAGAGTTCGATACAACTTATTATTCATTTCCATTCACTACTGCAAAAATGCGAACTGGGGCAGTCACCGGGAATGCCGGACTGGTATGGCATCCTCAGAGTGACTGGCAGGTAAATTTCAATCTTTCCACCGGTTTCAGGGCACCTAATGTTGATGACCTTGGAAAAGTATTTGATTCTGAACCGGGCTCTGTGGTTGTACCTAACCCGGATCTGAAACCGGAATATGCTTATAATGCAGAGCTTGGGCTAATGAAAGTTTTCTCCGGTACAGCGGAGTTCGATATAACCGGATTTTATACTTACCTGGATAATGCACTGGTCAGAAGAGATTTTACTTTGAATGGTGCAGACAGTATAATGTACGATGGAACTCTCAGCCAGGTCCAGGCAATCCGGAATGCTGCGTATGCATACATCTGGGGCGTTGAACTTGACTTAAACCTTAACATTGCCGCTTACTTTAATTTGAGAACTCAACTCAACTACCAGAAAGGGAAAGAAGAAGACGATGCTGGTGAAGTCACACCGCTCAGACACGCAGCACCATGGTTCGGCAAGACAGAATTGTCCTTCAGAAAAGATAAACTGGGAGCTGTATTATATGCATTATATAATGGTGAGATCAGCTACAATGACCTTTCGCCCAGCGAATATGAAAAAGATTATTTATATGCCAAAGATGAAAACGGAAATATCTATTGTCCGTCATGGTATACTCTGAATCTGAAGTTAAGTTATCGCCTGCTGGATAATGTAGAAGCTTATCTTGGAGTCGAGAATATCACTGATCAGCGGTACAGACCTTATTCATCGGGAATAACTGCTCCTGGCCGGAATTTCATCGGTTCTCTTCGTTTCAATATTTAGTTCAGGTATATTGCTAAGGGCATAGATAGATATTTCATCTATACCCTGAGCATTCTGCTTTTCTGAAACATCCGCAGACATCATTTAATAATCAAATCGATTAACTTTAGCGGGATAAACCCAGCTTTACATAAGGCTGCGGATTCTTCATTAGCAGCGATTGCATTTTCAGCAGTGTTTTGCTTAAGAGTGGAGGGTCTAAATAAGCCTATCCGCATCGGCAGGATCTCTTACAATCCTGCAGAGATTGATAAATCAGATAACTATTCAAACTGTTTCATCCGCGTTCATCCAGTATAGCAGGCAGGTTTATCTTTTATCTTAAAATTTGCTATCTTACAACCGGTTCAAATTTAGGTCTGATCTTGGAAAACGACAGAAAAACGCAAATTATCAAAGCTGCCGTAAAGCGCTTTTCAAAACATGGATTAGGGAAAACCACACTGGATGAGATTGCCCGCGATTTAAGGATCGGCAAAGCCACCATCTATCATTATTTTATTTCCAAAGAAGCACTTTTCTACAGGGCAATTGAATGGGAAAGTGAGCAGTATGTCGAGGAGGTAAAAGCAATTTTTGACAATGAAGGAATACCGCTGCGCGACAGGTTTAATTTATATTTCAACAGCAAAGAAACCATTGAGCAGAGATATAAATTGCTTTACGATTTATTTCTGCTGCTTTTGAAAGATAATTCATTCGAAAAAGAAAAAGAGATTCTGAGATCTATGCTGAGAAAAGAAGAAATAATTCTTGAAATGGTACTGAACCCTGCATACAGAAAAAAAGAATTAAAGGCGGCACCCTCTCTTCCGGTCATGTTCGTTGTTACAAGCTGGGGCTGGCTGTTTGGTACGAAGTTAAACCAGGTTACAGGTAATGATGGACAATTGTTATCTAAGGAACTGCTTGGTACCTTGATTCAAAATGTTCTGCCTGATTAGATCCGGATGTTAATCAGCGGAAGTATCCTCATCTCCATCCTCATCGCCCATAACAATTTTCTCATATTTATGTTTAATCATCTGGGCTTCGACTATAAAATAAACATCTTCAGCAATGTTGGTGGCATGATCTGCCAGTCTTTCAAGGTGCCTTGAAATTACAAGAAGCGCCACTCCGGGATCAACATTCTCAGGTTTCTCTTTCATTATTTCCTTTAACATTGTATGATTCACAGCGTTCAGCTCATCAACCTGGTCATCTGTTTCAATAACTTTTTTTGCAAGATTAGGATCACCATTTATGAATGAATCAATTGCATTTTTAATCATATCTCTTGAGATCAGCGACATTTCTTTTATACGGGTTCTTTCATAAAAATCCGGTTTCTTTTTAAACTCTTTAACTCCCTCGGCAAGGTTAACGGCAAGGTCACCTATCCTTTCAAGGTTAGTATCAATCGTGAGAGCCGACATTATCAGTCTCAGGTCCATAGCTACCGGCTGACTTAGTGCAAATATTTTCTGACAGATTTTCTCAATCTTGACGTCGTATTTATCGACCTTAACATCTCTTTCGATTACCATGTCGGCCAGTTCAGCGTCCTCTTCATCAATTGCTTTTAATGCTGATTCGACCTGTTCATCAACAAGACTGCACATTTTTATCAGCCTGGTTTTTAACTTTTCTATCTGAATTTCAAACTGACGTTCCATTTTCCGCTCCTTCCGTTCATATTATATTGGAATTAACCAAACCTTCCGGTAACATAATCTTCGGTCTGTTTCTTCACAGGTTTTGTGAATATCCTGCTTGTTTTATCATATTCAATAAGTTCACCCAGGTAAAAGAAAGCGGTTTTGTCGCTTACCCTGGCTGCCTGCTGCATATTATGAGTAACTATAACTATCGTATAATTCTTTTTCAGATCGTGTATCAATTCTTCTATCTTTGCCGTTGAAATCGGGTCAAGGGCACTTGCCGGTTCGTCCATTAAAACAATTTCGGGCTCAATAGCAAGTGTACGTGCTATGCACAACCGCTGCTGCTGTCCCCCCGAAAGACTAAGCGCAGGCGATTGAAGCCTATCCTTCACCTCATCAATTAAAGCAGCCTGCGTCAGAGAACGTTCAACGATTGCATCGAGCTTCTTTTTATCCCTTGTTCCGTTCAGTTTTATCCCAAACACCAGGTTTTCATAAATTGTCATCGGGAAAAGATTTGATTTCTGAAAAACCATCCCTATACTTCGACGCAGGTTCACAACATCGACATCCCTGGCATATATATTTTTTTCATCTATATAAATTTCACCGCTGATCCTAACGCCATCGATCAGATCATTCATCCTGTTAATTGATCTGATGAAAGTGGATTTACCGCATCCGCTGGGTCCGATAAAAGCAGTTACTTTATTTGCAGGGATATCCATTGAAATATCATTCAGAGCCTGTTTAGTTCCATAGAACAGGCTTAGATTTTTAACCGATATTTTTATTTCTTTCAATTAGGTGCGATGCAGATTATGGTAAAATAAACTGAAAAATTAGTATACAGTATACAACGAAAACAGGTAACCGGAAATATTGGAAGATTTTAATAAATTGCTTCCCTGATCCTTGCGCTGATATAGTCCATTACCCAGACTACAAATGCTATCATAAGGACAAGGAGTCCCACTTCATGCCATCGTGCAAGTCCCTGGTACTGCATAAGCATAGTGCCGATACCTCCGCCGCCTACCAGTCCTATTATCGTAGCCATCCTTACGTTAATATCCCACCTGTATATTGTAAATGACAGGAAAGGCAGAACTATCTGCGGAACTACCGCATACCACACAACCTGTACTTTATTTGCGCCGGTTGCACTTATGGCTTCCAGGGGGCCGGTTTCAATATTTTCGATTGCCTCCGAATATAATTTAGCATTTGATGCTATGGTGTGAACAAGAAGCGCTATCATCCCCGCGAATGGACCGATACCTACCCAGACAGAAAATATTATTGCCCAGATCAATGGTTCTATCGACCGGATAAAATTCAGTATAATTCTGAGTATAGTATACACAGCAAAACTTAGTTTATTATCCTTCATTAAATTCCGGGCAGTGAAAAATGAGAGGAGCAGTGTAATAGGAATTGAAATCAGCGTTGCCAGCAGTGCGATATAAATCGTTTCAATCATTGCAAACAGTGCATCGTCGAAGATCCCAAACTCAGGCTGAAATAAGGAGCTGAATATCCTTTCAGCACCCTGGATTCCCTCACTGCTGAACAAATCCACGATGGAAATTCTTGTAACAATCCATCCTGCAATAAAAGTAATATTGAAAAGAAACCATCCGAAAATCTCAACTGTGTATTTTGTTACTTTGGTATCTCTGGAGATTCCGAAAAGTTTAGCAGATAATGAAGTGCGTGAATAAGTCCATAAATAACCGGCGATTATACTTATCATCAGCAATATAAAAATATTATTCCAGCTGAAGGGAATGTAACGGAGGTTGAGTATGAACTTATAATATATTGCTCTGTCCAGGATGATCAGACTGTAAAAGATAAAGAAGATGTCAAGCAGAACAGATTTGACAAAATTGAATTTTGCCTCCCGCTTCCTGCTGTTTGCAAGTATTACCTGCGGATGTAATTCGAGTTCAGGATCAATCATCTGATTTCCACCTCTTCAGCCTCTTCTCCATAGATTGTTTTAAACCAGGTTTCATCAATATCAGCAGGCATCCCTTCATAAATTATTTCACCTGCCTTCAGGGCAATGACTCTTGAGGCATATCTTCTGACCAGGCTCAGGAAATGAAGATTGCATATAACTGTAGTTCCAAGTTCCTTATTTATTTTCTCAAAATACTGCATTACCGAATTGGAAGTGGCCGGGTCGAGTGAAGCTACAGGCTCATCTGCGAGAAGCAGTTTCGGATTCTGCATAAGGCTCCGTGCAATTGCAACTCTCTGCTGCTGACCTCCGCTCAGAGTGTCGGCACGCAGGTCCGCTTTCTCAGTAATTCCGACTCTTTCAAGGTTCAGGTAAGCTTCCTTCATTGTATCTTCACCAAAGCGTTCAAATACAGATTCGAAAGTACCAAGCGAACCGAGTTTACCGGTAATAACATTAGTGAGCACTGAGCGTCTCTTTATCAGGTTGAACTGCTGAAACACCATACCTATCTGGGATTTTGCTTTCCTGAGCTCCTCGCCTTTAATATGCGTAATATCTTTTCCGGAGAATTTAACCTTACCGGAAGTCGGTTCAATTAATCGGTTAATCGATCTGAGAAGGGTGGATTTTCCTGATCCGCTGAGTCCGATTATAACAAGGAATTCTCCTTCTTCAACTTTAAAGGAGACTCCTTTTAAAGCGTGAGTTCCATTTTTATAAATCTTATGCAGGTTTTCTATTTCAAGCAGCATTAGTTCTTCATCAGGTTTTCAAATTTAATATTCTGTTCTTCAAGCAGTTTCCTCAGACCGTCATAATCGCTATCTTTCGTCCTGATCAGACCGCGAATATCATATATATCATACATTGATTTTCCGCCCTGGGGGGTAGAAACATACTTTATCAATGCATCAATTATTTTTTCTTTCATACCTTCATCCATATCTTTCCTGAAAACCCAGGGGTCATTAGGAATCCGCTGGGTAAACCCAATAATCTTTACTTTCTGTTCAACATCCGGAAATTGTTTTTCAACTCTCATTCTTGCATCAAGAATTTCATGTGTCTTCGGATCAGGCGGAGCATAATACGTGGCACCTGCAGCCACCTGTCCCTGGTATACCATTGTAACTACATTATCATGGCGCATAGCAAAGACCGTTTCACTTGGTCTTATTCCCTTCTTATCAAGCATTGCTTTTGGAAGAATATAACCGGAAGTAGAAGATGGATCTACATAAGCAAAACTTCTGCCGTCGATATCAGAAAGGCTGTCAATTCCTGAATCATACCTTGTTATAAACTGCCCTTTATAAGATGTTTCATTATTATCTCTTACAATACGAAGTCTTGCTTCGGCACCGTATTTTGCATTCGCCATAAGATATGAAAACGTGTTGATGCTGGCAATATCTGCTTTCTTTGTACCGAATGCCTCGACGACAGCTATAAAACTGGCAGGAACAGCTGTTGTGAAATAATAACCGGTTTCCTTTTCCAGAAAATCCGTTAATTCTTTAGCATTTGTGGTTATTCTTTTAGCATCTACAGATGGAGTGAAATAAAGCTTAATCGGGTTGCTTCTTGTACCAAGAGCACCCTCATTTAACTCCCTGGAAGATGAAATTATTATGAAGATTATTATGGGCGAAAGGTATAGAAGATATTTTACGGATCTCATAACAGACTAATTTTAGAATGCTAAATATGCTAATAATTTTTCTCCTATCAAATATAAAATTGGGGTTTCATTGTTAAATTATCATTATCATTCAATTTTAATTTGATGGTCATTGATTAGAATTTGAAATGCCCCTTTCTAAGCTGTTCCAACGCTTTTGAGTCCATTTATATCTCCAACTTTCCACCTCCTGTTCTCCCTTTTCCTCTCATCTTCACTCAGTCTCCCCCTCTCGCTCCGATCTCCCATCTCTGATCTCCCCTTCCGACCTCTGTCCTCAAACTTCCCCCTTCTCCCTCCTAATGATTACGAAGTGCTTTAATCAATTCTCCCTTGTCCATACCTGACCTGCCTTCAATTCCGACTTTCTGTGCCTTATCGTATAATTCATTTTTTGTCCATTCCTCATATTTAGGATGTTTACCTCCTTTTTTACCAGTCTTTTTCTTTGATGAGTTTGCAATCCTTGCTGCCTTTTCTTTGCTCATCCCTTTATCTCTCAATGCCTCGTATTGTTTCTTATCTTTTACTGATGGTCCTGGTCCTTTTCCGCCCGGCATATCTCCTCCGATATATGTTAAAAAAAAGCGGCATACCGAAAATAAATTCGATATGCCTTTCTATTCTAAAGATCAGATAAATCTATAGACTTCTTATATAATTTATTATTTCTTCTCTGGAGGATCCGGTTTTTTTCTGGATCCTTCCAATGAGTTCATCTTCCTTGCCTTCAGAATACTGAAGATCATCATCAGTAAGATTACCCCAGTGTTGTTTTACTTTCCCCTTCATCTGATTCCAGTTGCCTTTTATTTCGAGCCTATCCATAATAGTTCCTTTCTTTAATTATAGTTACAAAGTCTAAATTAAAGAATGTATTGAGATATCAAATGAAAATTGTCACAGAATAAATCCTTCGTTATCTCTGATTAAGTTCTATTTGATAGAAGTTATTTTTAGTATTGCTGTCGGGAATAAAAGCTGCACCCAATTCAACTTTTGTAACAGGTTTGGCCGGTTTAAACACAACCTTTACAGAATTATTATTTTCCCAGACAGAAGCCGACTTATAAACCGAATCCTTTGTTCCGTCTGAATAATAAAACACAAGGTTTACAGGAACCGGTATTTTCCCTTCATTAATTACTTCAACTGTTAAACCCGAATTTCCTAAAACAACATTTTTAATACCAAGGTCTGCATAATCTCTTGTGAAGTACCACGATTTCCAGAACCATGAGAGATCCTTACCCGCAGCTTTATTGAATGTGAAAAAATAATCAAAAGGAATAGGATGTTTGCCATGCCAGGCATTAATATATAAATGAAGAGCTTCTTTAAATTTGTCCTCTCCCAGTACGTCACGCAGAAACAGGTATGAAAGTCCCGGCCTGGTATATGAAGCAAGACGGTAAGGTCTGTAACTCATATTCTCTGTTGTTACGAATAAAGGGATATCATTTTCAGTTCCGGCAGAAGTACTGAAGTTCTCTGCCTCCCTTTCGATCCTTCTCCTGTTGTGAAGTAATTCCTCCTCAAGATCAGTCGGAAGGAAAACAGCCCAGCCTTCGTCCATCCATGCATATTTCTGCTCATTTGTACCAATGTTAAAAGGGAAATACTGATGAGCACTTTCGTGGGAGGTTAGACTAACAGCACTGCTGTATGATTTAGTACTTCCATCATTGATCAGCATAGGAAATTCCATTCCTCCCTCACCGTTAAAAACAGTAAAGGATGGAAAAGGAAACGGAACACCAGGCATTTCAGCGGAGAAATAATGTATACACTGTCTTGCTATTTTTGCAACTCCGTAAAAATCTTCCGACTCTTTCTTATATACTGCGGCGATATAAACTCTTCTTCCGCGCTCGACCTGAAGTCCTGATGCATCCCATAAGTAATGGTCACTCGTCCCATAGACTACATCGGTTATGTTTTCGGCCCTAAATTTCCAGGTGTTCAAGGGATTATCAGTATTATAGATCTGCCTGTTAAGATCAGCTTTGGAAATAATGTTTACTACGCTGTCGCTGTTCAGAGCAGATTTATATTTTTTCAGATACTCTCCGGAAAGTACCTCATCAGGGTTCTGAAGCACTCCTGTACCCCACACCCCGAAGGTATTCGGCACAGTCAACTCTATATTATAATTGGAAAAGTCATTATAGAATTCCTGCAGTCCTGTGTAGGGTATTACATCCCATCCGTCAATATCATCGTAAACGGAAACCTGGGGATACCAGTAACCTAACAAAAAAGAAGTGGAATCATATGTGCCCATCCGCAGATTCTCACCCCCCGGAAGCGTAAAGTTCCAGTCAATATTCATTTTAATATCTGAATGAGGCGCGAGAGGATTATCCTTCAGACTGATCGTAAAAAGTGTTCCCATCAATCCGAATTCCCTGTAGTTGCTCAGGTCCATTTCCTCACCCCGGAGCTTCAGATTTGAAATTGTCATTCCATCAGTTATCAGGTCAGAGCTTATTGCAAAATTCCTTGAGGCATTTTTCCTATTAATATTCTGATATAACCTGATTACTATTCTGTCAAGTGTATCAGGACTATTGTTATGATAGACTATTTTTTCAGACCCGGTAAGCAGTCTTGCGGCAGGATTGAAGTCTGCTTTTATATCATAGTCTGATGAGTTCTGCCAGTACTTTGGTCCCGGAGTGCCATCCAGCGATCTTGTCCCCCGGTCATATGCTTTCTTTATATTCCTGGGAATGAATTCATCCTGGCTGAATGTATTATATGTACCGAGGAATAAGATTATGAACAGGACGGTTAAATTCAGAACAGCTTTCATTTTTTGTTTCTCCCTCTATTCAAATAAAGAATCCGGACTCTCCTGATTAAATTTATTTTTTTTGAACCTTTTATATGCCAGAGCAGTGGCCTCCCGCCCGCGAGGTGTCCGCTGAATAAACCCTTGCTGTATCAGGAAAGGTTCATAAACTTCTTCAATGGTTCCTGCATCTTCATTTACTGCAACTGCAAGCGTGCTGAGACCAACCGGACCACCCTTGTATTTTTCTATTATTGCAAGGATTATCTCTTTGTCCATTTCATCGAGGCCGAACTCATCTACCTCCAGGGCTTTTAAAGCTATCTTTGCCGTCTCCACATCCACAATTTTTTTATCATCAAAATCGGCAAAATCCCTTGTCCTCCGAAGAAGCCTGTTGGCGATACGGGGAGTTCCTCTCGACCTTTTGGCAATTTCCATTGCCGCATCTTTTTCTATTTTTAGGTTCAGAATCTTTGACGAGCGCTGCACGATAGTATGCAGTGTCGCGGAGTCATAGTAATCCAGTCTGAATTTAATTCCAAACCTGTCTCTTAAAGGTGATGAAAGCATCCCTGCTCTTGTTGTAGCCCCGACAAGCGTATACTTAGGAAGACTTATCTGAACGGTTCTTGCATTTGGACCGGTATCGATCATTATATCGAGTTTATAGTCCTCCATGGCTGAGTAAAGGTATTCCTCCACGACCGGACTTAAACGATGGATCTCATCAATAAAAAGAACTGATTTTTCTTCAAGGTTGGTTAAGATACCCGCCAGGTCGCCTGGTTTTTCGAGAACAGGGCCGGAGGTTATCTTCAGTTTCACTCCCATTTCATTTGCAATGATATGGGCAAGTGTTGTTTTCCCCAGTCCCGGAGGTCCTGTCAGCAATACATGATCAAGAGCCTCTCCCCGTTTACAGGCAGCAGAGATAAAGACATTAAGGTTGTCTGTTATTTTACTCTGTCCGTTGAAATCCGAAATTTTCTTTGGTCTTAAAGTCTGTTCGATTTTCTTCTCAGAATCATTCACTTCCGGGTTTGTTGTATCCGATTTTCTCATTACTACTGTGTTACTAATTGTTTGTTTTTAATTTTCAATTTATGGATTACTATTACCATCAATGACATCAGGGTAATCATTCCTACAGCAAATCCGACTGTATTCCATGCACTTAAACTGGAACCGAACAGCAATATCAGTCCCGGGTTCCATGCACTTCCATACAAAATCATCAGGTGTATAATATATATCAATAGTGTATTTCTTCCAACCAGGATCAGGAACCTGGGTATAGTTTCAACTTTTAGTGAGATAAAAGAGACTAAAGCATTCAATATCAGTACAAATCCAAGTCTCATAAATGCCAGGACTGGGCTTTCAGGCCAGGCATCAAAACCGGCACCATAAAACATTTGAAGGAAATAATTAATTATTAAGGCTCCTCCGAGGAGTATGCTTCCTGCGATCAGTATTCTGAGGCTGAACCCGGCTGTCTTGAAAACCATCGGGTTCTTTGCCAGGTAGCTGCCCAGAACTCCTCCGGCTATCACATAGCCAACCCAGGGAAACAGCGGGAATATGGATCCGGTGTCTTTATAAAAATATCCTGCAATCGGGACGGGAAGGAATTCCTTCCATGCAATATTAGAAAAGAAGGGAAATAATATAAAAAATACCAGGGTGCCTGCAGTAAAAACGAGATAGTCGCTGAGATTCAATTTTTCAGCAATCCAGGAACAGATCAGAAGGAAGAATAGTCCCATCCCTATACATTGAAGGACATCCACTGCCATAAAGATCTGCCATTGGTCCCGGGTGACCTGTGAAAAATCAACCACCGTTGCAGTAGGGTAACGCAGAAGATAACCGAGCACTACCAGCAGCACTACCCTCTTATAACCCTTCTTAACCCTGGGATTAGCTGCGAAAGGTTCTTTTACAAGCCTGAATAAGTAAGTGAAGACCACACCTGCAGAAAACATAAAAATAGGGGCAGTCATCCCCCGCATAAAAAGCCATAATGCATATACTGTAAAATCCGGATTACGGTAGGAATTTGCAAGCAATACATCTGTGGTATGCCCCTGAACCATCTGCAGAACAGCAAAAGCCCGCATTAAATCTATAAATATAATGCGATTCTTCTGGGAACTATGAGTCATTCAAAATCCGGTAAATACTGGTTAACTAAAGGAAGAAAAATAACCAAACCGTGATTAAAAATGAACATCAAAAATTGTGACGGGATATATATAAAAAATGCCTGCAGGAAGGTCTGCAGGCACTTTATAATTAACCAGGTAAAAAAAACAATTACTTAATATTTATTGTTCTTGGTTTTACCCTGTCATGTTTTGGAAGTTTAACAATCAGCTGTCCGTTTTCAAATTTAGCAGATACTTTGCTTTCGTCAATGCTATCTGAAATTTTGAACCTGCGGAAGAAGTGTCCTATCTCTTTTTCTTTAAGGATGAATTTCCGGTTCAGTATATCCTGGTAATTTATCTTACCGAATATAAGCATTGAACCTTCTTCCATCTTCAGACTGACATCTTCTTTATTTACACCCGGCATATCTGCTGAAAGAATGAATTCATCATTCGTCTCGTAGATATCTACCAATGGTGCATAACTGCCTTCTGAATTCAGAAGGTCTTCCCATGATTGTTTTTCTTCTTTAACTTCAACCGTTTCATTATTATGGTTATCGTTCATCTCGGACTCCTTATTTTTTTATAAATTTCTTAGTAATAATGATGCAGTCCGAAGACTGCATCTCAACCATTATTTCTTGTCTTTATTTTTCTCTTCGTCTTCATCAACTACTTCATAAGAGGCATCCTGAACATTCTCTTTGCCTTCTTCTTTTCCGCCGCTCTGCTGCTGAGACTGCTGCTGCTGTCCGCCCGGAGCTCCCTGACCTTGAGGCCCGCCAGCCTGGCTGTACAACTGTGAAGCGACTTCATTCCAGACTTTGCTTAACGAATCGGTTGCTGATTTCATCTGTTCCGTATTGTTAGCAGAGATTGCCTCTTCAACCTTTTTAATTTCGGCTTCAAGCCGTGATTTATTATCAGGAGAAATCTTGTCCTTCATTTCTTCTATTTGTTTTTTGGTCTGGAACACAAGACTGTCAGCCTGGTTCTTTATTTCAACTGCTTCCTTTTTCTTCTTATCTTCGGCTGCGTGCTCCTTCGCATCATTCTTCATCTTTTCAATTTCATCTTTATTCAGACCGCTCGAGGAGGTAATTCGTATACTCTGCTCTTTTCCTGAAGCCTTATCCTTAGCATTTACATGAAGGATTCCGTTAGCATCGATATCGAATGTCACTTCTACCTGGGGTACACCCCGTGGTGCCGGCGGGATTCCGTCAAGATGAAATCTTCCAAGCGACCTGCTGTCTGCTGCCATCTGTCTTTCACCCTGCAGTACATTGATTTCAACTGAAGGCTGATTATCCGATGCAGTGGAAAATATCTCACTCTTCTTCGTAGGAATCGTTGTGTTCGCATCGATAAGCTTTGTAAATACTCCGCCGAGTGTTTCTATACCTAACGACAGAGGAGTAACGTCAAGGAGTAATACATCTTTTACGTCCCCTGAGAGTACACCGCCCTGGATTGAAGCACCGATAGCTACAACTTCATCAGGATTAACACCTTTGTGCGGCTCGCGGTTAAATAATTTTTTAACAAGTTCCTGAACCATCGGAATCCTGGTAGAACCGCCGACAAGTATGACCTCATCAACCTGATCGGGAGTAACTCCAGCATCTTTAATTGCTTTTTCACAGGGTGTCTTGGTCCTCTGTACCAGATCGTCAATCAGCTGTTCAAACTTTGACCTGGAAAGATTGATATTCAGGTGTTTTGGTCCTTCCTGGGTAGCTGTAATGAATGGAAGGTTTACATCAGTTGACGATGAAGATGATAATTCAATTTTTGCCTTTTCTGCAGCTTCTTTCAATCTCTGCAGTGCCATGGGATCTTTTCTTAAATCAATACTTTCCAGCTTTTTAAATTCGTCAGCAAGAAAATCGATTATTCTCTGATCGAAGTCATCTCCTCCAAGGTGGCCGTCGCCATTCGTTGATTTCACTTCGAATACACCCTCACCAAGCTGGAGGATCGAAATATCAAACGTACCGCCTCCGAGATCATATACCGCAACAGTGTGATCTGAAGTTTTCTTATCAAGTCCGTAGGCAAGCGCAGCTGCCGTTGGCTCATTGATTATTCTTCTCACCTGCAGACCGGCAATTTCACCAGCATCCTTGGTAGCCTGGCGCTGAGAATCATTAAAATATGCCGGGACTGTAATTACCGCTTCGGTTACTTCCTGTCCCAGGTATTCCTCTGCTGTTTTCTTCATCTTCTGCAGAATCATAGCGCTGATTTCCGGAGGTGAATAAACCCTGTCGCCTATTTTTACACGTGCTGTATTGTTGTCGCCTGCAATTACTTCATAAGGGACTTTACTTTTCTCATCCGTCACTTCATCTATCTTTCTTCCCATAAATCTTTTGATAGAAAATACCGTATTCTTCGGATTTGTAATTGACTGTCTTTTAGCCGGCTGACCGACTAACCTTTCACCTGATTTGGTGAATGCAACAACAGAAGGGGTTGTACGCCCGCCTTCTGAGTTGGGAATTACCACCGGATCATTACCTTCCATTACCGCCACGCAAGAATTTGTCGTTCCTAAATCTATTCCTATTATCTTGCCCATTCTAAAACTCCTTCCTGTTTGTATTTATTTCCTGTAATTATGCAGAAACTCTGCTGAACTTTTTTCTCTCGTTATTTAATTTCAATGTTTCTTTCTTTTGCAGCTTTAACATCGTTCTTTTCAATTGAAATGCTAAGAACGCCGTTTTCAAATTCTGCTTCTACGTTATCAGGATTTATATCCTCAGGAAGTGTAAAACTCCTTGAAAACTCACCGTATATTATCTCATTCCTGAAGTATTGTTTATCCTGTTCTTTATCCTCATTTTTTTTCTTTTTACCGCTAATAGTAAGAATGTTATCCTGAAGCGATATTTTCATATCTTCTTTTTTAACTCCGGGAATCTCAGCATCGATGAAAATACCCTTGTTATCGGCAGAAATATCTACCCGCGGGCTAAATGAAAATCCGAGGTCAATATTCGCCGGGAATTCACCAAAAAATTTATGCAGCCGGTTATTCAGGATATCCAATTCTCTCAACGGTTCAAATTTTACAAATGTCATTTTTTATTCTCCTTTAATGCTTTTTAAACTTGTTATTTATACATTCAATGAATGTGCCACATAAATAATTCTTATAAGTCTTTGTATTATAGTAATTTACAGCTTTGACGAAAAATTACATCCAACTGACTAATTGTCAGTATCTCTGCCTTTTTGTCTAAACCTGCCTCGAATTTGACAAAATAATTGCCATTCCATTACCGGCGTTGTGGTTATTTCTAAATAACCAATTATAAATGTGGAATGAACAATTAATATTTAATTTTTTTATCTTAGTCACTCATTAATTGAAGGAAATAATTTGTTCGACCTGGAGTTTTTTGATATTAAACTTGATACTGAAATTATCGGCAGAAACTTTATTTATGCCGAGGAAGTTGATTCCACTAATAGCGTTCTGCTCAATAAATCTAATAAATTCGACAAAGATGGCACGGTTGTCCTGAGCGAGAAACAGTCAGAGGGCCGGGGCCGTAAAGACCGGGTCTGGTACAGCAACAAAGAAATGAACCTGACCTTTTCAATCCTGTTAAATAACAGAGATTTTTCAGGAGGGAAAATAAACATGGTCAATTTTGCATCCTCCCTGGCAGTTGCAATGGCAATCGAAAACCTCTATCAGCTTAAAATTGAACTTAAATGGCCAAACGATGTTTTGATAAACAGGAAAAAAACTGCCGGAATATTAATTGAGTCCTCATCCGCCGGTAAAAAAATAGAAAAGGTAGTTACCGGGATTGGTATAAATGTAAATCAGACATCCTTCCAGGGGATTTTTAAGATTCCGCCTACATCTATTAAAGCAGAGACAGGCAGCCTGGTTGAACGTGAGGTGCTTCTTGCCGAGGTGCTGAATATCTTCGAGGAAATTCTGCAGTGGATTGATAGTAAACCCGGGGAAATATTAAAGGACTGGAAAGCACGCTGCAGAATGATCGGCGAAAAAATCTCTGTAACTGAAGGCGAAAGTGTCAAGTACGGAATTTTTGACGACATTGACGATGAGGGCTTCCTGATCCTTAAGAACGGACGCAAGCTTGAAAAGATATATTTCGGAGATGTAAGCATTGGATGAAATAATAATCAATTCCCGGTAATCATATGCTTCTGGCTTGCGATATAGGTAATTCGAGGATCAAAGCAGGATTATTTTCCGGCAATAAACTGATTGAAACATTTTCATTTGAAAATGCGGAACAGCTTCAGGAACTCTATCGGAACAAACAAATTTCAGGTACCGGAATTTCATCTGTGGTTCCTGAATCGTCCGGCCAACTGATCAATTTCCTCGAAAACAGCTCACAGCTCTATCACTGTATATCAAAGGATTCCAGGTTCAATCTTAAAATTAACTATAAAACCCCCTCCACACTGGGCACGGACAGGATCTGTTCAGCGGAAGGAGCACTTCTGTTAAACGGAGATATGAAAGATGATGAAATAATTTTAACGATTGACCTGGGGACTGCAACCACAGTCAATATTGTTAAATCCGCCAATGAATTCATTGGCGGGGTGATAGCTCCAGGTGTTACAATGATGGGAGAAGCACTTCACTCATACACTGCACAGCTGCCGCTGGCCGGTTTTTCAGACTTTGACAGTATGATTGGAAGTTCAACCAGGTCATCGATTGCCAGCGGACTCATCAATTCAGCTTTAGGCATGATTAACAGGATAACAGCATATATACAAAAGACTTTCAGCCCGGGAAAGATCAGCATATTTATGACGGGGGGAAATGCAGAAAAGTTATTCCCTTATATCGATTTCGAATTCGTATATGAAAAACATCTTGTGCTCTACGGGATTAAAGCAATAGCCGGTCTGAACCTTAGCTCTAAGCTTTAACCAGGATATTGTCTATCAGGCGTGTCTTTCCGATGCGGCAGGCAATAAGGACATAATATTTCTTCCCGTGCACGAGTTTTTTTACGGGAGTAAATGAGAGGGCATCAACAATACTTATATAATCAAGATCAGAAGTTTCTGTACGGCTTATTATCCCTTTCATTCCGGATATGATTTTAGCTGTATCATCCCGGCCTTTCGATATTATTTTCCTCGCGTAAAGAAGAGAATGATTTAATACAAGTGCCTCATCCCTTTCTTTATTATTCAGGTAAATGTTTCTCGAGCTTAAAGCCAGACCGTCTTTCTCGCGTACTATGGGAATGATAATTATTTTTATTTTAAATTTCAGATCATTCACCATCTGCCTGATTACGAAAGCCTGCTGCGCATCTTTCTGCCCGAAATATGCCGAATCAGGATCCACAATGTTGAAGAGCATTGCCACTATTGTAGTAACTCCGCGGAAATGAGTTGGTCTTGATTCCCCTTCAAGTATCTTTGTGACTTTATCAACATTCACGTATGTCTGAAAATCATCCGGATAAATTTCTCCTGCTTCCGGAATAAATAAGAAATCAGCACCGGCATCCCGCAACAATTTTTTATCTCTCTCAAGGTCCCGGGGGTATTTTCCAAAATCCTCTTTAGGGCCGAACTGTGCAGGGTTAACAAATACAGAGACCACTGTGATATCAGAAGTTCTTTTTGATCGTGAAATGAGTGAG
This sequence comes from uncultured Ignavibacteria bacterium, assembly GCA_963811905.1. Taxonomy (GTDB): domain Bacteria; phylum Bacteroidota; class Ignavibacteria; order Ignavibacteriales; family Ignavibacteriaceae; genus DATFVA01. The sequence goes on from CAWETK010000014.1 coordinate 120,031, forward strand.
AGGTGTCCTTCGTGCAGGTAGCCCATAGTAGGAACAAGGCCGATAGTCATGCCTTCCAGATGCAGCCTTTTCGAGATCTGCTGCATCTCCTTAACGTTTTTTACAACTTTGATGTCTTCCTCAACTCAGTAATGTTAAGACATTATAAACGTTCTGCTTCAGATCTTTCCTTGGTGAAACAATATCCACAAATCCCCTTTCAACCAAAAATTCCGAACGCTGAAATCCTTTCGGCAAATCCTTTCCGATCGTCTGCTTGATTACTCTCGGTCCTGCAAAACCTATCAGTGCCTCGGGTTCAGCTATATGAACATCTCCGAGCATTGCATAACTTGCGGTTGTTCCCCCGGTTGTGGGGTCAGTCATGATTGAAATGTACGGAACCTTTGCCTCAGCAAGCCTAGCTAATCTTGAGCTTGTTTTCGCCATCTGCATAAGCGAAAGTGCACCTTCCATCATCCTTGCTCCGCCGCTTGAAGATACAATGATCAATGGATATTTACTTTTTAAAGCACGGTCCGTAAGTCTTGCTATCTTTTCACCTACCACCGAGCCCATACTTCCGCCTATGAATTTAAAATCCATACAGCCGAAAGCCACATCCATTCCGTTAAGCTTTCCGGTGCCCGTCTTTACGGCATCATTAAGGCCCAGTTTTTTTATGGTCTCCGCAATTCTTTCATTGTATTTCTTCGTATCTTCAAATTCAAGAGGATCAGCAGAACGCATCTTTTTATCTATTTCCCTGAATGTCCCCTTGTCAATAAGTATCTGTATGTATTCCGTACTTCCTATCCTGAAATGATAACCGCACTTTAGACATGTCCATAAGTTTGTTTCAAGCTGCTTCTTATGAATTATCTCTCCGCAGCTTGGGCATTTTTCCCACATCCCGTCAGGAAGGTCCTTCTTCTGGGAATCAGGAGAAATATTTTCTTTCGACCGTTTGAACCACGGCATTAATTAGTTCCCTTCTGGATGTCGGCGAAGATTGTCAATACCATTTCCGGATTTGTGGGATCATTCGAATTAATAGTTATCCGTTTGCTGACTTTACCTGACTTGCGACTTGTATCCAGCGAAACCGCCAGTGTACCATCTTTGCCTGGATCAATTTTTTCACTTGAGACCAGGGCAGCTGTGCAGCCGCATGATGTTTTTATATTACCAATCTTAAGTATAGCATTACCTTTATTTACAAAACTGAATGTGTAATGAAGAGTATCACCTTCCTGAACTGTCCCGAAATCGTGCTGGGTATCTTTAAAGAACAGGATAGGACTATCAGTGAGAGTTCCGGTCTTAGTACCGGGATCAACAACCTCACCTGTGAGTTTAAATTTTATTTCCGGATTATTGGGATCGTTAGTTTTAACAGTGATAATTTTTGTCTGCTGCCCCTGACGGCCGGTAGAGTTAAAATCAACTTTAATATTTGTCGATTCACCCGGCGCCAATTTATCTTTTTCAGGTTTGGCAGCGGTACAGCCGCAGGAGGCTCTGACATCATTTATCTTTAATAAGTCGCCGCCGACGTTAGAAACAACAAAGTTATATTTAACATGTTCTCCTCTTGGAACCTGCCCGAAATCATACTCCATCAGTTGAGAGGCAACTTTAGGAGGAAACATCTGTGCAAAACTTACTGCTGTCAGAAAGAATACGAATGCGAAAATTTGCTTAATCATTTTTGCTCACCTTTATTGTAAAATTTTTTAAATAATTGGGTTCTAAATAATCAATATTGTTTTGTGTTTGTTCCTGTCCATGTTCAAAAGCCCACTCAGCAATATAGGCCGGAAGTGGTGCAAAAATATCTGTTCTGTAAAATATACTGCTATTTTTTGACTTAATCGCGTTGCCGAAAGTTATAATATCCTTCGAATTAGCTGCGAATTCGTCAAATTTTAATATCTTCAGGTTTTCTACAAATATATAATTATTACGTTTAATTTGAAACTTAGCAAAGTATACCTCGTCAAGGTTAACTTTATTAGCGATTATAAAGAATGAATCTTCAGGAAGGTACCTGGAAACCTGCAGCGCCAGGGCTTCAAATGTGGGCACCTGGATGAGAGGGATTGAGGCCCCGAACGCCAGCCCTTTTGCAGCCGACATACCAATCCTTAAACCTGTAAATGAACCAGGACCGTTGGAAATAGCTATAGATTTTAAGTCCCCGGTTTTAAGCTCTGCAGCCTTTAATACGGAATCAATCGTATCCATTAATTTTTCAGCATGGATGTTTTTATAGTTAACAATCGTCTCAAAGTATTTCTCCCTGCTGAAATAAACGCATGCCCCGCATAATGCGGAGGAAGTCTCAATAGCAAGTACAGGAGACCCGTTATTTATAATCTCTGAATTCAAATATCCTCTCTTGTGCTTCACCGGTCCTTATATTTATTTCCTTTCTTACCCGCGGAAGTATTTCCGGAAACAGGTTTCCCCATTCTATAAAAATCAAAGCTTCTACATCGTTAAGATAATCTTCAAATCCTAAATCATATAGTTCTTCAACTTTTACTATCCTGTAAAAATCAAAGTGATATATCTTAATTCTCGCCTCATATTCATTTACAAGAGCGAAAGTAGGACTGCTCACCGAAGCAGCATTTAAATAGCCGGCGGCTTCGCGTATAAAAAATGTTTTCCCGGCGCCCAGACTGCCGATTAATACCACCACATCGCCAGCGCATAATCCCGATGCATACTGACGTGCGAGCTTCTTTGTTTCTTCTTCCGATTTAACAATAACTTTATTTTCCGCCGCCAATTATTTAGGTTCCATTGTTATTACAGGCAGGATCATCTCTTCCATCGAAATACCTCCGTGCTGAAAAGTATCTTTATAGTACGTAAGATATTTATGGTAATCGGTCGGGTAGACAAAATAATAATCTTCCTTGGCAATAATGTAATTTATCGTAACGCCGCGTTTCGGCAGTTTGTAATCCTGCGGGTTTTTAATAAATATAGCATTCTTATCATCAACCTTCAGGTTTCTGCCGTATTTAAAACGAAGGTTTGTTGAAGCTTCACGGTCTCCAAGCACCTTGGCACCCCTTAGTGATCGAATGCTGCCATGATCGGTAGTTACAATAATTTTCACATTTTTCATGGTTGCCAGAGTTTGGAAAGTCGATAGCAGAGATGAGTGGGTAAACCATGTATTTGTAAGCGACCTGTAAGCAGGTTCGTCAGGGGCAATCTCTTTTAATATATCGGAGTCGGATCTGCCATGGGCAATCATATCGAGGAAATTGACCACGACTGCAGTAAGATGACTGTTCTGATATGAATGTATATTCTGTTCAAAGTTCCTTCCCACTTCAGGATCAATTATTTTAATATACTTCAGATCATTACGGAGTTTAATTTTCTTCCTGTCAAGAAGAAGCTGGAGAAGTTCCTTCTCATATTTGTTCATACTCCTTTCATCATCGTCGCTTCCCTGCCACAGCTGAGGATAATACTTCTCTATCTCTGAGGGAAAGAGTCCGGCGAACAAAGCATTCCTTGCATAGGGAGTAGCAGTAGGTAAAATTGCGTAATAATATTCCTTTTCGATTTTAAAAAGATCGATAAGATGTTTTTCCATAACAAGCCACTGATCAAGCCTCAAGCAGTCGAGCACAAAAAAGAATACAGAAGTCTTACCGTCTTTCAGGTCATCAAATAGATATTTCTCCACTATTTCGGTTGTCAGCGGAGGTGTATAATTATCACCAATACTATTGACCCAGCCTGAATAATTTTTTTCTACAAAGCGTGAGAACTCTTTATTGGCTTCTTTTTTCTGATCGTTTAACGATTGACGAAGGCCCATTCCGGCATGAGTATCCAGTTCAACATCCCAGTTCACAATTTTAGTATAAACATCAATCCATTCCCCGAAATCCAGGTTGTTCAGCAGTGCCCGCGAGATCTCGTTAAAATCCTGAAGATAATCCTTTGCGGCAGCCTGTCCGGTTATCCGCTTACCTTCAAGGATCTTTTTACACACCAGGAACATCTGGCTGGGATTCACAGGTTTGGTGAGATAATCGGTTATTTTGCCTCCGATTGCCTCATCCATCAGAGTTTCTTCCTCGCTTTTGGTAACCATCACCACAGGTATAGAAGGGTTGATTTCCTTAATTTGAGCAAGCACCTCAAGTCCTCCCATTCCCGGCATCATTTCGTCAAGAAAGATCAGATCATAGACGTTCTGTTTTACATGCGAAACAGCATCTTCCCCGTTTGTAACAGTATCGATTTCATACCCTTTTTCGGACAAGAAAATGATGTGAGATCTCAGGAGTTCAATTTCATCGTCAACCCATAATATCTTATTATTTGCCATTATCAGCCTTCATTTACTTTTTCAAAAATTGATAATTAATAATTTAATAAAGATTCCTGTCAGAAATTGTAACAGAGAGATCAAATAATATCACAGATCTTATTACTGGATCGAAATGTGTACATCAAGACCGGCTTCATTTGTGGTTGTAGGAGGAATCCTTGCAGCTCCTTCCGGTTCAACAGAGGTTCTTCTGTAGAAGATTGAAAGTGTCACCTTAGAACTTATGGTGTATTTGATCCTCGGTTCCATCGTTGTGCGCAGTGTACCATCCTGCGGGGTACCCTCTTCCGTAAAGTTCAGCATATCATATCTTACAACAGAGTTCTTTGAACTGGTGTACGAAAGACTAAACTCGATATCATTTTTAAGGGAAATACCAAATAATGGCAATTCAAATCCCGATTTGGAAAATCCTGCAGTTATACCAATATCCTTGGAAAATGTTTCGGAAATGTTTTTTGTGGTTAATCCAAGGTCGTAGATTGTCCTTGTGCCGTATTTTATACTACCGATCAGGTTCCCTCCCCACATATCATTGAAAGTCATATTAAGTCCCGCAATAGGTGAAAAACCATACTCAATTCTCTGGGTAAGGATTTCCTGAATCCCGTCAGGATTTAATTTTGTTCCCTCAGTATAGGTAGCGCTGTACTCATGTTCCAATGAAACTCTTTTTGCAAAGGACTTGAAGAAAAGGAAGTTCTCAAGACCATCCCACGTAAGATGCCAGTTAGGGCGTGGGATATATTTTGCATAATCTTTAAGGAAACTCAGCTTTGACAAAATCGGGAAAGTTTCAAATCCCTTAAGGAAAGCATCCGATAAATTCTGTGCCGGATTGGGATCGTTAGGATCAAACAGTTCATTAACCTTTTTAATTCCGTTGCCGAAAACACTCAGGAAAAGTGAGGGCGGAAGTGAAAGAAATGATCTCTGGATAGACCCTGTTTCCGTTATATTCTGAATCGTAGGATTTCCGTCAGGATCTGTAGAGATTGTTGTGTTTTTATTTATAGACCATCCGACTTTCCAGTTAATATCTATTTTTGCTCCCTCCCACAAAGGCCGGGAGGTTCTGAAATCAAGGTTGTTTTTCTGTGAAAATACATCCTGAAGGTTCGCATTGGGCGCACGTTTCCCTATATCACTGCTGATACCGAGCATAAATGCTCTGGACGGGCCCCGCTGGTAGGTGTAGTTTATACCCCAGAAATTATTAAAGCCTGTGCCTTCACCTAAAATACCCGATTTAGAAACAGTGTTATCAAGTGTATAGTTGAATGCTATAGTTTCATAATCGAAGAAAATACTCTTAGCCACCGCTTTCAGAAATCCAAGCGCCCGTGTCAGAGCAGCTTTTTTTGGTTTCTGCGGTGTAGTAGTTGTCGTATCCGACTCGGGAGCTTTCACAATTTCATTATCCTGCCTGGTGGTATCAGGAGGCTGATTCTCTCCCCCTTCAAGATTCCTTCTTCTGTTTTCCAGATTCCTTCCGCGATTTCCACCCTGGTTACCTCTTTGGTTTTGATTCTCTTTCTCGGGCGTTTCCGTTTTCTCAGCAAAAAGCGGATCAGTCAAAGCTTTCAGTCTGAGAGTAAGGCCTGCCTGCAGACGGCTTGCAAATCCTCCGCTCCTTCCGACTGTATCCTGACGGAAATCGAAATTCCAGTTGTAGCTTACGTTGTATCCGCCTGTTAACTGGAAGAACCTGTTGATATCCCAGATTGTAGGTAGTTTGGGACTCGTCTTTAAGTCAAACGTCTGTGAATATCTGTAATCTTTTCCGAAAAACACTCCGGAAAATATCTCGTTCCAGATCGCACTTTCCGGCCTCTGCCTGTCGTTTGCATCTGTTTCAAGGTCAGCAAGTGAAGAAGTAATATTCACATTATAGGCGGTTGCAAGGTTAATTAACCCGCCTTCGGTTATTTTCCAGTTAAAATTAAATCCTCTTGTTGTTCCAAAGTCCCTCGAAATAATCTGCTGCGAGGGAGAACCTGACTGTGAACGTGTAATGCTGGTATTCCTCTGTCTTCGTGCAGTCAGGTTTAAAGCAAAATTCTGCGGAGTATAATAAACCTTTACATCTTTATAGTCAGAGAACAGTGCAACTACAGACCCGATTACCGGTATCTCCTCCGGATAGAAATAATAATTAGGACTAAAGTTTAGTGCATAGCTTAGAGTTGCATTCCAGACCCAGCCTGTATTGGATAAAACTGTGGGACTCCGGCTGAACGTTTTATTATAATTGAATCCAAACGATAAGGCATTAAAAGTATCTCTGATATACCATAAAGATGTAGGCACCTTGATTTTAATATTTGAGGCCGACCATGAATCTGAAGTATTTATCGTCTGTGATTCTGATATAATCTGTTCGGGTGTTTTTGTTGCAATGGTGGTCGTATCCAGTCTTAAAGCTTCTATCTGCCTGGCGGCTTCATCAACCCTGACATCTGTTCCAGGGAGGTAAAGAGGTTTCCCTACACTTTCTGTATGTGAATAGTTCATCCTGAGATTACTTTCCGGAAGACTGAAAGGAAGTAATTTAAGGATATTCACGTCTGCAGACATTCCCCAGTTCTTTGACTCTACCCTCGAACCGAAACGATCGGAAAGCTTATGGAAATAGGGATTTGTCTGACTCATATTAAAATTCACAGTCATAAGATCGGCAAGTTTTACAGAAGATGAAAAACTATAAGCCCATCCGGGAGAATCATCTGCTCCGACCACTCTGAGTTCGTTTACCCATACTTCTCCCGATATTTTTATAGGCAGTCCCCTCGGACCTGTCGAACCCGGCCCAATTTGCGGAGGTGCTTCAGGAAGATTATATATACCAACCATTAAGAATTTCACAGAGGTCAGCGTAGGATTACCTTTGATTCCATACAGATGTCCAGGCTTCCCGGGAACATCTTTTTGAACCAGCTTAGTTATAGAAGAATCATTTCTTGCCTGTTTAATTGCAGTCAACTCACTGAAATTTATTGAGATCTCATTCCATCCGGGTCTTACCGGCTGCCTGTATTCGTAAAAATTATTAGTATCACCGCCAAACCTGAAATATACCTGGGCAGCATATGTTCCATCCGAAGTATCTGAAACAGAGCCCGGACCTGCATTTTCGTCGCCATGAATAAATAATTTCATCTGTTTGTAGTTAAACACATCAAGTGGTCTGAATAAATACTTGACTGCCTGTCTCGATTCACCATCGCGAAGGTCTTTTATTATGAGGTCCAATGATTGTTCATTGCGGTAGATCTGTTCATCAGGTCTTGTCCTGTCCCTTTCCTGGAATACACCTGGAGGGGAGGTATACCCGGGGTTGTCTTCAATATTTATTACTGAAATCGACATCGTAGTATCTGCAGGAAGAACTTTCTGCCATTGACTTCCGGTAAGGTTAAATTCAGTAAGACGGAGATGTAAAGTTGTATCGGCCCCGGAGACAAGAAACCTGATATATTCTACATCAGTAAGTGAAGGACTTCCAACTTCTTTCGCAAAATCTCTTAACGGAACTCTGTAAAGGTACCAGCCGACACCGTCAGCCCCGCCATTATCACCACCGCCGGCAATGAACCGGTTTGTTTCTCTGTTCGTATCAAGCGGGATTTCATATCTGAAATAACTGTTGGCAAGATCAAGATTGCCATTCTTATTCAAATCCTCCGTATCAGGGAACCTGCCGATATCAGTTAAGACAGCATTCCCCTCAGTACCGTTTATATTAAAATAATCGCGCCAGTCACTGCTTCCTGTTTTAGTGAAAGAAAAATCATCACCACTGGGATCATTTTCGGTGCTGTTGAAGGTAACCCTTTCCTGGGCGTCTGTAAGTCCATCGAGACCGACATCTTCACCCTGGTCGATCAGATCATTTTCCGGAGGTTTATCCTCAGTGTTAAGAATCCTGTTTGGGATTACATCTTCACTTATCCTTCCAAGATCAAGGTAAACTTTGGCTCCGGCCGGAGTTCCTTTATCTATCTTGGCCCAGAATTCAACAAATTCAATATTTTCCTCTACAAGGTTATTTGCCGTTGAAGAAAGCTGCTTCATTATACCGCCCCAGTTCTGCGACCTGTTTCCCAGCTGGGGAGTATGATTATAGGTTCCCGGGGTATACGGGAGGAAAACATAATCCATAACAGTCACTTGCTGGTCAGCTTTGGCAACAGACTTAAGGGGCCATATATCTTTTACGTTCACATCCGAAGGCGTAACGGTATACCAGATACTTTTTCCTTTATAATCCATCATCTGCTTCGGTGTTAATCCCGAAATACCTTCAAGAGAATCAGGAGGACTCGGATCTTTCCATGCAGTATAAGAAACACCCACCGGGATGATCCTTTTGGCTCCTTCAAAATCGTCAATGTAGGCTATACTCTGTCCCTGGTCTGAAGCAATCGTACTCTTTTTCGTATTTGGGTCAGGATTAATATAGGCATATTCACCGCTGACGTTTACTGAAGACATCTCGCGTGTGGATATTATATTATCAAGTGCTTTTGTGACAATAGGAAGATCGACACCTGTTTTTGCATCTACTCCATAAATTGTATTGCTCAGCGGCTCCTCACCTATCCTTACTTTATCACTCAATGTCTGCTGATTAAGGTTCAGAATCGAAAAACCCAGCTGGGTTTTATCTGAAAAATCGAACAAGCCTCTTGCTCCGAGAAGAGTTTTAGACGCCAGCTGGAAAAGATCGTTCTTCTCGTATGTTATTTTCAGATCTGCACCGGGCACAAGGGCTGCATCATTCCTGATGGTTAGCTGACCGATATTGTAATCCACAATATAATCCGTCCCGGGTGTTAATTCCCTTCCGTTTAATAGAACCCTCACGGAGTTCTCGACTATATTGAATCCGAGCTGGTAAACCGACGAAGCCTCGCCCGAATATTTGCCTGTGAGCAGCCACTTATCCTTAACCTTGTTCTGCTGTGCGAAAGTTTTTGTTGTATCATATACCTGGTTGTACTTAAGAGAATCCGGTATATTCTGGGGAAGATCGGCACCGAAAGGTTTAAGAGTCGGAAATATTATTTCGCCTGTTTCAGGGAAAATCGTAAGGTTGGAACGGAAATCAAACTTGTTATCCGGGTTCGCATTCTTGCTCGCATCCAGCAGGTCAAGTCCGAATGCCGTAAGAAGCCGCACTGTTCCGGAAGGCGTTGCGAGATCTGTAACCGGTTCCTGTCCCTCTTTCTCATATTCTATATTAAATTCAAATCCTTCTTCTTTGATATTTCTTCCGCCGAGAGGGTAAATATTCTTCAATTGGAGCATCCATGCTTCTTTGTACTGCGGCTGAAGGTTCTTTGGCTTCACAAGTTTTAAAACAATATTGGTCGAGGTATCAGCAACATTTATACTGCTGAGAAATTCTCCGAATACTCCTCCGGTCTGCACCTGGTATGCTACGCCAATGATATCTTCATCCTGAAGATTAGTTTTAAATGTGATGTAACCGGTTTCCGGATGAAGTACATAATCTACATCCTGCTGCAGCAGCTCAAACCATCCGGTCTCAAGTTTTCCCGGTATTCCGGTTGTGTCCCGGCTGTATTCCTGTCCGTATTTCCCGTCAGCACCGGCGAGGGGCAGGTTGATATAGGCATTTCCTCTTCTCTGCTTCGTCCTGTCGAAGGTAACCACGTTTACCGATTTCCATACTTCAATATTTACTACATTGTATTCCTGGTGCACAAAGGGAGTGGCCTTGCCGTAATAGTCATTGAAAAAATGGTAATCGGGAGCCTCACTTGCATAGACCGTATCAAGGAAGTAGTGATTAGTGGAATAATCGTATGCTCTCAGGTTGAACTCCTGTGAAGTTGTTCCGCTGTTTACAGAAACTTCTTCAGTCTCACCTTTCTTCTGACTGGCGAGTGTAGTAAGAGACAGCGGCCCTAATTTGAGATTTGCTTTTAACCCGAAGAGAGCCTCACTTCCTCCGACAAGCGGAGAGGTTTGCAGTGAAACGTTTCCGGCTTCAATACTCTGAATTATCTCATCTTCATATCCCTCATATTTAATCTTAAGCTGATTTTCATACTGGAAAGTTCTTTCTGTATTCCAGTCGGCATTAATATGAAGTTTATCTCCTATGGTTCCTGCAACTGTAATCTGTACCTGCTGTTTGAAGTCGGGCTCATTCCTCGTGTTCCCATATCGTGAAGCTGTTACTCCCTGAGTATTTTCGTTGCGCCAGGCGCCATGTATATCTACGGCACCTCCGATCTTAAGACTGATCTTCGGTTCACCGAAAATGCTCAGCACACCTACCTTGGGGAGGGGTATTTCAAAGTCGGTAATATTTTTTATTAATTCCCCTAATTCTTTCTTGGACGACTTCAGTTCATACTGATAGCCGAGATCTTCCCATAATTCCCGTTCGTGCAATGCAAGTTTTGCTTCTATGTAATCTTCAATCGGAACTCTGAGAAGTATCTTTGTCTCTTCCCCGGCAACCTTTTCTTCTATAACAACAAACTTTCCCGTTGAATCTATTCTGACCGTTCTTTTTCTTTCAGTGGGCTGGGCAAAGAACGGGGAGGTTCTCTGTTTCTGCAGAGTTACATAGGGAAGTTCTCTTCTCTCGTAATGGAAATACTTGAGCCGGGCAGTAGAATCAAGTGCCATCGAATCCACTTTGATAGTATCAGCAGCAACACCGATTGTGTCTGCCTTAAGTGAATCCGTATTCAGGGAATCGCTTTTCCCGGTGGAATCAGGCGGGAAGAATCCTGTTACAGCCGCAAACAGGTCTGCCTGTCCCATGCCGAGTGAAGCATAGCTCTCCGTCTTCTTTTCCAGGGGTTTTAACCGGGGGTCGAATACCTGTATTGAGTCAACTCTTTGTTCTGATTTATCCGGAATTGACGATTGAAGCAGGACTTCCTTATTATCGCCGGGTAAATCCTGTGAAGGGTCAGGAGATAATTCTGCCATTTTATGGTAGTAGTCAAATAAGGCATTTATCCAGATGGCTTTATCTATCTTTGCCTTTTCCGGCGAAAACCCGAGATTGACTAAACTATAAAAGATCACTGCGGATGCGGCAGCGACCCCAAGTATCTCCCGAATCAGATTTGGAATCTTATTTTTAATGTGGAACCCGAAAGAAATAATTCAAAAAATTACCGTATAAAAATATTCGATAGACATCCTCCGGATTAATTATTTAATTTCGAGCGAAAAATTTATATAAAATAGGTCTGAAGTTCAATATTAAGTACATATCAAAACAACTAAAAATTTGATGTTTTAATCTATAGTATTAACACATTTCAGTTAAGGTAATTTTTTATCGCTGATTATCTAATGAATTTGCGAATTCCGAACTTAACGAATTGAGTGAATTGATTACTAATTGTTTCTCTTATCTTCTTATCTTCTTATCTTCTCACCTTCTCATCCTCCATCATCCATCTTCACTCCCTAAGTAAATCTCTCCACCAACTCTCTGTATTCCGGAAATTCCCTTATCAGATCTTTCCTTACTCCCATTTCGAAGTCCTCGAAATCGAAGCCGGGAGACACGGTGCAGCCGACAAGGCAAAACGATGATTGATCAGGAAGTTCAGCGGCAAACCATTGATTGTTTTTTATTACTACCTGCAGTTCCTCCCCTTTATCAATATTTTTGCCGAGTTTATGCTCACTAAGGCTGCCCGAACCATCTATTACGTAGATTCTTACACCGCAGCCGTCATAGAAATGCCAGATCTCATCTGATTTGATCCTGTGAAATTTAGATACCTGGTTACCCTCAAGCAGAAAGTAAATTGAAGTTGAAACTACCCTCCCTTTCCTGAATCTTTCAGGTAAACCTTCAGGAAGAATTATTTCACCCGAGCGGTAAATCTCTCTGAAATATCCACCTTCAGGGTGGGATTCAAGCTTTAACCGGCTAATATATCTTTTCGCATCAGGATGCATATATAAAATATAACAATAACAGTCGGAAGAAGGGAGTAGTTAAAACTGAATTGATTTTTTTTCAATTGAGTGGTCTCGCTTTTGATTCCAGATTCTATTATTGCCGGATAAGGGACGTATGAAAGACATATGTGGGACGTATGTGAGATGTATCTGAGACGTATGTGAGACGTATGTGGAAAGTATATGAACCGTAGATAAGACGTTCCTTCTTTTAGAGGGTACAAAAAAAATCCCGGTATAATCTCTACCGGGATAATTCTGAAAGGAGCGGGAGAATTTTATTTGAGAAGAATCATCTTGCGTAACCCGGTGTAATTTCCTGCCTTCATCCTGCAGAAATATATTCCTGATCCTGCTTTTTCGTTTACGCTGTTTCTGCCATTCCAGGTAACAGAATATCTGCCGGGTTCTTTTGTTTCGTTTAGAAGTGTTTTAATATGTCTTCCGAGAGCATCATAGATTTCCAGGGAAACAAGGGAAGGAGACGGAATACTATATGTAATATTTGTTGAAGGATTGAAAGGATTCGGATAGTTCTGTTCCAGGATAAAATCCGCAGGACCTATAATAATATCTGTTTTAGTTCCGAGTGTCTTTTCTGTCCCGTCAAAGTCTGACTGTGTCAGTCTGTAACAGTAATTACCCGGAGACAGGTTTTTATCTGTAAATGAATAATCACTTTTTTCAGAGGTGTTGCCCTTCCCTTTCACAAAACCGAGGGTAGTAAATCCGCCTGCATCTGAAGTTCTCTGAATCTGATAACCACGGCAGTTAATTTCGGATGCTGTACTCCATTCAATTATTACGCTATTGCTGCGGATCGCCGTATTGAAAGAAATAAGCTCCACGGGAACAGGGGCATCAACTTCAAACTGGTAAAATCCGGCGGGAGCCGTTAGAGGTTTACTGGTTATTCTTCCGTCATTGGATGCAGCATTTATAAAATAAAATATTTCTGTACCGTTTGACTGAGCGGGAATAAATGCAATAAATGAATCAGGCGAAACTTCCTGCATTGGGATGGAACTATATCCTGCCGATGTATCGGTTGTCCAATATACGACAGCACCCGATATCCCCGCTGCACTTTTTATACCGGCATCAATTTCATAAGGACCGGAATAAGACACTACTCCGTCAATTTTCGGATGAGAGATCCATACCGGGTTAAAGACACCTATCTCCTTTGTTATACAATGAATTGCTCCAAGTGAAGGAATAATTGAATTTGAATTTATTCCGACAATATTATAACCGGGCATTGCTTCCCTGTATATCCTGAAAGCAGTTGTATCGTACTGATATTCGTATGCAGGAATGATAACTGTTTTGTTTACGATTACCGAGTTTGTATACGTCCGGTAAATTCCGCCCTGGTCAGGATAATGTCCGTTTGCATCGGGCGGCATCGGGATTCTGACTACTTTAAATTCTCTGCCGTAACAAGTCTGGAAGTTGTTGAGTATATATTGAAGGTTGGCTTCAATCTGAGGACCATCAGCAACTCCCTCAGGATACTGCCCAACAAGAAGTGTTTCTTCATCCAGCAGTTTCATATGCATATCTATATGGTGAATACCATCGTATGGAAGATCGGTCATTTTAATATACCGGTTAAGCCCCATATATAGCTTCATTATAGTATCTATTTGTGCTTCTGTTTTTGAAGGATTTTCGTCAAGTATCAGGTTGCTCGAGAATCCTGTTCCATGTCCGTCAGTCATAAAATTTCCGCCTGTTGCGATCAGGTTGTATGGAGCCGCCGTAGTCTGATGAATTGGAACATTTATATAATCAGCAAAGAACTCAGGGATTATATCATCAAGCGGTCTGGGTCTGTTATAGATCCAGTCAACAATTTTCATACTGTCGGCATCCGCCTTATAGATAGTCCAGGGGCCATAATCTCTGCACCAGATAGAGTTGAAGCCTGTAAGAAGAAATTTAAGGTTTATCAGGGGAATTCCGTTTGAAGTAAGATAGCTTTTCACCGAGTTGGAATCGCTGCAGACAATGTACACAAGTCCTTCTTCCTGTGCATAGTCAACAATCTGACTAAGTATAACAGGATATGATGTCCATGTTATCATTATTCCCTGGAGTTCCTCCCATTCTGCCATTGTCCTTATGGGTCCTGAGGGAGGATAGGTAAATAAAGGATTGACCGGAGGGTTATAATTCATCCATAATTTCTGTTCCCCTTCCGTCATCTTATGCGGCAGGTCCTGTGCATTTACCGGAAAGTACACACTCAGTGATATAATAACCAGAAGTAAAATTTTCTTCATTTAAATCCCCGTAAAATGATAAAGTCAATCTACGATATTTTTATAAACTTTGTGTATTATTGTATAGAATATTTTGGTATTTATAAATTCTCAGGGTACTGAATTGAAAACCTCCGGCTTGCTTCTTCTATTCATTCTATTCTTAAACGTACTTAACTACACACAAACTAAAAACACTCCTGCAGATAAATTGAATTCCTACAGGGAAGCCGCAGGCAGGATTGTAAGCTCTGCTTTAGAAAACCGCAAAGCTTATTCTATGCTGAATGATCTATGCGCAATAGGACCAAGGCTGAGCGGATCGGTAAACTCCATAAAAGCAATTCGCTGGTCTGAAAACAAAATGAGAGAACTGGGTTTTGAAAATATATGGCTGCAGCCTGTTATGGTACCGCACTGGGTAAGAGGAAACGTTGAAGAAGCAGTTATTGCAGACGGGAAATATTCGGGCAGGAAGATAAATATATGCGCTCTCGGGGGAAGCATCGGAACAGGCAGGAACGGGATTACTGCTCCTGTTTTTGAAGTAAAAAACCTGAATGAAATTGATTCTGTCAGGGAAAGAGTAAAAGGAAAAATAGTCTTTATAAATGAACCAATGGACGAAAGCCTTGTCAGAACTTTTCAAGCTTACGGCAGAGCTGTCGGCAAGAGGGTCCTCGGGGCAGTTAAAGCTGCACAGTATGGAGCTGCTGCAGTGATCATAAGATCGATAACGACAAAATTTGATAACGTGCCTCACACAGGAGTCATGTATTATAACGACACTATTCCCAAAATACCGGGGACAGCTGCAGGCTGCAAGGATTCGGACTTTCTGAGCAATGCCCTGAAAGAAAATCCGGGATTAAAATTAAGACTAAAACTTAGCTGCAGTACTCTACCCGATGCTCAGTCATATAACGTGATTGGAGAAATCAAAGGATCCGAATTCCCCGATGAAGTAATAGTAGTCGGGGGACATATTGACAGCTGGGATAAAGGTACTGGTGCTCAGGATAACGGCGCCGGCTGCATGCAGTCGATAGAAGTGCTCGATTTACTCAAGCGCCTTAATCTGAAACCCAAAAGAACAATCCGCTGTGTACTTTTTATAAATGAAGAGAACGGTTCAAGAGGTGCAGAGGCATACGGTGGTTACGCAGATACTGCAAATGAAAAACATATAGCAGCTATAGAGAGTGATGCCGGAGGATTTACTCCCCGCGGATTTTCGGTATCTGCCGATTCTTCAGTAATTGCAAAATTAAAAGGATGGCTGCCTGTATTAAAAATGTGTGAAATTGAAAAAGTTGAGCGGGGCGGGGGCGGAGCAGATATAAATGATATAAAAAATGCAGAGGCTCTTATAGGTTACAATCCCGACGGCCAGCGCTACTTTAATTTCCACCACTCGGATAATGATGTTCTTGAAGCAGTAAACCCGAGGGAACTGGAACTCGGATCCGCAGCAATTGCAGTACTTGCCTATCTCATAAGCGAAGAGGGTCTTTAGTGATGATTGAATATTAACCAGGATGACTATCAAATGATTGCTGAATGACAATCGAATGAAAATCTCAATCACCACCTTCTCATCTTCTTACCTTCTTACCTTCTTACCTTCTTAACCTTCTTATCTTCTCATCTTCTTATCTTCTTATCTTCTTACCTTCCCATTCCCTCCTTCCCTCAGTCCCTAGTCTCTCTGAACTGAAGTCTCAGGTCGGGAGACCTGAGCTGCGAGATGTTCAATGAATAGCTGAGTTGAAGCATTTTGCGCGGTCAAAGCTTGCTGCTGATATAAGTAGAGGGCAACCGGATTGTGCTCATCGAGTTTTTCGAACACAGTGTTCTCGCCTTTCTCTCTTCTACCTTCTCATCTTCTTTCTTCTTATCTTCTCATCTTCTAACCTTCTCACCCTCTAACCTCTTCGATGATCCCAAAGGGGGAACCGTTAAACTAAAAATACCCTGGTCGCTTATCGCTCCCAGGTCTTTTTTTGTTTACTTCGTTTACAAAAAAAAAGTTTTTGACGCTTCGTAAATAAAAAAATCCCCGTCATTTGACGGGGTATTTTTAGTTTGCGGAGAGACAGGGATTCTCCGCACTATGCTTTTATTACTCAAATTCAAAGGATTTCAGGGGGTAGTGTCCATTTTGTGTCCAAGAAGTTTTTTTTATTATTAACCTGCCTTTATAATCTTCTTTTTTCATCAGGAAAGCGCACCCTTATGATAAAAAACCCCGATGGTACCGGCACCATCGGGGCAGGAATGATTAATACAACTGATCTTTTGGCGAATTACTTGAGAAGAATCATTTTTTTTGTATCCGTAAAATTATCCGTTTGCAATCTGTAGAAATATATTCCGCTTGGCAAATTCTCAGAATTAAATTCAATTGAATAATCGCCTGCAGATTTCTTCTCGTTGATTAATTCTTTGAGCTTTGTACCTAACACGTTATAAATATTTAGTGTTACGTATGCCTCTCTAGGTAATGCATAATGAATGGTACAGGTAGGATTAAAAGGGTTTGGGTAGTTTTGGGATAAAATAAACCCATTCGGCTGCTCATAACTGATCGATACGGTTGGAGAATAATTTATTGATCCATCGAAATCAATTTGCTTTAACCTATAATAATTCATCCCGTTGATAACATCATCATCCATATAAGAGTAATAGGTTTTTTCAGTTGTTGTCCCTTTGCCTTGAATAAAACCTAAGTCCATCCAGTTATTGTTATCAACTGATTTTTCTACTTCAAAGCCCCGATTATTAAGCTCTGTTGCTGTGACCCAATTTATTTTTATTTTAAACCCCGAAATCTTTGCATCAAATGATAAAAGCTCAACAGGGGTTATACAAATCGAATCTCCATAAAAGATATATGGATCAGGTATCCCAATAAACCTGTTATCCTGGAAATGGAAAGTATTAGGTAATGTTGTAGATGAGTCACAATCGCTTCTATATGCTTTCATAAAAATAACTTCGCCTGATGCAGAATTCGAGCCAATTGATAAGAAAATAAGTTCGGAACTTGTATCTGGACTTGCTATACCTCTACATTCTTCAGTATTTGTAACAGTATCGATCCAGAAAGCACCTATGATATCATTACTATTACCGGAAAAAATGCCTGGTGCTAACTCTAACTTTGCTATCACATTCATACTGTACTGCATGTTTGGAACAGGAACCCAGTTTGGAGGCGAATCATTTTTTTATTCAAGACTGAGTTCTCAAGAGGTTTATTAAAATTATCACTATTACCTGGATATGTCAGCACTTTTGGCGATGTTACCTGAACCTTATAACCGGATCCTGGGTAGAGGGTTGTTAATGAACCTGCCCAGTTATTATTACTATATACAGCAAATTGGGTTTGGTTTTTAATAAATTCGTTATTGACCCAATTTGGGACGGTATTTTGCAATGCGATACCAATGGGTAAACTCAGTTGAGGCAGATAGCCAATCCAATTCCAGCCCGTTCCCAATGAAATTGGATTCGTCACGGGCTCGATTGCTGTTCCTGAAATTGAAACATTATAAGGCTGTTCAACATACATAACATAACCTTTTTTAGGATCTATCTGTGTCAAACTCCCTTGCCAGGCAGTTCCTGTCCAGATTGCAAAGCTTGTCTGACCAATTATTTTGGTGTTTGCCGGAGGATTTGTGAATAATGTACTCAATCCCATATTGCCTGGGTTGACATTTACAGAGAACCAGGTATATAGTGGATTAAATGTTAGGTTTAATGTACTTAACCCCGCTGTAAATTGAAATGGTTCAGAATATGTTCCAATTATTTGATTATCCTGAAATACAATAGTTTCTAATACCGGCAACTCTTCGCAAGTACTTGCTCGCCAAGCTTTGAAGTTTACCAATTCTCCTGATGCTTGATTGGATGAAATACTTAAGTATATTCTGCCCTCATCAGTTGTCGGAGAAGCCATACCACGACATTCAGAACCTACAAAAGCGCCAACAACATCATTTATGTTTGTACTTAACCCTTCAGGAAAATTTAATTGAGCTATCATGTTCATTGTATATTGTTGATTCTGTACAGGTATCCAACCTGGTGCACAAACAAAAGAGTTTTGATTAACCGTGATGGAAATTGGCGAACCTGTTGCCCCTGCAGACGTTATCGTAATTGTTCCAGTTCTTTCAGAACCCGTATTCTGGGCAACATTGATACTCATATTTGTTAACCCATTTCCCCCAGTCGAAGGATTAAGAGTAATCCAACCGACAGAAGAATTGGCTACCCAATCATTACAAGTAGTTCCCGAAAGAGTGACCTGAGAAGAAAAAGAACCACCCTCTGATAAAACAGGATCAGGAATATTATTTGTCTGCGTCAAATTACAAGATTGAGTTGCAGCACTCTGAGTTACATTTATTGTTATTGGGGAGCCGGTAGCACCAGCAGAAGTGATTGTAATTGTTCCCGACCGTTGACTACCTGAATTTGCTGAAATAGAAACTCCTACCTGTGTTGTTCCGTTACCTCCGCTGATAGGCGAACACGTTATCCAATTAGCATCATCTGTTATATTCCAGGTGCAGGATCCTGATAAACTTACACTTATATTATAATTTCCTCCAGTCGCTGAAACTGGGTTAGGGATAGTATTGGTTTGGGTTAAATTGCAGGGTACAGCACTTTGAGTTACATTTATTGTAATTGGGGAGCCGGTAGCACCAGCGGAAGTTATAGTAAGTGTTCCCGTTCTTTGGCCCCCTGAGTTTGCAGAAATAGAAACTCCTACCTGTGTTGTTCCGTTGCCACCGCTGATAGGTGAACACGTTATCCAATTAGCATCATCTGTTATATTCCAGGTGCAGGATCCTGATAAACTTACACTTATATTATAATTTCCTCCAGTCGCTGAAACTGGGTTAGGGATAGTATTGGTTTGGGTCAAATTGCAGGGTACAGCACTTTGAGTTACATTTATTGTAATTGGGGAGCCGGTAGCACCAGCAGAAGTGATTGTAATTGTTCCCGACCGTTGACTACCTGAATTTGCTGAAATAGAAACTCCTACCTGTGTTGTTCCGTTACCTCCGCTGATAGGCGAACACGTTATCCAACTGGCATTATCTGTTATACTCCACGTACAGGATCCAGATAAATTTACATTAATATTATAATTACCCCCGGCCGCAGATACTGGATTAGGTATATTATTAGTTTGACTTAGCGAACAATTGTCCGATATAGAAAAATTTGCATCACTTAAATCATTAATTGAAAAAGTACCTGCAATATCTCTTCCAAGAACCCGAATTTTGCAAGTATTTGATCCTGGGCCTGTAACGGTCCAATTAAGCGAGGTCCCAGAATTTCCCCCAATCAATTCAAACGAACTACCTCCATTTCTTGATATATAAACAAATGATAATTCTACTCCAAGCGATATATTCCATTGAATCTGAATTTGTTGTCCTATTGTAAATGATTCGCCGCCATTAGGATAAATGACTGTCACATATTCATCCTGAACTCTTGTTTCAAAATTTTCGTTATTTAGATCGGTATCGTCACTTGGGCCTCTTTGGGCAAGGATTGTTCCATTAATTCCCGTTCTCAACAAAACTCTAAAATCGTATGTGCCATGATCCAACTCTCCACCTATATTGCTGCCATAACCAATGGGGACAGTATAAGTATATATCCCAGCTAAAACGGCAAAGTTTGTTGTATTCCCATATAAAGCTTCAGCTTGACCATCTGGCCATGCTCTAGTTTCAAAAATAGCAGACGTATTGGCACTGGCGTTTACAGTAATATTCATCAAGCGGGCTTGGGTATATCCATCCTCATCATCATCTACCTGATTTGTCCAGGATACATTTGTAATGGTATAAGTTTGGGCTTTGGATAATGTTGGGACTAATATAAGAAATACTAAAAATGTGAAAATTTTCATAATTCCCTCTAAAAATTTAATTCACAAATGGCCTTTAGAACTTATTAATACTCACAGAAGATTTAATTTTGGAAAACTGGTATAAATAATTGTTAATTATTTTTGATATGGGAAGGAATCAAATGACTTTTGGAAAAAAGAGTATACTTTATTCTAACTGCATCATAATCCTTTTCCAAATCACCCCAAATATGACTATTTTGAGGTACT